>NZ_JAHKQA010000104.1:0-30875 GCF_018860705.1 Citreicella sp. C3M06
CCGATTTGTGCAACAAAGCCATCTTGTAGGCACAGAGAATGACCAGCCTTGTCAGATGGCACAGGTTACGGCACAGTCGCTGTCACATTGCGGAGTCGAACGGGAGTCGCCCCAAGAAGGTCTCATAATTTCAATGACTTGAGATCAGGTCTCCGGCCCCTACCGCCGGAGCCAAATAATTGAAGGGCTTAGAGGGTAAAACCTCTAGGCCTTTTTCTTTGGGGGAACATCGGGGGAACATAGATTGCCCGCTAGTGCGGCTTCGCGTGACCCGATCTAGTCTCGCTCAGCGAGCCGAGCAAAAACCGGTGAACGTATCGCGAGAAAGAAAAATGAGTGATCTATAAACCGCGTTGCGGTAGCGTCATCACAAATTCGGCTCTCGCTCCCAACGAAGCGCCCTGCCATGACACTCGTTTACCGTTAGGATAATCCATGAAGATTTTGATCACCCAGATTGCCCGTCAACAGGGCGACACTTTCGACACGATTCTTGTCACCGGCGAGACGAAGAATGGCGACATAGTAGGAACATTTCAGATTTCACAGAAGGTTCATACTGGGGCCCCTCTACCGGATAACCTTCAAGAAACCATCGATGGTCGAGCACAGGGGCTGCTAACGGAGTAGCGCATTTCGCACTGTCGATGGCTGCCACTCACCCCCCTAGCCGTCGCCACGCCCAGCGTGTTCAACTCATCCGCAATCGCCTGCAAGCTAGCGCCTACCGCCTTGCGGTCTGACCTGCCCCCCCGCGCAATCACTCACCGTAATGTAGAGTCTGCGCCACTTGCACTGCTCCCCAACGCTGGACCGCCGGAAGCTGGATTTTTCCGGCTTTTCACGATGACGGGCTGGTGGCGCCATCGGGATAGTGCATGGCGATCGGGGCGTTGTATCCGATCGCGCTGTGGGGGCGGTCTTCGTTGTAGTGTTTACCACTGCCCGGCAGGCGATTGCGAAGCAATCTGCCGAGAGGGGCCAATCTTCTAACTTTTCACGGGCGGCGGTCAGGCTCATGAACCAGTGGGCGTTCAGACATTCTGCTCGGAGCTTGCTGTTGAAGGTGAGGAGGGATCAGGCAACAGTCCGGGGGACTGTTGGCCCCGACGCAAGATGAAACCATTGTCCGTCTGCTTGCCTGGCCTTGAGAAGTCCAGCGTGACGTCGTTGGCATATGCCCACAGGTCCAGATCGCGGGAGATAAATTCGCTGCCGTTGTCGACCCGTATGGTGTTCGGGTAGCCAATCATGGCGCAAACACCTTCCAGCGTCTGAACCACGTCCGCGCGGCGATAGCTGAACCGCGGATTTACGACCGGGCAGAACCGCGAATGCGTGTCGACCACGGTCAGGATCCTCAGCTTCTTGCCCATGGCGAGCTGGTCATGGACGAAGTCCATCGCCCAGACATCGTTCGGTCCGGCGGCTTCTTCCCGGTCCTCTCGCAGCTTGGCTTTCACGCGCCGCTTCGGGTGTTTATTCCGCAGCTGCAGACCCAACTCATTGTAAATCCTACGCGTCTTCTTGATATTGATCGTCCAACCCTCTCGCCGGAGCAAAACATGGACGCGCCGGTAGCCATACCGGACACGCGTCTCGCAGATCTCCCTGATCCGCATCTCGACAGCAGCCTGATCCGTGCGCCGGGACTTGTAGTGGTAGCTGGAGGTGTCGAAACGGACGGCCCCACAAGCCCTCCTGATCGACCCGCCCCAGTCGATGCACATCCCGGTGACGAGCTCGCGAAAACGGCCAGGCTTCAGAGCTTTCGCCGGATCACGTCCTGCAACATCTCGCGGTCAAGCGTCAGGTCAGCGACGGTTGTTCGGGGAGAATAGTCCCCCGGACTGTTCGCTGATTCCTCCAACTCTTCAGCCGTGTGTTCTCATCTTCCAAAGCCTTCAACCGGCGCATCTCGTCCGGCAGCAGGCCGCCATATTTGTTTGGCGGGAAAACCGTTCACTGCACGCTTTTCTTTATCCGCCTGCACTCCAGTTGAAGTCGATCGCTTGGCCCCCTCTCGGGATCATGCTGCGCATGACCCTGCCGGGCAGCGGACAGGCACAATTGGATCGCCGCAGATCTGCTTTTGATCTTGACCCCGGTACGGCTTCGTATTCCAAGCATCCCATGGCACAGGCACAGCTTTCCATCGACCTCGCCGCGATCCGCGCCAACTGGCGCGCGCTCGCTGATTTTTCCACCGGCGAAGCCGCCGCCGTGGTCAAGGCCAACGGCTATGGCCTTGGCATTGGCCGCGTCGGCCCGGCACTGGCCGCCGAAGGCGCGCGGCGCTTCTTCGTCGCCATGACCGACGAGGGCGTGACGTTGCGCCGCGTCCTTGGCCCCGGCCCCGAGATCAACATTCTTGGTGGCCACATGGCAGGCGATGCGGATCAGATCCGCGATGCCGATCTGACGCCGATGCTCAATTCCATCGACCAGATGCTGCGCCATGTCGAGGCGCTGCCGGGGCATCCCTTTGGCGTCCAGCTTGACAGCGGCATGAACCGGCTGGGCATGGAACCGGCCGAATGGGCCGCCCTGCGCGACATCGCGCTGGCCCAGTCGCCGCGCCTGCTGATGTCGCATCTTGCCTGCGCCGACGAGCCAGATCATGGCATGAACGCCTTTCAGCTGCGCACCTTCCGCGAGATGACCGATGGCACCGGCGTGCCGCGCTCGTTGGCGGCGACGGGCGGTATCCTGCTGGGCCCCGACTATCATTTCGAACTGACCCGCCCCGGCATCGGCATGTACGGCGGCATGCCCTTTGCCGATGCGCTGCCGGTGGCGACGCTGGCACTGCCGGTGATCCAGACCCGCGACGTCTCGCCCGGCGAGGCGGTGGGCTATGGCAATGCATGGGTCGCGCGGGTGCCGACAAGGGTGGCGACGATCTCGGCGGGCTATGCCGATGGCATCCACCGGGCGCTGGCCGCCAAGGGCTATCTCTGGGCAGGAAATTCCCGTTGCAAGATCCTTGGGCGGGTGTCGATGGACCTGATCACCGTCGATGTCACCGCGTTGGAGCAAGTGCCCGATGCGCTGCACCTGCTTGGCCCGAAACAGGGCGTCGATGCGGTGGCCGACGCCATCGGCACCATCGGCTACGAGGTGCTGACCGGGCTCGGCAGCCGCTATGCCCGGACCTATACCGGCGCATGAGCCCAACCCTGCCTCTTGCGCTGCTGGGCCGCGCCGTGCTGACGGCGCTGGCCTCGGCGGGGCGCGTCGCCATCTTTGCAGGGCAGGCGCTGGCGCATATCGTCAAGCCGCCGCTCTATCCGCGTGAGATCGCGCTGGCGCTGCTGCATGTCGGCTGGCTGTCGCTGCCGGTGGTCGGGCTGACGGCGATCTTTACCGGTGCGGCGCTGGCGCTGCAGATCTATTCCGGCGGCGCGCGCTTCAGCGCCGAGGCCGTGGTGCCGCAGATCGTCGCCATTGGCATGGTGCGCGAACTGGGGCCTGTGCTGGTTGGGCTGATGATCGCGGCGCGGGTGACATCGAGCATCGCCGCCGAGATCGCCACCATGAAGGTCACCGAACAAATCGACGCGCTGACCACCCTGTCGACCAACCCGATGACCTATCTTGTCGCGCCGCGCCTGCTGGCGGCGCTGATCACCGTGCCGCTGCTGGTGGCCTGCGGCGATGTGATCGGCATCATGGGCGGCTATCTGGTGGCGACAAAATCGCTGGGCTTCAACCCGGCCGCCTATCTGGTCAACACCATAAGCTTTCTCGAACCGCTGGATATCCTGTCCTCACTTGCCAAGGGCTGCGCTTTTGGTGGCATCGCGGCGCTGATGGGCTGCTATTTCGGCATGAATTCGGGGCGAGGTGCGCAGGGCGTGGGCCGCGCCACCAAAGGGTCGGTCGAAGCCGCTGCCGTGCTGATCCTTGCCGCCAACTTCGTGCTGACGGGGCTGTTCTTCTCGCTATGATCTGCATGTCGTCTACACCAGAAGGGCTAGCGCCATGATCCTGCTGAACGGCGTCCGGAAAGCCTTTGGCGACAAGCAGGTATTGCGCTGCGTCGATCTGCATGTGGCCAAGGGCACCTCGATGGTGATCATCGGCGGCTCTGGCACCGGCAAATCGGTGCTGCTCAGGTGCATCCTTGGGCTGGTGGAGCCCGACGCGGGGACCATCGCCGTCGATGGCCACGACATCCATGAGGGCGACCGCGACGCCTTTCTGGCCCGTTTCGGCATGCTGTTTCAGGGCGCCGCGCTGTTCGATTCGCTCAGCGTCTGGCAGAACGTCGCCTTTCGCCTGCTGCGCGGCTCGCTGCGCCGTCCCAAGGCCGAAGCGCGCGAGATCGCCATCGAAAAGCTGCGCCGCGTCGGGCTGACGCCGGATGTGGCCGATGCCTTTCCGGCCGAGCTGTCGGGCGGCATGCAAAAGCGCGTCGGGCTTGCCCGCGCCATTGCCGCCGACCCCGAGATCATCTTTTTCGACGAACCGACCACCGGGCTTGACCCGATCATGGCCGGGGTGATCAATGATCTGATCCGCGAGATCGTCACCGAGATGGGCGCCACCGCGATCACCATCACCCATGACATGAGTTCGGTGCGCGCCATTGCCGATACCGTCGCCATGCTGCACGAAGGCAGCGTCAAGTGGACAGGCCCGGTGGCCCGGATGGACGCCGCGCCCGATCCCTATCTGCAACAATTCATCCACGGGCGCGCCACCGGCCCGATTGCCGCCGTGAGGTAACCCGATGTTCGAACCCAGCCCCCTGCTGCTCGCCTTCCTGATCTTCAAGCGCTTTGTCTTTCTGGAACTGATCGCCGCGCTGGCGCTGGTGCGGGTGCTGCGCGCCTCTGGCCCATCGCGCCTTGCCGCTCTGGTGGCGCTGGTGCTGGCGGTGCTGGGCTGCGCGGTGCTGCTGGCACCGATGGCGGGCACGCCGCAAGGGGCGCTTTACGCCTCGGCGGCGCGGCTGATGGCAATGGGCAGCGGCATGATCCCCCTGCTGGTGCCATCGCTCTTTCTGGCGATCAGCGCCTACCTGCCGCGCCGCGACCAGCGCGGCCTCGACTTTGCCCATATCGCCCTGCTGTGGCTGCTCATCGGGTTGTGGATCGCCAGCCGGTTCTTATGAACATGACCGCCTTTCGCAAGAGCCGTCTCGACGTGCTCAGGGTCGCGAATCTGGCGCTTTTGCTGCTCTATCCGGTGGCATGGGCTGCGCCCTTGATGCGCGCCGGGCTGCTGCCGCTGTTCGGCCTGCACGAAATCAGCGTGCTGAGCGGCATTGCCGCGCTGTGGCAAAGCGATGCGGCGCTGGCGATGCTTGTGGCGCTGCTGGCGCTGATCGTGCCGTGGACCAAGACGCTGACGCTCAGCCTCGTGCAATCAGGCAAACTGCCACGCCGTCTGCTGCCCTTGCTGGGGGTGCTGAACAAGCTGGCGATGGCCGATGTGTTCCTCGTGGCGGTCTACATCACCCTAGCCAAGGGCATCGGTGTCGGGCGGATCGAAACCGCGTGGGGGCTGTATCTGTTCACCGGCTGCATCCTTGCGTCGCTGGCCATCTCCTGGGCGGAAACGCGCAGAGGCTGATCTGACCGTCGCAACATTTCGGGCCTGAGGCCCCCCCCCGCCCTGCCCTTGGCGAGGACGTAAGGTCAAAAAAATTTCCGAGTTATGCACCCTTTGGCATATAATGATGGGTAAGCATTGGTTCGGTTATATTGTTTTGCAGGGGGTACACATCATGACGTCATCGTTTCGCGACGCTGGGCTGGCCATCCAGTTCGTCATGCAAAGGCTCGCTTTTGTTCTGATCATCGCTCTTGGGGTCGGGCTGTCGGCCTATTGCCTGTCCGCCGCATTCGAGCTGGTGCCATGGCTGGTCCTGCCGTTGCAATTTGGCGAGACCGTCTATGTGAATGCAGGAAAATGGCTGCAACTCACCCTTGCGGCGCTGGCCTTCGGGCTGATGTTCTTCTTGCCCAGCAACCGCCGGATCATGGCGCTCGAGACCTCGCATCGCAAGTTTCACATGACCATGCGCGATGTCGCCAAGGCCTACGCCGCCGCGCACCGCGCCGACCGCGAGGGCGTTTTTACCCTGTCCTCGGAATTCGATTCGGTGCGCGAGCGCATCGCCTTTCTGCGCGACCACCCCGATCTTGGCGATCTGGAACCCTCGGTGCTCGAAGTTGCCGCGCAGATGAGCCATGTCTCACGCGAACTGGCCCAGACCTATTCCGACAGCAATCTGGCGCGGGCGCGCGATTTTCTTACCGCCCGCCAGCAGGAGATCGACGATTTCAACGACCGCCTTGCCGAGGCCAAGGCGGTCGCGACCGAGATCCGCCAGTGGCACATGCAGGTGTCGCTTGAAGAAGACATCGGCGCGGCGCAGCTGGCCCGGCTCCGCGAAGAGCTCGTGGAAATCCTGCCCGAGATCCTTCCCGAAGCCGCCCCAACCACAGCGGCCGAGCCCGGCCCCCACGCCCCCGAACCCTCGATGCCCGAGCAAACAGCGGCAGCGCGCGAGCCGCGCGTGGTCGCGATGAACCCGCGTCAGGCGGCGGAATGACCTCGATCGCCGCCAGCTGATCACCATCGCGGGGGCGGCGCTCCTGTCGGCGTGCCACGCCTTGCGCCTGCCGGGCGCGCGGGCCATGTAGGCGGCATGGCGCGCGTACAATCGAATTTCATCTGTCAATCCTGCGGCAATGCCACCTCGAAATGGTCGGGGCGGTGCGAGGCCTGCGGCGAATGGAACTCCATCGTCGAGGAGGCACCGGTCTCTGCCGGACCTCCGGGCAAGGCGCTTGGCAACAGCCGCGGGCGCAGCGCCAAGCTCACCGACCTGTCGCAATCCGAAGCCCCGCCGCCGCGCACCTCCTGCGGCATGGACGAGCTCGACAGGGTGCTCGGCGGCGGGCTGGTGCCCGGCTCGGCGATCCTTGTGGGCGGCGATCCGGGGATCGGCAAATCGACGCTGCTACTACAGGCGGCGGCGGCCTTTGCCGGGGCCGGGCTCAAGGTGATCTATGCCAGCGGCGAAGAGGCCAGCGCGCAGGTGCGGAT
The DNA here is from genome assembly GCF_018860705.1 of Citreicella sp. C3M06. Classification (GTDB taxonomy): domain Bacteria; phylum Pseudomonadota; class Alphaproteobacteria; order Rhodobacterales; family Rhodobacteraceae; genus Salipiger. The sequence goes on from NZ_JAHKQA010000104.1 coordinate 7,063, forward strand.
GCGCGCCAAGCGGCTCGGGCTGGATCAGGCGCCGGTCAAGCTGGCCAACGAAACCAACCTGCGCGACATCCTCGCCACGCTGGAAGAAGAGCGCCCGGCGCTGACCATCATCGATTCGATCCAGACCATGTGGGCCGATAATGTCAGCAGCGCGCCCGGCTCTGTCGGGCAGGTACGCGCCGCCGCGCATGAGCTGACCAGTTTTGCCAAGGCGCGCGGCTGCAGCGTCATCATGGTGGGCCACGTCACCAAGGACGGCCAGATCGCCGGCCCGCGCGTTGTCGAGCACATGGTCGACACGGTGCTGTATTTCGAAGGAGAGCGCGGCCACCAGTTCCGCATCCTGCGCAGCGTCAAAAACCGCTTTGGCCCCGCCGACGAGATCGGCGTGTTCGAGATGACCGGCGGCGGACTGCGCGAGGTGCTCAACCCCTCGGCGCTGTTCCTGTCGGAACGTGGCACCCCTGCCCCCGGTTCGGTGGTGTTTTCCGGCATCGAGGGCACGCGCCCGGTGCTGGTGGAATTTCAGGCGCTGGTGGCCCCGACCCCGCAGGCGCAGCCGCGCCGCACGGTTGTCGGCTGGGACGGCGGGCGGCTGGCGATGATCCTTGCGGTGCTCGAGGCGCGCTGCGGCATTCCCTTTGCCGGGCTCGACGTTTACCTCAACGTCGCCGGCGGCATGAAGGTCAGCGAACCGGCCGCCGATCTGGCCGTCGCCGCAGCCCTGCTGTCGGCGCGAGAAGACGTCGCACTGCCCCCCGAAACGGTTGTATTCGGAGAAATATCGCTCTCCGGGGCGCTCCGCCCGGTCGGTCAGACCGAAAACAGGTTGAAAGAGGCGCAGAAACTTGGTTTCACGACTGCGATTCTGCCCCGCGGCGGAAAAGCCAAGGGCGGGGGCATGAGCCTGACCGAAATGCCCGACCTTGCAACGGTCGTGGGCGAAGTATTCGGCGCCGGTTGAGGCGCACAGTAAAAGAGACAGGACCGGGATCGGATGGAAGGTTTTACTGCAGTTGACGGCGTCGTCGCCATCGTCATCGTGCTGTCGGCGTTGCTGGCATATTCGCGGGGCATCGTGCGCGAAGCCCTCGCCATCGCCGGATGGGTCATCGCCGCCATCCTTGCCTATATCTTTGCACCGCAGGTGCAGCCGCTGGTGCAAGAAGCGCCGGTGATCGGCGAATTCCTGACCGACAGCTGCGAGCTGGCGCTGATCGCGGGCTTTGCCGCGGTGCTGGCGCTGGCGCTCGTGGTGGTGTCGCTGTTCACCCCGGTGTTTTCGAGCGTGGTGCAACGCTCGGCGCTTGGCGGGCTGGATCAGGCGCTTGGCTTTCTGTTCGGCGTGGCGCGCGGCGTGCTGCTGGTCGCGGTCGCCTTCTTTGTCTACCAGACGGTGATCACCGCGCAGGATGTCGCGATGATCGACGATTCACGCTCAGCGATGGTTTTCTCTCAATTCACCGACAAGATCGAAGACCAGAACCCTGAGCAGGCGCTTGGCTGGGTCACCCGCCAGTACGAAGAATTGGTCTCTGTGTGTCAGGCCCCCGCCGATATCTGATCCCGCCCTTGCGCGGATGTTGAGCAGGCGCGGCGCAAGCCGCGCCTTTTTCGTATCCCCAACCCCTTGTTGCGCCTCAAAACAAGGGAAAGTGTAACAAACTTGTATCGCCAAAGCGCGATCCTTCCGTGACACTGGCGCGTCATGCCAGTATGTGGGGGCAACCCTCCTCAATACCGGATTCGGAGCTGCACTTGTCCGAGCGCCAGATGCCCCCCGCCAACCCTTTCGATTTCGACGCGATCGACGGGGACAAGCTACATGAAGAATGCGGCGTTTTCGGCGTGATCGGTGTGACCGACGCGGCGAATTTCGTCGCGCTTGGCCTGCACGCCCTTCAGCACCGAGGTCAGGAAGCCGGGGGCATCGTCTCCTACGCGCCTGAACACGGCTTCAACTCGGCCCGCCGCTTCGGCTACGTCCGCGACAACTTTACCAAGCAGTCGCTGATGGAAACCCTGCCCGGCGCGCTTGCCATCGGCCATGTGCGCTATTCCACCGCCGGATCGAAGGCGGCGGTGATCCGCGACGTGCAGCCGTTCTTTGGCGAATTCTCGATGGGCGGCGCGGCGATTGCCCATAACGGCAATATCACCAACGCCGTCGCCCTGCGCCGCGAGCTGATCGAACGCGGCTCGATCTTCCAAAGCTCGTCGGACAGCGAATGCATCATCCACCTGATGGCGCGCTCACTGCAACGCGACATCCCCTCGCGCATGGAAGACGCGCTGCGCCGCGTCGAAGGCGCGTTCAGCATCGTCGCCATGACCCGCACCAAGCTGATCGGCGTGCGCGATGCGCTTGGCGTGCGCCCGCTGGTGCTGGGCAAGGTGGCCGACGGCTGGTGCCTGTCGTCCGAAACCTGCGCGCTCGACATCATCGGCGCCGAATATGTCCGCGAGATCGAGCCGGGCGAGATGGTGGTGATCACCGACAAGGGTGTCGAAAGCTCGCATCCGTTCCGCTCGAAAAGCTCGCGGTTCTGCATCTTCGAACATGTGTATTTCTCGCGCCCCGATTCCATCATCGGCGGCCGGTCGGTCTATGAAACCCGCCGTCAGATCGGGGTCGAGCTGGCCCGCGAAGCGCCTGTCGAGGCGGATCTGGTCTGCCCGGTGCCCGACAGCGGCACGCCAGCGGCCATCGGATTTGCCCATGAGTCCGGCATCCCCTACGGCATGGGGATCATCCGCAACCAGTACATGGGCCGGACCTTCATCGAACCCACCGAGCAGATCCGCAACATGGGCGTGCGTCTCAAGCTCAACGTCAATCGTGCGCTGATCCGCGGCAAGCGGGTAATCCTGGTCGACGATTCGGTGGTGCGCGGCACCACCTCGCGCAAGATCAAGGAGATGATCCTTGATGCCGGCGCCGCCGAGGTCCACTTCCGCATCGCTTCGCCGCCCACGGCCTGGCCGTGCTTTTACGGCGTCGACACACCGCAGCGCGAAAAGCTGCTGGCCGCGACCATGTCCGAAGACGAGATGCGCGAACATCTCGGGGTGGATTCGCTGAAATTCATCTCGCTCGACGGTCTGTACCGCGCGGCGGGCGAAGCGTCGGGCCGCAACAGCGCCTGCCCGCAATATTGCGACGCCTGCTTCTCGGGAGAATATCCGGTCGAGCCGGCGGACATGATCGAAAAGGGCTTCAAGCTCAAAGCCGCCGAATAAAGACGCGGGCGGTTCGGCGAAGGGATTGCCCCCTCGCCGAGCACGCCCGCAGCTTTGCCATCCACGCTCTGGTCGCCCGATTGGCGCGTGATGCGCTGTTGCCGCTTTGCAAGCCAGCGACATCACGCGTGGCCACCTCGCAATCGATCCGGCGCAGGATCGGCCTCTGCCCCTACACGGGTTGACGCCGATCCGCCACTTCCCAGCCAAGCTGGTCGACCTCCACAGAGCAAGTTACCCTGCGCCTTAGGCAGGTCTTCGCTGCCCTGCGCGCGTCTTTCCGCTGATACTGCCGCGCTCACGCGGGGGTGATTGCCGCACATCTTTCGCCGGCGCCTCAGGCCGAATACCCCCGCGGCAGCGACGACATATCGAGGCGAAATAGACCAACATGACCAATCCGCGAACCCCCGACGCCGTGGCGCGCACCGCCACGGTCAGTGCCGATATTCCCTCGCGTGGCATCATTCTTCTGGGCACATTCGGCAGCGAAAGCGCCCCCCGGGCGCTACTGCGGCTGCCCGGCGGCGACACTGCCACCGTCCAGATCGGCAGCCGTGTCGGACGCCAGCAGGTCGTCGCCATCGACGACAGCCGCATCGCGCTTGCGTCAAACGGCCGTGGCAACTGGATGTCGGTGCCGGGCAGCGATTGACAAGCGCGCCGCCGCGCGGCAGATCGCAAGACATGACAGACCATATCGCCCCCGAGAAGATCGCCATCGTCACCGGAGCCTCGCGCGGCCTCGGCTTCGCCCTCGCCGAGGCGCTCGCCCCCGGCCATCATGTGGTTGCGGTGGCCCGCACCATGGGCGGGCTCGAGGATCTCGATGACCGGATCAAGGCACGGGGCGGCAGCGCCACACTAGCACCGATGGACATCACCAATGCCGACGCAATGGCGCAGCTTTGCCGGTCGGTGTTCGATCGCTGGGGCGGCGCGGCGCTCTGGGTGCATACGGCGATCCACGCGGCGCCGCTGGCGCCGGCAAGCCATATTGACGTCAAGGACTGGGAACGCTCGATTGCCACCAACCTGACCGCAATGGGGCACCTGATTCCCTACATGGCCCCGCTGCTCGGCTCACAGGGGCGCGCGCTCTTTTTTGAAGACGACCATGCGGGCGAAAAATTCTACGCCCATTACGGGACAACCAAATCAGCCCAGATTGCGCTCTGCCGTTCCTTTGCTGCGGAAAGCCTCAAGACCGGGCCCAAAGTCGATATTCTCAGCCCCCGTCCGATGCACACGGCCACCCGCCAACGCTTCTTCCCCGGTGAGGACAAGACGAAACTTGCCTCGCCCTTCGAAGAAGCCAGCCGACTGCTGGGACAGACCGGCCTTCTCTGACCAGAAAGCCCGCGCCTGCCCGCCATGCCGGATGCCTCCGGCGGGGATATTTAGGGCCAGAAGAAACCCATGGTAGTGCCAGAGTGCCCGAGCTTCTTCTGGCTTGAAGTATCCCGGGGGGAGCGCGCTCCGGCGCGCGAGGGGGCAGCGCCCCCATTTCGGGGCTCGCAACAAGCCCCTACGCTTGCCGATCCGCGCCACATTTCCTATTGAGACGGAAAGACAGGGGCATTCATGCGCATTCTCATTACCAACGACGACGGCATCAACGCTCCGGGCCTCGCCATCCTTGAAGCGATCGCACAGGAACTCGCCGGCCCGGATGGCGAAGTCTGGACCGTTGCCCCAGCGTTCGAGCAATCCGGCGTCGGTCATTGCATCAGCTACACCCACCCGATGATGGTGTCGGAAATGGCCCCCCGTCGCTGGGCGGCGGAGGGCAGCCCGGCCGATTGCGTTCTTGCCGGGATCCACGATGTACTGAAGGGCACGCCTCCCGATCTGGTGTTGTCCGGCGTCAACCGCGGCAACAATTCAGCAGAGAACGCGCTTTATTCCGGCACGCTTGGCGGTGCGATGGAGGCGTCGCTTCAGGGACTTCCCGCGATCGCTTTGTCACAATATCTCGGGCCCCGCACGCGCGGGCTCGAAAACCCGTTCGAAGCGGCGGCGGCGCATGGTACGCGAGTGATCCGGCAGATCCTTGCAACCCCTGCCGACGACCATCCCTACAGGTTGTTCTGGAACGTCAACTTCCCGCCGGTGCCTGCCGCGGAGGTGCTCGACACCCGGCTGGTCCCCATGGGCAAGCGGATCGGCACCAGCTTTGGCACCGAGGCACAGCTTTCGCCATCGGGGCGGAGGTTCCTGTGGATCCGCGGCGGCGACCAGCGCAGCCCGTCGACGCCCGGCTGTGATGCCGAGGTCAATCTTGAGGGCTACATCTCGGTCACGCCGATGCGCGCTGATCTGACCGCTCATGACATGCTCCCCGCGCTGAAAGACGTCTGGGAATGAGTTTTGACGCCGATGCCAAGATGCAGTTGCTCTACGCGTTGCGCTCTCATGGCGTGACCGAGGAGCCTGTGCTGCACGCGATGGAGCGCATCGACCGCGGCGCCTTTGTCAACAGCTACTTCCCCGAGCGGGCCTATGACGACGTGCCGTTGCCCATCCCCTGCGGGCAGACCATCTCGCAGCCATCGGTGGTGGGGCTGATGACGCAGGCGCTGAAACTGACCGGGCGCGAGAAGGTGCTCGAGATCGGCACCGGTTCGGGGTATCAGGCGGCGATCCTCAGCCAGCTGGCGCGCCGGGTCTATACGGTGGATCGCCACCGCCGCCTTGTCGCCCAAGCGCGCGAGGTGTTCGATGCGCTGGACCTTGCCAACATCACCGCTTTTACCGCCGATGGCAGTTTCGGTCTGCCAGATCAGGCTCCGTTCGACCGCATTCTTGTCACCGCCGCCGCCGAAGACCCTCCTGGCCCGCTCTTGGCGCAGTTGCGGGTCGGCGGTATCATGGTGGTGCCGGTGGGCCAGTCCGACGCCGTCCAGAGCCTGATCCGGGTCACCCGCACCGAAAACGGCTTTGAATATGACGAACTGCGCCCGGTACGGTTCGTTCCACTTGTCGAGGGTCTTGCAAAGGACAGCTAGGCTCGGCCACCATTTCAGGCGACGTCCCAGCCACAAGGGGCGCGTCGACAGATTTTGAGGGATAGTTCGAGATGACCAGGACCTGCCGCGTCTTTCACCTTTCGACGCCGCTTGCTGCCCTTGCGCTGCTTGCGGCCTGTGACCAGCCGCTCGACTACGACATGCGGGGCCGCATGGGTGGCTCTGTCGACACCAGCCAGGCCGCGCTTGCCGCGATTTCAAGCCGGCCTGAGCCTGATGAGCGCGGGCTGATCTCTTATCCGAATTATCAGGTCGTCGTGGCGCACAACGGCGACACGGTGACAGAGGTTGCCAACCGCATCGGCCTGCCCCCCGGAGAGCTGGCCCGCTATAATGGCGTCCAGCCACAGGACGGCCTGCGCGCCGGAGAAGTCCTTGCACTGCCAAGCCGGGTGTCATCCGCCACGAGCGTGGCGACGCCGCTTGCAACGCCCTCGAGCACGACCTCCCCGATGCGCTCGGCCGGATCGGTCGACATCAGCACGCTTGCCAGCACCGCCATCGACAACGCCCCCACCCCTTCTCGGACCGCCGCGACGCCCACGCCGATTCAGGGCGGGGTCGAGCCGGTGCGCCATCAGGTGAGCCGCGGCGAGACCGCCTATACCATCGCCCGGCTCTACAACGTGACACCGCGCTCGCTGGCAGACTGGAACGGGTTGGATTCAAGCCTGTCGGTGCGCGAAGGCCAGTATCTGCTGATCCCGGTGGTCGAACAGGGCAGCCGGACGGCGACCACCAACACCACGGTACCGGGTGCGGGATCGCCGACGCCGCAGCCGCCCTCTTCGACGCGGCCGCTGCCTGATGACCAGCCGTCGATCGCCGCAAGCTCTGCCGCCGCAGCCACGGTCACGGCGCAGCCGGTGGCAGACATCGGCCAATCCAAGGCCGCACCATCGACGACGGCGATGGCAATGCCGGTGGATGGCAACATCATCCGCGACTATGCCAAGGGCAAGAACGAGGGCATCGACATTTCGGCAGCGCCGGGCACATCGGTCAAAGCCGCGGCAAGCGGAACCGTGGCAGCGATCACCACCAACACCGAGAACGTGCAGATCCTCGTGATCCGCCACCCGGACGATTTGCTGTCGATCTACACCCATATTGACGGCCTGAGCGTCGTCAAAGGCGATGCGGTCAGCCGCGGCCAGACCATCGGCAAGGTGCGGGCGGGCGATCCCAGCTTCCTGCATTTCGAGGTGCGCAAGGGCTTTGACAGCGTCGATCCGATGGACTTCCTGCGCTGAGGCCGGGCGCAGGATTTCTCGCGTTAGAATCCTGCGCGCCCCGCCCGACCGAAGATTAGTCGGGCGGAGAATCTTCTAGAGTTGCACACCCCTGCGTCCGGCAAGATCAACGAAATACTGCCACGCCACCCGCCCAGAGCGGGCACCGCGCGTTGCCTGCCATTCGATGGCCTCTGCCCGCAGCGTCTCGTCGTCGATCTCGACGCCATGCTCATCGCAATAGCCACGGATCATCGCGAGATATTCATCCTGCGAACAGGGATGAAAGCCCAGCCACAGCCCGAACCGGTCGGACAGCGACACTTTTTCTTCGACCGCCTCGCTGGGGTTGATCGCGGAAGAGCGCTCGTTTTCGATCATGTCTCGCGGCATCAGGTGGCGCCGGTTCGACGTGGCGTAGAACAGCACATTGTCGGGCCGCCCTTCGATGCCACCGTCCAGCACCGCCTTCAGGCTCTTGTAATGCTGGTCGTCATGGCTGAACGACAGGTCATCGCAGAACAGCACGAAGCGCTTGTCTGATGCCCGCAGCAGGTTCAGCAGGCGCGCCACCGAGCCAAGATCTTCGCGCTGCAATTCCACCAGCTTCAGATCATGGCCCTGATCGCGCACCTCGGCGCAGATCGCCTTGACGAGGCTGGATTTGCCCATCCCCCGTGCGCCCCAGAGCAGCGCGTTATTTGCCGGCAGCCCGCGGGCGAATTGCGCGGTATTGGCCAACAGCGTGTCGCGGGAGCGATCAATGCCCAGCAGCAGCGACAGTGCAACGCGGCTGATCTTGTTCACCGGTTGCAGCCGGTCCGGGTCGACCTGCCAGACAAACGCCTCGGCCTCGTCGAAATCCGGGGCCCCCAGCGGCGCCGGAGCCATTCGCTCCAACGCCTCTGCGATCCGTTTCAGGGTCTTGCTCACGTGTCGTCCTTCTTGCCGTCCGCCGCGTCGAACTCGCTCGCCGTGGCTTCGTCCTCGTCATCGAACCACAGCCCCTGGGCGCGCAGCTCTTTTTCGCGCTTTCGTTCGACCATGCGCACAAGCAGGATCGACACCTCGTAAAGCCCGTAGACCACGACGAACAGAATGACCTGCGAGGTCACGTCCGGCGGGGTCACCAGCGCGGCAAGCGCAAGGATCGCCACCACCGCATATTTGCGCACCGCGCCAAGACCCACGGCCGAGACCAGCCCGGCCTTGCCCATCAGCGTCAGCAACACCGGCAGCTGGAAACACAGCCCGAAGGCGATGATGAATTTCAGCGTGATGTCGAGGCTTTCATTCACCTTGCCAAAGAAGGTGATGCGGATGCCCTCGTCGGTTTCCGGAACCACGGCGGTGCTTACCTCGGAAATGCCCGACACGCCCTCGCTCACCCGCTCTGCGGCGGAATTCACCAGATTGGCGAAGATCGACGAGACATCGGCAAAGCCCAGAAAGAACGCCATCGCCATCGGCGTGACGATGAACTGCGCAAAGCTTGCGCCAAGGATGAACATCACCGGCGAGGCAATGAGGAAGGGCAGGAAGGCGCCTTTCTCGTTCTTGTAAAGCCCCGGCGCCACAAAGCGCCACAGCTGGTAGCTGATCACCGGAAAGGCCAGCGCAAAGCCGAACACCATGGAAATCCGGAACAGCGTGAACAGATATTCCTGAGGCGAGGTATACTGCATCGTCGGTGACGGGTCACCAAGGCCGCGCAGCGTTTCCTCGATCGGGTGCAGCAGGAATTGCAGGATCGGCTCTGCCACCACGAAGGCAAGGCAGATGCCGATGATAAAGGCGATCACGGCGCGAATGAGCCGCGTGCGCAGCTCTGCGAGATGCTCGATCAGCGGTGCCGAGCTGTCCTCGATCTCATCTTGTCCCACGCTCATGCCTCACCGTCTTTCTTCAGCTCCGCTTCCAGCTCGGCGGCCTTGCTGGCGGCGTCCTCGGCGCGTTTCGCAGCGGCATCGGCCTCGCGCTTTTGCCGCTCGGCGGCGGCGCGGGCGGTGCTGGCGGCGATTTTTTTCTTTTGGGCCTCGCGCTCGGGGTCCGGAGCGGCGGGGTCCTGTTTGAGCCCTTCGGTCTTCGACGGCACCCCGACATCGGTCATCGACTTGGCGGCATCGCGCACCCCGTCCATTGCCGTGCCAATCGGGTTGGTCGCGGACTTGAAGGTCTTGGCCACGTCGCGCACGCCCGCCTCGTCAGCGGCATCGTTCATCGCGCTGGTGAATTCGCGCGCCATGCCGCGAGCCTTGCCCATGAACCGCCCCGCGTTGCGGAACAGCACCGGCAGGTCCTTGGGGCCGACGACGATCAACGCCACGATGCCGATGACCATAAGCTCGGACCATCCCAGATCCAGCATGGCGGCTTACACCTTGTCCTTTTCGTCAGACGGCGTGACGTCCTGCGCCTTTTCCGCCTTTTCGTCCTCGAGCTCCTTGGAGCCGTCGTTCACGCCCTTCTTGAAGGCGGTGATGCCCTTGCCGACCTCGCCCATCAGGTTCGAGATCTTGCCGCGGCCGAACAGTACCAGCACGACGACGGCGATCAGCAGAAGGCCCGGAAGGCCGATATTGTTGAGCATGTCTTTCTCTCCTGTCGCGGGGCGCGCCTGCGGGCCCCGGTGTGAAATCATTCCCCGATGTTTAGGCCTGCGGCCAGAGGACCGGAAGGCTTGCAGCGCCGCAATGACGCTGGCGCGATCAAAATTGGCAGGGTTCTTTGACATTATTCTGTCAGGAGCGCAAAACCACCGGGCAAGGAGAGCAGATGAAGAAACCCAAGCGACTCGCCAGCCTGATGGAGCGGCTCAAGGACGGGCGGCTGCACAGCGCCGACAGCCTTGCCACAGCGCTGAGAGTGTCGGTGCGCACGATCTACCGCGACATGGACGAGCTGACAGCCGCAGGCATCCCGATCGCGGGCACGCGGGGCCAAGGATACCGGGCGCTGGCCTCGATCACCTTGCCGCCGCTGAACCTGACCGAAACGGAACTGGAGGTGCTGCATCTGGGCCTTGCCGCCGTCGGCGCCGGCGCGGCGGAACTGCCCGAGCTGGCGCAGGCGGCCCAGAGCCTGTCGGCCAAGATCGACGCGCTGCTGCCCGAGGAAGGCCATGCGGTGCCCTTCGGCTTTGCGGGTCATCCGTGGCGCGATGCGGCGCAGGGATTCCGCCACATGCCCGCGTTTCGCGCCGCGATCCGGGCGCGCCAGAAGCTGCGGGTGACGCTGGAGGACGGCGCGCGCCATGACATCCGGCCGCTGAAGATCGACTACTGGGGGCGAATCTGGACCTGCATCGCATGGTCGGAAACCGCCGGGAATTTCCTGTCGATCCGGCTTGATACAGTGGCGGCGCAGGTGCCGCTGCCCGGCCTGTTTGTCGATGAGCCGGGCAAGCGGCTTGACGATTACGCCGCAGCGCCGCGCCCGTAGTTGCGCTCAGAGGGGGGGCCAGCCCCCCGCCTGCGGCTCCCCCGGAGTTTATCTGGCAAGATGAAGGGCGGGCGTGGCGCTTTGGTGTTGCGGCGGTGCCGGAAATGAAAAAGAGGAGGGACGCGCCCTCCTCTTTGCTTCGCTCTATGGCAGTTGGCAGGGCTCAGTCGGTGACTGTGACCGTGACCATCTGATCGGGTTGGCCGACCACGGCGCCGTTGCCGCCGGTGCCGCGCTTGATCGCGTCGATCACATCCATGCCCGAGGTGACCTCGCCCACCACGGTGTACTGACCGTTCAGGTGGGGCGCGGGCGCGAACATGATGAAGAACTGCGAATTGGCCGAATCCGGGTTTTGCGAGCGGGCCATGCCCACCGCGCCGCGATCGAAGTTCTTGTCAGAGAACTCTGCCGGGAGGTCCGGAAGGTCGGACCCGCCCATGCCCGCCATGCGCATGTCGGCGCCGATCTTGCCGTATTGCACATCGCCGGTCTGTGCCATGAAGCCTTCGATCACCCGGTGAAAGGCGACGCCGTCATAGGCACCGGCCTTGGCCAGTTCGGTGATGCGGGCCACGTGCTGCGGCGCCACATCATCGAACAGCTCGATGTGGAAAGTGCCATTGGCACCTTCGCCCGAGACGGTCACGTCGAGGCCAGCCGCCATGGCGGGCAGGCCCAGAACGCACAGCCCGGCAGCCAGCAGATTACGCATCCGCAGCCACCTTGACGCTGATCATGCGGTCGGGGTTCGCGGGCGGCTCGCCGCGGGCGATGGCGTCGACATGGGCCATGCCGTCGATGACGCGGCCATAGACAGTGTATTGCCCGTTCAGGAAGTCATTGTCCTTGAAGTTGATGAAGAACTGCGAGTTCGCCGAATTCGGGTTCTGCGAGCGCGCCGCGCCCAGCGTGCCACGGGAGTGCGGCAGTTTGGAGAATTCCGCCGGCAGGTCCGGCAGGTCGGATCCGCCCGTGCCAGCGCGGCGCAGGTTGAAGCCGTCTTCCATGTCGCCGTTTTCCACGTCGCCGGTCTGCGCCATGAAGCCGTCGATCACCCGGTGAAAGCAGACGTTGTCATAGGCGCCAGCGCGGGCCAGCTCTTTCATCCGCTCGGCGTGCTTGGGCGCGACGTCGGGCAGCAGTTCGATCACCACGGTGCCGTCCTTCAGCTCCATGAGGATGGTGTTCTCGGGGTCCTTGATCTCGGCCATGTCTATCTCCCAATGCGTCCGATGAGGTCGGGCGCAGACTTAATGCCCCGCAGGCCCTTTCACAAGCGCCGCGCAAGCCCTCCGCGCATTGACGCCGGGCGCGCGAGCGGGCAGACCTTTCGCAAAGCTAAAGACCGGAGGAGCCATCGCATGGCCTGGAAGACTCTTGACGACATGGATCTGGACGGCAAGCGCGTCCTCACGCGGGTCGACATCAACGTGCCGCTGGAAAATGGCGAGGTCACCGATGCCACCCGCGTCGAGCGGGTCGGGCCGACCATTCAGGACATCATCTCGCGCGGGGGCACGCCGATCCTGCTGGCGCATTTTGGCCGCCCCAAGGGCAAGGTCGTGCCCGAGATGTCGCTGAAGATGCTGGTGCCGACGCTGGAGGCGGTGTTCGGCTGCAAGGTGCGTTTCACCACGCTGGACGGCGCCGAGGCGGCAATCACCGCCTGCGAGCCCGGTCAGGTTGTCCTGCTGGAAAACACACGGTTCGAGCCGGGCGAGGAGAAGAACGACCTCGAGCTGGCCAAGACCTATGCCACGCTGGGCGACGTTTACTGCAACGATGCGTTTTCCGCCGCGCACCGGGCGCATAGCTCGACAGAGGCGCTGGCCCGCCTGCTGCCCTGCTGCGCAGGCCGCCTGATGCAGGCCGAGCTCGAGGCGCTGGAATCGGCGCTTGGCGATCCCAAGCGTCCGGTTCTGGCGGTGGTCGGCGGCGCCAAGGTGTCGACCAAGCTGGAACTGCTGGGCAACCTTGTAGAAAAGGTCGATATCCTAGTGATCGGCGGCGGCATGGCGAACACCTTCCTTGCGGCGCAGGGCATCGACGTCGGCAAATCCCTGTGCGAGCACGAGATGACCGAAACCGCCAAGGCCATCGCCGAAAAGGCCATGTCCACCGGTTGTGAGATCCTGCTGCCGCGGGACGTGGTGGTTGCCCGCGAATTCCGCGAGAACGCCCCGTCGGAGGTGGTGCCCGCCGAGGCCTGCCCCGCCGATGCGATGATCCTCGATGCCGGGCCCGAGAGCGTGGCCCATGTCGAGCAGGCCATCGAGCGCGCCGAAACATTGATCTGGAACGGCCCGCTGGGCGCCTTCGAGATCGCGCCCTTTGACAAGGCGACCAACGCCGCGGCGGCCTATGCGGCGCGGGCCACGGCAAATGGCAAGCTGGTGTCGGTGGCGGGCGGCGGCGATACCGTTGCGGCGCTTAACAAGGCGGGCGCGGCGGAGGATTTCACCTATATCTCCACCGCCGGGGGCGCGTTCCTTGAATGGATGGAAGGCAAGGTGCTGCCGGGCGTTGCCGCGCTTGGCTAAGCGATAGCGGTGCGGCAGCAAAGCCGCACCTGACAGGCAAAGCGAACGTCCCGGTCTTGCGGGGCGTTCCAATGAAAACCGAATCGGTGGCAATGTTCCTCTACGCACCCGTTAAAGAGGTGCACCTATTGGCAGAGCAGAGCAAACCATCATGTCCGCAAGGCGCAAACCCGCGTTTGGCGCGGTGATCTATACCGGGATCACCCTATCCCTTTCCGCCTATTTCATCTTTGCCGCCGTGCAGGGCGATTTCGGCCTGTTCCGACGCGCCGAGATCGAAAGCGAGGCGGCGCAGCTGAGTGCGCAACTCAAGGCGATTGAGGCCGAGGTGGCGCGGATGGAAAACCTGACCACGCGGCTGTCGGACGATTATCTCGACATTGACCTGCTCGACCAGCAGGCCCGCGATGTGCTTGGGATGATGCGCTCGGACGAGATCGTCGTACGTTAAGATCCCGTTGATCCGTCGCAGTTTTTTGTGACGACACAGTCTCTGACAGGCGGAAATCCGCCTTGCGCGAGGGCAAAGAGCAAGGCTCTGCCGAGCCGGGCCGGGTGCATCGCTTCGTGCACAGATGCGACTTGATCGGGGGGCGGGGTGCCCCCCATCTGTTGACCACAGGCGTAAAACAACAGGCAGCACGACAGATGCGACGCAAATCTCGATTCAGGACCATTACCGCAGTTCAGGCCGGCGCCTTGGCGCTCATGGCGATCTTTGGCGCGTTTACCGCGCAGAGCAGCCAGGCAAAGGCCTGCAAAACCGACCTGTCGGCCCCCGCCTCGGTGTCGTGCCAGATGACAACGACCGAGAGCCGCTAGCTCAGCGGCCAAGCGCCTCGTGCAGCGCTGGCAGGAAATCTTCCTGGTAAAGCGTGCCCGCCATCGGGCCGACCAGCTTGAACAGGATGGTTCCGTCTCCGCCCACGATGAAGCTTTCGGGCGGGCCGGTCACCCCCCAATCGATCGCCGCGCGGCCCTGTGGGTCGAACGGCACGCCGATGAAGGGCGAGCGTTCCTCGGTCAGGTAACGGGTCGCGGTGCTGGTCTGGTCCTTGAAGTTCACGCCGATCACCCGCACCCCTTCGGCCTGAAGCTCCAGCAGGCGCGGGTGTTCGGCGCGGCACGGCGGGCACCACGAGGCCCAGAAGTTCACCACCGTCACCTCGCCCGAGCGCAGATCGGCATCGCTGACCGAGGCAAAGCCCTCCAGCGTCTGCTCCGGCAGCGCCGGGGCCTGACGGCCGATGAAGGTCGAGGGCAGCGTCGTTGTGTCACCCCGCTGCATCCCCAGATAGGCCATGATCGCGAAGCCCGCGAACAGCAGCGGCGGCAGGATCATCAACACCGAAACGCGTTTCTGTGTGGTCTCTCCGTCAGCCATGGTGCTTCAGCCTTTGCTCGATCTTCGCCAGTTCCGCCTTCACCCGCCGCGCCCGTGCCACAGAGACCCCGACCAGCGCAAACAGCAGCCCGAGGCTCAGCCCGTAGGACGTGAGCACCGCAAAGGCATATTTTCCAAGGTCCGGTATCATGTCAGCCTTTCGCGTGTCAGCAACGCCCGTGCCCGGCGCGCGCGGATTTCGGTCTGGGTGCGCAGGAACACCAGCGCAACGAACAGCAGCACAAAGCCCGCGATGCACATCAGCGTCGGGTACCAGAACACGTCGGCGACGTTTTCCTCGGCGTCCATCGACAACGACGCCCCCTGATGCAGCCCCTGATTCCAGAACAGCACCGCGTAGCGCGACAGGATGGCGAAGACCGATCCGACAAGGCACAGGATCGAGGTCAGATCCGCCGCCGTATCGTCGTTTTCGATCGCCGACCACAGCGCCATGTAGCCAAGGTAGAACAGGAACAGCACGAGGAACGAGGTCAGCCGTGGATCCCAAGCCCACCATGTGCCCCACATTGGCTGCCCCCACAGCGCCCCTGTCGCCAGCGCGATCACCGTAAAGGTCGCCCCCACCGGCGCCGCCGCCCGCGCCGCCAGCGCCGACACATGGTGGCGCCGCACGATCCAGATCAGCGAGGCAATCAGCATCATCGCCCATGCGTTGATGGCCATCATCGCGGCGGGCACGTGGATGTAGAAAATCTTAACGGTGCTGCCCTGCCGGTAATCGTCGGGGGTAAAGAAGAACCCCCAGCACAAGCCGCCGACAAGGCAGATCACCGCCGCCGCCGCGATCCACGGCAGGACAAGATCCGTCGTGCGGATGAACTTTACGGGGTTGGCGTATTCCCAGATCGACATGCGGCTGACCCTATCGCTGCTCGTGCGGGGGTTACACTTAAAAACGACGTGAGGGGCAAGCCCTTCCAAAGTCGCTGGGCAGCGCCTCAGCCGGACTGGATCGCGGTGACGATCGCAAGCAGCCTTCGCTCGATCTCGCGAAAGCGGGCCAGCGGCGCGCTGTCCGGGTGCAGGCGCAGCTGCATCGAACTGCCTTGCACGCTTAGCCTTTGATGGCAGCCGGGCAGATTCACCGTGATGAAGCTGGTTCGCCCATCAAGGATCACCCGCGCGCCGGTCGCCTCATCCAGCGCCGACTGGCTCAGGTCAGACAACCCAAGCTGCGCCAGCTCGGCCAGCAGCGCCGCAAGCGCATTGCGCGTCATCCGGGCGCTGCGGGTGCCGGATGACAGGCGCACGGTCTGGGTGCCATCCGCAGCGATGCTGAGCAGCGCGGGCGCTGTGGGCGTTTGCTCGGCGCGCACGTCGAAGACGATGACTGGTGCGTCGCCCTGCCCTATGGCGGGCAGATCGGCGCAACCGGCCTGCACCGGGCCGGCCAGCGCCAGAGAGGTGGCCACCCCGGTCGCAAGGGCGCGCAGCGCGGCGATCATGCCGCGCGACGACGCAGCGTCAGCGCGCCCACCCCGCCAAGGCCCAGCAACAGCAGCCCCCCGCCCGCCGGAAGCGGCACCGACGCGATCGCCACCGTATCGGTGGCGACGGTGATGTAGCCGATGTCGGCGAAAGACGCGATGGTGGTGGCCGACAGGGTCGACACGCCGAACGGGCTGTCGGACTGGGTCGAGTCGGCATTGAGATAGCCGGTCATGATGTCGGTCGACACCTCGTCTTCCTGACCAAGCGCAAAGGCGGTCTCGTCCCAATGGGCATTCGCGGTGCCAGCGCCGCCATCGAGTTCGACGGGAACATAGTTTGCCTCCGTGCCGGTCTCGGCTGCGTAAGCGGCCACCCCGTAAGCACCGGTATATTGACCCGTACCGCTGGTATAAACGCTTTGGGTGCCTGCAAACATCTCGTATCCCGCGTAAACCGACCAGCTGTCAGTGTCCCAGAGCGAGCCGAAGCCGATCACATGCCCCATCTCGTGCACGATCACGTCGAACAGCGTGCCCGCGGATTCAAGCGCCGATAGGTCCGCGGTGTCAAATTCCATATATCCCGAACTGGCATAGACGTAATCCTGCTCGAACCCATAGGTGTAGGTCACGGTTTGTGCCGCCGCCTGACCAAGCGTGCCGCCTTCGCCGTCGATCTCGGTGCCCGATGCGGTGATCACCAGCGATGGCAACGCAAGGTCGTAGCGATTGCCCAGCAGCATCGATTCCCAGAAATATTCGGCAGAGGCAAAGATCGATTGCTGGCTCTCGCTCAGCGTGCCCTCGTATTCGATCGTGATATCAAAGGCATTGCTGATGCTCTCGTAGGTCGCGCTGAGCGCCGCGCAGGGGCTGATCACTCCGGCCAGGCCGATGCCCATCCAGCTTACCTTGCGCCCGATGCTCTGGTTCATTTCTCATTCCTGTCTGCGTCGCCTCGGGGCATGCGATGCCGGTCGCGATGACCTCTTCTTCATCATCCCTCGTGACTGATAAGCTCTTTTTTACAAACGGCTACCAGCATAACTACCGCAGGTTTATACGCAGTACCGCTGCGCTTGCAAACGGCAACAGCGCCACCGCCCCCGCACTGATGCCTGCTAGCATCAGAAGCGGGGTCTGCACATCCATGCCTTCCGCCCCGCGGCGGGCGGCTTCGGCTCCGAAGATCAGCGTCGGCACATAAAGCGGCAGCACCAGCAGCGACAGCAGCAGCCCTCCGCGTTTGAGCCCGACGGTCAGCGCCGCCCCGAAAGTGCCGATCACCGACAGCGCCGGGGTGCCAAGCGCCAGCGACACCAGCAGCCACAGATAGCCCGGCGTCGGCAGATTCAGCAGCACCCCCAGCAGCGGCGCTGCGGCCACCAGCGGCAGGCCGGTGGTGATCCAGTGCGCCAGCGCCTTGACGAAAGCGATGCCCTCCATCGGCAGCGGCGCTGTGGCCAGCAGATCAAGCGAGCCATCTTCGCGATCCAGCGCGAAGATCCGGTCGAGCGACAGCAGGCAGGCCAGCAGCGCGCCGATCCACAGCACGCCCGGCGCGATCCGCGCCAGAAGCGCCGTCTGCGGCCCGACCCCCAGCGGCACCAGCACCGTCACGATCAAAAAGAACGCCAGCCCGAGGCCAAAGCCGCCCCCGGCCCGCACCGCCAGCCGCAGGTCACGCAGCAGCAGGGCGATCACAGGAAGGCCTCGTCATGGGCAGCAGCGCGCGGTGCGGCCTTGAACGGTGTCACGTCCAGCCCTTGCGCTTCGGGAATGCCAAGGTCGATATGCGTCGCCATCAGCGCCGAGCCTCCGGCTTGCAAGTGCCGGCGCACCGCCGCTGCGAATAGCGCGACCGAGGCGGCATCCAGCGACACCGTCGGCTCGTCCAGCACCCAGACCGGCCGCCCGGTGACCATCAGACGCGCCAACCCAAGCCGCCGTTTCTGCCCGGCAGACAGCGCGCCCGCCAGCCGGTCGTCGAGCCGGTCCAGATCGAAATCGCGCAAGGCGGTGGAGATATCGGTTTCGCCAAAGACGCTGGCCCAGAAGGCAAGGTTTTCACGCACCGTCATCATCGCCTTGAGCCCGTCGGAATGGGCGGCGTAGGCAATGCGCTCACCGGCGCCTGAAATGCTGCCGGAGTGCGGCGGCTGAAGCCCGGCAATGGTGCGCAGCAGCGTTGTCTTGCCCGACCCATTCGGGCCGCGCAACGCCAGCGCATGGCCGGGCGCAAGTTCGAAACTCACCCCTTCCAGCACGGGAATGCCCCCGCGCGACACTGTCAGATCGCGAATATCCAGCACCATGCGCTTGGGATAGCCCGACCCGGCGCGGGGGGAAAGCGGCAATAGCGCCGCGCCCGTCCCTGCCCGACGTGCAAAAGGGCCAACAGCGCACTGCCGACCCTTGTTGCAACCGATAGAAACCAGCGACAGCACCCGCCGGACAGGGTGCAGTTAGACTGGCATCGCCGCCAGCGCCACGCGCCGCCCTTCGCCGAGCAGCACGTTATAGGTGCGGCAGGCCGATGGTGTGCTCATCACCTCGACACCGACCCCCGCCGCTTCAAGCCGCTGCGTCAGGGTTTCTGGAAGCCGCGCCATCTCGGCCCCGGTTCCAACGAAGATCACGTCGATGTCGCCCGCAAGGCAGACCAGCGCGTCTTCATCGGCAAGCCCGCCCCAGGCGATATTGCCTTCGGAGGCAAGACAGATTGGCCCCGGCAACGGGCGCCCTGCGACCCGGAAAAATCCCGGGCCGTAGCCATCGACAGGCTGCGCCTTGCCGAAGCTTAGTTCCTTCATCTGCATGATCTTCCCCTAGTCCCATACCGGCAAACCCAGCGCGATTGCCGAAAAGATGATCAGGTAGGCCAGAACACGGAATCCCTCCTCCCGTGCCGGTGTGAACAGAGCCTGGCCCAGTCTCGTGCGCGCAGCATATGGCAGAAACATCACAAAACCAAGCGCCAAGGCGAAAGCGGTTAACTTTCTGCCCAAGACCCTCAATGGCCGTAAAGCAGTGGCAGATCGACCAGTATCTGCGCGCCGCGATCCAGTGCAGCCCGTTGAACCCGGACCAGCGCATCCCGGCGACAGATCCGGCCGGGTTCGGATCAGGACGGGATCAGCGCCCGAAGCCCCGGCATTCCGAGGATCCGGGCGCGCTGCTCAGACGCTCGCGCCGCCGGATTTCTTGCGCGCTTCCTTGTCGACTTCAGGCTTGGACCAGTCGCGCTTGACGCCGAATTTCAGCAGCAGCGCCGAGGCCACGAAGATCGACGAATAGGTGCCGACAAAAATGCCCCAGATCATCGCGAAGACAAAACCCCGGATCACGTCGCCGCCAAGTGCGAACAGCGCAAACAGCGCCAGCAGCGTGGTGAGCGAGGTCATGATGGTGCGCGACAGGGTCTCGTTGATCGACAGGTTCAGAACCTCTTTGAGCGGGCGCTGCTTGTACTTGATCAGGTTTTCGCGCACCCGGTCGAACACAACCACCGTGTCATTCAGCGAATAGCCGACAATGGTCAGCAGAGCCGCGATGGTCGTCAGGTCGAACTGCAGCTGCACCTCGGAGAACACCCCGATGGTCAGCAGCACGTCATGCACCAGTGCCACCACGGCACCAACCGCGAACTGCCATTCAAAGCGCAGCCAGATGTAGATCAGCACCGTGCCGATGGCGAGCGCCACCGCCAGCGCCGCGGTCTGGATCAGCTCGCCAGACACCTTCGGCCCGACGCTTTCGACGGAAACGAATTCGATGTCCGGGGCCACCTCCATAAGCGCAGCCTCGACCGCCTCGATAGTGGATTGACTCACCGCCTCGACCTCGTTCTGGGCCTGAATGCGCACCGAGGCGACGTTCTGGTCCGGGCCGAAGTTCGGATCGAAGATCTCGGTGATCGACACATCCCCCAGCCCCAGCGTGGTCATCGCCGCACGGTATTCGGCCACGTCGATCGGCTCTGCGCTCTGGGTGCGGATCGTGGTGCCGCCACGGAAGTCGATGCCGAAATTCAGGCCGCGCACACCGAAGCTGACCATCGCCAGCACGATGGCAAGGACGGAGATGCCCAGCCAGAGTCTCCAGTGTTTGAAGAAATCGAATGTGGTGACGTCGGGCACGAGTCGTAGGTGGCGCATCTCAGATCTCCAGCGTCTTGGGGCGGCGGCGTTCGAACCACAGGATGATCAGCAGGCGGGTCACCCAGATCGCGGTGAACACCGATGTCACGATCCCAAGCCCAAGCGTGATGGCAAAGCCGCGCACCGGGCCCGATCCCATGACATAAAGGATGATGGCGGTGATGACCGTGGTCAGGTTGGCGTCGATGATCGCCGACAGGGCGCGCTCGTAGCCAAGTTCGATGGCGCGGGCCGGGCCGCGCGCCGATTTCAGCTCTTCGCGGATGCGCTCGAAGATCAGCACGTTGGCATCGACCGCCATGCCGACCGTCAGCACGATGCCGGCAATGCCGGGCAGCGTCAGCGTCGCGCCGATGGCCGACAGCACCCCAAGGATCAGCGCGATGTTCAGGGTCAGCGCGATGTTGGCGAACAGTCCGAACAGCCCGTAGGTCAGCAGCATGAACGCCAGCACCAGCGCAAAGGCGACGCCCGTCGCCAGCTTGCCCGCATCGATGCTGTCCTGGCCCAGCTGCGGGCCGATGGTGCGTTCTTCAAGAAAATCCATCCCGGCGGGCAGCGCGCCAGCGCGCAGCAGCACCGCGAGGTTGGTCGATTCCTCGACGCTGAAATTGCCGGTGATGATGCCCGAGCCGCCCGCAATGTGGCTCTGGATCACCGGCGCCGAGATCACTTCGTTGTCGAGCACGATGGCAAAGGGCGAACCGATATGCGTGGCGGTGTAATCGCCGAACTTGCGCGCCCCCGAGGGATTGAAGCGGAAACTCACCGCCGGGCGGCCGTTCTGGTCAAAGGTCGGCTGGGCATCGGTCAGCTCTTCGCCCGTCACCACAGAGGCCTGTTCCAGCACGTAATAGAGACCCGGCTCGTTGGCCGAAGGCAGCACCTCGGTACCGACGGCGCCGGTGGCACTGGGATCACTGGTGCTGCTTTCGACGCCCTGAAAGGTCAGCTGCGCCGTGGTGCCGATGATCGCCTTCAGCTCGTCGGCAGAGCCAAGGCCCGGCACTTCGATCAGGATGCGATCGCTGCCCTGCCGCTGGATGGTCGGCTCGCGGGTGCCGACCTCGTCGATGCGGCGGCGAATGATTTCAAGTGATTGCTGCATGGTGCGCTCGTCGGTGGCCTGCTGTTCGGCCTCCGAGAGCTGCACAGTCAGGTCAGATCCCTGCCCTGCCACCTCGATGTCGGTGGTGCCCGCCCCGGTGAGCGAGACCACCGGCTGCGCCAGTCCCCGCACGATTTCCAGCGCGCGCGCCATGCCATCGGGGTTGGAGATCCGCACCTTCAAAGTGCCCGGCGCGCTTTCCTGCAAGCGGATGGTGCCGACGTCGGCGCGCGCATCGCGCAACGCATCGCGGATCTCCGGCCAGAGCGCTTCCATGCGGCTCTGGTAGACCTCGGCCACCTTGACCTCGGCGAGGATATGCGCCCCGCCGCGCAGGTCGAGCCCGAGGTTCACCAGCCCCGACGGCAGCCAGCTCGGCCAGCTTGCCGCCTGCGCCTCGCGCTCGGGGGTGGCGCCAGAGGCCTCGATGGCCTTGACCGCGTCATTGTGAGATTCGACGCGGTTGTAGAACAGGTTGGGCGCCGCAAGCACAAGCCCCGCCACCACCAGCGCCCAGATCAGGGCGCGTTTCCAGGTATCGATTTGCAGCATGTTGCGGCGCCTTGGGGTCGTTTAGGGGATCAGCTTTCGGCGGGCTCGGTCTTGGAGAGCACCGTGGTGATGGTGTTCTGCACGACGCGCACCCGGACGCCTTCGGCGATCTCGACCTCGACCTCGTTGTTTTCCTTGACCTTCGACACTTTGCCAATGATGCCGCCCTGGGTGACGATCTGATCGCCCCGGCGCAGCGCGGCCACCATCTTCTGGTGTTCCTTGACCTTCTTCTGCTGCGGACGGATCAGCAGGAAATACATGATCCCGAAGATCAGGATAAGCGGGACGAATTGGGCAATGGCGCTGGTGTCCATGGGCAGGCTCCTTGTTGGGTCAGATTGGGGGCCGTGCCCCGGTCGCAAGTCGCGCGGAACCTATGTGCGAAGTCGCGGCGATGCAAGGCGGCTTGGCGGGGGAATGATGGCGCTTTCACCGCATTGCGAGCATGCACACTCCCGTCTAGGCTGTACGTCAGGCAAGACAGACCGCACAAGAGGACATGGCAGGTGACCGGGACAACCACGATTCCCATCGGGCCGGGGTGGCTGACGCTGATCTGTCTGGCGGTTGCGGCCGCACTCATCGCAGCCTACCTGCCAAGCGACAGGATCAAAACGCCCCCTGCCCTCGAACGGTTCAAGGACCGGCTCGGCTACAAGGGGACAGATGGCGGGCTGTTCTTGTTCGGCCTGCTGGCATCTATTGCGGCTGCGGTCCTGTGGCTTGTCATCGCCGGGTACCTGTTGCTGGGCATTGCCGGACTGGTCCATGAACTGATCAGCTCTCCGGTGCCACCGTTCGATCCGGTTGACGACGCGCAACAGCGCGCCCTGTGGAACTGGCGCTTTGAACTGGCGCAGATGGCGGCGCTTGCCACGCTGCTCAGCGCGGTCATCGCGCTGCCCATCACGCTGAACCGGCTGCGCCTTGCCCGGCAACAGACACGTCTCGCCGATGAAACCCTGTTCAATCAAAAGATCACCGAGGCCGCCGCCGATCTTCATGCCCAACGTCAGATCACCATCGAGCCGGACTCGCCCGAAGGTTCGCCGTTCAACGGCTGGGAAGATGATATTGTCCGCCGCAACGCCGCCATCGACCGGCTCGAAGGTCTGCTCCGCGAGCGCAGCGAGATCAGGCCCGACAAGCCAACGGCAGAACGGCTCGCTCGCCTGCTAAGCGTCTATGTCCGTGAATTGTCGCGCGAACACAAACCTCAGACGCATCTTTGGTTCGAGGTTCGCGAGATCCAGCGCGCGGCCCCCCGCGAGGCCCCGCTGACCGAGGACGAGGCGCTGGAACGTCTGGGGCGAGCCGGAGAAGACGCAAGCCTACAGGCTATGCGCCGCTGGGCGGGCGGCCTGCGCATTCGGTCAGACATGGAAAACGCCGTTCGCGTGCTTGGGCGCTTGGGGGGGGCAAGCCAACTAAGATCGACCGATCTGCCGATCGACCTCGTGAACTGCAATCTGCAAGGCGCAAGGCTCGCCCAACTCGACCTGCAAGAGGCGAACCTCAGCTGGGCGGAGATGCAGGGGGCGAACCTCAGCTGGGCGGAGATGCAGGGGGCGGACCTCAGCGGGGCGAAGATGCAGGGGGCGAACCTCAGCTGGGCGAAGATGCAGGGGGCGAACCTCAGCGGGGCGAAGATGCAGGGGGCGAACCTC
>NZ_JAHKQA010000104.1:30970-45659 GCF_018860705.1 Citreicella sp. C3M06
ACCTCAGCTGGGCGGAGATGGACGATCTCACAGACCTCAGCGCCGCTACTCTTCGAGGTGCGGCGCTGAGGTCTGTGGATGATACCACCATAGCAAAATTGCAGCCGTTCTGGAACGACATCTTTGCCGATGGCACGATCCTGCCGGACGATCCGAACCGACCGGCGCATTGGGCGACCGAAAAACTTGATCGGGACGCCTTCAAAACCCAATGGCACAAATGGATGCGCGAAGACATGGGCATGGACCCGGACAACCCGCAATGATCCGCTTCTTGCTCCTCCTCCTCGCCGCCCCTGCCCTCGCGCAGCCCCTAGAGCCCCTGCCGTTGGACCAGCAGCCGCAGTGGAATGCCGTGGGCCGGGTCAATACCGGGGGGTATTCCAGCCGGGGGACTTGTACCGGCAGCCTGATCGCGCCGGATCTGGTGCTGACGGCGGCCCATTGCGTGGCCGGGCAGGATGGTTTGCCGGTCAATGCTGGCAAGCTGACCTTTGTCGCGGGCTGGCTGGGCGGAGACTATGCCGCAGCCAGCAAGGTCGCGCAGTTCGAGGTGCACCCCATGGCCTACCAGACGCCGCGGCTCAATATCGAACATGACATGGCGCTGCTGACGCTGCAAACCCCCATCGACATCGCCCCGCTGCCAATCACCTCGCGCGAAGAGCCGCCCTATGCCATCGTCGGCTATCAGAACCGCCGCGCCAACCGGCTGCGGGCGCGGTTTGATTGCAACGGCCTGCGCCAGCACCGGCTGATCCGTCTGACTTGCCCGGTCGAGAATGGCAATTCCGGCAGCCCGGCGCTGGTGCGCAATGGCGATGCATGGGCGATCACCGGCATTGTCGTGGCACAATCTGGCGAGGATGCGCTGGTGGTTCCGGTCGATGAATGGCTGCGGTCGCGGATCCTGCGGGGCGCCCCCTACACTCCGGATTGAAAAAGGGGCATAACCTGCGCGACTCGAACCCCTACGAGAAGGATATGGGACGATGCACGACATCCGCGCCATTCGCGAAAACCCCGCCGCATGGGATGCGGCGCTGTCTCGTCGCGGGATGGAGCCTCAGTCGCCCCTGATCCTGACGCTCGACGAGGAACGCCGCGCCGCGATCCATGCCGCCGAAACCGCGCAGGCCGATCAGAACAAGGCCAGCAAAGAGGTCGGCAAGGCCAAGGCATCCGGTGATGAGGCCGAATTCGAACGGCTGCGCGCGCTGGTCGCCGCGAAAAAGGCCGAAGTGGCCGAGATGCAGGCCAAGGCCAAGGAGCTTGACGCCCGGCTGACCGATCTGCTGATGGGCATTCCCAACCTGCCCTATGACGATGTGCCCGATGGCGCCGACGAGGCCGACAACGTGGAAATCCGCCGCTGGGGCACCCCCGGCAGCTATGATTTCAAGCCGCTCGAACATTACGAGCTGCCCGGCGTCAAGAACGGCATGGATTTTGAAACCGGCGCCAAGCTGTCTGGCGCGCGCTTTGTCGTGCTGTCGGGCGCGGTTGCGCGCATCCATCGGGCGCTGGCGCAGTTCATGCTCGACACCCACACCGAGGAAAATGGTCTCATCGAAACCTGGACCCCGGTTCTGGTGCGCGAAGAGATGATGCTGGGCACCGGCCAGCTGCCGAAATTCGGCGAGGACAGCTATCAGACCCGCGAAGGCTGGTGGCTGGTACCCACCGCCGAGGTCAGCCTGACCAACATCGTCAACGGCGAGACGCTGGAGGAAAGCTACCTGCCCCGCCGCTACGTGGCGCACACCCAGTGTTTCCGCTCTGAGGCGGGCAGCGCCGGGCGCGACACCGCCGGGATGCTGCGCCAGCACCAGTTCGAAAAGGTCGAGATGGTGTCGATCACCCACCCGGACAAATCCCGCGAGGAGCTTGACCGGATGACCGCCTGCGCGCAGGGCATCCTTGAAAAGCTGGGGCTGGCCTATCGCACCGTGGTGCTGTGCACCGGCGACATGGGCTTTGGCGCGCGCCGCACCCATGACATCGAGGTCTGGCTGCCCGGGCAGGACACCTATCGCGAGATCAGCTCGGTCTCGGTCTGCGGCGATTTTCAGGGCCGCCGCATGAACGCCCGCTTCAAGCCGGCGGATGGCGGCAAGCCCGAATATCTGCACACGCTGAACGGCTCGGGCCTTGCGGTCGGGCGCTGCCTGATCGCGGTGCTTGAAAACGGCCAGCAGGCGGATGGCTCGGTGCGCATGCCCGAGGCGCTGCAACCCTTCCTTGGCGGCAAGACCACGCTGACCGCCGATGGCAAGCTGGTCTGAGCCGATGGTGAAGCTCTGGGCGGCGCTTGTCTTTCTGGCCTCGCTGGCATTTGCGGCGGGGCCTTTCCTGGTGCCCGATTTCGGCGGCTTCGATCCCAACGCGTTTCCGGTGCCGCAGGACAATCCCGCGGTGCAGCCCGCGGGCTATGCCTTTGCGATCTGGGCGCTGATCTACCTGTGGCTGCTGGTCGGCACCGGGTTCGGGCTGATCAAACGCGCCGACGATCCTGACTGGCAGCCGCATCGCAAGCCCCTGTTTCTGGCGCTGGCGGTGGGCGCGATCTGGCTGCCGGCGGCGAAACTCTCGCCCTTGGTGGCCACCGTGCTGATCTGGGTGATGCTGATTGCATCGCTGATCGCGCTGTTCCGCGCCGGAGACATGGATCGCTGGATGCAGACCTCGCCCATCGCCATGCTGGCAGGCTGGCTGAGCGCCGCCGCGCCGGTGTCGATCGGGCTGGTGCTGGGCGGCTATGGCCTGTTGCCGGAAACCCCGGCGGCGCTGGTCGGCCTTGCCATCGCGCTGGCGCTGGCGCTGGTGGTGCAGTACCGGCTGCACCGCGCGCCGCTTTACGGCATCACGGTGATCTGGGCGCTTGTCGCCGTCATCGTTGCCAATACCGCGCCGCTCAACATCGCGGTGGCTGGTCTGGCGGGGCTTGGCATTGGCGCGATCCTTGCGCTGCGCGGCACCGATACCGAATAATCAAGGCTCCCGGCGCATTGCCGGGAACCGCCTGCCCCCTTGCGCAGTTGGGTCGCGACACGCCACCCCCCTCATCTCTCTGGGCAGGACATTTCATGCAGATCTTCACGTGCCCCAACTGTGGCACCACCCTATACTTTCGCAACACCACATGTCGCTGTGGCAGCGATGTGTTCTTCGATCCGGACAGGCAGTCGATGTCGACGCAAGGCACCGCTTGCGCCAACCGTCAGTCGATCGGGTGCAACTGGATCGCCGAAGATGGCGAGGACGGCGATCTGTGCCGCTCCTGCGCGATGACCGAGGTCACCCCCGACCTGCGCGAGGCGCAAAACGCCGAGCTTTGGGCGACAGCCGAATTTTCCAAACGCTGGATGCTGGCGAACCTTGCGCGCTGGGGCTGGTTCACCCCGCGCGATCCGGGGACGCGGCCGGTGTTCAAAATGCTGTCCGAGCAGACCGCCAAGGGCGAGACCGAGATCATCATGGGCCACGCCGACGGCATCATCACCATCAACGTCACCGAATCCTCGGATGCCGAACTGGCCAAGCGTCAGGAAAATCTGGGCGAGCTTTACCGCACCATGCTGGGCCATATGCGCCACGAGACGGCGCATTTCCTTCAGCTGCGTCTGGCCGAAGACCCCCGCTTCCTGAGCGCGTTCCGCGAGATCTTTGGCGACGAGCGCGCCGATTACGGCGAGGCGCTTGAAACCCATTACGCCAGCCCGAAACCGGCGGACGCCACCCACATCACCAGCTATGCCACCGCCCATCCCCACGAGGACTGGGCCGAGACCACCGCCCATCTGCTGCATCTGATCGATCTGGTGGACAGTGCCGCTTCGGCGCGGCTGTCCCTGCCCGAGGGGCCACAGCCCGGCCATGACGCTTACGGCGCCATCGACCTTGCGCCCGAGCTGACTATGGCGGTCGATCTGGCATTGGCGATCAACCACGTCAACCGGGCGATGGATCTGAGCGATCTCTATCCGTTCGCGGTGCCCGACGGGGTGCGCGACAAGATGGCCTTTATCCACCGCTGGCTGCGCGATCCGGCGCAGATCCAGTCGCAGCCCAAGATGGCATCAGCCGGTTAGATCGAACCCCGCCTCGGCCACATCCCGCCCGTTGAGCTGAAGGATGACGGTATGCGGGCCGGGGTGCAGGCGAAAGGTGGTGGCGTCGCCCTTCATCCGATGCGCTTTTTTCAACAACAGCGGCCCGCCCCCAAGGCGGGCGGTTTTCAGTTTGAACACCTTCTCGGCGCTGCCGCCGGGCCGATGAAAGCGTAGACGGTAATCGACCAGCACCGGGGTGCCTTTTGGCCCGTCGATCCGGGCCTCGATCACCAGCGCCTCGCCGATGCGCACCTGCGCCGGCAGCGTCAACCGCACGTCAAACGCCGCGTCAAAGCGATAGCCCAGCAGCGCCAGCGCCCCCGGCTCGCCGCGCTTGACGGCGGTGCGTAAGGCGTGGCGGGCCATCCAGTCGCGCTCGGTCGGGGTCTGCGGGCCGCTCTGCCAGGCGCGCAGCCGTTCGAGCACCGCATCGGGATGCGTCTTGGACAGATCGTTGAGATGATTGGCCACCGAGCGGGTGACAAAGCGCGTCCGGTCCCCCTGAAGCCGATCAAGCAGCGCCAGAGGACGCAGCGGATCCAGCGTCAGCCCCATGCCCCAAGGCAGGCGCGGTCGCGTGCCTTCCGACACAAGGCGGCGGACGTGGTAATTGTCATCTTCGGCCCAGAGCGCCAGCCGTGCCATCACCAGATCTGGATGCGCATTGAGGAACGGGCGGATGGCGTATTCCATGGTAAACCGCTGCGTGGCGGCATGGATCACATCCAGCCCGATCTCGGGCTGCTCCAGCCCGCGCCGCGCCGCCAGCACGCCGAACACCGCATGGATGAAGCGCCCGAAATCATCGTCGCTTCGCGACGGGTCCAGCGGCGGCGGCAGGCAGGCCAGCAGCGCCTCGGCCATGGCGGGGAAATCCGGTGGCAGCTGCTGTTCTAGCGCATCGGCAAGAATGCCAAGCCGCGCATGGATGCCCTGCCCGGCAAAGCGCGGCAGCGCCGCATCCAGAAACCGCTGCGCATCGAACCCCGGCAGCGGCGCGAAACAGGCCGCAAGATCGGCGGCGCTGGCCGGGTTGAACAGCTGATCGGCCAGCGAATAGCCCGACCGCGCGCCCGCCCCGTCAGGCCCGCGCGCCATGGCTCGCCACCCCCAGTGTCGCAGTCATCAGATCGTCACCGAGGTTTCGCCGCCATCCAGAACGATGTTCTGCCCGACGATATAGCCCGCATGGGCCGAACACAGAAACGCGCACATCTTGCCGAACTCGCCCGCATCGCCATAGCGCCCCGCCGGGATCGAGGCGGCGCGGATGCGGCGCGCCTCGTCGCGGTCGATGCCCTTGTCCGCCGCCATGGCATCGTCCATCTGGTCGATGCGGGCAGTGTCATGCACCCCCGGCAGCAGGTTGTTGATGGTCACGCCCTTGCCCGCGATCTGCCGCGCGGTACCGGCGACGAACCCCGTCAGCCCGGCGCGGGCGGAATTGGACAGGCCAAGCGGCAGCAACGGCGCCTTGACCGAGCGCGAGGTGATGTTGACCACCCGACCCCAGCCGCGCGCCATCATCCCCGGCACCAGCGCCTGCATCAGCGCGATCGGCGTCAGCATCGATCCGTCGAGCGCGTCGATGAAATCGTCGCGGCTCCAGTCCGTCCAGTAGCCCGGCGGCGGGCCGCCCGCGTTGGTCACGAGGATGTCGACCTCGCCCGCCGCCTCCAGCACCCGCGCCCGCCCGCCTTCATCGACGATATCGGCGGCGACGGTGATCACCTCGGTGCCATGGGCGCTGCGGATCGCCTCGGCCGCCGCCAGCAGCGGGCCTTCGCTGCGCGCGTTCATGATCAGCGTACAGCCCGCCTCGGCCAGCGCCTGCGCGCAGCCAAGGCCCAGCCCCTTGGACGAGGCAGTGACCAGCGCCCTCTTGCCGGAAATCTTCAGATCCATGCGGATGCCCTTCCTGTTCCCAGCGCCCTGAAGCCCCGGAAAAATGCTCTTGATGCCCCTATTTGAGGCCATATTCAGCTTGCATACAATGGCAACAGTGTCGTTTCTTCAAGACCCGCGCGGAAGGGGAACGAACCGATGACAGACAGGCGTGATCAGGGCCGCGACGGCGCGGCGCACAGCGTTTCGGTGTTTCGCGCCGATCAGCTGCGCGTGGTCAACGGCGCCAATCAGGGCGATGGGCTCGGCTTTTGCGCAGAGCTGATCCCCGATGACATCTACAACCTCTCGCCTGTCGCCACGCTGCACCGTATGGCGCTGCTGCCCGCCGTTGATGCACCGTTCCGCATCGCCCCCGGCTCGCAGCTCGGCACACCCGGGGCCGAGCTGCATCTTGATTGCGTCGTCACCTTCATGACCGGCGACGGGCGCATCACCGAAGGTCTGGTGCTGGTCGAGACCGATGGCGGCGATGTCGCCGGAATCTACCTGATGCCGCTGGGCGAGATGTCGCCTCGCGTCGACTATGCGCTGATGGGCATCGACCCTGACGGCGGTCTGGCGAAATTCGCCCAGCTGGCCTGCGTGTCATTTACCGCCGGAACCATGATCACGCTGGCTTCGGGGGCGCAGGTGCCGGTGGAGTCGCTAACAGTGGGTGAGCGTGTGCTGACCCGCGATGACGGCGCGCAGACGCTGCGCTGGATCGGCCACGGCACCACCCGCGCCAGCGGCGATTTCGCCCCGGTGCTGATCCGGCAAGGTGTGCTGAACAATGCCCGCGATCTGCTGGTCAGCCCCGATCACCGGCTGTTCATCTACCAGCGCGAAGACCGCCTTGGCGCGGGGCGCGCCGAGGTGATGATCAAGGCGCGCCACCTTGTCGATGGCGAGCGGGTGATGCGGGTTTCCGGCGGGTTTGTCGATTATTACCAGATGCTGTTCGACCACCACCAGATCATCTACGCCGAAGGCATCGCGGCGGAATCCATGCTGGTCGACAACCGCACCCGCGCGGTCTTGCCGCGCGAGGTGGCCGGCGCGCTCAGCACGCTTCTGCCGGGGCACAGCGTGTCCGACCACCACGCGCTGGAAGTCGAAGAGGCGTTGCTGGATCGCCCCGGCCTTGCCGAGCTGCTGCGCCGCGCCTCGAGCAGCTGATCAAAGCAGGCCCGGAAACACCGAGATCAGCGCCACCACCGCCAGAATGCAGGCCAGAAACGGCAGCACCCCCAGAATGACCGTGCCGACCTGCCCGCGCCCGCGTACGCTTTGGGTGACATACAGGTTCATCCCCACCGGCGGCGTGATCAGCGCCAGCTCGCACATCATGACCAGAAAGATGCCGAACCACACGCTGTCATAGCCCAGATGGGTGACCACCGGCAGCACCACCGGGATGGTCGCGATCATCATCGCCAGCGCGTCCAGAAAACACCCCAATACCAGATACAACGCCACCAGCAGCAGCAGCATCGCCACCGGCCCGACATCCAGCCCGGACACGAATGCCGACACCTGCCCCGGCACTCCGAGCACCCCGAGGATGAAGTTCAGGTAGAACGCCGCCACAAGGATCAGCAGCGTCATCGACGTGGTTGCAACGGTCGACAGCATCGCCTCGCGCAGCATCGCCCAATTCAGCGAGCGATAGCAGGCGGTCAGGATCAGCGCGCCGATCACACCAACGCCCGCGGCTTCGGTCGGTGTGGCAAAGCCCAGATAGATCGAGCCCATGACCAGCACGAAGATCGCCAGCGGCGGCAGCAGATCGCCCAGCCGACGGCGGCGGTCAGGCCACGGCGCCATGCGCTCGGGCATGCCAGAGACAGCCGGGCTGATCAGGCTGGCCACCACGATCACCCCCATGAACGACAGCGCAAGAATGATGCCCGGCAGCACCCCCGCCAGAAACAGCGCCCCGATCGAGGTGTTGGTGATCGCGCCATAGATGATCAGGTTGATCGACGGCGGGATCAGGATGCCAAGGGTGGCGCCCGATGCAACGCTGCCCGCCACCCATGCCTCGGCATAATTCTGGCGGCGGAATGTCGGAAAGGCGACGGTGCCGATGGTGGCCGCCGTCGCCACCGACGAGCCCGAAATCGCGGCAAACACCGTCGACGCGGCGATGTTGGTGTGCAGCAATCCCCCCGGCAGCGGGCGCGTCCAGTCGGCCAGCGCCCGATACATGCGTTCGGTGACACCGCCGCGCACGAGGATCTCTCCCATCAGCACAAACAGCGGGATCGCCACCAGCAGGAAATTGTTGAGCGTGCCCCACATCATTGTGCCAAAGGGCCGCAACATGGCGTCTCCGAAAAACAGCCACGCCCCCAGCAGCGCCACGCTGAACAGCGCGGTCGCGATGTGCTGCCCGATGAACAGCAGAAACAACAGCAGGCCAAAGCCGATGGCCGCGCCTTCAATGCCCAGCATCGGCAATCTCCTCATGGGTGTATTGCGCCACGTCCTCGTCGACGGTGGGCGGGCCGTAAAGATGCTCAAGCGTGGCGCGATCGCTGGCCAGCAGCATCAGCGCATGCAGCGTGGTCAGGCAGGCAGTCAGCGCGAACACCGCCGTCCCGGCAACCCAGACCGCCTGCGGCACCCAGAGCGGCGTTTGCAGCGGCGTGTTGGTCACCGCGCCAAAGCGGATGGTTTCGCCCAACTCTCCCCAGGCATGCCAGGTCATGAACAGCCCCAGCGCGGCGATGCTCGCCTGCGCCAGAACATGCAGTGCCGCGCGCAGCGGGCGCGGAAACAGCCGCAGGAAAATGTCGATCCGCGGGTGCCCCCGGTTCAGCAGCGTCAGCGACAGGCCGAGCGAGCCGACAAAGGCCAGCACATAGCCGCCCAGCTCATCGGTGCCCTGCACCGACACGCCGAACAGATCCCGCCCGACGATGTCGAGCAGGATCAGCACCGCCAGCACCAGCACCCCCGCGCCCGCCATGATGGCAAGCGCGCTAGCCAGCGTCCGGACAAGGGCCAGAATGGCGCTCATCCCCGTCACTCGGCCCGGATCGCAACGCCCTGCGCAGCGCCGACGGTGTCGTTCCAGATGGCAATGCAGCCCTCGTAGCTCGCCTCGCAGCGCGCGCCCCATTCGGGCAGGATCTTGGTCGCGGCGATCTCGGCCACGGTGGTCTTGTCGGCATCCGACACCGGCACCAGCGTCATGTTATAGCCGGTATAGATGCCCTCGGGGCAGCTGCCGCCGGTCGAACAGGATTGCGCGGTGTCATTGGTGGACACAGCAAGATCCCACAGCGCGGTTTCCAGATCGGCCATGAGCGTTTCGAATTCGGCCCGCTTGTCCTCGGGCAGAGCGTTCAGCCAGTCGAGGTTGACCACATGCGACTGCACCGATCCCGACACCGACAGAGGATAAAGATGCGTTGTCACCTCCGGCCATTTGCCCGTGTTGGACGAGGTCGGCGAGGTCACGCCGCAAGACGCCACGCCGCGCTGAAGCGCCGGATAGACCTCGGGGAAGGACAGCGTGACCGGGGTTGCGCCCAGCTCTTCGAGCAGGGTCGACATCGACGCGGTGAACGAGCGCACCTTGAGCCCGTTCAAATCGCCCAGCCCGGCCATGTCGGAATTGCACAGGAACACCTGCGGGCCGAAGGGCCAGATCGCCATCGCCTTGACGCCGAATTTATCGGCAAGGCGGGCATTGAAGACCTCGCGATAGGCATCGACGGCGGTTTTCAGCGACGCCATGTCGGTCGACACGCCGATCAGGTCGATACCTTCCAGAAAGGGATCATCCTTGGCGGCGCTGCCCACCTGCACCGTCGCCAGATCGAACGCCCCGGTGCCGACCATGCGCAGCGCGTCGGCAAGGTTCACGCCAAGAACCTGAAATTCGTTGCGCGTCACGTCGAAACCCGCGGCGCCGGCGGCCTCGATGGCGGCGATCTCGGCGGGGTATTGCGCCGCACTTTCCTGCGACTGGGTCAGCCAGCGCAGCGATTGCGCCGAGGCGGGGGCTGCAAGCCCCGCGACGGCAAGGGCAAGGACGACAATACGCGAGGGGATCTGCATGATTGGAAACTCCGCTTGGATAAATCAGGGAATCGCCCGCCCGGCGCTGCGGGGCAAATAGCGGCGATTGCATCCGGTAGACCGATACATTGGATACAACTCAAGAGTTTAATTTGGGCAATCCCCCTCAGAAGCGGCGCGCAAAGATGCTGCGTCATATTGGCAGCATGGAATATCAACGGCTTGCGCGCCGGGTTCGGGCCTTGCCTGGCCTCTTGTCGCAGGTCGTTGTTTTGCTGCCCCTGCACGGCGGCTGCGCCGTGAGAACGGGTCGGGTAAAACATTAAATATGCCGTATAAATTCGCGTTAAATAAGGTACTCTCATGACCTGAAAGGCGCCTGTGATACCATATCTCCCCCGCATTCGACCGCGGCGGATGATCCTCCGGGCTCCCCGCACAGAATTCCACGAAGCTCTGGGGTGCTCATCTGCCGCGCAGACCTGGGCGATGATTGGCAGCGTGGCGCAACGACTTGATCGGGCCTCGCTGCGACCTGAAACAACATGGCCTTGCCAAGCTTGACGTTAGACATTGGATACGATTATCCTGATCGAGCTTTCGCTGACGCCTTCCGGAGACCCTATGCACTTTGCCCCCGTCGACGGCTGCCGCATCGGCATGCTGACCCCCTCGTCGAACACCGTTCTGGAACCCTATACCTCGGCGATGCTTGCGCCCTATGGCGATGCCGCCAGCGCCCATTTCGGGCGGTTTCGCGTGGTCGAGATCTCGATGTCCGATGCCAGCCAGTCGCAATTCACGCTCGAGCCGATTCTCGAGGCCGCAGACCGGCTGGCCGAGGCCAACCCGCATGTCATCGCATGGAACGGCACCTCGGCGTCATGGCTGGGGCTGGACAAGGATCGCGCGCTCTGCGCCGCGATCACCGAGCGCACAGGGGTGCCCGCCACCTCGACCATGCTTGCCTATGAGGCGCTGTTCAAGGCGATGAAGGTGACGCGGCTGGGGCTGGTGACGCCCTATATCGAAGACATCGAAACCCGGATGATCGCCAATTACGCCGCCCAAGGCATCGAGGTGGTGCGCGCAGCGCGGCTTGACGACAAGGGCAATTACAGCTTTGCCGCCTACCCGCCCGAACAGGTCGCCGCGATGATCGAAGAGGTGGCACAGGCCCGCCCTGACGCCATCGCCGTGGTCTGCACCAATTTTCGCGGCGCGCCGGTGGCGGCGCGGATCGAGGCACAAACCGGCATTCCGGTGATCGATTCCGTCGCGCTCACAGCGGCGGCCTGCCTGCGCCGCGCCGGGCTGGACCCGGCCCGCGTCACCGGCTGGGGCAGCGTGTTTTCGCGGGTCTGACCCGCTCAGGCCTGCGCTGCCATCAACACCACCATCGCGGCGGCGCGGGCATCTTCGATGGCGTCGTGGTGTTCAAAATTCAGCCCCAGCACCTTCTTGAGATTGCCCAGACCGTGCCCGCCGTTGCCCTTCAGTTCGGGCCATGCGGCGCGGGCGACCTTGACGCTGTCCTGCCAGCCCCAATCCGGCTCGCTGCGCCCGAGCGCAGCCGAGGCGGCGCGAATGGCCCGCTGATCAAAGCTGGAATGCTGATACACCGTCCGCCCGCTCAGGTGCGGGTTCAGATGGTCGATCACCGCCCCGATGCGCGGCGCACCAATGCAATGGCGCGCGGTGATGCCATGCAGCCAACTGTTGGAGAACCGCACGGTGCCCGGATCTACATGGCAGCCCCACGTCAGAATGGCGCCGCTGTCCAGCACGCAGGCCACCCCAAGCTGACAGATCGAGCCGACATCGCTGTTGGCCGTCTCGACATCAAGCGCGAAGAACCGGATCGGGCCGGTCGGGAAAGCGGGAAGCTGGGGCACGGGTCTGGTCCTTTGCATGGCGCGCCGGGGATAACCGCCCCGCGCCCGGGCGTCGAGCCTGCGTGGCAAGACACATTGCGGGGCGCGCAAATTCGCGCTAACGCAGCGCCATGCTGGACACGCCCTCGAACCGCCCCGCCCTTCCGCCGGAAATCTCCCGGCGCCGCACCTTTGCGATCATCTCGCATCCGGATGCGGGCAAGACCACGTTGACCGAAAAGTTCCTTCTGTATGGCGGCGCCATCCAGATGGCCGGACAGGTGCGCGCCAAGGGCGAAGCCCGCCGCACCCGGTCGGATTTCATGAAGATGGAACAAGAGCGCGGCATCTCGGTCAGCGCCTCGGCAATGTCGTTCGATTACGGCAAATACCGCTATAATCTGGTCGACACGCCCGGCCACTCCGATTTCTCCGAAGACACCTATCGCACGCTGACGGCGGTGGATGCGGCGGTCATGGTGATCGACGGCGCCAAGGGGGTGGAAAGCCAGACGCAGAAGCTGTTCGAGGTTTGCCGCCTGCGCGATCTGCCGATCCTGACCTTCTGCAACAAGATGGACCGCGAGGCGCGTGACGTCTTTGAGATCATCGACGAAATTCAGGAAAACCTTGCCATTGACGTGACCCCGGCAAGCTGGCCGATCGGCATGGGGCGCGATTTCGTCGGCTGCTATGACATGGTACGCAACCGGCTGGAGCTGATGGACCGCGCCGACCGCAACAAGGTCGCCGAAAGCATCAAGATCGACGGGTTGGATGACCCCAAGCTGGCCGAACACGTGCCCGCCGATCTGCTGGAGCAATTCCGCGAAGAGCTGGAAATGGCGCGCGAGCTGTTGCCCACGCTGGACCCGCAGGCCATCGCCGAAGGTCATATGACCCCGATCTGGTTCGGCTCGGCAATCAACTCCTTCGGCGTCAAAGAGCTGATGGACGGCATCGGCGCGCTGGCCCCCCAGCCTCAGCCGACCCGCGCCACGCCACGTGACATTGCGCCCGAGGAAGCCAAGGTCGCGGGCTTCGTGTTCAAGGTGCAGGCCAACATGGACCCCAAGCACCGCGACCGGGTGGCCTTTGTCCGCCTTGCCTCGGGGCATTTCGAACGCGGCATGAAGCTGACCCATGTGCGCACGAAAAAGCCGATGAGCATCGCCAGCCCGGTGCTGTTCCTTGCCGCCGACCGCGAGCTTGCCGAAGAGGCCTGGGCCGGGGATATCATCGGCATCCCCAACCATGGCCAACTGCGCATTGGCGACACGCTGACCGAAGGCGAGGCGCTGAAGGTCACCGGCATTCCGTCCTTTGCGCCCGAATTGTTGCAGACGGTGCGCGCGGGCGATCCGCTGAAGGCCAAGCATCTGGAAAAGGCGCTGTTCCAGTTCGCCGAAGAAGGCGCGGCCAAGGTGTTCAAACCCGACATCGGCTCTGGCTATATCGTCGGCGTCGTCGGCGCGCTGCAATTCGAGGTTCTGGGTGCGCGGATCGAACAGGAATACGGCTTGCCGGTGCGCTTTGAGGGCTCGCAATTCACCTCGGCCCGCTGGGTGCATGGCGACAAGGCGGCGCTCGACAAGTTCATCAGCGCCAACAAGCAGCACATCGCCCATGACAATGACGGCGACGTGGTTTTCCTGACGCGGCTGCAGTGGGACATCGACCGGGTGGTGCGCGACTACCCCGACATCACGCTGTCGGCGACCAAGGAAATGATGGTTTGATACAATCGCGCCAGACCGTTGCGACGGTCTGGCGCATGGGGTCAGCCACCCCTGATCATCCGCCCTGTTGCAGCGATTTGACCATGCGCAAGGTCAGCTTGCATCGATCAGGCGCATGACATCTGCGCGCAAGCCTGAACGCCAGTCCTGAATCATCGCGCTCGCCTGCGAAATCATCCAGTCGTGCTGGCGCGGCCAGTCGGTCTCATCCATCGCGTCCGCGTCAAGCGTTACAAAGAACTGAAGAAGCTGGCTCCGGTTGATTTCCCATCCCTCGCCGGTGGATGGTGACATCGCCGAGCCATCGACAAGCCGATAGCCTGCGATGTCGGCAAGCCACAGCGCAGTGCGCTCGGGGTCTTGCCGACCCAACGAAAGATACACGCCAACCCGATTTTTCCCAAGCAACCGATAGCAATAGATGCCGCAGCCCGGGATCGCATCTTCACCCGTCAGCGAAAATTTCATCCAGCCCTGATTTGGTGCGCGAGCGGGCACACCCAAGGCGAAATCCGAGGGCACCCTAGCCAGCATGGCCCCCCAGAATTCCATGCGCCTTTGATAGTCTTCCATTTCAGTCACGCGGTTGCGTTCTTTTTGCCGACGCACCCAATCATTCGGTCGCGTCACCACCTCAAAGCGCGGAGCGGGAACGCTATCGCCAATGCGCCAGACCTCAAGCTCCACCCCGAAAAAAGCGTATTCAAGCGGTGTCGTCTCGTTCAGCCAGTCTATGACAGCGCGGTGTTCTTCCCTGATGCGCTCGGCGATCCAGACGACAGTGCGCGCCTCGGTCCCCACGAGGTAGGTCAGAATTTGCCCAAGGTGGCGATGATCCGATGTCTCGAATTGGTTTTCGATCACAACCTTGTTGCCGTCGATGTACTCGCAAAAGATATCGGCGCGGAAACTGCCAACCGCCACTTCTTCGTAGATCTGTTGCAGCGACCCAATGCCGAGCGTTTCGGCCAACAGGTCCAGATTTTCCTGCTGCGCCAACCACGGCGTGAATTCCCTGTCTTCAGCGGCCTAGGGTCAGGATTCA
>NZ_JAHKQA010000090.1 GCF_018860705.1 Citreicella sp. C3M06
TGCATCCTGACCCTAGGCATCAGGCCAGTCACCGTCCAAGGACAGCCCGACCTCGCGATTATCCGCATCAATCAGGACAATGTCGGATGCTTTGCCCAAATCAAACCCGACGCGAGGCTTGGCTTCTACGACATAGACCGGGAACGGCTCACACTCGAGCCTCCCCGAGACGCGTAAGAAGTACAGAGTATCCCCCGGCAGCAGTGGGTTGATAATTTTTGGCATTGCCCTGCTTTCCAATCCGTATTCTCGCGCTAGCCCGGCATTTCAGCTTGGGCTGAATAGCGTCATATTCTGCCAGAGTGTTGTAGCGTTTGCCCTCGGCCCACCCAAGCTACCCCCCTACGCCAAATGCGACTAGAAAAATCTGACGTCGGGCCGCCAGACTCGCCCGCAGCCGGTGCAACCAAACCGCTTTAGCACCTCGGCGCGCAGCGTCAGACCGCCCTCGTTCAGCACATCGACTGGCACGTCAGCGGCCACATCATCATCAAAGCTTGGGCACAGCTCGCGTTCATGGCCACACCGGCATGTGAATGCCGCGAAGTTGCCCCGTCGAAAACGAGTTACCATTGCTGCGCACCTCAAAGCTCTAAGCTGCGATGTCAAATCAGCCCAGTACAAGCTGCTGAAACTAAATTCGTTTTTAACACCTTGGAGACAACCACTACCTGTTTCACACATGCCAGCCGCGCCCTGCTGCCAGCGGCCCGCTTGCAGACCGCGGCTGAATCGGCCCTTACTCTCCCTGCCCGCAACCGACAGGACCCCCCATGCTGCAAGCCTTTCACCACGTCGCGATCATCTGTTCTGACTATGCCCTCAGTCGCGCCTTTTACGTCGACACGCTGGGCCTGACGATCCTCAACGAAGCGCTGCGCGAGGAGCGCCAGAGCTGGAAGCTTGACCTTGCCATTCCCGGCGGCGGGCAGATCGAGCTTTTTTCCTTTCCCGCTCCGCCGCCGCGCCCCTCGCGCCCCGAAGCGCAGGGCCTGCGCCATCTTGCCTTTACCGTGCCCGACGTCGCGGCGGCGAAACAGACGCTCGAGGCAGCGGGCGTCGCGGTCGAACCGATCCGCGTCGACGAATTCACCGGCAAGCGGTTTACGTTCTTCAACGATCCCGACGGTCTGCCGCTCGAACTCTACGAGGCGTGAGCGCTTGCCAGACTCGGCACGGGCTGGCAGGTTTCTCGCGCTATACGGGAGGAGAACCGATCATGTTTCGCGCCATGCTGGCCGCGCTGGCCCTGACCCCGCTGGCAGAGGCCGCATCCGCAGCCTGCGCCAGCGATGACGAGATCGCGGCCTTTGTCGCCAGTTACCTGTCGCTGAGCCCCACCAAGGCGCTTGGCATCGGCGGCGACATGCAGGACGCGCTGTGCACCCAAGCCAAGCTGGTCGCGGCGCTGACGCCCAGCCTTGGCCCGGTGGTCGGCTACAAGGCGGGGCTGACCAGCCAGCCCGCGCAGGAGCGGTTCGGGGTCAGCGCCCCGGTGCATGGGGTTTTGTACCGCGACATGCTGCTTGAAGACGGCGCCACCATCACCGCCAGCTTTGGCGCGGTGCCGATGGTCGAGGCTGACCTGCTGATGATCGTCGCGGATGACGCCATTGCGCAGGCAACGACGCCGGAAGAGATCCTGCAACATGTCTCGGCCTTGCGCCCGTTCATCGAACTGCCCGACCTGAGTGTCGCCAAGGGCGAGCCGCTGACCGGCGAAACCCTGACGGCGATGGGGGTCGGGCCGCGGCTTGGCGTCATGGGGGCCGACATCCCGATCACCGATGCCGCCGCGATGAGCGCCGCGCTGTCCAGCATGACCGTGACCCTGCGCGCCGACGACGGCAGTGTGCTATCAGAAGCGCCGGGCGCGGCGGTGCTGGGCCATCCGGCCAATGCCCTTCTCTGGCTGATGTCCGAAGGCATCGTGCTCAAGGCGGGCGATATCGTCAGCGTCGGCTCGTTCGGCCCGCTGATCCCGGTGGGCAAGGTCGGGGGCGGCGCGGCGGTGCAATATAGCGGGCTGCCGGGCGATCCGCAGATTTCCGTCAGCTTCTCGGATTGATCCCGGACCCGGCGGATTGCCCAAAGGCACGGCACCGCCCTGACCCTTTCCGGCACTGTCGAACGAGGCGACATCCGCGCCCGCAGGTCGCAGCGCCTTGCAGGATCATCGCGCCGCGTCGCACCAAGGCACAGGCGCCGCCCCCGCAAGGGCGGCGCGTTTCGCGTCAGGCCGGAACCGTGGTGGCGTAGCCAAGCGCTTTGAGCGCCACCTCGATCTCGTCGAGGATCGCCGGGTCGTCGATGGTCGCGGGCATCTTGTAGGCCTCGCCATCGGCAATCTTGACCATGGTCGCGCGCAGGATCTTGCCCGAGCGGGTCTTGGGCAGACGATCCACCACCGCCACCAGCTTGAACGCCGCAACCGGGCCGATCTTGTCGCGCACCAGCTTGACGCATTCGCGGCAGACCTCGGCGCTGTCGCGTGCCACCCCCGAGCTGAGGCAGATGAAGCCCAGCGGCATCTGCCCCTTGAGCGCATCCGACACCCCGATCACCGCGCATTCCGCGACATCGGGATGCGCGGCCAGCACCTCTTCCATGGCGCCGGTCGACAGGCGGTGGCCCGCCACGTTGATGACGTCATCGGTGCGGGACATGATGTAGAGATAGCCGTCCTCGTCGGTCAGCCCCGCATCGCCGGTCTCGTAATAGCCGGGAAAGGTCGTCAGGTAGGATTTGCGGAACCGGTCCTCGGCCTGCCACAGCGTTTGCAGGGTGCCCGGCGGCAGCGGCAGCTTGATGGCGATGGCCCCCAGCGTGCCGGGCGCCACCTCGTGCCCGCCCTCGTCAAGGATACGCACGTCATAGCCCGGCATGGCGACCGACGGGCTGCCCAGCTTGATCGGCAATTCCTCGATGCCCAGCGGGTTGGCGGCGATGCCCCAGCCGGTTTCGGTCTGCCACCAATGGTCGATCACCGGCACGCCAAGGTGCTTTTGCGCCCATTCGATGGTGCTTGGGTCGGCGCGCTCGCCGGCAAGGAACAGCGCCTGAAGATCGTGCAGCTTGTAGCGGCGGATGTATTCGCCGTCAGGGTCCGCCCGCCGGATCGCCCGCAGCGCGGTTGGCGCGGTGAAAAAGGATTTCACCCGGTGGTTCTGGATGATCCGCCAGAACACCCCCGCATGCGGCGTGCCGATGGGCTTGCCTTCAAACACGATGGTCTGCGCGCCGACGATCAGCGGACCGTAGCAGATATAGGAATGCCCCACGACCCAGCCAACATCCGATGCGGCCCAGAACCGATCCCCGGCCTCGATGTTGTAGATGTTCTTCATCGACCATTGCAGGGCCACCAAATGCCCGGCGGTGGAGCGCACCACGCCCTTGGGCTGGCCGGTGGTGCCCGAGGTATACAGGATATACGCCGGATGGTTGCCTTCGACCGGTACGCATTCGGCGGGCTTCACACCGTATTGAAAGCCATGCCAGCTGAAATCGCGGCCCGGGATCAGCTTGGCGACCTCTTGTTCGCGCTGGAAGATGACACAGAATTCCGGCTTGTGGCGCGCCAGCTCGATGGCGTTGTCGAGCAGCGGCTTGTAATGCACCACCCGCCCCGGCTCGAGCCCGC
Source organism: Citreicella sp. C3M06 (assembly GCF_018860705.1). Taxonomy (GTDB): domain Bacteria; phylum Pseudomonadota; class Alphaproteobacteria; order Rhodobacterales; family Rhodobacteraceae; genus Salipiger. Next base: position 3,644 of record NZ_JAHKQA010000090.1, read on the forward strand.
AGCTCGCCGCGATGATCGCCTTGGGCGTGCAATCGTCGATCCGCACCGCAAGCTCATTTGCGGCAAAGCCGCCGAATACCACCGAATGCACCGCACCGATGCGCGCGCAGGCCAGCATCGCCTCAAGCGCTTCGGGGATCATCGGCATGTAGATGATCACCCGGTCGCCCTTTTCCACGCCGCGCATCCGCAGCGCCCCGGCAAGGCTGGCGACCCGGTCGCGCAATTCGGCGTAGGTCAGCCCCTTGGAGGCATGGGTGATCGGGCTTTCATGCATGATGGCGATCTCATCGCCGCGCCCGGCCTCGACATGGCGGTCCACCGCGTTCCAGCAGGTGTTGACCATGCCGTCCGAGAACCATTCATACATGTTCTCGCCCTTGTCAAAGAGCGCCTTTGATGGCGGTTTGGCCCAGTCGATGGCCGTGGCTGCCTCCATCCAGAACCCTTCGGGATCGGCCTTCCAGGCCGCGTACACGTCCTTGTAACCCATGCGTAACATCCTCCTCTCACCTCTGACCAAAGGTGGTAGGGATCGCTTTCCGCTGAGGCAAGTATGTTACCGGAAACCCTGCGCAGATTTCGCGAAGTTTTGCGAACTAAGCTGAAAACCGCCGTGCAAATTTTGCAAAGCCCCCAGAGTTTCGCAGATCGCAGCGCCCCTGAGGCGTGTTTTGCATAACTGCAAAGTCGCGTCCTGCAAAGACGGCCCTAGCGCGACACGTCCGGAGCCTCGCGCGCAACATGAACCCCCGGCGCCGAGTCGACGGGTGCGCCATCCTGCACCACCGTCTGCCCGCGCAGGATGGTGCGCACCGGCCAGCCCGTCACCTCGAAACCTTCCCATGGCGTGTAATCGGCGCCGTGGTGCAGGATGTCCTGCGAGATGGTGCGCTTTGCTTCGGGGTCCCAGAGCACGATGTCGGCGTCCTTGCCGATGGCGATGGCGCCCTTGTCTTTCAGCCCATAGATGCGGGCATGGTTGGTGGCCGTCAGCGCGGCAAAGGCGGTCAGCGAGATCCGCCCCTTGCGCACCCCTTCTGAGAACAGGATCGGAAGGCGAGTTTCCACGCCGGGAATGCCGTTGGGGATATTGCGGAACGAGGCGCGCGCCCCGGGCGCATCCTTGCCCGCCGGATCGGCAAAGCGGAACGGGCAGTGATCCGAGGAAAACACATCGAACGCCCCCTGCTCCAGCCCGGCCCAGATCGCCGCCTGTTCGGCGGTGTCGCGCGGCGGCGGCGAGCACACCCATTTGGCACCGTCAAAGCCCGCGCGGTCGAGATCATCCGCCGTCAGCGTCAGGTATTGCGGGCAGGTTTCCGCCAGCACCTGCACGCCGCGCGCCTTGGCCCGCTGGATCTCGTCCAGCGCCGCGCCGTTCGACACATGCACGATCATCACCGGCACGCCCGCGACCTCGGCCAGCGTGGTGGCGCGGTGCGTCGCCTCGCGCTCGACCGGCACGGGGCGGGTGCGGGCGTGATGCACGGGCGCGGTGTCGCCCAACCGCTCGGCCTTGTCGCGCAGGAATTCGATGGCGTCCTCGTTTTCGGCATGCACCATGGTCAGCGCGCCCTGCTCGCGCGCCACATCCATCACCTGCAGGATCTCGGCATCGCTCAGCCGCATCCCCTGATAGGTCATGAACACCTTGAAGCTGGTCAGCCCCTGCGCGATCAGCGCCGGCAGATCCTGCCCAAGTGTCACCGGATCGGTTGATGTGACGATCAGGTGGAACGACACATCGGTCAGGCAGTTGCCCTTGGCCTTGGCGTGGTAGGCAGCCACCGCCTCGCGCAGGGTCTGGCCCGCCTCGGGCAGGCAGAAGGGCATCACCGTGGTGTTGCCCCCACAGGCCGCAGAGCGCGTGGCAGAGGCGAAATCATCGGCCATCTCGATGCCGGGGCCAGAGGGCTGCGCGATGTGCACATGGCTGTCGATGCCGCCGGGCATGGCGATCAGCCCGGCGGCGTCGATCACCTCGGCGCCTTCAAGCCCGGCGCCGAGCGTCACGATCTTGCCGCCACTGATGCCAATGTCACAATCGCTCACCACGCCGGGGCAAACCACGCGGGCGCCGCTGATCACAAGGTCATGCATCATGTCGTTCAGTCCTCAAAACTTTGGCCTCAAAACTTTAGTCGGTGTCCTGCGCGCGCCATACCCGCCTTGTGCGGCAGTCAGTCCAGCGCGATGACCTGCGCCAGTGCCGGGGCCAGCCCGACCGACGCCTTGCCCACCGGGCGCGCGGCCCGGCGCTGACCGCTGGTGCGCAGCCCGGCCAGCGCCATTGCCTGCACCGTCGCCGCTGCGATCGGGTCCAGCACCACCGCCGGGATTTCGGGGGAAATCTCGGGTGCAAGCCCCGCCAGCGGCGCACCGCCAAGGATCACCACATCGGCCCCGTCGCATTGCGCCGCATCGCGTGCCAACGCTACCAGCGCATCGCGCCGCGCATGGCGCGAGGCCAGCACATCGGGATCATGCGTCGCGGGCGTGCGCACCCCGGTGAACCGCGCCGACAACCCGGTCTGCGCCACGCTGTCGCTGTACCAGCGGCGCATCACCGGCGAAAAGGTCACGATGGAAAACCGCTCGCCCAGCATCGCCGCCGACAGGATCGCCGCTTCGGCCATGCCGATGACCGGCACATCGAAGATTTCGCGCGCGGCGACCAGCCCCGGATCGCCAAAGGCCGCGAGGATCACCGCGTCGATGCCGCTGAGGTTCTCCGCGATCATCTCCAGCGCGATGGCCCCGGCGATCTGCGCCTCGGCGCGCGAGGCGATATAGGGAAAGCCGCGCGGAGCGGTCAGGGCAACGATTTCGGCGCGGTCCCCCGCCACCTGACGGGCGACGCCCGCCATGCTGTCTGTCAACGAGACAGTCATGTTGGGATTGATCAGCAGCAGGCGCATCAGCCCTGCCCCCCAAGGATGGTCTCGATCCGCGCCGCCAGCGCCAAGAGCGCGGCATCCTGCCCTTTGGCGGCGATGATCTGAAGGCCCAGCGGCATGCCCTCGCTGTCGACCCCGCAGGGAACCGAGATCGCCGGGCAGCCAGCGTGGTTGAGCTGCGAGGTAAAGGCGGCGTGGTCGCGCCCGCCGCAGGGCTTGCCCGCGATGGTCGTGGGCGCGCTCAGCTCGACCGGCCATGCCGCGCAGGAGGTGGTGGGCGTGATCATCGCGGCGTAGCCCGTCAGGAAATCGCTCATGATCTCGCGAATGCACTGGCTGGCATGATGGGCGCGCGCCACATCCGGCCCGCTCAGCGCCAGCCCGGAGTCGATCTGCGCCCCGAGGTCGGGATCGAAGAGCTCTGGCTCGGCCTGCCAGCGCGCGCCAAACAGCGCCGCAAGCCCCGCGTGCTGCAAGGGCATAACCGACGCACCGTTCAACCCCTTCCAGTCGGGCGCATCGGGGTGCAGCGTCAGCCCGGCGCCGCTGAGCGCCGCAATACTGCTATCAAAATTCGCCGCCACATCCGGGTCCAGCACCTGCCCCAGCCCGAAATCGGCGGCAAAGGCGATGGGGCCGTCCAGCGGCGCGGCCTCGGGCAGCCCGCTCAGCACGGACATCATCAGCGCCACGTCGCCGACGTTGCGCGCGATCGGTGCCAGCACCGAAATGCCATAGACCGGATCGTCGAAGCCCGGACCGTAAGGCACCAGATCCTGCGTCGGCTTGAGCCCGACAAGACCGGTATGCGCCGGGGGGCGGCGCGACGATCCACCCGCATCGGTGCCCAGCGCCAAAGGCGCCATGCCGGCCGCCACCGCCGCCACCGGCCCGCCAGACGAGCCCCCCGCCGTGCGGGCAAGGTTCACCGGATTTCGCGTCATGCCATATAGCGGCGTGTTGGTAGACCCCTTGCAGGCAAATTCCGAGCAGGTGCCGATGCCAAGGATCACCGCCCCCGCCTGCCGCAGCAGCGCCACCGCCTGCGCGTCCTGCGGCGCGATGAAGCCTTCGAACAGCTTCGAGCCTTGGGTGATCGGCAGCCCTCCGACCCAGATGTTGTCCTTGATGACCACCGGCACACCGGCCAATGGCAGCGTCTCGCCCACTGCAAGCCGCGCGGCCACCGCGTCTGCCTCGGCCTCGAGCGCCGGGTTGATCAGCGTCAGCGCGTTCAGCGCCGGGTTCAGCGCCTCGGCGCGGGCGCGCGCGGCGGCGGCGGCGGCGCGCGGGGTGATCTGCCCTTCGGTGATCGCCTGCGCCAGCGCCTGCGCGCTCAGATCCATGGGGTTCATATGCTGTGTTCCTTTGCCCAATGCGCGGCGATGTCGCGGCGCGGGGCGATCCAGACGCCCCTGTGCGCGGCGATATGCGCCAGCACCTCCTCCAGCCCGGCAATCCGGCCGGGCCTCCCGATCAGCCGCAGATGCAGCCCGATCGACATCATTCGCGCCGCCTCGGCGCCTTCGGCATAAAGCCGGTCGAACGCCCCGATCACGTAATCGGAAAAATCCCGCGCCTGCACAAAGCCGCCGCCGGGCGAAAAGCGCATGTCGTTGGTATCGAACGCATAGGGCAGGATGACATGCGTGCCCTGCATCCGCGGGATGTCATCATCATAAGCATCGCTGTCATAGAGGAAATCGCCCCGTTCGCGCAGCAGGTTGCGGGTATTGACCGAGGCCGAAGAGCGCGTGTGCCAACCCACCGGCGCAATGCCGGTGGCGGCAGTAATCGCGGCATGAGTGCGCTCGATGATCGACGCCTCATGCGCGCGGTCCATGTTGGCGTGACGCTCCCACAGCCAGCCATGGCACGACACCTCATGCCCGCGCGCCACCGCATCGGCCAGCAGCCAAGGCGCACGCTCGGCCACCCGCCCGCAGGTGCTGAAGGTTGCGCGCGCGCCCACCTTGCCCAGCGCCCGCACGATGCGGCCATAGCCCTGCCGCGTGCCATAAGCGAAATGGCTTTCCATGCACAGATCGGGGACGTGTTCGACCTCTTCGCGGATCTCGTAGACGGATTCGTTGCGCGCATCGCCATCGCCGATGGCATATTCCGCCCCCTCTTCGACATTGACCACGAAGGACACCGCCAGCCGCGCCCCCTCCGGCCAGCAGGGCGCCGGTTCGGCGCCATGATAGCCCCGGAAATCGCGGCGGTCTGGATCGTTCAGCGCACTCATCCCTGGATCATCCGGTTCAGGCCCACGGTGCGCGCGCCAAACGCCAGCACGATCACCGCCAGCAGGATCAACCCCGAGGACATCGCCGCCAGCGACGGGTCGGGCTGCTCTTCGAGATATTGCAGCATCTTGATCGGCAGCGTCTTGTTGCGCGCATCGGTCAGGAAGATCGAGATCGGGTAATTGTCCATCGACGCCAGAAAGGCGAACAGCCCCGAGGTCAGGTAGGCGGGCGCAAGGCTGGGCACCAACACCTTAAGGATCGCCTTGGGATAGCTCAGTCCCAATGTGCGCGCCGCATCGATCAGCGAGAAATCGAACGCCGACATCGACGCCAGCAGCGTGCGCATGACAAAGGGCAGCGTGATGACGATATGGCCCAGCAGCAGCGACCAATAGGCATCGCGCAGGCCGATCTCGCGGAAGAACTGCAACAGCGCCACGCCCACCACCAGCCCCGGCATCATCAGCGGCGACACGGCAAAGGTGGCAATTGCCTCGCGCCCGCGGAAATCGCCGCGGCTCACCGCCACGCAGGCAAGCGTGCCCAGCACCAGCGCCAGCGCCGTCGATACCAGCGCGATGTTCAGCGACATCGTCACCGCATCCCAGAGCCCCGAGCGCTCGCCCAGCGAGCGATACCAGCGCAGCGACCATTCGGGGGGTGGCAGCGTATAGACCGGCGAGTCGCTGAACGACACCACCACGGTGATCACGATGGGCAGCATCAGGAAGGCGACGCAGCCCAGCGCCACGACCCAGCTGAGGGCGCGGAAAATCTCGTCGGTGCGGGTCATTGGCGGGCTCCTAGACGGCGGGCAGCGATGCTAGACAGCACGACCACGGCCACCGCGATGGCCAGAAGCACCGCCGAGATGGTCGAGCCCAGCGGCTCGTTGCGCAGATACAGGAAGGACCGGGCGATCAGCATCGACATGGTCTGCTGGCGCTCGCCCACGATCAACGACGGGATGACATACATCGACACCGCCAGCGAAAAGGTAAAGGCAGACCCGGCCACCACCCCCGGCAGGGTTAGCGGCAGCGTGACGTTGAAGAACCGGAACATCGGGGTCGCGCCAAGGCTGGCGGCGGCCTCGGGCAGGCGCGCGTCAAGCTGGCGCACCACCGCATAGATCGGCAACACCATGAACGGCAGGAACACATTCGCCGCCCCCACCACCAGCGCGGTTTCGGTGAACAGCATCCGCACCGGGCGTTCGATCAGCCCCAACCATTGCAGCGCGTCGTTCAGGGCCCCGTTGGCGCGGAACAGGATCGACCAGGCAAAGGCCTTGACCACCACGCCCAGCGACATCGGCAGCACCATCGCCACCAGATAAACCGTCAGCCACGGCCCCTTGGCGCGGCTCATGGCAAAAGCGGTGGGATAGGCGATGACCAGCGCCAGTAGCGTGGTCAGCGCCGCCACCCGCAGGGTGCGCCAGATCACCCGCATGTTGTGCTCATCCGCGAAGAAGCTGCGGTATTCGGCCAGCGACAGCCCGTCTGCGGTGCTGACCGACTTGGCCAGCAGCATCAGCAGCGGCAACGCGTAGAGGATGGCCAGAAACCCCAGCGCGGGCACCGCCAGCAACGTGATCCGGTTCATGCCCCGCCCCCGTAGACCAGCGTATCGCCCACCGCCCAGCCAAGGGTCACACTCTCGCCCCGGCTTAGGCCCGTGCGGATGCCGGGCAGCTCGCACAGGATCCGGTCGCCGTCCTCGGCGCGGCCATGAAGCACGGTCTTGGAGCCCAGCACCATGGCATCCTCAAGCGTGATGCTCAGCGCGTTTTCCCCGGCGCCAAGCGAGATCAGCTCGGGGCGCACGCCGATTTGCGCGGCGCTGCCGATGGGCAGATCGCCCGGCGCCGACAGCGTACCATAGGCGGTGCTCAACGTCAGAATGCCGTCCTGAACCGCGCTGACCTTGCCGCTGATCCGGGTCGACAAGCCGACAAAATCCATCACGAAGGGCGAGGCAGGCCGCGCATATAGCATGGAAGGATCGGCGAATTGTTCGATCTTGCCAGCGTTCATCACCGCGATGCGGTCGGAGACGCCCATCGCCTCTTCCTGATCGTGGGTGACAAAGATCGCGGTGATGCCACGGTCGCGCAGCAGGGTCTTCAGCTCGACCTGCATGGTCTCGCGCAGCTTGCGATCCAGCGCCGAGAACGGCTCGTCGAGCAGCAGCAGATCGGGCTGCACCACCAGCGCCCGCGCCACCGCGACGCGCTGCTGCTGCCCGCCCGACAGCGCGCTGATCGGACGATCGGCAAAGCTGTCCATGCGCACCAGCGCCAGCGCCTCGAGCACCGGGCCATCGATCTGCGCCTTGGGCGTGCCGCGTGCCCGTAGCCCGAAGGCGACGTTTTCCGCCACCGTCAGATGTGGGAACAGCGCATAGTTCTGAAACACCACCGACACGTTGCGCCGGTGCGCCGGAAGGCGGCTGATGTCGCGCCCGCCCAGCACCACCGCACCGTCATCCGCATCCATCAACCCGGCGATGATGCGCAGCAAGGTGGTCTTGCCGCAGCCCGAGGGACCGAGCAGAGACACAAGCTCTCCCCGCTCCACCCGGAAATCCATGCCGGACATGACACGGGTGCCTCGAAAGGATTTTCCAACCCCGACCACGTCGAGATAGCGTCTGTCCGCCGCCACCGGTGCCCTGTCCAGCATCGCGATCACAGCGCCATCAGCTTGTCGAAGCGCTCGATCCAGTCGCGGCGGTTGGCGGCGACGAAGGCCCAGTCAGGGCTATAGATCTGCACGCCTTCGGGGATGACCGCACCGGCCGTGACGGTGGTGTTCGCCGGCACCGAGCTGGCGAAATCGGCGATCTCGGCCTGCATCTTGGCGCCCAGCATCTCGTTGACATAGGCGGCGGCAAGCTCGGGGTTCGGCCCGCCCTTCACGAGGCAGATGCCCGATGGCATGGCAAAGATGCCTTCCTTGGGCGCGGCCAGATCAACCGGCACGCCTTCGGCCTTGCGCGGCAGCGTGTAGCTGGAGAAATTGCCCGCCAGCATGGAGATCTCGCCCTGCTCCAGCAGGTTGAACGCTTGGCTCATGGTCGAATAGACCGACAGCAGGTTGGGCTTGAGCTCTTCGAGCTTGGCGAAAGCGGCGTCGATCTCGTATTGCGCTTCGGAGAACGGCTTGCCCGAACCCAGCATTGCCGCCACGAACAGCGTCCACATGCCTTCGGTGTTCTGCAGCGACGGGATGATCACCTGCCCGGCGGCTTCGGGGGCCCAGAGCGCCTCCCAGCTGGGCACACCATCGGCGAAATCGGTGTTATAGGCGACCCCGGCCCAAGGCTGCACATAGTTGCACCACATGCCCTCCATATGCACCGCATCGGGGCGCAGATCGGCGCGGTTGGGCACCGCCTCTTCAGAGATCGGGGTCAGCAGGTCGGCCTCGACCGCCTGAATCATCACCGGGTCATCCATCTGGACAACCGACAGGTAGGGCGCATCCTTGTTCGACGCCATCTTCTCGAGGTTGACCGAAGACTTGGTGCCTTCGAACAGGATATCGGCGCCGATGGCCGCTTTCATATGGGGGATGACGATCGCTTCCATCCACGCGGTGTGCGATCCGGCGCAGCCGATCACCAGCTCAGTGGATTGCGCGCGCAGCAGCGCCGGGGTGGCAAGCGTGCCCGCAGCCGCGAGGGCCGAGGTCTTGAGCAAGGAGCGTCTTGTGAAGGTGGTCATGATCGGGGTCTCTCCGTCGGTTTGAGGGGCCATTTCGCCCCGGGGGAAGACCGGTTCTGATGCCGGCTCGAAATGGAATGCCATTTGACTTAGGCGTGAAACCCGCACAGGTTTCGATAGAAACGGGCCTTAATCTCCTGATTTTCTTGAACTGACCAAGTTTTAGGCAGGCTTTCGAGCGCCCTGCCAATCGACTGACCGAAAGGAAAACCAAAATGGCATCCCATTTGAAAAACGTCACCCTGCTGACCCCCGATTCGGGGATGCAGAAGGGCATCGACCTTGCCATCGACGACGCTGGCACCATCACCGCCATCGGCGCGGCCCTGCCCCCGACCCCCGGCGCAGAGCAGATCGACGCGCGCGGCGCGCTCTGCCTGCCGGGGCTGGTCAACACCCACAACCATTCGCCGCTGATGATCGTGCGCGGCATGATCGAGGATGTCAGCTTTGCCCCCGCCTACACCCCCGGCGTGCCGCAGGGGCACTGGCTGTCGGACGAGGAAACCCTCGCCCTCGCCCGGCTCGGTGTGATGGAGATGCTCTGCGCCGGGGCCACCACCATCGTCGATTACTACCGCTGCCCCGAGGCGCTGGCGCAGGCGGCGGCGGAATTCGGGCTACGGGCGCAGATCGGCGGCCGGGTGATGGACATGGACAGCGCCGCCCTGTCCGAGGGGCGCTTTGTGCGCGACGATGCCCTTGGCGAGGCGACGCTGGGCGCGGCGCTGGCGGTGCAGGAGAAGTGGGACGGCAAGGGCCGGATCTCGACCATCCTTGCGCCGCATGCGCCCGACAGCTGCTCGCGCCAGATGTTCGAAACCATGCGCGATCTCGCGGCAAAAAGCGGCAAGCAAGTGCATACCCATCTGAGCCAGTCGCAGATGGAGGTCGACCAGATCCGCGCCCGCGAAGGCCTGACCCCGACGGAATTCCTCGACGATCTCGGGCTGTTGTCGCCGGATCTGATCGCGGCGCATTGTATATTCATGTCCGACAGCGACATCGCGCGGTTCGGCAAGGCGGGGGCGGTGCTGGCCCATGCGCCCATCGGCAATGCCAGCTTTGGCGCGGCCGCCCCGATCAAGGCGCTGCACGGCGCGGGCGCGACCATTACGCTATGCACCGACACCAAATCCGCCGACATGTTCGAGGCGATGCGCATGGCGCTGGCCACGGCGCGCTGGCGGGCGGGCATGTCGTTCGATTTCGACGCGGCCACGGTGTTTGACTGGGCGACGCGCGGCGGCGCGGCGGCGCTGCGCGGCCATGGCGCCACCGGGATGCTGCGCGTTGGCGATCCGGCAGACCTTGTGCTGCTTGATGCAGACGCGCCCAACCTGCGCCCGCAGATCGACGGGGCTGGCCTTCTGGCGCATTCCGCCAGCGCTGGAAATGTCACCGATGTGATGGTGGGCGGTGACTGGCTGGTGCGCGGCCACCGCCCCACCCGCGCCGACATGTCCGAAGTAGTGCAGACCGCGCAGACGGTCTGCGACCGGCTCTGGCAGCGCGCGCGGGGCTAGTCGCTATCCAGCATCGCGGCGAGGCTATCGCCGGTGTGCAACAGGTGCTGCCGCCAGACCAGCGCGGCGGCACCGGCATCGCGGGCGCGCAGCGCCTGCATCAGCGCCTCATGTTCCTGCACCGATTGCGCCAGCCGCTCGGGGCTGTGGATCGCCATGAACCGCCCCTGCCGCGCCCGCGCCATCAGCCGCCCGCGCGCATCCTGCACGATGGGATTGCCGCAGCTTTCGACAATGAATTCATGTATTTCGCTGTTGGTGTCGAAGTAATCGGCGTGGCTGCCGACCTTGTGATAGGTCAGCATCCGGGCGTGCATGTCTTCAAGATCGTCCAGCTGCGCCGGGGTGATCACCGCCGCCAGCCGCTCGGCGGCAAGGCTTTCCAGCGCAGCGATGACGTCGAACAGGCGCAGCGCGTCTTCGGCGGTGCAGCGCAATACCTGCGCGCCGCGATTGCGCGAAATCTCGATCAGCCCATCCTGATGCAGCAGCTTGAGCGCCTCGCGCACCGGGGTGCGCGACAGTTCCAGCTCGGCCGAGATGCGCCGTTCCACCAGCCGCGATCCGGGCGCATAGGTGCCCTTGACGATACGCTCGCGCAGCACATCGGCCACCCATTGCGCAATCGCTGTCGGAGAGTCTGCGGCAGGCGGCGGATCGTCTGGAAGATCGGTCAGGCTGTGGCTCACGCGGGGCTCGTTTCACGTCAAGGGATATGGCATCCCATTTTGCCCAGAGCGCGCGCCATTGCAAGCCCGCGCCTTCGTTTGCAGCGAAGGCGCGCTGCCGGGTCAGCCGTAGCTGGCCACCGGCGTTCCGGCAATCGCGGCCATGTTCAGCAAGCCGCGCGGGGTGATCGAGGGCGTCACGATATGCGCCCGGTTGCCCAGCCCCATCAGGATCGGCCCAACCTCGAGCCCTCCGGCCTTGAGACGCAGGATGTTGCGCACCCCAGAGGCCGCATCGGCCTGCGCAAAGATCAGCACATTGGCCGCGCCTTGCAGCCGGTTGCCCGGCATCAGACGCTCGCGCAACTCGGGGTCAAGCGCGCTGTCGACGTGCATTTCGCCCTCGTAGTTGAAATCCCGCGCCTTGCTGTCAAGAATATCAAGCGCGGCGCGCATCCGCGGGCCAGTGCCGTCAAGCTGGTTGCCAAATTGCGAGCGCGAGCACAGCGCCACCTTGGGCAGGATGCCAAAGCGACGCACATGCCGGGCCGCGCCGATGGTGGTCGCGGCGATCTGTTCGGGGGTCGGTTCTGTCCAGACTTGGGTATCGGCAAGGAACAGCGGCCCATCTTCGAGGATCATCAGCGACAGCGCGCCTTGCGGCTCAAAGCCCCTGCCCCCGAGAACCTGCGTGATATAGTTGAGATGCCAACGATATTCACCGAAGGTGCCGCAGATCATGCTGTCGGCCTCGCCGCGGTGCACCATGATCGCCGCGATGGCGGTGGTATTGGTGCGCAAGATGGCGCGGGCCAGATCCGGGGTCACGCCCTGACGCGCCATCAGCTTGTGATAGCTTTCCCAATACACCCGGTAGCGCGGATCGTCGTTGGGGTTCACCACGTGGAAGTCACGTCCGGGGCGGATTTCCAGCCCCATGCGCTCGCAGCGCGCCTCCAGCACCTCGGGGCGACCGATGAGGATCGGCTGTTCGGTGGTTTCTTCAAGGATCGCTTGCGCTGTGCGCAGCACGCGCTCGTCCTCGCCCTCGGCGAAGACGATCTTGCGGCTGGCGGTGCGGGCAGCCTCAAAGACCGGGCGCATCAGCAGCGCGGATTTGAACACGCTCTGGTTGAGCTTTTCTTTGTAAGCCTTGAGATCCTCAAGCGGGCGCGTCGCCACGCCCGATTCCATCGCCGCCTTGGCCACGGCAGAGGACACCACCGAGGACAGGCGCGGATCGAACGGCTTGGGGATCAGGTAGTCGGCCCCAAAGGTCAGCGCCTCGCCATGATAGGCCGCGGCAGCCTCGGCGCTTGTTGTGGCGCGGGCCAGCGCCGCGATACCGTCGACACAGGCAATCGACATCGCATCGTTGATCTCGGTCGCGCCTACATCAAGCGCGCCGCGGAAGATAAACGGAAAGCACAGCACGTTGTTGACCTGGTTCGGGAAATCCGAACGACCGGTGGCGATGATCGCATCCGGGGCCACCTTGCGCACGAGGTCGGGCATGATCTCGGGCGTCGGGTTGGCGAGGGCAAAGATGATCGGCTTGGCCGTCATGCGCGCCACCTGCTCGGGCTTCAGGACACCCGGCCCCGACAGACCAAGGAACAGGTCGGCGCCGTCGATCACATCGTCGAGCGTGCGCTTGTCGCTGGCCTGTGCATAGCAGGCCTTTTGCGGATTCATGTCTTCGGCACGGCCCTCGTAGACGAGGCCGTGGATGTCGCACAGCCAGACGTTCTCGCGCTTGACACCCAGCTTGAGCAGCATGTTGAGACAGGCGATGCCAGCAGCGCCGCCGCCGGTCGAGACGATCTTGATGTCTTCGAATTTCTTGCCCGCCACGTGCAGCGCGTTGGTCGCGGCCGCGCCAACGACGATGGCGGTGCCGTGCTGGTCATCGTGGAACACCGGAATGTTCATCCGCTCGCGGCAGATCTTTTCGACGATGAAACAGTCGGGGGCCTTGATGTCTTCGAGGTTGATCGCGCCGAAGGTCGGTTCCAGCGCACAGACGATCTCGGCCAGCTTTTCAGGATCGCTTTGATCGAGCTCGATGTCGAAACAGTCGATATCGGCGAATTTCTTGAAGAGCACGGCCTTGCCCTCCATCACCGGCTTGGACGCCAGCGGGCCGATATTGCCAAGCCCCAGAACCGCGGTGCCATTGGACACCACGGCAACAAGGTTGCCGCGCGCGGTGTAGCGGGCCGCATTGGCCGGATCGGCCTTGATCTCGAGACAGGCCTCGGCGACGCCGGGGCTGTAGGCCCGGCTGAGGTCACGGCCGTTGGCAAGCGGCTTCGTGGCGCGGATCTCGAGTTTTCCGGGCTTCGGATTCTCATGATAGAACAGCGCCGCCTGGCGCAGCGATTCCTGGGTCGTATCGGACATCTGGGGCCCTCTCCCGAGTTAGTTCAAGGTTGAACAATTCGTTAGAGGCCGCATAGCAGCTAGGGCTACACCCGTCCAGTAGGACGCATCAGGCGCCGCCGGTGTCTGTCAGTAGACCACCGCTTCAAGCAATTCGATACGCTGGCCTGCCTGCTGCACGGTCAGGTGTTCGGGAACCGGCTCGCCGGCGCGCTCCGACAACTCGCGCAGGCGTTCTTCCTGCGTGGCGCTCATCGGCTCGCGCGGATCGGGGGGCACGTCCAGCGCGGCATCAAGCTTGTCGAGGGTGGAAACGTCTGTCTGCATAGTCATCTGATCATATCCTTTGTTTGGATTGTGAACGCAGGGCACCGGCCAAGGGTTCCCTGCGTCACATGCGCCAGCCCGCCCCCGGGCCGCATTTCCGTGGGTGACAAGGCGCCGGGGCACCGCTACAACGCCCGCGAATTCATGTGACGCACCTTTGAAGGAGCCATTCGATGACCACCCTGGTTTTCGGCCACAAGTCCCCCGACACCGACAGCACCGGCAGCCCGATCATCTGGGCCTGGTATCTGAATGAAGTAAAAGGCGTTGCCGCCAAGCCCGCGCTGCTGGGCGAGCCCAACACCGAAGCGGCCTTCATGCTGCAACACTGGGGCCTCGAAAAGCCCGAGATCATCTCGGATGTGAGCGAAGGCCAGCCGGTCGTCATCGTCGACACCAACAACCCCGCAGAACTGCCCGCCGCGATCAACGCGGCGGATATTCAGGCGATCATCGACCATCACAAGCTGGTCGGCGGGCTGGAAACCAAGGGCCCGATCGACATTACCGTGCGCCCGCTGGCCTGCACCGCAACCATCATGGTCGACCTGATGGGCAAGGACATCGCCAAGATGCCCAAGGCCATCAAGGGCGCGGCGCTGACCTGCATCCTGTCCGACACGCTGGAATTCCGCTCGCCCACCACGACGTCGCATGACCGGTCCGTGGCTGAAACGCTGGCCTCGGATCTGGGCGTCGACATTGCCGAGTTCGCCGCGCAGATGTTTGCCGCCAAGTCCGACGTGTCGGGCTTCTCGGATGCCGAGCTGATCCGCATGGACAGCAAGGAATACGCTGTCGATGGCACCAAGTTCCGCGTCTCGGTGCTGGAAACCACCGCGCCCGAGATCCCGCTGGATCGCAAGGCGTCGCTGATGGAAAGCTTCAAGACCGTTGCCGCCGAAGATGGCGTCGACGAGGTGCTGCTGTTCGTGGTCGACATCCTGCGCGAGGAGGCAACGCTGCTGGTGCCCAACGCGCTGGTCAAGACCGTGGCCGAAAAGAGCTTTGGCGCAACGGTTGAGGGCGACACCGTGGTGCTTCCCGGCATCATGAGCCGCAAGAAGCAGATCATCCCGAACCTCAAGCTCTGAGCGCGGCGGCCTGATGTCTGCGTGACATCTCGCCCTTTGGCAAATTCACAAAGGCGTCCCTGCGGGGGCGCCTTTTTTCTCGCGCGGCACTGGTGGTTCAGGCCCGGCCTTGCCAAGTTGCGCAAAACCGCAGGAGATTCCATGACCGATCGTGTCCGCCTTCAAAACGACGTCCTAAAGGTTGCCATCGCAGCGCAGGGCGCCGAGCTTCAGAGCCTGCAGGCACAGGGGCGCGAATTGCTCTGGCAGGGGGATCCGGCGTGGTGGGCCGCAACGGCGCCGATCCTGTTCCCGATCATCGGGCTTGCCCCCGACAACAAGGTCGCCTTCGGCGACGACGTCTTCGAGATGTCCAAGCACGGGTTCGCGCGGCACAGCCGGTTCACCGCCGAACAGCAAACGGCGACCTCCTGCCGCCACGTGCTGCGCGACAGCGACGCCACCCGCGCCTGCTTTCCCTTCGGCTTCGAACTGGCGGTGATCCACAGCCTTGATGGATCGACGCTGAAGCAGGCCGCCGAGATCACCAACACCGACACAAGGGCGATGCCGTTTGGGTTTGGCTTTCACCCGGCCTTTGCGCTGCCGCAGCCCGGCGGCGGCGCAGAAACCATCATCACGCTGGACAACGGCGCAGAGCCTCCGCTGGCGCGGCTTGCCTCTGACGGGCTTCTGGCGGCAGAGCGCCACCCCTCGCCCTTTGAGGCCGGACGGCTGACCATCACCCCGGATCTTTTTGTCGAAGATGCGCTGATCTTCCCCGAAGGCGCAGGGACCGGCCTGACTTGGAGCTCGACGAGCGGCCCGGAGCTGCGCTTTGGATTCGAGAACCTGCCCAATCTGGCGATCTGGCAGAAGGTCGGCGCGCCCTTCCTGTGTATCGAGCCATGGCATGGGACCGCCGCGCGCCACGGCGGCACCGCGCAAATGACCGACAGGCCTTACACGCTGACGCTGGCCCCCGGCGAGACGGTGCGTTTTGCATGGCAGGTCACGGTGCTGGGCTGAAGCTCTGGCCAAGGCGCGGCGCAGGCTCTAGGTAGGCGTGACCCCCAAGCCAGAGAAGGCCTAGCCGCAATGAGCCAGATTATCGACTCGCTCTCCGAGATTTCCGACCGCTATGAGGCGATGTTCGTCGATCTCTGGGGCTGCGTGCACAATGGCATGACCGCCTATCCCGAAGCCGTCGACGCGCTGCGGGCCTATCGCAAGCGCGGCGGTCTGGTGGTGCTGGTCACCAATTCGCCGCGCCCGCGCACCGAGGTGATGAAGCAGCTCGAAGGCTTCGATGTGCCGGACGATTGCTGGGACAATATCGCCACCTCGGGCGACAGCGCCCGTTCGGCGATGCTCAGGGGCGCCGTGGGCGACAAGGTCTGGTTTGTCGGCACACAGGACGAATTGCCGTTCTTTGAGCCGATGAAGATGATCGACAACCCCGTGCAGATCACCCGCGTGCCGCTTGAGGATGCGGGTGGCATCGTCTGCACCGGCGCGTTCGACGCCAGCCAGCATCCCGACGTTTTGCGCCCCCAGCTTCTTTATGCCAAGCAAAAAGGGCTGAAGCTGCTCTGCGCCAACCCCGATGTCATCGTCGACCGGGGCGAGACGCGCGAGTGGTGCGCCGGGGCCATCGCCGAGCTTTACACCGAAATGGGCGGCGAGAGCCTGTATTTCGGCAAGCCCTTCGCGCCGATCTACGATCTGGCCCGCAGCCGGCTGGCCGAGATCGCCCCCGACATTCCCGACAGTGCCATTTTGGCGATCGGGGACGGGGTAAAGACGGATATTCAGGGCGCGCTTGGCGAGGATCTTGATTCGCTGTTCATCTCGGGCGGGCTGGCCGCGGCTGAAACAGGCACCGTGCGGCAACCCGATCCCGCGGCGCTTGAACGGTATCTGGCCGAGCAAAACGTCAGCCCGACCTATTCTATCGGCTTCCTGCGCTGATCTGAAACACACTGCCCCTGCTGAGAGCCGCCTTTCGGGGCGGCGTTTGCGTGCTGCCTTGGTCGCAACACAGCAGTTGGGGCTTGATTTTCTGCGTCTGCGAAGTAATAAAGTTGCCGTAACAACAATACGAATTACATTAATATTACCGGACCGTGACTCATGGAGGCAGAAATGCTCGACAATTTCCCGCGCGGAACCATCTGCATCGAGGATATCGAGATGGGCATGTCGCGCCACCTGCGAAAGGTGGTGACGGATCGTGACATCGAGCTGTTTGCCGAGGTGTCGACCGATCACAACCCGGTGCATCTTGACGAGTCCTATGCGCAGGACACGATCTTTCACGGGCGCATTGCGCATGGCATGCTGACGGCCGGGTTGATCTCGGCGGTGATCGGCGAGCAATTGCCCGGGCATGGTACGGTTTATCTGGGCCAGACCTTGAAGTTCATCGCGCCGGTGCGACCCGGCGACATGGTGACGGCCACGGTCACCGTGATTGACATCGACCATTCCAAGCGGCGCGTGACGCTGGCGTGCGACTGCACCGTCGATGGCAAGAAAGTGCTGGTCGGCGAGGCCAATGTACTAGCCCCGTCGCGCAAGTTCGACTGAACCTTGCGCCTTGCCGCGAGGTCGGATGCCTCCGGCGGGGATATTTGGGGCCACAAGAAACCGGGGGCAGTTTTCCGACTGCGGCGTCAGAGCGAGTCGGTGACGCGGAAACCGTCGGGGATGATGTCTTTGTCGTTGAGCAGAAGTTCGGTCATGATCTGTGCCACTTTCGGGGCCATGCCAAAGCCGATCTTGAAGCCGCCATTGGCGATGTAATGGCCGGGGCGGTCGGGCCAGTGGCCCAGCATCGGGGCGCGGCTTTTGGCACGGGGGCGCACCCCGGCCCAGCGTTCGACGATTTCGGCCCCGTGCAGCAGGGGCAGCGCCGCGAGCGCGCGCTGGTGCAGATCGTCGCATTGCGCATCGCATTCGGATGGGTCTGTGAAATCGCGTTCAGAAGTCGAGCCAATCGCTACCGTGCCGTCGTGATGCGGCACGATGTGCAGCCCGTTGGCGAAGATCTGCGGCACCTCTCCGCTGGCGTGGCGCAGCAGCAGCGACTGGCCTTTGACGCCTGATCCCACCGGTTTTCCCAGCGTTTCCGACAGCTTTCGCAAGCCTTGCCAGCCGGTAGCGTGCAGGACGCGGCCCTGTTCGGGGGCATCGCGGCTGACCTGCACCCCGCGCACTGCCAGCGCCGCGACCAGCGCCGCCGCCGCGCGGCGCGGCGACATACGGGCCGACAGCGTGTCGCGGATCAGCCATCCGCTGGGGGTGACCGGGGCCCATGGGCCTGCCGCCTCGGCGCGGATTACCTCCCATGTGGCGTGGTGCTGCCAGAGCTGGCGAGCGCTTTCGGCGCGGGCGTGGGCCAGCGCCAGCGCGCGCTCATCGGCTATGGGTTGCAGGCGGCCCGATCGGGCGTAATCGGCAAACACGCCGCCCGTGGCCTCGACATCGGCCCAGAAGTCCTGTGCCATCAGCAGGCTGTCGAGCTGGATCTGCTTCTTGGCGTTCCAGTTTTCCGGCACATGCGGGGCAAGCGCGCCGACCAGCCCGCCGGACGATCCGGCGCCCGGGCCGAACGGGTCGATCACCTGCACCCGGGCCCCGGCCTGCACGCAGGCCCAAGCGATAGACAGGCCAAAGATCCCGGCCCCGCGCACGGTCACGTCGATGCTTGTCATTGTCTGGCCCCTTCTGCATGGTCGCGCCAGTTCTAGGACAGAGTATCATGACGAACCAGCCCGAGACGCTATCATGGCGTGACGGAGAGGTGCCGGTGTCGCATCGCTTCGACGACCCCTATTTTTCACTAGATGACGGGTTGGCCGAAACCCGCCACACCTTTCTTGCGGGCAATCACCTGCCGGAGCGGTTCCGCGATGGATTTCACATTGCCGAGCTGGGCTTTGGCACCGGGCTCAACCTGCTGGCGACGCTGGCACTGTGGCGGCAGAGCGGGGCGGCTGGCGTGCTGCACTTCACCACCTTTGAGGCCTTCCCGATGGCGCCGCAGGACATGATCCGCGCGCAGGCGGCGTTTGGCGAATTGTCCGGCGTGGCGCAGGAGCTGGCGCCGCATTGGGGCGCGGCACGCATCGATCTGCCGGACCTGCGCTTTGAACTTATCGAGGGCGATGCGCGCACCACCCTGCCCGGCTGGGACGGGCGGGTCGATGCGTGGTTCCTCGACGGGTTTTCCCCCGCCAAGAACCCCGAGCTTTGGGGCGAGGCGCTGATGGCAGAGGTGGCGCGCCACATGGTTCCGGGCGCCAGCGCCGCGACCTATACCGCGGCGGGGCACGTCAGGCGCGCCTTGGAAGCGGCAGGGCTTGCGGTTGAGCGCATCCCCGGTTACGGGCGCAAAAGGCACATGACCCGAGCGGAGCGCAGCACATGACCGAACAGAACACCAAGCTTGGCATCTGGCTGATGGTGCTGACCACGTTCGTCTTTGCGGTTCAGGACGGGATTTCGCGGCATGTGTCCGGGGAATACAACGTCTACATGGTGGTGATGATCCGCTACTGGTTCTTTGCCGCTTTCGTCATGGCCGTGGCCGCGCGCAAGGCCGGCGGTCTGCGCGGCGCCGTCAAGACCACGCAGCCCTTGTTGCAGATCTTTCGCGGTGTGCTGCTGGTGGCCGAGATCTGGGTGATGATCAGCGCCTTCGTGCTGCTGGGCCTCACCGAAAGCCATGCGGTGTTCACCGTCTACCCGCTGTTGATCGCCGCGCTGTCCGGGCCGATCCTTGGCGAAAAGGTCGGCTGGAAGCGCTGGTCGGCCATCGGTATCGGGTTCATCGGGGTGATCATCATCCTGCAACCCTCGGGCGGGGTGTTCTCGCCGCTGGCCGCCGTGCCGCTGCTCGCGGCGCTGATGTTCGCGCTCTACGGGTTGCTGACGCGCTACGTGGCACGCCAAGACAGCGCGGCGACCTCGTTCTTCTGGACGGGAGTGTCCGGCGCTATCACCGCCACCGCCGTGGGCGTATTTTTCTGGGAGCCGATGAGCGGCCCGGACTGGGGCTGGATGATCGTGCTGTGCTTTACCGGGGCATTCGGGCATTTCACCCTGATCAAAGTCTATGAGGTGGCCGAAGCCTCTGCGGTGCAGCCCTTTGCCTATCTTCAGCTGGTGTTCGCCGCGACCATCGGCATGACGATGTTCGACGAGACGCTGCGCCCCAACGTGGTGGTCGGCGCGACGATCATCGTTGCTGCAGGGCTGTTCACGCTGTGGCGCGAACAGCTGGCCAAGAAGAAAGCCTAGGCCTGCCAGAACCTCGGGGTGAACAGCGCGAACACCGCCATCAGTTCGAGCCGCCCGGTCAGCATGGCAAAGGCGAGCATCCATTTCGCCGTATCATTGATGCCGGCGAAATTGCCCGCCGGGCCGATTTCGCTGCCAAGCCCCGGGCCGACGTTGGCCAGCGCCGTCGCCGCCCCGGAAATCGAGGTGATGAAATCCAGCCCGGTCATGCCCAGCCCCACCGACAGCACCCCCAGCGACACCACGAAGAAGGCAAAGAACGCCAACACCGACGATAGCGTTTCGTCATCCACCGCCCGCCCCTGAAAGCGCGGCACGAACACCCCGTGCGGGGCGCGGATACGGCGCATCTGCACCCGGATCGAGGCGAACAGGATCTGGTAGCGGAAGATCTTGATCGAACAGGCGGTCGAGCCAGCGCAGCCTCCGATCAGGCCGATGAAGAAGAACATCGTGATGACGAACGGCCCCCACCCCATGTAATCGACCGAAGCATAGCCAGTGCCCGAAATGATCGAGGTGATGTTGAACAGCGATTCGCGAAACGCCTGTTCCGGGTGGTGCGGAAACTGGACCATCAACGCCCCCGCCATCACGACAACCAGCACGACAATGGTCAGCAGAAAGGCGACGATCTGGCCGTCCTTCCAGAACGGGGTGTAATGGCCGTTCAGCATCTGGACGTAGCGCACAAAGGGCAGCGCCGCCGAGATCATGAAAACCGACGCCACGTATTCCGCCGCCCCCGAGAAAGTGCCAAAGCTGGCGTCGTAGTTGGAAAAGCCCCCGGTCGACACCGTGGTGAGCGCGTGCACCGCCGCGTCAAAGGCATTCATCCCGCACAGCATGTATGAAATCGCGCAGGCCAGCGTCAGTGCGACGTAGATGGTCGAGATCGACGAGGCGATTTCGGTGGCGCGGGGCAGGATCTTGCCCATGGTCTCGAACGCCTCGGAGCGGAACACCTGCATCCCGCCCACGCGCAGTTCCGGCAGGAACACCATGGCGACCACGATGATGCCGATGCCCCCGAGCCATTGCAGGATGCCGCGCCACAGCAGCAGCCCCATGGGCAGATCGTCAAGCCCGACGAAGACCGTCGATCCGGTGGTGGTCAGGCCCGACATCGCCTCGAAATAACTGTCGGTAAAGCTGGCCTCGGTTTCACCAAAGATAAACGGCAGCCCGCCGAACAGCGGCAGCATCGCCCAGACGCCGACCGTAAGCAGAAAGGTCTGTTGCAGCGTCAGCCCTTCCTTGACCGCATTGGCGCAGCCAAGCGCGATCAGACCACCGATCAGAACGGTCAGCAGGCCGCATTCCAGAAAGACGTGCCATTCCCCCCGCCCCTCGGCGATATCGACGAGCATGGGCAGGAACATGGTCGCGCCCAGCGTCGCAACAAGAAGGCCGATGACATAGGCGACGGGGCGGATATCGAACATGTGCGAGGGTTGGACCGCCCGTGCAGGTCTGTCAAGCCGCCGCGTTGTGCCACCGTTGCGCCCGCGCCCGAAGTGTCGCAACACTGCCGCCCGGCGTCGTCAGCCGGTCAGCAGGTCTTCGAACACATGCGGCAGGATCTGATCGCGGGTCAGCCCCATGCGGGCCAGTTGCGCATCGCTTTTCATCTCCAGCCGGATGATCTCCGCCATCCGCGCCCGGCGCAGCCCATAGGGGTTCACCCCGAGGCCGACATTGGTGAAATAAGTGTCGATCTTGTGCCTGAGCGAGCCGTGCCCCAGCGTGATCGCAACATTGTTGCTGTGCATTCGGAAACCCTTTCGAGTGGTTTGGTTTCCCCCCACGGCAAATATTAGGTCTGTTTCTGAAAATATCCCGAACCCAGCGTTCACGATTTGCTGCAACGCAGAAAAGCCCGCGCGAAACGCACGGGCTTTGGGCAGATTGGCGCGGGAAAGGGCGGATCAGCCAGCGTGATGCAGGCTCGCGAGCAGCTTTGGATCGAGGCTTTGCGCGGCAAATGTTGGGCCTTCGGTCAGCACGGACACCGCATCATGCGAATGCAGGCTTTCCTGATGGCTGGCGAGCACGCGGAAATCACCGATGCGCGGATCGGCGTGCAACTGCTCGGCGAATAGACGCGCCGCGTCTTCGACAAAGATCGGGTTGGCGGCGTTGAGCTCGGCAAAGGCCTGCTCGTCCTCACGTTTGACCATCACCTGCGTTTCGGTCGGCACCGCGGCGCGGCACAGCTCGATGACATCTTCGAACCACAGGCAGCGCCCCGGCTTCATCTGCACCGAAATCCGCGCCACAGAGCGCTGCGAATGCGGCGTTGCCAGCTGCCCGCGGGTGCGCCGAGCGTGTTCCGACAGTTCCAGCGAGCATGGGCAGGTCGAGCTGTAGACATAATCGAGATGCAGCATGCGGCGGCGCACGCCCGCAACCTCGACCAGTTCCAGCGCGATGTCGTAATACTGATAGCCCGACAGGCCAGAGCGCAGGCTAGTCACCCGCAGCGGAAACGACAGGCGCATCTGGATGCGGGCGTCGAAACTGCCAAGGTCGCTCTTGTAATCGTCCAGCGCCGCCTCGATCACGTCAAAGGAAAAGGTCTTGTCGGCATGGACATAAAAGCTGCGCATGATGCGCGACATGTTGATGCCCTTCTTACCGGCATCAAGGCTCACGGTGCCGGTCACCGATGTTTCCAGCATCAGATCACCGGCATCGCGGGTACGATAGCGGATCGGCAGGCGGAAGTTGGAAATCCCGACATGCTGGATCGCCCGGTTTTCGCCCTTGATCAGAGAGGCAGGACCGTTCTGCAAATCGGGCAGCGTGGCGCGATAGGCCGCGTTGGCATCGAAATCTGCGGGATACTCGCAGGCCAGATCCGGATAGCTCACGCCCTCCCGCAGGGCCGACAAACCCGGGTCCACCGCAGCCAGATCCCCCTCGCCTGCGCTGGCGATATAGCGGCGCAGCAGGGCCAGCGCGGCGGCGGCCTCTTCGCGGCTCGGGTCGATGCTCAGGTCGGGCGTGTGAACGTTCATCTTTCGGCACCCTTCGGGGTTGGATGGTCAAGGGAACAGATAAGATGATCCGCGCCCTTTTCCAAGATTTTCCGTCAGGATGGTTTCCTATTTCCCGCGATTGTCCCGATCAGGCCTGTTCAGGCCTGTTCCAGCGCGGCCAGCAGATCGGCGATCAGATCGGCGGGGTCTTCCAGCCCGATCGACAGGCGCACGAGGCCGGGCGTGATGCCCAGCAGGTCTTTCTGATCCTGCGGCAGGCGCTGGTGGGTGGTGGTCGCCGGATGGGTCGCGATCGATTTCGCATCCGCAAAATTATTGGAAATCAGGATGGTTTCCAACGCGTTGAGGAAGCGGAAGCAGGCCTCCTTGCCGCCCTTCACCTCAAAGGCCAGCACGGTGCCACCAAACGGGGCCTGGCTCAGCGCCAGCGCCTGCTGCGGGTGATCCTTGTGGGTCGGATAATGCACGAAGGCGATCTTGTCATGGCCCGACAGTGCGTCGCAGACCTTGAGCACGGCATCGGCCTGCGCGCGCACCCGCAGTTCCAGCGTTTCAAGCGCCTTGAGATGTGACCACGCCGTGAACGGGTTCATCGCACCGCCGGTGTGCTTCATGTAGGTTTCGATGGGGCCGCGGATCAGCTCCTTGCTGCCGCAGATCATCCCGCCCAGCATCCGGCCCTGCCCGTCGACATGCTTGGTGGTCGAGATCACGCACAGATCGGCGCCGCAGGCCTGCGCGTAGGAAAACACCGGCGTCGCCATGGCATCATCAACGATGACCAGCGCGCCGACCTTGTGCGCCGCATCGCACACGTATTTCAGGTCGATCACTTCCAGCGTCGGGTTCGAGATCGATTCAAGGAACACCGCCCGCGTGTCTTTGCTCAGCGCCGCATCCCAGGCCGCGGTGTCGCGCCCGTCGACCAGCACGATCTCGACCCCGAACTTGCCGAGGATTTCCTCGAGCACGAAGAGACACGAGCCGAACAGCGCCCTTGAGGCCACCACCCGGTCGCCCGCCTTGCACAGCGCCATCAACGCGCCCGACACCGCCGCCATGCCGCTGGTACAGGCAAAGCCATCCTCGTAGCCCAGATAATGCGACAGGCGATCCTCGAACATGCGCATGGTCGGGTTGCCGTAACGGGCATAGATGAACTCGTTCTCGCCCGCCTTGACGAAGCGCTGCTCGGCCGCCTCGGCGCTGTCGTAAACAAAGCCCTGGGTCAGGAAAATTGCCTCGGAAACCTCGTTCCACTGGCTGCGCTTCGTTCCGCCGTGAACCAGTGCGGTGCGGGATTTGGTGTCGCTCATCTGTCTCGTCCTTCCGGGCCATGCGCCCAAATGAAAAAAGCCCCGTCGCGGTCAAGCGAAAGGGGCTTTCGTCCGACCTCTTTAGCGGTTTGTTTAACGTGGCCCGCAATCCGGTAACAAAGCGCCACGGGCGCTCGCATATACCCGGCGCCCCTGCCCCGTCAAGTCGCGCCCACGCAGCATGGCGATCACGACGCCATGATAGCGCGTGCCCGCCATGCCCTGTTGCCCCTGCCCGCGCCGTGCCCCAAGATGCCTCCGAGCAGCACAGGACCCATCATGGACGGTTTTCTATTCCAAGCGTCAATCTATCTTCTGGCCGCGGTGATCGCAGTTCCCATAGCGGCACGGCTGGGGCTTGGCTCGGTACTTGGCTACCTTCTGGCTGGCATCATCATCGGCCCGGTGCTGCATCTGGTCTCGGCCACCGAAGATCTGCTGCATTTTGCCGAATTCGGTGTGGTGATGATGCTGTTCATCATCGGGCTCGAACTTGAACCGCGCGCGCTGTGGGACATGCGGCACCGCCTTGTCGGGCTTGGTGGCTCGCAGATCGTGCTGACCACGCTGGCGATCATGGCGGGGGCGATGATCCTGGGCATGGCCTGGGCGCCGGCGCTGGCAGTCGGCATGATCTTCGCGCTGTCCTCGACCGCCATCGTGTTGCAGACGCTCAGCGAAAAGGGGTTGATGCAGTCAGGCGGCGGGCGATCGGCCTTCAGCGTGCTGCTGACGCAGGATATCGCGGTGATCCCGATGTTGATCGCGCTGCCGCTGCTGGCGGTGCCGGTGGCAGCCTCGCTGGCGCCCGATGGCTCGATCCTGCTCCCCGCCGATACCGAAGCGCATCACGCCATGAGCCTCGTTGACGGGCTGCCCGGCTGGGGCGTGGCGCTGGTAACGCTGACCGCCGTGGCCTCGATCATCGTCGCCGGGATCTTTGGCGCGCGCCCGCTGTTCCGGCATATCAATTCCGCCCGCCTGCCCGAGATGTTCACCGCCGTCGCCCTGCTGATCGTTGCGGGCATCGCCTTTCTGATGGAGCTGGTCGGCCTGTCGCCTGCCCTTGGCACCTTTCTCGCCGGGGTGGTGCTGGCGAACTCGGAGTTCCGCCACCAGCTGGAATCCGACATCGAGCCGTTCAAGGGTCTGCTGCTGGGGATGTTCTTCATCACCGTGGGCGCGGGCGTCAGCATTGACTCCTTCATGCGCGAACCGTTTGTGATTGTCGGCTTGGCGGTGGGGCTGATCGTCATCAAAGGTGCGATCCTGCACCTGCTCAGCCACATCTTCAAACTGCGCATCCGCGGGCGTTGGCTGTTCACGCTGGCGTTGGCGCAGGCGGGGGAATTCGGCTTCGTGCTGATCTCTTTCTCGTTGCAGCTGGGAATTTTCACCCAGAACATGGGGCAGCGGCTGCTGCTGGTGGTGGCGCTGTCGATGCTGATCACGCCGCTGCTGTTCATCCTGTTCGACGTGCTCGCCTCGCGGCTCAAAGAGACCGGCGAGCCCCAGCCCGACGATCATGTCGAGGCGGACGGACCGATCATCATCGCGGGCATCGGGCGCTTTGGGCAGATCGTCAACCGTCTGGTGCAAAGCTCGGGGATGCGCACCGTGGTGATCGACCACGACATGCAGACAATCGAGCTGATGCGCCGCTTTGGCTATCGCGGCTTTTTTGGCGATCCGACCCGGCCCGAACTGCTGCACGCGGCGGGCATCAAGGATGCCAAGGTGCTGGTGGCGGCGCTTGACGATCCCAAGGCCACGACCAAACTGGTGCGCTTTGCCCGGCGCGTGCGCGAGGATCTGTTCATCGTGGCCCGTGCCCATGACCGCACCCATGTCTACGAGCTCTATCAGGCCGGGGCCAACAAGATCGTGCGCGAGATGTTCGACAGCTCGCTGCGCGCCGGGCGCTATGTGCTCGAGGAAAGCGGCATGACCGAATACGAGGCGGCCATCGCCGAAGAGACATTCTACCACCACGACCGCGAGACCGTGGCCGAACTGGCCGGGCTGTGGGATCCCAATATCCCCTCGGCCGAGAACGAGGCCTATGTCAAACGCGCCCGCGAGCTGGAAAAAGAGCTGGAGACGGCGCTGTTCACCGCGCTTGCGGAAAAACGCAGCGACGCCGCGTGAACGGTCGGCCCATGCAAGCCACCAGAATGCGCAGGCGGGCGGACCTTGCGGGCCACCCGGCCGCCGATCAGGCCGCGACCGCTTTCTGGTGCTGCTCGCCCAGGCCGTCGATGCGCAGCGTCATGGTATCGCCCGCGCGCAGGTAGCGTGGCGGTTTCATGCCCAGCCCCACGCCCGACGGCGTGCCGGTCGAGATGATGTCGCCCGGCAGCAGCTCCATGAAACGGCTGAGATACGAGACGATCTCATCCACGCCAAAGATCATGTCCGAGGTATGGCTGTCCTGCACCCGCGTCCCGTTCAGATCCAGTGACAGGGCCAGCGCCTGCGGATCGGGGATCTCGTCGGCGGTGACCAGCATTGGCCCACAGGGGCCGAATCCGGGCGCGGATTTGCCCTTGATCCACTGGCCGCCGCGCTCCATCTGCCATTCGCGTTCCGACAGGTCGTTGACCACGCAGTACCCCGCGACATGGGACAGCGCCTGCGCCTGCGGCACCTGCCAGCACGGCGCACCGATGACCACGCCCAGTTCGACCTCCCAGTCGGATTTTTCCGACCCCGGCGGGATGATCACATCGTCATTGGGGCCCGACAGCGCCGAGCTGGCCTTGGTGAACATGATCGGCTCGGCGGGGATCTTGGCGCCGGTTTCCGCGGCATGGCCGGTATAGTTCAGCCCGATGCAATAGAAATTGGGCACCGAGGCAAGGCAGGCGCCAATGCGCGCGCCCTCGGGCAGCAGCGGCAACGTGGTCAGATCCAGCGCGCGGATCGCATCCAGCGCCGCCAGAGACACCCCCTGCCCGGCGAAATCCGGTACCACGCCGGACAGATCGCGCAGCCCGCCGTTCTGGTCGATCACCACGGGCAGCTCCTGCCCCTTTTCGCCAATGCGCATCAGTTTCATGGCTTGCTCTCCTTGTGTTCCTCGGCGCGCAGCGCCGCCGCGATGTCGTCTTCCATGCTGGCCATATGCGCCTGCGTCGCAACCGCCACGGCGGCCTCGTCGCGGGCCATCAGCGCCGCAAGGATAATCTCGTGATTGCCCACCACCCGCGCGCGGTTACGGCGCATCCGCGCCGACAGATACCGCGCCCGCCACAGCCGGGCCAGATAGGCCCCGTGGGTTTCCGCCAGCGCGGCGTTGCCCGAGGCTTGCGCGATGCGGCGGTGAAAGCTCATGTCCAGCTCGAACGCATCCAGCGCATCGAGCGCATCGTAGTTTTCCGCCACGGCGCGGTGCAGGCGGGCGATGTCTTGCAGATCCTCGTCGCTGGCGGCAGCGCAGGCCAGCCGCGCCGACAGCAGCTCGAGCGCCTGCAGCACGACAATCTGATCCTGCACCTGCTTGAGGGTCGGCTTGGCGATGACCGGGCTGCGCGCCGGGCGCAGATCGACCAGCCCTTCCTGCGCCAGCATGCGGATTGCCTCCCGCATCGGGGTGCGTGACACGCCCATCAACAGCGCCGTGTCGCGCTCCTTGAGCGGCGCGCCGGGTGGCAGGCTGCCACGCAGGATGCGGCGGCGCAGCTCATCGGCGATCTGCTCGGCAAGGATCGGCTCGTTCAAGGCTCAGCCCCGCCCGACAAACGGCATCGTCGTCGCCATCACCGTGACGAATTGCACATTCGCCTCGGGCGGCAAGCTGGCCATGTGCAGCACCGTGCTGGCCACATGGGCCACATCCATCACCGCCTCGGGGGCGATGCGGCCATCGGCCTGTTTCACGCCCTTCGCCATGGGCGCGGCCATCTCGGTCAGCGCATTGCCGACGTCGATCTGCCCGCAGGCGATGCCAAAGGGCCGCCCGTCAAGGCTGACCGACCGGGTCAGCCCGCTCACCGCATGTTTCGACATGGTATAGGGGGCCGAGCCGGGGCGCGGCACATGCGCCGAGATCGAGCCATTGTTGATGATGCGCCCACCTTGCGGCGCTTGGCGCCGCATCTGGCCAAAGGCCGCGCGAGCGCACAGGAACATGCCGGTGATGTTCACGCCGCACAACGCCGTCCAGTCGGCCACCGGAATTTCGTCGATCGGGGCGCCGGGGGTAAAGATCCCGGCATTGTTGAACAGCGCGTCGATGCGCCCCCATGTGTCGGCGATCTGCGCAAAGCCCGCCTCGACCTCGGCGGGTTGCGACACATCGAACGGCACCACCAGCGCGCCGGGATCGCCATTGGCGGTGTCGCGCAGCGTCTCTTCGCGCCGCCCGACAAGCGCCACCTGCCAGCCCGCGCCAAGGAACGCCTGCGCACAGGCGCGCCCGATTCCGCTGCCCGCCCCGGTGATTACGATATTCTGCGCCATGGCTCCCCCTTGCTGCCTGCTTGCACCACTCTTGTTGGTTGGTATACCCGATTGCAAGTCCCAACCCGAGAGGCCCCCATGTCTGCCTTCGAGGCTCTTGCCGAACTGCTCGGCCCCCGCTTTTCGACCACCGAAGCCGCGCGCCGCCAGAATGGTCAGAACGACGGCCATTACCCCGAGATCCTGCCCGACGCTGTGGCCCAGCCCGAGACCACCGACGAGGTGTCGCAGATCGTGACGATCTGCGCGGCGCATGGTGTTCCGGTGGTGGCATTCGGCACCGGCACCTCGCTCGAAGGCCAGCATCTGGCACATCTTGGCGGCATCAGCCTTGATTTCAGCCGGATGAACAAGGTTCTCGACGTGCGGGCCGAAGACATGAACGTGGTGGTCCAGCCCGGCGTCACCCGCAAGCAGCTGAACGAAGAGCTGCGCGCCACCGGGTTGTTCTTTCCCATCGACCCCGGCGCCGACGCCTCGCTCGGTGGCATGGCGGCAACGCGGGCCAGCGGCACCACCGCAGTGCGCTATGGCACCATGCGCGAGAACGTGCTGGCGCTCGAGGCGGTGATGGCCGACGGATCGGTGATCCGCACCGGCACGGCGGCGCGTAAATCCTCGACTGGGTATGACCTGACGCATCTGCTTGTCGGCTCCGAAGGCACGCTGGGCCTGATCACCGAGCTGACGCTGAAGCTGCACGGGCAGCCCGAGGCACTGGCCTCGGCCACCTGTCATTTCGACAGCATCGACGATGCGGTCAACGCGGTGATCCTGACCATCCAGTGCGGGCTGCCCATGGCCCGGATCGAACTGGTCGACGAGATGATGGTGCGCGGCTTCAACCTTGCGCAAAACGCCGGACTTCCCGAGAAACCGCATCTTTTCATCGAATTGCATGGAACACCTGAAGCTGTGCGCGAACAGCTGGAGCGGTTCCGCGAGATCGCGTCGGATGCGAACGCAGGCAACTGGCAAGAGGCGCAGACGCAAGAAGAACGCAACGCGCTCTGGGCGCTGCGCCATGGCGCGCTGCCGGCGATTTCGGCGCTTGATCCCGGCGCGGGCAAGAAAACCCTGTCGACCGATGTCTGCGTGCCGATCTCGCGGCTTGCCGAGGCGGTCAGCGTGGCCCGCACCGAGGCCGAGGCGCGCAATCTGCTGTGCACCATCGTCGGCCATGTCGGGGATGGAAATTTCCATTGCGGCCTGCGCTACGATCCTGCCGATGCGGCGATGGTTGCAAAGGTGATGGACTTTTCGGGCATTCTGGCCGAGACCGCGCTGCGGCTTGGCGGGACGGTTTCGGGTGAACATGGCATCGGCATCGGCAAACAGAAATACATGGCCGCCGAACATGGCCCGGCGCTTGACTGGATGGCGCGGGTGAAGGCAGCCTTTGATCCGAAGGGCATCCTCAACCCCGGCAAGATTCTGCCCCCGGCCCAATGATCCCCTGCGGGGCACGACTGGAGTAAGACGAATGAGCGCCTTTCTGGCCCTTGGTGAATGCATGGTGGAACTGTCGAGCGCAGGAGACGGGCTGTATCGGCGCGGCTTTGCGGGCGATACGCTGAACACCGCATGGTACATGCGCCGCCTGCTGCCGCAGGACTGGACCGTGGGATACGCCACCTGCGTCGGCACCGACGCGATTTCCGATGCGATGGTGTCGTTTCTGGATGGCGAAGGCATCGACACCGGCGCGATCCGCCGCGTGCCCGAGCGCACCGTGGGCCTCTACATGATCACCGTCGAGGAGGGCGAGCGCAGCTTTTCCTATTGGCGCGGCCAGTCGGCGGCGCGGATGCTGGCAGAGGATCTCAAATGGCTCGACGGCGCCCTGAAGGGGCGCGAGATGATCCATTTCTCGGCCATCACGCTGGCTATCCTGCCGCCGAAAAGCCGTGAGGTGTTCTGCGGCGCGCTGGCCAAGGCGCGCAAGCGGGGCGCGATCGTGGCCTTTGACACCAACCTGCGTCCGAAGCTGTGGGAAAGCCCCGAGGCGATGCGCGCCGGGCTGACCATGGGCGCGCGCACGGCGGATATCGTGCTGCCGTCCTTTGACGAGGAAGAGGTGCTGTGGGGCGATACCGATCCGGCGCAGACGCTGAGGCGCTATCGCGACCATGGCGCGGATCTGGTGGCGATCAAGCAGGGAGGCGGCGATTTGGTGCTCTGGCAGGCGCAGGCCGGAGAGAGCCGGGTGCAGGCGCAAAAAGTCGAGTCGATTGTCGACACCACCGCCGCGGGTGACAGTTTTGCTGCCGGTCTGCTTGCGGGCCTCGCCTGCGGCAAGACCCTGGCCGACAGCGCGGGACAGGCGATGCAGCTGGCCTCGCGGGTCATTCAGGCTCCGGGTGCGCTTGTGCCCGAGGCGGTGAGTGGGCTGTAAGGGCCGTTGAGGCTGTGAGACCGGCCGGGGGCCAGCCTCCGGACCCCCGGGATATTTCCGGCCAGAAGAAACCGGGGCGCGGCGCCCGGAGCGCTTGGGTCTGCGCGAGTTTAATTGACGGCGGGACGGATGGTGGCCTGAGACATGGCCGCCCGAGCGGCGCGGCCCTGTTCGCGGGTACGCGGCGCGGTTTTGAGCGCTAGAAACCGCGCGGCGCAGGGGCCGCGAGGCGTGTCTTGGGGGACATGACATTCGACGCCATCCGGCGCGGATACGGTCTGGCAGAGGCCGATCGAGGTAAAGAAATCCGAGACGGCATCGGCGATGTTTCAAGCCGGAGCGAGGCCTGCGCGCGTGCGACCGGGCGCGGCAGGCCGCCGCGCCCAGCGAGGGTTCAGGTGTTGAACAGGAAGTGCAGCACGTCGCCGTCCTTGACCATGTAGGTCTTGCCTTCGGCGCGCATCTTGCCGGCTTCCTTGGCGCCCTGTTCGCCGCCATTGCCGATGAAATCGTCAAAGGCGATGGTTTCGGCGCGGATGAAGCCCTTTTCGAAATCACCGTGGATCACCCCGGCCGCCTGCGGCGCCATCGTGCCCTTGCGGATCGTCCATGCGCGGGCTTCCTTGGGGCCGACGGTGAAATATGTCTCGAGGTGCAGCAGCTCGTAGCCGGCGCGGATCAGCCGGTCGAGACCGGCTTCTTCGAGGCCGAGCTCGGACAGGAACATCTCGGCCTCATCCGGGTCGAGCTGGCTAATTTCCTCTTCGATCTTGGCCGAGATCACCACGTGGCTGTTGCCCTGCGCCGCCGCCATTTCAGCGACCTTTGCCGACAGGGCGTTGCCGGTTGCCGCCTCGGATTCATCGACATTGCAGACGTAGAGCACTGGCTTGGCGGTGAGCAGTTGCAACATCTTCCACTGCTTGAGATCGTCGGCGTCGATGGTGACGGTCCGGGCGGGCTGGCCGGATTCAAGCGCCGCCAGCGCAGTGCGCATCAGCCGTTCCTGCTGCACCGCATCCTTGTCGCCGCCGCGCACCTTGCGGGTGATGTTGGCAAGCCGCTTTTCAAGGCTTTCCATGTCAGCGATGATCAGCTCGGTTTCGATGGTTTCGGCATCGCTCACCGGATCGACGCGGCCATCCACATGCGTGACGTCATCGTCTTCGAAGCAGCGCAGCACATGGGCGATGGCATCGGTCTCGCGGATGTTGGCAAGGAACTGGTTGCCGAGGCCCTCGCCCTTGGAGGCGCCCTTTACCAGACCGGCGATGTCGACAAAGGTCATCCGGGTCGGGATGATGGATTTCGACTGCGCGATCTCGGCCAGCTTGTCGAGCCGGGCGTCGGGGACTGCGACCTCGCCCACGTTGGGCTCGATGGTGCAGAAGGGAAAGTTCGCCGCCTGCGCCGCGGCGGTCTTGGTCAGCGCGTTGAAGAGGGTCGATTTGCCGACGTTCGGCAGACCCACGATGCCCATGCGAAAGCCCATGTGACGCTCCTGATATCCGAGGTTTCGCGCCTTCTAGGCGGGGATGCGCGCAAGCGCAAGCTTGCTGGCTTGACCGATGGGCGCAGGGCGGTCATGTTGATATCAACCTTCATCGAGGAGACCACGGATGCCCTTTTCCACCTACCTGTTCTTTGATGGCACCTGCCGCGAGGCGATGAGCCGCTATGCGCAGATCCTGAACCTGCCCGCGCCACAATTCCTGAGCCTGTCCGACCTGCCGCCCGACGAGCAGGCAAAGATGCCGGGTTTGCCCGCCGATGCGGTGATGAATTGCATGATCACCTTCGAGGACTCGGTGATCATGGGATCGGACGACGCCGAAGCAGGGCCGATGGCGGGGTGTTCGCTGACTCTGACCCTGCCCGACGCCGATGAGGCCAAGCGGGTGTTCGAGGCGCTAGCCGAGGGCGGCGAGGTGCAGATGGCGCTGGAGCCAACCTTCTGGTCCCCGGCCTTTGGCACGTTGACCGACCGCTATGGCATCCGCTGGATGATCATGGCCGCGATGCAGCCCTGAGCGCTGGTACCGCGCTGCGCCAGAAACGGCGCAGCAGCAGCACCGCCGCCAAGGCCAGCCCAAGGCAAAGCCCGGCCCAGATGCCGACCGGGCCGACCCCGAGCGCGATCCCCAGCCCCCAGGCCGCAGGCAGGCCGATGCCCCAGTAAGACAGCCCGGCGATCCGCATCGGGGCGCTGGTATCGCGCAGCCCGCGCAGCAGGCCAAGGGTGACCACCTGCAACGCATCCACCAGCTGAAACACCGTTGCCATCAGCAGCAGCCCCACGCCGATCTGCAGGATCTGCGCGTAGGCAGGATCGTCGCGCGACAGAAAGATCCGTATCAGCGGTTCGGGGATGGCAAGGAACAGCACAATCGTGATCGCCACAGCGGCAACCGACAGCGCCAGCACCGTGCGCGCATCGCGCACCAGAAACGCGGCATTGCGGCGCCCGCGCGCCTGCCCGGCCCGCACCGTCGCCGCATTGGCCAGCCCGAGATGTACCATGAAGGTCGCCGAGGCGATCTGAAGCACGATGCCATGCGCTGCCAGCGCCTCGGTGCCGAACCAGCCCATGAACACCGAGGTGGACGCGAACAGGCCGACCTCGGCCAGCGTGGTCAACCCGATCGGCCAGCCAAGGGCAAAGACATCGCGCAGCGCCTCGGGATCGGGCCGCCAGAAGCGCTGCCACAGCGGGTATTGCGGCAGCCGCACCCGGGCGTAGGCGATCACCGCCACCAGCGCCGTGCCATGCGATGCCAGCGAGGCAATGGCCGCGCCGCGAATGCCCAGTTCCGGCGCGCCCCAATGGCCGAAGATCAGCGCGTAATTGGCCAGCGCGTTGGCGATGGCGGCCAAGACGGTGATCCAGAACACCACGCGGGTGTGTTCCAGCGCGGCAAGATAGCTTTTCAGCACCATGGTGCCCAGCGCCGGCAGCAGGCCGACGCCCGCGATGCGCAGATAGGCCCCCGCGCCCTTGGCAACCTGCGGCTCCTGCCCTAGCGCGATCAGCAACGGCTCGGAGAACCACATCACCGGCATGGCCAGCGCGAAGAACGCCGTCGACAGCCACAGCCCCATGCGGGTGACGCGGCGGATCTGGGTGTGATCGCCTTCGGTTTCGGCCTGCGCCACCATCGGCATCACCGCCCATGCAAAGCCCGAGCCGAACAGGAAGAACACCGCAAACACCATCGAGCTGAGCGTCAGCGCCGCCAGTTCCGGCACGCCATAGCGCCCGATCATCGCCGCATCGGTGAAGCTGATCGCCATCTGTGCGAGGTGCCCGCCGATCAGCGGCAGGCCAAGCAGCAGGATCGCCCGGGCGTGGGCGGGATATGAAAGGGAGGCTGTCATGTAAACGCCCATATCTTGGGCAAAGCGCCCCGGCAAGGCGGCGCGTACTGCGCCAGCGCTCAGAGCACTGTGCGCAGCGTCACCTCAAAGGCAATCATGGCGATCAGCGCGCCCGCGGTGGCCTCGATCCCGCCCATGACCCGGCGGGCCTGCGCACCGCTAGCAAGGCGCATCAGCGCGCCTTCGCGAAAGGTCACCGACGCCGCCGCCACGGCCACCGTCACCGCCCCCGTGCCCAGCCCCATCGCGGTCACGCCAAGGATCCCGGCTAGATCAAGGTTCATCCGCCATGTCAGGATCAGCAGAAACAACGCGCCGGTGCAGGGGCGGATGGCGATGGCCGCCACCAGCAATGCGGCGTCGCGCAGCCCATGCAGGGTTTCCACCTGTTCGGGCGTCGGGGCATGGGCATGGCCGCAGTCACAGTGATGATCGTGCACATGGGCCTTCGGCGCGGGCAACTTGCGCAGGCCGCGCAGCAGCAGCCACAGACCGATGCAGCCGATGGCGGCATAGCTGGCAGGAGCCAGATAATCCTCGGCGGCATCGGTCATCGCCACGCGGCCCAGCCCCAGCAGCGCCGCCCCGGTATAGACCACGGCAATCGCCACCCCGGCCTGCGCAAGGCTCGACACCAGCGCCAGCGCCGACAGCCGTGCCAGCGGCACCCGCCGCCCGACACCATAGCCGCCGACCAACAGCTTGCCATGCCCCGGCCCCGCCGCATGCAGCACGCCATAGGCAAAGCACATCGCCAGCAGCCACGACAGCGCGCCGGGATCGCCCGCGCGCAACGCCCTCAGCGCGCGGGCCATGGCCACCTGCGCCTCGTGCTGCCCGGCCGCCGCCAGCCGCGCCACCTGCGCGGCGCCATCCCCGGCCCAAAGCCACAGCGCCAAGGCCGCCACCAGCGCCGCCCCGATCACTCCGACGCTGCGCATACGATCCTCACATCCTGAGCGTAGAGATGCCCGGCCAGCAGCTCGGTAAAGCCATCCTCGGGGATATTGGCAAGTTCCTGCTGCATGGCACGCGCGGTTTCATCAAGATCGGGGTCGGTCACGATGGCCTCGCATGCACCGTCTACCGTCACCCCGCGCGACAGCGTGTAGGCGATGTAATAGGTCGGATCATATTGCGCGATGTGCAGCCCATCGGCAGGGCTTGGCGGCAGCAAGGGGCGGTAGTGATCGGACTGGATGCGCCCGTCTTTCAGCGTCACGCCGCGGGCCTCTGGCCTGCCAAGCTCGACAGCCTCATCCCCCGCGAACAGGTAGAGATCTCCGGCATAATCAAGCGGCCAGTTGGCCAGCTCAAAGCCCTGCAGCTCCTCCATCTCGGCATCGCTCAGCACACCGTCGCCGTCAGGGTCGAGCCCCATGTCTTCGAACAGCAGCAGCGTGAAAAACTCGTCATAGGCCCAGCTGACCGTAACCCCGGTCACCTGCTGCGCCTCGTTCAGCGCAACCTCCAGCGCGGTGTCGACAAAGATGTGCGGATGCGCAAGCGCACCCGAAGCAGGCAGCAGCAGGGGCAGAAAGCTCAGAACGCGAATCATATGGGAACCGTCACGGGACAAGGGGGTTGGTCAATACGGCACCGGCCGCGCCGCCGCGCGCCATCCTAAGGTTTGGCCCTCCCTAATTCGAGTCACTTTGTCAGAAGGACACCGACATGACCCAGACGATCGAGAAAACCGCTTTCGCTCCAAGGGTCAGGGCGTTTCTCGAAGATCTTGCCGCCAACAACAATCGCGAGTGGTTTCGCGCTGAAAAGCCCCGCTATGACGCCGAAGTCCGCCGCCCCGCCGAGATGCTAGTAGACCGGATTGCGTTGCGCCTGTCGCAGCGGACACGGCAACGGGTGCGCCCCAAACTGTTCCGCCTGCACCGCGACGTGCGGTTTTCCAACGACAAGACGCCGTTCTTCACCCATCTTCACGCCGCCTGGACCCTGCCTGACGGGCGCGGCTGGTACTTCGGCCTGTCGCCAAACTACGCCACGGCGGCGGCGGGGGTGATGGTGTTCGACGAGGCACAGACGCAGGATTGGCGCGCCGCCCTCGACAGCCCCGAAGGCGGCAAGCTCGCGGCGCTGCTGCCGGAACTGAAGGGCCGCATGGATCCGCCACCCCTCGTCAGCCCGCCTGCCCCCTATGACAGCGCGCACCCTCACGCAGAGCTGCTGCGCCACACCGGCTGCCTTGTCTGGATCGACGATCTGTACCACTCGCTGTGCGTCGACGCCGAGGCAGCGCTTGTCGACACGTTCGACCGCCTTGCGCCGCTGCAGGACTGGCTGGCGCGAAACGTCGCTAGGTGACGTGCCGGCTGTCGGGATGCAGCGCGGTGCCCAGAATATGCTCTGACTTGTGGATCACATGCGCCGCACCGCCAACGATCAGCGGGTCCGGCGGGGTCGCGATGCGACGGTCCTTGCCCGGATACTCCAGCGTCGACAGGAAATGCCGCATGCAGTTCAGCCGCGCCCGCTTCTTGTCGTTCGACTTGACCACGATCCACGGCGCATCGGCGGTGTCGGTGTAAAAGAACATCGCCTCCTTGGCCTCGGTGTAATCTTCCCATTTGTCGAGACTGGCCTTGTCGATCGGCGACAGCTTCCATTGCTTCAGCGGATCGGTCTCGCGGCTGGCAAAGCGGCGCTTTTGCTCGTCCTGCGTGACCGAGAACCAGTATTTGTACAGCTTCACCCCCGAGCGCACGAGCATCCGTTCCAGATCCGGCGTCTGGCGCATGAATTCAAGGTATTCATTGGGCTCGCAAAACCCCATCACCCGCTCGACCCCGGCCCGGTTGTACCACGAGCGGTCATACAGAACGATCTCACCTGCGGTCGGCAGATGATTGATATATCGCTGAAAATACCATTGGCCGCGCTCTTCGTCGCTGGGTTTGTTCAGCGCCACAACGCGGGCCCCGCGCGGGTTGAGATGTTCGGTAAAGCGCTTGATGGTGCCGCCCTTGCCAGCGGCGTCGCGGCCCTCGAACAGCAAGACCAGCTTCTGCCCGGATTGCTGCACCCAAAGCTGGGCCTTGAGCAATTCCGCCTGAAGCTGCGCCTTCTGCCGCTCGTAGCTGCGGCGCGACAGCTTGACGTCATACGGGTATTCGCCAGTCTCGAAGGCGCGGCGGATGTCGTCCGGGGTCGGCGCATGGCGGCGGATGCGCGCCTGAGGCGACTGGTTCGCAGCCGGCGCTGGAACCGGAACCTCGGCGCCTTGGGGCAAGACTTGCGAAGGCTCGGAGGCCTGAAGCGGCTGGCTCGCCTCGGGAATGTCTGTCATGTCGGTCCTTCCTGTGGGTTGACGCGACGATACAGGCCAAGCGTGAGCGCCGCCTTGACACGTGTCAACCGGCGCGCGGCCCATTGATTTCCCCCCGCCGATCCGGCAGACCTGCCCCCGAGACAAGTGAAGGGAAGACCATGACCCGTATCGACGCCAAGTTCGCCGCCCTGAAAGCCGAGGGGAAAAAGGCCTTCGTCGCCTATGTCATGGCCGGAGACCCGGATTATGACGCCTCTCTCGAGCTGGTGCGCGGCCTGCCCGGCGCGGGCGTCGACATTATCGAGCTCGGCTTGCCCTTCACCGACCCGATGGCGGACGGCCCGACGATCCAGCTGGCCGGGCAACGCGCGCTCGAAGCGGGCATGACGCTGGAGCGCACGCTTCAGTTCGTGCGCGATTTCCGCGCGGGCGACAACACCACCCCGATCGTGCTGATGGGCTATTACAATCCGATCTACAATCGCGGCGTCGACAAGTTC
Organism: Citreicella sp. C3M06; assembly: GCF_018860705.1. Lineage (GTDB taxonomy): Bacteria > Pseudomonadota > Alphaproteobacteria > Rhodobacterales > Rhodobacteraceae > Salipiger. The sequence continues at coordinate 42,141 of NZ_JAHKQA010000090.1, forward strand.
CTGGTCGATGCAAAAGAGGCCGGGATTGACGGGCTGATCGTGGTCGACCTGCCCCCTGAGGAAGACGAAGAACTGTGCATTCCCGCCCAGAAGGCCGGGTTGAACTTCATCCGCCTCGCCACGCCCACCACCGACGACAACCGCCTGCCAAAGGTGCTCCAGAATACTTCGGGCTTTGTTTATTACGTGTCGATCACCGGCATCACCGGCGCGGCCGCCGCACAGGCCACCGATGTCGCCCCCGAAGTGGCCCGCATCAAAGCCGCGTCCGATCTGCCTGTCATCGTCGGCTTTGGCATCCGCACGCCGGAAACCTCGCAGAGCATCGCAAGCGTGGCCGACGGCTGCGTCGTGGGCTCGGCGATCGTGGCTGCCCAAGCCGAAGGCAAGCCCGTCGCCGAAGTGCTTGCCTTTGTAAAATCGCTGGCAGACGGCGCGCATCGGGCCTGAGCGCGCGCCTGACCGCCATGTCATGCCTGCCTCCGGCGGGAGTTTATTCAGCAAGATGAAGATGAGGCGCCGCGCCCCGGCTTCATCTTGCAGGTAAACTCCGGGGGGAAGGCGCGCAGGCGCCGAGGGGGGCAGCGCCCCCCTGCTTTTACTCCGCCGCAGCGCGCGCCGCGTCCTCAAGCCCAGCGCCTTCGTCGCAGCCAAGCATGATGTTGAGGTTCTGAACCGCCGCCCCCGACGCCCCTTTCCCGAGGTTATCGAGCACCGCCACCAGCACCACCGCACCCGATTCCGGGTTGCCATGCACCGACAGCTTCAGCCGGTTGGTGCCGTTCAGTCGTTGCGGCATCACGCGAGGCTCGTGCATCGAAGCTGCCACCACCGACACAAACCGCTCGCCCGCATAGGCCACCTTGAGCGCCGCTTCGGCCGCCTCAGCGCCATCGGCGCCAAGCCCCGGCAGTTGCACCGCCACCGCCATGCCCTGCGCATACTGCCCGACAGACGGCACGAACACCGCAGGCGCGCTCAGCAGCCCGTGCTTCGAGATCTCGGGCAGGTGCTTGTGGCCCTGGCTGACGGCATACAGGAAGCCGCCGCCGGTCTCGCCGCTTTCGAACTCGGCAATCATCGCCTTGCCGCCGCCGGTATAGCCGGACACGCCCGAGATCGCTGGCGCGGCGTCTGCGGCCAGCACTCCTGCCTCGACCAGCGGGCGGATCAGGGCGATGGCGCAGGTCGACCAGCAGCCGGGGTTCGACACCAGACGCGCCGAGGCAATTGCCGCGCGCTGGCCCTTGGACATTTCGGGAAAACCGAAGGTCCAGCCGTCCGCGACCCGATGCGCCGTCGAGGCGTCGATGATCCGCGTGCCGTGCGGCGCGGCCAATGCGACGGTTTCCTTTGCCGCGTCATCCGGCAGGCACAGGATCGCCACGTCTGCCTCGGCCAGCGCCTCGGAGCGCGCGCCCGCATCCTTTCGGAGCTCATGCGGCACCTGGACCAGGGCGATATCCGCGCGCGCCTCGAGACGCTCGCGGATCTGCAATCCCGTGGTACCGGCTTCGCCGTCGATGAACACTTTCCAGGCCATGCGTGCCTCCTTTTTCTACGTGCGTGGCTATAACATGGCTTGAGATTGAAGGAAATGACTCACCCCGGCCCTGCCAGTGCTTCGGTGATGTCGGCAATCGCGATTCCCGACACGACCCGAAACGCCACGTTCAGGCTTGGCCCCATGGGTTCGGTTTGCCCGCACGTCATTGCGCCATCGGCTATCGCCAGATGCAGATCTTGCAGCCGCAGCAAGTTTTTCCCGAGAAGATTGCGCGCCGCGCGCTTGAGCGGTAAGAAAATCTGACCGCTTTCAGCATAAAGGAGGGCGCAATGCCCGTGATCACCGAGATCGAGGACCTCAAGCGCATCTACAAACGGCGTGTGCCGAAGATGTTCTACGATTATTGCGAAAGCGGCAGCTGGACCGAACAGACCTTCCGCGAGAATGTCTCGGATTTCAGCGAAATCAAGCTGCGCCAGCGAGTCGCCATCGACATGACCGGCCGCACGACGAAATCGCAGATGGTCGGGCAGGATGTGGCAATGCCGGTGGCGCTGGCCCCGGTGGGCATGACCGGGATGCAGCATGCGGATGGCGAAATTCACGCCGCGCGCGCCGCCGAGAAATTCGGTGTGCCCTATTGCCTGTCGACGATGTCGATCTGTTCGATCGAGGATGTGGCCGAGAACAGCTCGAAACCGTTCTGGCTGCAGGTCTATACCATGAAGGACGACGATTTCACCCAGCGCCTGTTCGACCGGGCCAAAGACGCCAAATGCTCGGCGGCGGTGATCACGGTGGATCTGCAGATGCTGGGTCAGCGCCACAAGGATATCAAGAACGGGCTGTCCGCCCCGCCCAAGCTGACCGCGAAATCCATCGCCGACATGAGCTACCGCGTCGCTTGGGGGCTGGACATGCTGAAAACCAAGCGGCGGTTCTTTGGCAATATCGTCGGCCATGCCAAGGGCGTCGGGGATGCGGCCAGCCTCACCGACTGGACGCATAACAATTTCGATCAGGCGCTGGACTGGGATCGCATCCGGCAGTTCCGCAAGATGTGGGATGGCCCGCTGATCATCAAGGGCATCATGGACCCACGCGATGCGCTCGAGGCGTGCAATGTCGGCGCCGATGCCATCGTGGTCAGCAACCACGGCGGGCGGCAATTGGATGGCGCGCTCAGCTCGATTCGGGCGCTAGGGCCGATCATGGACGCGGTCGGGGATCGTATCGAGGTGCATCTCGACAGCGGCGTGCGCTCGGGTCAGGACGTTCTGAAGGCTGTTGCCATGGGCGCCAAGGGCTGCTGGATCGGGCGCGCCTATATCTATGGGCTGGGCGCCATGGGCGAAACCGGGGTTTCGGAGGCGCTGCGAGTGATCCACAAGGAACTCGACACCTCCATGGGGCTGTGCGGGCGCACGGATGTCACAGCGCTTGATCGCGACATCCTGATGATTCCGCGCAATTTTTCCGGCGACTGGCAGGAGTGATCGTCGCGGCGGGCATCGCGTTGGTGTCCGCCGCAGGGCGATTTTCAGCACCTTCACGAAGCTGTGATGGCGCTTTCTGAAACTGCGACACCGGGGTCTTGCGTGTCTTCGTGCAGATCCGGGCGACAACCGCCCGGCGCTACGGGAGAGACCAGATGTTTTTCAAGACCACCGCTGTCGCCGCACTTGCCTCCGCCACCTTTGCCGCCCCGCTGCTGGCCGCCGATCCGATGGATAACCCGATGGTCGGGGGCGCGGCGATGTATGCCGACAAGACCATCGTCGAGAACGCCCTGAACTCGGCCGATCACACCACGCTGGTGGCGGCTGTCAAGCAGGCCGGGCTGGTCGACACGCTCAGCGGCGAAGGCCCGTTCACCGTGTTCGCCCCCACCAACGACGCCTTCGCGATGATCTCGGAGGACAGCCTGTCGCAGCTGATGATGGACGAGAACAAGGCGCAGCTTGCCAAGATCCTTACCTGCCACGTGGTGGCGGCCTCGGCCATGTCCGATGCCATCGCTGGCATGATCGCCGATGACGGCGGCGTCCACCCGGTGCCGACTGTCGGCGGCTGCACGCTTCAGGCCAAGATGGACGGCGCCAAGATCGAGCTGACCGACGAGCAGGGCCGCACCGCCACCGTCACCATTGCTGACGTGCGCCAGTCGAACGGCGTGATCCACGTCATCGACCGGGTGCTGCTGCCCGCGATGTAAGCCCACCGCAAACAGGGCCGCGTTGAAACGCCCCCTCCTTGCGCGGCTCTGGCCCCCGGCGAGCAGATGCTTGCCGGGGGTTTTTCATGCGCCGCGCCAGCCGTGCAGAAACCGGTTGAGAAATGCCGCGATCCGGTCTAAAGGGACGCTCTTACGCGGGGTGACAGCCTTGGAGGCACCCTGCCCTTATATATGGAGATACAACATGGCTGGTGAGATTCCTGATCTCGAAGCTCTGGAACGGCCGGGGACGGGCAAGGGCGCCGCTCGGCAGGTACGCCGCGATGGCATGGTTCCGGGCATTGTTTTTGGCGGCGAAGCCGAACCGCTTGCGGTTCAGATGCCGTTCAACGTGCTGCTCAAGCGCCTCAAGCAGGGTCGCTTCAAGTCGACGCTGTTCAACCTCAAGGTTGAAGGCCACGAAGACGTGCGCGTGATCTGCCGCGACGTGCAGCGCGATGTCGTCAAAGACCTGCCCACCCACTTCGACCTGATGCGCCTGCGCCGCACCAGCCGGATCAACCTGTTCATCCACGTCGATTTCATCAACGTGGAAACGGCCCCCGGCATCAAGAAGGGCGGCGTGCTGACCATCGTGCGTCAGGAAGTCGAACTGAACGTGCTGGCCGGTGACATCCCCGACCACATCACCGTCGACCTCGCCGGCCGCCAGATCGGCGACGTGATCCACATCTCCGATGTGGTGCTGCCGGAAGGCGCCAAGCCGACCATCGACCGTGATTTCGTCATCGCCAACATCTCGGCGCCGCGCGGCCTGAAGGCAGCGGATGATGAAGAAGGCGAAGAAGCCACCGAGGAGTAATCCTCCCACGCTATCGACTGGAACGGCCCTGCCATTGGCGGGGCCGTTTTCGTTTCTGCGCCTTGGTAAGCCCCGCGCCTCCCGCGAAAAAGCGCCGCTTGTGCCACATTCGCGGCCAAAGCCTGCCCGATTGCCCCTGTAACCCTGCTGAACAACGCGCATCTGTCCGGCATTTTGCCGCCGGATCGCTGCCGATACACGCAGCCGGAAAAGGGCACGGGAATGAAGGATTACGCAGCCCCCGTCGCGGGCGATTACGCCGATGGCCTTGGCCTTCTCGACGCGTTTGCAGGCCGCGCGCGGCGCGCCGAGCCAGATCCGCAAATCGCGGTGATCCTGCCCTGCCACAACGAGGCCGCCGCCATTGCCCAGACCGTGCAGCAGTTCCGCGCGGCGCTGCCGCAGGCGCGGATTTATGTCTATGACAACAACTCCACCGACGATACCGCCCGCATTGCCCGCGACGCCGGGGCCATCGTTCGCTTCGAGCCGCGCAAGGGCAAGGGCAACGTGGTGCGCCGCATGTTCGCCGATGTCGAAGCCGACATCTATGTCATGGCCGATGGCGATGCGACCTATCACGCGGCCTCGGCCCCCGCGATGATCTCCATGCTGATGGACGGCAAGCTCGATATGGTGAACGGCGCGCGGATCAGCACCGACGCCGCCGCCTATCGCGCCGGGCACAAATTCGGCAACAGGCTGCTGAGTGGCCTCGTGCAGACCCTGTTCGCGCGCGATTTCAACGACATGCTGTCAGGCTACCGGGTGTTTTCGCGCCGCTTCGTCAAAAGCTTTCCCGCCCTCAGCCAAGGGTTCGAGATCGAAACCGAACTGACGGTGCATTCGCTGCAACTGCGGATGCCCGCCGGAGAAGTGCCGACCCCCTATTCCGCCCGCCCCGAGAACAGCAATTCCAAACTGAGTACCTATCGCGATGGCTGGCGCATCCTGCGGATGATCGGCCTGCTGGTGAAAGAGGAAAAGCCGCTGCAGTTCTTTGCCGGGCTCGCCGGGCTGATGGCACTGCCCTCGCTGGCGGTGTTTGCGTCGATCTTTGCCGAGTTCATGGAAACCGGGCTGGTGGCGCGCTTTCCCTCGCTGTTCGTGTCGCTGACCGGCATTGGGCTGGCGGCGCTGTCGCTGGTCTGCGCGGTGATCCTAGAAACCGTGGCGCGCGGACGACGCGAGGCGCGCTACATGACCTATCTTCAGATCCCCGGCCCTCGGGGCTGAGGGCTGCGGGGGCGGCCATGACATCAGCGGTTCAGAACATGTCGCGCCGAGAGGAAATTGGCGATCATCCCTGCCGCCGTGGCGGGGATCAGCGCCAGCACCGGCCAGCCCTGCGCCAGCGGCGCGGCGGCCAGCACCGCCACGAACACCGCGTAGTTGATGCCAAGCCCCAGCGCCATCGCCGCGAGGTAGTGCAGGAATTCGCGCACCCCCGGCGCGGCGCTTGTGCGGAAGGTCAGCTTGCGGTTCACCGCCCATGTGAGCAGCACGGCCACAAGGAAAGACGGCACCCGTGCCAGCGCCGGGGGCAGCCCGGCCATGGTGCCCAGCGTCAAAACCGCAGCGTCGGCCACAAACCCCAGCCCGCCCGCCACGAGGAAACCGCCAAGATGGCGGCGGGTCTCGGCGGGGTCTTGGCGGGGCATGGTCGGAACCTTCGGGTTGATGCGCTCCTCTTGATGGACGCAGCCTGCCGCCGTGATCAAGCCCCCATTGCGCCGCTGTGGCGCGGCGAACACCATGCCAACGACGGCAACAAGCAAGAGCAGTCCAGATGACCCAGGCGCGCCAAGCCCCCAGCCCGATGCGATGGATTCCCGTCGCTGTCTTTGCCTATCTTTTCTTGATGAGCGTAAGCAGGGCCAAGGGCCTGCCGGATTTCATGTTCGACATGTACAATGATTCCGCCCTGCGTCTGGTCGAGGTGCGCGATCTGCTGAACGGCAAGCCATGGTTCGATCTGACGCAGCCAAGGCTTGGCCTCGATGGCGGCTTCGAGATGCACTGGTCGCGGCTGGTCGATGCACCGATTGCAGGGCTGATCCTGCTGTTCGATCTGGTCACCACGCGGGCGCAGGCGGAATATCTGGCGATCTTCTGCTGGCCGCTGATCCTGCTGGCGCTGACCATGTGGCTGGTGGGGCGCATTGCCGCAACGCTGGGCGGGCGCAACGCTGCGCCCTTTGCCGCCGCGCTGGCCGGGTTCATGCTGTGGCTGGAGGTGCGCTTTCTGCCGGGGTCCATCGACCATCACAACGTGCAGATCGCGCTGTTCTTGACGATGTTGCTGGGCATTCTCGGGCGCCGCGAAAACCGCTGGCTGCCGGTGTTGGCGGGGGTCGCGCTGGCCGCGTCGCTTGCCGTCGGTGTCGAGACGCTGCCGCTGCTGGCGATGGGCACGCTGGGGCTGGCCGGGTTCTGGCTGGCGCTTGGCGCGCCGGAACGTGCGCCGGTGCTGGGCTTTGCCGCCGGGGGCATCGGCGGGCTGCTGGTGCTGTTTGTGGCCCTCGCCCCGGCCTCGGCCTACCGGGGGGGATTTTGCGACGCGCTGTCGATCGACCTCGCGGTGCCGGTTGCGTTGGGGCTTGGCGCGATGGCGCTGGCGGCGCTGACGGTGTCGGGGCGCGGGCTGGCACTGCGCGGCGCGGTGCTGGGCGCGCTATTCGCCGGGGTTGCCGGGGGGACGCTGGCGGCGCTGCCCTCTTGCCTGCACAACCCGCTGGACGCGCTCGACCCATATCTTGCGCAGCATTGGCTGGCCTTCGTCACCGAGGCGCGCGGGCTTGACGACCTCCTACGCAGCTCTGGCCTGCTGTTCCTCTATGGCTACTATCTGGTTGGCCTCGCGACAGTCATCCTGTCGGCGTGGTTTGCCTGGAACCAGCGCAGCGCCAGCTGGCTGTTGATGACACTGCTGCTGATCGGCGCGCTGGCGCTGACAATCTACCAGCTGCGCGGCGCATCGGCGCTGCTGACGCTCTGCGCGCCGGTGCTTGGCGTGCTGATCACCCGGCTGCACCAGATCTGGCAACGCGACCGCCGCCCGATCGCCGCGCTTGCGGCCTTTGCCTGCTTTCTGCTCGCGGTGCCGATGACATGGGGCGAGATTCTGGACGGCACCGAACGGGTGATCAGTCAGGTTGCAGGCCCGGCCCATGCCGCCACCTCTGCGAAAACCGACACGCGCGCCTGTTTCACCGCCAAGTCCACCGCTGCGCTGGCGGCGCTGCCGACGGGCGTGGTGTCGGCACCGTCGAACCTTGGCACGCAGATCCTATTGCACAGCGCGCACCGGACCTTGTCGGCCCCCTATCACCGCAATCAGGGCGGAATGCGCCGCCAGCTCGAGATCACTCTGGCGCAGTCCCCGGCAGAGGCCCACAGCCTGCTGACCGAGACCGGCATCGACTATCTGGTGTTGTGCCCGGACGACCCCGAACTGGTCTCGCTGCACCGTCACGGCTATTCGGGCTTTGGCTACGATGTGGAACGGGGCGCGGTTCCGGCGTTTCTGGACCCGGTTGCGCATGGCGATTCCGAAAGCGGGCTGCTGATCTTCCGCGTTCGTTAAAGCCGCGTAACGCTCAGCGACACCTTGCCGCGATTGTTGAAATAAGCGCCCCAGACGTCATTGGCGAAACAATAGAGGTAGCCGCTGCTGCGCGGGGTCAGCGTGCCCCCGGCGCCGATGGCCAGCGTCTCATGCGGGCAGATCCGCCCGCGCGTCTCGCTAGCGCCCTGCCCGCTGGCGACGATTCCGACCAGCGACATCCACGGCAGCGCCTCGGCCCGGCGCGCCGCCCAGACCACGGCGCTGCCATTGCCCGGCTTGCGACGGAGCCAACCCTGAAGCTTTGATGCCGGCGCCGCCGCAAGCCAGAGCGCCTTGCCAAGGTGCAGACCGGGTTTCGGCCCGGCAGCGCTGCAGCGGATACCGGCGTCGAGCCATTCGCCGTCGGCCTCGAAACGATAGCGTTCCCCGGCCTGCAGCCAGATCCCGGTCGCATTCCAGCGGCTGCGCGCAAACACATCGAGGCGCACCGCCTGCCCCGGCGCCAGCGCCGTCTCGGGCCAGTATCCCGCCTGATCAAGCGGCGGTGTCAGGCGCCGCGCCGCCACGCCGGGATGCACCGCCTCGCTCTCCTCCGCCAGCCGGGGCACCGCGCGTGGCCGCCGACGCCCGAGCAGCGCAAACACCCCGCGCACCGAGCGATGCATCACCCCGCGCGGGTCCGGCGCGATCTGCTCGAGCGCAGAGGGCGCAAACCCCAGCCCGCAGCCCGCCGCCTCGTCGATCATCCAGCGCAGCGCGATGTCGCCCAGCCCACGTTCGCGGTAGCCGCCGCCAATGTCGGAATGCACCCCTGCAAACCAGACCTGCCGGATATCGCGCCCCGCACCGTGACCCTGCCACAGCGTCGGCGCAAAGCTCTGCCGCCGCTCGTCGATGGCCAGCGCGTGGCGCGCAGTTGCAACATTCTCGCCCAGCCAAGTGTCGTGAAAACGCAGCCGCCCCACCCGGCCCAGCAGGTTGATGCCGAAATCCTGCGGAATACCCAGCGCACCGACGGTATCCCACACGCCAAGAAAGCGGATCGGCACATCACGGTGGCAGGGCACGGCGCTGTCAAACGGCGCATCCGCCGACAGCTTACGGTAGGCGGCATAGACCGTATCCACCCGCTCCCACCGCTGCGCCTCATCTTGCACACCCGACAGATCGACAAGCCCGCAGCGCCCGATCATCCCGGCAAGGCTGCGCACCGCGTAAGCCCCGCGCGAAAAGCCGAACAGAAAGATCTCGTCCCCCGGTTGCCAGCGGGTGGCAAGCCAGTAAAAGGCGCTCTTGATGTCCTCGCCCAGCCCGATGCCCAGACCACCCTCGGCGGCGCGGCGCAGCGGCCCGCCGGAAGTGCCCACGCCCAGCCGGTAGTAGCTGTCTTGCGCCTGCCCATCAGCCCCCGCGGCGGCAAGACAGGCCCGCAGCCGCACAACGTTTGTGGGCGAGGGCAGCCCGAGCGCCTCCTGCCCCGGACTGTTCCAGGTTCCGTCGCAACACACCACCAGCCTTGCCATTCCCGCCCCTCCACCATGAACACGCGATGGATGCTGACGGATAGGGTACACACGTCAAGGTGGAAACGCCCTTGCGCGCAATGCAAACCCGCTGGCATCGCCGAGACTGGCCAGAGGCTCAGGTCAGGCGGGTGCCTGACGCGCCCGCCCGAACCATGGCTCAAAGGTTTTCTTCGACGATGCGCCAAGCGTTTTCGGCCCGCACCCGCGCCAGATGCCCCAGCTTGAGCGCCTTTTGCGACGAGGCGTTGCCGTCAAGCCCGCGCTTATAGACGCCCTGAATGATCGCGGCGCTGCGAAAGAAAGAAAACACTACGAAAAACAAGTGGTTGTCGACAGACTCTCGGCCCGAATAGCGGCAGTAAAGGTCAAGGAATTCCGCCTCGGTCGGGATGCCCAAGCTTTGAAAATCCAGCCCCTTGAACTGCCCGGTGGGCAAGTTGTCGGCGTGGTAATTGGCGCAGACATAGCCCAGATCGGCCAACGGGTGACCAAGAGTGCACAGCTCCCAGTCGAGCAGCGCGATCACCTCAGGAGAGCCCGCCGCCACGATGGCATTGCCGGGGCGGAAGTCACCGTGCACGATGGCCGCCTGGTCATCCTCTGGCAGGTTGGCGGGCAGCCAGTCCATCAGCTTGTTCATTGCGGTGATGGTCTCGGTTTCCGTCGCCTTGTACTGCTTGCTCCAACGCGCCACTTGACGCGACAGATAGCCCTGAGGTCGGCCGAAATCACCCAAGCCCACGGCCTCGGGGCGAACCGCATGCAGCGACGCCAATGCCTTGATGAAACTGTCGTAAAAGGCGCGCCGCTCTGGCGGTGTCAGCCCCGGCAGGCTGGGATCGTGAAACACCCGACCCTCGACCATTTCCATGACGTAGAAGTCGGTTCCGATCACCGAAGCATCGGTGCACAGGTGCAGCATTTTCGGCACCGGAACCGGGGTGTCGCGCAGCGCGTGCATCACCCGGTATTCCCGGTCCACCGCGTGGGCCGACGGCAGAAGCGTTCCCGGCGGCTTCTTGCGCAGGACGTATCTGCGCCCCCCCGCGACCAGCTGATAGGTCGGGTTGCTTTGCCCGGCGTTGAACTGGCGCACCGTCAAGTCGCCGGAAAAGCCCGGCAAATGATCCGCCAGATAGGTTCGCAGAGCGTTTTCATCGAAACTGAGCGCCTCACTGACGTCGATCAGGGGCGGGCCGCCGTTCTCACTCATGGGGTGGGTCCTTTTATGTTGTCCGTCCGGCTCATCCGTTCAGATCCGCAAAGCTGCGCCCGTCGCGCTGCATCTTGCGAAGCAGATCGGGCACCTGCCAGAAATGCGGGTCTTCGGCGGCGTAATCTTCGATGCGCCGGATCAGCTCTGCCGGGCCGATCAGATCGGCCTGATGCATCGGCCCGCCGCGATGGCGGGGAAAGCCGTAGCCGAACAGTTCGACCGCATCGATATCCACCGGACGCAGGGCGACGCCCTCTTCGAGCACCCGCACCGCTTCGGCGATCATCGCCGTCAGGCAGCGGGCGACGATGGTTTCGCGGCTGAAGGCGCGCGGGGCGAGGCCCAGCGCCCGGCGTTCGGTCTCGACGATCGCCATTGCGCCGGGATGGGCGACGGGTTTTTTGCCGGCCTCGTAGAGGTAATAACCCTGTCCGGTCTTGCGCCCGAACCAGCCCTGATCGCAGATCAGATCGGCGACGCGGGAATAGCGCTCTTGCGGCGGGCGGGTGGCGGCCTTGCGATCGCGGGTGGCCCTCGCAATATCTAGCCCGGCCAGATCGTTGACGGCAAAGGGCCCCATGGCAAAGCCGAACTCCTCGAGCGCGGCGTCGATCCCGGCAAAATCGGCTCCGTCAAGCAGCAGGTAATCCGCGGCGCGGCGATACTGCGTCAGGATGCGGTTGCCGATGAAGCCGTCACTGTTCCCGGCCCGCACCGGCACCTTGCCAAGCTTGCGGGCGAGCGCAAAGGCCGACGCAACGCAGCTTGGCGCAGTCTTTTCGGCGACGACCACCTCGATCAGCCGCATGATATGGGCTGGCGAAAAGAAGTGCAGGCCGATCACGTCTTCGGGCCGGGCGGTGGCCGCAGCGATCTGGTTGACGTCAAGATACGAGGTATTGGTGGCAAGGATCGCGCCCGGCTTGCAGATCGCATCAAGCTTGGCAAACAGCCCGATCTTGGCCTCCATATTCTCGAAGATCGCCTCGATGACCAGATCGGCCTCGGCGGCAACATCCAGACTGTCGGTGCACCCCAGCCCGTCAAGCGCGGCCTTGTGCGACTCTGCGGTCAGTTTGCCGCGTTTCAGAGCACCTGCGAGGTTCTTTTCGATGCCGCTGCGGGCCTGAGCGACACGGGCGCTTTGCGCTTCGATCAGGTCGGTCTGATAGCCGCCGATCAGCAGGGAGGTGGCAATGCCCACCCCCATCGTGCCGCCACCGATCACGGCGATGCGCTGTATCGTGCGCGGGGTGGCGGATTTTTCCGGGATCTGACCAGTGGCCCGCTCGGCAAAGAAAGCGTGCACCAGCCCGGCGCGTTCGTCACCGGCCATCAGCTCCATGAACAGCGCGCGTTCACCCGCAAGCCCCTCGTCAATGGGCAGGGTCGCGGCGCAGACTGCCTCCAGTGCCTTCAAAGGCGCCATCAGCGCCGGGCGCTTGGCCTGCAGGCGGATGCGCGCAGCGTCTACAGCGGCCGGATCATCGGCAACCACTCGCGCGTCGGTCTGCCGGTGTGCCAGCGTTCCGGCCAGCACATCGCGGGCCGCTGCAATCCCGGCCCCGCGCGCAGGGCCATCGACCAGCCGATCGAGAATGCCAAGCGACAGCGCCTCGTCCGCCAGCACATCGCGCCCCGAGCAGATGATATCGATGGCGCTTGCCAGCCCGGTCAGCCGTGGCAGGCGCTGCGCGCCGCCAGCCCCCGGAAGCAGCCCCAGCTTCACCTCTGGCAAGGCGATCCGCAGCCCCGCCACACCGACCCGCAGATGCGTCGCCAGCGCCAGTTCCAGCGCGCCGCCAAAGGCAACGCCGTGCAGCGCAGCGATCACCGGCTTGTCGCTGTCGTTCAGCGCCTTGAGAACCTGTGGCAGGGTCGGTTGCACATCCGCCTTGCCAAAATCCTTGATATCCGCGCCCGCCGAGAAAAACCGCCCCTCGCCGTAAAGCACGATGGCGCGGATCGCCGGATCTTGGCTCAGGGTCTGAAACGCGTCATGGATGGCGCTGCGCAGCGCCAGCCCCACCGCGTTGACCGGTGGTTTGGCAAGGCAGATCAGACCGATCTCGCCCTCGGTTTCGATCCTTGCGATTGCCGTAACGTCGTCTTTCATCGCCTCAGCCTCCTCGCCCTTCATTGCAAACGCTCGATGATCACCGCGATGCCCTGTCCGAAGCCGATGCACATCGACAGGCAGCCATAGCGCCCACCACTGGCCTCGAGCTGGCGCAGCCCGGTCAGGATCAGCCGCGCACCGGATGCGCCCAGCGGATGACCGATGGCGATGGCGCCGCCATTCGGATTCAGCCTCGCATCATCGGGCGCGATCTTCAGTGCGGCGCAGCAGGCGATGACCTGCGAGGCAAATGCTTCGTTGATTTCGATCACATCCATATCCGCAAGGCTCAGCCCCGCGCGGGTCAGCGCCTTGGGAATGGCATGGGCCGGGCCGATCCCCATCACCCGCGGCGCCACCCCGGACACCGCCCCGGCAAGGATGCGCCCGCGCGGTGCAAGCCCAAGACCCGCCCGCCCGATCAGCAGCGCACCGGCCCCATCGTTGATGCCCGAAGCATTGGCCGCCGTGACCACCCCCTTGGGATCGAGCGGGCGCATCGCCGCCATCTTTTCAAGGGTCGTGTCGGGGCGCGGATGTTCGTCCTGCGAGACCCTCGTGACGGCCCCCTTGCGCCCGGCAATCGAGATCGGAGTTATCTCGCCGTCATAAAACCCGGCCTCGCGCGCGGTTTCATAGCGCCGCTGGCTGGCCTCGGCGAACAGATCGCAGGCCTCGCGCGACAGGCCGAAGTCAGCCGCCAGATTGTCGGCGGTCTGCGGCATGGACTCGCGGCCAAAGGCTTCCTGAAACTGAGGATTGGGAAAGGGCTTGCCGGCGGTCGCATCGTGGATTTCGCTCTGGCGTGACCAGGCTGTCGCCGATTTTCCCATCACGAAGGGCGCACGGGTCATGCTTTCCACGCCGCCGGCGACGAACAGATCGCCCTCGCCCACCGACACCGCCCGAGCCACATCCAGCGCCGCCGCCATGCTGGACCCGCAAAGCCGGTTGACCGTCTGCGCGCCCACACCCTCGGGCAGCCCGGCAAGCAGGGCGGAAAACCGCGCGACATTGCGGCTGTCTTCGCCGGACTGGCAGACATTGCCCAGCACCACGTCTTCGATCTGATCGCCCGAGAGCTCTGTGCGAGCCATTAGCGCGGTGATGACCTGCGCCATCAGATCATCGGGGCGGATCGCGGCCAGCGCGCCGCCGTGGCGGCCAAAAGGGCTGCGCAGCCCGTCGTAGATATAGGCATCCAGCATGGTGTCTTCCTTTTCCTGTCCGGCTCAGTCGGTGGTGAACCGGCCTGCGTCGGCCATTGCGTCGATCGACGGCATCACCTTGACCTCGAGATATTCCTCGAGCCCGAAAGCCCCGCCCTCACGCCCGTTTCCGGAGTGTTTGTACCCCCCGAAGGGCGAGCCATAGCTGGCACCCTGCCCGTTGATCGCCACTACCCCGGCGCGCAGCTGTCGGGCGACGCGCCGCGCCCGCCCGGCGCTGCCGGTCTGCACGTAGGCAGCAAGGCCGTAATCGCTGTCATTGGCGATGCGGATTGCGTCTTCTTCGGTGTCGAACGGGATGATGCACAGCACCGGGCCAAAGATCTCTTCGCGGGCGATGCGCATGTCATTGCTGACATCGGCAAAGATCGTCGGCCTTACGAACCAGCCCTTGTCAAAGCCGTCGGGCCGCCCCGGCCCACCGGCCAGAAGCCGCGCGCCCTCGTCAAGGCCCAGCTGGATCATCGCCTGAACCCGCTCGAACTGCATCTTGTCAAACAGCGGGCCGATATGGCCGCCCTCTTTGGCGGGATCGTCGACGGCCTGCGCCTCTGCTGCCTTGCGCGCAAGGTCGAGCACCGCGTCATAGCAGCTGCGTTCGACCAGCATCCGGGTCGGGGCGTTGCAGCCCTGCCCGGTGTTGAGAAAGCAGCGCTGCACCGAGGCGGCCACGCAGGTTTCCAGATCGGCATCAGCAAAGACCAGGTTGGCCGATTTGCCGCCCAGTTCCAGCGCCACGCGTTTGACTGTTTCGGCGCTGTCGCGCGACACCATCGCCCCGGCGCGGGTCGAGCCGGTAAAGGACATCATCGCCACATCCGGGTGGCGCGACATGGCGCTGCCCACGCCGGGGCCATCCCCGAACACAAGGTTGAACACGCCCGCAGGCAGGCCCGCCTCATGCACGCATTGCGCAAAGATCGCCGCAGACAACGGCGTGTGTTCCGAGGGTTTGAGCACGCAGGTCGCACCCACCGCAAGCGCTGGCATGACCTTTTGCGCGATCTGGTTGATCGGCCAGTTCCACGGCGTGATCAGACCGCAAACCCCGATGGGGTCCTTTCGGATGATGTCACCGTTCGGCAGGCTGTATTCTTCGGAATGGGCCTCGAGCGCGGCGATATAAGCCGCGGCGTGGCGCGGACCGCAGCCGGCCTGCGCGTTGCGCGCAAGGGTGATGGGGGCGCCCATCTCGGCGCTGATGGCGTCGCCCATATCATTGATGCGCGCCTCAAGCGCCGCCTGCAGCGCCCGCAGATAGCCCAGCCGCTCGGATTTGGTCGTGCGCGAATAGCTTTCAAAGGCCCGGGCAGCGGCGGCGACGGCGCGATCCACATCCGCCGCCGTGCCAAGGGTGACGGTGCCGATCTGCGCCTCGCTCGCCGGGTTCAGGATGGGGAAATCCCGCCCGCCCTGCCCGCTGGTCCAGACGCCGTCGATGTAATGCTTGTTGAGTATGGTCACGTCGTTGCGCTCCGCTTCCTGTGGGTCACTTGTCGGCTGCGTCCAGCAGCCCGCGGTCTTCCAGCACCTTGCGGGCATGGCGGAAGCATTCCAGCGATTGCGGCACGCCGCAGTAGATGCCGATGATGTGGATGATCGAGCGGATCTCTTCTTTTGTGACGCCGTTGTTGATGGCGCCGTTGCAGTGGATTTCCCACTCGTGCATCTTGCCCAGCGCGGCCAGCATCACGAGGTTGAGCATCGAACGGGTCTTGTGATCGATGGTGTCATCGCCCCAGCCAAACCCCCAGCACCACGCGGTCATCGCCTCTTGGAACGGGCGGGTGAACTCATCTGCGGCGGCAAGGTTGCGTTCGACATACTCTGCGCCGACAACCGCCTTGCGCTGCTTGAGACCGTGTTCAAAAAGATCGTTGTTCATCTTGTCATTTCCTTGGATTGGGGGGTCAGGCCACCACGCCTTGGGCATAAAGCGTATCGATCTGCTCGGCGGCATAGCCCAGCTCGGTCATGATCTGCCGGGTGTGCTGGCCGATGGTGGGGGATTGCGACAGCACCTCGCCCACGGTGAAATCGGGCAGACCGGGGATGTTGGGCACCGGCCAAGGATCGTCGCTGCCCGCCTGTTCCAGCCAGCTGAACACGCCGATTTCCTTGGCCTGAGGGTGGTGGACGAAATCGCGATAAGATTGCACGACCTCGTTTTGCAGCCCCGCCTTGCTGAGCCGATCCGACAGCGCGGCGGCGTCCCATGTGGCGGTGATCCCGCGCACATAGTCGTTGAGGTAATCGATATCGGCCAGCCGCCCCGCGATGGTGTGAAAGCGTTCTTCGGCCCAAAGCTCGGGCAGATTCATCAGATCGCAGAAGGTGGCGAATTCGCGGTCGCGCACGATGTTGATCTGGATGTAGCCGTCCTTGGTTTTGAACGTGCCCGAGGGCGCGGTGGATGCCTTGCGCGCCCCGCCGCGAAACCCGCTGAGCAGACGCACGGCCTGAATGGCGGCGGCGCCTTCCATCAGGCTGATCTCGATCTTGCGGCCCCGGTTGTGATCGCGCCGCGCATAGAGCGCCCCGGCAAGCGATTGCGTGGCAAACAGCCCCGTCGCCATGTCGAAATAGCTGACCGGCGTGTGATGTGAGATCCCGTCAAGCCCGGTGTTCTCATCCACGAACCCGCTGAAGGCCTGCAACATCGGGTCCATCGCCGGGCGGTCGCGCATCGGCCCCGACTGGCCATAGCCCGAGATCGACACATAGAGCAGCCCGGGATTCATCTCGGCCAGCCGCTCATAGCCATAGCCGAGCCGCTCAGCCACGCCGGGGCGATAGCCTTCGATGAACACATCGGCCTGCGCGATCATCTTGTCGGTGATCTCCTTGGCCTCGGGTTGTTTGAGGTTCAGGCTGATGGCGCGTTTGCCCATGTTCGCGACAATGGAATAGGCGGTGTGATCGCCGTAGACCCCGCCGATCAGACGCGCCCAGTCACCCCCCGCCGGTTCGACCTTGACCACATCGGCCCCCTGCTGGGCCAGCAGCATAGCGCAATACGGCCCTGCCAATCCCTGAGACAGGTCAACGACCTTCAACCCCTCGTATGGGCGCTCAAAGCTCATGATTTCCCCCTGTTTTCCAGAACTTCGAACACGCGGGTGAAATCGGATTGCGGCGGCAGGGTCTGTTCGACGAGGTTCCAGACCTCGGCCACCCGCTCGCCCATGAGGTTGGAGGTACCCGCCTCGCGCACGAATTCGTTGTAGAGCCGCACATCCTTGTTCAACAGCTCGGCAAAGAAGCCGGCATCATAGGTGCCGGGCAGCACGCGGTTGGGGAATTTATCCTCGATCGCGGTATTGTTGCCGGTCGAAACCTTCACCACGTCGATGATGGTTTTCATCTCGACCCCATGCGCCAGCCCGAACAGCACCGCCTCCGAGCTGGCCGCCATCGCGGTGGCCGACAGGAAGTTGTTCAGCAGCTTGACCGCCTGCCCCTGCCCCGGCGTGTCGCCGACGTGGAAGGTGTTCTTGGAAAACAGGTCAAGGATCGGCTGGTGGCGGTCCATTTCGGCGCGCGACCCGGACCAGATGATGGTGATCGCCGCCTTGAGCGCGCCTTGCCGCCCGCCGCTGACCGGGGCGTCGATATAGGTCATGCCCGCGCCCTGAATGGTGGCGGCGGCCTGTTTGGCAGCGGCCGGGCCGATGGTGGACATATCGATGATGACCTTGCCCGCGACATCCGGCAGTGCGGCGATTTCGCCCGCAACCGCGTTGACGATCTTGCCATCGGGCAGCGACAGGAAAACCGTGTCCGCCCCCGCCACGACGGCGGCAAGGCTGTCGACCTCGGTGCCGCCCTTGGGGGCAAGGCCCGGCGTGCGGTCATGGCACAGAACGGGCGCATCGCCCTTGCAGATAAAGGCGCACATGGGTTCGCCCATCTGGCCCAACCCGACGAAACCGATGGTTTTGGGAGCAGTCATGTTACACCTTCTTGTTTGTATATTTTTTCAGTTCAAGACGGGCGATCTGGTTCTGGTGAACCTCGTCCGGGCCATCGGCCAGACGGATCGCGCGGGCCCGGGCATAGGCGTAGGACAGGCCGAAATCGTTCGACACGCCGGCGGCGCCATGGGCCTGGATCGCCCAGTCGATGACCTGCGCGGCCATGTTCGGGGCGACCACCTTGATCATGCCGATGTCCTTGCGGGCTTCCTTGTTGCCGACCTTGTCCATGCGGTCGGCGGCGTTCAGCGTCAGCAGCCGCGCCTGATCGATCAGGATGCGCGCATTGGCGATGCGCTCGCGCGTTACACCCTGATCCGACAGCGGCTTGCCAAAGGGATGCCGGTCGAGCACCCGTTTGCACATCTTTTCCAACGCGACCTCGGCCTGCCCGATCATGCGCATGCAATGGTGGATGCGCCCCGGCCCGAGGCGACCCTGCGCGATTTCAAATCCGCGCCCCTCGCCAAGCAGGATGTTGGACACCGGCACGCGCACGTTGTCATAGATAATTTCGCCATGCCCGTGCGGCGCATCGGAAAAGCCGAACACCGGGATCATCCGCTTGATTGTCAGGCCGGGCGTGTCGCGCGGCACAAGGATCATGCTTTGCTGGCGATAGGGATCTGCGCCGTCGGGGTCGGACTTGCCCATCACGATGAACAGCTTGCAGCGGCTGTCGCCAGAGCCGGAGGTCCACCATTTGCGCCCGTTGATGACGTATTCGTCGCCGTCGCGGGTGATGGTCAGGCTGATGTTGCGCGCGTCCGATGATGCGACATCCGGCTCGGTCATGGAAAAGCACGAGCGGATTTCGCCCGCCAGCAGCGGCTCCATCCATTGCTTTTTCTGCTCTTCAGTGCCGAAACGTTCCAGCGTTTCCATGTTGCCAGTGTCGGGCGCGGAACAGTTGAACACCTCGGCCGACCACGGCGCGCGACCCATGATTTCGCACAACGGCGCGTATTCGAGGTTGGTCAGCCCGCCGCCCTTGCGGCTTTCGGGCAGGAACAGGTTCCACAGACCCGCTTCGCGCGCCTTGGGCTTGAGCTCTTCGATGATCGGAACACCGCCCCAGTTTTCCCAATGCTCGACGCCATAGCCCATGTCTTGCAGCTGTTGGGCATAGAGTGGTTCGTTGGGGTAGATGTGCTCTTCCATGAAGGCATTCAGCCGCGCGCACAGGTCTTTCACCTTTGGGCTTTGGTCGAAATCCATTGATATTGCTCCATTATTTTCTGGCGCGGGGCCATTTTACGGCCGCAGGAAGCCGCGGCCTGAAACCGGCCGTTTCTCCCCGTTCTGCGGAGGTGTTCAGTGTTTGCGCCCTATATGGGCGATGCGACCCTAGTGGCCGACATGCCGTGTGACGCGCCCTAGGGGCCGACGATGGTGGTTCCGCCATCCACGACGATGACCTCCCCTGTGATGAATCTCGCCGACGGGCCAGCAAGGAAGGTGGCGACTCCGCCAATATCCTCGGGGGCGCCAAGCCTGCGCACCGGCGTGCGTTTGATCCGATCATCGCGAAGGCTGTCGTTTTCCCACAGCGCGCGGGCGAAATCGGTTTTGATCAGCCCCGGCATGATGCAGTTGACGGTGATGTTTTTTGGCCCCCATTCCACAGCGAGCGAGCGGGTCACACCCACATCCGCCGTCTTGGAAATGCCATAGGCCCCCAACGTCGCCGATCCGCGCAAGCCGCCGATGGACGAGACGATGATGAAGGCCCCACCCCCCGCGTCGGCCATATGCGGCATGGCGGCATTGGCGAACCAGATGGCGCTGTGCACGTTCGACGTCATCACCTTGTCAAACGCTTCATCCGACAATTCGGCGAGCGGGCCATAGACCGGGTTGACCGCTGCATTGGCGACGAAAACGTCCAGCCTCCCCCAAGCTGCATGGGTTTGCGCCACCAGCGCCTCGCATTCCTCGCGGCGCGAAATGTTGCACGCAATGGCGATGGCCTCGCCCCCGGCGGCGCGGATCTCTTCGGCGGCCGCTTCGCAGGCGTCGATCTTGCGGCTGGCGATGGCGACCTTGGCCCCCATCGCGGCCAGATGATGGGCGATGGACAGGCCGATGCCCTTGCTGCCGCCGGTGACGATGGCGACTTTGCCGTCCAGGGAAAATGGGTTCTTCATGGGGTTGTCTCCGCTAAATTCGCTCATGCCGGCTCATCGCCCATCCGCAGTTGCAGCCGCTCGCCGGTGTAAGGGTTGGCCTCGGCCACCGCTTCGTTCAGTTCGACACCAAGCCCCGGCGCGGTGGGCGGAATGATGTAGCCATCCTCCCAGCGGATCGGGGTGGTCAGGATTTCCGCGTGGAAGCCGCCCCATTGCTCGATCCCCTCCATGATCAGGAAATTGGGGCTACAGGCCGACAGCTGGATATTCGCCGCGCCAACGATCGGACCGCAGAACAGATGCGGCGCGATCTGGGCGTGAAACGCTTCGCCCATGGACGCGATCTTTTTCGCCTCAAGAATGCCGCCCACACGGCCAAGGTTCATCTGCAGGATCGAGGCCGCATCCTGCCGCAGCAGATCTGCAAATTCGTACTTGGTGGTCAGCCGCTCGCCCGTCGCCACTGGAATGCGCGTGCCCGCAGCCACCCGCGCCATGCCGGCAATGTTGTCGGGGGGGGTCGGTTCTTCGAACCACAACGGATCATGCGCCTCCAACCGCCGCGCCAGACGCAGCGCGCCCGAGGGTGACATCTCGCCATGGGTGCCGATCAGGATATCGCAGCTGGTGCCCACCGCTTCGCGCACGCGGGCGGTGTAGCGGTCAGCGAAATCCAGCGTTTCCATCGACAGCTGCCGCGGATCGAACGCGGTATAGGGGCGGGCGGGGTCGAATTTCAGCGCGGTGAAGCCTTGGGCGATGTATTCCAGCGCCCGTTCGGCGGCGGCATCGGGGTCGTCATAGACCTTCTTGTTTGACGCGGCATCGGCCGGGGCGTTGAGATAGGTGTAGCTGCGCAGCCGCTCGTGCACCTTGCCGCCGAGCAACTCGTACACAGGCTTGTCCAATGCCTTGCCGATGATGTCCCACAGCGCCATCTCGATGCCGCTGAAAATGCCCATCACCGTGGGATCGGGGCGCTGCGAGAATCCGGCGGAATAGACGTGGCGGAAATGGCGTTCGATCTTGAACGGATCGGCCCCCGCGAAATGGCGGTCGAACATGTCGTCGATCATCGCCACCAGCGCCTTGGGGTGAAAGGCGACGCCGTAGATTTCGCCGTACCCCACAGTGCCGCAATCGGTCGTGAGCTTGACGAAAACCCAATACGGCCCGCCCCGGTGGATGGATTTATTGCCGACCACAAAGGTCTTGATATCCTTGATCTTCATCTTGGTGTTCGCTTCTTGTTTGTGGGTCAGGCGATGTCTTGCAGGATCATGTCGGCGGCCTTTTCGCCGATCATGATGCAGGCGGCGTTGGTGTTGGCCGACACCAGCGTCGGCATGATCGAGGCATCGGCCACGCGCAGCCCCGTCAGCCCGCGCACCCGCAGCCGGGGATCGACCACTGCGCCGTCATCGGCGCCCATGCGGCAGGTGGAACTGGGGTGAAAGATTGACCCGCCATTGGCCCGCACGTACTCCAGCAGCGCGGCATCATCGGCCACATCCGCCCCCGGCATCATTTCGGCGCTGATGTAATCGGACAGCGCCGGTTGGGCGGCGACCTTGCGCACCAGTTTCATGCCCGCCACCATGGTTTCCCGGTCGGTGTGGGTGTTCAGATAATTGGGCTGGATCAGCGGTTTTGCCGTGTGATCTGGCGAAGTGATCCGCACATGGCCCCGGCTTTCGGGCCGCAGCTGGCACATGGTGACGGTAAAGCCGGAAAACGGGTCCAGCGTGCGACCGCGTTTCTGCGCGGTGTAGCGCAGGAAATGGAACTGCACGTCGGGCGTGGCGCAATCGGGGCGGGTCTTGGCAAAGACCCCCACCTGCCCGGCGCTCAGCGACATTGGCCCGCTGCGATCCTTGAGCCATTGCAGCGCCACACCAATCTTGCGCGGCCAGCTGCGCACTTCGTCATTGACGGTGACCGGCTGCGCACAGCGATAGGTGCTGCGGCAGGTGTAATGATCCTGAAGGTTCTCACCGACCTCGGGCAGATGGTGCGCCACCTCGATCCCCTGCTCGCGCAGGAGAGAGGCGTTGCCGATGCCTGACAGCTGCAAAATCTGCGGTGAGTTGATCGCCCCCGCCGCCAGCAACACCTCGCGCCCGGCACGCAGGATTTCAACCGTGCCGCCCCGTTCGACCTCGACCCCGACAACGCGGGTGCCGTCGATGATCAGGCGGCGCACCATGGTGTCGGTCTGTACCTTCAGGTTGGGCCGTTTGCGCGCAGGTTTGAGATAGGCGGTGGCGGCACTGCTGCGCCAACCATTGCGGGTGGTGACCTGGAAATAGCCAGCGCCCTCTTGGTCATGGCCGTTGTAGTCGGGGTTGGTGGGAATCCCTGCCTGCGCCGCTGCGGCAATATAGGCATCGCACAGCGGGTTCGGGCTGGCGCGGCTGACGCCCAGCGGCCCGTCGCGGCCATGGCAATCCTCGTCAATATTGTCGATCGACGCACCCTCGGCCCGGCGGAAATACGGAAGCACGTCGGAATAGGCCCAGCCCGTGTTGCCAAGCTGGCGCCAGTGGTCGAAATCCTCGGCCTGCCCGCGCGCATAGACCAGCCCGTTGATCGAACTGCACCCGCCCAGCACCTTGCCGCGCGGCCAGTCGAAACGCCGACCAGCGGATTCCGGCACGTCTTCGGTCTGGTAGCTCCAGTTGATGCGCGTGTCGTCCATCGTGCGGTAATAGCCGATGGGGATGTGAATCCACGGGTTGAGATCGCGCGGCCCCGCCTCGAGCAGCAGCACCCGCAGCCCCGGTTTCGCTGACAAACGGTTGGCCAGCACGCAGCCGGTCGAGCCGGCGCCGATGATGATGAAATCGTAGGAGGCTTCGGTCATAGCGTGCCCACCTTTCGTGCGGCGGCCTGCGGCGCGAATTCGGCCATCATCGGGATCTCCCAATCCTGCCCCGGTTGCGCCGCGATCAGGGCCTTGGTGTAATCGTGCTCTGGCGCGGTAAAGATGCGTCCGACACCGCCGCGTTCGACCACCTCGCCGTGTTTCATCACCAGCACCTCGTCGCAGATCTGCGCCGCGACGCGCAGATCGTGGGTGATGAAGATCACCGTCAGGCCAAGCCGGTCGCGGATGTCGTTGATTAGCTTGAGCACCTCGCGCTGGATCGACACATCCAGCGCAGACACCGCCTCATCCGCGATCAGCACCTTGGGGTTGACCACCAGCGCGCGGGCGATGCACAGCCGCTGGCGCTGGCCACCGGAAAATTGGCTGGGATAACGGTGCACCGAATATTTCGGCATCTGCACGATTTCCAGAAGCTTGTAGACCCGATCCCAGGCTTCCTCCCGGGATACGCCGAAATTGATCGCGCCTTGGATCAGCTGGCTGCCGATGGTGCGGCGCGGATTGAGCGAGCCGTAAGGATCCTGAAACACGATCTGGATGTCCTTGCGGTGCTGGCGCAGCGCGGCAGAGGTCTGGCTGGCGAAATCGACGCCAGAAATGTTGATCGCGCCGCTGTCGGGGTCGATCAACCGCATCAGGCAGCGCACCAGCGTGGTCTTGCCCGACCCGGATTCCCCAACGATGCCCAGCGTCTCGCCGCGCCGGACCTGAAACGAGATGTTCTTTACCGCACTTACCGTGCGGCTTTTCTTGAACATGCTTCCGGCGGTATGAAAGGTCTTGTTCAGGTTCTGAACGTCGATCACCACCGGGTGTTCCGACACCACATGATCGCGGTCTTGGGCACGGCGCGGCACCGCGTCGATCAGCGCCCGGGTATAGGGGTGCTGGGGGTTGCTCAGCACCTCTTGCGCGGTGCCCTGTTCGACGATCTGCCCGTGGCGCATCACCACCACGCGGTCGGCGATTTCGGCCACAACGCTGAAATCGTGGGTGATGAACATGATGCCAGCATCGTGGTTGGCATTGAGCTGCTTGAGCAGGTGCAGGATCTGTTTTTGTGTCGTGACGTCCAGCGCCGTGGTCGGCTCGTCGGCGATCAACAGCTTGGGATCCAGCGCGAGGGCCATGGCGATCATGATCCGCTGCCGCTGCCCGCCGGACAGCTGGTGCGGATAGGAATTGTACAGGCGCTCGGGGTCGGGCAGACGCACCTCCTCAAGCAGCTTGAGCGTGCGCTTGCGCCGTTCATCGCCGTCATAATCGCGATGCACGCGGAAGACCTCGGCAATCTGATCGCCCACGGTATAGGCCGGGTTCAGCGCCGTCATCGGTTCCTGAAAGATCATCGCCATGCGGTCGCCGCGCAGGGCGTTGTGTTCGGCTTGGTCCAGCGTCAGCACATCGCGGCCATCAAATTCGATCTCACCGCCGGTGACCCGCAGGCTCGAGGCCAGCAGCCCCATGGTCGCCAGCGAGGTGATCGACTTGCCGGAGCCGGACTCGCCCACCACGCACAGGATCTCCTTGGGACGAACATCGAAGGTCAGGTTCTGCACCGCGTTGGCCCGTTCGATCTTGACCGGCAAGGCCACGGTGAGATTGCGGATCGAAAGGATTGGCTTGGTCGTATTGGTCATGTGCTTGCCGATCTTGCCAGAGTGAGTGTCCAGGGGCGCATCAGTTGCGATCCTCGGGGGCGGTGACATCGCGCAGCCCGTCGCCAACAAGGTTGATGGCCAGAACCAGCAGGAACAGCGCGGTGCCGGGCACGGCAATCAGCCAGCCATCAAAGAACATCAGCCCCTTGGCATCCGAGATCATCAGGCCCCAGCTTGGTGTCGGCGGCTGCACCCCCAGCCCAAGGAAGGACAGCGCCGCTTCGAGCAGAATGGCGTGGGCCATTTCAAGCGTGGCGATGACGATGACATGGTTGGAGATATTCGGCATCACCTCGGAGAACAGAATGCGCGGGGTGGAACTTCCCAGGGCGCGCGCCGAGGCGACGAAATCCAGCCCCCTCACCTGTTGCGTGGCACTGCGCACCACCACCGCAAAGCGATCCCAGATCAGTAGCCCGATCACCCAGATCACCACGGTCAGCGACGAACCCACGATGCTGATCACCGCCAGCGCCACCAGAACCACCGGCATCGACAGGCGCGTGGTGATGAGGAAGCTGATCACCATGTCCACCCGGCCGCCGAAATAGCCGGCGCAAATTCCCAGAACGGTGCCGATCACACCCGAAATCAGCATTGCCGAGAAGCCGATCAGCAGCGAGATCCGCGCGCCATAGATCAGGCGCGACAGGTAATCGCGGCCCAGATGATCGGTGCCCAGAATATGGTCCCACGTTGCCTTGGAACTGTCGAACCAGACCGGCGGGACCAGCTTGCGCGACAGCACCTGCGCATAGGGATCATGCGGGGCCAGCAGCGGAGCAAAGATCGCCACCAGCATGATGGTCAGGATGACCAGACCGCCCAGCATCAGGCCTCGGTGCGATTTGGCGTGCGAGAGCATCACCTTGCCAGGCGACAGAACGGGCGCGTCGGCCATCGGCTCAAGACTGTTGTTTTCCAGCGTGCTCATGTCATCCAATCCTGATGCGCGGGTCCAGCCAGGCGTTCAGCACGTCGGCAAAGAAGGTCAGCGCGATGTAAAAGAAGCTGAGTACCAGCACGATCGCCTGCATCATCGGCAGGTCCGCCCGCTGGATCGATTCCCAGGCGAGGAAACCCAGCCCGTTGATGGCAAAGATCGTCTCGATCACGATCGAGCCACCCAGCATGAAGCCGAACTGCACCGCCGCCAGCGACACCACCGGGATGATCGCGTTGCGCAGGGCGTGCTTGAACAACAGCGAGAACTTGCTAACGCCCTTGGCTCGCGCCGTGCGGATGTAGTCCGAGCGCAGCACCTCGAGCATCCCGGCGCGGGTCAGGCGCATGACACCGGGGGTGATGTAGTAACCCAGTGCAATCGACGGCATGACGAAATGTTTCCAGCTATCGCTGCCCGACACCGGCAGGATCCGCCAGTTGATGGCAAACCAGAGCATCATCGTCAGCCCGAACCAGAAACTTGGCATCGCCTGACCGACAACGGCGATGGTCAGGGCAAACCGGTCGAGCAGGCTGTTGGGCCGGATCGCCGCCAGAACCCCCAGAGGAATCGACAGCGCCAACGCGAATACCAGCGCGCACAGGCCCAGCGCCATCGTCGTGGGCAGGCGCTGAAAGATTTCCTCTGACACCGGCTGGTTGAGGTAATGCGACTGGCCGAGATCGCCCTGCACCGCCCGTGTCAGCCAGTTGATATACTGCACCGGGATCGGCTTGTCGTAACCATAGGTCTCACGGATGGTTTGCAGATCCGCTTCGGTGGCGCTCTCACCGCCCAGCGCGATCGCCGGGTCGCCAGACAGGAAATTGAGTGAGAACGTGAGCGACGACACCGTCAGGGCGACAAGCACCGCCATCGATAGTCGCTTCAGTAAGAATGCAAGCACCGGTCAACCTCGTTCGTTGTTAGGATGTCCATGGAAGGGTCAGTGCCAACGCGCATAGCCGGAGTTCAGGGCAGCGCGCAAACGGGGGGCCCGCGCGGCCCCGAAGGTCCGCGACAAAGGTCTTCCGCCAGATGGCGATGTTACTTCCAGCTGGCCTCGTAAAGGCGCGGGATCTCATCCGCCGTCGGCGTGAAGTTGAGATCGTTCGAGAAGGCATAGTACTTGGTGTAGGTGAACATCGGCAGCCAGTACAATTCTTCCGAAATGATGTTGAGCGCCTCGGCGTAGGCCTCTGCGCGCACCTCGGGATCGACAGAGGTATCGCCGCGCCGCAATGCCTCGGCCGTGCGCGGATCCTTGGCCGGATCGTCGGCGCTGCCCGAGAAGAAATGGCTGGTGATCGCCGCAACATCCGGGATCGAGCTTGACCCCCATGTCATCTGGGCAACCGGCGTCTTGCCGTTCTGAAGTGCCTGAAGCAGCGAGCTGTATTGCAGCCAGTTGAGCTTGGCCCGGATGCCGACAGCGGCCAGATCGCCGATAACCGCCTCGGTGAATTCGCGCTCGCGATAGCCGTAGAGATCAAAATCGAACCCGTCCGGGTAACCGGCTTCGGCGAGCAGCGCCTTGGCCTTTTCCGGATCGTAATCATACTGCGGCACGTCTTCGGTGCAGCCAAACTGTTCGGGATGACAAGCCGAATGAATGACCACAGAGGCCGGACCGACCAGTTCCTTGGCGATGGCTTCGCGGTTGATCGCATGGGCGACGGCGGCGCGGACCTTTTGATCGGTGAAATAATCCTGCCCCGAACTGCCGGTGACGTCGAAGGTCAGATAAGAAATCCGCAGGGTCTTTTCGTTGACCACCTGCACCTGTCCGCTGTCTTCAAGACGCAGAGCCTGTTCCTTGGGAACGTCCCATGCCCAATCCAGACCGCCGGTCATCAGTTCGGCCAGCTGGGTGTTGGTTTCACCGATGGTGCGGAAATTGATGTGGCCGATTTGCGGGGTGCCCTTGGGGCCGTCCGCGAAGTAATTTTCGTTCTTGTCCCAGTTGACGTATTTGCCGGTCCGCACGTCGCTGACGCGATAGGGGCCGGTGCCATTCGGCGTGACGCCCGACAGATCGCGGGTGCCATCGGCTCCGATGGTCGAGCCATCGTAATAGCCTTCGGGCATGATCGAGATTTCATTAGCCAGATAGGCAAAGGCGTTGGGGAACGGCTGAACCAGCTCAAGGCGCACCTTGTACTGATCGATCTTGGTGGCGGATTTCATCCAGTTCACCACGGACTGCGCTGGCACGCCGTTGGCCTCATCCGCGAGGAAGTTGATGGTATAGACCACGTCATCGGCATCAAACGTGCTGCCATCGTGGAACACCACACCTTGGCGCAGATCGAACTCGACCACGGTGTTGCTCTTCCACTCCCATCCGGTGGCCAGAAGCGGGTCAAAATCGCCGGTTTCATTGTTGAAAAGGACCAGCCCGTCCCAGCCCATATGGCCCATGATCACCAGCTCGCGGGTCACGCTGAAATAGGGATCCACAACGGCGACTTCCTTGTCCGTTGCCCAGTTCAGCGTATCCTGCGCCTTGCCGGCCATGGCTGGCAGAGCCGTCGTGGCCAACAGCCCCACCAACAGGGAAATCTTGATCGATTTCATGAATTGTCTCCTCCTAGACACGCTCAGCACGTTCTTTCTATCGAAAACCGCCTCCCCGCGATTAAATCGATTGTGCCGTCATGACCACCGGGGGTTTCGACCCGAGTGATCCGTGTTGAGGCAAATGTCGCCTCGGCCTAGCCATAATGCAAATTCTTATTTATCATCAACCCATACCAGAAACTTATGGGGTGCCAAGCGATGCTGCGGTTCAATCTGCGCCAGATCGAAGCGTTTCGAACCGTGATCGAAACCGGAAACATGACCCATGCCGGAGAGGTTCTTGGCGTCACGCAACCGGCGATCAGCCGCCTGATCCGCGATCTCGAAGAGGAGTACGGCTTGCAGCTATTCGTCCGTCAGGCCGGGCGGATCGAGCCCACCAAGGATGCCATTGCCCTGCATGTCGAGGTTGAGCGATGCTATGGCGAACTTGAGCAGCTGGTCAAATTCGCAACCAACCTCGGAGAGTTCCGCCGCAAGCGGCTGCGGGTCGCCTCGACAGTGGGGCATTCCTATTTCCTGCTGCCCGAAGTGATCCGACGGTTCCACGATCTCTGCCCGGATGTGATCATCAACTTGTTCAGCGGCACCTCTCCCGAGGTCGTGGAGCAGATCGAAAAGGGCCGGTCTGACATCGGTCTGGCGCTTCTGCCGCTGGACGTGCACGGCGTCGACATCCGGGAATTGCCAGAGACCAACCTTGTCTGCGTCATGCCGCAGGCTCACCCTCTGGGAAAACTCGCCACCGTCACGCCCGGCGATCTGGCGCAGGTTCCCCTGCTGCTGATCTCTGAAAGCAGTCTGATGCGGAAGCGTTTGCTACAGGCGTTCAAGGACGCAGACGTCACCCCGAATGTCATCCTGAACTCCACGTATACCGGCCCGATCTGCAGTCTCGTCGCCAATGGCATGGGCGTGTCGATCATGGATAAACTGACCGCTGATGCCTATTCGGGCTTGGCGATCAACATCCGCCCTTTCTGCCCGAGCATTCCTTGCGAATTGAAGCTGGTGCTTCCGGCGTCGCAGGTTCTGTCGCAGCCCGGCAAGGTGTTCCTCGATCTGCTTCTTGAACACACACAGTGAGCGGTGGGGCGGCGTCAGTCGCGCCCAAGCCTAGGTTAAATGCGGCAGCAAGGCGCTGCCTCCGGGCAGTCAGCCAAGGCCCCTCGCCTCGGTGTATCGCCCGATGCTTGCAGACCTGCGCTGCCCAGCAGGTCACACCTCTTTCCAATGGATCAATGACCAGCCTCTGAAGGAAAAGCCCCGGAAAACCAAAAGCCCCGCGTTCCCGAAGGGCTTGTCAGGATCAAATATTGCGGTCGAGATGAAATTCCCTGGATTTGCGCAGCAACGCCACAGAAAAGCCGAGGGCGGTGTAACCGTTCATGACCGTGATCCGGACTGGGTTCTCTCCTGAAGGTTTTCCAAAGCTGGTTGTGGCACACCGGTGACCATCCCGGGGTGGCGGCCTGCGACGACAAACCTAGGAATGAGGAAGCCGTGGAGGGTTTATATCAGGCTATGAGTAAAATGTGCGGCCCCTTGGAGCGACCAAGGGATCCGAGCACGGCTGGCAGCGTGATGTGCGACAGATCCCTTCCCTGATCGCCCCAACGGCGTAGAGAGTTTGTGGGACAATCTACCCACGCAGTCTGGCCGGTGATGGCCGGCGCGATCTGGGTTTGGCCGGGAGCATCCGGTGTCCTTCTGTAAAAGAGAGTCGATGACAGGCGATTTATCATGCGGCCTGCTCCCTCGTTGGCGCGCCCGACATTGGTTGTCGCTCCCGTTGATAGATTTCGATGATGCGCACGGGCCATCGCAGCAGGGGCATGGTTCGCGCAGGTTTAGTGGTATGATCTCGCCTTGACCTGTTGAAGGCGTGGGAGGCACTGCAAGGCGAGGATCTGTGTGATTCTGGCCTTGCGGGTCGAACTGGACAGCAGGCCGTAGTGGCGGATGCGGCGAAACCCGTCGAGCTGAACAGAGATCAGGAAGCGACGCGCGAAATCGGACGTGGCCAGCCGCATCACCTTTTGTCGGCCAACCGATTTTATCTCGCTGAATTTGTGCAACAGCGTCCAACTGGCCGCAATCAGACCTCTTAAAACGTTGTCATTGATCAAAATAATACCGATCTGTACGTGACGATCATCTCTCTCGGGACAGTGCCGCTCACCGCCCTGCGGGGCAGTGAACGCGAGGCTTGTCGTGGGACTTGGGGAAGAATGGCTCAAGACGCGCCATCTGCGCGTCGGTCAGCCAGAACAGATCGCTCATGTAATCGCTCCGTTTTCGGAACGTGAATCTCGCCATCCGGGGGAAATCAATGGGTCCTGCGCCTACACCCCGCCCCCAGGCGATGGATATCGAACTGCACGGCCCCCGTGTTCCATATGACAAGACATCCATGCCCAACCTGCGGCCACCCTTGGTGTCAACTAAACGATACCCCGCTGTGACCCGGTCCAAATGAGCAGGATCAAATCGTCTGGCACCTCTTGGTGTATAATCGATCAGGAAACGCCTCGCACGCCCACGCCGAGACGCCGTGCCATCGCAGCCAGAACAGGAGCAGGACAGCAATGATCAGATATGATGACTTGGGATGGCTGGCAGACCAGATCGCACGGGCGCACACCAGAGGTTTGGCGGGCAGTGTCAAGCTCACGGCGCGCCCTGCTCTGCGGGTCCGGGCCGGGTCTGCCTCAGGCGATGTCAGACCGAGCCAAAACCAATGAGCGGCGATCCCTATGAAATTCTCGGCCTTGCGAAAACGGCGAGCGCAGACGAGATCAAGTCAGCCTATCGCAAGCTGGCAAGATCGTGCCATCCCGACCTGAACCCTGACGACAAAGCCGCAGAGGCGCGTTTCAAGGCCGCATCACAGGCCTATGAGCTGCTGAAAGACCCCGAGACCCGCGCCAGATTCGATCGCGGAGACATCGATGCCACCGGCGCAGAGCGTCCAGAGCGGCAATATTATCGCGATTATGCCGAGGCTTCACAGAACCCTTACCAGTCGGGACGCGGCTTTGAATGGTTCGGCGATGCGTCGGACCTGTTCGCCGAGTTCATGCGCCAGCCAGGCCAACGCCAAGGGACCCATGGTGGACGACACCGCGGTTTCCATGCCCCCGGCCCTGACCGTCGCTATGCGCTCGAAGTGATGTTCATGGACGCGGTCAAGGGCGGCACGACGCGGATCACCCTGCCCGACGGCGGCACGCTGGATGTGAAAATTCCGCAAGGCGTGCAGGATGGCCAGACCATTCGCCTGCGCGGCAAAGGGGGCCCCGGGATGGGCGATGGCCCACCGGGCGACGCGCTGGTGACGCTGACGGTCAAGGCCCATCCGGTCTTTCGCCGCGAGGGCAATGACATCATCATCACCCTGCCGATCACCTTCGACGAGGCCATCCTCGGCGGCAAGGTCGAGGCGCCGACGATAGACGGGCCGGTCAAACTCACCATTCCCAAGGGGGCCAGCGGCGGCCAGATCCTGCGGCTGCGCGGTCGCGGCGTGAAACCGGCAGGACAGGCAAACGCAGGCGATCAGCGGGTTGAGCTGAGGATCGTCGCGCCGGAGAAGATCGACAGCGAGCTGACGACGTTTATGCAGAGCTGGCGCAAGAGCCACCCATACAACCCGCGGGAGGGACTGATGCCATGAATCGGAAATACACCGAAGCCGAGGCGATCGCGTCCGTTGACAGGCTGACGAGCGTCCAGCTTCGATCCTTTGTCGAGGCCGAAGTTGTCACGCCAACGCAAACCGACACCGGGCCGGTGTTTCGTCAGGTCGATCTTGCCCGGATCGAGTTGCTCTGCGAGCTTTCGGAGGATTTCGACCTGCATCTCGATGCCCTCGGGATCGTCATCTCGCTGATCGATCAATTGCATGGCGTGCGAGGAAGCCTGCGGGCGGTATTGGAGGCAGTGGAGCGCGAACCCGAAAACGTGCGTCAACGCATCCAGAAGGCCATCCGGGAAAAGACCGCCATCGTCGATCAATAGAACGGCAGGTCGCGGCCCGCCAGACACCGGCATACAGGCTTGGCATGAGACCAGACCGAACCGCATACGCGACTTGCCGAGCGGATTGCCAAGGCAAGGACTGCGTTGCAGGGCGCCGAACCGCGCAATTGAGACAGGTCAAGGCGATCGCGGGGTCCTGCCTCCATACTGGGATCGCGGGACGCGCCCCCGGCGTCATGCGCAGAAAGAACCGGTTCCGAATGCCCAAGCGACCAATCAGGCCAGACGTGCCGCCGGAGCCTTTGGCCAAGCCGATGCTTCCTGCCGTCGTGCCCGAGGCGGACCCGCATCCCTACGCCGATCTCGACCGTGCGCTGCGCGGTGCCTATGCCGTTGCGACGGGCGGCGTGTCACCTCTTGCCATGATGCAGACATGGACGGACTGGGCCCTTCATATGGCCCGTGCGCCCGGACGGCAGCTCGAGCTTGCCGAACACGCGGGCAGGAACGCCGCAAAGCTGATGGGCTTTGCCGCAAGGACAGTCTCGGGAACAGCGCCAGAGCCGCCCTTTGCCCCAAAGGCCTACGATCACCGCTTCACCGATCCGGGTTGGCACAAGCCCCCCTTCTGCTTGTGGCAGCAGTCTTTCCTTGCGACGCAGGACTGGTGGGATCACGCGACAGAAGGGCTGCGCGGTCTGCACCCGCAAGATTCAGACCGCGCCCGGTTTCTTGTGCGCCAGATGCTGGACATGGCATCGCCGTCGAATTTCCCGGCGACAAATCCCGAGATCATCGACGAGACCGTCAGGACGAGCGGACGCAATCTGCTTGAGGGCCTGTCCCATGTTGCCGAGGATGTATTGCGCACCGTGACCCAGACCCGCGCGCCACCGCCCGACGGCTACAAGATCGGCACCGATCTGGCCTGCACGCCGGGCAAAGTGGTCTATCGCAACGACATCTGCGAATTGCTGCAATACAGCCCACAGACAGATCGGGTGCAGGCCGAACCGGTGCTGATCGTGCCCGCATGGATCATGAAATACTACATCCTCGATCTGTCGCCGAAGAATTCTCTGATCAACTACCTTGTCGGTCAGGGCTTTACCGTCTTCGCCATCTCGTGGTGCAATCCTAGCGCCGCCCAGCGCGACCTGTCGCTTGAAGATTACCGCCTTCGCGGCGTCATGGCGGCAATCGATGCGATCAACGCGATCGTTCCGGGGCAGAAGATCCACGCCAACGGCTATTGTCTGGGCGGCACGATTCTGGCCATCGCGGCGGCGACAATGGCGCGGGACAGCGATGACAGGCTCGCCTCGGTGACGCTGATGGCAGCGCAACTGGACTTTTCCGAAGCCGGCGAACTGCTGCTGTTCCTTGATGAAAGCCAGGTGGCCTTCCTTGAAGACATGATGTGGGCGCAGGGTTATCTTGATCGCCCGCAAATGGCCCGCGCCTTCGCATCCATCCGCGCCGAAGACCTGATCTGGACCCGGGCCGTGCGCCGCTATTTCCTGGGCCAGGACGACCTGCCAAGCGATATCGGGGTCTGGAACGCCGATACGACCCGGATGCCCGCCTTGATGCATTCCGAATACCTGCGCGGCCTGTTTCTGGAGAACCGTCTTTCGGCCGGGCGCTTCGCCGTCGAGGGGCGAGTCATCGTGCTCAAGGACATCGACGCGCCGCTGTTCGTGATCGCCACCGAGTCCGATCACATCGCGCCGTGGAAATCTGTCTACAAGACACGGCTGTTCACCGACGCGGACCTGACCTTCGTGTTGACCAAGGGCGGGCATAACGGCGGCATCCTGTCCGAACCCGGCCATCCGGGCCGTCACTACCGGATCGGCCATCGCGCGCCGGACGATCTGTATGTCGATCCGGATACGTGGTTTTCCCGAACCTCCCGGAGCGAGGGCTCGTGGTGGCCGCAATGGATCGATTGGCTGGCCATGCACAGCAGCGACAAGACCGACCCACCCCGGATGGCGGCGCCTGACAAGGGCTTCCCGGTGCTTGGAGCCGCGCCGGGGTCCTACGTTCTCGAGCGCTAGAGCACTCGCCAAAGGCTAGGCATCAGGGTCAGGTGCTGATCTCAAGGCAAGAGGGCTTCCCCGCGCAGACAACGGATCACGCAAACGGCTCTTGCTCGCAGTGCAGCTGTGACAAGATTCAGCAAGGCGCGCCGGGCAGCGAGGCGATGCAATCGGCAAATGCTGGCACATGAGCGAGATCAAGGAAACCCGGCGCGCGCAAGGATAGTCCGGACTCAGGACAACGGTTTCACGCCAGCGAAAGGGCGCTTTTTGCGCGACATCGCAGGGCCGATCTTGGCAATGGTTGAATAGGAATGCAGCAGCACCAGAACGTTTTGGCATCCTTGAACAAGACAGCGACGCACGCTGCCTTGCCCTCCCCCTTGTTCGGATTTGCGCGACGTAGAACCGGCGCTACACCGCTGCGGTCTTTACCCGGGAAAGACGCCCGCATAATCCCGGTATGCGATCGCGGCGACGTGCCGCTGACTTGCGCCCGAAAGGTCGCGGCAAAGACTGACACCAACCCCCGGGTCACGGCTCACGAGGCGCTCTGCCGCCCGTGCCGGGGGCGCCCAAGGTTCGCCCCCCTGTCGCTGGCGTCGGCGCTGCGCCGCAAGAGCCATCGCGCCGATGTTCTCTCCGGCACGGGCCGTCCGGAATGCCGGGATGGACGTAGCGCCGGCCCAGGGCTTGAAAGGATGGCTTGCATAACGCCCAACACTCCTGCCAGCGGCCCGGCGCATCCCGACACACGCGAGCGCGTTCGCAGGGCCGTGCCCCATCCAAGCTATCGCCTTACCGAGGCCGATCCCGATTTCGCTGCAGGTATCGTCGAAGCCATCCGGAAAATTCACGGTCGCGGCGGAAACGCCATCATTGCAAGCTTTGCTCTGGAGCGGACACAGGAAATCCTCTTCGTCCTGTCCGAGGCGGTGCGACACGAAGAGCTTCCGAGAAACCTTGCGGTGTTTCTGGACTCGCCCATGGCCATTTCCGCGACCGAGATTTTCGGGCGCTATCCAGATGCCTTTCAGCCGCAGTTCCGCGACACCATGGCGGCGCGCGATCCCTTTGGCCTCGAAGGCTTGCGGTTCACCCGCGGGGCCGACGAGTCGATGGCAATCAACCAGATTCCCTCGGGGGCCGTGATCATCGCGGGATCAGGGATGTGCACAGGCGGGCGGGTCGTGCATCATCTAAAACGCAATCTATGGCGCGAGGACTGCGGCATTATCCTTGTCGGCTATGCAGCCGAGGGCACATTGGCCCGCCGCCTTGTCGACGGGGCGCAAAGCGTGAAGATCTACGGGCAAACCGTTGCGGTGAAGGCCGAGATCTTCACCATCAACGGCTTCTCGGCCCATGCGGATCAGGCAGAGCTTCTGGCGTGGCACGCGCATACTGGCCGCCCAAAACAAACTTTCATCGTGCATGGAGACCCCGACCGCGGCATGAGCCATCTGCAAAAGGCGCTGGAGGCAAAGGGGCTGGCGACGAGTTGCCCCAAGATGCACAAGAGCATTCACCTTGACTGACCGGGCAACCATCACCGCAGTGCGCGGGCCAGTTCTGGACCTGCGCGTCGACGGGGCGTTGCCCGCGATCCATGACGCCGTGGAAATCGGCACAGATGACCATGTCGTCATTGCCGAGGTTCAGGCGCATCTGGATGCGCATCACGCCCGCGTCATCGCCTTGCAATCCACCCAAGGCATCGCGCGCGGCACCCCCGTGCGGCTGACAGGAGCCCCGCTCAGCGTTCCGGTCGGCCCGGCGGTGCTGGGCCGGCTTCTTGATGTGATGGGCCGGATCGGCGACGACAAGGGCGCCCTTCCGGCGGACACGCCGCGCCGCCCGATCCACCATGCAGCGCCGTCTCTGGCCGAACAGCGCAGCCAGACAGAGATCTTTTCCACCGGGATCAAGGTGCTGGATCTTCTGGCGCCGCTGGCCCGTGGCGGCAAATCCGCGATGTTCGGCGGCGCGGGTGTCGGTAAGACGGTTCTGGTGACCGAACTGATCCGCTCGATGGTTTCGGGCTATGACGGCATCTCGGTGTTTGCGGGCGTCGGAGAGCGCTCGCGCGAGGGCCACGAGATGCTGAACGAAATGCATGACAGCGGCGTTCTGGACCAGACCGTGCTGGTCTATGGCCAGATGAACGAACCGCCCGGCGCGCGTTGGCGCGTGCCCCTGACCGCAATGAGCATCGCCGAGCATTTCCGTGACGAGCAAGGCCGTAACGTGCTGATGCTGATGGACAACGTGTTCCGCTTTGTGCAGGCGGGGGCCGAGGTGTCGGGGCTGCTGGGCCGCATGCCCTCACGCGTGGGCTATCAGCCGACGCTGGAAACCGAGGTGGCGGATCTGCAGGAACGCATTGCCTCGGTCGGGCGCGCCTCGGTGACCGCAATCGAGGCGGTCTATGTCCCGGCCGACGATTTCACCGACCCTGCCGTCGCCGCGATCAGCGCGCATGTCGACAGCACGGTGGTCCTGTCGCGGCAACTGGCCTCCGAGGGCATCTATCCCGCCATCGACCCGATCGCCACCACCTCGGTACTGCTCGACAAACTGGTGGTGGGCGAAGAGCACGCCCGCGTGGCGGGTCAGGTGCGCGAACTGATCGAGCATTATCAGGAACTGCGCGACGTGATCGCGCTGCTGGGGGTCGAGGAACTGGGCCGCGAGGAACGCCTGCTCGTCGGGCGCGCCCGGCGCTTGCAGCGCTTCCTGACGCAGCCGTTCTTTGTCGCCGCCGCCTTTACCGGGATGGAAGGCCGCTCTGTGCCACTCAAGGAAACCGTGGCTGGCTGCGCCGCCATCCTTGCGGGCGAGTGTGACGACTGGGACGAAGGATCGCTCTACATGATCGGCACCCTCGACGAGGCGCGCGCCCGCGAAGCAAAGCGCAAGGAGGCCCCGGCATGACACAGGCCGTAACGTTGACAGTGACCACGCCGCTTGCCGTTGCGGTGTGTGAAACCGATGTGACCTCGATCCGCGCCGAGGATCGCAGCGGCGGCTTCGGCCTGCTGCCGGGGCACGCCGATTTTCTCACGATACTGGGGGCGTCGGTTCTGCGCTGGCGCAAATCTTCCGGGCCTTGGGAATACTGCGCCTTGCGCGGGGGCGTGCTGCAAATGCACGGCGGCACGACGGTCGATGTGGCCTGCCGCGAGGCGGTGCGGGGCCACGACCTTGCCTCGCTCGAGGCGCTGGTCTGGCAGACCATCGACGATGAGATCGACGCGGCCCGTCAGGCCCGATCAGAGCAGACCCGCCTGCACGCCACTGCCATCCGCAGCCTGATACGGCAACTGGGAACCTCTCACGCGGGACGCCCCCTTGCGGAGGATTTCCGATGAGCGAACCCGGACGGGAGAAGATTGCCAATGCCGCAAAACGCAGCCGCGAACGCGACGCCGCCGCGCTGCGCGACCCTGAACCGTCGCTTGCAAAGCGCTTTGGCCAGATCGGCGTGCTGGGCTGGGTGATCGTGGGGCCGATGATGCTGGGGGTGATCGTCGGCAACTGGCTCGATCATCTGCTGGGCAGCGGGATCATGCTGTCAGCGGCGCTGACAATGCTGGGCGCGGCGCTTGGCCTGTGGCTGGCGATGCGCTGGATGAACCGGCAATGAGCGGGTTCGAGATGCCATTGGGACTTGCCTTGCTCGCCGCCCTCGCGGGCGTGCTTGCCGGATACCTGCATTTCAAAAGCCTGCGAGCCGTGTCGGATCGGCTCGCCTCCGGACAGTTGCTGGCTGTCGCGATTCAGATCGCGCGCCTCGTCGCTATGGCGCTGTTCTTGTACCTCTGCGCCCGGCTTGGCACCCCGGCGCTGCTGGGCGCTGGCGCCGGGGTGCTGATCGGCCGGGCGCTGGTGCTGCGCGCAGCCAGAAAGGACACGCCATGACCGACTCCCCTCTGGATCTGAGCTATGCCTTTCATCTCGGCCCGCTGGCGATCAGCTGGGTCGTGGTGGTGACCTGGGGCATCCTGATCGTGCTGGGTCTGGGATGCTTTGCCCTGACGCGGCGGCTTGCGATCCGGCCCGGCAAGGTGCAATCGGTGCTCGAACTGGTCGTCGGCACCATCGATGCGCAGATCATCGCCACCATCCCCGGCGATCCGGCCCGCTATCGGGCGCTGATCGGAACGCTGTTCCTATTCATCCTCGCGGCCAACTGGAGCTCGCTGATCCCGCAGGTCGAGCCGCCGACAGCGCATCTGGAAACCGATGCCGCATTGGCGTTGATCGTGTTCGTGGCGACAATCGGTTACGGCATCGCGGCTCAGGGCCCGTGGGGCTATGTCAAAAGCTTTGCCCGGCCAAGCTGGGTGATGATCCCGCTGAACCTGATCGAACAGATCACCCGCACGTTTTCGCTGATGATCCGCCTGTTCGGCAACGTCATGAGCGGAGTCTTCGTGATCGGCATCATCCTGTCGCTTGCCGGCCTGCTGGTGCCAATTCCGCTGATGGCGCTCGATCTGCTGACCGGCACCGTTCAGGCCTATATTTTCGCCATCCTGTCGCTCGTCTTCATCGCCTCGGCGGTCGAGGACGCCTCCCCTGACCCCAAGGAGCCCAAATCATGAATTACGTCGACATTGCCAGCATCCTCGCGGCCGCCTTTGCGGTGTCCTTTGGGGCCATCGGCCCGGCGCTCGCCGAAGGCCGGGCGGTGGCGGCCGCGATGGATGCCATCGCCAGACAGCCCGAGGCGGCGGGAACCATCTCGCGCACGCTGTTCGTCGGGCTTGCGATGATCGAAACCACGGCGATCTATTGCCTCGTGATCGCGCTGCTGCTGCTGTTTGCCAACCCGTTCGTCCAGTAGCCCCATGAGCTTTGACTGGGTGACCTTCGGCCTTCAGCTGTTCAACGTGCTGGTCTTGCTGGCGATCCTGCAGCATTTCCTGTTCCGCCCAGTGGCCGATATCATTGCCAGACGGCAGGCCGAGATCGTCGCCGCGAAAGATGCCGCCGACACCGCGCAGGCGCGGGCGGCGGCGGCAGAGGCGATGGCACAGGACGAAGCCGGGAAAACCGCGATCGCCCGCAACGATGTGCTGGCCGCGGCGCAGCTCGAAGCGGAGCAGCTGCGCGCCACGCTTGTCGCGACAGCCCACAGCGAGGCCAGCAAGATCGTCGATGATGCCCGCTCCAAAGCGGCCCGGATCGCCGCCGACGGGCAGACCGATACCCTGCGGCGCGCCCGCGATCTGGCCGAAACCATCGCCGAAAAGGCGCTATCGGATCTGCCCGATCCGCCGACGGCTGCGGGGTTTGCCAAGCGGCTGGCCGCCGAGCTGGCCGCCATGCCCGAGGGCAAACGCAAGGCCCTGCTGTCGGGCGCGAACCTGACGCTGATCGCCGCCCATCCGCCGGGTGAGCAAGATCTTGCAAGCGCCCGGGCCGTGTTGGCGCCGCTGGGTTTGCACGACGCGGCAATCGAGGTCGATCCGGCGCTGATTTCGGGGCTCGAACTGCGCTCCGCGACCGGCGCGGTCTTCAATTCAATCGCCCACAACCTGCGCCGCATTTCGGAGGCATTAGACGATGACAATGGATCCCGGACTTGACGCGCTGAAATCGCGTGTCACCGCAGCGTCGCTGGGCCCGGAGGCGCGCGAAACCGGCACCGTGACGGAAATCGCCGACGGGCTGGCGCATGTCTCCGGCCTGCCCGGCGCCCGTCTTGGCGAAGTGCTGGAGTTCACCGGCGGGGCGCGCGGCTTTGTGCTGAACCTCGACGAGACCACGCTTCAGGCGGCGTTTCTGGATGCAACCGCCGGGATCGAGGCGGGCAGCACCGTCACCCGCACCGGAGAGCTTGTGTCCGTGCCGGTCGGAGACGGGCTGTTTGGCCGGGTGGTCGATCCGCTGGGGCGCGTGCTTGATGACCTTGGTCCGCTCGCGGCGAGCGAAATGGCCGAGGTCGAACGCCCGGCCCCCTCGATCATCGCGCGCGACTTCGTCAGCGAGCCGGTCGAGACGGGCGTGCTGGTGGTCGATGCGCTCTTTGCCGTGGGTCGCGGACAACGCGAGCTGATCATTGGCGAGCGCGGCACCGGCAAGACCTCGATCGCGGTGGATGCGATCCTGAACCAGAAAGACAGCGACATCGTCTGCATCTACGTCTCCATCGGCCAGCGCGCGACTGCGGTGCGCCGGGTGATAGAAGCGGTCCGCCAGAAGGGCGCGTTTGACCGGACGATCTTTGTGGTCGCGCCCGCAACGTCGCAACCGGGGCTGCGCTGGCTTGCGCCCTTCGCGGCGACATCCATGGCGGAAACGATCCGCGACCGCGGCGGCCATGCGCTGATCGTGTACGACGATCTGACCAAGCACGCGGCCGTGCACCGGGAACTGGCGCTGTTGTCGCGCCAGCCGCCCGGGCGCGAGGCCTATCCCGGCGACATCTTCTATCTGCATGCGCGGCTTCTGGAACGTTCGGCGAAACTGTCCAAGGCCATGGGAGGCGGTTCCCTGACCGCCCTGCCGATTGCCGAGATCGAGGCGGGCAACCTGTCAGCCTATATCCCGACAAACCTGATTTCGATCTCTGACGGGCAGATCGTGACCTCGGCGACGCTGTTTGCCGGCAATCAGCGCCCGGCGGTCGATGTCGGCCTGTCGGTCAGCCGCGTCGGCGGCAAGGCGCAGCCGCGCGCGCTCAAGGCGGTGGCGGGGCGTCTGCGGCTGGACTATGCGCAATATCTCGAGATGAAGATGTTCTCGCGATTTGGCGGGTTTGGTGACGCCGCCATGAAGAAACGGCTCGCACGCGGTGCCCGTATCGGGGCGCTGCTGGCGCAGGACCGCTACAGCCCCTTGTCAACGGCTGTGCAGGTGGCGCTGCTGGCGGCATTGGCAGATGGTGTGCTTGACCCCGTTGCCATCGACCAGTTTCCCGCCCTCAAGGCCGCGCTGGTGCCGCTGATCGCGGCCGAGCCGCAGCTTGCCGGACTGAACGTCGCCCCCGAAGTCGACGCGGCGACACGAAAGGCCGCCACCGACTGCGTGCGCACCGCCATCGCAAAACTGCCCGCCCTGCCCGAAGCACCGACGCCATGAACCGGCCCGAAGACATCCGCGACCGGATCGGCAACATCCGCGAGATCGAAAGCATCGTGTCGACGCTGCGCGCGCTTGCGGTCTCGCATCAGCACGAAGCGCGCGCCCATCTTGTGCCGATCCGCGCCTATGAGGCCAGCGTGGCACAGGCGCTCTCCACCGCTCTGACCATCGCGCAGGCGAGCGCGCCGCCTCGCAAGGATGTTCCCGGCCTGACCATCGTGGTCGGCACCGCACAAGGGTTTTCGGGCGCCTTTGGCGAGCGGATCGCCGACGCGGCGCTGGCCGAGGCCTCCCGAGGCGCACAGATCATCATGGTTGGCGGGCGCAGCCTGAGCGCGCTTGCCGAAAAAGGCGTAACGCCGGTCTACTTCACCGAAACAGCATCGCATGCGGTTGATGTGCCATCGCTGGCCAGCAGGCTTTCTGATGTCCTGTTCGAACGGCTGACAAAGACAGCAGGCGAACCCGTTACGATCCTGTTTGCCGATCCCGACACGGCAGAGCTGGCGCTGATCCGCCGCAAGCTGTTTCCATTCGATTTCAGTCGCTTACCCGCCCAGACGACGCATCTACCTCTGACCAACTTGCCTGCGGACGCCTTGCTGTCGGATCTGGTCGAGGAATATGTCTTCACCGCGCTCTGCGAAGCGTTGATGCTGGGATTTGCGGCGGAAAACGAGGCCCGAGCGGCGGCCATGACGCGGGCGCAGACCAACGTCAAACGCATCGCCGCAGATCTGCAGTCAGACTTCCAGCGCGCACGTCAGGAACAGATGACAACCGAGATCATCGAGCTGTCGACGGCTGCAGGGCCGGTCTCGCAGTAGATGTCGCGACATAGCCGCCCTTGACGCGATGGCCGCAGGTCAAGGCGCAAGAACCACGCATCCCCGAACCAAAGGCAGTCTGGCGCAAAGAGACCAACAGCTGTGTGCGACAAACGTGCCGACAGGCATGGCGATCACGCGACAATACTCTGATGCTGGGAAACCGTTCCGGCCATTGGATCATTTCAGCAAGCCGTTAAAGCAGCTCGACCGTCGCGGATGCCAACTCCGTGGCCGTAAGGCCGACAACGAGCACGGAGCCTCCCGCCCAGGCAAGAAGCGCGCCGCCATCTTCATCGGTGAAGGTCAGATCGTCAGTATCGGACGTTCCGGCATGCAGTTCGATCGCGTCGAACGCGAGTGCGAAATCGCCGATCATGTCCGCGCCGCCGCCGATGAACACAAAAACATCGGCACCTTCGCCGCCATGCAGCGTATCATCTCCGCCACCGCCGATCAGCCGGTCGGCGCCGGCCTGCCCGCGCAGATCGTCCGCCCCGCCGCCACCGTTGATCGTATCATTGCCCGAGCCACCCCAGACCGAGTCTCGACCGAAACTCCCGCCCTGCCCCGTATCCGTATAAAGGTCGTTCCCTGCGCCGAGCCATGCACTGTCGGTTCCGTTGCCGCCCCGGATCGTGTCGGCGCCAACGTCGCCGTAAAGCGCATCTGCCCCCGATCCGCCGATAAGGGAATCGTTCCCCCCTTGCCCGCGCATGAGGTCATCGCCAGCCCCCCCGTTGAGCGTGTCCGCCCCGGCCCCGCCCCAAGCAGAGTCATTGCCACCCTCGCCCCGGATGGTGTCGTTGCCGCCTTCGCCGAACAGTCGGTCGCCTTGGGCGTTGCCCTCAAGCAGGTCGCGATGGGCGCCGCCGCGCAGGGTATCCTCGCCGCTACCGCCGATCAGCGTGTCATTGCCCAGCTCACCCCTAAGCAGGTCCGCTCCGCCGCCGCCATGGATGTTGTCAGCCCCGGCGCCCCCCCAGACGGAATCCGCTCCGTTCGCCCCGGCCTGCGCGGTATCGGTGTAGACATCGTTGCCAACGCCCAGCCATGCGCGATCCGCCCCGTTGTCGCCGCGCACGGTGTCATTGCCATCGCCACCGTATAGGGAGTCGTTCTGTGTGCCCCCTTCGAGATGGTCATTCCCCGCATCGCCCTCGAGCACATCGTTTCCGGCATCGCCAAACAGCGTATCGCTGCCGTCATTGCCCATCAGGCTGTCAGCGCCACCATTGCCCCAAGCGCGGTCATCGCCATCACCGGCGCGCAACGTGTCATCGAAGGCGCCCCCGCCCATGGTGTCATCGCCGCCCTCGCCATCGAGCCAGACCCAGCTGCCGAAACTGCCCGCGACGATGCGATCGCCATAATCGGTGCCACGCACCTCTTCGACCTGCGAAACCACGTCGGTGTCGCCAAAGCCATCGACGATGGTTCCGGCGCCCAGATCTGCATTGATGCCCGCGTTGCCGCCGCTCGATGCATCGCGGTTGTAATCGGCACGGTCCCAGCTGCTGCTGCCGGTGATGGTGTCGGCGCCCTCCATCGCCCGGTAGCTGATAAAGTTGATGCTTGCCGAGCCGATGAGCCGGTCTGCCTCTGCCGTGGCGCGCACCGCTTCGATCCCGGTGAATGTATCAGTGCCCCCAAAAGCATCGGTCGCGATCCCGGTCGCGAAATTCACCACCACGCCAGCAGTGCCACCATCGTCAAACTCA
Source organism: Citreicella sp. C3M06 (assembly GCF_018860705.1). Classification (GTDB taxonomy): domain Bacteria; phylum Pseudomonadota; class Alphaproteobacteria; order Rhodobacterales; family Rhodobacteraceae; genus Salipiger. The sequence goes on from NZ_JAHKQA010000090.1 coordinate 86,190, forward strand.
TCGTCGTAGAGCAATTCGTCATAGCCGCCATTGCCGTGGATCGTGTCGTTTCCGGCAAAACCGCCCCATGCCTCCCAGCGATCTTCGTCGGAGCCATTGAAGAGGTCGTCGTCCTGCGAGCCGAAGAACAGATGAAAATAGCTGAAGCTGTCGTTGACCGCCCCCGCGACGCCCGAAACCGCCGTGCCGGTGCCATTGGCCCCGACGCTGATCACCAGCCCGCCGACCCCGCCCACGTCGCGCCACGACAGGTCATTGCCCTCTCCCGTGGCCCAAAGCCCGGCGTGGCCAAGGATGGTATCGCTGCCAAGGCCCGGCTCGATGTAATCGCCGCCCTCCTGACTTGCGGCATTGCCACCCGAGGCGTCGAGCCGGTCGTTGCCCGCGCCGCCGCGCAGGTTGTCGCGCCCGTTGCCACCGATCAGCGTGTCGTTGCCGTCATCGCCATGTAGACGATCATTGCCGTTGTTTCCGATGATCCGGTCGTTGCCGTCGCCGCCTTCCAGCCTGTCATCGCCTGCGCCGCCCCGAACTGTGTCATTGCCGTCTTCGCCCCTGAAACGCACATCGCTGCCGTAGCTTCCGGCACTGATACTGTCGTTCGCGTCGGTGCCGTAGACCTCGTCGATGAGGCTCACCCGGTCGGTCATGCCAAATCCGTCGACGATGGTCCCGGCGCCAAGGTTGGCCCGGATGCCCGCCGTGCCGCCATAATTGCCATCGTTCGAATAATCCGCGCGGTCATAACTGTCCGAGCCGATGATGGTGTCAGCCCCGTCCAGCCCGCGATAGCTGATGTATTCCTGCGACGCAGAGCCGGTGAAATGATCGCCAAGCGCGGTGCCCCGCACCGCCTCCATACCGCTGAAGCTATCGGTGTCGCCAAAGCTGTCCGTCGCCATGCCGGTGGCGAAGTTCACCGTCACAGCGCCCGTGCCGCCTGCGTGGTATTCCTGATGATAGAGCAGCTCGTCATAGCCGCCATTGCCATGCAGCGTGTCAAACCCGATGCTGCCTTCCCAGCCTTCCCAGCGATTATTGCCCGACCCGGTCATCAGATCGTTGTCCATGGTGCCCCGAAAGCGGACGGCATAGGTAAAGGTATCGTTGATCAGGCCCGGAATGTTCGACACTGCCGTGCCCGAGCCGTTGTTTCCAACCGTCAGCACAAGCCCGCCGGTGCCGGTCAGGCCCTCGTAACTGAGGTCGATGCCATTGTTGTCGGTGGCAAAGGCGCCAGCATGACCAAGGATGGTATCCTGTCCCAGCCCCGGCTCGATCCAGTCGCCATAATCGTGGCTTTGCGCGCTGCCGCCCGATGCGTCGAGCAGATCATTGCCAGTCCCGCCGCGCAGGTTGTCCTCATCCGCGCCGCCGCGCAGCGTGTCGTTCCCATCGCCGCCGCGCAGCGTGTCGCGTCCATCGCCACCGATGAAACTGTCGTTGCCGCCTTCAAAATCCTCGATGCGATCGTCTCCGCCAAGACCGTTGATCGTATCGTCGCCCGCGGTACCAAAAAGGGTGTCATTACCTTGCGTCGCCATGAAAACCTCCGTGTTCATGTGAGCTGTTTGAAAGGAATTCGCGCAAAATTCTGGTTGCAGGCTAAGATTGCGCCAAAGGTGACGCTGCGTCAACCTTCGGTTTACCTTGGCGTCGATCCGCCATTGCGACGCCGCAAGCGTTGGTGAGAGAGGCTTGCGATGGGCTGCGGTGCCGGGGCGATCAGGCCGCCAGAGTTGTGAACAGGCAGGCAAGTCGGGCGCTGTCGCACATCGGGCAACCTCTGCCAATCCCTGCCGGAATGGTCTTCAAAGAGCGGAAAAATATTATGCCACGGCAAGATTCCCGGCTACCCTTTGCGGGTAGTATAGTACGAGGGATATTTAATGTTTACACGTCGATCCGCCATTCTTGCGGGAGCATCGTCATTGCTTTTGCCAAACTTGGCGCTCGCTCAGGGTGTTACCTTCACACCCGGCCATATTCTCGCAAACATGGAGAAATCGGCCTGGCTTTCCACCCGCCGCGGCGCCAAGCGCGCGGCCTATGTGATCGCCGCGCCTTGGTGTCCCTATTGCAAGCAACTTTACGAGACCATTCTGGCGACGCCGCAGGACATCGATTACCGCTTTGTCTTCATGGGCTTTCGCCAATACGGGCCCGCGGTGGTCAACGCCTTTTTCAGCGATGCCGATGATCAGGTCGGCCTGTTCTACAGCGATACCGGTGCGCGAAATTCGGCGCTTTCGCCGCGCGCGAGCGACCTCTTCGGCCATATCAACCTCGTCACGGGGCATCTCATGGCGCCTGATTTCGGCTCCATGACGCTGGGAGAGAATGTCGGAAGCGCCACCCCGGTGGGTTTTGCCTATCCCTCGGTCGTGCTGCGCGATGGCGGCAATGATTCCATTGTCTCGATCATGGGCGCATGGATGTATCTTGATCAGATCGGTGAATTCTGCGCCACGCAGGCTGCCACGGCCCCCGACCCTGCGCGCTACGGCGACTATCTGCGCGCGGCGCCGCAGGTCAGCCGCAGCGCGCAGAATTTCTTTGCGCGCGAGGCCGACACCCCCTATTTCGCCGCACCGGTCCCGGATGCGCCATTCGTCGATCAGATCCGCGCCAACAGCGCCTACCCAAGCGTCGGCACGGTCGCTTTCGGCGGCGAAGACTGGGTGGCGGTGCGTGCCTTCACCTCCACGGACGCGCTGCAATTCGCCCGCAGGTCGGGTTTCTACACCCAGTAGCCCCATGACTGTGGCATGCGCCACCTGCGCCCTTGCCATGATCCCGCCCGGCAAGGGCTTTTGCTGCGATCGGACAAAGGCCCATCCGCCTTCCATAGCCTGACCAAAGCGTTTCATTTTTTCGCTCTCGCCCGGACGTCACGCGCGAGACTGTGCCGAAAGGCAGTTGTTTATAGAGGGTTCAACATGACGATCAACCGCCGCGCGCTCATTCTGGCCAGCCTGGCAGGCGCCGCCTTGCCCAAGGGCGCAGCCGCCTTTTTCGACTGTGATCCGATCCGTTTCGGAGATCTTCAGACCGGTCTCGAAATGTCACTCTGGCGCAGCGCTGGCCCGCAGGATCGGGCGGCGACCGCCTATGGGCTCGTCGCCCCTTGGTGTCCGCGCTGCCGCGAGCTGATCCTCGCAGCCAAGGCGGGAGAGCTGCCGCTCAACCTCAGACTGATCCCGGCCTTCGCCCGCTCGCAGCTCGACCGGCAGAAAATCTGGGACCTCATCATGCATCCCGGCGACGAGGCGATCGATGCGTTCCATGACCGCCGCCCAACCACGCTAAGCAGGGCCGATCCTGCGGCGCTCGACACATTGGTGAATTTCACAGACCTGATCCTGCAATCAGCCAGTATCTGGAACCGGATGATCTACAAGAACGAGGTCAACGCCACGCCCGCCGTTATCCTTTTCAAGCAGCACCCCGACTCCGAGACCGGCACCGTTCCGGAAATCGCCCTTGGCTATGCACCGCAGATGATCCCGGTGTACCGTGACCTTGCGCAGCCCATCGTATCTTCGGGCGGGCCGTTCCCGCAGGAATATTTCCGCACGCTTCCCCGGGTCGAAAACCTGCGGCCCAGAAGCATCTCCACCGGCCCCGACCGCGGGCAGGTGCATGTCATGCCGCATCGCAACGCGCTTGTTGCGCAATGCTTCGGGGGTGGACGGGAGCTGCGCATGACCGTTGGCACCCAGATCGCCTTCGGAGAAGAATGGCTGGTGTCGAAAACACCCGACGGCAAGCTGCTGTTCCTGAACCCGGATCAATACTCGGAAAACTCCTGATCCGTTCGATCAGAGAGCAAAGGATTGTTGACATGAACTTTCTTGCGAAGATCGCCTGCACCCTGACCTTGGCGATCATTCCGGCGGGGGCATCGGCCTGCTTCATGACCCCGGACTCCCGCCCCCTGATCGGCTGCATGCCGTATAATTTCTCGGCGCCGATGGATTGGCGCGTTTCCGACTCCGGCAGCGATGATGCAAGGCGGCCAGAGCTGGTCTGCTACAGAAGATCGGCGCGGTCTCATGTAGCTCTGATCGAACGTCTGTACGGCCAGATGCAAAGCGGCCAGCCTGCGGATGCCTTCTCGCCGCTTGCCAACGCGCCGGATCTCAATGGGGGCAACCCTTACGACTTCGGTGCGACCCAATACATCAAGCAATTCACCCCGGAATTCGTGCGCGCCTATTACCCACCGCTCTACGCGATCATCCGGGATTTCGAAGGCTGTATGCGCGAGGTTGCAAATCAGGGATGCGGAGACGTCGCCGGATGCCGCATCAACGGCTGGGTCGTTATGGGATACCTGCCGGACGGCAACCAGTATCCCGTCGTTGGCCTGCCCGAATTCGACGCGCCCTGAGAAAACATGACCGATCCCGCGTCCAGAAACGGCCCCGAACCCCTCTGGCAAGCGCCGCGCACCGCGCCGGTGCCGTCCAGAAAGCCGGTGCTGGACGGCCCTCCATCACGCAAACCCACCCCACCGTCGCGCGCGGCGCCCCAAGAGCCAGAACTCATCATTACCGGAGGCATGCCGATGATGGTTCGAGTGAGGCAACCAAGGCAGAACAGATCCCAAGCGTCATCAGGCGGGCGGTCAAAGCCCGCGTTCTGCCAAATTGCCGCAATCCGAACCCGACCATTCCCGGATTTGCCTTTTACTCTTCGGCGGCCGATGAGGTCGGCCTGCGCCTCGGGGGCTTTGACCACGTCACGCCGGGGCCGGGCATCCCCTGCCGATGCGGGCATCACGTTATGAACTCTACATACCCCTCCCCGACGCGATCAAGGATGGATGACAGTTTCATCGCACTCAGGCATATCACGCCCATGGACTTCACCGCGCTGCGCTATTTTCACGAAACCGCCCGTTCGGGATCGATCCGTCGTGCCGCCGAAACGCTGCACGTCACGCCCTCATCGGTCAGCCGCGCCATTGCGGCACTTGAACACGACCTTGGCGCGCCGCTGTTCGAACGCAGCCGCCGGGGCATGACCATGACTGCGGCTGGAACCTTGCTGATGCGCCACACGCAACGCACCTTTCGCGAATTTGACCGCGTGCGCGATGCCATCGACGACCTGCGCGGCCTGCATCGCGGACAGGTGACGCTATACGCCGCCGAAGGGCTGGTGGCCGAATTTCTGCCCGCCGTGATCAGTGATTTCGCCGCGCGCCACCCACAGATCGGATTCGACATCCGCTTTGAGTCCACCGATGCCATCGTCGGGGCGCTGATCGACGATCAGGCAGACATCGGCATCACCTTCAACGGTCCCATGCGCAACGACATCGCCGCGCTGGCCGAACACACCGAGCCGATCTGCTGCCTTGTCTGCCCCGATCATCCGCTGGCGCGCCACCCGCGCCCTGGCCTTTGCGATGTGCTTGCCTGGCCGCTTGCGCTGCCGGAAACATCGTTCGGCATGCGGCGCATGGTCGATACCGCCATTGCGCGCAGCGCCGGGACGGCCCGGCTTGCGATCAACACCAATTCGCTGGAACTGACCAAACGCGTCGCCATGACAGGTGATGCGGTCGCATTCATGCCCGGTTTCATGGTGCGCAAGGATGTCGCTGCCGGGCGACTCGTGGCGCTGCACCTTGATTGCCCAGACCTCGAAGCCGCGCGGGTCACCGTTTGCGTGCATCGGGATCGTGAGCTGTCCTTCGCGGCCAAGGCCCTGTCAGCGCTGCTGGTCGCGCATTTCCGGGGGCTGCGCGCCGGATAGACCTCAGCGTTGCTCTTTGCGCAACATCGCGGTGCGCCATCGGCACTTTGTGACACAGAAACTTGGTGTAGGTTCATCGCATCCGGCCCGCCCACGAGGTCGGCTCACTCAGTATATCCAACAGGAGATGTCCATGACGCATTCGTCCCTGGACCGGCGGAGCTTTGTCCTTGGCCTTGCCGGATTGACCGGCGCGGCAAGTCTTGGCCTGCCCGGCGCCGCCCGCGCCGCCACCCCCGCCAATATTTCCGAGGCCATTCACCTTGGGCTTTACATGCCGCTTTACGCCGCGATGAACGGCGGCTTCTTTGAAAAGCACGGGCTGACGCCGGATCTCAAATCCGCAGGCGGCATTGCCCAGCCGGTGCCCGCCGTTCTGTCTGGCGCAGCCGATTTCGCCGTCACCGGCAGCGGCATGTCGATCAACGCCACCGCCGAAGGCGCGCAGATGGTCAACATCGCCAAGATCGCCGGGATGATCTCGGTCTGGGCGGTGGCCAAACCCGGCACCACCTTCAACGGCCCCGAGGATTTTGCCGGCAAGACCATCGCCACGCTGAAATTCCCGTCCAACACCTACACCACGCCGTTCTACGCGATGAAACAGGCCGGGATGGACCCTGAGAAAGACGTGACTTGGATGCAGCTGCCCTTTGGCGCACAGCTTCAGGCAGTCGCTGATGGGCGCGCGGATTTCGCCACCGTATTCGAATGGGATGCCTCGATCGGCGCGACGCAATTCGATCTTGAGGTGGTCTATTCGCTGGGCGAGGCGCTTGGCCCGGCGCTGTTCTCGTCCACCTTCGTGACTGCGGATTTCATCGAACAAAGCCCTGAAAAGGTGCAGGCCTATTGCAACGCCATCGCCGAGGCCGAACGCGCGCTGCACGAGAATGAACAGCTGTTCATCGACGTTGCGACCAAGGAATTCCCGCAGATCGCCCCCGAGGTCATCGCCGCCGCCCGCCCGCGCTTCTTTGGCGACGTCCCGCTGGTGCCGCGCAATCCGATGATCAGCGAACAGGAATGGCGCACGCTGATCGATCACGAAGCCGGGGTTGGAACGCTGCGCGCCGACCTGCCCTACGAGCAGATGGTCGACAACAGCTTTGCCGAAAAGGCGACGAAGGAGTTTGGTCTGTCATGAGCGATACCAAGGAAATGCGCAGCCTGCCCGCGCTTCCCGAAGCAGTTGGCTTTGATCCCGCATCCACCGCCCTGATCGTGGTGGACATGCAGAACGCCTATGCGGCGCGCGGCGGCTATCTTGACATCGCCGGCTTCGATTTGTCGGGGATCGACGCGGTGAATGCCAATGTTGCCACGCTGGCCCAGACCTGCCGTGATCATGGTGTGCAGGTGGTGTTCCTGCAAAACGGTTGGGACGCCAAATATACCGAGGCGGGCGGGCCGGGGTCGGTCAATCAGGCCAAGTCCAACGCCCTGCGCGTGATGCGCGAGCGCCCGGAATTGCAGGGCACGCTGCTGGCCAAGGGCGGCTGGGATTACGCGCTGATCGATGAGCTGAGCGTGCAAGACGGCGATCTGCTGGTGCCCAAGACGCGCTACTCGGGCTTTGTGAACACGCCGCTGGATTCGATGCTGCGCTCGCGCGGGATCCGCACGCTGCTGGTCTGCGGCGTGGCGTCCAACGTCTGCGTCGAAACCACGATCCGCGACGCCTTCGCCCATGAATACCACCCTGTCATGGTCGAGGATTGCTGCCTTCAGGCCGGGCCGCGCGCCATGCACGAGGCCACGATGTTCAACGTACGCACCTTTTTCGGCTGGACCACCACGCTGGCCGAGGTCGACGCCACCCTGACCGCCCCCGCAGACTAAGGACCCGATCATGTTCACCCCCATCATCCCCGAAGGCGCCCCCACGCCCATCGCTCCCTTTGTTCCCGGTAGCCGCGTGGGCGACACGCTTTACGTTGCCGGTATGCTTGCCCTTGGCCCCAATGGCGAAAGCCTGCATCCGGGCGACGTAAAGGCCCAGACCCGCTATGTGATCGATGAGATCATCCGCGTGGTCGAAGCCACCGGCGGCACGCTGGCCGACATCTGCTACAACGTGATCATCCTCAAGAACCGCGCGGATTACGCGGCCTTCAACGAGGTCTATGCCGAATATTTCGGGACCAACCCGCCCGCGCGCTACTGCATCATCTCGGAACTGGTGCGCGATGAACTGCTGGTCGAAATCGCCGCAACGGCATATCTCGGCAAACCGTGATGGCCATGGCAACGGACTCACAATCCACCCCTGCGGCGCGCATCAAGCGCCGCAGCCCGGTGGACGCCGCGCTGCGCATCCGCGCCTATCAGATCATGGTGCTGCTGGCGATTGTCGCCCTGTGGCAGGTCGGGCTGTGGCTCGGCTGGCTGAAACCCTATGTCTACGGCACGCCGCTGGGCGTGGTGCAATCCTTTGCCGGGCATCTGGCCGATGGCTCGCTGCTGCGGCATTTCTGGGTCACAGGGGTGGAAGTGGTGATCGGCTTTGCCATCGGCTGTCTGTTTGGCAGCGCGGGCGGCTTGCTGCTGTGGCTGTCGCCGCTTTGGGCCAAGATCCTGCACCCCTACATGATTGCGCTGAACGGCGTGCCCAAGATCGCGCTCGCGCCGCTGATCATCGTCTGGTTCGGGCTGGGCATGGAAAGCAAGATCGCCATTGCGTCGATCATCACCTTCATCGTGGCGTTCCTGCAGGCCTACAAGGGCACGCAGGAAATCGACCCAGACCTGATCCGCCTGATGAAATCGCTTGGCGCCTCGCCTTGGCAGACCTTCCGCACCATCGTGGTGCCGGGCAGCTTGCCGTGGATCGTCTCGGCGCTGCGGCTGAACGTCGGCTTCGCGCTGATCGGCGCGGTGGTGGGCGAATATATCTCGGCAGAAGAAGGGCTTGGCTACATGGTCTACTATGCCGGGCAGCTGTACGATCTGAATTCGGTCTGGGTTGGCATCTTCAGCCTGATGATCATGGCGCTGCTGCTCGAAGCCATTGTGGCGCGCTTTGAACGTTCTCTCGACATGGAGCACTGATATGCCGCACATCACCCTTCCCGACGGCGACGCGCTTTACTACGAAGAACACGGCAGTGGCCGTCCGCTGATCATGGTGGCCGGGCTTGGCGGCATCGGCGCCTATTGGGCGCCGCAGATCGCCCCTTTTGCCGAACATTTCCGCGTCATCCTGCACGATCATCGTGGCACCGGGCAATCGAGCCGCTCGCAGATCGACTATTCCGTTGACCAGATGGCCGCCGATACGCTGGCGCTGATGGATGCGCTTGGCATCGAACAAGCCGATTTCGTCGGCCATTCCACCGGCGCGTCGATGGCGCAGGCGATTGCGGTTGATCACCCCGAGCGGCTGGGCCGCATCATCCTTGCCTCGGGGTGGACCAAGGCGGATGGCTTCTTCCGACGCTGCTTCGAGACCCGCAAGCAACTGCTGCTGACAGCCGGGCCCGAGGCCTATATCAAGGCAACGCCCCTGTTTCTGCACCCCAGCTGGTGGGTGCGCGACAACATCGACGCCATCGAGGGCGGCAAAAGCGGCATCTACGGCGGCGACCACGATATTGGCATTATGACCAGCCGCATCGACGCGCTGCTGGCCTTTGACCGCACCGCCGATCTGCCAAAGATCCCGCATGAGGTGCTGGTGATGGGCGTTGCCAATGACCACCTGACCCCGGCCTATTTCTCCGAGGCGCTGGCCGAGGCCATTCCCAACGCCAAGCTGTCGATCATGTCCGATGGCGCCCATGCGGCAAGCCAGGTGTTCCCCGATGAGTTCAACGCCATCGCCCTTGCCTTCCTGACAGGAGACCAAGCATGACCCCCGTTCTGAGCGCCGACGCCGCCCGCGTCGTTTACAACGAGGGCACCGATGCGGCCGTCGAGGCCGTTCGCGACATCACGCTGGACCTGCACCGGGGCGAGATTCTCGCCCTCGTCGGCCCGTCCGGCTGTGGCAAGACCACGCTGTTCAACGCCATTGCCGGGCTGATCCCGCTTCAGGGAGGGCAGGTTTCGGTGGGCGGAACCAAGGTCGAAGAGGCCAAGGGCCACGTCGGCTACATGCTGCAAAAGGATCTGCTGCTGCCGTGGCGCAGCGTGATCGACAACATCACGCTGGGCTTGGAAATTCGCGGCATTGCCAAGGCCAAGGCGCGCGCCAGGGCGCAGGACCTGATCGACCGCTACGGCCTGTCGGGATTCGAGACTTCGAAACCTTCGGGTCTGTCGGGTGGCATGCGCCAGCGCGCGGCGCTGATGCGCACGCTGGCCTTTGACCCCGAGGTGATCTTGCTGGACGAACCCTTTTCAGCATTGGATTTCCAGACCCGGACCCTGTTGCAAGCCGACGTCAAGCGCATCATTCGCGATCAGGGGCGCAGCGTGATCCTGATCACCCACGACATCGGCGAGGCCATCTCGATGGCGAACCGGATCGTGGTGCTGTCCAACCGGCCCGCCACGGTGAAGTCGGTCTACGAAACCCCTTGGGGCAGTGAAGACGTCGACCCGGTCGCCGTGCGCAACCGGCCCGAATACCAGCAGTTGTTCTCGACCATCTGGCAAGAGCTTGAACTGGCGCCGCGCCACTAGTGCGCGGTTCCTGCCAGAAACACTGCGCGGTCCTGTGTCGGGTTGCCATTGTCGCAATGCACTGATGGTCGCGGCGTCTCATTTTGAACCCGACCGGTTGCAGGGATGCCAAGTGCAGGCCAACACCCACCCGCAATCGCGAGACGATCTGGTTCGGTGACACAGCGACGCTGCGCAAGCGGGCGTCGCTGTTGATCTGCTCTGACAAGAAGATGACCTGCGCGCGGCCTCACGGCAGCCCTGCCCCCTGTCGAGACTTTCGGGTTCGGCGCTCCGGCCTTGTCGGATCACCACGGCTTAACGGCGCTGCAACCCAATTCCGGCCTTGCCTTGGAAAAGGTCGGCGTACCCGCCACGGCGGATACGCCGAGGGGACTGTGAACCGCGGATCTTCGCTCGCGCAAGCCGCGATCAATCCTTTGGCTCTGCCCCTCGACGCGCCGGGATCAGTCAGCCACGGTTTTCGACAACAGCGCCTCGGCCGCAGCCACCAGCCGATCCCGCCAAGCGAGTTTCGCCAGCCAGTCCGGCGGGATGGCACCGGCCCCGCCGAGCGCCCCGGCAAGCTGGCCGGTGATCGCTCCGGTGGTGTCGGCATCTTCGCCGAGGTTCGCGGCGGTCAGCACCGCCTCGCGAAAGCTGCCCGACCGGGCAACGCTCCAGAGCGAGGCCTCCAGCGAATGCGCCACGTATCCCGATGCGCGGATTTTCGTGCGCGCCTTGCCGCGCCACGACCCGGCCATGATGCCATCAATGGCCCCGGCATAACCTTCGGACCGGTTGCGCAACACGTCCGAACGGGGGCGCCCCTCGATCGCATCAGCCAGACATTCGGCATAGGCCACGCAGGCATCCACCGCTTCCGGGGCGGCATGGGTGGTCCGGCTTTGCCGCGCCGCCACGTCGCGCAGCCGGGCACGGTCGTTCAGATGCGCGATGGCCACCGGAGCAAGGCGCATGAGGCTGCCGTTTCCGGCGCTCATCGGATCGGTGGACCCGGCCATGGGATCGCCACTGCGGGTCCAGCGCGCCAGCGCCTGCCGCGTGGTGATGCCGATGTCAAAGCACCGTCCGGTGCAGGAATAGGTGCCGCGCTCGTGCCAGTCGACGAAGCGGCGCATCAGGTCGGCCTCGTCGAGCGCGCTCGACTGCGCGAGGCTGTCGGCCAGCGCCAGCGCCATGGCCGTGTCATCCGTCCACTGGCCGGGCTTCAGGCCGAAGGGCCCGCCCCCCACCATGTCGCTCAGCGGCCCTTGGCTGTCACGGGTGGTAAACTCAAGCGTGGTGCCAACAGCATCCCCGACCGCAAGCCCGAGCAAGGCACCGACGGCACGATCACGAACAGCCTCGGCCGTTGTCGCGGGCACATCTTCCCGGCGCGCCTGTTGCCGCAGGACGTAGCCCTGCTGCGCCGCCGTCTCGATGGCGCCCGGGCGCGCTGTCCGGACCTTGGCGATCGCATCGCCCGGCGTGTCTCCAAGCTCGATCAGCAGCCGCGCGGCGATGGTCCCTGCCCGGCCGAGCCCGCCCTTGCAGTGGACCACCACATCAAACCCCGCGCGGAGCCGGTCGCACAAATCGCGACCAACCGTTTCCCAACGCGCCTCGAACGCCGCATCGGGCACGGAAACGTCCGGGATCGGCAAATGGAACCAGCTCATGTGCCGGGCGGCCACCTCCGCACCGAGCCGCGGCACCTGCAGCGTCTGCAGTTCGTGATCCTCGACCAATGTTACGACCGCCGTCGCACCCCAAGCGGCGATGGCGTCGAGGTCCAGCCCGAGGTCTCGGTTCCAGCTTCCCGACATCGCTCCCGGCTGGATCTTGCCGGGACAGAAGGTGATGCCGATCCGCCCCGGAAGGGCGTCAGACCGCACAGCGGCGATCTGCAGAGGATGGCTTTGACTGGTCCGCATGGTTGGACAATCCTTGTCATGAAAATAGGGAACGCCCCCGATCGAAACAATTTCGATACTCGCAAAGAAACGCCCTCATCTCTCTGATGATAAGATGTTTTTTCACACAGCACGCAAGTAGATTGTTCGACCTGCCAATCATCCTTTCTGCTTGGTTCGGACACGCTCGGGGTAGTGTCCCGAGGCGTGGTGTAACTTGTTCTACGGCTGGGAGATGAGCCGGTTTACAGGGCGGCGATCTTTGCCGGGTCCATGGTGATATCCTCGCAGATGGCGGCAACAGTTTCCGGCGTCATGTAACGCCGTGAGACCACCCATTCGTCGTACTGTTCCAGCATCAACGCTCCTACAAGACGTCTGATGGCTTGCTCGTTGGGAAAAATACCGACGACATTGGTCCGGCGCTTGATCTCCTTGTTCAGCCTTTCCAAGGGATTGGTAGAGTGTATTTGCCGCTAGTGTGCTTTTGGGAACGGCTTGTAGGACAGCACGTCGTCTTCGGCGCGTAGCATTAGTTCGGCGAACTTGGTGTGGCGCGGCTGGAAGGCCTCAATCAGTTTCGCCCAGTGATCCTTGGTTTCTGCCAGCGTGTCCTGATCGAAGGCTGTTCTGAGTGCCGCTGTGACAATTGGGCGGTCCTTTTTACCGACGCAGGCCAAGGCATTGCGCATAAAGTGAACCCTGCAACGCTGGATCGTAGCCCCCAGCACTTTGGCGGCTGCGGCCTTCAGTCCTTTGTGTTCATCCGCGATGATCAGCTTGACCCCACGCAGGCCCCGGTCGGCCAGAGCGCGCAGGAACTCGTCCCAGAACACCTCGGCCTCGCTGGGCTCGATGGCGACGCCCAGAACCTCACGCCGTCCGTCAGTATTGACCGCAACCGCCACTATGGCCGCGACGCTGACGATCCGCCCCGAGCGGCGGACCTTGATGTAGGTTGCGTCCAGCCAGAGGTAGGGCCATTCGCCCTCCAGCGGTCTGTTGAGGACAGCGTCAACACGTTCGTCAATCTCGACACAAAGGCGCGAGACCTGGCTTTTGGAGACGCCAGTCATACCCATCGCTTTCACCAGCTCATCGACTGAGCGGGTAGAAACGCCCTGAATGTAGGCTTCTTGGATCACTGCCGTCATCGCCTTTTCCGAGGCCCGGCGGGGCTCCAGAAACTCAGGAAAATACGTCCCCTTCCGAAGCTTCGGGATCTGAACATCGATGGTCCCGGCCCGAGTTTCCCACCGGCGCTCACGATATCCATTCCGATGGTTTACCCGTTCGGTACTGCGCTCATGCGTTCCAGCACCGCATTGCTGATCCACATCCAGCGCCATCAGGCGGTCGGCGACAAACCCAAGCATCTCGGCCAGTATTTGATGATCTGCGGTGTCTGAAAGAAGCGCCTTCAGCGCGACCGTTTCTGCTAACATGTATTTGGTCATGGGTGATCTCCTTGATCGGTGGAGTGCGCCCCTCGGG
>NZ_JAHKQA010000054.1 GCF_018860705.1 Citreicella sp. C3M06
AACGAAGGGACGGACAATGAAGCGAACGAGATACAGCGAAGAACAGATCATCCACTGCCCGGCAGGCGCATTCGCAGAATGCTGCCGAGAGGGGGCATTTTGACCGAACATGAGGCCGGCGCGAAGTGCGCTGATCTGTGCCGCAAACACGGGATGTCGGAAGGCACCTTTTATGCCTGGAAGGCGAAGTTTGGCGGGATGACGGTTTCCGACGCCAAGCGGCTGAAGGCGCTTGAGGATGAGAACACCAAGCTGAAGAAGTTGCTGGCGGAACAGATGCTGGATGCTGCGGCGATGAAGGAACTGCTCGCAAAAAAATGGTAGAGCCCGCCGTGAAGCGCGAAGCCGTTGCGCATCTTCAGGCCGAGCTGGGCCTGTCGGAGCGGCGGGCCTGCCGCCTCGTTGGGGCAGATCGCAAGATGATCCGCTACCAGTCCATCAGGCCGCCCGAGACGGAGCTGCGCCAACGGCTGCGGGATCTGGCCAATGAACGCCGCCGGTTTGGCTATCGGCGTCTGTTCGTGCTGTTGCGCCGCGATGGCGAACCGTCAGGGATCAACCGTATCTACCGGCTGTATCGAGAAGAAGGGCTCACGGTGCGCAAACGCCGGGCCAGGCGCAAGGCAGTAGGAACCCGGGCACCGATCCTGGTCGAGGCACGGCCAAACGCCCGGTGGTCGTTGGATTTTGTTCACGACCAGCTCGCTTGCGGGCGGCGCTTTCGCATCCTCAACGTCGTCGATGACGTCACCCGGGAATGCCTCGCGGCCATTCCGGACACGTCGATCTCCGGGCGCCGTGTGGCGCGTGAACTTGCCGCCCTGATCGAACGGCGTGGCAAGCCGGGCATGATTGTCAGCGACAACGGCACCGAACTGACCAGTAACGCGATCTTAACCTTTGCTACGGAGCGCAAGATCGAGTGGCACTACATCGCACCGGGTAAGCCCATGCAAAATGGCTTCGTAGAGAGTTTCAACGGACGCATGCGCGATGAACTTTTGAACGAGACCATGTTCCGGAACATGGCCCACGCCCGTGCCGTGATCCTGGACTGGACCGCCGACTTCAACGAAACACGCCCGCATTCGGCGCTTGGCTATCAGACACCAAAGGAATTCGCCGAACACCTCACCACCGCAACCGACACCCGCACTGCGCCAGCTGAAAGCTCCGCACGGATGTCGGTTGCTCCACCTGCGCCAATCGGCGTATCAACCCAAAGGACTCCGGTTCCGGCTGGATGAAAGTTCAGTGGCAGGGCAGCCCAGATGATGATGGGACTGGCGGCTGACCACGGCGAAGAGAAGACTGTCATGATCGACGCGACTTACCTGAAGGCACACCGGACAGCGACCAGCATGGGCGTAGAAGAGGGGGGCGCGGACGGCTGATCGGTCGCACCAAGGGCGGCATGCACACCAAGCTGCACGCCGTCTACGACAGCCAAGGACGCCCGCTCAATCTGCTCGTCACCGCCGGTCAGGTCAGCGATTATATCGGAGCGCGGGCGCTGCTCAGCAGCTTGCCGAACATCGATTGGCTTATTGGCGACGGAGGCTACGACGCCGACTGGTTCAGAGAAGGGTTGAAAGACAATAGGATACGCGCCTGCATCCCCGGCCGCAAGCAGCGCAAGACTACCGTAAAATACGACAAACGTCGCTACAAACGCCGCAACCGCATCGAGATCATGTTCGGCAGACTCAAGGATTGGCGGCGTGTCGCAACCCGATACGACAGATGCCCAAAGGTGTTCCTGTCCGCCAACGCTCTCGCCGCAACCGTCATGTTTTGGCTATGAAACGGCGCTGTTGCACAAATCATCTGAAGGCCGGAGTTCCCCTCTTATCTTTCCCGGTAGGACGTCACCGTTCGCGGAACGTCTCCCCGGAGCGCCTGCAATGTGGGATGTCTGGGTGGGGATCGGGCCGTAGTTCCCTTGGGCTTTTCAGGGCCGTGGGAAAGCTGGGTCGGTCCCCTTTATAGGTTTTGGTCCTGAACAGATGAAGGGGAGTCCTTGATGTCCCGCATGAGAGGAAAGGCAACGCCTAGCAGGAGCAGTCCGGCCGCCGTCGTGGTCGGTATTGATGTCAGCAAGAATTGGCTCGACGTGTTCCTGCACCCTGACGGGGAGCGGCTGCGGGTCGAGAATGATACAGCCGGAATCCACAAGCTCCGAACACGGTGCTTGGCGGTATCGGCCAAGCTGGTGGTGATGGAGGCGACGGGGCGATACCATCGTGCGGCGCATGTCTGTCTGCACGCTGCTGGTGTTCCAGTCGCGATCATCAATCCATACCGATCCCGGCGTTTTGCGGATGTCCTTGGCCGTCTTGCCAAGACCGACGAGATCGACGCAGAGGTTCTTGCCCGGTTCGCTGTCGTCATGGAGCCGACTCAGACCGAACCGCCGCCCCCGCGGTCTCCAGCCTCCAGATTCCACACAGCCTCCGCCGATCGCGCCGATAACGCGGATGCGTCCGGGGAAATTTCTGGTATTCCCGGCGCATGGATATCATTCTCGTCACCACAGTCATTGCATCGCTCTTTCTGGTCATCGGTGCCGCCGAACCTTTCGCTGCGCGCCTGCGGCTGCCTTACAGCGTGATCCTTGCGGTTCTTGGTATACTGATCGGGATCGGCGCGACCTTCTTTCTGAGAACGGAACTGACGGACGCGCTAAACCCGGTCGCCGAGGCGATCCTCGGGCTGCCGATCCGCTCCAACGTATTCCTCTACGTCTTTCTGCCGACGCTCCTGTTTCAGGCGACATTGGGGATGAACTTGCGGCGAATGCTAGACGATTGGGTCCCCATCCTGGTCCTTGCAATCCTTGCCGTCTTCGTGGCCACGATTTCCGTAGGCTACGCCCTTTCCTGGGCCAGCACGATTCCTTTGGCGGCGTGCCTCTTGGTGGGCTCCATCGTGTCAACCACCGACCCCTCGGCGGTGGTTTCGATATTCCGCTCCATCTCGGCACCGCGGCGCCTGGCGCGTATCATCGAGGGCGAGAGCCTTCTGAACGATGCGGCGGCCATCGCCCTGTTCGGCCTGTTCATGGCCTTCGTAATGCTGGGCCTCCCGGACCCGAATTTAGCTGATGCCCTGGCGCGGTTTCCGGTCCTCGTGGCTGGCGGTGCGGTGACCGGCTGGCTGGCCGCACGGATCGCCGTCTGGGTGATGGCACTGTTCAGCCGTCACGAATTGGCACAGGTCTCGATCTCTGTGGCGTTGCCCTACCTGGCCTACATAGTGGCGGAGCAGAGCGTCGGAGCGTCGGGCGTGATCGCGGTAGTGACCGCCGGCTTGACTCTCAACCTGACGGCTCCCGGGCGCCTCCCTCCTCAATCATGGGCGAACCTTCGCGAATTATGGGGCGTGCTGGCTCATTGGGCCGGCGCCCTCATCTTCATTCTTGCCGCGCTGTTGATCCCAAGGCTGCTTGAAGAGGTCCGGCTCGCAGACCTTGTCTTGATCGGCGTGGTGATCCTTGCAGCCGTTGTCGCGCGAATGGCCATCTTGTTCGGCCTCATGCCGCTTCTGACGGCGCTGAAGCTTTCTCCGGCCGTCGAGCGTCCCTACAGGGTGGCGATCCTATGGGGTGGCCTCAGGGGGGCGGTGACGCTCGCCTTGGCTCTGGCGGTCACGGAAAGCGTCCATGTGCCGGCCGATATCCAGCGCCTCGTCGGCATCCTCGCCACGGGGTTCACACTCTTCACTCTCGTGGTTCAAGGCACCACGCTGCGCTGGGTCATCGGCCGACTGGGCCTCGACCGATTGTCTCCGATTGACGAGGCCCTCTCCAGGCAGGTCGTTGCAGTTGCCTTGCAGACTGTCCGTGAAGATGTCGCGCGGACCACCGAGAACTACGACCTCAACCGCGAGACCGTTCGGACGGAAGCGAAGCGGTTCGGCAAACGTCTGGACGCGGCGGTCAAGGAGGCCGAAGCGAGCGCCGATATCCTGGAGCGCGATCGCATCGCTCTGGGCTTGATCGCGTTGGCTGGCCACGAGCGTGATACGATCCTCGAACGGGTGCGCGAACGGACCATCTCGGCCCGAATGGCGGAACTTGTCCTGTCTAACGCCGACCGGCTGATCGAAGGGGCGCGCACGCAGGGCCGTAGCGGATATCAACGCGCGGCCCGGCGAAGCGTCTCCTACGGATCGGCGTTTCGCGGCGCGGTTTTGCTGCATGGGCGACTGGGTTTTTCAGCCCCGCTCGCACGTATGACGGCCGACCGGTTCGAACTGCTGTTGTCGCAACGCCTGATCCTGCGTGATCTGGGGGCCTTCATCGATGGCCGCATCCGGCGAATTCACGGCAGACGGGTTGCAGAATTGCTGCACGAATTGCTGGCCCGGCGGATCGAGGCAATCGAGACTGCGCTGGACGGTCTAAGGCTGCAATATCCCGGTTATGCGGAGGAAATCGAACGGCGCTTCATCCGCCGCACTGCGCTGCGGATGGAGGAGCGAGAGTATGTGGCCATGCGTGAAGACGGCCTGATCGGCACCGAGGTTTACACAGCGCTCATGCAGGAGCTGGCAACGCGCCGGGTGACGGTCGAGGAACGTCCCACTCTGGACGTCGCGGTCCAGCGGGTGGCGTTTGTCCGACATTTCCCGCTCTTCGCCGATCTCGAGGAAAGTGACATGAAGAGCATGGGGCGGGCGCTCGCGACACGCTACGCCGATGGTGGCGAGGTGCTTCTTCGCAAGGCGACCCCTGCCAGAAGTGTCTTTTTCATCGCGTCGGGCGCGGTCGAACTGGAAAGCGCGGGCCAGAAATGGCGCTTGGGGCGCGGGGAGATGTTCGGCCAGATGGCCATCTTGACGGACAAGGCGCGCCGGGCCGATGTCCGTGCCATCGCACCGACGACGCTGCTTGTTCTGGAAGAGGATCGGTTCAGACGTTTGCTCAAGCGGAGCGAAACCCTTCGCGCGGCCGTTCGTGCCAGTGCCGACAAGCGCGGAATCGATCCGGTAGATCTGCTGCCGTGACTCTGTCCGGTCGGAAGCATCCTACTGACGGGCATCCGTTTGATAACAGCTCTGCGCCGAGGGCCGACCAGGTGGGTCTGAGCTAGGGTCAGGATTCATA
>NZ_JAHKQA010000050.1 GCF_018860705.1 Citreicella sp. C3M06
TCATTGTCCGTCCCTTCGTTGGGTCGGACTCTAATTCCAAATGGAGGAAAAATCCCGTGGCAGGTCAGAAGCGAGCGATCTGTCAAAGCGCTAACCGGCCATAGCGCCGAGCTGGCGGCGGGTCTGGAACGAGCTCATTCCGTTCTTAGATTTTCCACCCGAGGTGCGCAGGCTGATTTACACGACCAATGCCATCGAAGCGCTGAACTCGGAAATAGCCGCGCGGTCCGAACCCGCGGCTATTTCCCCAGCGATGAGGCGGCGGCCAAGTTGATCTATCTGGCGCTGAACACTACCTCAGCGGAGTGGACGCGGTCAGTGTGTGAATGGCATGCGGTGAAAAGCCCGCTCGCGCCATCATGTTAGAGGAACGCTTCCCATTGGCGAAATAGAAGGCGCGAGGCCATCGCCATTCGGCGCAGCGGCGCCCGCGCACGCGTCGCAGTGGAGTTTATACCCACGAACGCATGCTGGAAGCTATAAATCGCTGCCCGCGCGGGGCTGTCGGCCATCCTGCCGCCCCTAGTCTTCCCGTTCCATGCCTTCCCCCGGCGGGCGGCGCGCAAGGTGCCGCTCTCGAACCCGAGCCGCACAGGAGCCACGTATGAACTGGTCTGCGATGTTATTTCGGGGGTCGAACGGCACCGTTCGCACCGCGATCACAGGCACGCCTTCCTCGTGGTGCCGCAGCGCGCTTCAGGTAACCGCACGCTGGCAAAGCTGGATGCGTCAGATCTAGTGGTAACGGTCGCCTTCGGGTTCACCCTTTCGTCAATGCTGGCAAGCGCAGATGTGGCGCTGGCCGAAGGCGCCGTGGCGCTGATACTGGTGATCGCGCTGCGATATGGGATGATGGAATTTTCGGCGCGGTCGCGCCGCTTTGCCCGGGCCGAGCGAAGCGAACCAAGTTTGCGGCTGCGCGATGGGGCGCAACTTCCCTACGCCATGCGCCGTGCCTCTGTCACGCGAGAGACGCTGGAGGTGGTGGTTCGCAGCGCAAGAAGCCGGCAGCAGGACGATATGTCGGTTGTGACCCTGAAATCGGATGGATCGTTTTCGGCTATAGGTGGCGAGGCGGCCCGGACCGGAACCTGATCCCTGCGCGGGCGCAGCGCTATAGCTTCCAGGCCAAGCTTTCATAGGGAACAAGCCGCAGAGAACGCGGAATTTCGCCGCGCGGTGTGTGCGACCAGACAAGACAGTCCGCCTGCCCTGCCAGTCCCTGCGGCAGCTCACGCTCACGGTCCTGCGCGGTGAAGTTGGCGATGACGAACAGTCGTTCGTCACCCAGCCGACGTTCGAAGGCGATGATGTCGGGATCATCCTGCATCAGCTGCACCGTGTGGCCAAAGGTCACCAGATCGCTTTCCTTGCGCAGTGCGATCAGCCGCCGGTAATGGGCGAAGACGCTTTCGCTATGCACCATGTCTTGTTCGACGTTCACCTCGCCGAAATTCGGGTTGGCCTGTATCCAGGGCGTGCCTGTGGTGAACCCGCCGTGGGGCGCCGCGTTCCACTGCATTGGCGTGCGGGAATGGTCTCGGCTGTTGCGGTTGGCCCCGGCAAGAAACGCCTCAGGGGAAACGCCCTGCGCGATCTGTTCTTCGAAATGGTTCAGCGTCTCAAGGTCGCGGTACTGGTCGATGCGTTCGAAACGCGCATTGGTCATGCCGATTTCCTCGCCCTGATAGACAAAGGGCGTGCCCTTGAGCAGGTGCAGCACCGTGGCCAGCGTCTTGGCGGCAGGGCGGCGGTGGGCACGGTCATCGGCATAGAACGACACCTGCCGCGGCAGGTCGTGGTTGGACAGGAACAGCGCGTGCCAGCCATCGTCGCGCGTCAGGTCCTGCCAAGAAAACAGCGCGCGCTTGAACGCTACGAGGTCAAACGGCTTGGGCGCGAACTTGCCCAGCTCGGGGTGCCAACCCTCGCGGATGTGAGAAAATTCGAACACCATGTCCAATTCATCCCGATCACGCCCGCAGTAGAGCAGGCCGGTTTCGATAGATACCGACCAGCTTTCGCCGATGGTCAGCACATCGCGCCCGGCCAGCACCTCGCGGTGCATTTCCTGCAAGAATGGGTGAAGGTCGGGGCCTTCCTCGTAGATGCGGGCATCGACATCCTTGCCGATCAGGCTGATCACATCCATCCGAAAGCCCGCGATACCCCGGTCGAGCCACCAGCGCATCATGTCGTAGATCTCGGCCCGCAGGGCGGGGTTCTGCCAGTTCAGATCGGGCTGAGCAGGGCTGAAGAAGTGGAAATAATACTGCCCGACCTCTTCGCAATAGGTCCACGCCGGGCCACCAAAGGCGGCGCGCGCATCGTCGGGCGGCCCGCCATCAGGGGCGGGATCGCGCCAGATGTAATAATCATGCTGGGCGCAGTCGCGCGATGCGCGCGCCGCCTGAAACCAGTGATGCAGCGATGACGAGTGGTTCACCACCAGATCCATCACGATGCCGATGCCGCGCTCGCGTGCTTCGGCAATCAGGTGGTCCATGTCATCCAGCGTGCCGAATTCCGGGGCAATATTGCGATAATCCGCGATGTCATAGCCGTTGTCGATCATCGGAGAGGCATAGACCGGCGACAACCAGATGAAGCCGATGCCAAGGTCGGACAGGTGCCCCAGCTTGGAGGTGATGCCGGGAATGTCTCCCATGCCGTCGCCGTTGCTGTCGGCAAAGCTGCGCGGATAGACTTGGTAGCCAGTGGCACGGTGCCACCAGCGTTCGGTACGTTCGGACGCCGCATTGGGGGCCGCGTGCGGAGGGGGGGCATGAGCGGTCATGTCTGCTCCTGTGTTTTTGGGGTTCATCAGGACGGTCAGCACAGCGCGATCACGGCCAGTGGGCCGAGTGTCAGGCTATCCTGATCAAGCGCTATTTCGCCGCGCGAGAACTGCGTTTGCAGGGACGATCTGGGCAGCGTCAGCTCAGTCGGCTTCAGGGCAAAGTTCACCGCGCAGATCAGGCTGTCTCCCGCCTTTTCTCGTTCAAAGGCGATGACCTTGCTGGGCACGTCTTCGAAGATGCGCTCGGACGCGGTTCTGAGCATGGGCATCGTGCGGCGCCAGCGCATCAGCTTGCGGGTGAATTGCAGTACAGAGTCGGGGTCCTGTTCCTGCACATCGATGGCGCTGTCGCGGTGGTCATGCGGCACCTTGAGCCAAGGTGTTTCAGAGTCAGAGAACCCGCAGTTGAGCGCTTCTCGGGTCCAGGGCAGAGGACAGCGCACACCGTCGCGGCCCTCGAAATCGGGCCAAAGCGCCTTGGCCCACGGGTCCTGCAGTTCCTCGAACGGGATGTGGGGCTGTTGCAGGCCTAACTCTTCCCCCTGAAATAGGATCGCGCCGCCCATCAGCGTGGTTTGTAGGAAAAGCAATAGCTTGGCGGCGTCTGGCGCGCGCCCGGCGGCACAGGCTTTAGGCATCAGATTGGACACCGAACGCGGGGAGTCGTGGTTGGTGAACACGTTCAGGCTGGACCCCGGCATCAAGTAGCGCGACCGCAGGTGCAGCATCGAGGTCCAGTCGCGCAGCGTGTCGGCGCGGTTGATGAGGTCGAAGTCATAGACCGCGTGCAGCCGGTCGTTGTCGACGGTGTATTTCGGCGCAAGGCGCGAGCTGTCCACATCGGCCAGCTCGCCGATCAGCACGCGCGGCGGGTCGTATTCATTGGCCACGCGGCGCAGCTGGTGCAGGATCGGGATCGCTTCGGGGACGTCACGGTCAAACAGGTGTATCTGCTGCTTGAACGGGTTGTTGGGGCCGCCCCCGACCGACGGGTTTTCCGTCGCGCGGGCGGGCGGGTTGGATCGCAGCTCACTGTCGTGGCTCAGGCATTGAATGGCATCAAGGCGGAACCCGTCCAGCCCCATGTCCAGCCAGAACCGCATGTTATCCAGCACCTCGGCCATCACCTGCTGGTTGCGCAGGTTCAGCGCAGGCTGGCTGGCCAGAAAGGGGCGATAGCAATACTGCGCCCGCTGCGGCACCCAGCGCCACGCCCGCCCGCCGAACGAGCTGATCCAGTTGTTGGGCGGCCCGCCGTCGGGCGCCGGGTCGGCCCAGACGTACCAGTGGGCCTTGTCATTGTCGCGCGAGGCGGCGCTTTCCTTGAACCACGGGTGTTCGTCGGACGTGTGCCCGGCGATGAAGTCGAACATGATCTTGAGATCAAGGTCATGCGCCGCGTCGATCAGTTCCTGCACATGTTCGACCTTGCCAAAGGGCGGATGGACACCGCGAAAGTCGCTGACATCATAACCATTGTCTTGTTGCGGCGAGGGGTAGAACGGCGTCAGCCACAGCCCATCGACCCCAAGATCGCGGATATACGGCAGCTTTTCGGTGATGCCGCGGATATCTCCGTAGCCATTTCCCGAACTGTCATTGAACGAATGGGTGTAGACTTCGTAGAACACCGCGCCGCGCCACCATTCAGGAGGCTCGGGCACAGTGCCCCGATGGGTGATGGCATAAACGAGTTCTGCGTCTCTTTCAGTGACGGACATGGGCAGCTTCCTGTCGTTGATTGTTTCGCTAGCGCGGTGGCGAAATTAACCTGCGGGTCCGGGCGTGCCTGCGTTGGCAGTTCCGCTGGGCCCCTTGCGAAGGGGGCGATTGCTGCATCGCTGTCGATTACAGATTTGACGATTGACGGCGAACCTGACTTGACCTGCCGGTGTGCGTTTGTTTGCCCACTGGCACGGCGGAAGTCGGCTAAGTCGTACGGCACGATGCCGCTATTGAGCCAAGTTGCTGCTAACGGGGTGAACAGTGGCCTTGAACAGACCCAGCCGGCAGTCGCAAAGCGGATCGGCATGCCTGTCGCAGGATTTGTTGAACAAGTGGTGACTCCTTTGGTTTGGACTGCTCGGCGGAGCACGCCCTAGACGTAGCGAGCGGGACGGCGTTGACCAACAAGCGCCTGTTGACGACAAACCCTTACTGGGCTCGGCTGGTTCCGAAACAGGCGGTCACCGCGCGGGGTGCCTTTAGCGCCCTGTCAGTCTGCGCCACCCGAGAAACAAGCGGCGCTGCGGCGCAGGATCCGATTCTGTCTGCTTCCGAGCGCGCGGATGCCGCGACGGACGGCGCTTTCCGTGCAGGTGCTCGCGTGCGAGACCGCTCGAAAGACGTCGCCGCCCAGCTTTCTGAAGCCACCGAGCGCATGAGCGCCCATTCACGCGAAGGCGATAGTACTGACGGCCTGCGGCCTGCCGCGTGATGACCGGGAAGACATCCTAGAACCGGCAGAGACTTCGTCGAGTTTTCCGACGCCGGCATTGTCCCACGCTGGCTCCGTATCAGAGCAGCACAGGACTGTGCGGCTGTCTGCATCGAACAGGCAAGTCATGTGGTTATGCAGCACACGACGACCCGGCAGGAATTGCGGCTCGACCTTCGCCATCGCAGCCGGCGGGCGGGCCGATGCCTACCTCCCGACGCCCCCACCGGTGCCGTCATCAGCGCGGCCATCCCCGACAATCGGTTTGAACTGCAGTGTTCCTCTTCGCACTCATCGGGAGGGTCTGAATGTGCGGTGTGCTGTCCACGCGGTTCAGTTTGAGGAAGAGTGCAGGAAGATGCCCCGCTTGAGCTCTTCATTTTCAAGCTGTGCGCGGGCCTGAATTCTGGATGGCGTCATTCCAGTTTCCCTTTGGCCAGCGGCGATGTCGCGCACCCTGCATCAGCGCTCCATTTCGCGTGGCGCAGGGAACGTTATAGCTCGCCCATAAGTTGACGCAGGACACTATCCGCAGTGAGGGGATCGTACGTGTTGACGTTCAAGAATATCGCTTCGCAGCCGGATCAGGCTGGCAGTGGCCGTGAAGGCAGACCCGGCGAAAGGCCCGAAGACAGGCTGACGGCAGCGTCGGTGCGACCGGCTGCCGCCGGCCTCGAAAACTGCGGCCCACATGAGCTGGCACGGCGACTGCGCGATGCCGCCGCGATTGATCTGTCGCTGGGCCGGCTGCTGGAAGGTCATGCAAATGCACTGCGCCTTGTCATGACCTATGGCGATGATGCAGACCGCGCCGCGCTGCGATCCGATCTGAAAGCGGGTCACATCTTTGGGGTATGGGGCGCTGATGCCACACCTCCGGTCAGTACCGATGGCGAGCGTCTGAGCGGGGCGAAACGCTTTGCGTCGGGGCTTGGCATCGTGGATCAGGCCATCGTTACGACCGGCAGCGGCGCTGAGCAGCAGCTTTACCTCGTGGATGCAACCGATCCCGAACGCCATGACCCTGGCTGTTGGGATATGAGCGGCATGCAGGCGTCGCGCTCGGGCCGGTTCGATTGCAGCGATCTTGCCGCACGTCCAATCGGCCCACCCGGATGCTACACCACCGAGCCGCACTTTGTCGGGGGCACCTGGCGGATCGCGGCGGTGGCGGTGGGCGGGATCACGGGCTTGCTGGATCGCGCCGCCGCGCAGCTGCGGGCGCGCAACCACCTGCAGGCCGATGCCCATCTGCTGCGGCTTTCCCCGATAGCTCTGCGAGTCACTGCCGCTTGGGCAGCGATCCGGCGGGCAGGACGCTATGCTCAGGGGGCATCGGGCGCCGCCGCCCCCGAAAAAGCCGCCGTACTGTCAGTATCGACGCGGCTGCTGACCGAGGAGCTGGGGCAGGATTGCATCGCGGCGGTGGAACGATCGGTGGGCTTGTCGATGTTTGCCTCCGATGACGATATCGGGCACCACGCACGCGACCTAGCCTGCTACCTGCGGCAAGCGGCACGCGATGCGTTTTTGATGCAGGTGGGCCGGGCGATGCTGGGCCGCCCCGGCGGAATGGCGGAGTGGCTCGATGATTGCGACTGACACGCCCCCCCTCGCCCGCCCGGTCACCGCATCGTACCTGTGCGGGCCCTACCCCATCGTCGTCTTGGCGCCCCACCCGGATGATGAATCGCTTGGCTGCGGCGGCTTGCTGGCCAATGCATTTGCTGGCCACGGTGCGCATGTCGTGCTGATGACGAACGGCGCTGCGTCGCATCCCGGCTCGCGCGGCTGGCCCGCGCGGCAGCGGACAGACGTCCGGGCGCGGGAACTCGACGCTGCGATCCGCGAGCTGGGCGGAACTGCAGAGGATGTCACCCGCCTTGGTCTGCCTGACGCGGGCATGGCGGACCCGTCCGTCCCGGTGTTCTCCATCGCCCGCAGCATCGCCGCGCTTATGTCCCGGCTGGGCGCGCGCTGTCTGTTCGCCACAGCCCCCACGGACCCGCATTGCGACCACGAAGTAACCGCCGAGATTGCTCGCCTCGCGGCCCGGGTGACTGGCGCTCGGCTGATGTTCTACCCGGTCTGGTCGCGCTGGAAACAGCCTGATTTCCGCACAGAGCTGGCGGGCATGAGCGAATACCGGCTGGACACCTCTGCAGTGCGCGAACGCAAGGCCCGCGCCATCGCAGCGCACCAGAGCCAGCACGGTAAGATATTTACCGATGACGACCAAGGCTTCGTGCTCGACCCCGGCTTCGTGCGCCTGTTCGTCGAAACCGACGAGATCTTCTTCGAGGAACACGCCACATGAGCGCCGTGCATCTCGATCACCTCGAAACGCTTTATGCCAGCGGAGACGACCCCTGGGGCTTTCGGACGAGCGCCTACGAACAGGCCAAGTTCCGCGCCACGCGTGCCGCCCTTGGCCGGCCAGCCTATAGCTCCACGCTGGAATTGGGATGCGGCAACGGAGAGCTGGCGCGCCACATCGCGCCGATCTGCGGACAGTATACTGGCGTCGATGCGGTCGAGACGGCCCTGCAGGCGGCGCGACGCGCCGTCCCGGGCGGGCGCTTCGTGAAGCTGTTCCTGCCCGCGCCGTTGCCGGACGGGCCGCATGACCTGATCATCCTGTCCGAGATCCTCTATTTCCTGGATCCGGATGGCATCCGCGCGCTTGCCGCGCAGCTCGACAGGCGATGGCCCGGGGCGGAACTGCTCTGCGTCACATGGCTTGGGCACAGCGGCAACCCGCTGCAGGGGCGCGACGCGCTGGACCTGTTCCGCGCCGCAACCCCCCGCGGCTGGCACCGCGCAGGGGGCGGCGCCCGCTACCGCATCGACCGCGCCGAGGGCAGAGCATGACGCAGCACTCCCTGACGGCAGTCGACCCCGGTGCCTTCGCCGCATCCGGCACCGTGATCGTGATCCCTGCGCGCAATGAACAGGCCTATATCGCCGATTGCCTCGACAGCCTGTTCGCGCAAGCCACCCCGCGCCGCGCCGGTATCGTGATATGCGTCAACAACACCACGGATGACACCGCCGCCATCGCTCTGGATCGCGCCCGGTCCAGGCACTGGCCCCTGATCGTGATCCAAGCAGATCTCGCCAAGGGCAGTGTCGGACAGGCGCGGGGCCTTGGTCACAGTGTAGCGCTGCGTGCTGCGCCGCATGCGTCGGTCCTTCTGTCGACCGATGCCGATTGTCGGCCCGCCCCTCGATGGCAGGCCGAGATGGAAATGACCTTGCACCGCGCGCCCGCCGTTCTGGGGCGCATAGAGGTTGCCGCACAGGAGCTGGCCGGTTTTCCCGGGCAGTTCCTGCGCCGTCAGCATATCGAAAACGACTTTGCTGAACTCGCCATGGAGTTTGAACGCCTGATGGACCCCGCCGGCCCGGACGGGATCGGGCTGAACACCGCCGGCGGCGCCAACCTTGGCTTTCGCCGGGCCACCTATCTACATGTGGGGGGCTACCGCGCGATGCCCTCGGGCGAAGATCGCGACATCATCGCCCGTGTAAGGCAGGCGGGGCTACGCCCGATCCGGGCGGATCAGGCCGTCGTGGTGGCGTCGATGCGGCTGATCGGCCGCGCGCCGGGCGGTATGGCGGATCAGATCCTAGCGCGGTCGGGCTGCGGCGATTGCAGCGTCGATAGCGCCCTCGTCCCGTTCGAGGCGATGGTGGCGCAACACCTCGGCCGACAAACCCCATCCCTACCGATGACCCTGTCGCGCGCCATGCAGGATCTTCCGCTGTTGCGCGATTGCGTCGAAGGTCTGCGCGGGCTTTCCTGCATCCACAGCCGCCGCCGACACCTAGCGGCGCTGCTGCAGAACCCTCTAGAGATGGAAAACGGCTGCGGGACTGAAGATGCCGACGACAGTTGGAACTGAGAACACCGCCGCCGAATTTGTGAGGAACCTGATGGTTCTGGCGTAGGATGCCATGGCCGCCGATGAAACGCCCATCGAGCGGCTCGACGACGCCGGGGATCGCGCGCAGGGTGACGGAGTTTGCATGGTCACCGGCCCTTACAGCGATCATGTCACAGCCCCTCACCACCCGATCGCTGCCGACCGGGCGCAAAAGCGCCTGCGAGCCGCCAGACCGTCTAACGGATTGATGGGTTTCAGGCCATCGACCACGAATCTTGTGATGAGGTTCGCGGACGTCTCGACAAGCATGCGCAGCTACGCCCGCGCCAGAGCACGACGGCAAGACACGACCGGGCGCAGGTGTGGTGGCGTGAAATCGCGGGGCGGCGGGAACAAGATCCGTCGCGGATACGTTCCGTTCCAGAACCGCCCGGATACAACCCTTGCGACACTTAGCCCTTCCGGGCGCCTCATTTCCCGACGCTCCAACCGATCCGAAGGATAGCTCACATGACAGACCACAAGGCGCTTTACCCCACCACCGCGGACACCCAGCAAGGAACCGAGATCGCAGACCATCCGGTCGAGGTCGGACAGGGCGGGGAATGGCATCAACGAAACCCCGACGCACCGCGCATGACGACCGCGCAGGGCACCCCGGTATCGGACGATCAGAACACCCTGACGGGGGGCGAACGCGGCCCGTCGCTGCTTGAAGACTTTCATTTCCGCGAAAAGATCTTTCATTTCGACCACGAACGCATTCCCGAACGCGTTGTCCACGCCCGTGGCTACGGCGCGCACGGCTTTTTCGAATGCACCGATGCCATCCCCGAACTGACCTCGGCCAACCCGTTCCAGGAAGCGGGCAAGCGCACCCCCGCCTTCGTGCGGTTTTCCACCGTGGCGGGCAACAAGGGGTCTTTCGACCTTGCGCGGGACGTGCGCGGCTTTGCGGTCAAGATGTACACCGAAGACGGCAACTGGGACTTGGTCGGCAACAACATCCCGGTGTTCTTCATTCAGGATGCGATGAAGTTCCCCGATCTGATCCATTCGGTGAAGGAAGCCCCCGACCGCGCCTTCCCGCAGGCCCAATCGGCGCATGACAACTTCTGGGATTTCATCTCGCTCATGCCCGAATCCATGCACATGATGCAGTGGGTCATGTCCGACCGTGCCATCCCCCGGTCTTTCCGCTTCATGGAAGGGTTCGGCGTTCATACGTTCCGTTTCGTGAACGCCGAAGGCAAGAGCCATTACGTGAAATTCCACTGGAAGCCCAAGCTGGGCCTGCAATCGGTGGTCTGGGATGAGGCCGTCAAGATCAACGGTGCCGACCCTGATTTCCACCGTCGCGATCTGTGGGATGCGATTCAGAGCGGCGACTTCCCCGAATGGGAACTCGGTCTGCAGATCTTTGACGACGAATTCGCCGACAAGTTCGATTTCGACGTGCTGGATGCCACCAAGATCATCCCCGAAGAAGACCTGCCCATCCGCGTCGTCGGCCGCCTTGTGCTGGACCGTACCGTCGACAACTTCTTTGCCGAAACCGAACAGGTGGCGTTCTGCACGCAGAACATCATCCCCGGCATCGATTTCACCAATGACCCGCTGCTTCAGGGGCGCAACTTTTCCTACCTCGACACCCAGACCAAGCGTCTGGGCGGGCCGAACTTCACCCATATCCCGATCAACGCGCCGCGCTGCCCGTTCCACCATTTCCAGCAGGATGGGCATATGGCGATGCACAACCCCACCGGGCGTGCCAACTATGAACCCAACAGCTGGGCGCAGGGCGGCCCTCGTGCCGATCCCAAGGCCGGGTTCAAGAGTTACCCCGCCGAAACCTCCGGCCCCAAGCGGCGCCTGCGCCCCGAAAGCTTTGCGGACCACTACAGCCAAGCGCGTCAGTTCTACATCTCGCAGACGCCGGTGGAACAGGATCACATCGCCAACGGTTTCGCGTTCGAGCTGTCCAAATGCGTGGTGGCCGACATCCGCAACCGCATCCTGTCGCACCTGCAACTGGTCGACGAGGGGCTTGCCGCCAAGGTCGCCGATGCGCTTGGCCACGATCTGCCAGAGCCTGCCACTCCGGCGCTCGCTCCGGTCGATCTGAAAGTGTCGGACAAGTTGTCGATCCTCAAGAACGGGCCGGACAGCTTCAAGGGCCGCAAGATGGGCATTCTGGTCAGCGACGGCATGGACAAAGCGATCTTTGATGCGCTCGTCGATGCCGTGAAAGCCGAAGGCGGCATGGTCGAGATCGTGGCGCCCAAGGTCGGCGGTGTCACCGCATCCAACGGCGAGGTGGTCGAAGCGAACCAGAAGGTCGATGGCGGGCCCTCCGTGCTTTATGACGCGGTCGCGCTTGTGCTGAGCAAAGAAGGCGCGGAAAAGCTGGGCAAGATGCTGCCGGGCAAGGATTTCGTGACCAACGCCCACGGGCATTGCAAGTTTATCGCGATGACCGCCGACGCCGAGCCGCTGATGCAGGCCACTGGCCTCGCCGAGGCCGACGGCGGAATGATGACGCTGAACGCGCCCGGCGATGCGCCCGCCTTTGTGCAGGCCTGCCGTGCCCTGCGCTTCTGGGACCGTGCCGCGTGATCCAGATCCGTTAAGAACCGCCCGGCCCCGCGCACGCGCGGGGCCGGGCATATCGCGGCGTGCGTGATCTCTTCGACACGCTTTTTCTCTGAAAGGTTTCCTGATGATCGATCTTGCGTTTTCAACCGCGCAGCAATGGCAGCGTTGGGCATTTGGCGCGACGCAGATAATGCTGTCTTCCGCCACCGTCATACAGATCCGCATGATGCAGATGTCCCTCGGCACCATGCACCCCGAGGAAGCCACGCGCATGGTGTTCGAAAAGTGCTCCGCTCTGGCCAAGGCGACCGAGCTGACGAACCGTGCCCTTGCCGCCAACAAGGGCCCCGCTGCGGCAGCGCTAGCCGGGCTCGCGCCCTACAGTCAGGCAACTCGGGCCAACGCGCAGCGCCTGTCGCGCCGATCGCGCGCGAGATGATGCTGCGCCGCGATCAGATGACTTCATTACTGTGGTGCTGTAGCGGGCGCCCTCCGGTCCTTAGCGCCGCCCGCCGTAACGTTCAGACCTTGGTGAACGGCGCAGCCCCCCGACTAGAACCGCGTCTGCGAGGGGCTATTCTGGCTCACACATCGCCATAGGCGGTTGGCTGATCGTGCCGGTGTCCCTCGCCTACAGCCTGGGAAGACCAAGGCAATCCTATCGCCCAAATCGTCGGCGCAACCCACGTGCAGGTCGCGCGGCGATATCACCAAAGCGATCATCCTGATCCGCCTGTGCAACGACCCGAGGGCCGGTGTTTGGGCAGATTAGGTACCTCGGGCAGGGCGTCAGGTGCCGCCCCGAACTTGCACCCGAACCGCAAAGGAGACGCGCATGAACTGGTCTGAAATGTTCTTCCAAGGGTGGAACGACATCGTTCGCACGCTGATCGTAGGCGCGCTGGCCTATGCCTTCCTTGTGGTGTCGCTGCGCGTTTCGGGCAAGCGCACGCTCGCCAAGCTGAACGCGTTCGACCTTGTCGTGACGGTGGCTTTCGGCTCGATCCTCGCGACCATCCTACTGAGCGAGGACGTGGCGCTGGCCGAAGGCGCGACGGCGCTCGGGCTGCTGATCGCGCTGCAATACGGGGTGACAACCTTGTCGGTGCATTCGCGCAGTTTCGCCCGAGCGGTGCGGGCCGAACCGACATTGCTGCTGCGCGATGGCGCGCCGTTGCCGAACGCTATGCGCCGCGCCCGCGTGACCCATGAAGAGTTGCAAGCCGTGGTGCGCACCGAAGGCGGCCGGAACCTCGAGAATGTCTCAGCCGTAATTCTGGAGACGGACGGCTCGTTCTCGGTGATCGGCGCGGGATCGGCGGGCGTGCAGGTGGCATGCTCAGGAACCTGATCCCGGCGGAGGCGCGGCTCTGTCCGGTCCCCCCGGGCAGAGTCGCGCCCGCGGTGAGGATGGGCATGACGAAACGCCGTTCGTCGTTAACCTACGCGCAGAGTACTTCCCGCATCGCCGCAAGCTGCTGGCTTTGCTATGGCGCGCGCTCAGTCCGCCACAGAAGCGACGGGAGGCCGTGTATCAAAAGCCCTCAGCGTCGATCTCGGCGATCACCCGGTCCGGAGGGGCGGACATATTGTAGAACCGCTCCTTGCTCCACAGATGCACCATGTTCGCGTTCAGCCCGTGTCGCCGAGCGATGGCCGCGATTGATGGCGCTGCCAGCGCTTCGGCAACCACCTGACGCTTGAAAGCGAGCGTGTCGTTCCGCGACCCCTCCTTCCTGCCCATGTTTTGGCGTGTATCAGACTCCAGCGGGCACTGGATTGCCCCGGCTTTTGCCTCCATGTTGTTTGCGGTATCCAGAAGCACGTAGCCAAACAGGTCGGGGTCAAGGACACGGGATAAGCTGGGGGCGTCTGTGGTTTCGGTGTCCAACCTTGGCCGCGTTCGCTGAAAGGTGTCAACTGCGCGTCAGACAGCCTCTGCATGGGGAAAACCTGAACCGAAGCCCAAAAACTGACGCGGGCGCTATCCGGTATCAATGCGCACCAGATATCGCAGGATGCCGCAACATCGGCAGTTGACTCAGAGCATGATTTGATTGCTATCCTCTAGATTGACTAGACAGGCAATACAATCCCCATAGGGCGTATCCTGATCGCAGGCTTGTTCCGTTGCAGGCCCTGCCTTAGCACCCGCGATCCGACCGACGCTTTGGTTCAAACCATCCGCCCGACCGGGCCAGCGCGTTCCTGAGAGGTGATAGCCACATGCTCAGCCCGACCGATTTTTCACCCCATGCCGACCGGAAACGCCATCGCGCCCGCCGCGTCGCCGCAAAGGACGCGCTGAGGCGCCAGAGCTTCAGACACTCGCAGCGTCTGTCGTTTACCGCGATGGCGCGCGATCCGTTCTATCGGGGCATTGCCGCCGGGTGCTGCCCCGCCACGCTGGCCGCGAACATCAGAGATCTGGGTTTCAGCCTTGCAGCCGATGTGGCCGCGTGCGGAACTCCCGCCGCGCTTCGGGCGCGCCTTGCGGATCGGGCGCAACCCGATGAGGCCAACCTCAGCCGCCTTCTGACGCAAGCGCGGCGCGAGGCGCTTCGGGCATGGCGGCTGTCACGCCACGCGCTGGCGGTGAACGATCCGATGGGCCGCGCGCTGCGTCATATTCCCGCGCCCCTGTCGCAAGACAGCGCGTCGACACAATCGCTTCCAGCCTATGCCAGCCCCGCCAGTTTGCAATCGTCGCAATCCCCGGCGGCCTACCTGTGCCACTTGTACCGTATCGCGACGGGCGAGGACGCAGAGATTGGCATTCGCTGCCCCACGTCCAGCCCCTTTGCCATCGCCAAGCGACGACCGGACCTGCACGCGCTAGTGCTGAGCGAAGCCAACCTCAAGACAGAACTGCCGACGCTAGAGCTGGTGAACGAGGTGCTGGGGGCGGAACGCTCCGCGGCAAAGCTGGCGGCGGATCTTGCGGCCGGGTTTCACCCGCTGGCCCTGCCCTACGATCATGCCGCCACGAGGGCACGAACGGCGCTGGCGCAACTGGGGAATACCCGTTTCAACGACATCGCGGCCCGTATCACAAGCCTGCCGACCGATGGCAGCGCAGGGTATGGCTGGGCCAGAGACCGCCCCGGCCTTATGGGCGTGCCGGACGCGGTGATGCCGCTTCTGACCGGCGCGCAGGCGGACCCGGCAGAGCGTCCGGCCACGCTTCAGGGCCTTTACGGCTGCACCACCCGCGCCGCCGCGTCGGGTACCGATCAGCTGATGCAAAGTCTCGATCAGACGTTCGACGGGCTGACGCAACTTCTTGGGCTCTACAATGTCTCGCGCGAGGGTACGGGCAGCGCGGCGCAGCGCGATTTTGCCACCGCTTTCCTGAACAACGACGTCCCCTTCGCGATCACCTATGCCCAACTGCTCAAATCCGCCACCATGGCGGGCGAGCCCCTGCCCGCCCCTGTCCTGCGCAGCCTGAATATCCTCGCCCGGTTGCAGCGCGGCACAGGCCTTGCATATCACGACCTGAACACGATCCTTGCGCTGCCCGGAGCGGCGGCGGATGGCGCGGCCACGGGGGCGGATGATCCGGTTGCCCCGGCCCGTACCGTGACGGATGCTGGGGTGCGCCTGCTGGCCAGCTACCCGCTGTATCAAGAGGCTTTTGGCCTGTCTCCGGCTGGGTTTGCGGCGCTGTTCGGCGCGCCCTGCCCCTACTGGCGCGCCGATGTGATCCTGCCCGCGCAGGACGATGGCACCGCGCTGGAACAGACCGAACGCTCGTTCCTGCGCAGCCTGTTTCACGAGGATGCGCCAGCATTGCAGACACTGCTGGATGCGGGAACCACGCCTGTGCTTGATCCAGATCTTGCGCCGCTGATCGCGCGGGGTCTTGGGTTGACCGCGCTTGAACTGGACCGGCTGGTGGCGGTGCTGGACGCATCATTCGCGCTGTCGCAGGGGCTGGATGCCCGCGGGCTTGGCGGGCTTTACCGCCTGTCCACGCTGTGCCGGATGCTGGGATGGCCTGTGCTGTCGGGCCTTGCGGCGATTGATCGTCTGCCGGGGGGTCCTGCGGCGCTGTACCTGCGCAATGAGACCGCCGCGCAGACCCTTGCGCTGTGCGATGCGCTCGACTGGCTGCTCGCCCTGTCGCGCTGGATGACCGAGACCGGGCTGACGCCAGATGCGCTTTGCGCCCTGCTGGCGCCGGACGCGGCCCTCCTCGGCGATGCCCAGATCGCATGGCTGGGCGCATTGCAGGACGCCTTTGCGCCGATTGCCGCGAAGGCGGGCGTTTTCGCGGGGGCCGAGACATGGCAGGGGCCAGAGGGCGGCGAGACGACGATTGCCGCCGAAACCTGGCATGCCCACCTGAAAAGCACCGCCTCAGGCCCCATTCTGCGTAGCTCCGGCGTATTCTACGACGATGCGGACCGAGCGGGTATCGAGGCGGCCTGCAAGGATTGCCTTATCGCCGCCGGGCTGGATCCCGCCGCATCGGGCATCGCCGAGCCGCTGCGATTGCTGGTCGCGCGGCTGGATGCGCTGCGCAATGCGCAGGCCGAGCTGATCGCCGCGCAGGTCGTCTCGCTCGATCCGGGCCTGAGCGTGGTTGCAGCCGTGTCGCTGATCGGCTGGGCGCAGTCCCGCCCGCTCAGGCTGCTGCATGATCTGCTCGCCGGGCCGGACGATCCCGCTTGTCTCCACTGGATGTCCGAACTGACACGGCATATTTCCGCGGCATCGGCGCTATCGCTGGGCGAGGCCGATCTGTGGCTGGTGGCCGAACATCCCGACTGGCTTGTCGATGCACCGCAGTCGGATACGCTGGGGCTGGCGCAGCTGTACCATCTGCAACGCTTCGGCACGCTTCAGGTCGGGGTCGCCAGCGACGCTGCGTGGGTCGGCTATCTGGCGCAATCTCAGGACAGCCCGCCCGAGGCGCAGGCGCCGGGCGATCTGCCGGGAGACTGGGTCACTGGCTGCCGGCAGGTGATGGCGCTGATGCTGGGCTGTGCCACAGAAGACGCCGACGTCTATCTGGACGCGCTTCTCGGCCCGGGGCGCGTGGCGCAAAGCGTTGCCGAGATCGACGCGGTCGCGCGCCATGTCCGGCTGGCCGACGAGCTGGGACTGAGCGCGGCCGACCTGCTGGCATTGACGCGCGTCAGCGACCCCGGCCTTGAGACCCAGTCCAGCCCGCACAGGGGCGACGCATGGCAAGCGGCGGCCAGCGCGGCGCAGGCTAGCCTGTCGCGGCCCGGCGACGAGCAGAACCTGCAAGCGTTTCAAAACGCGCTGGCCGAGCGGCATCGCGATGCGCTGGTGGCCGATTTTATGCAGAACCGCATCGCCGCCGAGCCGCGGCTGAGCGCCCGCATCACCGATCACGAGGCGCTTTTCGGCTATCTGTTGCTGGACGTGAACGTCAGCAGCGCCGTGCCGACCAGCCGCATCATAGAGGCGACCGCCGCGCTTCAGCTGTATATCTCGCGCGCGCTCGAAGGGCTGGAACCCGACGTTTCGTTCATCGACCGCCGTGGCAACGACCGTCGCCCCGCGCTGGCCGCCCAGTGGGAGCTGGACCGCGATTACCGCATGTGGGAGGCGAACCAGAAGCTGCAGCTGTATCCGCAGAACTACCTTGAACCCGAATTACGGCAGATCACCTCGCCGGAGTTCGACACGCTGTTGCAGGCCGTCTCGGGCGGTGACATGGGCCCCGACACGGTCGAGGCGGCGGTCAACGCCTACATGAGCGCGCTGGCCGGGCTGTGCGACCTGAGCCTGTGCAGCTTTTTCGCCGACCGCCACAGCGACGGCGCTGCGGACGGGATCGAAAATACCACCTATCATGTGCTTGCCAAGGCCAAGTGGGAACCGGGGCGTTTCTTTTATCGCAAGCTGGACGCAGATTTCCGCACCATCGCCGCGATGGAAGACGGACTGGAAAACGGCGTGCCATGGCTCAAGGCGATGGATTGGACCTATTGGCAAGAGGTGACGCTGCCGCTGACCTTCGATCTGTTCTCGGAGGTCGCGGTCTGCGTGTTCCGCAACCGGTTCTATTTCTTCTGGATCGAGATCGAGGAGCGCCGCGAACAAAGCGGCGAGGCCCCCCGGTCGATCTGGCGTCTGCACCCTCGCTACATGCGCTGCGATCAGAACGCGCTGGTGGGGCCGATGCTCAAACCCGGGCTTTTCACCCACGGCGACCCGGGCAAAGGCGCTGCGGCAGTGTCGCTTGGGGATGCGTTCGAATGGACCGGCGCGCGCCCTGAGTTGAACGGCACCTACCACCCGACGCGCGCCCCGGACAACCTGTACACTTACGGCGTGCTCGATCCCCAGCCGAACGACAGCGCCCCCAGCGGCGAGACGCTGACCGTGAGTTTTGGCATCGACCTGCCCGAACAGACCGCCGAAGCCAGCCCCACGGATGCGGCCAACACCCGCCGCAGCACGTCGCTGCACATACGCTTGTCGCAGGAATGGTCCGACGCGATCCTTGACCTGAACCGGGCCATCGACACCGCCGCCGAAGACAGCGCGCCGGCGGGTTACGCGCCGGTTCATCCCCGGCTGGTGTCGGATTTCGCGGTCGTCGCCGACCAGTACAGCCAGACGATCGAACACGAGGTGCCGGACAAACTGGTCGCGCGCTATGAGTTTTCCCAGCCCTGCCCGATCAAGCTGCACAACGGCTTTGCGCCCGGGCGGATGCGCTCTGTCGCCACCTTTGTGCCCGCCCCGCGTGGCGCCTCCAGCGCGGGATCGGTCAAGGTTCAGTTCGAGATCGGGCAAGGGCTTTACACCCTCACGACGACGGACCCGGATCTGGATATCCTGCACCTGCTCGAAGAAACCAAAGCCACGCCGGGGTCTGTTGTCTGGACCACGGAATTCAGGAAACACGGGGAACGGGTCGGCGGCTCTGGCTCTGGCGCGACGGAATGGATGCCCGCGCGCTTCGTGCGATCCGATGTGCCGATCCCGGCCCCGGACAGGACCGGCCTGCGCACCGCCAGCTTTTCCCATCCGCTGAATGTGCAGGTTTCAACGGGTTTGTCGATGTTCTCGGGCTGGACCGTCGCCGAGGGCGAAACCGGAGAATACGAGATCGAGGCCGTCCTGCGGCGCTATCCCAGCCCGGTGACGCTGCTGGCCGGATCGCCCGGCGCGCGCGAGACCGTGGCCCCCGAAGAAGCGGAACTGCGCGCCGATCTTTCGGTGGGCACCTTCGTCCTGCGGCCCGCGAACGGGCTGGTCAACATCGGCTGGACCCAGACCGGGCAGCACGGCAGCCGCAATTTCATGCATCTTGTCGACCGCCCCGACCGTACCATCGGCGACACCTATGTGTTGGCGAATTCATCCACGGTGCTGGCAGATCTGGCGCGAACCATGCCCCGCCCGGGTGGCTGCGAAACTCTGTTCGAGCTGCGCAACCAAGGCGGAACCGAGGATTACGGCACCTTTTTCCACCAATACGGTGCCACGCTTGGCGCGATCTACGGCGACGACGCCGCGCTAAACCCGGCGCGCCTGCCGACCGAGGCATTCGACTTTGACAGCGCCTATGGGGCCTATGGCTGGGAGGTGTTCTATCACCTGCCTGCCGCCATTGCAGCGGGCTATACCAGCGGCGGGCAATACGATCTTGCGCTGGAATGGCTGCGCCGCATCTTCGATCCGCAGCTGGACCCCGCATGGCGGGTGCAGCCGCTGATTGACGCGCGCGA
Source organism: Citreicella sp. C3M06 (assembly GCF_018860705.1). Taxonomy (GTDB): domain Bacteria; phylum Pseudomonadota; class Alphaproteobacteria; order Rhodobacterales; family Rhodobacteraceae; genus Salipiger. Next base: position 19,438 of record NZ_JAHKQA010000050.1, read on the forward strand.
TCCCGGCGGGCTGCACGCCTTTGATACCGGGGCGGTCACCATCGACCCCGACCGCATCGCGCAGGATTACCCGTTTTACTACCAGCAAGCCGCCATCCGTAGCACGCTGGAGGTTCTGATCGATGCCGGAGACGCCGAATACGAACAGGAAACCCGCGACAGCCTGCGCCGGGCCAAGGCGCGCTATGTCGCGGCACGGCAGTTGTTCGACGATACCCTGTCGGCCTCGCTGGAAAACGTGGTGAACACTCCGTGGACCGATCCGACCCTCGGCGCTGCGGCCACCACGGACCAGGACGTCTTTCTGCCGCCCTACAATGCCGAGTTGCGCGCGCTTTACGCCACCATTCAGGACCGGTTGCACAACCTGCGTCACTGGCTGACCCTTGCGGGTGAACCGCTTGACGTGCCGCTTCTGGCGAAACCCGTCGATCCGCGCCAGTTGCAGCGCGCCGCCAAGGCCAGCCTTGCGCTGCGCGGCGGATCGCCGGACGAAGACCCGGAACCCGCCCCTCCCCCTGTCGATTTCATCTATGTTCTCGACTCCGTGCGCAGCTGCCTTGGCAACCTCAAGCTGACCAGCTACCGGCTGCAGGATACCTGCGAAAAGGAAGCGGATGCCCAGATGCGGCAACTGCAAATGGACGCCAGTATCGCCAAGGCAGGGCGCGCGATAGATCTGCATGATTACGTCATCAACGCCGCCGAACGCGATGTGGCGATCAAGGGCGTTCAGGTCGCCGCCGCGACCACCGCGATGGCCGGTCTTGTGGCGCAGATGCTGCTTCGCACCTATGACGTCGTGTCCCGGACCGCCGAGGCCGGTTTTGCCCGGGTCGACGTGGCCCGAACGCATCTGGTGAATGTCGCCAGCAAGATTTCGGCGGCGCTGAAATCCAGCATCCCGGACACGTTCGGCCTGTCGACCGGCGGGCAGAATCTGGAACAGGCGGATGTGGTCGGCTGCATCCACCTGATCAGCTATTTTCTGTACAAGAAAGAGGCGCGGGACAAGACCGCCGCCCTGCGCGTCTCGAAGGGCGAGTTGCTTGAACTAAGCGCGAAATTCTCGACCCTTGGCTTTGCGCTCACCACCGCAAGCATGGACCTGAGCAAGGCCAAGGCGGTGCTGGACCATCAGCGCGCCGTTGGCGAAGAGCTGGACAAGCAGGAGCTGGCCGCGCAGGCGGTGCGGGACAAATGGGACGAGGTTTTTGGCGGCACGCGCGTTTACAGTCCCTTCCGGCAGGATCTGGAGCGCCTGTACCAACAGGAATGGGCGGTGGCGCAGGAACGCTGCCGGTTGCTGGTTCGGCTTTACGACGAAGAAACCGATCGCAGCGACGGGGCCAGCTTTCTCACCACCTCCAGCATCGGGGGCGAGCCTGAAAAGTTCAGCGCGCCGCACCGGCTGGCGCTGGATGTGGAACGGCTTGAAACCGCCTTTATCCAGGCCGCGCTGGACAAGGCCAGCGACACGAGCGAGTTCACCGTTGCCCTGTCCGAAATGCCGTCGCTCGGGCAGCAGACCGCGGCGCTGGACGAGCTTCTGGCGCAGGGCGAAACCTGTTTCCGCCTGACCGACGAGATGGTCGATGTGTTCTATCCCGGCCAGTACGACCGGCGCATTCAAAGCATCGCCGTGCGCTGGCCCAGCCTGTCGGATGCCGGGCTGCGCCCGCATGCGCGTCTGACACAGATTTCAAACACATGTTTCCTGTCGCCGAACCGCGCCGCCGCGGGCGAGGCGCGCATCCGGCGGGACCGATACCCGATGCAAAGCCTGTCGCTGGGGTCATGCGAGGTCGACTCCCGGTTGCTGCAATCGCCGCCGGGGGTGCTGGGCCGGTTCCAGAACACCGGGCTGGATTCGTGCTGGAAGCTGGTGATCCCGACGCTTCAGGCGCTCCACCGGGACCCGAAGGGTCACGGCGCGGGGGCAGGCATAGGTCGCGGCGCGGGTCGGGCGTGGCGCAGCGCGGCCGAGGCCCGCAGCAAAACCCTGCGGGACGCCCTGACAGAGATCGAATTCACGGTCCGCTTCAGCGGCCGCTGGGCACCATAGGCGGCCCCCGAATGCATCGCCTCGGCGTTCAGCCCACTGATACCAAATGCGAAACCATTGTTGACAAGATGTCACAACAGTCACCTCTCACAGACATCTTTCACCGTCTGTGCAAGACATGCTTACAATTTTTGACTAGTTTGAGGATGAATTGGGATGAAATCCGCGTCTTCGGGTTTTCCAGGGCGCAAAGTCTGCTATTACCTGCAAACTCCGGCTCTGGCTTTCCTGGGTACGAATGAACGCCCTATCTACTTTGCGTCTGGCAGGAGGACGTTTGCGATGCCCGAAGACAAGCCGCGTTTCGAAGACCGCGTAGCGGAGATCCGCATGCGATTTCTCGAGACCATTCCGGACCGGCTGAAGGAAATCCGGGAGGCCATTCAGACCCCGGAAAACTCGGACCCCGAAGAAACCCAGCTGCGCAAGGCGCACCGCATGTTGCATGACATGACCGGCAGCGCAGCGATGCTGGAACTCGACCACATCGAGGGCGCATTCCGCCGCGCGCTGCGCATTGCCGAAGTGGCCGATGCCAAGAACACGCCATTCAACAGCGAAGAGCTTGTCATCATCAATGATGCGCTTGCCGATATTCTGGACGTGCTAGGTCAAGAGAACGCCAGCGCCCAAAATCAGAACCAGGACTGAGATTTCATGACCCTTGCCAGACTCCTCATCGGCGTACTTGCCTTTGCGCCGGGCGTCGCCTCTGCCCAAAGCACAGACCAAGAGCAGCCCGCCGCCGTGGCCGATGCCACTGCCGGGTCGATCACCCGCACTACGACGCTTGCGGATCTTGGATTTGGCGACGGTCTGACGTTCCGGCAGCTGTCCGGGCAAAGCACCGTGTTCGTTCCCGTGCCGGACACCGCTCCGCTGCGCGGCGGGACGATCACGCTGGATCTGAAGCATGGCGCAACCGTGCCCGTGGACCGCTATCTGCAAATTTCGGTCGGCGCCCGGGTGGTGTCGACGCAATCCCTTGGGAACCGCGAAGAGACCCTGAGCATTCCGGTGCCCGTTGGCCCGTCGGACGTGGCGAACGGGTTTCTTGCGGTCAGCCTGTCGTATTCAGGGGCTTTTTCGGATCGGGTGTGCATCGACGAACGCGCCTCGGGTGATTTCCTGCAAATCTCGCCCGCGTCTTCGATCACACTTGAACTGGACGCGGACGGCATCAACTCTCCGGCGTTGTTCGCGGGCTTCCGTCCGGGAAATATGCGCATCGCGCTGCCGGATCAATCGTCGCTGGGCGGGCTGGCCGCTGCCACCCGCGCCGCTGCGCTGTTCGGCGGCGAGACCGGCAGCGTCCGGTTCGGCACGGACGCAGGCCCGAGCGGGCAGGACTGGACCGAAGGCGCCGTGCAACTGGACATCGCGACCTCGGGCGTGCAAAGCGAAATGCAGGTGCTGACCGACGCCCGCTTCCCCCACCTGACGGTGCGCGGCACCGATCCGCAGCTGGGCCTTTGGCAGCTTGCATCGAACTGGGCCGCGCTGGCCGGGGGCGACAGCGCCATCACCACGGCGGTGTCGCCGGACAACCCGACCAATGATGTTCTTGCGCTGTCGTCGCTGAACGCCGACCTGACGCCGCGTCTGGTGGTCTCCACTCAGGATGTGCTGATCCCGTTTGAATCCGCGGATCTGCCGGCGGGCAAGACCGTGGCAGCGGTCGATCTGATGATGGCGGCGGCGCTTGACGCCGAAGGGCACGGCGCGACCGCGTCGGTCTATCTGAACGAAACGCTGCTGGGAAACCGGCCGCTGCCCAACGGCACCCCCGAACGGCTGACCTTCAACGTGCCGCGCGGGCTGATCGGGCGCGACAACCTGCTGCGCGTGTCGATCCAGCGGCAGCCCTCGGGCGGGGAATGCCGGTTCAAGCCGCAGGGCTACCCGGCGCAGATCCTGCCCGGCAGCACGCTGCGTCTGGCCGATGCCGATGATGGCGACGACCACTTCTTCACCCTTCGTCAGGATTTCGGCGAGGGCGTGCAGCTGGTGCTGGACCCCGATCTTGACCTTGCAAGTGCACTGCCCTGGATTTCCGGCGTGGCCGGGACCATGATCCCCGACCGCGCGACGATCCTGCCCCGCGCCAGCGTGTCGGCGCTCGAGCCGGGGCTGCCCTTTTTCGTCATCTCTCAATCCAATCCCGGAGACGGCGATCCAGCGATCGATTTCGACAGCGGCCGGGTCGAGATCCGCAACCGCAGCGGCGAATTGATGTTTGCCGGAGACGAGCTTGACCGGATCGGCGTCGCCCAGATCGTCACGCGCGGCGATCAGACGGGGCTCTGGCTGCGGCCGGGCACTGGCCCCGCTCCGGAACCCACGGTGCAACAGCCGCTGGTGCTGAACCGCGGCGATCTGGCTTTGCTCGACCAGAAGGGCGTGATCGTCGCCACCGGCACCCGGGTGAACCCGGTGCTGGATGTCGCCTATCCCGACCGCACCAGCCTTGCGCAGATCCTTGCCAAGTACCGGCCGTGGATCGTTGGTGGCGCATGGCTTTTGCTGACGCTGCTCGTGCTGATCGTCTTCCAGCGCATCTATCGGAACCGGCGCAACGGCTCGGCGGGCTGATCCTTCATGCGGCCGGACGCTGAAAGTGAAGCCATCGGGACGCTGCTGCTTGAACGCGGCGCCCTGACGGCGGAACAGCTCGACGAGGCCGAAGAGCTCGCCGAGAAATGGAACCTGTCCTTGGTGCAGGTTCTACTGTCGCGTCGATGGCTGACCACGCATGAGCTGTACGCGCAGATCGCCACCTATCACGATCTGCCGCTGGTCGATCTGATGAGCGATCCGCCCGACAACGATCTGGTGCGGCGCCATGATCCGGCGGTGATGAACCGGTTCACCACGATCCCGATCCGCGAAAGCGGTGGAACCGTGACCGTGGCGACCTCGCGCCCCGGTCCGGCCATGCTGTTGCACATCCGCGAAATCTATGGGCCGAAGACGCAGATCGTCGTGGCATCGCACCTTCAGATCTCGGCCGCATTGCAACAGGCCTTCCGCGAACAGCATTCGCACGAAGCGGTCTATGCGCTGGCCGAACTTGACCCGGATATGTCGGCGCAGCAGGTGGTGACGCCGCCGCAGGTCATGGTCATCTATATCCTTGTGTCGATCTTTCTGCTGGGCATGGCGTTCGCGCCGGTGACCACGCTGATCACGCTGAACGTCTTCCTGACGATCTTTTACACCGGCAATTTCCTGTTCAAGGGCGTGCTGGTCTGGGTCGGCGGCGCTGCGCAGGAAACCTCGTCGCGCGCCATCGCGGCAGAGGCGCAGCTTCTGCGTGACGAGGATCTGCCGGTCTACACGGTGCTTGTGCCGATGTTCCGCGAACCCGAGGTGCTGCCGATCCTTGCGCAGGCGCTGCGGAACCTGAATTACCCGCTGGCCAAGCTAGACATCAAAATCGTGCTGGAAGAAGGTGACCACGACACCATCGAGGCCGCGCAGAAACTTGATCTTGAAGGCGTGTTCGAGATCGTGCGCGTTCCCGCCTCGCATCCTCAGACCAAGCCCAAGGCCTGCAACTTCGCGCTGCGCTATGCCCACGGCGACCTGCTGGTGATCTTCGATGCGGAAGACAAGCCAGAGCCGGACCAGCTGCGCAAGGTGGTGGCCGCCTTCAACCAGTCCTCGCCCAACACCGCCTGCATCCAATGCCGCCTGAACTACTACAACGCGCGCGAGAACTGGCTGACGCGGATGTTCACGCTGGATTATTCGCTGTGGTTCGACCTGATGCTGCCGGGGCTGGAAAAGATGGGCGTGCCGATCCCGCTGGGTGGAACCTCGAACCACTTCCGTATGGACGTGCTGCGCGACCTGAACGCGTGGGACCCGTTCAACGTGACCGAGGACGCCGATCTGGGCATTCGCCTGACCCAGAAAGGCTACCGCGTCGGGGTGATCGACAGCACCACCTATGAAGAGGCGAACGTGTCGATCCCCAACTGGATCCGGCAACGCTCGCGCTGGATCAAGGGGTACATGCAGACCTTCCTCGTGCATTCGCGCCGCCCGCTGCACCTGTGGCGATCGGTCGGGGCGGCGGGGGTGTTCGGCTTCGTGTTCTTCATCGGCGGCACGGTGCTGTCAGGGCTGCTGAACCCGCTGTTCTGGGCGATTTTCGGTGGCTGGATGCTCTTTGGCTCTGACGTGATCGAACCCTACTTCCCTCTGCCCGTGCTGTATCTGTCGTTGATCAACCTGCTGGTGGGCAACGGTCTGCTGATCTACCTGACGATGGTTGCCCCCTTCCGGCGGCGCTGGACCGACCTTGCGCCATGGGGCGTGACGGTGATCGGGTACTGGGTGCTGATGACCGTGGCGGCCTACAAGGCGCTGTGGCAGCTGATCTCGAACCCATTCTACTGGGAAAAGACCCAGCACGGCCTGTCCAAGCACACCGCGAGCGAATTGGCCGACGCCGAAAGTGAAAGCCTTGGACCCGAGCCTGCCGCCACGAAGGAGGCCAGCCTATGACCCGCACCGCCGGATGGCTTGCCGCGGCCGTGCCCCTGTTTGCCGCTTTGCTGCTGTGGCTCGGCTGGACCGAGGCGCACGGGTTCACCTCCTCCGACGTAACCGAACTTTGGGCCAAGGCCATCGTCCAGATTGCCGGTTCCGAACAGTTCACCGCCTCGGATGCCTTCTATCCGCCGCTTCCCTACGCGCTGACGCTGCTTTTGCAGGCCCTTCCCGGCCAGCACGGCGTCCCGGTGCCCTTTGTGCTGTCGGCCTTCGTCGGCACGGCGCTGCTGCTGCTGTGGTTCGCCAACCTGTGGCGCGTCGGCAGGTTCTCATGGGGCAGCAGCGTGGTGATCACGGCCCTTGTTGGGCTGAACCCGTATTTCCTGCGTGCCGTGGCCGACGGGCCAGAAACCATGCTGACCATTCTTGGCGCATGGGTTTTTGCGCGCGGGCTGGTGAACCTGCGCCTGACGGGCAACGCGCCGGACATGATGAAGGTCGCGGTCGGCCTGCTGATCGTCGCGCTGTCGGACAATTACGGGCTGATGATCAGCTTCGGCGCCCTGCCCTTTCTGATCGTCGCCGCGCGCCCAAGCCTGATCGCCACCTCTTCCACTGGCTATCTGTTCGCGATGTTCTACCCGGTGCTGGCGGCCATCGGATCGCTGTTCTTCGTCAGCATGATTTTCAACAGTGCGCTGGTGCCGCAGCTTCTGGAAACGCCGGCCTCGGTATCCGTGTCCGAGCATCTGCTGATCCTGTCCGGCATTGCCCCGCTCGCGATCATCGCCGCCTTGCGCAACATCAAGGTGACGCGCCTGCTGATGCCCATCGTTGCCGCAACGGCCACCGTCGCCGGAGCGTATGTTCTGAACATGTACCTGAACGTCGAAGGCGATCCACTGATCGCCATCGCGCCGATGCTGGGCGTGGTGCTGGTGGGGATGCGGTTCTGGCCGCCGGTGCGGTTGCGTGAACCTGTGGTCATCGCGCTGCTGTGCCTCAGCCTGCTGCAATCCGTGGTGGTCATGCGGCACACCACCGTTGCGGAAACCCGCGACTGGGCGCAGGCGTCGCTTGGGCAGGTGATCGACGTTGCGGCCCCGACGCGCGCGGCGGCGGCCTTTGTCAGTGACAAGACCGACATCATGCTGGATGTGGAACGCAATGCCGGAATGGTCGTGGCCCTTGGCGATGTCAGCGGGCTGCTGATGGCCGGACAGCCCACCTATGACTGGGCGCTCGAAGGAGGACTGCCGCAGGCGCGCTACATTCTGGTTCCCCGCCCCGCAGAGGGCGCGCCGGTGACCGACCGCGTGCTGCGCCGCTTTCCGGAACTGAGCCGCAATCGCCTGTCCGGGTATAACGAGATATACGCCAACAGCCAGTGGCGTGTATTCGAGAAGACAGGGTTTTAGAGGGTTAACAGATGTCACATCGAATCATGTCCGTAGACGATTCCGAGACCGCGCAGGAATATATCCGCGCCGCGCTTCTCGATGTCGGCTACGAAGATGTCGTTTCCTTCCTGAACCCCCTCGACGCGTTCGAGGCCCTGACCTCGGGCGAGGTCAAGGCGGACCTGATCCTCGTGGACGTGATGATGCCGGGCATCGACGGGGTCGAATTCTGCGCCCGCATCCGGGGGATGGACGATTATGTCGACACCCCGATCATCATGCTGACCAGCCGCACGGATATGGACACGCTCAACCACGCCTTTCTGGCCGGGGCCAGCGACTACCTGACCAAGCCGTTCCACCGGATCGAATTGCAAGCGCGGATGCGCAGCTGCCTGCGGCTGAAAGCCGAACTCGACCGCCGCCGCGCCGGATCGGGGCGCCGGCGGACCATCGGGGCCGAAGTCGCCGAGATGACCGAGGTGCTTAACAACAAGGCCGGGTTTCAGGCCGCGCTGCTCGCCATTCCGCCACGGCTGCATGCGCAGCTAGGGCTGACAGTGTTTCGCATCACCGGCCTGCCGGCCAACGCCGACCGCACGTCTGATGAATCCTCCGCGATCTATCGCAGCATTGCCCGCCTGCTGGGCACCGTGCCCTTGCCGGCGCGGAACATCTTCTGCCACTGGGACAAGGACCTGTTCTGCCTTGCCAGTCCCGACGCCACCGAAGAATCCCTGCGCGAAACCGCGCAGGCCTTTATCGCCGCCGTCGCGGATGCGCGGCTACATTGCCGCGAAAGCTGGACCAAGCAGCCTCTGGGGCTGAACGCCACGCTGGTGATGCCGCGCAACCAGCCCCCCGCGTCCGGGCTTGGTCAGGCGATCGCCGCCGCCGAACGGCTGGACGAGATGACCGGCGCGGGCATTCAGGTCGTGCCCGCCGCGCAGGGCGGTCTCTGATCGTGTCACGCCCCGATTTCTTCCCCGAGGTAGAACGCGTCGACGGAACCCGCTCGAAAACGAAGTTCCGGCTGCTGACCGCCCTCGTCGCACTGGTGTTCATCTTCGATCTCGTGCTGCTTGCAGTGGCAGATCATCGCCGATCCGAGGCCCGCGCCCAACAACAGCTGCGGCATTTCGCAGAGCTTTTCGAACAGTCCCTTGACGCCTCCCTGGCGGTCGCCAACCTTGAAATGTGGGCGATGATCGACGACATTTCCTACGTTCCGCTGCGCAACAAGCAGTACATCGAGCAAAGCTACGGTCGCCGGATGCGCCGCGCGATGCTTGAGATCGAACAGATCGACAGCCTCGTCCTGCTGTCTACCGACGGCACGGTGATGTGGTCCACCGCCGAGGGGCTGTTGGGGATGAACCTTGCCGACCGGGCCTATTTTGCCAACGCCATCACCCTGTCGCGCGGCGAGTACACGGTCGGATCGCCCATCACCTCGCGCGCGAACAGCCGCCATCTGACCCCGATTGCATGGCCTGTCATCAGCCGGTCGGGCGAGCTTCGCGGTGTCGTCGCATCGTCGCTTGGCGCGGAGTACTTCGGCAAGCTTTTGTCGCTGCAAGATGTCGGCGACGATATGATCGTGCGGCTCGTCACCGCCGATGGGGCGTCCGCCTTTGCCATCGGACCCGAAGAGGCGATCGACACATCACAGCTGATGACCGCCACCCGCCCCCTGCCCGAAGTCGGGCTTCGGATCGAAGTCAGCCGCACCCGCAAGGCGGTCATGCGCACCTTTTGGGAACGGACCATCATCTTTGGCCTCATCACGTCGGCGCTGTCCGTGATCGTGCTGGTGTCGGTCCTTCGGACGCGGGCGCAATCGGTCAAGCTCGCCTCCGCGCTCAAGCAGTCCGAGCTGGACCGGATGAAGATTCAGGCCACCCAACGGGAATTCGACGCCATTTTCGAGAACGTTGGCGATGGCATCGTGGTGTTCGACGATCTTGGCACTTTGCACCGGTCCAACCTTGCCGCGCGCCAGTTCCTCAATGCCAAGGATGACGAATCCGCCGTGAACTGCCTGCGCAACCGGCTTCCTTTGCTGACGGAAATTCCCAAGGAAACGGCGGTTATCCCGCTATCCCTGCCGCAAACCGGCTGTGCCGAAACGCCCCAGACCATGCAATGCCGGGTGATGAAGCTTCAGCTGTATGGCGCCGAAATCGCCTATTGCGTGCTCGAAGACATCTCTGCCCAAGAACGCCTGAGCGAAACCCGCATGTCCTTCATCACATCGGTGAACCATGAACTGCGCACCCCGCTGACCTCGCTGTCGGGCGCGCTGGATCTGCTCAGGGACCGCTTTGGCGCCGAGCTGCCGGCGGGCGCGTCAAAGCTGGTCAGCATGGCCACGCGCAACGCGGACCGGCTGCTGGTGCTGGTCAACGACATCCTGACGCTTCAGGCCATCGACCAGAATCAACTGTTGATCAGCCTAGAGCCCATCCGCGTGTCCGATGCGCTGTGCGACGCCGTGCAGACCAATGCCGGCTACGGGCTTGGCCGCAACGTGACGATCGCCGCAGACCCGCTGCCCGACGGCGAAGATGCCATCGTGATGCTCGACCCGATCCGGCTGCAACAGATCCTGTCGAACCTCGTCTCGAACGCCATCAAGTATTCCCCGCAGGGATCGCAGGTGCGGATTGGCGCCGAGCTTTTGCCGGACAGCGTGCGGTTCTACGTGACCGACCGCGGCCCCGGCATTCCCTCCGACGCGCTCGGCCGGCTTTTTGAACGGTTCGGCAAACCCATCCACGGGCGCGACCTACAGGCCAGCGGCACCGGGCTGGGCCTTGCGATCACCCGCGAACTGGTCCAGCGTCAGGGGGGTGAAATCTCGGTCACCAGCCGTTCGCAATTCGACGGCGCGCAAGACACCGGTACGACATTCCACATCCGTTTTCCGCGCCACACCAAAGACACGGGTCACACGACATGAAAGTGCTGTTTGTCGACGACGAGGCTGACATCCGCGAGCTGATCGAAATCGCGATCATGATCGAGGACGACATCGAGGCAACCTTCGCTGGCTCCGGCTCCGAGGCGCTTGCCCTTCTGGAAACGCAGGTCTTCGACGTGATGCTTCTGGATGTGATGATGCCGCCGCCCGACGGGCTTCACGTGCTGCGCGCCGCTCGCGCCAATCCCGATCAGGACACCGCGAAGATCGTCATGTGTACCGCCCGCACGTCGCCCGAATCCGAGGCAGAGTTTCGCGGCCTTGGAGCAGACCACGTGTTGCACAAGCCCTTTAAGCCCCTGAAACTGGCGGATTACATCCGCTCCATCGCCTGATTGTCCCTCCAGCGCCGGACCAAACAGATGTCTCATTCCCTGCTTCGATCCGGCTTCGTGCCCGCTGCGCCCGCCGCCGCCCGTTCGATTGCCCATCCGATTGCCCTGTCGCTTGCCCTCGCCCTGCCCGGCTCCGGGGCGGCGGCCAACGCATGGCAGCGCGAGCCGGGCACTTCGTTCCTGTCGTTCTCGGTGCAATCCACCGTCAACGGTGTGGATTTCGGGGAATATGCCTCGCTATATTACGAATACGGGCTGACCGATGGGCTGACGCTGGGGCTTGATGCAGGGCGCAACCTTGTCAGCAGCGACAGCTCCGCGATCTTCTTTGTGCAGACACCGCTGTTCACCTCGGGAGCCAACCTTTTTGCGTTCGATCTGGGGATCGGCGTGGCGGATGTCGCTTCTGAACGCCGTGCCGCCCTGCGCCCCGGCCTCGCCTGGGGGCGGCCCTACACCGCGCCGTGGGGCAACGGCTGGATGGGCGTGGATGCGACCTATGCGTTCTATGATGGCGGCGAAGCTCTGGGCAAGGTCGATGCCACTTTCGGGGTCAATCACGCCAGCGGATCGCTCAGCCTCGCACAACTGCAATTCGCCGCGCCCTCTGGTGGCGATGCCACCTTTGGCCTTGCCCCGTCCCACGTCATGAAGATTTCCGACAACAGCTTCATCGAGCTGGGCGCGCTGTACGAATTCCGCAACGGCGTCACGGCCATCAAGCTTGGCATCTGGACGACCTTCTAAGACTTGCCTGTTGCTTTCCACCCAGAAGTGGCCCGGGTCGCGGCATAATTTCCATTGAGAATGGACCCACGTGGCCCTTCCACTCGGTCGCCCGAAGCCGGACGGGTTTACCGGGATTGTCGATCAGTGGCTATCGTAGGATCGGGACCGCCCTCCAAAGCAGCGTCATGCGGCCAAGCGGATCTTTGTGCGGCTCTGTGACAAGCACGGCTATGCGGGCGGTTACCCCATTATCAAGGACTAGGTGTGGCAACACGCTCAACGGCATCGGGAAGTGTTCATTGCCCTGACGCACACGCCGGGGCATGCCCAGGCCGACTTTGGCGAAGCGGTCGTGGTGATCGGAAGCGATGAACAGAAGGCCTATGCCTAACCCGCATGCCGATGCCTGCTATGACCGGGTTTATCCGGCGGCGACGGCGCAAGCCGGGATGGCCTTCTGAAGAGCGTGGCGCGCCCTGAGGATCTGCTCGGTGATGCCGGGCGGATGCAAGAGCTGAAGAACGGGTGCTTGGCGCGAGTCGATGGCGCATCCACTGCCCGGCAGGGTATTGCATAGCCATATCCCGAAAGGGTGGGCTATGAGGAGGGCAATGAAGCGCCGCCGGGCCAGGGCAACCGCCGGAACGGCGCCTCGCGCAAGGTGTTGAAGGAGCAGGAAGGCGAGTTGCCGGTGGCGGTGCCTCGCGTGTGCGATAGCAGCTTCGAGCCCATGCTGGCGAAAATGGGTCAGACCCAGATCGACGGGATGGATGACAAGATCCTTGGTCTCTCTGCCTCCGGGCTGAAGGTCCGGGACATCCAGCCCCATCTGCTCGATTTCTACGGCTTGAAGGTCTCCCCGACCTGATCAGCCGCGTCACTGATGCGGTGCCCGACGAGGTCCGGGAATGGCAGAGCCGGGCGCTTGAGCGGACGTATCCGATCGTGATCTTCGATCCTTGCGAGTGGCGATCCGCGATGCCGACAGTCGGACGGTGAACAACAAGCCCGTGTATGTCGCCTCTGGCATCCCCCGTGACGGCCAGCGCGACGTTTTGGGCCTGCGGATCGCCGAGAACGAGGGGGCCAAATTCCGGCTCTCGGTGATGAACGAGTTGAAGAGCCGGGGCGCTCAAGACGTCCCGATCGCGTTTGTGGACGGGCTCAAGGGGGGTCCCCAACGCCTTCCCTGACGCCATGGTTCAGACCTGCGTTCGGCATCGGGTTCGAACCTATGGTGACCAATGCCTCACTGCATCTGGTGCGCCATAGCCTGAACTTCTGCACCTAGAAGGACCGTAAGATCGTGGCCGCCAGTCTGCGCCGGATTTACAGCGTTTCGAACGCCGATATGGCCTAGGGTCAGGATTCAT
>NZ_JAHKQA010000086.1 GCF_018860705.1 Citreicella sp. C3M06
CGCAAGCTGCCTCGTAAGCGCTGTTCGGCCCCCACCTTCCTGATTGCGGCCTGATCTGCGAGTCCGTTTTCAAGTGTAGATTTGGAGCGGAGGCGGCGTTGGTAGGATATATAGAGCACCATATGGAGGACATTGGCCGGATGGAGGTCGTTGTCGGTCCATCTGGCAAGCGGCGCTGGTCGGATGCCTACAAGGGTCGTGTCGTGGCCGAGACGCTGGTGCCCGGTGTCACGGTCAACGAAGTGGCCAGGCGGCATGATTTGCGACCCAATCATCTGTCCGCATGGCGTCAGCAAGCGAAGGACGGCAAGCTGGCGGTTCCCGATCTGGCAGGGGCGGAATTTGTCCCTGTGGTGATCGAGCCTGTGGACGCGCCGTCGGCGATCACGTCGACCGTTGCCATTGAGATCATCCATGGCGGGGTCGCCATTCGACTGGATGGCGGGACGGCAGCGGCGCGGATTGTCGAGATCGTCCACGCGCTGAGCGGGACATCATGATCTTCCCGTCGAACCGGGTGCGGATCGTGGTGGCAACGAAGCCGATTGATTTCCGCAAGGGGCACGACGGGCTGGCAGCATTGGTGAAGAACGAGCTGCGCAAGGAGCCGTTCACGGGGAGGGTGTTCGTGTTCCGGGCCAAGCGGGCGGACCGGCTGAAGCTGCTCTATTGGGGACGGCACCGGCCTGGTGATGACCTACAAGCGGCTGGAGGAAACCACCTTCACCTGGCCCGCGATCCGGGATGGGGTGATGGCACTCAATCATGCCCAGTTCGAGGCGCTGTTTGCCGGGCTCGACTGGCGCAGGGTGAAGGCTCTCGCGGTGCGGCCGCCAACTGCGGCAGAATGACTCGGGCCACCGTTTGAGCGGGTGGCATGAAGCCGGTTTTGGTAGATCACCGGCATGATGCGTGTGGCCGATCTTCCTGACGATATTGACGCTCTGAAAGCGATGGTTCTGGCGGCGCAGTCTCGGGCCGAGTAGCAGAACGGCGTCATCGAGCGCAAGGAAGAACGCATCGCTCAGTTGGAGAAACTGGTCGCGGATTACAAGCGCGCCCTGTTCGGCGCCAGGTCCGAGAGGGTCTGTCCCGAGCAGTTTGAACTGGCTCTGGAGGACATCGAGACCGCGCAGGCTGCGATCCATGCCGAGGACGAGGCGGATGACCGTCTGCTCGCGCGCAAGCCGTGCCCCCGCAAGGCCAACCGCGGGGCATTGCCAAAACACCTGCCGCGGATCGAGAAGGTGATCGAGCCCGAGAGCACGACCTGCGGCTGCGGTGCCCAGCGACATGTCATCGGCGAAGACGTCTCCGAGCGGCTCGACATCGTTCCCGCGCAGTTCCGGGTCATCGTGACCCGTCGCCCCAAATATGCCTGCCGCTCCTGCGAGGACGGTATCCTGCAAGCACCTGCGCCGGCGCATCTGATCCCCGGCGGCATGCCGACCGAGGCCACCGTGGCGCATGTGATTGTCAGCAAGTATGCCGATCACGTGCCGCTTTATCGGCAGGCCCAGATCTACGGTCGGCAAGGGATCGGTCTGGATCGTTCCACGCTGGCTGATTGGGTCGGCCGGGCAGCGTTCGAGCTAAAGCCGATCCATGAGGCTCTGCTCGCCGATCTAAAACAGTCGCGCAAGCTGTTCATGGATGAAACCCGCGCCCCGGTGCTGGATCCCGGCCGACGCAAGACCAAAACCGGATACTTCTGGGCCTTGGCGCGGGATGACCGCCCTTGGAACGGCGAGGACCCGCCCGGAGTGGCGTTCACCTACGCGCCAGGACGATCCGGCCAATATGCAGATGACATTCTCAAGGAGTTCAATGGCATCCTGCAAGTGGATGGCTATGCCGGATACAACCGCCTGCTCAAACGGGACGATCAGGACGTGGAACTGGCCTATTGCTGGGCACATGCCCGGCGTAAGCTGCATGAAGTTGCTCAGAACGCCACCGCCCCCATTGCCGAGGAGGGGCTAGGGTCAGGATTCATA
>NZ_JAHKQA010000012.1 GCF_018860705.1 Citreicella sp. C3M06
ATCCTGCCGAGAAAATTCTAATTCCGCATCCCCCTAAGATCGGGGGGATTACCCCCTTACGATTTCCAAACGATCCACGAGTAATGCCGGACTGCTAGTTTTCGGCCCTGCCGCGCATCCAATCGCGCAGCGTGACATCGACAGGGCTGTCATTCTCTGCTGCGAATTGAGTATTGCTGATTTTCCACCGGCCACCGCTACGCCGTAAAATGACAAAACCGACAGACGGCTCTTCGGTCAGCTGGTGCCCGTCTTAATGTAGCGCGTCTCGTACGTCGCGCAGATCGTGTCGTCGTCATTGTACACCGCCTCAAGACAGCGGCGCATCATATGCGTGAGCCGTTTCGCCTTCAGGTTGTCGATGAACGTCGCGCAAATGGCACGAATTTCCGCTTCGGTCGTCGCGACGATTTTCCCCCGAAAACTCTCGAGCGTGCAAGGTATGTCGCACCAACCCACGGTGGCTTCGACATCCCCCGAGTTGGTTGCCTCACCTTGGCGGTCCAGAAAATCCTGTGCGATGCTTCGCGCGTCTTCCACCGTCAGCGCTCCACTTGCTCAAAATGACAAGATGATTGAGATCCTGAAACGTGATGGTCGTCGCCCTCGCCTGAAAGATCGATGAACTTGGTGCAAGCGCGGGTTCTGTTGATGTGGCCGCCTTGGACGGCATCAATTTGCCAAGCTGGGCCTGCAAGGGTCCACGAAGAAAGCCGGTCATGTCAGGGGGGGGGCGGTCACATCGTCAGAGCCGTTTCAGCACATCACCGCGCAGAATGAAACCTCCGCTGAGAAAGCCCGTTCTCGCAGCTTGGCTGTTCGGCTCAGAATGCTCTTCCCAAAGATCGTCGCAAGAGGTAGGTAGCCCGATCCAAGGGAGTTTGGGACGATCATGGCGCAAAAAGCCACAATCTATAAGGTCGAGCTGTCGGTCAGCGATATGGATCGCCACTATTACGAGATCCATAAACTGACCGTTGCCAAGCATCCTTCCGAGACCGACGAGCGGCTGATGCTACGCATCGTTGCCTTTGCACTGAATGCTCATGAGCATTTGGAATTGACCAAAGGGCTGTCCACGGATGACGAGCCTGACATCTGGCAAAAGAGCCTGAGCGGTGAGATTGATGTGTGGGTCGCCCTTGGGCTTCCGAGCGAGAAGGTCATGCGGCAGTCCTGCAGCAAAGCCGCGCAGGTTGTTGTTTACCCATATGGCGGCAAGACGGCCGACGCGTGGTGGGACAAAGTCAAGAACGGCACTACCCGTTTCGACAATCTGCGGGTGATCAACTTCTCTGAAACAGACACCGCCGCATTGGGCAGGCTAGCCAGGCGGGCGATGAAGCTACAGGTCAATATTCAGGACGGCGAGGTGATGATCAGCGTCAATGACAACATCGTCTACGTCACGCCCGAAACGTGGAAAGGTGCCGCTTAGGCGCAGCAGAGAGCGGGCTTCGTAAATCAAGGGCCACGTCCTCTGGGTATGCGTCAGCCCCAGCCGGTTCCGTGAAAAAACACCCGTTCGCGAGCGCAGAATATCGACGGGTGAACATGGCGCGAGCGGCTTTCCTGTCAGGCGTTTCGCAATTTCTGCGGTGCTGGGGGAATCTTGGCCAGTTTGCGCAGGTTCCGGGCGGTGGCGGTAAGAAGAAATTCGTCATTTGCGCCGCATGGGCCACGCAATCGGAGCCTGTTCTGGTCAAGGATCCGTTTGAGGTGCGCCAAGAACATCTCGACTATTTTCCGGAGCTTCATTGAGATGTCGCATTGCTTGGTCTTTGCGATCTTGCAGGCAAGCTGCCCCGCGTCCTCATGTTCTTCGAGGGTGATTTTGCTGGCATCCGAATTCCGGCAGCATTTCGCCTTGGATGGGCAGGCCTGGCAGGTCAGTTTCAGGGCATGGTATTTGGTTCTGCCCTGTCCGGTCGGCCCCCGGTTGGGATCGAAGAAATCGCGGCGGAACTACTCCGTTCGTACCCCTTGGGGCCGATGTACTGGTCGTACTCTGCGTCCCACTCGAAGTCGGCGCGGGTCCAGGTCCCGTCGCTGTACTCCGACTTGTCGAAGAGCCGGATGTGTGGCCTTCTGCTGATTTCGAAGACAGCGGGTTGGGTTTGCATGGCGCGGTCCTCGAACGCCATGGGGTTGGGTCGCCCAGCTTCGAGTGGCGGCGCCTCGGATTGCAGATGCGCTCCATGTGGTCGAACACGTCTGCACGGAGGGCATCACGAGTGCGGTAGACCTTGCGGGCCGTCCGTTCGGTCTTCATCGCTGAGAAGAAGGTCTCCATCGCCCATTTGTCCCGGAGGTTGCCGGCGCGGTTCAACCACTGCCCAGCAGGGCATCTACCTTGCAGATGTCTCGAAAGGGATCAGCGCGCCCATGACCAACGAGGCGCCCCGGTTCGCCTGCATCGACCAACCGACGACGCGCCGAAAGAAGAGGTCGAGCAGGACCGAGACGTAGAGCCAGCCCTCCGCGGTCAAGATGCAGGCGACGCCGGCAAGCCCAGTCTGATTCGGGCGGTCGGCCTTGAAATCACGGTCGAGAATCTTGTCGGCTATGACCGAGCGTTCAGCGTCGTCCTGCGGCTTCCCGCGTCGCTTCGGCCGCGCCCTCATTGTATCCCGGCGCATCAGCCGTTCGATCCGGTGCAGCCCGCCCTCAGGCACGTCGCGCCAGACACGGCGGGCGCCACAGGTGCGATCGCTGGCTTTATAGCTTTTGTCGATCTCCACGACGAGCTTCGCCTCGCAGCTCGCCCGCGCGCTGATTGCTCGCCCGGGCCGGGCGTGGATGCCCGACTGGGACACGCCCAGAGCGTCGCACATCCAACTCACTGGCCAGATGTGCCGATGCTTCGCAACGAGTGCGAACGTCATGGCGCGTCCTGCGCGAATTAGGCGGTCGACCATTGCCCTCGGACCGATGGCGAATAATGGTCTCACCCTTTTTCAGGATGCTTGAGCTTGGCGACCTCTTTCTTCAGGGCTGCGATCTCGGCAAGATCAGCGCGCTGCTGGCCATTGCCAGAGAACGCCCCGGTCGGCGCCGCCGCTTCACGCATCCACCGCCGTAGAACGCTCGCGGCCAGTTCCAAATCACGGCATGTCTGGGCCACCGACAAGCCTCGCTCGGTCACGCGCTTCCCCGCCCCCGGCTTGAACACGCGGCTGAACTTCGGCGCCGTCATGTCCACTCTACAGTTCCATCGTTACGATCTTATCTTCGTGTCCATGAAACCGGCAGCAGGCCATGACGCGCAGGTCAGTTCAAGTGCCTTCGCTGCAAGTCGCGGGGGTTTCCAAAAGTCAGCTCGGCCTCAATTGTTGGGCTTACGCGCGGCGACGTCTCGGCCCATGCTGCCTGTTTCGACTGCAATGCTAGCGTTCGTAAGTTGCCGGGCGCGGCGGAATGAAACAGCATCAGTAGATACCTTGATACCAACGCAAGCCTGACTTTGATCGACACGGCTGTTGTTCGCGCCGGGGCCTGTGGCATCCAGCGCGATGACGTCCGGCGGCGGCTTGGTATCGGTGGGGATGTCGTGGATCGGGGGGCGCTCTGGCGGGTCAGCCTGCGGGCAAGGATTGCCGCCACGATGACAAGCGCGGCGAGTGACAGGGGCTGCAGTGTGCGATCCCGCCGCGCAGGATGCCCGGCAGCGCCATTACAGCGCTCGCGGTGTAGGCGCTCGGATTGCACTAGCTGCGTTAGCCCCACCCCCCACAGTCTCGGCGTGGCCCCAACCATGATGATGGTCACGGCGATCAGCGCCAGAATGGCCATGATCCGGGCAAAGGCCCCCAAGACGCAACGTCAGGCCGGTGGCCTCTTTACGGTGAAACGGGCTGTTCGCCTGCGCTATCCTTTATCGGGCTGGCTTGGGACGGGGCCGGTTTCCCCGAGCCTGACAAGGGCTTTCATGACGCCCGGGACCAGCGGGCATCAGGCCCGGACGCCAGTGGCTCTGGCTCTGCCCGTGTCAGGGCAACGGCCCGGTCGGCGCTCAGGATCGCGGCCGCCATGTTGGGAGAATGAAAGTAATCTCCCGCAAGGGCGATGCGCCCCAATGGCATCTGTAGCGGTGCCTGCAACGCCGCCCGGCCCGGCAGCGCGACCGGGGCGCCGTGGGGCCAGCGGGCGATCTGCGTGGCCTCGATCCGCAACGCCGCCCCCGGGAACAGCCCCTGCAGCTGGCGCTGCGCCAACTGGGTCAGGGTGTCGTCGGTCAGGGCCGCAAGCTCCGCCGCCCCTGCCGCACCGCGAAACAGCATCAAAGAGCTGAGCCCGCCGGTATCGAGCCCGGTGCCTTGGTCGAACATCACGCTGAACGGCGCGCCGGGGGTGGCAAGCGCATAGGCGCCGCGCCACGGGGCAGCCCCGCGCACGCCAAGCGCGACGCTCAGGAACGGGCCATAGGCGATCTGGCCAAGCGCAGCCGTGCAGGCCTCTGGCAACCCGGACAGGATCCTGCGCGTGATCGGCGCCGGGGTGCAGACGATGCAGCGCCGGGCGCGCAGCCGGGTGCCCGCAAGGTCCACGCAGACATGATCGCCCATGTTCTGCACATGGGTCACGGGCGCCTGGGTCAGCACTCTGGCGGGGCCAATGGCATCGACAAGCGCATCAATCATGCGCTGGCTGCCGCCTGTCAGGTTCGCGCCGGGGGCCTGCCCGCTCCAGACATTGGTGAAACTGCGCAGCGCGTGGCCTGCGGACATACTGGCGGGGTCTCCGCCAGAGCGTTCGGTGAGCGCGGCCAGCATCACCGACACCTGCGGGTGCAGCGGACCGATGAACTCGGCAAGGGTGCGGTGGTCCTCGAACGTGGCATCGGTGCCATCGGCCATGGCGCGGGCCATACGCGCCGCGCCCCGGCGCAGGCGCAGGCCCATCCGCGCAAAGGACGCCCGCGCAGGCAGCGACATCGGCAGGCGCAGCGGCCAGAGCTCGGGCCGACCCTGCACCAGTTTCCCGCCCAGAGACATCGCCATCAGCGCCCCCCGGATCGGCGTGCGGGTCAGGCCCAGCTCGGCCACCAGATCGCCCACCGGGGTGCCGGGGCCGGAAAACATATGCGCCCCAAGGTTCAGCGGCACGCCATCGTGCAGCACCGAACACACCCGCCCCCCGGCGCGCGCGCCCGCCTCCAGCACCAGCACGTCACGCTCGCGCAGCCGATAGGCGGCCGTCAGCCCGGCAAGCCCGCCGCCCACGACGATCACGTCGCGCAGGCGGTCAGGGTCAGGAATCGCCGCGCTCATTGCGCCGCATGGGGAGACCGCGCGCGCGGCACATAGGCCCCGCCCGGAGTGGCCGAGGCCAGCGTGTCGCCTTGCGTCACCACCTGCCCGCGCAGCATGGTCAGCACGGGCCAGCCGGTGACTTCGAGCCCCTCGAACGGGGTATAATCGCAGCCGTGATGCAGGTTTTCCTGCCGAATGGTGCGGGTCAGATCCGCATCCCACAGCACGATATCCGCGTCCGAGCCGACCTCGAGCGCCCCCTTTTGCGGATACATCCCATAGGTCTTGGCATGGTTGGTCGAGGACAGCGCGACAAAGCGGTTCAGATCGATGCGTCCCTTGGTGACCCCTTCGGAAAACAGGATCGGCAGGCGGGTTTCGACGCCCGGAATGCCGTTGGGCACATAGCGGAACGATTTCTCGCCTTTGGGTGTCAGCTTGCCGTCTTCTGTGTAGCGGAACGGGCAGTGATCGGATGAGAACACATCGAAAGTGCCATCGATCAGCCCCTGCCAGCAGGCCTCCTGATCGTCGGTGCCACGCGGCGGCGGGCTACAGACGAACTTGGCGCCCTCCATGGCGTCGCCCTGCATGTCGTCTTCGGTCAGCACAAGGTATTGCGGGCAGGTTTCGGCGCGAATGTTCAGGCCCCGCGCGCGGGCACGTTCGATTTCCTCGATCGCGGCGCGGTTGGACACGTGCACGATCATGATCGGCACCTCGACAATTTCGGCCAGGCTGATGGCGCGGTGCGTCGCCTCGCGTTCCACTGCAACCGGGCGCGAGGGGCCGTGGTAATAGGGCGCGGTCTTGCCCGCCCGTTCCAGTTTTTCCGTCAGGAAGCGGATGGTGTCATAGCCTTCGGCATGGACCATGACAAACGCGCCAGAGTGGCGCGCGGCGTCCATCACCCCCAGCAATTCGCGATCATTCAGCACCAGATCGTCATAGGTCATGAACACCTTGATCGAGGTATAGCCGTCCTCGACCAAAGCCGGAATATCCTGCCCCAGCACGCCGGCCGAGGGGTCGGACACGATGACATGAAAGCTGACATCGGTGTGGCAATTGCCGTCCGCCAGCGCGTGATAGGCGGTCAGCGCCTCGCGCAGGCCCTTGCCCTTTTCCTGCAGACAGAACGGCATGACGGTGGTGTTGCCGCCAAACGCGGCGGCCAGCGTGCCCGAGGCGAAATCATCGGCCATCACCACCTCTGGGCCAGAAGGCTGGGCAAGGTGGACATGGCTGTCGATACCGCCGGGCATCACCAGCTTGCCCGTCGCGTCGATGGTCTGCGCCGCGCCGTCGAGCGTTTCGGCAATCGCGGTGATGCGCCCGTCGGTGATGCCGATATCGGCGCGAAAACTCTTGGTGTCGGTGACAAGGGTGCCGCCAGAGATGATGGTGTCGAAGTTCATATGTGGCCTCGTTCCTGCCTGCGAATTGGGCGTCTTTGCGCCTTGGGGTGTTGTTTCATGCCGCGCGGGGCGGCGAAGGGGTTTCATTCGGGCGAGCCCCACCCGACAGATCAGCCAACCGCCGCAGCCGGAGCAGATCATGCCGTTCGACCCCACCCGCCTTCATGGCATCCATGCCGCCACCGTGTGTCCGTTGACAGCCGATTTTACCATCGACCGCAAGGCGTTGGTGGTGCATGTTGGGCGCGTCATGGACTGCGCTGGCATCAAGGGCTTGCTGATCAACGGGCACGCCGGGGAAAACGCGCAACTGTCGCGCAGTGCCAAGCGTGAGGTGGTCGAGATCCTGCGTGACGCCTTTCCCGATGTCTGGCTGACCTGCGGCGTTTACAGCGAAAGCGCGCTTGAGGCGGCGGATCATGCCCGCGACGTGGACGCAGCGGGCGGCGATGCGGTGCTGGTGTTTCCGCCCAACGGCTGGGCGCTGGGGCAATCTCTTGCAGCGGTGGTCGACCATCACGCCCGGATCGCTGAGGCGAGCGATCTGCCGGTGGTGCTGTACCAAGCGCCGGTGACGGCGGGGCGCATGGCCTATCCGCTCGACACGCTGCTGGCGCTGTGCGCCCTGCCCCATGTGGTCGCGATCAAGGAAGGCAGCTGGGAAATCGCCCGCTATGATGCCAATCGCCGCGCAGTCAAGGCGGCGTTCCCCGACATTGCCGTACTGGCGTCGGGGGATGAACATCTGCTGACCGGCTATCTGATCGGAACCGAGGGCAGCCAAGTGTCGCTGGCCGCCGTGCTGCCCGATCTGACGGTCGATCTGTGGGATGCGGCGCAAGCGCAGGATTGGGACCGTGCCCGCGCGTTGCATGACCGCCTCGCGCCGCTGGTCAGCGCGATCTACAGCCCGCCGCCGGGGGTGTCGCCGACCGCCTGCCTCAAGACCTGTCTGGTGCTGTTGGGGCATCTGGACAATGATCGCACCGCGCCGCCGACCCAGCCGCCAAGTGAGGCCTATCGCGAGGTGCTGCGCGCCGCGCTGGACGTCGCGCTGGATGGGGCACAAAACGGCTGAACGGGCCGCCCGATGGGCGACCCGTCTGTCACGTGTCAGGATGGAATATCCCGCCACCCGGATCAGTTGGTCGGGGTGGCCATGACCGCGTCGAACAGCGCCTGCTGGGTCTCGGTTTCCAGCATGGCGTTGTACAGCGGCACGGCAGCTTCCTGGAACGGCTTGGGGTCGGGCTGCGTGATCGTCACGCCTTTTTCGACCAGCGCATCCAGCAGCGGCTTTTCCTGATCATCGACATACTGACGCTGCCAATCGGCGGATTCCTTACCGGATTCCAGAACGGCGGTCTGGATGTCTTCGGGGAGCATGTCGAACGCGGCCTTTTGCATGAACACCGGGGCGGTCATGTTGAGCCAACCGACCATGGCGAAATCGGGCGCGACTTCGTACAGCTTCTGGCCGGTGTAGTTGGTCGCAGCGCCTTCGGCCCCATCAACCACGCCGCTTTGCAGCGCGCCATACAGTTCCGAATAGGCCAGCGGCGTCGGGTTGGCCCCAAACGCGGTGAACGCATCCACGTGGATCGGGTTCTGCATGGTGCGGATCTTGACGTTTTTCAGATCGTCGATGGAATTGATCTCTTCCTTGGTCATGATGTGACGAATGCCCGAGGAATAGACCGCAAGCAGTTCCAGACCCGTATCATTGGCGGAATCCTCCAGCATACCGTAGACCGGGCCGTCCAGAACGCTGCTCAGCTTGGCAATGGTCGGGAACAGGAACGGCAGGTCGAACACGCGGTAATCGGTGATGTAATTGCTGATCGTCGAATTGGCGGTCATCGCCACATCGAGCGAGCCCAGCATCACCTGTTCGACCAGCTGCGCCTCATCGCCGAGCTGACCGTTGGGGAAAATCTCGATGGTGGCGCGCCCGTCGGTCTTGGCCTCGAGCAGTTCGCGCATCTTTTGCAGGCCCTTGTCCTGCACTTCGTCTGCGGCGTTGGTATGGGCGATGCGCAGCGTGTATTCTTGCGCAAACGCCGGTAGCGCAAGGGCGGCAGACAGCAGGCAGGCCAGAGAGGTGAGGGTTTTCATGGATCGTTTCCTTATGGTCAGAGAGATCAGTCGTAAAAGAATGAGGGAAGCCAAAGCGTGACCGGCGAGGCAAAGGCGGTCAGCCCCAGCACGATCACCATCGGGATCAGCGGCAACCACACGCGCGAAGACACCTGTTCGATGCGTCGCCCCGCCACCATCGATGCGATGTAAAGACAGATGCCATAGGGCGGCGTCACCAGCCCCACCGACAGGTTGAGCGCCGCCATCACGCCGAAATGCACCGGGTCGATGTCATAGCCGATGGCGATGGGCATCAGCACCGGCATGATGATCAGGATGGCACTGATGCTTTCCATGAACATGCCGACGAAGAGCAGCAACAGGTTGACCAGCAGCAGGAACACCAGCGGGTTGGACGTGACGCCGCGCAGGAAGTCATCCAGCGCACGCGGCGCGCCCTGACTGGCGATGATCCACGAAAAGATGCTGGCGGTGGACACGATGATCAGCACCGCCGCCGCAAGGCTCACGGTCTTGAGGATGATCGGCCAAAGCTGCGGGATGGTCAGTTCGCGGTAGATCCAGATCGAGATCGCGGCGGTGACGAACACCGCAACACAGGCGGCCTCGGTCGCGGTGAACACGCCGCCGACGATGCCGCCGACGATGATCAGCGGCACCAGCATGGCCGGCAGCGCATCGACCAGCGCCGCCCAGAGCCGCGCACCGGAAAACGGCTGCACGTCCTTGTATGCCATGCCGCCGCGCTTGGCGTACAGATAGGTGCCGAACAACAGCCCCACCGACAGCAACAGCCCCGGAATGATGCCGCCCAAGAACATCGCGCCGATGGACTGGTTGGTGGTGATCGCGATGATCACCATGACGATGGACGGCGGCACGATGCTCGCCATCGCGCCAGACGCGGCGATCACCGCCGCCGCCATATCCACATCATAGCCGCGCTTGCGCATGTCGGGGATCAGCATCGAGCCAATCGCCGCCGTATCCGCCGACCCGGACCCCGAAATCGCCGCAAGCCCGGTGCCCGCGGTGATCGCCACCATATAGAGGCTACCGGTGATCCATCCCACCAATGCGCTTGCCAGCGCCACAAAGCGGCGGGCAATGCCCCCGGTTTCCATGATGATCCCGGCGGCGACAAAGAACGGGATCGCCATCAGCGGAAAGGAATTGACCCCGCCATAAACCCGCTGCGCCACGATCGACAACGGCACATCGGTCAGCACCACGATGGCGATCAGCGCCGACACCCCCAGCGCCAGAACGATGGGCAGGCCCGAAAAGATCAGAAAGGCAAAACCGCCAAACGCAATATTCATGTCAAAGCCGCCGCGTTGGCGCGGGCCTGGGCCGGGCGCAAAATGTCAGGAAGGCTGGCGATGGAGAATTCCAGCATGAAATAGGCCATGCCCACCGGCAGCGCCGCATAAGGAATGGCCATCGGCAGGCGCAGCGCCGGTGATTGCACCATCATCCCGATGCCCAGCAACGCAAAGCTGCCCACGAACACCACATACAGGAACCACATGCCCAGAGCATAAGACGCCAGCCGCGCCAGCTGCTGCACCCGTTCGGGCGTGCGGCGGATCAGAACATCCACCCCCACATGCTGGCGGTTGCGCATCGCGATGCCCGCGCCCAGCAGCACCAGCCAGACCTGCGCGAACACCGCCGTCTCATCGGTTCCGGCGATGGAATAGCCAAAGACATAGCGCCCAAGGATCTGCGCCATGATCGCCAGCGCCATGTAGATGAACAGCAACCCTGCTATCAGATCGACCAGCCGTCGCAGCCCCGTCAGTGCCAGCGTGGCGGGCCCGGCAACCCTGTTCAGCCAAGGAGGAAGATCCGGCGATCTCGTCATGTCGGCGCCTTTCGTTTCGTTGAAATCTTGTGCGTTTGTCGCGTTGGTGGTCAGCGTTGCGCCAAAATCACCGGGCGAAAAGACCCCGGACTATTACAAAAACGACCGCCATTATTTTGGGCGCTGATTGCGTTGCCAAACCGGAATCGCTCGGCCATAGGTCGAAAAATCAGCCCTTTAGAAAAATGCGAGACGCCCATGACAGCCAGTTTTTCAAGCACGCCCGTGCCGCGCATCGGGTTGGCCGCCTGCGTCGTCGGCCTGCCCGAGATGATCCCCGTGGCCAAGGGCGCGGGCTATGATTTTCTGCTGGTGGATATGGAACATGGGCGCATCGCCATCGATGCGCTGGCGGGCATTTGCGTGACCGGGCTGGCCGCCGATTTCCCGGTGCTGGCGCGGGTGACGGGGCCGGGCTCGCCCGATCTGGCGCGGGTGCTCGATTGCGGCGCCACCGGCGTGATCATCCCGCATGTGGACAGCGCCGAACAGGCCCGCGCCATCGTGGCCGCCTGCCGCTTTGCGCCGTTGGGCAGCCGCGCGATTCCGGGGCCGCTGGCGATCCTGTCGTTTGAAGCCGTCCCCCCCGCGCAGTTGATCGCCGCCAGCGAGGAACGCGTCGAACTGCACGCGATGATCGAAAGCCGCGCCGGGCTGGATGCCGTGGCCGAGATCGCCGCCGTGCCGGGGCTGAGTGCGCTGGTGATCGGGGCGAATGATCTGGCGTCGGATCTGGGCCATACCGGGCAGCTCGATCACCCAGATGTGCGTGCCGCCTTTGCCACCATCGCGGCGGCGGCGCATGCCCACGGCCTTGGGTTCGGCGTGATGGGCCTGCCCGCGGCGTTGATCCCCGGCCATGCGGTGGCCAATGGCGCGACGCTGATCGTGGCCACCAACGAGATCAACCTGCTGGTCGATGGGGCCCGCGCCACGCTGGGTACGGTCAGGGCGCAGCTTCCCGCAAGCCAGCCAGCCGCGCCTGCGTAAGCGACACGAACAGATCGCGAAACCGCTGCGTGGTGACCGACATCGGCCGACCACGCGGCGCGATCGTGGACAGCACGCGCGGCACGACGGGTTCGAAGGGCACGACCGTCAGGTCTTCGTAACGGCCCGAATGGGCGGTGACCTCATCCAAGAGTGCGACGCCCCAGCCCTCTTGCACGATGCGGGCGGCGGCGTTCAGAAACCGCACCTCGATCCGGGGATTGTACGGCGCGCCCACCGCCAGAAACGCCGCCGCCAGCAGGTCGGCCACCCCCGTCCCCGTCATCGGGCAGACCAGCCGCGAAAATTCCAGATCGCGCGGTGTCACCACCGGCAGCGCGGCCAATGGATCGCTGCGCGCGCACAGGCACACCATGCGCAATTCGGCAAAGGGGGTCAGCTCGATCCCGTAGCTTTCGCTGGGCTCCATCGCAAAGCCGATATCCGCCAGCCCGTCCTCGACCGCAGCAATGGCCAGTGGCAGCGGCTTGGTTTCCAGCGACAGGTAGACATCGGGATAAAGGTCCAGAAACTGCTGCACCACGCTTGGCATCAACGCCTCGGTCAGCTCGGACGTCGCCACCACCCGCACCCGGCCGATATGGCCAAGCCGGATGTCCTTGACCCGCTGGTTGACGATCTGCTGCATCACCGACAGCGGCGCGACCTCTTCGAACAGCAGCTTGGCTTCCTGCGTGGGCATCAGGCGGTTGGCGCTGCGCACGAACAGGGTAAAGCCGGCCTGCGCCTCGATATGTTTCAGCGCGATGCTGACGGCGGATTGCGACATGCCCAGCGCCTGCGCCGCCGCCACGGTGGTGCCGGTCGCCATCACCGAACGGAACACTTCGATCTGGCGCAGGTTCATCTGGCGCGCCCGTGGTCAGGCCGGATCATTTCAATTCGAACCGGATGTCATGCGCGCCCTTCCACAGGGTCGCGCGCCCCAGCGTGGCCAGATTTTCCAATCCGCTGGTGATGGTGATGAAATGGTTGCCCGCCAGCTGCCCGACCTTGGAGGCAAAGTTCACGCCGCCATAGGCCAGCAGGATCTCAGTTTCGCTGATGCCACCGGGATAAAGGATGATCTGCCCCGGCGCGGGGTAGCAGGTGTGGTTTTCATACCCTACCCCAAAGTCATGATCGCCCAGCGGGATCCACACGCCCTCGCCCGACCAGCGCACATGCACGATCTGGCTGACGAAGGGCATGGCCGCGCGAAAGGCCGCCACGGTTTTGGGTGCATCGGCTTCGAATTTGGCGTCGAAGGTGAACTCTCCGGCGTGGATGACAAGGTCGCTCATGGCTTGGGTCTTTCTGCTGTCGTCAAGGTTTCAAAAGGCGTGGGGCGGGCGCGTCAAAACTCATCCGCCCAGCGCGCATCCCCCACAGGGGGCGGCGAATTTCGGCCACGGTGGCGGCGCGGCTGGCGCAGGGCAGCAACACAAGATCAGCGCTGGAGCCAACCGTGATATCGGCCCGATGACCCAGCAGGCGGAACGGATCGTCGCTGATCATCGCGAAACAGCGGTCCAGATCGCCCGTCTGGCCCAGCTGGGCGACATTGGCGAACAGGTTCGCCATGCGCGGCAGCGAACAATCGCCATAGGGCGTGAACGGGTTGAGCACATTGTTGGTGGCAACCGTACAGCACACCCCTGCGGCGTGGAACACATGCGCCGGGGCCACGCCGCGCGGCACGCCGTGATCATGATCGCGCCCGGTGATGAACAAGTCGGTCGCGGGCAGCACCGTCAGCGCGATGCCTGCATCACGTAGCATCGCGACGCTATCGGCCAGCCGGTCCGGCGGCAGCATCGACAGCTTGGTAACATGGCCAATCGCCACCCGGCCCTGCATCCCGTGGGCAATGGTCTGGCGGGCGATCTCATCCATATGCCGCCAGCTGGGGTCCAGATCGAAATCCAGATGGACATCCAGATCGACATCAAACTCGCGCGCCATGGCAAAGATGCGGGCGATGTGGCCAAAGGGGTCGGTGTCGGTATAGGGGCACCCGCCCAGCAGATCGGCGCCTTGGCTCAGCGCGGCGCGCAGCAGTTCCTCGGTGCCCGGATAGTTCAACAGCCCCTCTTGCGGAAAGACGCAGATTTGCAGATCCAGCGCCCATGCGTAATCGGCGCGCAACTGGCGCACCGCGTCGAACCCGGCAAGCCCGATCACCGGGTCGATTTCCACCTGCGTGCGGATCAGCGTCGTGCCCTGCCCGATGGCCTTGTCCAGCACACGCGCACCGCGTGCGTAAACATCGGCGGTGGTGAAATCGCGCTTGGCGGCGGTCACCGCGTCCAGCGCGCCCTTGAGCGTGCCGGTCTGGTTATGCGCGCGATCCAGAATGCAGGCCTTGTCCAGATGCAGGTGGCTGTCGGCAAAGCCTCGGATGAGCAGCCCTCCACCCGCGCCCCTTGTCGGAGCGTCGCTGGACAGGTCCTGCGCGATATCAACGATGCGCCCGGCCCTGATGCCGATATCCACCGGCGCGGCCCCGTCAGACAGCCTCGCCGCCCGTATCACCAGATCAAGGCTCATTCTGCGATCTCCGTAAAGGTTGGTTGGCCTGAATAGGCCGCGATGCGGGCGGTATCGCATTGCACATTGGCCAAGCGCAGCGCCCAGAAAAACAGCTCGGGCCGGTTTTCCTGCTTTGCGCGTCGGCATCCGGCGTCGCCCTTACGTCTCGCGGCGTAGCGCCAGACGTGGATGGCGGCGGGCCAAGCTGGCCGCGGCATGTTCAACCCGCCATCCAGCCACCATCCACCAACAGGTTGTGCCCGGTGATGTAGGTGGTGGCCGGATCGCAAAGGAACACCACCGCCCCGGCCACATCGGCCGGGCGGCCAAGGCGCGGCAGCGGCGTGCGAGACTGTGAATAGGCCAGCACATCCTCGGCCACCGCCGGGCCGGTCTTGCCGGTCAGGATCTTGCCGGGGGACACGGCGTTGCAGATGATGCCCTCCTCTGCGTGTTCCACGGCGATCTGTCGCATCATCTGCAATACGGCGGCCTTGGACACACCATAGGAAAACGCCCCCGGCGCGGCGACCATGCCATGTTGCGAGCCAATCACCACGATGCGCCCGCGTTCATCGTTTTCGAGGGGCTGGTCGCGCATCTGCGCCAGCGCCCCGGACAGGGTGTTGAACATCCCATCCATGTTGACCGACATGACGCGGCGCCAATCCTCGGGCGTGGTGTCGGGCAAACTGCCGCGCCCCGGCGTCATGGCCGAGGGCACAACGATGTCCAGCCGCCCGTGCTGCTTGCGGATATCGGCGCAAAGCTGCGCACAGGCGCCGTGGTCACGCACATCAAGCTGGGCGAAGCGCGAGGAGGGCGATATCTGCGCCAGCGGTTCGGCCACCGGCGGGCCGCCTTCGACCACATCGGCGGTGATGTCGCTGGCCCAAACGGTCGCGCCCGCCCGCGCCAAACGCAGCGCGATAGCGCGGCCAATGCCGGACGAGGCCCCTGTCACAAGGGCGCTTTTACCTGTCAGGGGCATGGGAGACCTCCGGTTGAGCGATGCGCCAGCGGCGTTCATCGGTAACGGCGTCGATCATCGGGCGGCTACCAGCGATGCCGCTCAGCGCCTTGAGTGCCGTGATCGACATCGGCGGGCGGCGCGGATCGGACCGGGGCGCGATATCGGGCTGATCGGGGTCGATCAGCGGCGCGGGCAGACCCATCGCCTGCGCCCAGTCGGTCAGGGCAAACACATGCCCGCCGCCGATGTTGAAAATGCGCCCCTCGGCCGCGTCCATGCAAGGCAGCACCGACGCGATCATCATTGCCGCGTCGCGCGAATACACCCAATCGCTGCGCATCTCATTGGCCAGCCGAACCGGGCGGCCAAGCGCGGCAAGGCGTTGAATTTCGCCGGGGGGCGATAGGTCGGGCCGCGCCTCGCGCAGGCTTTCCCACGGGCCAAAGATCGCCCCCAGCCGCAGCGTCGCAAGCCGCACCCCCAGCAAAGGCGCGATGCGCGCGCACAGGGTTTCGGCGGCCAGTTTGGTTTCGCCATAAAGGCTGTTCGGCGCGGCGGCGCTTTCGTCCAGCACATCGGCACCGGGGGAGCCACGACTGCCATAAACCGAAATCGACGACAGCAGGATCATATCGCGCACCCCCGCATCGGCCACCGCGCGCAACGCGTTCAGCGCGCCCTGCACGTTGACTTCGGCGATGCGCAGCGGCTGGCTGCGGGTGGTTTCGACGTTGGGCGTGATGGCGGCGGCGTGGATCAGCGCATCGCGGCCATGAGTGCGCAGCGCGCCGGCCAGCGCCTCGGGTTGCAGGATGTCACAGGGGTGGAACTGCGTGCCCGCAAGCTCGGGGCGGGCAAAAAGCAGCGGATCAGGCGGCGCGATATCCAACAGGGTGACACGGTCGCCCTGCGCGCGCAGAGCCTCGGCAAGGGCAAGGCCGACAAAGCCCGCTCCGCCGGTGATGGCAATGGATCGGGGCATGTCAGGTCTCCGGTGGCAGGGCGGGTGCGGGGCAGGTAAGGCCCGGGTAATCCAGCGACGCCGAGGCGCGGCGGATCTCGGCCATGAAAATCTTCAACAGGCCGGAATGGGGGATGCCCCGGCGCGTGAACATCATGCAATGGATCGGGCATTCCTGCGCAAGGGGGCGTGCCACCAACCGCTGCCCGCCCGCCTGCGCCGCCAGATAGGGCTGCGCCGACCACGGATCGACAATGCACACCCCCATGCCATTGGCGGCAAGCGAGGCTGCGGTCTGGCAATAGCGGGTTTCAAGCTGCGGGTGATAGGTGACGCCTGCGTCCTCGAACGCTTGCGAGACCATGCGGCCAAGGTGGCTTTCCTGATCGATGCCAATGAAGCGTTCGTTGGTCAGCGCGCCGACCTTGACCGTGGCATCGCGCGCCAGCGGGTGATCATGCGGCAGCAGCGCGACCATCTGCCCGGTGCGCAGGTCTTCGGTGTTGACGTTGGGCAGCCGCCCGTTGGTCAGACCCACGCCCACATCCGCCTGCCCGGTCTGCACCGCGCTCAGCACATTGCCAAGTCGGCGCACGTCAAAGCTGACCGTGACATCGGGGCGCGTGTCCAGAAAGCCGCGCATCGCCTGCGGGATCAGCGAATAGCCCGGCGGCGGCGTCGCGATCACCCGCAGCCGCCCCACCCGCCCGTTGCGCAGATCGCGCGCGCGCATGCCAAAGCTGCGCACGATGCCGAACAGCGGGCGAATTTCTTCGTAAAGGCTGCGCGCCTCAAGCGTGGGTTCCAGATGCCGCCCCGTGCGTTCGAACAGCGTCAGCCCCAGCTGATTTTCCAGCTGGCGCAAACCAGAGGATACGGCAGGCTGCGAGATCCCGAGGCTTTCAGCCGTCGCCACGGTGGTGCGCTGGCCCATCATCGCGGCGAAAATCTCCAGCAACCGCATCGAGGTGTCTGGCAGCTTGTCGGACCCGGTGGTCATTCGCTTATGTCGAAATCAAACGCGGGGTCGCCCTGCAACGCGGCCACCGCCTGCGCCATCGCCGCCGACACCGGGTCGATCACCGCAAGGCCGGTCTCCGCCTCGAGCCGGGCGCGGATCAGCGCCATTCCGGCGCAGCCGAGCACAATGGCCCCCGCGCCCATGTCGCCCAATTCCATCGCCCGCGCGCGCATTAGCGCGTAGGTGGCCGGGTCGCGCATCCCGGACTCGGCAGAGGCTCCGTTCAGATGCAGCTCGCCCGCAAGGCGGCCTTCGACCCCCATCATGCGCATCTTGCGCAGATGGCGGGGGATGGACGCAGGCCCCAGCGCGATGACGCCAAACCGGTCGGCGCGGGCCATGGCCGAGAGCAGCGCCGCCTCTTGGCAGCCAATGGCGACAGGGCCGTCCGGCATGGCGCGCAGCAGGTCCAGTCCGGGGTCGGAAAAGCACCCGGTGATCACCGCCCGCGCAGGCGTGGCGCGCGCCAGATCCAGCAGATCCAGCCCCGCCCGCGCCACATGTTCGTCTGTGTAGATCGTCGCCGGGCTGTTGGGCAGATCCACCGACGACAAGGTCAGCCCAGCGGGCAGCATGGCGCGGGCGGTGGCATCCATCCCGCGCGTCACGGTGCCCGAGGAATTGGGGTTTACCAGCAGGATATCGATCATCCGCGCAGCTCCGCGCCAAAGTTCTGCGCCGGGTCGAATTCCTTGACCATCGCACCGGGGCGCGCGCGCAGATCGACCGGCGCGCGGCCAAAGAAGCGCCCCTGCCCTTCGCGCGCCACAAGCGTTCCCTTGTCGATGACCACAGCGCCGCGCGTCAGCACGGTTTCGGGGCGGCCTGTCAATTCGCGGCCCTCAAGCGGGGTGTAATCCATGTTGTCATGCTGATCGGCGAGGGTCACGGTATGGCGCGCCTCGGGGTCCCAGATGGCGATGTCGGCGTCCATACCGGGGGCCAGACGCCCCTTGGTGGTGCAACCGAACACCTTGGCGGTGTTGGTGCTGCTAAGGCCGACGAACTGTTCCAGCGTGATGCGCCCGGCGACGACACCTTCGGAAAACAGCCATGGCAGTCGCAGCGCAATGCCGGGCATGCCATTGGCCAGCTTGGGATAGGGCACATCATAGCCGTTGACGAATTTCCCCGTGGCGTCCGCGCGGTACGGCGCGTGATCGGAATGCACGCCCACAAAGGTGCCCATGCGGATGTGATGCCACAGCGCATCTTGCGTGGCCGCATCGCGCAGCGGCGGAGAGCAGATGTATTTCGCCCCCTCCATCCCCGGACGGTCCAGATCGTCACGGGTCAGCGACAGATATTGCGGGCAGGTTTCGGCGAACAACTTGGCGCCGTTGAATTGCTCGCGCCGGATGATTTCGGCCCCGCCCTCGGTAGACACATGCACGACGAACAGCGTGGCATCGGCCAGCTTGGCCAGCTGCACCGCGCGGTTGATCGCCTCTTGC
Organism: Citreicella sp. C3M06; assembly: GCF_018860705.1. Taxonomy (GTDB): domain Bacteria; phylum Pseudomonadota; class Alphaproteobacteria; order Rhodobacterales; family Rhodobacteraceae; genus Salipiger. The sequence goes on from NZ_JAHKQA010000012.1 coordinate 18,569, forward strand.
TCGGCCAGTTCGGGGCGCGAGATCGCATGATAGCGCGGCGCGGTCAGCCCACGGTCGGCCAGCTGGCGGTTCATCCATTTGACCATGTCGTTGTTTTCGGCATGGACCATGGTGATCGCGCCATGCTTGCGCGCCACGGTCAGGATATCGAGCATACCCCCATCGCCGATGTTCATCAGATCATAGGTCATGAAGACCTTGAAGCTGGTGATGCCACGGGCAAAGGCGCGGGGCAGTTCCTCGGCCAGCACCTTTTGCGTCGGGTCGGAAATGATCAGGTGGTAGGAATAATCGATGACCGAACGCGCGCCGCGGGCGTCATAGGTTTTCAGCACGTCATCGACGCTTTCGCCGCGCTGCTGGGCGGCAAAGGGGATAAAGGATGAGTTGCCCCCGAACGCGGCCGAAATCGACCCCGACAGGTAATCATCCGCCGTCATCACCCCGGATGAGCTTTCCTGCGCGATATGGGCGTGGGTTTCGATGCCGCCGGGCATGACGATGCGCCCGCCCGCATCGATGCGCCGGTCGCCGCCGGGCAGCTTTTCGGCCATGGCGGTGATGCGGCCATCGGTGATGCCGATGTCGCCGGTGGTCACGCCCTCGGTGGTGGCAATCTGGCCCCCGTGAATGACAGTATCGAATGACATGAGGTTACTCCGGCAGCTTGACGCCCGTCTGGGTGGCGATGCGGCCATAATGTTCGATCCGACGGTGGGCCGCAAAGTTGAATACGGTGGATTTGCCAAAGGCGCATTTGGCGAAATCGGCCTCGGCGGTGATCAGCTCGTCACCTTCGGTTTGGGCCTTGGCGATGACAAACCCGTCGGGATCGACGATGATGGTGCCGCCGATCATGTGGTTGCCATCCTCCAGCCCGCATTTTGCAACGGCCACGGCATAGGTCGAATTCTGATAGGCCCCGGCGCAGATCGACAGCTCGTGGTGATAAAGCCGCTGTTCCAGCCCCTCGGCTTTGGACAGGTTGTTCTGCGACGGTGTGTTGTAGCCGATGCACACCAGTTCGACCCCTTGCAGGCCTAGCTCGCGCCATGCCTCGGGCCAGCGGCGGTCGTTGCAGATCGCAAGGCCCATCAGCACATCCTGACTGCGGGCGACATTGAACCCAAGGTCTCCGGGCAGAAAATAGCGCTTCTCCAGATGCTGGTGCGTGCGTTCGGGTTCGTATTCCGCGTGCCCCGGCAGGTGGATCTTGCGGTACTTCAGCGTGATCTCGCCATCGGGGGATACAATGATGGCGGTGTTGTAGTGCTCGCCCTCGGGGGTCAGCTCGCAATAGCCAAAGGTCATGCCCATGCCATAGGCCTTGGCGGCATCGAACAGCGGCTGCGTTGCGGGGCCCGGCATTTCGGTTTCAAACCAATGGTCGAACTCTTCGCGGTCCTCGACGTAAAAGCGCGGAAAGAACGTGGTCAGGCACATTTCGGGAAAGGCGATAAAGCCCGCGCCCTTGTCATGCGCCTGCGCCATCAGCGCCAGCATCCGGGCCACCACCTCGTCACGGGTTTCGGCCCGTTGGATACCACCCATCTGTGCGGCCGCAAGGATCATTCGTGTCATCGTTTCAGTCTCTTCCAGAATTTAGCTGCTGATCGAAAGGCCGCGCTGAAAGCGTGAGATCACGCGCACCAGCGGCCACAAGACAACAAGGTACATCAGGGCCGCCATCACCAGCGGCGAGGAATTATAGGTCACGGCGCGGGCCATGTTGGCGCTGTACAAAAGCTCGGTCAGGGACACGACCGAGGCGATCGAGGTCAGCTTGACGATCTCGACCACGTTGGACAGCAGGTCGGGCAGCACGTTGCGCACCGCTTGCGGCAGGATCACGTAGGCCTGGGTTTGCGCGGGGCTAAGCCCGGTGGCGCGGGCGGCTTCGGTCTGCCCGCGCGCGACGGATTTGATGCCGCTGCGAAAGATCTCGGCAAAGTAGGCCGAATTGTTCAGCAGGAAGGCGATGCACACCGCGACAAAGGGCGGCACGCGGATGCCGATGAACGGCAACCCCGCATAGATCAGGATCAACAGGATCAGCGGCGGGATGGCGCGGAAAACGTCGATGAACACGAAGGCTGGCAAGCGCACGGCGGCGTTTTTCGACGAGGCCAACAGCCCCAGCGCCAGCCCGCCCGAAATGCCCAGGATGATCACCACCGCGCAGAGTTGCAGCGTGACCCATGCCCCCTTGAGCAGCAAAGGCGCGGCCTGCCGCATGATGTCGATGTTGAAAAAGGCGTTAATGATGGTGTCCATGTCGGTCCCTCAGTGGTCGTAGTGGAACCGGTTTTCGACGTAGCGTGACAGCAACATCGCCGGAAAGAAGATGATCAGATAGGCGATCGCGGCCATGGTCAGCGGCGTGGCCGAGCCTGAAAACGCCTGCGCCGAGCCTGCGACCGACACGATTTCCTTGACCCCGATGACCGAGCCATAGGCCGTCATCTTGGAAATGGTCAGAGAGCGGTTCACCAGCTGCGGAATGTTGGTGCGCACCGCTTGCGGAAAGATCACGTTGACCAGCACCTGGTTGAACGACAAGCCGGTGGCGGCGCCTGCCTCCCACTGGCCGCGCGGCAGGGAGGTCAGCGTGGCCCAGAAGATCTCCTCGACGAACGCCGCCAGCACCAGCGTCAGCACCAGATAAAGCACGAACCAATCCGACAGGATGACCCCCAGCGAGGGCAGCCCGAAGAACAGGATCAGCATCAACACCAGCGGCGGCAGCGCGCGCATGAGGTCGGCAAACAGCACGATGGGCCACGCCAGCCAGCGTTTCTGATAGGCGCGCAGCCCGGCCAGAAACGCCCCAAGCGCCAGCCCAGAAATCACCACCAGCACCGAAATCCAGATGGTGACCCAGACCGCCCGGACCATCTGCGGCATATAGGTTGCGATGATTTCGGGGTTCAGAAAGACATTGCCGAAATCCATCAGGCGGCCTCGCCCGACACACGCGACAGGAACGCGCGCAGGCGTTCGGATTTCGGGTTGCCAAAGATCTCGTCCGGAATGCCCTGTTCGACGATCACGCCGCCATCCATGAACACCACCCGGTCGGCGGCCTCGCGGGCGAATTGCATCTCGTGGCTGACGACGATCATGGTCATGCCGCCCTCGCGCAGATCACGCATCACCTTGAGCACCGATCCCACCAGTTCCGGGTCCAGCGCCGAGGTCGGCTCGTCAAACAGCATCACCTTGGGGTCGAGCGCAAGGGCGCGGGCGATGGCAACGCGCTGTTGCTGACCGCCCGAAAGCTCGCCCGGCATGGCGTTGGCCTTGTGCTTCAGCCCGACCTTGTCGAGCATTTCCAGCGCGCGGGCGTCGGCCTCGGCGGCGGGGCGTTTCAGCGCCTTGCGCTGCGCCAACGTCACGTTTTTCAGCACCGAAAGATGCGGGTAAAGAAAGAAGCCCTGAAACACCATGCCCACCTGCAGGCGCATCCGGTCCAGATCGCGCCGGGTGATGCCCAGCATCGGCTTGCCGTTGACATGAATCGCGCCCGAGGTCGGCTCCTCAAGCCGGTTGCAGCACCGCAGCATGGTGGATTTGCCAGACCCCGACGGGCCGATCACGAAGACCAGCTCGCCATTGGCGACCTTGAGGTCGATGGACCGCAGCACCTGCGTCTCTCCGAAGCGCTTTTCAAGCGCGGTAATTTCAAGCGTGGGAAGGGGCTGGGATGCCGACATATGCGAAAAGCCTGAGGGTATAGAGGGTGGCCGGGGATTGCGCCCCGGCCAGAAAGATCACGCAGCGCGGATCAACCGAAGGTGCAGGAGGCCTCGTGCTCGTCGGGCTGGTAGCCCTCGAAACCCGGGGTGCCGTAACCGGCCGAGGGGGTGACGATCAGCTCGCCCTCTTGCGGCGTGATGCCGAACCATTTTTCCGACAGCTTTGCCATGGTGCCGTCGATCTTCAGGCATTCCAGCGCGGAATCGAACAGGTTGCGCGTGGCGTAATCTTCGCGGCGGAAGGGCAGCGCCCAAGACAGGCCGGTGTTGATCTGGAAGGCGAATTCAAGGTTCGGGTTCATCTTGCCAGCCCATGCGGTGGCAGTCATGCCCGCCATGCTGGCATCAGCGCGGCCCGAGGTGACGGCCTCGAGCGCGTCGGACGAGGTGCCAAAGGTCAGCACGGTCAGGTCCAGTTCCTCGGCCCGTTCGGTCAGCCATGTCTCGTACAGCGAGCCCTTGTTGGCGGTGACGGTCTTGCCCTTGAGGTCTTCGATGCTGGCGATGCCCGATCCCGGCTTGGCGGCGAAACCAAAGTTGGTTTCCATGAAGCCTTCGGTGAACAGCAGTGTTTTCGACCGCTCTTCGGTCACCGTGGTCGGCGCGGCGATATAGTCAAAGGTTTCCGAATGCAGCGCGGGGAACAGGCCGGTGTACTGACCGGCGATGATTTCGATCTCGACGCCAAGCTTTTCGGCCATCGCTGCGGCGATATCGACGTTGAAACCCTGAATGCCGCCATCCAGCGACGGGAAAGCATGCGGCGCAAAGGTGCCGTCGATGCCCGCCTTGTAGCTGTCCTTGATCGGGGCGATTTCGGCGGGCGGCTCGCCCTCGGCATGGGCGGCAGTGGTGGCAAGCAGAGCGGCGATGACGCCGAGGGATGCGAGTTTGAAGGACAAGGGGGAGGTCTCCTGTTGGATCGCGCATTGTCAGCATGCGCTGTGCCGCCAAACTCGGGGCGGCGGGCGCTGGATGCCAGATAAAACAGGATTATCTGAAGAGTATAAGTATAAATCCAGATTATATTATAGGAATTCGGATAGGTTCGGGGGCAGTAGAGCCGTCAGGGTAACCACCTGTTATTAAGCCATTAATTTTGGATGTTAAACAGGCTGAAAACCGCATCACCGCCGTCACGGTTCCGCGTCGTCCCGGCCAAACACCTCGGAAAATCTGCGTAAACTTTGGGCATATCGCCAGCTGGACCCGGCGAAATCCACGCGTTTGCGATCATTCAGGCCCCGGCTCGCGCCCGCGCAACGCCCGGAATTTGAAGAATCCCACCCGCTTGTGGAATAGCCGGGGCATCGTAATTTTCAGGAACCCGCCCGTGACCTCCCCCAAGACCGACACCCCCCTCCAGATCCTGATCTCGGCCCCCGACGATGCGGTCGCGCAGTTTCAACCCGCGATTGCCAAGGCGCTGGACGCCGCCGGAGTGCAAGCCCATGTTGCCCCCGATCTGCCCCCCGAAGAGGTGGATTACATCGTCTTCAGCCCCAACGGGCTTATCTCTGATTTCACGCCCTTTACCCGTGCGCGCGCGGCGCTGTCGCTGTGGGCCGGGGTCGACAAGGTGCTGCACAACCCGACGCTGACCCTGCCACTGGCGCGCATGGTCGACCCCGGCCAGCGCGAGGGGATGATCGAATACGTCACCGCCCATGTGCTGCGTCATCATATCGGGATGGATCGCTACATCACCGCGTCGCAGGGCTGGCAACAGGTCGCCCCGCCCTTGGCGCGGGATCGCAAGGTGACGGTTCTGGGCCTCGGCGAGCTGGGCGGGGCCTGCGCCAACGCCCTTGCCGCGCTGAAATTCGACACCCACGGCTGGAGCCGACGCCCCCGCACCCTGCCCGGCATCACGGCCCATAGCGGCGATGCTGGTCTGTGCGATGCGCTCTCGGGCGCCGATATCGTGGTGTGCCTGCTGCCCACGACACCGCAGACCGAAAACGTGCTGAACGCGGCGACGCTGGCGCTGCTGGCCCCCGGCGCTGTGGTGATCAACCCGGGCCGAGGTTCGCTGATCGACGATAGCGCCCTGATCGCCGCGCTGGACAGCGGCGCGCTTGGCCATGCCACGCTGGACACGTTTCGCATTGAACCCCTGCCCGAGGATCACCCGTTTCGCGCCCACCCCAAGGTCACGGTCAGCCCGCATGTCGCCTCATTGGTGCGCGTCGAGACCAGCGCGGCGGTGATCGCCGATAACATCCGGCGGGGCGAAGCGGGCGCGCCCTTTGTGCATCTGGTCAATCGGCAGGCGGGGTACTGATCAGGCTGTCGACGATCAGGCGGCGCGCGGCGGACCGGTCAGGCGCCGTGCGCGTCAGCAGCACCAGTCGGCGCTGATAGGCCGCGCCATCGGCCAAGACCCGCGCGCCTTTCAGCCCCGCCCAATCGGGCACCAGCGACGCGCCAATGCCGCTTGCCACAAGATCCGAGATCACCTCGAGCCCGTCCAGCGCACACAGCACATGCGGCATGATCCCGCGATCCGCCAGATAGCGCGCGGCGATCTGCCCGCCCCAGCTTTCGGGATCATAGGCGATCAGCGGCAGGTCGGCAAAGGCGGCCTCGGCGGTCCGCGCCGGGTGATCTTCGGGCACGAGCAGACGCAACGGCTCGCTGCGCAGCGCGTGCTGCTGCAACCCGAACGGTGTCGGAAACGGCGGCGCGACGATCAGCGCCGCGTGCAGGTCTTCGGACAGCACCGCGTCATACAGCGCCGCCGACGAGCCCGGCGTGATCTGCAATTCCAGCTGCGGCGCGCGGCGGCGCAGATCCATCAGCAGCCCCGGCACGCTGGCGGTCAGCAGGGTTGAAATCGCCCCCAGCCGGAACACGCCCTGCACCACATCCGCATCGGCGCTGCGCTGCAGATCATGCGCCAAGCTGACGATGCGACGCATCGCGGGCAGCAGATCGCGCGCCGCAGCCGAGGGCGCAGAGGCATTGGCCCGCCGATCCAGCAGCCCCTGCCCCAACTGTCGTTCCAACACCTGTATGCGCTGGCTGACCGCTGCGGGCGTCAACGCCTGCGCCTGCGCGGCTGCCACGATGGAGCCATGGTCGACCACCGCCAGCAGGCTCTCCAGAAATCGCGTATCCAAAAGAATTTCTTTCTCTCAGGGGTAAAGATTTTCGTTTTTCCTTTCTCTGCCGATTGGCTACCTCAAGGCAACCTTATACCGGAGACTCCAATGAAATCTGTGTTCCACCTTGCCCTGCATGTCACCGACCTTGATGAAACCCGCCGGTTCTATGGCGATGTACTGGGCTGCGCCGAGGGGCGTTCGACCGACACTTGGGTCGATTTCGACTTTTTCGGCCACCAGCTGTCGATGCATCTGGGCAAGCCGTTCGAAACCACCCGCACCGGCAAGGTCGGCGATCACATGGTGATGATGCCGCATATGGGCGCGGTGCTTGGCCTCGACGACTGGAAAGCGCTGGCCGCGCGGCTGCAGGACAACGGCATCGCGTTCGACATCCCCCCTGTCATCCGCTTTGAGGGCGAGCCGGGCGAGCAGCGCACCATGTTCTTCTTCGACCCGTCGGGCAACCCGATCGAAATCAAGGGCTTTGCCGACACCAGCGGCATCTTTGCCAGCTGACGACGCAGCCCCCCCCCCATTGATCTAGGAATATCAAACCGCCGCGCGCTGGTACTTGCCTCATCGCGCGGCCTTGGGCGCAGCATTGCCGAGGCACTTGCGGCTGAGGGCGTGCGCGTCATGCTGACGGGGCGCGACGCCAACGTGCTGCAAGACACCGCCGCGCAGATCAATGCGCGCGGCGCGGGACAAGCCGAATGGGTGACGGTCGGTCTGAGCGCGCCGGATTTTGCCGCCAAGCTGGCGGATCATGTTCGCGCACAGATGGGCGGCGTCGACATTCTGGTCAACAACACCGGCGGCCCCAAGCCGGGCGCTGCGCGTGATATCGAGGTGGCGGAGCTGATGGCTCAGGCGCAGGCGATGGTGGCGTCGGTGATCGACCTGACCGGGCGGCTGATCCCGGACATGTGCGCGCAAGGCTGGGGGCGGGTGCTGACTGTCGCCTCATCGGGCATTGAACAGCCCATCCCGAACCTCGCGCTGCCCAACACCCTGCGCGGTGCTCTGGCGGGCTGGAACAAGACGCTGGCGAGCGAAGGTGTGACCTGCAACATGCTGCTTCCGGACCGTTTCAACCGCCGTCACCGGTGGATACACCGGGTCCGCGACACCCCGCGCAAGCCTGCTGATGATCGACGCCAGCATCCCAGCCCTCCATAGGCACCGAACACAACCCTACCTTAGGATAGGGATTCCATATGGGTTCGTGCACTTAACTGTCATTTTTTCAGGGTTAAGGTTGGGCGGCGATCCACACCATACGTCGGATGATGTTCATAAGGCCCATATGTATCACGCCAATGTCGTCCGCTGCGAAGGCCGCTTGGGGGAGGGTCACATGGGTCAAAATTCGATGGAAATTATGCCGCCGCCCGGGTCACTTCCCGGTGGAAATCAACGCGCATGGCTTTAGGGGCGATGCGGGCGTGTGTTTGCAGATGTTGTGCTGGATCCGTGGCGAAGCGATCCGCTTGGAATGGCTATTCTTCCAGCCGTTGCCAGTAGGCCGAGATATAGGCCCCCCGTGCGGCGTGGCCTGTCTTGCGCCATTCTGCGCGAACTTGTGACGCTTGGTTGCGCTCGGCAACGAACCACAAGAACCGAGGGCATTGCTCGGAAATGACGGCCCGCGCGGCATCTGCCATCATCTCCTGCGTGCCCGGTGCCGCGAACGCGATTTCGACCCCGGCGTGGTCGGGAAACGGGTAGTGCGCGGCGGCTTCCTGACCGGGGTAGAGCGTAAATCGGCCGGTGAGGTCTGGGTTGGCCTCTAGAATACGCGCCACAGCGGGGAACCCGGTTTCATCGGCAAACCCGCTGATTTCGCCGGAAATGCGGCAGCCACCCCCCCCGGGGTTGGTGATTAGGACCTCGGACCCGATTGGCACGGTGCTGGCCCATTGCGTGGCGCGAGCACCGTCATGTTCAAACAGATCAAGGCATAGGGTTCCGGCGTCGTGGTCAACGCTGCGGGCGGTATAGACCGGCAGGTGCAGCTTGTCCGCGCCTTGGGGCCATTGGGTCGCACCGTTCGCGCCGACGGCGGGCCATTGCATGGGCCTCCCCTGTGGGCCGATGGCCAGCCGGAAATGGATCGCATCGTCTGAAAAACGCGAGACATCCCCGCGCAAGATAACCCGCAGAAAACCGCCCCTGAGCGGCGCGACCGAGCCGACCGTCATCACATTGACGTTAGCGGGCAACTGCCCCTTTTGGGGCGCGTCATTCCAGCGGATGCTCTGCGCGATCTTTGGAAAACCCGCGCCTATTTGCGCAACGAGCGCATCTTTGAGCACCTGAAGGTGACCCGCATGTGGTGCGAGGATTTCGGCGCGGGCCCCACCGTCCAGCGGCGCAAAGCCGATGCGTCCGTAGTAGGTGTCGACCCTTATGCCGGTCTTGTCATCCTGCGCGATGGTCAGGTCATGCTCGGCGGCCTGGGCCAGCGCGCCTTGGCGCAAGCGCGCGAAATCCGCGCCAATCAGATCGGTGCGCGCGATAACGTCAGGCATGTGTGGGGGCCTTTTGTCCGGCAAACCGCCAGATCAACGGAAGCGTGGCAAGCGAAACGGCGCAAGCCAGTGCGAAGAAAACGCCATAGCCGAAGTGTTCGGCAACGAACCCCGCCGCCGTGCCGGAAACCATGCTGATGGCGGCGTCGGCGCATTGAAACAGGGTGAAATCAACCCCCCCCTGGCGTGGATCGGACCAGTTCATGAACTGCCCATATAGCGCGACAAAACCAAAAGCCATGACAGCAGCGCTGGCCACCATAGCAATCGGGGCGACCAAAGCCGTGGGCAAAATCGTATCGCCCGCAGACAGTGCAACCAGCCCCAGAATGGCCGATTGCAAGACGATGGCACCCACCAGAGCCCCGCGGGCGCCAAAGCGGCGCACGGTTGCGCCGCCAACAATGGCCCCCGCAAAGCCCAAGGTCAGGCTGCCCACACCGCTGAGGATACCTAGCTGCGCCAAATCATAGCCCGCATCAATGAAATAAGGGCCAAACATGCCCATCGCGGTCTTTTGCGCGACCACATACAGCGCGGCCACCACCAGCCCCCTGCGAACCTCGGGGCGGCGCAATGCAGCGCGCAGGCTGGGTTGGTGCGGGCGGCTGGCGGTTCCAGCCGCGCGGGCGACGAAGGCGAACGGCAGGCACAGCACTGCAACCACCAGCGCCATGCTCCAAACACCGACGGTCCATCCCGCCTGATCAACCAGGATCAGGAAAACGCCCCCGCCGATGGCCGCGCCCAGATAGGCGCCACCCACTTGCGCGGCATTGCCCCAACCATAGCGCGTGTTCTTTAACGCCTCGACGGCATAGCCATCACAGGCGATGTCCACCGTGGCCGTGGCAAAGGCAGCGACCATCAGCACGCCCAGAACCGGCAGCACCGGAAACGGGCCGATCAGTCCAACCAGCACAAGGGTTGCGATCACAATCGCCGCCCCCGCCAAAACGATGGTGGTTGACCGATCTCGCCCACCATCCGGCAGGCGGAACCGTTCGACCCGTGGTGCCCAAAGGAATTTCAGCGCCCAAGGCAGCACCAGAAGCGAAATCAGCCCAATGCGATCCAGCGGCAGATCCTGCGCGCGCAAAACGCCCGGAAGGCCCGTCCATGTCACGCCGCTGATGACGCTTTGCGCGACATAGACGCCACCGATTGCCCCGATGACGCCCCATGAACCCCGCTGCACAGCCATCAGAAGCGGTAGGCGATACTGGCCGTCGCGGTGCGGCCTTCGGTGCGGTAGCAATACCCGGCGCTACAGGTCTGGTCGGTGTTGTCGAACACGTTCTTGACATTCACCTGCAGGCCCAGCCCGTCATAGCCGACCCGACCAAAGTCATAGGACAGCGACAGATCCGCATAAAGCTGGTCGTCGTTCTTGAACGTGTTCTCGTCATCGCCCCAGCTTTCGCCCACATAACGCAGACCGGCCCCAAAGCCCCAACCCGCAAGCGCGCCGTTGGTGGGTTCATAGAACGCCCAGACCGATGCAGCATGTTCCGGGGTCGCGGACAGCTGGTTGCCCTCGGTTCCGGTGGCCCCGCGTTCGATTTCCATATCCAGATATGTGTAGGATGTGGTCAGCCGCAGATCGTTGGCAAAGTTGAACTGCCCTTCGACCTCGAACCCGCGCGAGCGCAGATCATAGGGCACCTGCACCTGATACAGCCCGCCGAACACCGTGGAATCGACCGTCTGAAACACCACGCCGTCTTCCTGTTGGATGTCGAACAGCGATGCAGTGATCAGACTTTCGGTGCCGGGAAGCTGGTATTTCAGGCCGATTTCCTTTTGCAGCCCGCGCGTGGGATCGCCGGTGTGGCCGCTGTCGGGGTCGGTATTGCTGTCGTAGACGATGCCTGTGGTGGGCACGAAGCTGCTGGAGACGTTGGCAAAAACCGACAGGTCGCTGTTGATTGCATAGCTCAGGCCAAGCCGCCCCGAAAATCCTTCGTCCGACGTGTCGGTGCCATCGTGCGCCGCGTCAAAAGTGGTGGTTTCGACCCAATCGTACCGCCCGCTCAGAAAGACAGTCCAAGGGCCGCTGCTCAGTTGATCATGCAGATAGATGCCGTATTGGTCCATGTCCTGACCGCCGGAATAGGGCTGATCGGCCGCATCCGTCGCCGCGGCTGACACGTAGCCCACACCGCCATAATAGGTTTCATAGGATGAGCGGGCAAAATCAAACCCGCCCACGACCGTATGCACCCAAGACCCGGTGGAAAAAGCCGTCTCAACACTGGTGTCGATTGTCAGGTTTTCCGAATCTTCCAGGTAATGGCCCCAGTAGCGGCCAAAACCCGCACCCGTATCGTAGACGCCGCTGAATTCCAGATCGGCGTCGACCTCGGAATAGCGCAGCTTCTGGCGCAGGGTGATCGTATCGGTCAACGCGTGTTCGACCTCGTAGCCGATGCGCCACTGCTCGTTGACGAAATCGTTGTAATCGGGATCGCCAATATAGTAATCCGATGCCTCGCCGTAGGCCTCGTTGTAATAGGATGCCGTGCCCCCGCGCGTCGATTTGGCGTATTCGCTTAGCAGGGTGATGGTGGTGCGGTCTGTCAGCTCATATGTCAGCGCGGGCGCGATCATGTTGAGATCGTCGCTATAACCATCGAGCGGCGTGTCCGCATCGCGGGTCACCCCGGTCAAGCGATAGCTCAGGCGCCCGTCGCCCACGGGCCCGGTAAAGTCAAAGGCCAGTTCCTTGCGGTCATCGGTGCCAAAGGTCAGCTGAATCTCGTTAAAGGATTCATCCTTGGGGCGTTTGGACACCACATTGACGATTCCGCCCGAGCCGCTGACGCCGTACATGGACGACGATGGACCTTTGAGCACCGAGACCGCCTCAAAGCTATAGGGGTGGTTCTGGTACCACGCCGAGGGACCATTCACCTGCCGTAAGCCGTCACGAAACAAGCCATTGTAATAGCTAGAAAATCCACGAAGATAGACCGCATCGTAGCGGCTGTCGTATCCAAAGGCATTGACGTTGGTGCCCGAGCTGTAGCCAAGGGCATCCAACAGCGTGCGCGGCTGCTGGTCTTCGATCTGGTCCTGCGTGACGGTGCTGATGTTCTGCGGAATGTCGCGGATTGCGGTGTCGACGCGGGTCGCCTGACGGCCGCTCTCGGCGACGTATCCGTTTTGCACCAGCGTGTCGTCGCTTTCAGCTTCCAGATACAAAGTGCCCAGATCTATGCCCCCGGCATCCTGAGCCTGCGACGTGGTCGAAAATGCGGTAAGCCCCGCGAGCAGGGCAAGTCGAGAAACACTCATGAGAGCCTCCGGCTAGACCTTGGCTACTCCGTGTTTGCTCAGGCTTGGATTGTGAATTTTCTGCTATCTGACTATTTCAGTCATGATTGACCACCAGCCTTCATGGCCCATCGCAGCGCCAACGAAATATCGTTGCGCGTCTGCAACAGCCGGTCCTGCGCGTGGGGCATGATCTTGCCCCACTGGAGTGGTCCACCCTTTGGGATAATTTACCCCGTATCACGGAGAACTACGACGATGGCAGGCGAACCAGTTTGAACCGCGCCTGGTTTGTCGGAGGCAGATTGTCGTTAGGGTCAGGATGCATT
>NZ_JAHKQA010000106.1 GCF_018860705.1 Citreicella sp. C3M06
ATGAATCCTGACCCTAGGCATGCGTGCCCGACAGGCAAGTGCGGGCGGCAGCCTGAGTTCAGCGACGCGGCGTCACGACCAGCAATGTCGGCGACGCACCTGTGCTGCCTGATCTGTTGGAACAGATCGCACCCGACCAGGAAATTGCCGCCGTCATCGCCCCCCTGCGGCAGATTGCTGCGCAATCGCCTGCCGGGCAATGGATGGCGCCTATGATACTCGAAGACGTCACAATGTGATCGCGGCTCGGGGAGCTGCAGCGCACGCCACTGTGTTCGAACCAATAGTGCACAAGGCTCGCTCCCTCCGCGTAAAAATGCCCGATCCTGGAAGCGAACCGGCGGGCGCAATCGCGCGGAACGAAGCCGTGAGAACCTGCAAATACCAGAGACGAGCACTCTGGCGAACGCTGACCGGATATCACCGCCAGAGCCGCGCAGAGACAAAGATGAACTGCGTCAAACTACTCGGCCAAGGCTTCCCTCTCATGGGTTGCATGCGAACCATTGCCGGGCAGTGCATGGCGAGGGACTACGACCGACAGGTCGCTGAGCTGCAGGTCCGCATCGCCGTGCTGAACGGCTACACCGCGCTCGGCATACCTGGCACCGAGCTCGTCGGATAAGTGCGTCTGGGGAAAGCATCTGTCTTGGAAAACAAGACTAAAGTTCCCGCGAATGGCAGCTACTGGGTTTTACGGCGGCGTCGGCGACCAGGTTCGATCCTCGGTGAGCAGCGCGTTGGCCAATATGAGCAGCTTCCGCATGACGGCGGTGATAGCTCCCTTGAACGGTTTGCCGATCTGGCGGAGCCGCTCGTAGAACGCCTTTAGACCCGGGTTCCACCGCACAGCGACCGTCGCCGCCATGTAGAGGACGTAGCGCACAGCGATACGTCCTGCGCGGATCATCTTTCGCCCCCGCAGCGTGCCGGAATCCCTGTTCATAGGTGCCACGCCTGCAAGGGCAGAGACCTCGGCTGCTTTGGCCGCGCCCAGCTCCTGCATCTGCGACAGGAGCGTTGTCGCCGTCGTCTGACCGATGCCGGGGATCGACGTCAAAATTTCGAACC
>NZ_JAHKQA010000059.1 GCF_018860705.1 Citreicella sp. C3M06
GTTCAGTCAGCTTTGCGCTGCTCTTCAGCTTTTTCTTCAGGTCCTCGTTGAGGTCACGGATCGCTTCGCGCGCGTCGAGACAGCGCCAAGACGACGTCATCACTGCCTTGCACAGCTCAGAGGTCGTCAGCTTGGTGCCTCCGTTGTTGGAGCGGATGAAGATCTCGAGAACCCGATCGTAATTCGCGTTGGCCTCCAGGTGCCAGGCCAGGTTCGCCTCCACGTGGACCGCGCTGTACAGCCGGGTCAGCACGGTCGAGACGGCCTCCTTTTCCGGCAATCCATGGCTGGGCAACTGCTTGAGTTGCCGCGCGATCAGCTGGGCGAGGGTGGCGTCGCTGTCCACGGCTATGATGTCCTGAATAGGCATCCAAAGGCAGCCTGCATTCCGGTTCGGCCGACCGGCCGAGAACGCGAGATGGTGATGCAGGGACGTCTCCTTCGCGCTGTCCTCATCCTCTTGGAGCTGACCCTGGTCCAGGTCGGGCGCTTGCAAGAGGTTAATCCAGACCTGCTCGCCGCCGTTGTCCCTGACCGCATAGCTTCCCTGGAAGGCGATGTTGAGCGAGGTGAGGCGCTGCTGGCCGTCGAGGATCATTGCGCAGGCTTTCGATGCATCCGGAGACGGCGAGAGCGCCTGTCCACGAACGAAATGAACATGGAAGGGGTAGCGGGAGAGGTCGTCCTCGATGCCGCCCTCGGGCTGCCAGATCATCAAGGTGCCGATAGGGTAGCCCTTCAGCAAGCTGTCGACCAGGTTCAGGACCTGGTCGGGTTTCCAGACGACCTCCCGCTGGACAGCAGGGAGGAAGTAATCCGCGTTCAGACGCGGGAGGATGGAGGCGATGGTGCCGGTGGTGTAAGCCATGGGGAGGGTCGTTCCTGTGGTGAGATCGTGAAGGGAGGGGGTGGACGCGGCGGTCAGAGTTTCGCGATCTGGGCGCGCAGGGCCTCCAAGGCTGCGAGCAGGCGCGTCGCATCGGTCTTCGCAGAGGCTCGGGCGGGATCTTTTTCGCCGAGAAAGACCTGGATGCGTTCGTTGTTGGCAGGGCTTGGGTGCGGCAACCCCGTCAACACCTGGCGCGGATCGAGCGTGCCCCGGGACACGAGGTGGTCGAGCGCCGCGGCAGGCTGCGGTCCGAGGGGAAGCCAGAGTGCATGGGGCAGAAGGCGTGCCTCTTCGGCCAGGTGGCGTTCGACCATCCCACGCAGCATCGGCTGGCGCAGCATGGAGGGCGTGCCGGAATAGTTCTTTCCGTCATGGAAGACAGGGTAGCGCAGCGCGGAGGTCAGGTGAGCCAGGCCGCTGCCGTGCCGGAACGCCTCGGCCATGCTCTCGACACCCACGAAGCGCGGCAGTCCAATGGCGTCGAGCATGCGCAGCAGGTTGCTACGGATCGGTCCGCTGAAGGCGCCGGTCGCCTTGGCATCGCGCAGGGCGGTTTCGAGGTCTTCCCCGCGATCCAGCGCCCGCAGCGCTGCGACGGCGGCATTGCGGGCCTGAGTCATGCCGGGGGTGATGCCGACGATGACCAGGCGGGCGCCGGTCTCGACATGATCGAAGGGCGCGTAGCTGACCGAGAAGCGGCCTTCGCGACCAAGACGCAAGGCGTCCGCATCGGGCAGGGTCGCGATCGTGGAGGCGCTGAGCAGGGGCAGGTACTGGCGGGCGAGGGAAAGGTCTTGGTGGGCCATGGTGGAAAGTCTCCTTGGAGTGGGCAGTCAGTTGAAGAAGCGAAGGGTTTGGTGGCCGACGGTGACGACCTAGTCGTCCGGGCCAGCCACGAGCCACGCGCCGCGATGTCGTTCGAGCCGTGCAGACAGCCGGCGGCCCCCCTCGCAGGCGAGGGCGATCGAGTGACGATCGAGCAAGTAGCGGGTACAGCCACGGCGCGCCGGAGTGGGGCTGCCATAAGTGCGGATCACCTCGATGAGGGCCGGGGGAATGGCGCGCTGCTGGCTGCGCATTTCGGCATGAACGGTCAGTCGCATGAAGGGGGCTCCTTTTGCGTTGGGCAGGGTTCAGAATGTCGGGAGGCGGCGCATGCCGGTATCGGGCATGCGGGATGTCCGGTGAGATGTGGGTACGAGGGGCCAGTCCGCCAGGAGCGGTCAGTCGCTGAAAGTCAGGTCAGGATGGGGTCAGGCGTTGATGCGCCAGGCCTCAAGGGCGGCCCGGGTCATACGCCTAGTGCCCACCTGCGAAACAATGCCCCAATTGCCGGCTGCATTCGGCCGCCGCCAGCGGCCTTTGTCCATCTGTCGCATCCGGGCAAGGGCATCGTCGTAGTCAGGGATCACCTCCTCGGACCCTTTCGGTCCGATCATGTACCCCGCACGGCGTTTCAGGCAGGGTGCAAAGATCGTTCCGTCGGCGGCCTCGGGCACCTCGATCTCGACCTGCGAGGCTTCGTCCGGTTCGTTCATCCAGATGGACGGCCACCAAGACGAACGATCCTCGAGCCAAGCCAGCGCCTGCGGCACCGCGATCGCGCCATCGACCGGCTGGAACAGGGCGCCCTGTCCGGTCATCAGGTTGTGCATCCGCCCAAGCGAAACCCCGCCAAATTTTGCCAGCGCCGCGGGCGCCACCACGCCCGATCCGCTTTCGAGCTGTCGGCGTGCCGAGGCAAGCGCCAAGATCTCCCCCGGCGACGTGGTTTTTGCATCCGGCAGAAGCTCGACCAGGCGCGACAGTGTTTCGATCCCCTCGGAAATTTGGTTTGCGGCTTGGCCAGGTTCCGGCATGCCAGCCAGCGCCCCGTAGCGGCCGTAGAAGGCCATTGCCTCGGCCACTGACAGAAATGCCTCATCACGGATCGGCGTCCCATGCCTTTCGGCTGTGGAGGTTCCGTTCAAAAGGTCGACCAGGCTCTCCAGCCGCGTGATCGTCGCCAAGGACCATCCCCGAAGCACCTCCCGCGTGCCGTCGAGGTGAGCCTGCCACGCTTCTACACGGAGGTCATACTGAGGATTTGCTCTTGCCATGTCTTTGAACTCACATTGCCTCTATTATGTGTATTTTACGGTATTTCAAATGAGGGTGCAACAAGACATTACTCAGTATAGATATTTTCTGCAGAACGAATTTGAGGGCATTCTGCGCATGGCCTGGATCAGATGCGACATCCAGAGAGGAATGGCGCGAAGTTCGACATTCTGCGCATTGCTGACGCTCGACCTGCCCCGGGCTGCAGTCGCAGCGAACGGCAGGAAGGTTCGCAGTCTGTGAGTTCGCCCCTCGCAGATTTTGCAGTTGCAGCGAATGGCCACTCTGACGGGCCGCACCGCGGCGTGACCGAGGATGGGTGAACGGCGGCTCAGGGCCGAAATGTTACTGCTTGGTCGCGACGTAGGCGCGCACGTCCTCGCGCCAGAAAATTCTGCTCAAGTCGTGCGGCATCGCCAAGAGCGCCACGTCAGCATTTCTAAGTCTCATAGACAAAGCGCCCTGCGGGCGCTGAGCGACGTCGGCAAGCTCGCCCAAAGATATGAAGATTTCGCGGAACTGCATCAGACTACCAGCGGTAACTACAGTCGTCCCTCGTCGGTAGAGCTCTGAAGCATCCGCACCGTGCAGCAATCCGTTTTCAACCAGATACCTCACTGTCTTTGCGGTGATGCGTAGCTCCTGTGCGACGGCGCTGGTGGAGAGATGGGCCTCACCCGCTGCTTCTTCAGCGTCGGCACCACGCGCCTCCACAGGCACTTTTGCGCCAAAGCCCTTACAAGCTGGGAAGGACTTCCTCTCGCGCTCGTATGCCTCAAGCATTCGCTGCGTCACGAAGCCCATCGGAACAATGCAGCCATCAGCCTGACGCTTTGCGAGGCCGCGGCGCACCAAGTCCTCTGCGTTGCGCTTGGCGAAGCCCTTGAGCGGAAATGGCTTCTGCGCGTTCAACGCAGCCTTTCCCTCCGACGGCACCCCAAGCACCAGCACTCCCCTTCTGACAGAGAAATGGTCGAAGACGTGCCGCCGCACGACGTCACGCAGGGATTCGAATTCGTCACCGAGGCTCCGGCTTTTCAGCCATGTGGTCCAAGGACCGAAAAGCCGACCGAAGAAACGCCCATCCACTCCGTCCTCACGCGACAACGCCGCGAGGCAGTCTGAGAGGGCCACAGGGCCGTCTTTCAGCACGTCGTAGCCCGAGGCACCGAAACTCATCCAGTCGGCCTCTCTGTGCCCCGCCAGCGAAGCGCCTGACCCAGCACCTCGCACGCGCGGGACACCACATTGAGCTCAAGACGGTCGATCCATTGATCGCCCCGCCCTTTCAGGATGCGGTCGGTGAGGTACTGCTCGAAAGTGCTATGGCCTGCGTGGATCATCGGCTGATCCACGACCCAGCCGTAGTGCTTCCGAAGCTGCGCCGAAAAATCCCTGGCATCTTTGCTAAATCTCTCTGGCGGGAGGCGCACCAGCATGCAGCCATGCTCGGGGCAGCCTCTGATCGACGAGAATTTCCACTGCAGGCGGCGCGGAACACGCCACGATTTAGCTGCAGACGGCGACTCCGCCCTTACACACTCCGGACAGACACGGACACGCAAGCGTTGAAAGCTCTGGAAGGAGGCAAATTCGTCTCGCAGTCGGAAATGCCCTTTTCCGAGGTGGCGGACTGACACCCATTCCAACGCAGCTGCATCGCACCCGGCCAGCTGCGCCAATTGCCCTATCGCGACCTTCTCCCCGCGGAACAAGGGATCGATCGGAAAGGCAATGTCGCCGCAGAACCGCTGCATGGAGTTTGCGCCACCCCTCGCCGCGAGTTGGGACAACAAGGACGATGCCGGCTCGAACGCGGCATGCGGCACGGTCAGCGGCAACTGAAGAAAGGTATTTCCGGGGACGGCAGGGAGGCTCTTGGCCAAACGATACTTCCGGGATCAAACAAAGGCAGGAATGTCCTGACCTTACGATCGCGAGCTCAACTGGGCAACGCCACTCCGTATTCTGGAAGTTCCGCCTGCGGGGTCAGGCATCTGACATGAAAGTCAGTTTTGCCTGACACCCCACAAGAGGTAAGTGGCGGACCGAGGAGGATTCGAACCCCCGACCCCTTGATTCGTAGTCAAGTACTCTATCCAGCTGAGCTATCGGTCCGTTGAGGCAGCGTTTACAGTTGGGGGCCGTGAACCGCAAGAGCCTTTTTTCAGGAAAATGACATGACGTGCAAGTCACCCTGAAAAACGCCTACATATCCCCCATCGGCAGGCGGATCTCGAAACACGACCCGGACTCACCGGTGCTCGACAGGCGCAGCGTGCCGCCGTGGCCGCGCACCAGCTCGGCGACGATGGCAAGGCCAAGCCCCGAGCCGCCCTTGCGCGCCCCGCCCTGAAACGGCTTGAACAGGTGCTCACGCGCCTTGGGGGGCAAACCCGGCCCGGTGTCGGTGACCTCGATGATCCAGACGTCGTCTTCCTCGCGTGCGGCGACGTTGATCTCGCCCGGCTGGCCGGTGCCGACGATCGCCTGGCGCGCATTGCGCACGAGGTTGGCCACCACGCGGTAGATCTGTTCGGGATCGCCGCGCATCTGCAGATGGGCAGGGATGTCTTCGGACAGGCTCAGATCGTGATCCCCGATCGCCAGCCGTTCAGCTTCGATTACCTCGCCGACCAGCTCGGCAAGGTTGAAATAGGTAAGCAGCGGCGCGGGCTCTTCGGCCTTGCCAAACGCTAGCGTGGTCTCACACAGCGACACCGCGCGGGTGATCGAGTTGACCAGCTTGGGGGCAAGCCGTTTCACCGCCGGATCCTCGGAAGTCTCGATCCGGTCGGTGAACAGCTGCGCCGATGTCAGGATGTTGCGCAGATCATGGCTGACCCGCGCCACGGCGCCGCCCAGCTGTGCCAGCCGCTCTTTCTGGCGCAGGGACGCCGACAGCTGGGTTTCCAGAGATTGCAGCGCCTCTTCGGCCTCGCGCAGCTCGCGCACGCGGGCGCGGGGCTGGATGATACGGCGGGCGTCTTCGGGGGCCTCGGCATAGCGCTGCATCTGCGCCACCACGCCCTTGATCGGCTTCACCAGCAGGCGGCGCACCGCAAGGAACAGCAGGATGGCCGTCACCACCGAAATCACCGCCGACAGCAGCAGGACCCGCAGCCCGTATTCGATCATGGCATGGCGCAGCGGCGCGCTTTCCATGGTGACCTCGATCAGCTCCCCCGCTTGCCGTGACGGGTAGCCGATCACCCGGATCAGGCGCGGCTCGCTGTCAACAAGCCGCACCATGGCATCGCGCAAAAGGATCAGCGCGCTGGCATCGCGCAGATCGTAGGTCGCGGCCACCGGGCCGGGGATCGGCGAAGACAGCATCAGCTCACGCGTGGAATTGCGTTGCAGCGCCACGTTGAAAACCTCGGCATTGGCGAGCAGCTCTCGCTCGATGTCGGGGTCGATCATCTCGCCGGGCAGCAGCGCCAGCGAGGCGATCTGCGCCCGTTCCAGCCGGTCGGTCAGGTAATCCTCGCGAAAGCGCGCCACCGAGGGCATGAAGATCAGCACTTCGGCCATCATCACGAACACCGCCGTGAGGATCAGAAAACGGCCAGAGAGCGAATTGAGCATATGCGTCCTGCTGTCCCTTAGGGCAGCCAGCGCTGCACCAGTCTTGTAACTTTTTTCACTGTTTCGTTTTCAAACAGCCTGGGGGAGAAATAAGTTCCCGCGAGGCGTTTGTTAAGCTCCCCGACGGTCGGATATGGCATCACCGCCCCTGCAATCGCGCTCATCTTGAGATTCGCGGACAGGGCAAGCGCCCAGCTTCCGATCAATTCGCCCGCCTGCGCACCGGCAATCGACACGCCCACCGGGCGCCCCTTGACCACCATCAGCTTGAGCAGGCCCTGCGTTGCGCGTTGCGCGATGGCGCGGTCGTTGTGATCGTGGGCAAGGCGATACACCTCGAGCTTTTCGCCATATTTCACCCGGGCCTCGGCCTCGGTCAGGCCGACCTGCGCCAGTTCCGGCGCGGTGTATGTGGCGCGGGGCAGGATCTGCGGGCGCAGCTTTGCCGGAAGCGCAAACAGAGCACTGCGCACGACAAGCCCGGCATGATATCCCGCAACATGGGTAAAGCCGCCACCTGCGATATCCCCGATCGCATAGACACGACGATTGGTCGTACGCAGGCCGCTGTCCACCTGAACGCCGTGCCGCGCGGGTTCAATTCCGGCAACGTCCAGCCCCAGCCCATCGGTGTTGGGCTTGCGCCCGGCCGCGACCAGCAAATGCGAGCCGCGCAGCGTTTCATCGCCGGCATCCAGCTCGATTCCGGGACGTACCGCGCTGACTGAGACATTCTCCAGAATGCGCACCCCTTCGGAGCGCAGCTGCTCCAGCACGATGGCGGCCATTTCCGGGTCTTCGCGGCCCAAAGCGGCGCCCGCCTCGACCACCGTGACCTCGCAGCCCAGCCGCCGGTGGGCTTGAGCCATTTCAAGACCGATCGGTCCGCCACCGATCACCAGCAGGTGCGACGGGCGGTCTCGCAATTCCCAGATCGATTCGTTGGTCAGGAAGGGCACATCCGACAGCCCCGGAATTGGCGGAGCCATCGGGGATGATCCCGTGGCCAGAACGAATCGCCGCGCGGTGATACGCTTGCCCCCGGCCTCGACCTCGGTGGGCGAGACAAAGCGGCCATGGGCGCGGATGACCTCAATCCCGAATCCTTCGAACCGTTCCTGACTGTCCATCGGGGCAATGCGCGCGATGGTGCTGGCCACGTGATCCTTGACGGCGGCATAATCGACGCGCGGCACTTCGTTTGCGATACCAAACGGGGCTCCCGTGGTCATTTCATGCGCACGGTGCGCCGCCGCGATCAGAGCCTTGGACGGCACACAGCCGTAGTTGAGGCAATCGCCCCCCATCTCACCCTTTTCGATCAGCACCACTTTGACGCCCATTTGCGCCGCTCCTGCGGCCACGGACAAGCCGCCGGATCCCGCGCCAATGACACAAAGGTCGGTTTTGATAGTCTGCATGGTCATAATCCTTCAGATGTCTTTACGGCCACGAATGGCGCGGATCAGCATGGGCAGCGCGGCAAGCACCGCCAGCCCGAGAAGCGGGCCAAGCACCTGCGGCGACCACAGCAGCCCCAGATCGGGGTTTTCGCCCCGGTCAAACACTTCGCCCACACCGACACCGATCGAAGTAAATACAAGCGCGCCCGGCACGATGCCGACAGCGGTGGTCCATGCGAAATTGTGCAGGCGCGCCCCCACCAGCGCTGGTAGCAGGTTGGCGACAAAGAACGGCACGACGGGCACGAGGCGCAGCAGCAGCAGTGCCGAGATTTCATTGTCCCGCAGCCCTTGCCGCAGGCGGGCCAGCCGGCCCTCGCCCGTATCCATCTTCGCCGACAGGGTTTGGCCCAGCCCGGCGCGCGCGGCGAGAAAGATCAGCACCGCGCCAATGCTGGCGGCAGCGACATTCAGCGCCGTGCCCGCCGCCAGCCCGAACAGGAACCCCCCGGTAACCGATGCCACCGACGCGCCGGGCAACGAAAAGGCGACGATGGCGACATAGGCTAACAAAAAGCCGCTGGCGAGCGCGGCGTAATGCGCCTCGCGCAATGCCAGCAACGATTCACGGTTGTCGCGCAACGTGTCAAAGGTGAGATAATCGCGCAGGGCGAACGCCCCGATCGCCGCAACGCCGAGGATCACGGCAAGCGGCAGATGGCGCAAGAAGGCGGGTTTTGTACGAGCAGGTTGTGTCATGGGGTGTTTAATGGGGCCGCGCCGTTTCACATGCGAGACATTACATAAATTCTCACACCACAGTGATCCTGCGTGCGCGGCATCCGCGGTGCCAGCGACGGGCCTTCCACTTGGCCAGCGATGATATTGAGGTTTGACATATCATCGGCCCCTCCCTATAGGACGGGCTTCGAATGATACTGGCTCTGCGAATCCTCTACAGGTTTCGTCGGGCTGACCGACAACTTGAGGAGTGAAGCGCGATGAAACGCACTTTCCAGCCGTCGAACCTGGTTCGCAAGCGCCGTCACGGCTTCCGTGCCCGCATGGCCACCAAGGCCGGTCGGCAGATTCTGAACGCGCGCCGCAGCCGCGGCCGCAAGCGCCTGAGCGCCTGATCCGGGTGCTTCGCCCATGGCGAAGCCCGGTTCTGCGATGACGGACCAGACTGAAGAAAAGGCCGCCCCGGCACTGTCCGAGGCGGCCTTTCCGCTTGCCGCCCGCCGGCTTGAAATCCTGCGCAAGCGCCCGGACTATCTCGCCGCAGCGCGGGCAGACCGGGCCGCAGCGGGATCTTTCATGCTGCAGGCACGGCGCCGCGACGATGGAAACGACGCCGTTCGCGTCGGCTTCACCTGTTCCAAAAAGGTCGGCAATGCCGTAGCGCGCAATCGTGCCAAGCGTCGCCTGCGCGAGATCGCCCGGCTGGTGCTGGCGCCGCGGGGGCGTTCCGGCTGGGATTACGTGCTGATTGGCTGGAAAGACGTCACGGCCGATCGCCCGTTCGACCTGCTCTGCGCCGATCTGGAAAAGGCGTTGCAGCGGGTGCATTCGGGCCGCACGGGCAAATCGCCGGATCGCGCGCCGCGCCGCCGAGGCCGCGGCGCATGAGCCCGCTGGCCGGGCTTTTGTCGCTGCCGGTGCGGGCCTACCGGCTGATCTGGTCGCCTTGGGTCGGTCATGGCTGCCGGTTTCAGCCGACCTGTTCGGCCTATGCGCTTGAAGCGCTGGAAAAGCACGGTGCGATCCGGGGCGGCTGGCTTGCCGCACGGCGCATCCTGCGCTGTCACCCTTGGGGCGGCAGCGGCATCGACAACGTCCCGGACTGACCGGGCGCAACGCTTGCCGGCCCTGCCCGGCTTTCGGAAAGGCACCCCCATGCTCGACGACGGCGACGACATCCACCTGCTCTTTCACGGCGCACCGAAAAGCACCGAGTTCAAGAAACTGCGCAAGCGCATCGTGCAGAACACCCGCGAGGCGATCGAGCAATATGGCATGATCCAGCCCGGTGCGCGCTGGCTGGTCTGCCTGTCGGGCGGCAAGGACAGCTACACGCTGCTGGCCGTGCTGCACGAGCTGAAATGGCGCGGGCTGTTGCCGGTCGAGCTGCTGGCCTGCAATCTCGATCAGGGGCAACCGGGGTTTCCCTCGACCGTGCTGCCGGAATTTCTTGAAAAGATGGGCGTGCCGCACCGCGTCGAATATCAGGACACCTATTCGGTGGTGGTCGACAAGGTGCCGCAAGGGCGCACCTATTGCGCGCTGTGCTCGCGTCTGCGGCGCGGCAACCTGTATCGGATCGCCCGCGAGGAAGGCTGCAGCGCCGTCGTGCTCGGGCATCACCGCGATGACATCCTCGAAACCTTCTTCATGAACCTGTTCCATGGCGGACGGCTGGCAACCATGCCCCCCAAGCTGGTCAACGAAGAAGGCGATCTGTTCGTCTATCGCCCCCTCGCCCATGTCGCCGAGGCCGATTGCGAGCGCTTCGCCAAGGCGATGAACTATCCGATCATCCCCTGCGATCTGTGCGGCTCGCAGGACGGGCTGCAGCGCGTGCAGGTGAAAGCGATTCTCGACCAGTGGGAAAAGAACGCGCCCGGCCGCCGTCAGGTGATGTTCAAGGCGCTGACCAATGTGCGCCCCTCCCACATGCTGGACCCCAAGCTGTTCGATTTCGTCGGTCTGGCCCTTGCAGAGCAGGAGAAAAGCGACATCCCGAAGCTCCGTTAAGCTGCGAGTTACCTCCTTGATCTAGTCCTGTTCTTCAAGAACAGCGCACGGAAAGGGCAGGGCGATGAATTCGAAGCTGAAAGCTGGCATCCTCCGGCAACGCACCGAGTTGGCGGAATGGCTCGGTGGCCAGCACATGCTTGCCTTCCTGCCTGCCCTGTCGCTCGCCGGTTTCTGGCTTGGCGGCGAGATGACGCTGATCGCAATCGCGCTGGGGCTGCCAGCGCTCTACGGCATCACCAGCGCAAGGCGACAGGCGCTTGATCCCGACGGGCCGCTTCCCGACCTGATCGACGCCGCTGCGACGCCCGATCTGGCACAGCAGATGATCGACCGCGCCCTGAAGGCAGACGTGGCCACCGCCTGCGTTCTGATCGAAGCCGAAGGGCTCGACACCGTCGCCCGGCGGTCCGGCGATGACGCGGCGCAGGCGCTGCGCAGCACCTTGCTCAAGCGGCTACGTGGCCTGACGCGGCGTGGCGACAAGGTCGTTCGCATTGGGGATTCGCGGTTCATGGTTCTGCTCGGGCCTTCAATCCACCTCGATCTTGAGTCGCTGCTGACATTGGCAGAGCGGGTGCAACGCACGCTCGAAGAACCGGTAAGCTTCGAGACTGGCTCACATTATGTGTCGGTCTCCCTTGGGTTCTGCGGCTCTGCGCGACTGCAGGGCGAGCCGTCCGGCGCGCAACTGATCGAGGCTGCACAGACCGCGCTGACCGAAGCGCTGTCGCACGGGCCTTCGGCGATCCGCGCTTGGTCCGAGGGTATGCGCGCAGAGCGGCGCGCGCGCAAATCCCTGCTCGACGAGGTCGAGCGCGCCCTGACCAAGGGCCAGATCCAGCCGTGGTTCCAGCCTCAGCTTTGCACCTCGACTGGACGGATCAGCGGGGTCGAAGCGCTGGCACGCTGGATACATCCCGAGCGCGGCATCGTGCCACCGATGGAATTCCTTGGCGCGCTCGAGCAGGCGGGTCAACTCGACCGGTTGAGCGAAGTGATCCTGCAGCACAGTCTGACAGCCCTGCGCGGCTGGGATGCGGCCGGTGTCGAAATTCCCAAGGTCTCGGTGAATTTCTCGGATATCGAATTGCGCAGCACGCATCTGGTGGACCGTATCAAGTGGGAACTTGACCGCTTCGGCATCCCGGCCTCGCGACTCGGAATCGAGGTTCTCGAGACAGTGATTGCAGATAGCCCGGAGGGCATCACGGCCAGAAATATCGTGGGATTGTCGCAACTCGGCTGCCAGATCGACCTCGACGATTTCGGCACGGGCCATGCCTCGATCACCGCGCTGCGACGCTTTACCGTGAATCGCCTAAAGATCGATCGCAGCTTTGTCACCCGCGTCGATCGTGACGAAGAACAGCGCCGGATGTTGGCGGCGGTCCTCGGCCTCGCCGATCGCCTCGGGCTGGAAACCGTGGCCGAAGGAGTCGAAAGCGTCGCAGAACACGCATTGCTGTCGCAACTGGGCTGCGATCATGTTCAAGGCTTCGGCATCGCCCGACCGATGCCCGCCGATCAACTGGCTGACTGGGCCCGCCATCACGCCCAACGCATTGCTGGTGCCCAGAAACTGGGGCGCGGCGCAGGCTGATGAGCCACCCCTGTCTAATAACAAAAGGCCGAATCGCCCCGGAATCGGCTTGACCTTTGCAGGCCCTGCCTGTTGAACCCGGCGGTGACTTTCCAAGGACAGGGCGGCGACCGCGCATGGACGATCAGAACAAGAACCTGCTCATCGCAACCGGGCTGAGCTTTGTGGTGATCCTCATCTGGTTCCTGCTCTTCCCGCCACCGGAGCAGCAGGTCGAGGATCAGGCAGGGCCCGCTGCGGTTCAAACGGTCGACGGTTCCACAGCGACCGCCACCACCCCATCGACGGCCCCCGGCACCGATCCGGCTGCCAACGCAACGCAGGCGGAAACCGCCTCTGATGCGCCGCGCCTGCCAATCGACACGGCGCGCCTTTCGGGATCGATCTCGCTGAGCGGCGGGCGTATCGATGCGCTGACGCTCAAGGACTACACCGTCAACCTCGACGAGGATTCGCCCAACGTCGAAATCCTCGAGCCCGTCGGTTCGGGTCACTCCTACTACGCCCTGTTCGGATGGGCTCCGGGTGCCGGCCTTGGGGGCACGGACGTGCCCGGCCCCAATACCGAATGGTCGGTGGAATCCGGCACGGTACTGGGGACCGACAGCCCGGTCACCCTGCGCTGGGACAGCCCGACCGGGCTTGTCTTCCGCCGCGAGGTCTCGGTCGACGACAATTACATGTTCACCATCACGCAATCGGTCGAGAACGGCAGCGACGCTCAGGTGTCGGCCGCGCCCTATGGCATCGTGGCCCGTCACGGCGAACCTGTCGATCGCAAGAAATTCTTCGTGCTGCACGAGGGCGTCGTGGCGATGGCCGACGGCAAGCTCGACGAGATCGACTATACCAAGATGCCCGACATGGACGTCATCGCCTCCGAAGGTGCGCGTGCCAAGGTCAGCCAAGTGGCCGAAAGCGGCTGGATCGGCTTCACCGATCACTACTGGATGACCACGCTCATCCCGCAAGGCGGTCCGTTCAAGCAGGTCGCGAAATACGACGATGCGCGCGACATCTATCAGACCGAAGCGGTGCAGCCGACCGTGACCCTCGCCCCCGGCGCAACCGCCGAGGCAACCACGCAGCTGTTTGCCGGTGCCAAGGAATACGAGACGATCCGCGATTATCAGGCCGCCGGCGTCGACCGTTTCATCGACAGCATCGACTGGGGCTGGTTTTTCTTCCTGACCAAGCCGATTTTCTGGCTGCTGCACCATCTGCACCAGCTGATCGGCAACATGGGTTGGTCGATCATCGCGCTGACCGTCATCCTCAAGGCAATCCTGTTTCCGCTGGCCTTCAAATCCTACGTCTCGATGGCGAAGATGAAGGAACTGCAGCCCGAGATGGAAAAGCTCAAGGAGCGCGCCGGAGACGACCGCCAGAAGCTTCAGCAAGAGATGATGGCGCTCTACAAGAAGGAAAAGGTCAACCCGGCCTCGGGCTGTTTGCCGATCCTTCTGCAAATCCCGATCTTCTTCTCGCTCTACAAGGTGATCTTCGTTTCGTTCGAACTGCGTCAGGCGGCCTGGTTCGGTCCCTTCCAGGACCTCAGCACGCCGGATCCCACCTCGGTGTTCAACCTGTTCGGCCTGCTGCCCTGGGCCGCACCCGATGCAGGCAGCACGATGGCGCTGATCTTTGTCGGGGTTCTGCCGATCCTTCTGGGCATCTCGATGTTCATCCAGCAAAAGCTGAACCCGGCCCCCGCCGATCCGACGCAGAAGATGATCTTTGCATGGATGCCTTGGGTGTTCATGTTCATGCTGGGCGGTTTTGCCAGCGGGCTGGTGGTGTACTGGATCACCAACAACACCATCACCTTCTCGCAGCAGTACCTGATCATGCGCAGCCAAGGTTACACGCCTGACATCTTTGGCAACATCAAGTCCGGCTTCAAGAAGACGCCGAAGGACGCGCCGAAGGGCAAATGACATCGCGCCTTGCCCAGATCTGGCGCTACCCGATCAAGGGGGTCGGCCGCGAGCCCCTTGAGACGGTCACGCTCAAAGCGAACGCGCCCATGCCCGGTGATCGGGCGTGGGCGCTTCGCCATGACGCAGCCCCGCGCGGCACGGGCTGGCAGCCGCGCCGCGACTTCCTCGTTGTGGCGAACGGGCCGAAGCTGGCGCAGGTAACCGCCCGGACCGAGGCCGATGGCAGCATCCTGCTGCACCACCCGGAGCGTCCGCCGCTTTGCGCCGCGCCCGAGACCGACCCCGATGCGCTGCTTGATTGGGTGCGCCCGCTCTGGCCCGGCAACGCGCCGGACCAGGTCGTCCGGTCCCCGGCGCAGGGGATGGGAGACAACGGCAAGGCCGAGCTTTCCCTGCTGTCCCTCGCGAGCCTGAAAGAGCTTTCCGGCGCGCTGGGACAGGACATCGAAATCGAGCGGTTTCGCGGCAATCTGGTGCTGGACGGCGCCGCGCCCTGGGAAGAATTCAACTGGATCGGCAAGACGCTGCGCATCGGCGCGGCAACGCTTCAGATCACCGCCCGGATCGAGCGTTGCCGCGCCACCGAGGCAAGCCCCCGCACCGGCACCCGCGACGCCGAGCCGGTCCGGGCGCTGCACACAGTTTTTGGCCACCGCGATTTCGGGGTCTATGCGCGGGTCATTTCCGCTGGCAAGATCGAGATCGGAAACGAGGTAGAGACCCTATGACCAACCTGCCCTTCCCGCTTGCAGAAGAGCCTGACGAGCCCACCCGCGAACTTGGGCGCAAACTGTTCGCCGGCCCCGTGGATTTCCTCAAGGGCGTGGTCGCGATGGATGGCCTGCCGCCGGACGACCGCGCCGAGGTCTGTTTCGCGGGCCGCTCAAACGTCGGCAAATCAAGCCTGATCAACGCTCTGACCGGGCGCAAAGGGCTGGCGCGGGCCTCGAACACGCCGGGCCGCACGCAAGAGATCAACTATTTCACGCTGGGCGAGCAAAGCTACCTCGTCGACCTGCCGGGCTATGGCTTTGCCAATGCGCCGGTGGCTGTGGTCGAGAAATGGCAGCGCCTGCTCAAGCAATACCTGTCGGGCCGCGCGTCGCTGCGCCGTGCCTTCGTGCTGGTCGATGCCCGCCACGGCATCAAACCCGTGGACGAAGAGATCATGACCCTGCTCGACCGCTCTGCCGTGACCTTTCAGACGGTGCTGACCAAGATCGACAAGATCAAGCTCTCCGAGCGTGACGCAGTGCTGGCGCAGGTCCGGGAAAAGCTGTCGAAACACCCGGCGGCCTACCCTGAAATCGTGCTGACCAGTTCGGAAAAGGGCGAGGGAATCGCAACGCTGCGCGCAATCATCACCACCCTCCCCTGACAAAAACCCCTTGGACGAGGGTTTCTCGCAGGCCCGTCGCAAACAAGGATCTTTCGCACGAAAGATCTTGCGTCCAATTGACGCATCCCGGACACAGGGGCGATCAGAACCACCGCATCGGAAGGATGCCCCGGATGAGAAAGCAGAAGATGGACCAGGACTGGATCGCCACCGCCCGCACCCTCAGCGAAGCACTTCCGTTTCTTCAGCGATACACCGGCTCTGTCGTTGTGGTGAAGTTTGGCGGCAATGCCATGGGCGATGACGAGGCGATGGCGGAATTTGCCCGCGATATCGTGCTGATGCGTCAGGTCGGGGTGAACCCGGTCGTGGTGCATGGCGGTGGCCCGATGATCAACGATCTGCTGAAGCGTCTGAACATCGAAAGCCGCTTCGTGCGGGGCAAGCGGGTCACCGACAAGGCCACCGTCGAGGTGGTCGAGATGGTGCTCACCGGCCTTGTGAACAAGCGCATCGTGCAGGCGATCATGGACGAGGGCGGTCGCGCTGTCGGCCTGTCGGGCAAGGATGACGATCTGATCGTTTGCGAGCCCGACGATCCCGAGCTGGGCTTTGTCGGCAAGCCGGTCGAGATGAACGTGCAGGTGCTGCGCGATCTGTTCAAGGCGGGCATCATCCCGGTTGTTGCGCCGGTTGCAACGGGCCGCCACGCGACCGAGACCTATAACGTCAACGGCGACACTGCCGCCGGGGCCATCGCTGGCGCGCTCAAGGCCGACCGCCTGCTGCTGCTCACCGATGTCACCGGCGTCAAGAATGCCGCGGGCGAGGTGGTGACCGCCATGACCCCCGAAGACGTGCATGAGATGATAGCCAATGGCACCATTGCAGGCGGCATGATCCCCAAGACCGAGACCGCGCTGAAGGCAATCGAGGATGGGGTGCGCGCTGTGGTGATCCTTGATGGACGGGTGCCCAATGCCTGCCTGCTTGAGCTGTTCACCGAGCTGGGGGCCGGGTCTCTGATCCGCACAGCCGCTCCGCCGGTGCGCGAAAATCGGTGAGTCTGGCGGCGCTGGAAACCGAGGCGCAGGCGCAGGGGCTGACCCTGCGC
Organism: Citreicella sp. C3M06; assembly: GCF_018860705.1. Taxonomy (GTDB): domain Bacteria; phylum Pseudomonadota; class Alphaproteobacteria; order Rhodobacterales; family Rhodobacteraceae; genus Salipiger. Next base: position 16,731 of record NZ_JAHKQA010000059.1, read on the forward strand.
GGCGCCTTTCATCCCGCGCCAGACAGCACGTTGGTCTTGCTTGGCCCGGACGAGCCGCGATTCTGGACGCGGTTTCGCGAGGCTCCTGAATTCGGCTCGACCTCGCCGGACCCTCTGGATCTTTGGTCGAAGCGGGTGATCGGGGGTCTGGCGCGGCGCTGGCAAGGCGATGCGATCTACCCGTCGGACGGGCCGCCCTTTCCCGATTTTCTCGGCTGGGCGCGTCAAAGCGGGCAGGCCCATGCCTCGCCGATCAATCTGTTGGTTCATGTCGATGCGGGCCTGCTTGTCAGCTATCGCGGCGCGGTGATCCTGCCGCAGCGCATCGCTTTGCCCCCTGCCCGCCCAAGCCCTTGCGACAGCTGCGCCGGTGTCCCCTGCACCACCGCCTGCCCGGTGCAGGCCCTGCGCCCCGGCGCCCCCTACGACGTTGCAGCCTGCCAGCGCCACCTGCGCAGCCCCGAGGGCGCAGATTGCCGCGACTTCGGTTGCAAGGTCCGTCGCGCCTGCCCCCTGTCGGTTGCAATGCGCCGCCCGCCCGCTCAGGCGGCTTTCCACATGGCCGCGTTCATGAAAGACTGACCGCACCAAAAAAGACTGGCCGCACCAACGAGAGGGAGGAGCCGCATGAAACGCCTCGTACTGATGCGTCATGCCAAGTCGGACTGGTCCGCCGGGACCCCCGATCACGACCGCCCGCTGAACCCGCGCGGCCGACGCAGCGCTGCCGCTCTGGGTGACTGGCTGCGCAGCATGAACATCGCCCCGACCGAAGCGCTATGCTCGACCGCGCTGCGCACCCGTGAAACGCTTGATTTGCTGAAGCTGGATGTGCCCACGCGCTTTGAACAGCGGCTCTATCATGCCGGGCCGGTGGCCATGACGCGCTGCCTTGGCGAGGCGCAGGGCGACACGGTGATCATGCTGGGCCACAACCCCGGCATCGCGGGCTTTGCCGAAGAGCTGCTGGCCACCCCGCCGCAGCATCCTCGATTTACCGACTACCCCACCGGCGCCACCTTGGTCGCCAGCTTCGACATCGACAAATGGAGCGATCTTGCACCCGGCACCGGCAGTGCCGACGCCTTTGTCATCCCGCGCGAGCTGCTTGAAACCAGCCCCTGAGCTAGTCCTTGGGCTCTGCGCCGGGCGGGTCGTCAAAGATCGCCCAGCCGTGCTCGCGCCCTGTCGGCGGCAGATCGCCTTCCTTGAGATTGGTCAGCATCCAGACCTTGGCGATCACGTTGGCGGTGATCGGCGCTGTCAGCAGCAGGAAGACGGTGATCAGCAACTCGTGGAACGACACCCGCCCGTCGACCAGCAGATAATACAGCATCGACGCGATCAGGCAGCCGCCCACCCCCAGCGTCGTCGCCTTGGTGGGCGCGTGCAGGCGCTGCATGGTGTCCTTCAGCCTGAGCAGCCCGATGCCGCCGACCAGACCGAAGACGCCCCCGATCACCAGAAACGCCGAAATCGCGATTTGCGCCAGAAGGCCCGGATCCTCAGACATGACTTCCTCCATCATTCGATGATGTTGCCGCGCAGGACAAAGCGGCAGAAGGCCACCGTCGAGACAAAGCCAACCATGGCAATCAGCATAGAGGCCTCGAAATAGATCGGCGTGCCCCGCCAGATCCCATAGAGCACCATCAGCGCGATGAAGTTGATGACCATGGTGTCCAGCGCCATGATGCGGTCCGCCGGGCCGGGGCCGAGCACCAGCTTGTAGAGCGTTGCCAACAGGCCGAAGCCATAGCAGCCCATGGCAAAGATCAGCGCGAATGTGATCATGGGAAGATCTCCTTCAGCCGGCGCTCGTAACGGGTCTTGATGTCGTGGCACACCTCGTCGGGGTCATCCCTGTGCAGGCAATGCACCAGCAGCGCCCCGCCATCCGAGCTGAGCGTGGCCGACACCGTGCCCGGCGTCATCGTCACCGTCCCGGCCAGCACGGTGATCGCTTCTGGAGAGGTCAGCTCCAGCGGTACCACCACCCATTGCGAATGGATATCGCGTTCGGGCTTGAACAGCACGATCTTCGCCACCGTCACGTTAGCGACAATGATATCCCACAGCACCACGACCACATATTCGAGGGCCATCAGCGGCGCGCCCAGCTTTGGCCGGTTCGGCCAGTAGGGCGCGGTTACAGCGGGAATGAACACTCCGAAAACGACGCCAAGAAACAGGTTTCCAAGCGTGAACTTGTTGACCAGCATCAGCCAGACCACCGTCAGGGTCAGCGTCAGCAGCGGATGGGGGAAGATGCGGCGCAACAGCATGGCTCAGTGATCCTCCGGGTCCTTGGTGCCGTCCTGGTTCTCCAGCACCGCCTCGATATAGGGGGCAGGCGCAAAAAGTTGCGCCGCGGTGGCATCGGTATAGCGCATCACTGGCCCGGCAAAGACTGTCAGCAGCCCCAGCAGGCACAGCACGGCGATGCTGGGTGCGGCCTGCGCCGGGCTGATGGGCATCGGCTCGGGCGCGTTTGGCACAGGCTCGAGCCCCGGCGCGGTGGATTTCCAGAACAGCACGCTGCCCGCGCGGGCAAAGCCGACGATGGTCAGCAACGAGCCGATCAGCACCGCCCCCCAGATCCAAACCCGAAGGTCATGATCCTTCAGCGCATCCAGCACCAGCAGCTTGCCAAGGAAGCCGCTCAGCGGCGGCATACCCGCCACGGCGATGGCGACGCCAAAGAACAGCGCCGCAAGCAGGCCGTTCTGCGCCGTGGCAGGCTGCGCGGCCAGCAGGTCAGAGCCACGCCGCGTCAGCACCAGATCGGCGACGAGGAACAGCGCCGCCGCCGCCAGCGTCGAGTGCACGAGATAGTACAGCGCCGCACCAGCGGCCAGCGGGGCGAACCCTGCCACCGCCAGCATCATCGTCGCGGTGGACCCCAGCGCCGCGAATGCGGCCAGCGGCATCAGCCGTTTCGATCCCATCACGCCCAGCGCGCCAATCGCCACGGTGACGATAGCGGCGGGCATCAGCCAGTCGCCCGGCAATGCTCCGATGGCCTGCGCGTCGGGGCCAAAAACCACCGTGTGCAGGCGCAGAATGGCGTAGGCGCCGACCTTGGTCATGATGGCGAACAGCGCCGCCACCGGCGCCGGCGCCAGCGCGTAGGTGCCGGGCAGCCAGAACTGCACCGGGAACAGCGCCGCCTTGATCGCAAAGACGATCATCATCAGCATGGCGGCCACGCGCACCAGCGCGGCCTCTTCGGCCGGAATCTCGCGCAGTTTCAGCGCCAGATCCGCGATGTTCAGCGTGCCGGTCGACGCATAGAGCGTGCCAAGCGCGATCAGGAACAGTGCCGAACCCGCAAGGTTCATGATGACATATTGCAGGCCCGCCTTCAGCCGCGCCTCGCCGCCGCCGAAAATCGCCAGCCCGTAGGACGCGATCAGCAGGATCTCGAACACCACGAACAGGTTGAAGGCATCGCCGGTCAGGAACGCGCCGCAAATACCCATGATCTGGAACTGCATCAGCGCATGGAAATGCCGCCCCTTGCGGTCCCAGCCGGTGGCCGAGGCGTGGATCAGCACGATCACCCCCAGCACCGCGGTCAGCAACACCAGCATCGCTGAAAGCCGGTCAAGCACCAGCACGATGCCGAACGGCGCGGGCCAGTCGCCAAGCCGATAGACCTGCACCTCGCCGCTCGCAGCGGTCACCAGCAGCCCCGCCGCGATTGCGCTCAGCACCAGCGCGGCAGCAAGCGACACCACCCGTTGCAGCACCACATCGTGCCGCATGACATAAGCCAGCATCGGCGCCACCATGGCCGGCAGCACGACAGGGGCGATAATCCAGTGGTTCACTTATCGTCCTCCTTGCGGGGAACGTTGACTTCGTCCGTCCCGGCCTCGACCGTCGCGCCCAGCGCGATCAGCACCAGCACCGCCGTCATCCCAAAGGAAATCACGATGGCCGTCAGCACCAATGCCTGCGGCAGCGGGTCGGAATAGATCTCGATGCCGTCTTTCAGCACCGGCGGTGCGCCGACGGCCAGCCGCCCCGTGGCGAACAGGAACACGTTGGTCGCATAAGACAGCAGTGTCAGCCCAAGGATCACCGGAAACACCCGCAGGCGCAGCATCAGATAGACCCCCGCGGCGGTCAGAGCGCCGACGGATACGGCAACGATCAGTTCCATGTCAGCGCTCCAGTCCCTGTACATCTTCGTTGCGCGCATCGGCGAGCTGTTTGGACGGGTCGTAATCCATCGGCTCGACATTCACCGTCTCGCCCGAATAGCGCGCCAGCCGTGACAGCGAGTACAGCATCAGCATCACTGCCCCGAGCACGGTCAGGAACACGCCCAGATCGAACAGCATCGCCGTTGCCAGTTCGAATTCCTCGAATGGCCAGATCTGGAAATAGCCGAACGCCGAGGTGAGGAAGGGCTGGCCGAACAGCAAGGCTCCCATCCCGGTCAGCCCGGCAATGACCACGCCAAAACCGATCATCGCGTGATATTCGATGGTCTTGCGCTGCATCGACCAGCCAAAACCCGACGCCATGTACTGCATCAGCAGCGCGATCGAAATCACCAGCCCCGCGACAAAGCCGCCGCCGGGCATGTTGTGGCCGCGCAGGAAAATATAGATCCCGACCAGTGTCGCGATCGGCATCATCATCCGCGTGACCACCACCATCATCAGCGGGTGACGGTCGCGCGAGACATCCTCGGGGAAGCTCCAGTTGCGCAGCTTGCGCGAGGACGGCCCGCTCAGCAGCCCTTCCATCAGGGCGAACAGGATGATGCCCGCGATGCCCAAGACGATGATCTCGCCGTAGGTGTCATAGCCCCGGAAATCCACGAGGATCACGTTGACCACGTTGTCGCCGCCGCCGCCCTTGTAGCTGTTCGCCAGATGATAGGCCGAGATCGACGACACGTCGCGCAGCAGGAAGCTGTAGGCCAGAAAGGCCACGCTCGCCCCGGCCGCCAGCGCGATGATACCATCGCGGGCGCGCAGCAACGGCGAGCTTTCCGCCGGGGTCTGCTTGGGCAGAAAGTGCAGCGCGATCAGCAGCAGCATCGTGGTCACCGTATCGACGGTGATCTGGGTCATCGCAAGATCGGGGGCCGACAGGTAGACGAAGCCGAAGGCGACCATCAGACCGACGACGCTGACCATGATCAGCGCGCGAAACCTTGTATGGTGCATCACCACCGCCGACGCCGTCGCCACCATCAGCAGCACGAAGCCCACGCCGACCAGCGGCGGCACCGGCAGCATCTCGCGCGTTGGCGCGGCAAGGCCTCCGCCCTGCCATGCGGCCCAGCCCAGCAGCGTGGTCGACAGCACAAAGATGCCGAGATAGCGCGAGATCGCGCCGTTGTGCATGGCATCGGTGATCCGGTCCGACAGCGCCGCGATGCCCGCGATCAGCCGGTCGAACAGCGCCTTGGCATGCGGGCGCGGCGTTGCCAGCCATGCGCGGTCCAGCGGGCCATGTGCCTTCATCACAAGGAAGCCGCCCAGCACCGCGACAACCGACATGTACAGCGCCGGTGTGACGCCATGCCACAGCTTGAGGTGGAATTCCGGCAGCGCGTCGCCGATGACCGCCGCGCTGGCGACACGCACCAGCGGCTCGGCGAGCAGGCCGGGCGCAAGCCCGATGGCGACCACGGCAATCGCCAGCAGCGCCGGAGAGATCATCAGGCCAAACGGCGGATCATGCGGCTTGTGCGGATAGTCGTCGCGCACCGGCCCCAAAAACGTGTGCGAGATGAAGCGGAAACTGTAGGCCACCGACATCAGCGCGCCAAAGGTGGCGAGGATGATGATCGGCCACTCGCCTCCGAACCAATAGGTGTGCGCCGCCTCTTCCAGCATCAGCTCTTTGGACATGAAGCCGTTGAGCGGCGGAATCCCCGCCATCGACAGCGCCGCCACGCAGGCGATCAGCGCCGTTATCGGCATCAGCCTTGCCAGCCCGCCAAGGCGCTTGATGTCGCGGGTATGCGCCTCGTGGTCGACAATGCCCGCGCTCATGAACAGCGCCGCCTTGAAGGTCAGGTGGTTGAGCACGTGGAACATGGCCACCACCGCCGCCATCTTGGTGCCAAAGCCCAGCAGCATGGTCAGCAGGCCAAGGTGGCTGACGGTGGAATAGGCCAGCAGCGCCTTCAGGTCGTCCTTGAACAGCGCGATGATTGCGCCCAGCACCATGGTGATCAGCCCCACGGTGGTGACGATCCAGAACCATTCCGGCGTTCCGGCCAGCGCCGGCCACATGCGCGCCAGTAGGAACACCCCCGCCTTTACCATCGTGGCGCTGTGCAGATAGGCCGACACTGGCGTCGGCGCGGCCATGGCATGCGGCAGCCAGAAGTGAAACGGAAACTGCGCCGATTTGGTGAAGGCCCCGATTAGGATCAGGATCAGCGCCGGCAGGTACATGTCCGAGGCGCGGATTTCCTCGCCCTTGGTCAGGATCACCGACAGATCGTAGCTGCCCGCGATCTGCCCGAGGATCAGCATCCCCGCAATCATCGCAAGCCCCCCGGCCCCGGTCACCGTCAGCGCCATGCGCGCGCCCTGACGACCTTCGGGCAGGTGTTTCCAATAGCCGATCAGCAGGAAAGAAGACAGCGAGGTCAGCTCCCAGAACACCAGCAAAAGCAGGATGTTGTCTGAGACCACGATGCCCAGCATCGCGCCCTGAAACAGCAGCAGAAAGGTATAGAACTGCCCCATCGGGTCATCGGGCGACAGGTAAAACCGCGCATAGACGATGATCAGCAGGCCAACTCCAAGGATCATCCCCGCAAACAGTAGCCCCAGCCCGTCGAGCATGAAATTCCAGCCCAGCCCAAGCTGCGGGATCCAGTCGAAGCGGAAACTGACCGTGCCGCCATTCCACACATCGGGCGCCATAGAGCCCAGAAACACCAGCGCAAGCACCGTTGGAATAGCGGTGAAACTGGCACAGGCATTGCGGCCCGCACGGATCATCAGCCCCGGCATCAGCGCGCCGATGAACGGCAGCAGCACCATGACGGGCAAAAGTCCGCTTGTCGTTCCCATCCCCGTAACCCTTTAATTACCGTCCGGGCCTTCTGAGGGCCTCATGGCGGACGCGTTCGCGTATCGTTAAGTAAAGATTAAGCACTTCCGCGCAGTATTCAACAATCCGAGAGTGAAAACCGACATCGTCGCATTTTGGCGGCTGTGCTTGCTCTGGCGCTCCATTGCGGACTAACTATCGATATGATGAATTTCGATAGCCAAACATGATCTCTAAGCTGGAAATGCTCATCGCCCTCGCGCGCGAGCAGCATTTCGGCCGCGCCGCCGAAACGCTCGGGATCACCCAGCCAACGCTGTCTACGGGTATTCGCCAGCTTGAGGAACAGCTTGGGGTCAAGCTGGTCATTCGCGGCTCGCGCTTTGGCGGCATGACCCCCGAAGGCCAGCGGGCGCTGGTGCGTGCCCGGCAGATCGTCGGCGACACGCGGCGACTGCGCGAGGAAATGCGCGCCTCTCGCGAAGGGCTTGCGGGCCATCTGCGGCTTGCGGTGATCCCGACGGCGCTGACATGGGCGTCCAAGCTCGTCACCGGCTTTGCGGAAAAGCACCCCAATGTCAGCTTTACCGTCCTGTCGCGCGCCTCGACCGAGATCCTGTCAATGCTCGACGATCTCGAGATCGACGCTGGCATCACCTATCTCGATCAGGAACCGCTGGGCCGGGTGGCGGCGCGGCCCCTGTATACCGAAAGCTACACGCTGGTGTGCCGCCCCGACCATGCTTTTGCCCAAGGTGACGCCATTGGCTGGGATGCGCTGGGGGACGCCCGGCTGTGCCTGCTGACCCCCGACATGCAGAACCGGCGCATCATCAACCGCCATTTCATGGAAGCGGGCGTCGGCCCCGCCGCGCTGATCGAATCGAATTCCACCGTGGTGCTGGTGGCCAATGTGCTGCACGGCGGCTGGGTGACGATCCTGCCCGGCGATCTGGCCGGGTTCCTGTGCGAAGGCAAACCGCTGGCCCGCGTGCCGCTCCGGGATCAGGGCGGCGGGCCTGCCGTGGGCCTGATCGCGCCACATCAGGAGCCCTATACCCCGGTGTTGCAGGCGCTTCTGGGCGCGGCGGAGCGGGTCGCACGATAGAGAAACCCTATCAGCTGACGAAACAGCGATATTGATTTGCCTATCGTTCATCTGGCACTTTCCCTCAACTTCAAGGGAGTACACGCCAGGATGCCTCACGCGGCCCCCAGCACCGACGACATCACCGCCCTGATCGAGACACAGATGCATCTCGAAGGGCCGCTCTTGCCGATTTTCCATGCCATTCAAGAGACTTACGGCTTTGTGCCGCAAGAGGCCCTGCCGGTAATCGCCCAAGCGCTGAACCTGACGGTGGCCGAGGTGCACGGGGTGATGAGCTTTTACCACGACTTCCGCAAGACACCCGCGGGCGATGTGGTGGTCAAGATCTGCCGCGCCGAGGCCTGCCAGTCGATGGGCGCCAATGCACTCTCGGCGGCGGTTCTGGACAAGCTGGGGCTGGACTGGGGCGGCACCACCGCCGACGGCAAGCTGACAGTCGAGCCGGTCTATTGCCTTGGCCTGTGCGCCTGCGCCCCCGCCGCGATGGTCGGCGGCAAGCTGGTAGCGCGGGCGGATCTGGCCCGGCTGGAAAAGGCGATGGAGGGCGCGGCATGAAGATCTGGGTTCCCATGGACAGCGCCGCCAAGGCACTGGGCAGCGAAGACGTCGTCGCCGCGATCCGCGCCGAGGCCGCACGGCGCGGTGTCGATGTCGAAATCGCGCGCAATGGCTCGCGCGGGATGATCTGGCTGGAACCGCTGGTCGAGGTCGAAACCGAGGCCGGTCGCATCGGTTATGGCCCGATGAATGCGGGCGACGTGGCGGCGATCTTTGACGGCAGCCCGTCGCTGGGGCTGGTCGAGGAGCTGGACTGGATGAAGCGCCAGACCCGCCTGACCTTTCAACGCTGCGGCGTGACCGACCCGCTGTCGCTGGCCCAATACGAGGCGCATGGCGGGCTTGCCGGTCTGCGCCGCGCCATCGGCATGAGTCAGGACGCAATCATCGACGAGGTGAAGCTGTCTGGCCTGCGCGGGCGCGGCGGAGCCGGTTTCCCGACAGGCATCAAATGGGACACCGTGCGGCTGGCCCATGCGGATCGCAAATACATCGTCTGCAATGCCGACGAGGGCGACAGCGGCACCTTTGCCGACCGGATGATCATGGAAGGCGATCCGTTCTGCCTGATCGAGGGCATGGTCATCGCCGGGCTCGGCTGCGGCGCCGTGCAGGGCTATGTCTACACGCGGTCGGAATATCCCGACGCGGTGGCGGTGATGCGCCGCGCGATCGTGCTGGCACACGAGGCCGGGGTGATCGGGCCGGATGTGATGGGTTCCGGGAAGCCGTTCGAACTGGAGGTGCGGGTTGGCGCGGGGGCGTATGTCTGCGGCGAGGAAACCTCGCTGCTGAACTCGCTCGAAGGCAAACGCGGCGTGGTGCGGGCAAAGCCGCCCCTGCCCGCGCTTGAAGGTGCGTTTGGCAAGCCGACCGTGGTGAACAACGTGATTTCACTGGCGACGGTGCCGGTGATCTTTGAAAAGGGCGCCTCCTATTACGCCGATTTCGGGTTGGGCCGCTCCAAGGGCACGATCCCGCTGCAGATCGCAGGTAACGTTGCGCGGGGCGGGCTGTTCGAGACGGCGTTCGGGATGCCTTTGGGCGAGATCGTGACCGATCTGGCGGGCGGCACAGCAACGGGGCGCCCGGTGAAGGCGGTGCAGGTCGGGGGGCCGCTGGGCGCCTATCTTGGGCAGGAGCAGTTCGACACGCCCTTCGGCTATGAAGAGTTCGGCGGTCAGGATGCGCTGATCGGCCACGCGGGGCTGGTGGTGTTCGACGACAGCGCCGACATGCTGGGCATGGCGCGCTTTGCAATGGAATTCTGCGCGGTGGAAAGCTGCGGCAAATGCACGCCCTGCCGCATCGGCGCGGTGCGCGGCGTCGAGACGCTGGACCGGATCGCCGCTGGCGATGGCGCGGCGGTCGAGCTGCTGAGCGATCTTTGCGAAACCATGAAGGACGGCTCGCTTTGCGCGCTTGGCGGGTTCACGCCCTATCCGGTGATGTCAGCGCTGCAGTTGTTCCCCGAGGAGTTTGCAGGCGTGAAGGAGGCCGCGGAATGACACTGTTGCGCCTGCGTGAGCGGCCCGACGCGGGGGCCAGCCCCCGCACCCCCGGGATATTTCTGGCCAGAAGAAACGCGAGGAGCGCCCGATGAAGGATTTCATCATTCCTTGGGATGACAAGGACATGGGCACCCCTGCCAAGACGGGCAAGCCGGTGCATCTGACCATTGATGGCATCGCTGTGGCGGTGCCGGCGGGCACCTCGGTGATGCGGGCGGCGGCCGAGGCGGGGATCACCGTGCCCAAGCTCTGCGCGACCGACAGCGTCGAGGCCTTCGGATCGTGCCGTTTGTGTGTGGTGGAGATCGAGGGGCGGCGCGGCACGCCCGCGTCCTGCACCACGCCGGTGCATGACGGGATGAAGGTTCATACCCAATCGCCGAAGGTCAAGAAGATCAGGCGCGGGGTGATGGAGCTGTATGTTTCCGATCATCCGCTGGATTGTCTGACCTGTTCGGCCAATGGCGATTGCGAATTGCAGGAGATGGCCGGGATGGTCGGGTTGCGCGACGTGCGGTATACGCCGGGCGACAACCATTTCGATCCGTCCGGCACCGGTGCGCGCTCGCAATCGGAGGCGCGGTTGCGGATGCCTTCGGGTGAGGCCAATCCGCGCTACAGCCCCAAGGATCTTAGCAACCCGTATTTCACCTATGATCCGAGCAAGTGCATCGTCTGTTCGCGCTGCGTGCGGGCATGCGAAGAGGTGCAGGGGACGTTTGCGCTTACCATCGAGGGGCGTGGCTTCGACAGCCGGGTGTCGGCGGGCGGCGCGGCGGATGATTTCCTGACCTCGGATTGTGTCAGCTGCGGGGCCTGCGTGCAGGCCTGCCCCACCGCCACCCTGCAGGAGAAAAGCGTGGCGGAACTGGGCACGCCGGATCGGTCCGTGGTGACGACCTGCGCCTATTGCGGCGTCGGATGCAGCTTCAAGGCCGAGCTCAATGGCGACGAGCTGGTGCGCATGGTGCCATGGAAGCATGGCAAGGCCAACCGGGGGCACAGCTGCGTCAAAGGGCGCTTTGCCTATGGCTATGCCAGCCACCCGGACCGCATTCTGAAACCAATGATCCGCGAGCGGATCGAGGACCCGTGGCGCGAGGTCTCGTGGGACGAGGCGCTTGGCTTTGCCGCCGCGCGGCTTGGGGCGATCCGCGAACAGCATGGGCGCAAGGCGCTGGGGGTGATCACTTCGAGCCGCTGCACAAACGAGGAAACCTACCTCGTGCAGAAGCTGACCCGCGCCGTGTTCATGAACAACAACACCGATACCTGCGCGCGGGTGTGCCATTCGCCCACCGGCTATGGGCTGGGGCAGACCTTTGGCACCTCTGCCGGGACGCAGGATTTCGACAGCGTGGAACAGGTGGATGTGGCGCTGGTCATCGGGGCGAACCCGACCGACGGGCATCCGGTCTTTGCCTCGCGGCTCAAGAAGCGTCTGCGCGAGGGGGCGAAGCTGATCGTCATCGACCCCCGCCGCATCGATCTGGTGAAATCCGCGCATGTATCTGCGGCGCATCACCTGCCGCTGACGCCGGGCACCAACGTCGCCGTTGTCACCGCGCTAGCGCATGTCATTGTCACCGAGGGGCTGTATGACGAGGCCTTCATCCGGACGCGCTGTGACTGGGACGAATTCATGGCCTTTGCCGAATTCGTATCCGACAGACGCCATGCGCCGGAATCCACCGCCCTGCTGACCGGCGTCAATGCCGGCGAGCTGCGTGCGGCGGCGCGGCTATATGCAACGGGTGGCAACGCGGCGATCTATTACGGGCTTGGCGTGACCGAGCATTCGCAGGGGTCCACGACCGTCATGTCGCTGGCCAACCTCGCGATGATGACCGGCAACATCGGGCGCGAAGGCGTGGGCGTGAACCCGCTGCGCGGGCAGAACAACGTTCAGGGATCGTGCGACATGGGCAGCTTTCCGCACGAGCTGCCCGGCTATCGCCATGTCAAAGGCCCCGAGGTCCGCGCGATCTTTGAAAAGGCCTGGGGCGTGACCATCGACCCAGAGCCGGGCCTGCGCATTCCCAACATGCTCGATGCCGCTGTCGAAGGCACCTTCAAGGCGCTGTACTGCCAGGGCGAGGACATCCTGCAATCGGACCCCGACACGCATCATGTCGCGGCGGGGCTCAAGGCGATGGACTGTGTCATCGTGCATGACCTGTTCCTGAACGAGACCGCCAATTACGCGCATGTCTTCCTGCCCGGCTCGTCTTTCCTTGAAAAGAACGGAACCTTCACCAACGCCGAGCGTCGTATCAACAGGGTCCGCAAAGTGATGGCCCCGAAGAACGGCTATGAGGATTGGGAAGTGACGCAATTGCTGGCGAATGCGATGGGCGCGGGCTGGGCCTATACCCACCCCGAACAGATCATGGCCGAGATCGCGGCGACCACCCCCAGCTTTGCCGGGGTCACCTATGAGCGGCTCGACGCGCTTGGCTCGATCCAATGGCCCTGCAACGAGGATCACCCCGAGGGCACGCCGCTGATGCATGTCGATGGCTTCGTGCGCGGCAAGGGCCGGTTCATCGTCACCGAATATGTGGCCACCGATGAAAAGACCGGGCCGCGCTTTCCGCTGCTGCTGACGACGGGGCGCATCCTGTCGCAGTACAACGTCGGCGCGCAGACCCGCCGCACCGACAACGTCGTCTGGCACGAGGCCGATGTTCTGGAACTGCACCCGCATGATGCGGAAAACCGCGGGCTGAACGATGGCGATTGGGTGCGGCTGGCCTCGCGCACCGGCGAAACCACGCTGCGGGTCAAGGTGACGGATCGCGTCTCGCCCGGGGTGGTCTACACCACCTTCCACCACCCCGACACGCAGGCCAACGTGGTGACCACCGATTTCTCGGATTGGGCCACCAACTGCCCGGAATACAAGGTCACCGCCGTGCAGGTGTCGCCCAGCAACGGGCCGACCGACTGGCAGGAAGATTACAACGCTCAGGCGGCGCAGGCCCGCCGCATCCTTCCGGCGGCGGAATGAGCCGGCTGGCGCATAGCCATCCGGGGATCGCGGTGCGGCGCGAGGGGATGCGGCAGGTGGTGCGCACCCTGCCCGAAGAAGTGCCCGTTGCGCTGGTGTTCGACGGCACCACGCAGGCGGTGATGATGGCCACCCCATCGGACATCGCGGATTTCGCCTATGGCTTTGCGCTGTCCGAAGGGCTGATCGCGCATCCGCGCGAGGTGCGCGACTTCGAGGCCGTGCCCCATGCGCGCGGTATCGAGGCGCGGATCTGGCTGCGCGACGATCGCGGCGCGGCGCTCAAGGAGCGTCGCCGCGCCCTGCTTGGCCCCACCGGCTGCGGGCTGTGCGGCATCGACAGTCTTGATCAGGCGCTGCGCACCCTGCCCCGGCTGCCTGATGGTGGCCCGGTGTTCGAGCCGGCCGAGATCGCGCAGGCCACCGATCAGCTGCGCGCCCACCAGCCGCTGCACGACCAGACCCGCGCCGTGCACGCGGCGGGGTTTCTGCGCCCCGGCAAAGGTGTCGAGATGGCCCGCGAGGATGTCGGGCGGCACAATGCGCTTGATAAGCTGATCGGCGCGATGGCGCGGCAGGATATGGACCCGGCGGAGGGCGCCTTCGTGCTGACCAGCCGGGTGTCGGTGGACATGGTGCAAAAGACCGTTCTGGCGCGTTGCCCGGTTCTGATCGCCGTGTCGGCCCCCACCGCGCTGGCACTGAGCGTCGCCGAAGAGGCCGGGCTGACGCTGGCCGCCTTTGCCCGCTCTGGCGGGTTCGAGCTTTACGCGGCACCGGGCCGCATCCGGGACGGAGATTCCTATGTCGCCTGACAAGATGATCACCATGGCGAACCAGATCGCCACATTCTTTGCCTCGCAGCCCGGCGACCGGGCGGGTGGCGTTGCTGCGCATATCAACGATTTCTGGGAACCCCGGATGCGCACGCAGCTGCTGGCGCATCTCTCCAGTGGCGGTGAAAGGCTGCACCCGCTGGTGATCGAGGCCCGCGACCTGATCGCTGTCCCCGCCGAGGCCTAGCTCGCCAGCATCCGCAGACCCTGCGTGACATCGGTGCGCACGGCAAGCCGCAGCCCCGGCTCATCGCCCGCCTTCAGCGCAGCGATGATCAGCTTGTGATATTGCGGCGCTTCGCTGCGCCGCAGCCGCGAATACAGCGCCCGCATCGTCGGCCCCATCTGCAACCACACCGTCTCGCACAGCGCCAGCATCGCCGGGGCCTGCGCCCGCAGGTACAAGGTCCGGTGAAATTCGAGATTGCTGCGGATGTAGCCGACCGCGTCACGCTCGCGCACCACGTCGGAGATCGCGTTGTTGATGGTCTGAAGCCGGTCGATCAGCGCGATATGCGCCCGCGGCAGCGCCCGCGACGCCAGCTCGACCTCGATCAGGGCGCGCAGAGCGGCCAGTTCCTCGATTCGTTCGTTCGACAGTTCAGGGGTCGACACCCGCCCCGACGATGACATCGACAGCGCGCCCTCGGCCACCAGCCGGCGCACCGCTTCGCGCGCGGGGGTCATCGACACGTCGAAGCTTTTCCCAATGCCCCGCAGCGTCAGTGATTCGCCCGGCGGGATCTGGCCAAGCATGATCTGCCCGCGCAGCCCGCGATAAACGCGGTCATGGGCGGACGAGGCAACATCGGAAGCACGGGGTGTCGGAGTCATGCGGTCATGTGATCACAAATACGGGCGGCGTCAATCGAATCGATAGCGGTGCAGCGCCCCGCCGTCGTCGCGCAACCAGGCGCGGGCCGCGCGCCAATCGCCATAGAGCTGCTCGACCACCGCCCAGAACGCCGCCGAATGGTTCATCTCGGCCAGATGTGCCACCTCATGCGCGGCGACGTAATCAAGCACCTCGGGCGGCGCCATGATCAGCCGCCACGAATACATCAGCCCGCCATCATGGGTACACGACCCCCAACGCGAGCGCGTGTCGCGCAGCGTCAGCCGCGCGTAGGGCCGCCCCAGCGCGGCGGCATGCCGGTCAGACGCTTCGGCCAGCCTCTCACGCGCAAGCGTGCGCAGCCAGCCTTGCAGGCGCGCTGCGACCCGATCCGGCGCCCCCGGAACCTCGACACGCGTGTCCGACAGGCCCAGGCTGCGCCCAGTCCCCGGAACGACCTGCCGCAAGATACCCTCGATCGGCAGCAGCGCCCCCGGCGTGATGCGCACATCCTCGCCCCGCGCTTCGAGATGCCCGCGCAGCCAGCCTTCCTTGTCGCGCAGAAACCCCAGCGCCTCTTGCTCGGGCAGCCGGCGCGGCATGGTCAGCGTTACCTTGCCGTCGATCTGGCTAAGCCGCAGCGACAACCGCCGCGCCTGCGCCGAGCGGCGCAGAGTGACCGCAATCGGAGGGTTGCCCGGAAGCGTGATCTGACCCATGAATCCTACCTGAATGACGCAAAGGCAGACTGCGCTTGACACAGGGCCTTTGACACTAGCCCTCTGATATGGCAGAGGGCGCAGATTGTCGACATGGCTGGCCGCGATACGGCCTTCAAGGAAGGGGATCACCCATGCCCAAGGAAGAATGGGGCACGAAGCGCGTCTGCCCGACCACTGGCAAGCGTTTCTATGACCTGAACAAGAACCCTATCGTCAGCCCGTATACCGGCGAGACTCTGCAGCTCGACACCGGCAAGCGCACGATGCTTGTCGCCGATGCGGCCGATGGCGCCAAGCGCAAGGCGGCTGCCGAGGATGTGGATGAGACGGATCTGCTGGACGAGGACGTCGAGGTCGATCTCGACGATGATGATGTGCTTGATGACGACGACGAGGACGACAACGTCTCGCTCGACGACATCCACGACGTGCCCGGCAACGACGACGACTGAGGCCTGAAAATTTATTCCGCGGGCGGCGGTTTTTCCCTTGAACCCGCCCGCGGCTTTGCGTAGATCACGCCGCACGAAGTCGGGAACGACATCGCACGGGGCCTTAGCTCAGCTGGGAGAGCGCCTGCATGGCATGCAGGAGGTCAGGGGTTCGATCCCCCTAGGCTCCACCATACCTCTTTTGAAAAGCATCAGATAGTTCTGCCTTTCTAGTCAGAGGATTTGCCTCTGTCACGCAGACCGGTGCTGTTTTCCCTACGAAAATCCATGCTGCCTTGATCGCCGCTCCTAGCATGTCGATCGCTTCGCAGCGCTTTCCCCTGTCAAAGCCGAGGATGGCCCATGAGCGACCATTTCTTCGTCGTGACGGGCGGCCCCGGTGCGGGCAAGACCAGCCTGATCATCGAGCTTGCCCGTCGCGGCTTCCACACATTCCCCGAATCCGACCGCGCGATCATTCGCGAGGAGATGCAGAGCGGCGGAGATGCCCTCCCTTGGGCGGATCACATAGCCTATGCCGAACGGATGCTGGAGTTGGACCTGCGCGTCCACAGCGCCGCACAGTCCCTCTCAGGCCCCGTGATCTTTGATCGCGGCATCCCCGACATTCTGGGCTACCTGACCCTCTGCGGCCTCCCCGTGCCGCCCCACGTCGCTGCAGCGGCCAAGGCAACTCGTTACAACGCCCGCGTCTTTCTGGTGCCGTATTGGGATGAGCTCTTCACACAGGACACCGAACGCAAGCAGAGCCGCGCCGAGGCCGAAGCAACCTATGCAGTCATGCGGGAGACCTACATTGCACTAGGATACGAAATCACGGAGCTGCCGCGCGCCGACATTGCAACACGCGCCGACTTTGTCTGTAAGCAACTGGCAAATTGACGGCGTTGTTGCGCAAAT
>NZ_JAHKQA010000043.1 GCF_018860705.1 Citreicella sp. C3M06
ATTTTATATGACGACGGACAATCCTGCCCAGAAAATTCTACTTCCGCATCCCCTAAGATCGGGGGGATTACCGCTGAAGTCCGGCACTGCCCAGTCGAGACCGACCATGGGCAGGAGGCTCTCGACGAAACCCGTCGTCTGTCGAAGAGCCATGCCGAACAAGACTTTCAAGGTCAGGCACGTCCGGATCGCGGCATCACTATACGGAGGCTACCGGCCTCGCTTGTCGGACGGCGGAGGCGTCCAAGCTATCTGCGGATCGAACCACCCTCTCCCACATGCAAGCATTTGCTGCCGGTCGAGGGATCGACAAAGTGCCGCGCCGCTTCAATGCTTTGTGGTGGGTCGGCCAGTTCTTGGTTTTATGGCTCGGCGGTATGGGCCTGCTCAGGGCAGTCCAGCTACCACGCTCAATTCACTATATAAATCCCCCTCAGTATTCGCGCAGAAAAGCCGACAGGGGTGTGGAGACCCGATCGTCGTGGTCCAGCCGGACAGGACCCGCGCGATAGCCGTTACCGAGCGGTGTTCACCGTCTGTGGCTGGCCCGCAGCCATGCGCCAAAAATCTTCGGCAAGCTTGGTTGGTTGGAGGAACTCGGCAGGGCGCGAACGGCTGCCCGGCCGATCCCGGTCATAGCGTTCGCGACACGGAGCAGGCCCAGCACATGCCGCGCCGCGCGGCGCATGAAGTGCTGCACCACGAACGGACCTTCGGCGTCATGGAAGACGCGGCGGCGCGGTGCGATTGGGCAGAGGTTAAGGTGCGGCGTTTGAGTTCCGCGGCCGTCGCGATCCTGGGCTTTGGCCCGAGCGGCAGGCGACCGTACGGGTCCTTTCGACCTTGGGCTACCCTGTCCGGGTCGCCTCGCGCGCGGCAGGAAACGCAGCTCGAACGGGTGACCTACCTCTCAGGACCGCAGGCGGTGCATGATGCGGCAGAAGAGGCGAATTATCAGATCAACGCGCTGCCGTTGACCGAAGCAACGGAAATGCCCTCGGTGTGGGGCTCTTCGCACGGCTGAGTTCGGGGGGCTACCTCTTGCAGATCGGCGGAAGCGATCCCCTCGTCGACGCGGAACTGCTCGCGCGCTCGATGGTGGGCACTTTCCGGTGCCTCTCTGGACGTTTCCGGCGGGACCCCCTGTCGCGGGTGGCGGCATCTGACGATCAGGATTAGCCCCCATTTGGCTAGCCAGTCGTCACCCAAAATCGTCGCGACCCAGCTGATCGAGGCCGTCCGCGCCTTGGCGCGGGGCCAGCGGTCGGAGGTCGTGGTCGACCGGGCGCGCGGCTACTGAACAGCGCAGGGGAAGGAGGGCCGTGAGGCTCTCCCGCAGGCAGCCGCTAGGCGGCGAGGGTGGCGAGCGCCGCTTCCATACGGCGATAGACTTCCGCTGAGTCGGTGCATCCATTCAGCCACAGGCAATTGTCGGTGCGGCCGGTCTGGCGCAGCCAGTCGACCACCGTCATGCCGGTGGTTAGCTCTCCGGCGCATTCGACATCGACGGGGCAGAGCTTGCCCTCGAAGAGCTCGGGCCAAAGCAGCGCTGCCACGGCAACGGCGTCATGTAGCGGCCGCGACGCAGTGCCGTATTTCTTGTTCCCATAAATCTCGAAGAATTCCATCATCCCCGCGCAAGCCTGCATGACCTCGCCGTCATGGGCAGCGAGCTGGTGCGACCAATGCACCGGCGAAGCGGTGGCATGGGTGCAGTCGAGCGGCACGGCTGTTATCGGTAGACCAGATTTCAGCACGATCCGCGCCGCCTCGGGGTCGACGAGGATGTTGTACTCAGCGGCGGGCGTCATGTTCCCGCCCTCGAAGAAGCCGCCGCCCATGAAGACGATGCGCTCGATGTTGCGCTTGATGTCGGGCGCGACGCTGAGCGCGAGCGCAATGTTGGTCTGCGGCCCGAGCACGATCAGCGTGACGGGCGTGGGATGCGCGCGCAGCGTCCTGACGAGGAAATCGACGGCACTTTCGGCCTCCGGTCCGCGCCGGGCCTCTTCCCAGTCCCAGCCGTCGATACCGGTATCGCCGTGGATCTCGGGAACCGGGCGCGGCTGGCGCATCAGCGGGCGATCGGCGCCAGCACAAACCGGAATGTCCGCGTGGCCGGCGAGTTCCACGATACGGCGGGCGTTGTCGGTGGTCTGCGCGAGCCCCATGTTCCCGGCGACCGTGGTCAGGCCGAGAACCTCGAGCGCCGGCGAGGCTAGGGCGAGAAGAATCGCGAAGGCGTCGTCCTGTCCGGGATCGGTGTCGATAATTACGGGTCTAGACTGCACCTTGGTTACCTCTTTGTCTTTCGTCTCAGCGGAGACGGTCTGATTTCGCCTAATTTCGTGGCCATCTGAATGTTGCGCGCAGGATTCAGCATTTAAGGCTCGTACCTCGCCGACCACTTGGAACACAGTATTCTGTATACAGTAGACATGAAGGAATACGGCTATGAAAGGTGATTTCGACAACATTCCCGTTGTTGACCTCGGTGGTCTCGCAGAAGGGGCGTCGGAAGCGGCACGCGCCGAAACCGTCGCGGCGCTGAAAGACGCGCTTGAGACCTCAGGCTTCGCCTATCTGGCAGGCCATGACGTTTCGGAGGATCTGGTGGAGCGCATGCGCCAGATGAACGCCGCCTTCCACGATCTGCCGCTCGAAGAGAAGATGGCGCTCAAGATCAACGGCTTCCATCGCGGCTACATGCCGATGTCGAGCTCGACGATCGTGACCTCCTCGGTGGCAAAGGTGACGAAGCCGAACCGCTCCGAAAGCCTGATGATCATGCATGAGGTGCCCGAGGATGCCGCCTACGCGGGCGAGCCGCTGCAGGGGCCGAACCAGTTCCCGGCGCAGCTTCCCGATGTCGAGAAGACTGCGCTTGAGTATATGGCCGAGATGACCAAGCTCGGTGAGCGGATCGCCGGCGCACTGGCCGAGGCGCTGGGTCTCGAGCGCGACTGGTTCGCCAAGCACTTCATCGACCCCACCCTGTTCCTGCGCCTTCTGCACTACCCCGAGCAGCCCGACGAGGAAGAGCTGTTCGGCTCTGCGCCGCACACCGATTACGGCTTCGTCACCCTGCTCAAGCAGGACGATGTGGGCGGGCTCGAAGTGCGCAACAAGCGCGGCGACTGGATCCCCGCGCCGCCGATCGAGGGCACGTTCGTGATGAACGTCGGCGACATCCTCGCCAAGTGGTCGAACGGCCGCTTCGTCTCGACGCCGCACCGGGTACGCAACCTGACCGGGCGCGAGCGCTACTCGCAGCCGTTCTTCTACGATCCCTCGATGAGCGCGCTGGTCGAGTGCCCGGCAAAGATGCTGGAAAAGGGCGAGACGGCGCAGATGGAGCCAGTGCTTTACGGCGACTACCTGCTCGAGCGGCTCAACAAGAACTACGACTATCGCAAGAAAGCCTCCTGATTCATCCAGGCAACGACAAGACCCAGACAACAGGGAGTTCAACAATGAATGATATCAACAGGCGCCGCATGCTGCAGGGGCTGCTCGCTCTTGGCGGCGCGTCGGTCCTCAATGTGCCAGGTGTCTACGCACAGGCCGAGAAACTCGTCATCACCACCTATGGCGGCTCGTGGGAGAAGTTCTGGAAGGAAATCTTCCTGCCCGCCTTGACCGACGAAACCGGGATCGACCCGCAGCTCGATATCGGTCTCGGCAGCGTCTACACAACCAACATGCGCGCTGCGGGGGTCGAGAATCCGCCCTACGGCTGCCTCATGACCAACGAGATCTATGCCACGGTGCTGCGTGACGAGGGCTATTTCGAGAAGCTCGACCTCGCGCAGCTGCCGAATTACGCCGATCTCTACCCGGTGGCGACAGAGGCCTCCGAGGGCTATGCGGCCGTCGGTCTGATCTCGCCGATCGGCATCGGCTACCGAACTGATATGATCCAGACGCCGCCCAAGTCCTGGAAGGATCTCTGGGAGATGCCCGAGCTGCAGGGACGGCTGGGCCTCTACAACATCAAGAACAGCGCCGGGAAAATGTTCCTGATGCTGGCGTCCAAGCTTTACGGCTCGGGCATCACCGATCTCGAGACCGGCTTTGCCAAGCTTGCGGAACTGGGACCAGTCTACCAGACCGACTTCAACATGAGCACCGGCCTTGCCACCGGTGAGATCGCCGTCGCGCCCTTCGACTTCGGCGAGATCGCACGGCTGCGCAACCAAGGCCTGCCGGTCGACTGCATCATCCCCGAGGAGGGGCTGATGATGTGGGACCAGACCTTCAACATCTGCACTAATACTCCGGCACGCGAGCAGGCCTACCAGTACCTGAACTTCGTGCTGAGCCCGGCCGGGCAGGAATTGCTCATGCGCGAGTTCTTCGTCTCGCCGGTCAACAAGAAGGTGGAGGTCCCGGCCGAGCTGCTGAAGAATGTTCCCGTCTCCGGCGAGGCCATGGAACAGTTCATCAAGTGGGACTGGGATTTGATGAATTCCAACGCCGAAGAGATCTCGCGCCGCTGGAACCAAATCTTCGGGGCCTGAGCCCGCAGCTACAGCCAAGGGTCGCTCCGGACGTCCGGGGCGGCCTTTCAGTCAAGGAACGTCCGATAACATGACCGAAGTCTCCATCCTCTCGTTGGTGAAGTCCTACGGGAAGGCCGAAGCCCTGAAGGGCATCTCGCTGAATATCGACCATGGCGAGTTCGTTTCCCTGCTCGGCCCGTCGGGCTGCGGCAAGTCGACCACGCTGAAGTGCATCGCCGGGTTCGAGGAGATCACCGACGGCAAGATCCTGTTCGACAACAAGGACATCTCTCGCAAACTGCCGGAGAATCGCGACATCGGCATGGTGTTCCAGTCCTACGCGCTCTTCCCGCATATGACGGTGGCGCAGAACTTGGCCTTCGGTCTCGAGATGCGCCGCGTGCCGCGCGCCGAGATCAAGGAGCGAGTTGCGCGGGCGATGGACATGGTCCAGCTCACGCAATACGCCGACCGCTACCCGAAGATGCTGTCGGGAGGCCAGCAGCAGCGCGTCGCGCTTGGCCGCGCGCTGGTGATCGAGCCTGCGATCCTGCTGCTCGACGAGCCGCTTGCGAACCTCGACGCCAAGCTGCGCGACGAGATGCGCGGTTTTATCCGCGATCTGCAGAAGCGCGTCGGCATCACCACCATCTATGTGACCCACGACCAGGACGAGGCGATGACCATGTCCGACCGTGTTGTGGTGATGTTCAACGGCGCCATCGCGCAGGCGGCGCGGCCCGAGGACGTCTACAACCACCCGGTCACCGAGGAGGTGGCAAAATTCGTCGGCAATGCGAACATTCTCGAACTGCCGGTCGCCGCGCTGGAGGAGGGCGGCACTTCGCTGATCCTGCCCGGTGGCGGCACGCTGCGGCTGCCGGGCGCGGCTCTGGCGCCGGCAGGAGCCCTCCTGCGCGTCATGGCCCGCCCCGAGCAGATCGCATTGGTCGATCCGGCTGCGGCGCAGCTCGGCGGGCGGATCGCCAAGCGCTACTTCAGCGGCGGCCACATCGAGTACCACGTTGACACCGATTGTGGCCCGCTGCTGGTTCTGGGTCCGACCAGCCAGACCGTCGCCGAGGGGCAGGCGGTTGGACTGAGCTTCGATGCACAGCGGCTCTGGCCGATGCAGGGCGGGGCAGGTGCCGCCGCCGGGGTGGCGGCATGAGAAAGCTGCGCAGTGCGGTCCTGATCCTGCCGGCGGCGGCGATCATCTTTCTCTTCGTGGTCCTGCCCTATGTCATCGTCCTGGTGATGAGCTTCCGCACGCCCGGAGCCAAGGGCGCGCCCTACGGTGAAGGTTTCGGGCTGGAGGGCTACACGCAGTTCTTCTCGGAGGGCTACTATGCCATGTCGCTGCCGCATACGATACTGCTCGGCATGGTGACGACGCTCGTGTGCCTTGCGCTGGCCTATCCCGTCGCGCTGCACATCGTCACCGCGTCTCGGCGCTGGCGTGCCATCCTCTACGGCATCGTGCTGTCGCCGTTGCTGGTCGGGATCGTCGTGCGCAGCTACGGCTGGACAATTCTTCTGGGCAACTCGGGGGTCATCAACGCGACGCTGATGCAGATGGGACTGATCCAGCGCCCCTTGCCGCTGATGTACAACAACTTCGGCGTGGCGCTCGCGCTGGCGCATGTGTTCCTGCCGTTCATGGTGCTGCCGCTCTTGTCGGCGCTGCAATCCATGGATCCGGCGGTGGCACAGGCCGCTCGCTCCCTCGGGGCGCGCCGCTTCACAATCTTCCGCCGGGTGACATTCCCGGTCTCGATGCCCGGCGTGCAGGCGGGCTGCATCCTCGTCTTCGTGCTGGCGATCTCGTCCTATGTAACGCCAGCGCTGGTCGGCGGCATGCGGGTGAAGACCACGACCCTGCTGGTGGTGGATGCGCTGATCGACCAGTTCCAGTGGCCCTTCGGCTCGGCTATGGCGCTGACCCTCGCAGCGGCGGCGGGGCTGGTGGTCTTCGTCTTCGCGCGGCTCACCCGGATGGAGTGGAAGTAATATGCAGATGGTCACCCCCTTGCTGACCCTGGTGCGGGTCTGTGTCTACGTCTTCCTGATCGCGCCGATCGCCGTGGTGGTGCTCGCCTCGTTCAACGCTGGCAACTTCCTGACCTTCCCGCCGCAGGGACTGAGCCTGCGCTGGTTCTGGACCTTCCTGCAGAACGACGTCTTCATCAACGCCATCCTCTACTCGGCGATCCTTGCGGCTTGCGCCACGGCGGTGTCGCTGGTGGTGGGCACGATGGCGGCGCTCTACTTCGTGCGCCACGCTAGACGCGAGGCTGAGCTGGTGCGTATCGGCGTGCTGCTGCCGCTGATCCTGCCCGAGATCCTGACGGCCATCGCGCTGCTATTCTTCTTCTACGAAATCGGCATCGGCACCGAGCACAAGATCGCGCTGTTCACCGGCCACGTGCTGATGACGCTGCCCTTCGTGTTCCTGAATGTAGTAACCTCGCTGCAGTCGCGCGACGATGCGGCGGAGCTTGCGGCACGCACGCTGGGGGCCAGCCGATACACCGCCTTCCGCCGCATCACCCTGCCGCTGATCGCGCCCGGCGTGGCCACCGGCGCGGTCTTTGCCTTCATCATCAGCTTCGACACCTTCGGCATCTCCTTCATCCTGAAAGGCTCGGGCTCGGCGCCGCTGCCGATCCAGCTCTATGATTACCTGCGGTTCAACTTCACGCCAGAAGCGGCTGCCGTCTCGACTGTTTCGATCATTATGACCGTGCTATTGCTCGGGCTGGCAGATCTCGTGTTTGGTAAGAAATGACTGCGATGCAGAGGGTAGAGCAGATGTTGGTGATGCGGCCGATCGGGCTCGAATTGGCGGATCGCCTCGAGGATTCGATCATCCGCGAGACATATGCCCCCGGCGAGAAGCTTCGCGAGCTCGAGCTGTGCGCGGTGTTCGGCGTGTCCCGCTCGCCGCTTCGCGAGGCGCTGCAGATCCTCGAAAACCGTGGCCTCGTCGAGCGTCGCCCGCGTTTCGGAGCGCGGGTGACGGATATGTCGGTCGAGGTGCTGGACGAGATCTCGGCCTGCCGCATCCCGCTCGAAGGCACCTGCAGCCGGCTGCTTGCCGGCAGGCTGGACCACGTCGGGATTGCCGATGCGCTCGATGCCGAGCTGAGCGCGATGCAGCAGGCGCATGTCGGTGGCGACCACGAAGCGGCCTTCGATGCCAACGTTCGGATGACCGCGCTGCTGCACGAGAATTGCGGCAACAGCGTGCTCGCGAAGTTGCTAGCGCAGCTCGACAAGCCAGCGCTGCGCTACCGACACCGCGCTTACCGCATCGCGACGGGCCTCGTCGGCGACATGATCGAGAGCAACCGGTCGATGATCAGCGAAATCCGCGCAGGGCGGGCCGATGGGGCGGAGAAAGTTACGATGGCCCTCGTCGAGCGCGCCTGGGTAACGACCAGATCGCTGTTTGTTACCGACTAGACCGATCAGCTGAACGCTTGCGCAGCCCGCCGAATGCGCTGGCCGCCGCGGGGCTTCTCGCCGATTATCTCGGCTAGGCTGGTGGCCCGGATCGATGGCATCATGCAGGTGGTGGCCGGGCTGGGAGCCGAGGTTCTCTGCGGCGGTGCGCCCTTCGAGCGCGCGGGCAAACTACCAGCCGACGCTGTTCGCCGAGGTCACGCAGGGCAACCCGGCGGTGACCGTGGAGATCTTCGGCCCGGTCGTCACCTCCCATAAACACGCGAGAGACGTGGTCCGCGCAAAGCGAAGCTGAGCAGGGCTGCATGACGCGCGATGCAAACCTAATCAGGTGTCCACGAAACCCGCAGCGGGCCAAGTCCACAGGTTCCAGCGTCGATCGCTGCCTCACGGCCTGAAGGTCGAACAGGCGTTCATTCGGAGATCGCCTTCTGAGCTTGGAAGAGACTAGGCGTGGGTCTATTCAAAAGCCAACTGAAGCACCGATGGGGCACTCGGACAGGACGACCAATTGAATCTCGCACACATCCGACATTTTGAATGGTGGGACATCCTGCGCATTTATTACATAATCCACATTGAGCGAACATGCTGGAACTGACGGACACGGTCGTATAAGTCCACAGGATACATCTCCTCACCCTCCGCTCATCGGCTTCAGGTGACCGATTGCGGAATCCTACTCCGCAACGGTCAGATCATCAGGCCGTTTCCGTGGCCATTTTGTCTTTGGGATTCACAGCGAGCCGCCGCGCCCTAACACACGCCGGGCAGTGCGGCGGCATCCATGCCAAAGCTCGCCGCAAGGGCGCGGGCCCGCGCCGCATGGGCGCGAGCGGCGCGCGGCGGCGCAAGGCGGGCGGCGGCGCAAGGCGGGCGGCAAGCTGGTGGATGCGCGGGGTAAAGAACACATCCCCCGTGCGCCCGGCGCAGCGCAGCGCATGGGCGGCGGCATCGCGGGCATCCCGCATTCGCCCGGCGCATTGCAGGGTTTCGGCGCGCAGCCCGTGCCAGTTGGCCATCTGCACCCCGGCCCCGGTCGCGCCAAAGATCGCAATGCCGCGTTCCAGCGCCGCCAGCCCCTGCGCCGTATCGCCCAGCTGCCCCAGCGCCCAGCCGCGCATCACCAGCCCGGTGCCGCGCCAGAACGGGAAATCATGCGCGCGGCCAAGCGCGACGGCGCGGTCGGCGGCCTGCAGGCACGCTTCGGGGGCGTGGATAAACATGTGATGTTCGCTGGTGAGCGCCGCGTGGATCGCGCTCGCATAGGGGTTTTCGCGCAGATCGCGCAGCTGCCCCGCTCGGGCAAGGTGGCGCGCGGCGGCGGCGCGATTGCCGCGCAGGCTGGCGGCCCACAGCGCATAGCAGGCGCAGGCGACGGCGGCGTTCTGCGCCGGAACGGTTTGCGGCGGCGTCTGGTCCAGCCCGGCAAGGCCAAGGTCAAGCGCCTGCGTCGCCGCCGCCAGCTGGCCGCGATGCACCAGCACCTGCCCCACCCCGGCGTGGGCCTGAAGCGACAGCGCCGGGTCGGGCAGGTTTTGAGCGATGGCGCGCAGGTCTTCGGCAAGATCCAGCGCGCGGGTCAGGTCGCCCGACACCCAGGCGTGGATCCACAGGCCCACCAGCGCGCGGATGTCGGTCTTTGGTGTGCCGACGCGGGCGCTCAGATGGCGGGCGCGGGCATAGGCCGCGCCGACCTCGGGGGCGGGAAAGCCGCGCAGAACCGACAGCGCCGGGGCCTTCGACAGCAGCAGATCCAGCTCGGCGCGGGCGTCATCGTCGCTGTCGCCACGCAGCAGCGCCAGCCCGGCATCGGCAAAGGCCACCGCCTCGGGGCGGGCCGACCGGCGCAGGGCGGCGCGGCTGGCCGCCGCCCAATGCGGCAGCGCGCGCGCGGGCCGCGCCGCTTCCTGCCAGTGCCATGCCAGCCGTTCGGGCAGCACCGGATCGGCCCCCGCCTCCAGCGTGCGGGCGATGTGCAGGTGCAGCCGGGCGCGTTCGGACGGGGCGATCATGTCATAGGCGGCATCGAGGATCAGCATGTGCCGGAACACCAGCCCCCCCGGCGTGCGCCGCAGCAGCCCCGCGCCGCACAGCGCGTCGATCTGCGGGGTCAGCGCATCGGCGGGGCGGCCCAGCAGCCCCGCCGCCAGCGCCTGATCGGCGGGCGGGCCGATCGCCGCCACCGCCAGCACCAGCTGGCGCAGATCCGCGTCCAGCGCGCCGATCCGCCCCGAGATCACCGCCTGGACCGTGGCGGGCAGCGCCGTGCCCGTCGGGGCGGCAAGCGCCAGTTCCTCAAGGAAGAACGGGTTGCCCCCGGCGCGCTGGACCAGCCGCATCGCCGCCCCCGGCGCAAGCCCCGGCACGTCGCGCACCATGGCCAGGCTGTCGCGGTCGCCCAGCGGCGGCAGCGCCAGCGTGGCCTCGGTCAGCGCCTCGGCGCGCGGATCGGGGCGGCTGGTCAGCAGCAACAGCACCCGGTGCCCATCGCAGGCGCGGGCCAGCGCATCCAGCGCATCCAGCGAGGTGTCATCGGCCCAGTGCACATCCTCGATCACCGCGATCAGGGGCGCGGCGCGGGCCGCGTGCTGCACCGCCCCGGTCAGCAGCGCATGGCTGCGCTGGCGCAGCTCTTGCGGGGTCAGATCGTGCAGCGCCGCGCCCTGCCCGCCCTGCCCCAGAAACCCCGCCGCCAGCGCCGCGTCGACCGCATCGCAAGCGCCGCCCGGCCAGTGATCGCCGAACAGCGCCCGGCACAGCGCGCGCACCGGCGCGCCGGGCGAATGGCGCAGGCGCGGCAGGCACTGGGCGGTCACCTGCCGCACCCCCGCCGCACCCGGATCGCGCCGCAGCTCGGCCAGCAGGCGCGATTTGCCGATGCCCGCCGGGCCGGTCAGCAGCACGGCGCGGCCTTCGCCCGCGACCGCCTGCGCCACCGCCGCCCGCAGAAACGCGATTTCGACATCGCGCCCGACAAACCGCCCGAACCGCGGCCCCGGCCGCGCCGGAAGCCCGACGCCAAAGCCCGGCACGCCGCGCATCTGCCAGCTGCCCGGATCGGGGCCGGCGGTCACGCGGATTTCGCCGTGCAGCAACTGCCGCGCCGCGGCGCCAAGGATCACCGTGCCCGGCGCCCCGATGCCCGACAGCGCCCAGGCGCGGCGCTCGGCGCGGGCGGGGGGGCGGCACGGGCCGGGCAGATCCAGCGGGCCGGTTTCGACCGCAAGGCACAGCTCTGGCGCCTCGGCCGCGCCGCGCAGCGCCAAGGCGCATTGCGCGGCGCGGCGGGTGCCATCCTCGCAGGCCGGCTCGATGCCGAACCCGGCGGTGAACCCGTCGGGCTTGAGATGCAGCAGACAGCCGCCATGGGTTTCGACCGCCGCCTTGCCGGCGCGCAGGAATGTCTCGATCCGCGCCGGATCGGCCATCGCGCAGCGCAGCGCCAGCACCGCGACCGGCCGCCGTTCGGCGATGCACGGCGGCGCGGCCCCGCCCCCCGCGTCCGGCACCGCCAGCACCGGCGCCACGAAGCGGAAGCCAAGGCCGTGGTGGGTCTGGATCACCGTGGCATCGGCCACCGCCTTGCGGGCAAGGCTGATCGCCTTTTGCAAGGCCGCCTCGGACACATCGACCGGCCAGAACCGGTCGAGCAGTTCGGCCTTGGGCACCAGCCGGTGCCGGTGCTCGGCCAGATAGGCCAGCAGCGCAAAGGCGCGCGGCGGCACGCCGACCGGCACACCGTCGCGGCGCAGCTCGCGGCAATCGGTATCCAGCTCGTAGGAATGGAACCTCAGACGCATTGTTGCCCCCGCATCGACACCGCATCAGCATCCGCCACGCCGCCGCATCGGTAAAGACAGGTATACCCCCGCCCATGGTCAGGATTCCGTCAGGACTGAACCGGCGCGCCGCGCGATGCTGTGCCCGTACGAGTTCACGCCATTTCAGAAAGGTGATTTCACCATGCCGACAAATTCGCTTACCGATTACGCCGCCTCGAGCCAGATCCTCGACCGGGACAAAAGCAATTCCGGGGTGCAGGGCATGCGCTGGGGCAATGACGGCTGGGGAGAGCGCGCCACCGTGTCGTTTTCCTTTGTGCCCTTCGACGAGATCATCGACACCGGACAGCCGGGCACCGAAAGCGCCCTGAACCCCGCCGAGCGCGATCAGGTGCGCGTTGGCGTGGTGAACCGCATTCTGGATGTGGCAGATCTGACGCTGGATTATCTGGGCATCAACCGCGACGCGCAGATCCAGATCCAAACCCGCGACCGTTCGTTCGGCGAATCGTATTCCACCTTCGATCTGGATAGCGACAACCCCGACCAGTTCACCGGCCAGACCCGCGTGACCCTGCAACAGAATTTCTCGAGCGGGCACGCGCTGCATGAATTCCTGCACGCGCTGGGGCTGTACCACCCCGGCGATTACAACAACGATCCCAATGATCCGACGCAGATGATCACCTACGATCAGGACGCAGACTATATCCAGGACACCCGCCAATATACCGTCATGAGCTATTTCGGCGCCGACAACACCGGCGCCAACTGGAACCGGGCGGGCAACGGCACCTTGATGCTGCACGATGTCATGGCGATCCAGCGCCTGTACGGGGCCAATGACAGCGCCTTTGAGGGCGATACGTTCTATGGGTTCAATTCGAACACCGGGCGCGACTGGTGGACGCTGAGCGCGGACACCGATGCCATCTTCGGCGCGATCTGGGATACCGGAGGCACCGATACCATCGACGCATCGGGCTATACCGTCGCCTCGGTCATCGACCTGAACGCCACCGAGTTTTCATCGCTGGGGGGCACCCTGTTCAACCTGTCGATCGCGCCGGGGGTGCTGGTCGAAAACGCCATCGGCGGCGGCGGCGACGACAGCCTGATCGGTAATTCGGGATACAACACGCTCGAAGGGCGGCGCGGCAACGATACCCTGATCGGCGGCTTCTGCGATGACACGATGATCGGCGGGCGCGGCAATGACCTGATCCGGCCCTATGCGGGGTCGAACGACATCGACGGAGGGCTTGGTTTCGACATCGTGGATTATTCCAATCGCGACAGCCGCCTGATCATCGACCTTGCCAGCGGCCGTGCCGATCTTGCCTCGGGCGGCGCGCTGGATCATGACATCGCACGTATCGAAGGCGCGATCGGCGGCTCCTCGCGCGACACCATCAGCGGCGGCAACAGCGCGAACCATCTGGATGGCGAACGCGGCGACGATCTGCTTCTTGGACTCGACGGGGCCGATACGCTGATCGGCGGCACGGGCGACGATTCGCTTTACGGCGGGCTGGGCGACGATTGGCTGATCGGCGGCGACGGCGAGGATTCGCTGAATGGCGGGGCCGGGTTCGATACCGCCGATTACAGCTATGCGGCGGGCGATCTGATCATCGATCTTGCCGCGCAAACCGCCGCCCGGCCCGGCTATGACCCCGAAGCAGTGATCGAGATCGAAGCCGCCATCGCCGGAGCGGGCGATGACACGCTGATCGGTGACGGCTCGGGCAACCGACTGGACGGCGGCATCGGCAATGACACCCTGCGCGGCGGCGGCAACCGCGACACGCTGTCTGGCGGTCAGGGCGACGACAGCCTGTCGGGCAATGCCAGCCGCGACCAGTTGGCTGGCAACGCCGGGGCCGACACGCTGCGCGGCAATGGTGACAACGACACCCTTGCCGGTGGCTGGGGTGCCGATGCGCTGTACGGCGGGCTTGGCAATGACAGCCTGCAGGGCGATGCGGGCACCGATCTGATCCATGGCGGCAACGGCAACGATACGCTGCGCGGCCATGGCGGCAACGATACCCTTGCCGGGGGCAACAGCGCCGACCGGCTGGTGGGCGGCAACGGCGCCGACCGTATCGAAGGCGGCACCGGCAACGATACCCTGCGCGGGCAGGGCGGGGGCGACTGGCTGGAGGGCGGCAACGGCAACGATCACCTGATGGGCAACAATGGCGATGACACGCTGATCGCGGGCTTTGGGTTCGATATCTTCAACGGCGGCGCGGGGTTCGACGATCTGCGCTTTGATTACAGCGATGCCGATTGGGCGTTCTCGCTGCATTCGGGCACCGCCGAGCGCATCGGCGGCGGCACCGAGACCCTGACCGGCATCGAGGCGCTGCTGGCCGGGGGCGGCGACGATACGCTTTACGGCAGCAACGAGGCCAATGTCCTGCGCGGCGGCGCGGGGCGCGACACCGTCTGGGGCCTTGACGGCGACGACACGCTGCGCGGCAACGCGGGCAGCGATCAGCTGCGCGGCGGCAGCGGCGATGACGTGATCGAAGGCGGCGGCGGCGATGATCTGGTGATCGGCGATGTGGGCACCGACAGCCTTTTCGGCGGCGCGGGCAACGACACCGTCAGCTATGCCTACAGCCTTGCGCGCTGGGTGATCGACCTCGATCGCGCGCAGGCCACCAGCACCGAAGGCACCGAATCGCTGACCGGGTTCGAAAACGCGGTGGGCGGGGCGGGCGATGATCTGATCACCGGCGATGACCGCGCCAACCGGCTGTGGGGCCATTACGGCGCCGATACCATCGACGGCGGCGCGGGCAACGACCGGCTTTATGGCGATGGCGGCGACGACAGCCTGATCGGGGGCGCCGGAGACGACACGCTCATGGGCGACATCGGGGCCGACAGTGTTGATGGCGGGGCGGGCAACGACTGGGTCAGCTATGACGGCGATCCGGCGACGCTGCCTTGGGCGATCAGCCTGCGGCTTGGCGTGGCGCTTGGCGCGGGAAGCATCGCCGAAAGCCTGCGCAACATCGAAAACGCCCAAGGCGGCGCGGGCGACGACACCATCACCGGCACCGACGCGGCCAACAGCCTGACCGGCGGCGAAGGCAACGATGCGCTGAACGGGCTGCTCGGCTCGGATGTGCTGCGCGGCAGCGCGGGCAACGACACGCTGACCGGCGATCGCGGCCACGACACGCTGATCGGCGGCGCGGGTAACGACGCGCTGGACGGCGGGCGCGGCAATGACGTGCTGCGCGGGCGCGCGGGCGACGACACCATGACGGGCGGCATCGGGCAGGACCGCTTCAGCGGCGGCACCGGCAGCGACCTGCTGATCAGTCAGGGGGACGGCGCGCGCGATGTGTTCCTCTTTGCCGACGGCTTTGGCATCGACACGGTGACGGGTTTCGAGACCGGCACCGACCTGCTGGACCTGACCGGCTGGACCGCCATCGACGGCTTTGCCGATCTGACGATCCGCGCGGCGGGCACCAGCGCCGAGGTGCTGCGCGCAGGCAGCAACGGCAGCGGCCCGGTGCTGGGCAGCGGAGACGGCGCGGCGATCATCGTGCTGGAGGATATCTCGGCATCGGCGCTTGGCGCCGATGATTTCCTGTTTGCCTGACCCCCTGCCCTGCCTGACTGTCAGCCGGGGCCGGGACGCACCGAAAACGAGGTCCGCCCCTCGATGCCAAGCCAGAGCATCTTGCCAAGGCTGTACTTGCTTTCGTCCTCGCAGCGGGCGGCGCGGTCATAGAGCATGATCTCGGAGCGAAAGCCCAGATCGCGCACGAGGCCGCGCAGGAACAGGTTGCCCTCGCCATAGCTGGTCAGCGCGGTCAGCGCCTTGCGGCTCATCAGGCGGTAATCGGCGTGATCCTGCAGCAGATCGACCCCGAGCCGGTGCAGCAGCGCGTAATAGGCGCGAGCCGAGCGGCGCTTGAACCATGTGTCGCTGTCGCGCCGCTCGCGCACGCCGAAGACGATCTCGGCGCCGCGCCGGTAGGCATCGAGCATCTCGCCGCGGGGTCATCCTGAAGATCGGCGTCCATGCTGGGGGTGTTTTTCTCAGCGGCTTTTGCTCTGCGCAAAGCGGTCTTGTGCCCGGCCTGTTCGCGCGGCCTGCACCGCTGGCCCTCCCTCTCGTGCATGTAAACTTGCACTGCCGGGCAGTGGATGGGATCCGCAGATCAGGTTCCTATTTGCTTTACGGGCATTTGCGTCCGGGTCATTCGGCAGAGCGTTCTGATCGTAGCGGCTGAACCGGCGAACCGGAAACAGCGTGATGATCAGCTTTCGATGCGGATCAGCCCGGCAATGCCCGCCAAGGTCCATTCGGTTGAATTGTTCAGCAAGACCAGTCGCCGCCGTAGGCGACGGTCGGCCCGGGGTCGAGCCGGAAGGTCAAGCGATCGTCGAAGCGCCATTGCTCGTCCGGGATGATCGCAATATCGAGCCCCGCCGTGGCGAAACCGGTCCCGGCGTCGCGGCCCTCAAGCGGCAGGGTCACGCCGTTCAGACTGACGACCGCCTCGCTGCCGTCGGCACTGGAGATCAAGATGGGGTCTTCGGCGCGGGTGCGGCGAAAGGCACAGGTTTGCCCGGCCGGGGCAGCCTCGCTGGAGAGTGGCGCAAGATCGAGCTCGGACAGCAGCGTGTTGTTGAGGGCGTCATCAAGCGTGCCGCTGCGTGGTGCCGGGTCTTCATAGACCTTCTGCACGACGCGCCCTGCATCAAGATCGGCGGCAAGGGCCCGCATTTCAGAGATTTCCTTTCTCTGCGCCCGGGCGATGCTTTCTGCGAGCTCGGCGACCCGTGCATCCTCGATTCCGGCCCGCTGCGACGTCATGATCGCGATGGAATGGTGCGGAATCATCGCCCGCATGTAGCTTTCCCCGTTCACGGTGCTCTGGCTGCGCACCAGCCAGAGCGAGAGGCCGAACAGCACGAGACTGCCTGCAAAGATGCAGGCGTTGACGATGCGGCTGGGATACATCGAGGCCATGAACGCCAGCATGACCAAGGCCATGGTCGCCCCCATGAGGATCGCCATGTAGACACGTGTCTCGCTGAAAAAGACATGCTCCAGAGCGTAGGTGTTCAAATACATCAGCACGAACATGACGATTGTCGACGTCACGATCGTCAGGGCGAAGCGGGTGTATGTCATCGTACTTTCCAATGGCGAACATGCGACTCAAAGCGCGCCCGCAGGCGGAAAGGTTCCCGGAACAATCCTCAGGACCAGGCGTTGAAGCTTCCTGTTCTGACTCAGGATCAGAATGAACGGAGGAACCCCATGCCTGCCAAATCGAAAGCCCAACAGAAAGCCGCCGGCGCCGCGCTTTCCGCGAAACGCGGTGAGACGAAAGAAAGCGAACTAAATGGTGCCGCGCGCGCGATGTACGAGTCGATGTCCGAAGACCAGCTTGAGGATTTCGCGGGCACCAAGCGCGAGGGCAAACCCGAACACAGGTCATAGACGCGCGGATCGACAGGCGCTTCCAACCCGATTTCAGCGGGTAATCCCCCCCGATCTTAAGTGGATGCGGAAGTAGAATTTTCTCGGCAGGAT
>NZ_JAHKQA010000040.1 GCF_018860705.1 Citreicella sp. C3M06
GGCTTTGTTGCACAAATCGGGGTTTGAGCGCACTTCCCCATTCCCCGGACACACTTATCCTACGGGCTCTGTGACAGGTATGCCAAGAGCGGTGTAGCGGTTCAGCACCGCTATCCGGATCTGGAGCTCAGCGACCTGTCGGTCGAAGTCTCGGGCCATGAGGCCTTGGCCAAGGAGTTTGACGCAGTTCATCTTTGTTTCTGCGCGGCTTCGGCGGTGATAACCAGTCAACTTCCTCCAGAGCGCCCGCCCGAGATATTTGCAGGCGCTCACAGCTTCGTTTCGCGCGATAGCCCCTGCTGTGGTTGGCTTCCAAAGTTGGGCATTCTTACGCGGCGGGATGATGGCGGCGGCTCCCCGAGCGGCAATGGCATTGTGGCATTTTGCGCGTGTCATAGGCCCCATCAGCGGTCACCGTGGCAATCTCTTGTTCGGGCGGGATCTGTTCCAGCAGGTCGGGCAGCATCGGCGCGTCGCCGACACTGCTTGTCGTGACCCCAACTGCACGGATCTCCAGTGTTTCCTCGTCCATACCAAGATGGAGCTTGCGCCAAAGGCGCTTCTTCGGTCCGCCATGCTTACGGGCGTTCCACTCCCCTTCGCCTTCAGCCTTAATGCCTGTCGCATCGATCAGCAGATGCAGCGGCCCTGTGCCGCCCCGGTAGGCTATATTCACGCTCAGGGTCTTCTGACGGCGACACAGGGTGCTGTAATCGGGCACCGGCCAGTCAAGGCCGACCAGCTGAAGCAAGCTCGCGACAAAGCCCGTGGTCTGCCGCAATGGTAGCCCGAAGAGAACCTTCAGTGTCAGGCACACTTGGATGGCTGTATCGCTGAAACGTGGCTGCCGTCCACGCTTGCGGCTCGGCGCGGCTTCCCATGACATAGCCGGATCAAACCAGAGGGTCAGGGAACCGCGCTGCTTCAGCGCATCATTATAGGACGCCCAGTTCGTCGTCCTGTACTTCGTAGGGGACCAGCTGCTCATGCACGCCAGCTACCACTCTGGATTCAAACAGGGAATCCTCAATCCGATTTGTGCAACAAAGCC
>NZ_JAHKQA010000068.1 GCF_018860705.1 Citreicella sp. C3M06
AAAACCGGGGCGGTTCAGAGTTCCAGCGGAAGATGTTCCTGCGCAAGTGGCGCCTCAAGTGCCGCGCGGTCGCCGACAGCCTGGAAGAAGCGGTCGAGCGGCTCCTCAGCTTCACCCGGCTCGATCCGTCGCAATGGAAATCGGCCCGCACCACCAACGCGATAGAGCGACTGAACGAGGAATTCCGCCGCCGGATCAAGACACAGACCGTGCTGCCCTGCGCCGAGACGGCGCCGATGCTGCTCTGGGCGCTGTTGGCCTCTGGCCAGATCCAAATGCTCAAGGTTGACGGATGCGAAACCTTCTCTCAGGCCCTCGAGCCGATGTCCCTGGACCTCGCTGCCTAAACGGAGCCAAATTCACGTGCCCGGGGAACGACCTCTGGCAATTCCCACAGCATTTGCGACACGACCCCCGGTTTTGGGCGATGGCTGCGTGACCGGCGAAAAGGTTGTCCTTGCGCCTATGGCGATTGGCCGGATGGTGCGTCCGACGGTGTTGTTGCCCATCTCGATCCGCCCGTCGGAGAGAAACAGGATCAGCCCGTCACAGTATTTTGCGTTGTATTAGAGCGCCTCTCTGGTCGTGAACGGCCCAAAGACCTGTGCTCTGGCCTGTTCCAGCCAGATATTGAACACCGCGATCATCGGAACGGATTTATCCTGCTGGACGGCCAGCCTCTGAGAGGCGGTCAAGCTGCGGATCCGCGTTTCGACACGATAAATTGCCGTGATCTGCCGAGCCCCTCCTGCGCAATCGGCGCTGCGCTGTTTTTGGTTCGCTCGAACAGCTTACGACGGGCATACGCCCAGCAGACGTCGCCTGCCGCTTTGGGACAATCAGCCGGCCGTAGCCAGTATAGCCAGCGACCTGCAGGATGCCGTCAAAGCCCTTCAAAATATCCGCGGCGTGTTTGCCGGATCGCCCCGGCGCATAAGTGAACGCCGCGCCGGGTGGGTCTTCTCCATCCCATGCTCGGCATCGGCCCATCATGACCCAGAGGGGTACGATCTTCCCCCGCCATCACGCCGATTGGCGCGATCCGCGTAATAGTTCCCATCAGGCATCGGGAACTGTCGAAATCATAAAGCAAGAGCGGAGTAGGTGACGGCGTTGTCGAGCAGCAAGCGTTGGAACTGCGAACCCTGATCGGAACAATGCAAAAGCGCGTCAGGCTTGTCGCGGCGCCAGACGGCCATCCACTGCCCGGCAGAGCATCTGCCTTGCAGATGTCCCGCAAGGGATCAGCGCGTCCATGATCAGCGAGGCGTCCCGGTCCGACTGCGTCGACCAACCGACGGCGCGCCGGGAGAAAGGGTCGAGCACGACCGAGACGTAATAGCCCGGCCGGGACACGCCCAGAGCGACGCGCATCCAGCTCGCTGGCCAGATATACCGACGCTTCGCAACGAGTGCGAACACCATGGCGCGTCCCGCGCGAATTAGGCGTTCGACCATCATCCTCGGACCGACGGCGGAAATGGTCTCACCCTTTTTCAGTATGCTTGAGCTTGGCGACCTCTTTCTTCAGAATTGCGATCTCGGCAAGATCAGCGCGCTGCTGGCCATTGCCAGAGAACGCCTTGGGTGGCTGGCGCCGTCGCTTCACGGTAAGCCGCGCCTTGATCCTACGTTACTTCTGATGACTTTGGCTGCGAGGTGATCTCCATCTTATGATGGGGAGTGCGTTTCGCAATGTGCGCTACAAATTCGTTTCTCAAATCGCTGGGCGTCGAGATTTACGCGTCGGGTGATCGGCGGTGGCCGGATGAGGCCAAGGCCTTGGCCGTCGCGATGACCTTGGGGGTTGGTGCGACGGTGAATGCCGTGGCGGAGCGGTTTGGCATTCTGCCCAATCAACTCTCGGCATGGCGACGTGAAGCGAGACAGGGCAAGCTCGTGCTGCCTGCGGCAGAAGTCGAGGACCCTGTCTTTGCGCCTCTCGTCGTCTGCGAGGTCGCCCAGCAAGAAGCGCGTCCGGAGGATGCATCGCAGGCGGCGACGGTCCGGATTGTCCGGGGGTCGGTCGTCGTCGAGCTCGCGCAGGATGCGCCCGCGGCCCGCATCGCGGAGATCGTCCATGCGCTCGAGGCGCATCCATGCTGATGCCCTCGCAAGGATTGCGGATCCTGGTGGCGACGAAGCCTCCCTCTCGGGACCTTGCCGTTGGCAAGGCCCTGCCGGGCAGTGGTGGACTTCCGCAAAGGCCATGACGGCCTCGCGGCGCTGGTCCAGCCGACACTGGCCGAGGATCTGTTCACCGGAACGGTCTTTGTCTTTCGCTCGAAGCGCGCCGACCGGTTGAAGATCCTGTTCTGGGGCGGCAGCGGGCTGGTGATGGCCTACAAGCGCCTGGAGGAAAGCACCTTCACCTGGCCGGCAATCCGCTACGGGGCGATGACCCTGAACCGCGCGCAGTTCGAAGCCCTGTTTGCCGGCCTGGACTGGCGCCGGGTGCGGTCGCTGGAGGTGCGCCGTCCGGCTGTGGCAGAGTGACTCGGACTATTGAATAACCGGGCATCGGCGCCCCGGGCCCGGTATAACCCAGCCATGCCCGACGCCCCGCCCATCGACCTGTCCGCGACCCCTGAGAGCCAGCGCGCCGCCGTTCTGGCGGTGCTGCAGGAAAACGGCGCCCTGAAGGACGCCAACCGGCGGCTCGAGCATCTCGTGGCCAAGTTGAACCATATCGTGCATGGCAAACGGTCCGAGAAGCTGAGTGATGACG
>NZ_JAHKQA010000052.1 GCF_018860705.1 Citreicella sp. C3M06
AATGCATCCTGACCCTAAGGGCAGATGTAGCGGTCGTTCTCTTCATCCCGGGTGAAGTCCGAGCGAGACAGGGTGCCATCCGTGCGCTCGCCTTTGTCTATGGCGGGGATGAAGGGCAGGATTTTTCGCTTCAGGACGATCTCGACCAGGCTTTCTTCTGATCCATAGGCCGTATCCGCGACCAACCAATCCGGGCGAATGTCGAAGCGCTTGGATGTGCGGTCCAGCATGATGAGCGTTGAGCCGACCTCGGCTTGCCGCACCGAACGGGTCGCCTCGACATCCATGATGATCCCGTGATCCGTGTCGATCAGGTAATTGTTTGAATAGGCGAAGAAAGCAGGCCCCTTGCACGCTGCCGTCCATTGGCTGGCAGGATCCGCATGGGCCGTGAGCTTGGGCTTGACGGGCGTTGCCACGCCGAAGGCTTCCGCATCAAGAGTGTCGAGATACTCTCTCACCGCCCTCGGTGCATCCGTCGGATCGATCGTGGAAGCGTCCCATTTAGCCTGACGGCCGGAGCTCTGCTTCTGGACATCGGCGCTGATCAGGCTGGCATCGACAGCGAAGCCTTGGCCGCCGACTAGGCCATGGGCGATGCACTGGGCCACCACACGTTCGAAGACGACGCGGAAGATGTCACTTTCACGGAACTTGCCATGCCGAAGTTTCGAGAAGTTCGAATGATCAGGCACCTTGTCCTCGAGCCCGAGCCGACAGAACCAGCGATAGGCGAGGTTAAGGTGAACCTCCTGGCAAAAGCGCCGCTCGGACCGCAGCCCCATGACATAGCCGATCACCAGCATCCGGATAATGAGCTCGGGATCGAGCGAGGGACGACCGGTGTGACTGTAAAAATCGTGCACCTCCTCGTGCAGATCGCTCAGATCCAGAAAGCGGTCGATGCCTCGAAGGAGATGGTCGGACGGAATATGCATCTCGAGATCGAACTCATAGAAAAGCCGGGCGTGAACCTTCTGCCCTCCAAGCATCGCAATGCCTCCACATCCCTGTAAATTAAAGGAATCAGAAGCCTTCGCGCCAATCAAGTCCGGAGTTTTTCAACAGCATCGGCGGAAATCCGACTTTCGCTGCGTCTTGAGTGAATGGCCGCGCTGCGCAATCGTACCGACAGTCCACGAATGGGGTACACAGGTGCCCTCATGCATCGAGGTCCGCCCTGTGCAGATATCGGATATATGTGCTTATCGCCCTGCCTTCAGGAATCTTCAATCGACGCGCAGATCGGCCTCTGGCGGAGCCTTGATGGTCCACGTCAGTCTCCGCCCGGTGAGGAGCTGAGCATAAGCATCGGGACCGACCTTTGACCCGCCCATATTGCGGAAGGTGCGCCGCATGTTGCGAAAGAGAGCGGCCTCGATCCGCAAGACGTCCGTCGCAGTCCCGTGAGCCCAGAAATTCGACTGGATCAGCGCGCCGTCGGGGTGCTGACCATAAAGCTGGATGACGACGGCGGAAGAGACCTCCGGTGGCCGGAACGCATATCGCACGCCCTTGTAATTCTGAAACGCAGAGGCCTGCATCCGGGTGCCCGGCGGCACAAGGTAAAGGCTGTGCTCGAAATGACCCGGGAACATGCGCAGAAGATCGGGTATTTCGCGCGACCGATCATACAAAAGAACCTCCGGCGAAGTGCAGTCCGGATGAACCGCGTAGACGAAAGTCTCCTGTGCTTCGACCAGATCCATCAGGGTATGGAAATCGTCTGGGGTCGCATAGAAGTAGGTGCATTTGCGCATGTCAACCTGCCTTCAATCCAGCGATGAACGCTTCGAAGCTGGGCGCGATGACGTGCAGCCCCACGTCGAGCGGAACTTCGTGATCGAGGAACAGGATTTTCCCGTGGTTTGGTCCCTTCAGTGCGATGACGATCTGGTTGCCGCCATCATCTCTTCCGATGCTCAGATACCATGGACGCAACTCTTAGCCATAATTCGCGCTGTAATGCCAAAGGTCATGGTAGCTGTCTCGGGCATTCACGGCATAGAGCGCATGCAGGGTGGTGCTCGCCTCCTGTCCGTTCTCCGTGAATGTGACGAGTCGATGTTCGGGGGTTTGCCCGTTCCGCTTGGCAAGCCAGTCGCGATAGGCAGGGGGAAGCCGAGCCTGGAGCACGCGTTCCAGAAGGTCGAGCGTGTCGGGGGCGAGGGACGTGGGCGTGGGCTTGTGATCAGTCCTCATATCTGTGTCTCTCGCGCGCCGGTTGGACCGTCGAGCGCTGCCGCGCCACGGTCCGTGAACTCCGGTTTGCTAGGATCGCTTTGCCCATCGCCAGCCGTCATCCTTCGCGCCGTGCATACAGTGACATTTCTTGACAGTTCAGGTCGCGTCAAGCCTCGTGATCGCTGGTCTGCAAGGACGTCGCGCACCCTGTGCAACGCTTTGCACGGCAGAGTGCGCAGCCCTCGCCATCGGAGCGTCACGCGACCTGATCCACCCATGTGGTTGGGCCTCGGGTGCCAGCGGCATGAACCTTTGCGCAACGGCTGAGGGCTCAGCCCCTGCGTCGCGCCTTTTCCGCATGACGCAGCATTTCGGCAAAGGCGCTCACCTTTGCTGCGCGGAACTTTGACGCGGGAAGCACCGCGAAGATCCCCCCTTCGGGAAGCTGCCATTCGGGCAAGACCCGGATCAACAGGCCCGAGGCCACATGGTCCTGCACCAGATAGTCTGGCAGCACCGCCAAACCCGCGCCCTCCTTCACGGCAGCCATGATCGCGGGTGCACTGTCGATTGAGAGATTGCTTTGCAGCCTTGCGGAAACCGTGTCACCGGCGGCGCTTTGGAACTGCCAGTGCAGCGGGTCGGACAGCGCTTTGTTCGCAATGAAGGGCACAGCAACAAGATCGTCTGGATGTCGGATATGATCGAACTGACCCGAGTTGGCGCCCGTGCCGACAAGAACCTGTCTGAACCCGCCCATTTTACGCGCCAGCAGGGTCGAATCGCGCAGCCACCCGATCCGAATGGCCAGATCAAGATCGCCTGCCATCAGATCGCTATGATCATCGCCAAGATACAGCTCGACCTGGCAATCAGGATATTGGCGCCGGAATACAGCGACAAGCGGGGCTATGACCGCCGTGCCGTAATCATGAGGGGCGGTCATGCGCAATGTGCCCACAGGTTTCTCTGAAAGCTGTGACAGCTCACTAAAGGCCTCTTCCGCCTGATTCAGGATCGACGTGCAGCGCGCGTAGAACAGCCGACCCGCCTCGGTGGTGCTGACCTTGCGCGTGTTGCGCACCAGAAGCGTGGCCTTCAGCTCCTGCTCCAGCTGGGTTACCTGGCTGCTGACCACGGCCTTGGTCACCCCAAGGCGGTCTGCGGCTTTGGTGAACGATCCGGTTTCCACGACCGCCGCGAAATAGGCCAGCCGGTTGAGGTTATGGGTTTTCGTCATGCGCCGATTGTTAGCCCTTGGCATACACTATGTCAAAATCGTTTGCCTTATCATGAGCAATGGATGCGCCTATCTCGGTGTCCAAGGAGACAGATCATGACACAGACAGCGACACTGCATTACCTTTTCGACCCACTTTGCGGTTGGTGTTACGGGGCCTCGGCAGCCATCGGCGCGCTGGCAGATCAGCCCGATATCGACCTGCAGCCTCATGCCACCGGGCTGTTCGCAGGCGACGGGGCACGACCGATGAAAAGCTTCGCGGCGCAGGCCTGGGCCAGCGATCAGCGCATCGCCGCGCTCAGCGGCCAGAAATTCACCGAAGCCTACCGTCAGAACGTGCTGGGCGCCGATGATGCCTCATTGGATTCCACCGTGGCCACGCTGGCTGTGACGGCCGTGGCCAACACCAACCCGGAGCGCGTGATCGAAGCGTTGCGGGCCATTCAATCCGCGCGCTATGTCGCGGGCAAGGATGTGACCACCGCAGCGGTCGTTGCGGACGTGCTGACCGATCTCGGCCTTGCGGATGCCGCAGCGTGTGTCCTGAGCCCCGATGCGGCGCTTGCAGAGCTGGTGCGCCGCCGCACGGCACAGGCCCGCACCCTGATGACAACCTACCAACTCCGGGGCGTTCCCGCCCTAATTGCCGAAGTCGATGGCACGCGTGGCGCGCTGGATGCGAGCACGCTCTATTCCGGCCCCGATGCTGTGCGCGCCGCGCTCAAGCTGCGCTGATCCTTCTACAACCAAAGGACAAAACCCATGTACCGCAGAGACATCCTGAAACTGACCACCGCAGCCGGAGCCGCTGCCATGATGGCACCCGGCCTCTCCTTCGCGGATGCGAATGGGCTGACCTGGACCCATTTCCCTGCCGGCGAGAACGGCTTTTTCCGCGCACCGATCCTGGTCCAGGGCGCAACCGAGGCTGTGCTGATCGACGGCGGGTTCCCCTTGCCGGATGGTCGCGCATTGGCCAAAGATATCAGAGCCACGGGCAAGAGTCTGACCACGATCTACATCAGCCAGAGCGATCCCGATTTCTACTTCAGCCTGCGCCCGATCGTCGAATCCTTCCCCGAGGCCCGCGTCATTGCAGCCAGCGAAACCGTCGCGGCCATCAATGCCAACGTGGCGAAAAAGGTCGAAACCTGGGGGCCGCAACTGGGCGAGAACGGCCCGGCGACGGTGGCAGAGGTGGTCATTCCCGAAGCGGATGACAACAGGACGCTCACGGTGGACGGCCATTCAATCGAAATCGTTCCCGCCGAAGGGCTGGCCAACCGCCGCTACCTGTGGATCGAGGATCTGCAGGCCGTGTTCGGCGGCGTGATGGTGTTCTCCGGCGTGCATGTCTGGACCGCGGACACGCCGACCAAGGAACAGCGCGCCGCATGGATCGCCAATCTGGACGCTATTGTTGCCCGCAACCCGCGGGTTATCGTGCCTGGCCACATGACCCCGGACGCGCCGATGGGTCTGGACGGCGTGCAATTCACCAAGAATTATCTGCTGGCGATTGAGGAAGAGCTCGACAAGGCGGATGGTTCGGAAGAGCTGATTGCCGCGATGACCGCCCGTTATCCCGATCTCGGCATGGGCGTAGCATTGAACGTCGGCGCCAAGGTTCTGACCGGCGAGATGAAATGGGGCTGATCCCCGCCTGAGCCGTTTCGCGGCGTGCGCCACTTGCACCAA
The DNA here is from genome assembly GCF_018860705.1 of Citreicella sp. C3M06. Lineage (GTDB taxonomy): Bacteria > Pseudomonadota > Alphaproteobacteria > Rhodobacterales > Rhodobacteraceae > Salipiger. Next base: position 5,126 of record NZ_JAHKQA010000052.1, read on the forward strand.
GTGAAAAAAGAGCGGCCACCTCACCTTGGCCGCTCTCGCCTCGCTTCGGATAAGCACAGATTACAGATTTTCGAGCGGCAAGGCGACGGCGGAGACGATGGTGTCCGCCATCTTGTCCGACTGCTTTTGAGTAAGTCCTGTCGCGGCTGCGATTACGGTAACAAAGGTCGGCTTCGGGTCGAGAGCGACGGGCGCTGCTGCCGGCCATGGGTACGGCTCGCTGCACCGCCGCAAGCCCGCTCCGAGCCCAAAGTTAAAAATGCGATGAGGTTTTCGAAAGGCTGCTCCGACGAGCCCTTCAATCCCTTCATAGGCGTTGTCCAGGGTGACCGCCTAGAAAGGCCCCGTTCGACTGAGGCTACCGCCTACATGCCTCAGTCCTGAGAGATGAGGACAGGGGCATCGACCGGCAGATCAGCCAGATAGCCGACAATCTGGGATCGGGACCGCTGCATGTACGCCAGCTTCTGATCGAGTTTCGCCACTTCAGTTTCAAGCCGAGCACGCAAGCGGTCACAGGGGTGGAACGTCGGCTTCGGGCTGATGATGCAGGGCAAAAGGTCGTGCATCGCCTCGATCGTCAGGCCGGCATCCGCCAGCTGTTTTATTCGCTTTGCCTCTTCGAGGTCGGCTTCAGAATAGTCGCGATAGCCGCTGTCGGTACGGTGCGGCTGGAGCAGGCCCTCGGCCTCATAATATCGCAACATCCGGATACTGATACCACTGCGCTGAGACATTTCTCCGATCTGCATTGGTACATCTCCATTTCCCACTTGACCCTAACAGTACTGTCAGAGTGCATGACGAGATCCGACACATCAAGTCGGAGAACAGATTCATGACGAAGATCGAATATTTGCAGCATGACGGTGCCCGCATCGGTTATCGTGACGACGGTGAGGGCCGACCTCTGGTGCTGGTGCACGGCACCGGAGGGGATGGTGAGGCGAACTTTTCTGGCCTGATGCCCGGTCTGCCTGACCGAAGGGTAATCCGGCCAGATTACGCGGGGGCCGGGCTGACCGATGATCCCGCCGAGGCCCTGACTCTTGACCGCTTGGCCGGACAAGTGCTGGCTGCGGTGGACCATGCCGGCGTCGAGACCTTCGATCTCTTGGGCTTCTCCCTCGGTGCCGCTGTCGCCACCCGGCTCGCCGCACGGCAGAGTGACAGGGTCGAACGGCTCGTCCTAGTCGGTGGCTTTGTCTCTGGAGCTGATCCTCGGTCGCAATTGCAGTTCCGGCACTGGGCGGATCTTGCACGGCGGGACCCGGCATCTCTAGCACGGCTCATGCTGTTGACAGGCTTCAGCCACGCCTTCCTCGCCGGAGTAGACGACATGGAGTCGATCGTTGCCGAAATGGTGGCGAGCAGCAACTGGCAAGGCATCGCGCGGCAGGCCGAGCTCGACCTTCATGTCGATGTCTCACGCGATCTGGCAGATATTCGCGCCCATACACTGGTACTTGGCAATCAGCAGGATCAGATGGTTGACCCTAAAGCCTCGATCGCTCTGGCGCATGGCATCGGTCGTGCGACGCTCGACTGGATCGACGGGCCACACTTGGCTTTGATGGAAACACCGAAGCCGGTTGCGGCGTTGCTAACACGGTTTTTCCACGATTGATGCCATGCACAAAATGGCACGGCGTTTCCCATAGCACGACAGAACCACGAGCACGCCACTTCTCACGAGCAGGAACGCGATCCAATGCCGTCCTTCACCTCAGCAGCGAAGACGGCTTTTTCCCGCTCTGCCGACCTCGAGTCGTTGGACATGCTGCGGCGGGGATGAAAGGCCGCTTCGGTGACGCTGCGGCGCCGCACCGGCGGTCACGTCCAACGGCAGGCAGGAGTGGGCCGGTCGCGCCCTGCGTCCTGGGTGATGGGCGCGGCTTTGCAAAGCCCGCTTCCTGCACTTAGCTGTTGTTAGTTTGCCGTACAGCGAAGTGCGGCTCACCGCCCTTTCTGTAGGCCATCGCTTCCGGCCCTTACCAGCCGTTCGTTTGGCGCCGCGCCGCTGCAGTGCAGCTTCCAGGAAGCGGACATCCAAAAATATGTCGATATAAGACTGACTAAAAGTAACCTTTCGACGCCACGCTTGGCACGGAGGCGTTATGCATGCTGAAAGGGTCCTTGCATAATTTAGCCTCAACCAATGTTCACCAACCAATCCAGAAAAACGCCCAACCTTCGCAACCCCGACACGCGGGTAAGGTAGAGGGCTGAGATATCCAGTGGGGCGGCGTCAAGCTGGCCGGGAAACAGCTCAATCAAACGCCCGGCTTGGATGTCTTCTGCGATCATGAAATCGGAGAAACGCGCGATGCCCAGGCCGCCCAACACCAACTGGCGCACGGCCTCTCCGTTGCCTGCGGTCAGGGAGGTGGGCACCGTTACGGGGGTGGACAGACCTGTGAAACGCAGTGTGTTGATATGATCTGGTGCCGCGAAACGCACTTGTTCCAGCTTCGCGAGGTCGGTTGGTGTTTTTGGCCAGCCGTTGCGATCAAGATACTGCGGCGCAGCCACTAATTTCCAAGGCGTGCGCCCCAAGGGGCGGTGCAACATGTCGCTATCAGGCAGCTGCCCCAGCCTTATGGCGACATCCGCGTGACTTCCGATCAGATCCACCAGCGAGTCTGTCATGTCGATAGACAACTGGATGCCGGGGTATTGCGCGTGAAACTCGGCCAGACGCGGGGCGAGAACATGTAGGACGTAAGGAACCGGTGCGTTTACACGCAGGGGTCCTGCGGGTGCTTGCCCGCTGGTTGCGATTTCCTGCAGGGCTTCGCTGCGGTCCAGGATCTCGCGTGCCTCGGCCAGAACTGCGGCACCTTCGGGGGTGATCTCGATGGATCGCGTGGTGCGGCGTAACAATGTGACTTTCAATTGTTCTTCCAGCCGCATGACCGACCGGCTGAGCGTAGAGGCCGAACCCCCCCTGCGACGCGCGGATTCAGCAAAGCCGCCATCATCGACGATCCCGACAAAGGCCGCCAAATCCCCCATGCGTAGCAATTCGTGCATTTTCTGCAATGACCCATCCCAAACCTGCATGTTCTCGCAACAGATAGAGACTGGCATATACGGCGTCGACATCAAATTTGTTGGAGAAAACCGATGCCACTTGCCCTTTGGGCGCTGACCATCAGCGCTTTCGCCGTCGGAACGACCGAGTTCGTCATCGTCGGCTTGCTTCCCACCATCGCCGCCGATCTTGGTGTTTCCATCCCCTCCGCTGGCCTGCTCGTCAGCCTCTATGCGCTTGGCGTCACCATCGGCGCGCCCGTGCTCACGGCCATGGCAGACCGGGTGCCGCGCAAGACGCTGTTGCTGCTCTTGCTGGCGCTGTTCACCCTGGGGAATGCCTACGCAGCCTGTGCGCCGGATTACGGCAGCCTTGTCGCTGCGCGCTTTATCACCGGTCTCGCTCATGGCGTGTTCTTCGCCATCGCTTCGACCATTGCCACCGATCTGGTGGAGCCCGAAAAGGAAAGCTCGGCCATTGCACTGGTGTTCCTTGGCCTGACAGTCGCGTTGGTGACGGGAGTGCCCTTGGGGACCTTCATCGGCCAGAACTTCGGCTGGCAGTCGACTTTCCTCGGCGTTGTCGCGCTGGGTGTGATCGGATTTATCGCCTCTGCCGTACTGGTGCCGGCCAACCTGACCAAGACTGCCTCGGCAGGGATCAAAGCACAGTTGCAGGTGCTGACCTCGCCACGCCTTCTGCTGGTCTATCTGATCACGGCAATTGGCTATGGAGGCAACTTCATCGCCTTCACCTTCCTTGCGCCGATGCTGAATGAAGTCACTGGCCTGTCTGCGGGTGCGGTCAGCCTTGTGCTGCTGCTCTACGGTGCATCTGTCGCCGTGGGCAACATCGCAGGTGGTAAACTGGCTGATCGTATCGGTGCAGTGGCATCGCTGACGGTCATCTTTGCTGGCCTTGCCATATCTCTGGTCGCACTCGGCGCGCTCCTCACCAGCCCGATTGCAGCCATCGCGGTTGCGGCCTTCTGGGGCGGCTTTGCCTTCGCCAACGTGGCGCCGCTGCAATCCTATGTCGTGCAAATCGCACGCGAAGTCTCACCGGGTGCGGTGGATGTGGCGTCCGGCCTGAACATCGGTGCGTTCAACCTCGGCATCGCCGGGGGCGCATGGGCCGGGGGGCTTGTGGTGGAAGGCATCGGCCTTGCCGCTGCGCCCTACATCGCTGCCGCAGTGGTGGGTGTCGGGATTGTTCTGGTGCGCCTGTCTGGTCGCCTGAACGCAACAGCAGCCCAAGCTGTTGCTGCCGAATAACCTCGCTTGCCTCGCCGCCTCTTGGTGCGGCGAGGCAAACCAGTGAACTGGAGCTGTGAATCATGTCTGCCCTGAATCTGATTTACAAAGACCGCATTACTTTTGGCATTGAATTGCCACTGGACCGCGACTGGTCTGAAGCCGGGCAACGCCGTGCCCGTATCGAAGGGCGCCCCTTTGGTGTGCCAGACACCTCAAACCCCGCCAAGGGCCTGGAACTGGCCGAAAGCCTTGGCTTTGATGCGGTCTGGCTGCGGGACGTGCCAATTCACGATCCCAGCTTCGGGGATGCGGGGCAGGTCTTCGATCCGTTCCCCTATCTTGGCTTTCTTGCCGGCCGCACGCGATGCATAGCGCTTGGCACTGCGGGTATCGTCTTGCCACTACGTGACCCGATCCTGCTGGCCAAGATGACGGCCAGCCTGCACCATCTGTCGGGCGGGCGATTTATCCTTGGCATCGCGTCCGGGGACCGACCGGTGGAATACCCGCTGATGGGGCTGGACTATGAAGCCCGCGGAGCCACCTTGCGCGATCGCGTCGACCAGATGCGCACTCTCTGGTCAGGTGATGCGCTGCAAGGACCACACGGCCCCGTCACCGTGCGCCCCTTTGTGCCAGAAGGTTTCCCGATGGTCATGGCCGGGATGGGCCAGCAAAGCCTGCAATGGATCGCCCGTACATTGGACGGCTGGTTTACGTATCCTGGTCCTCCGGATCAGGCCGAGCGCCGCCTGTCGATGTGGCGTCAAGCGCGCAACGATGCAGACCTCCCCACCGCGCCGGTCCTGACCGCCATGCATTTGGACCTTGACCCTGATCCCGACGCGCCCTTCCGGCCGATCCAGTTTGGGGGCCGTATCGGTCGCAATGCATTGAGGGCTCATGTTCGCTCCCTACACGCAGTGGGAGTCGCGCACATCGCCTTTAACCTGCGCCAATCACAACGCGAAATCCAGGACGTTCTGGCTGAATTGGCCGAGCACGTCATACCAGAATTTGCACAAAAAAACACAATGGATACAGCACAATGAGCATCGTCCTAGGGTCAGGA
>NZ_JAHKQA010000017.1 GCF_018860705.1 Citreicella sp. C3M06
AGTGTCTTCAGGGCATGCGCCCTCGCCCCCGAACCGCGCGCAGGCGTAGCCGGGCGTGGCCCGGCAGTCTGCGCAGTGACTCAGGCCTCCGCCGTAGCGGTATGCGGCGAGCGCGCGGAGACGTTTCCCTCCGCTTCCAATTCAGCCCAAGGTTCTAGCAGGCGCACATGCAGCACCGAAGCCACCCCCGGAAAAAGCGACAAGAAAGCATCAAGGGTGTCTTCGGTCATCGGAGCGGCGCGGCCATCATCGACCTCGACCCCTTCCCAGCCGGTGCCGAACCGCAGCAACAGCAACTTGACCAGGTGTCGCGCAAATTGACCGCGCCGGCCCTCATCGTGCTCCGGCCCTAGATCTTCGTCGTCGTGCAACGCGGCGGCAAACGCCAGCCGCTCTGGCATGGTCTCACGCGCAAGGCGGTGGGCCGTAGCCTCCGCCTCGCGCAGGTCGGCGTAGCCGAAGGCACGGTACGACACCGCGACCCCGTAGCCCAGTTCGATCCGGCGCGGCCCCGACAGCGCCCGTACAAGCCGCAACGCCATCAGCTGGCGTTCGCGTAATCGGACGTGGCGTTGATCAGGGTCACCTCGATCAGCTCATCCCCGCTGGCAGGCCGGTTGGCACGCCAATTGAAGCTGGACGAGATCACGTCCCGGCCCTCGATCGGGATGCCGGTGCGCTCAAGCGTCACGGACGGCAGCGCAATGGTAAGGCTGTAGTTGGCCGAGATCTGCCACGCCAGAGACAGCGCAATCGCCGTTCCTGCCGAGGCAGCATCATAGAGCCCGGTATCGCGGAAGCGGGCGGTCAGGCTGCCCGACAGGTCCCACATGCCAGGCTGTATGTCGGACGCCGTGGCAAGGCCGTTCATCGCTTCTTGGTCCGCCTCGCGCCCCGTGGCGAGCGTCAGGTTGGCCTGCGTCACCCCGGCAGCCTCACTGCCGTCGATGCTGAGCAATCCTTGGAACCCGACAGGAACCGGATCATCGGCGAACGCTACCGGCGATGTGTCGAGCGTGGTGCCAGCCTTGATCTCTTCGCGGCCCACCATGTTCAGCGTCACGCGCTGCCGCTGGCCATTCTTCGCGCCTGTGATTTCGATCGACTGCGCGGCCAAACTGTCCTGCGTGAAATGCGTCGACAGATCGTTGTGGGTGATGCCGTGCGTGGCCAACAAGATGCCAGGGTTTGCCGCCGCCACAAACGCATGGGTATAGGGCCCGGTCCCGGTGGTCGTGGGCAGGCCCAGCAACTGCGCCAGCCACCAGCCGATGCTGTCCAACCCCATCGGGACAACCAGCGCCCCCGCCAGATTGCGCAGGCCGTGAACCGCATCACCAGGGAAGGAATCCCCGCGGATTGCCTCATCGTTCGACAGCTCACCTGAGGGCGTCACGTTGTAGCTGTAGAATGGCAGCGTGTAGAAGGCACCGGCGCTGGCGCTTTCCGCCGTGCCGAAGGTGGTCTGGCGGCGCGAAAACAGTTTCGCGCGATCTCCGCGTGCATTGGGCATCGGGTCACTCCATGGGGTTGTCGGTGGTTTCGTAAAAAATGGTCACGGGCAGAACCGCCCCCGCCAGGGTCTCGGCGCCCTGCATGGGCACTGCTTCTGTCTGCTGCGGCGCGCCGACCTCGATCCAGTCGACCGCACCGCCAAGCTGACGGTCTGCCAGCACAAGCGCCGACAGCGACACCAGAGCAACATCCAGCG
>NZ_JAHKQA010000003.1 GCF_018860705.1 Citreicella sp. C3M06
TTTTATATGACGACGGACACTTCCGAGCTGGGTGACGTCAGAACAGCAGCGCCCGCAGTGGCAGGCATGCCGCGCCGACCGCCGGGGTCTCTCCTCCGAGTGTCGAGATCGCCAACTCCGGCAAAGGATTGATATGGCCATGGCGCGGGCGGGCAAAGAACTCGGCACGGTCGATAAAGGCCTGTGCCAGCGCGCGCGAGATCTGGCCGCCGAAGACGATGCAGGCAGGATCCGCCACAGCCGTCACCGCGTTGAGCACCCGGTTGAGCTGCGGCGCCACCTGCCCGACCCAATCGGTCACCTCAGGCAGCATAGGCAGCATCGGGCTGACCGCCCGGTCGAGTTCCTCGATGCTGCGAAGCTCGCCCCGTCCGGCGTGGCGCAGGTGCGCCAAGAGCAGTCCGAGCGCGGGGCGGATCCCGGCCTCTTCGGGAGTGAAGATCATGCCGATCTCTCCGGCATTGCCGAAGGCGCCGCGCAGCAGGTCGCCCTCGCTGATGATCCCGGCGCCGAAGGCGCTCTGTTGCACAAATCGTGGTTTGAACAGAGTTTCCCTTTTCCTGTAGACACTTATCCTACGGGGTCAGTGACGGGTATGCCAAGAGCGGTGTAGCGATTGCGCACCGCGATCCGGACTTGGAACTCAGCAACCTGCCGGTCGAAGTCTCGGGCCATGAGGCCTTGGCCAAGGAGTTTGACGCAGTTCATTCACTGACCGGCAGGGTATTTCCGAAGGGAATATCCCGAGAGGTTTCGTCTCTGCGCGGCTTCGGCGGTGATAGCCGGTGAACTTTTGCCAGAGTGCCCGTCCGTGATATTTGCAGGCTCTCACAGCTTCGTTTCGCGCGATAGCGCCCGCCGTGGTTGGTTTCCAAAGTTGGGCGTTCTTACGCGGCGGGATGATGGCTGCGGCACCCCGAGCGGCAATCACATTGTGACATCTTCGCGTGTCATAGGCCCCATCAGCGGTGACGGTGGCGATCTCCTGGTCGGGTGGGATTTGTTCCAGCAAGTCGGGCAGCATGGGTGCATCGCCGACATTGCTTGTCGTGACGCCGACCGCGCGGATCTCCAGTGTTTCCTCGTCCATACCGAGATGCAGCGTAACCGGTGTCCCAGTCACACCTTGGCGACGTAGTTTCTAGGCAGAAGATCGGTGATCTGGCTCTGCTTGTGGCCGCCCGAGATGGCGCTCAGGGTTGCGGTCAGCCAGGCATGCGGATCGACTGCGTTCAGTTTGCAGGTTTCGATGAGCGAGGCAATGACAGCCCAGTTTTCCGCCCCTGCGTCGTGACCGGCGAAGAGCGCGTTTTTCCGGTTCAGGGCAATGGGGCGGATGGTGCGTTCAACGGTGTTGTTGTCCAGTTCGACGCGGCCGTCTGTCAGGAACAAGCAGAGGCCGTCCCAGTATTTGGCGATGTATTTCAGAGCTTCGGCCAGGGGCGATTTGGCTGAGACGCTAGCCCTGTGCTGGTGCAGCCAGTCCTGAAAGGCCACGATTTTCGGCGCGGACCGTTCCCGCCTTGCCGCCAGCCGCACCTCGGGGCTCTGACCACGGATGTCTGTCTCAATCCGGTAAAGGGCCGCGATCTGCCTTAGGGTCAGGATGCATT
>NZ_JAHKQA010000070.1 GCF_018860705.1 Citreicella sp. C3M06
CACCAGCAGGGGGCAGGTCAATCAGCACGACGTTCTGGGCACCGTTCATAAACTCGCCGCGATTAAGTTGGCACACCGTGGCCTCGTTGATCTCACTGGCCGCGAAGTCGAAGCCCTAGAGGTCCTTGTAGGCCGGGAAGCGAGCGGCCTTCATATGGTAGGCAATGGAGCGCACTTCCCGTTCTGCCACTTCAGCCTTCAGCAACTGAGCGAGCACCGGCACCGCGGCATCAAAGGCTGGTGCGCCTTGTCCCATCAGGTCGGTGACGGCTTGGGCCATCCCGGGCATCTTCAGACTGCACAGCATGATGATGATAGCACTGCTGGCAGGATCATGACGCATGGCGGCCTCCAGCGATCCGGGCCCGCAGGCCATCATAGCGCTCGACATTGGCCTTGGGCTCACTGCGCCGAGCAAGGGCCTGTGGCGTATTGATGGTCGGCCCACCGATTGTCTTTCCGTCGATCAGACGGTGCAGAAGATTCAGCACATGGGTCTTGGTTGCGACGCCCTCAGCCAGCGCCATTTCCACGGCGACCAGCACGGCCCGCTCGTCATGCTGAAAGCATGCCTCCGGCATGACGTGATGCAGAACCAGTGCAAGGATGTCGACCATCTCTCCGTCACCACCAGGCTTGCGCAGCATGAGATCTTGCAGCTGCTTGAAGGCCGGAGGGAATTCCGCAAAGGGGGCACCGTTCCGCAATGCGCCGGGCTTGCGCTGAAGCACGGCCAGGTAATGGCGCCAATCGTAGATCGTGCGTGGTGGGAGTTGGTGGCTGCGCTGGATCACCCGCACCTGTTCACACAGGATCTGTCCTTCGGCAGCGATCACCAGACGTTCGGGAGAAACCCGAAGGCTCACCGGGCGGTTGGCGAAGGATGCCGGAACGCTGTAGCGATTGCGTTCAAAGCTGATCAGGAAAGTGGGCGATACCCTTTTGCTCAGTTCGACAAAGCCATCGAAGGCGGGGGGCAATGGCATCCGCGCTGCCTGCTCTGTGACCCAGACGTCGGCAACGCTCCCAGGCAGTGCTGCATGCGGGATCTCAGTCCACAACGCGACACAGCGCTCTTCCAGCCAGTCATTCAGTGCCGCAAGATCGGCGAAGTGCGGCATGGGTTGCCACAGTCGGTGTCGGGAATCCTGCACGTTCTTCTCGACCTGTCCCTTCTCCCAGCCCGCAGCTAGATTGCAGAACGCCGGATCGAATACGTAATAGTTTGCCATCGCAAGGAACCGCATGTTGACCTGCCAGTCCTTCCCGCGACCGACACGATCAACCGCGGTGCGCATGTTATCGTAGATGCCGCGCTCCGGGACCCCGCCGAAGACCCGGAACCCGTGCCAATGGGCATCGAACAGCATCTTGTGCGTTTTCAGTAGATACGCCCGGACCAGAAAGGCCCGGCTGTGCGACAGCTTGATATGGGCAACTTGCGGTTCGGTGCGCTCGCCGCCCAAGACCGCAAAATCCTCCTCCAGTCGAACTGGAACGCCTCTCCCGGGCGAAACAACAGGGGCACGAAGGTGCCGCGGCCTGTCGTCTGCTGATCCCGCTGCCGATCGGCCCGCCAGTTACGCGCAAAGGACGCAATTCGGCCGTAGGACCCGTCAAAGCCAAGAACCACCAGATCCACATGCATCTGCCTCAGCGTGCGCCTCTGCATGCGGGACTTGCCAGACTCCGTCTTCAGCCAGCCGACCGAGCTTCTCGGCGAATGGATCGAGCTTGCTTTGCCGCTCCGGCGTCGCGAATTGCGGCTCGATCGTGCCTGCGTTCAAATACTTCTTGATGGTATTGCGCGACATTCCCGTCCGCCGCGCAATCTCGCGCAGGGGCAACTTATCCCGCAGTGCCATACGTCGGATGATGTTCAAAAGTCCCATGTGTATCACTCCAATGTCCCCCGCTGCGCATGCCGCTGGGGGAAGGTCACATGGGTCAATTCTCAATGGAAATTATGCCGCCACCCGGGTCACTTCTGGGTGGAAATCAACAATCGGGCGGGATTTACCTCTGTTGAAGGTTGCATTTCCGCAACAAACGCGGCGACAAGGCGTCATGGAGTAATTGATCTGAGTGTTTTGGTCGGATAAGGCGGCGATACGCTCGATGCCAGACAGCGCCCCCCCCTTTGAGACGGCGACGCGATCCAGCGAGATCGAGAAACACTCAAGGGACAGTCTCATGACATTCACTAATCGGGGCGCGTTGCTCCTTACGACGGCGATTTGCGCCGCAAGCAGCGTTTCAGCGCAGGACGATGCCACTTTCCTCGGAACGCTGCGAATCGAAAGCGAACAGGCGCAGAGCCTGCTCGGCAACACCGAGATCACCGAAGAAGAGCTCGATGACCGCGCCCCGGCCTCGGTCGCCGACGTGTTCAGCGGCGAAAGCAGCGTCACCGTCAGCGGCGGCGCCGCCATGGCCCAGAAGGTGCTGGTGAACGGCGTCGAGGAATCGCTGCTGTCGGTCACCATCGACGGCGCACGCCAGAACAAGGGCGCATTCCACCACACCGGCAACGTGCTGATCGACCCTTACCTGCTCAAGCGGGTCGAGGTCAGCGAAGGCATCGCCCCCGCCGATGCCGGCCCCGGTGCACTTGGCGGCGCTCTGGCCTACACCACCAAGGATGCGCGCGATCTGCTGGATCTTGACGACCCCTTCGGCGGCATGATCGGCGTCACCACCGGCGACAACGGCACGGGCGTACGCCGCAATATGGCGCTTTACGGCCAGCAGGGCGGGTTTGAATGGCTGCTGTCGGCCAGCAGGCAGACCGGCGACGATTACGAAGACGGCGATGGCGACGAGGTTGAAGGCACCGAAGCCGATCTGACCAGCTACATGCTGAAGCTGGGTTACACCACGAAAAGCGGCAAGCGCCTGACCTTCGCCGCCTCCGAAACCGAAGACACCGGCGGGCGCGCCTCGCAAGGCGGCTTCATCCGCTCCGATTTCGGCGGTCTGGTATCGGCCTCGCGCCCCACCACGATCATCGACGGCTACGCGCGCCGCAGCTCGTACACTCTGTCCTACACCGACGAGAACCCGCAGGGCTGGTTCGCCCCCAGCGCACAGCTGACCTATAACGAACAAGAGGTCGACGTGGGCGCGGTGTCCGGCGTCAACTACAGCCTGTCGGGCAATGTCGAAAACGAATTCCATCTGGCCAACGGCACGCTGACCGCCGGGATCGATGCATTCGATGAAAGCGCCGTGGCCACCGAAGGCACCTCGGGGTCGGAGAACCACCAGAACGTCGGATTGTACGCACAGGCACGGCAGGATCTGAACGACCGCCTGTCGGTATCTTACGGTCTGCGCTACGACTACCAATGGTTTGAAGGTACGGATGGCAGCGATTTCGAAGAGGGCGGCTTCAGCGGCAACGCCGCGCTGGATTACGTACTGACCGATACGCTGACGCTGAACGCGGGGCTTGCCACGACGTTTGGCGGCTTCGCACTGGGCGAAGCGGCGCTGGTGAACTACGGCAGCGACTGGACCTATGACGACTTCGGCGCCTCGCGGTCGAACTCGGCCCGGATCGGTCTGCGCTGGAACAGCGGCCCTTGGGCGATCAGCGGCGCGCTGTTCCACACCGAGATCAACAACGTCAACGCAGTGCTGCCCTCGGGCGGGGATCGCGGCGCGCAGGCCGACGTGACGACCCGCGGCTTTGATGGCTCGCTCGCCTACAACTGGGATCGCGGCTTTGCCAAGGTGAACTACACCCATGCCAACGTCACGCTGGATGATGATACCATCTCCGGTACGTCCTATTATCTGGGGCGTCCGGTTGGCAGCATCATGGGGCTGGAAGCGGGGTATGACATCCACGACAACTGGCGCGTTGGCGGCACTGCCGAGATCGCGTTTGAAAACGATTCCACCGACACTGATCTGCCCGCCTACGAGGTTCTGAACCTGTACACCACCTACCAGCCTGCCGCGTTGAACGGGCTGGAACTGCGGATGGACATCAAGAACGTCTTTGACGAGCAATACGCCAGCCGCAGCTCGGACGGGCTGGATTACACCGGGTCGGTCATTCCGCTCTACGAACCGGGCCGGACCTTTACCGTCTCTGCGACCATGCGGTTCTGATCCTGAGCGGGCGCCACTTCGGTGGCGCCCGTCTTGTATCTGGCGCGCTGTTTGGCCGCGAAGGGGCGGCGCGGGCAAGCGCGCTCTGGGCTTTGTCCGAAAGCCTGTTGCCGTCAGGGCTTGCGCCGGGTCTTTCCAATTCTGTTGACACCTTACCGGTTTTGAGGACGTTGTTGCACATA
>NZ_JAHKQA010000035.1 GCF_018860705.1 Citreicella sp. C3M06
TGGCACACAGATGCCGTCGGGGGCAGTTACAGCATCAAAGCCGCGTGATGGCGGAAAGCGTCTCAGCGGACTCCCCATCATCTTCTCACGGGACCGTTTCCACTGCGCCGCCGGTACGGGTGATTTTCAGATCGGCCTTTGCTGTTGCAAGATCCAACAGTTGGTTTCTGATTGGTTCAGCACAATACTGAATTCACCAAAATTTGCTTTTAACATCAGAATGATCGTCTTCGGGTTGTGTTTGCGGTCAGCTTCAACCAGAACCGCGATTTCAAACCCAACACATCTGTGTCGAAGTCAACCGAACTTAGGGTTTCTTGAAGAATTCAGAGGCCGGGATCTAAAATGAACAAGAAATACACGGTCCAACCGGATGAGGAGCTATCCCCTGACGACCGCCAGAAACTTTCTGGCCTTCTTGGCTTTGCTCAAGGTGTCCTGACCGCGCGCGAGAAGGTCCAGATGACCATGTCAGCAGGGCTTGGTGTCTTTCATGAAGGTGATATGCAGGGACTTCCCGGCCTGCATCTCGATTGCGATGATGGCTCCTGGCTGCGCATCGACAGACAGCGTGAAACCAAACCGCCAGAGCCAGTCGACTACGTCGCCAGCTTCCTGACCGTGGGGCCCACCGATCCCGCCAAGCCGCCGGTCATGAAAAGCGCCATCTCGATCGAGGTTTCGATCGAGGAGGCCTCCGACCTGGAAGAGGCGGGTTTGCTGCGGCCTGAAAACGTAAAGGCGATCATTGCCGATGGTGTCGAGATCGAAAACCACGTCAAGATCGTCCTTCTTGCCGAAGACTGCAAGGAAATGCAGCGGGATTTCCAGCGCTATACCCGTGGCCCTTGGGCTGACTGGGCGCGAAATGAAAAACCGATCCGGAAATCGATCTCCTTTTACAACGACCTCTTCAAGATCCACGCCAGCATCCACACGGCTGAATCCACCCCGCCCGAGCTGGTCTGGGGCATCGGGATCGGCCGATGGGAGCATGCCGGCCAGAGGATCGACATGCCGATCGTGGAACAGCTGGTGGATATCGAGGTCGAAGACGGTGGTGCGATCGCCATCCATCCTCGCGACCTTCCGCCAACCCTCTCGCTGAAGCCCTATCTCGAAATCGAGATCGATGGCTCCCCCAAGCTTCAGCGTGACCTGCAAGATCGTCTTGCCCAGATCATGCAAGGCGACGCGGAGATCTCTCCCTTCACGACCGCACTCGAGCCCATCCTTGATACCGCCGCCTCGAACCTTTCGAGTACAGGTGAGCATATCGACCGGGTTCGCATCGATGCCGGTGAAGCCCTTCCTCGCATCGGCTCCGATCTTAGGATCGCCTCGAGCTGGGCCATCTTTGGCCGGCCGCGATCGCACGAGGCTCGGTCTCAGGATCTCGATGCCCTGCGCAAGCGGATCGCGGATCAGAACATCTCCGTGCCGTCATCCGTCAAGGGCTTCGCAAAGCCGCCTTCCGATGTCGCTCTTGCCGCGGTTTCCGACTGGGGCATCGACAGCACCATTCTGGCCGGGGCAGGGGAAAACACCTGGAACTCCCCGTCCGGTTCCAGAGCATCCGATCGGGAGCCATCCGCCAGCCCTGTGGGCGGGGCGGCTGCAATGCTGAACTCGAGGCGGGTGCATTTCTTCCCTCTCCCCTTCAACGAGGAGCAGGGCAAGATCTCGAGCATGATCGACGACAAGTCGCTCCACGTCGCAACGGTTTCCGGCCCTCCCGGCACCGGGAAAAGCCACAGCATCGCGAATATCATCAGCCATCAGATGGCGACCGGAAAGCGTGTGCTTGTCACCGCCCGGACGCCAGAGGCTATCGCCGCGGTGCGCGAGAAACTTCCCAAGAGCCTCCAGCCCCTCGTCATCGCCTCGGTCGGCACCGACCGCGAGAGCGCACAACAGCTGCAGAATGCTGTCACAGAGCTTTCGAACGAAGTCGTTGGACTGAATATCGACGAAGCTCTCGCCACGAAAGCCATGCTTGAGCGCAAGATCGTCGATTGCGACAACGAGGCTGCGCAGGCGGACCTGAAGCTTGCAGAGATCGCCCGCACCAACCTGGCGCCTCTTGAGTGGCAGGGGAAAACCCATCCCCCGATGGATCTCGTCGAAATCCTCGAAGCCGATGCCGAACAGCATGGCTGGTTCACCGACCGGCCAAAGGATCTCCCGCCTTCGCAGTTGGCAGATCTTCTTCATTACCTCAGGCAGGCTCTGCCCGAGCTCGCTGGCGACATCATCTACGCCGGCGCAGATCTTCCACAGCCGGACGAGTTGCCCGCAACAGCCGACCTGATTGCCGCCCATGATGTGGAGCTTGCCTGGAACTCCCGCGAGGTGGTCGACTACTCCGGCGCAGCTAAAATGGCGCTCGACAGCGCCGGCGCCGAAAGCCAGGCGCGCAACGTTCTCCAGGAACTTGAGGCTTGCGCTGCTGCAATCGAAGAACTGGGTGAACAGGAGCACGATCTCGCAGCTCTCGCCATCCGGAACGAGGCTCCGCTCGACTGCTCCGCGATCGAAAAGATCCGGGACGTCCTCGCCCGGCAAGAAAATCTTGAAGCGATCGCCACTGTTCGTTTCTCGCTCGACGCATGCAGCCTGGAGGATTTTCAGGGCGCGGCGCAACGCGGCGGCGCCGGTCAGAAGCCGGTTGGTTTCTCGCTTTTCGGCGGGGCTCTCAAGCAGGCTGTTGCCAGCGTCCGCGTCAACGGCGAACAGCCCTCAAATGCTGATGACTGGCGCGCAGTCCATGCAGCCTGCCGCCTGAAGAAAAGCAGGGACAGCATCAACAGCGCCCTCATGCCTTTCATCGAGTTCGGTGTCATGGGGTCTGTGCCCCACGAGCCCTGGGCGCTCGCGACATACCTGAAAGACAGGCAGTCAGAAGCAAACCGCGCGCTGGAGATCGCACGACGTCTCGTCCCCATTCGCATAGCGCTGCGTGCTCTCTTCCCTTACGGCCTCGACATCGACGGGCCAATCAAGGCGCTTGATTGCCAGCCTGCGCTCTTCGCCCTGCGCGCCAACCTTCCGGATGCGCACCGCACGCCTCAGGCGCTCACCACCCTCACCGCGATTGCCGGCAAGAAGGCCCTGCCGATTTTCGGTGCCATGCGCGACCTTGCGTCCGCAATCGGCCAACCGGAAACCGATCCTCAGCAGATCGTCACCCTGCGTGGCGAGATCACCAGGGAGATCACGCGCCTCTCCGAGATTGCTTCCCGGCTCAAGCAGCTGGGTGCAGCCCTGAAAGTGCTTTCCGACTGCGGTGCGCCGGAATGGGCCGAGCGCCTGAAAGACGATCCTCTCAACGCACCCTCCCTGATCCCCGACAGATGGCAGGCGGCCTGGAGCTGGGCCATGATGACAACCCGCGTCCAGCACATCATCGAACTCGGCAATGGCGACGAATACCGCAAAGCCAAGGCCGACGCGATGCAGCGGCGACGCAAACACTTCGAAGATCTGATTCGTGTCCGCACCCTGCTGGGCCTCGCCCGGCGCATGACGCCGCGCGTGCGCCAGGCGATGGAAGCCTTCACCCAGGCCATTTCCAAGATCGGAACCGGCAAGGGCAAGAAGGCGCCCCGTTTCATCCGGGCGGCACAGGAAGCGGCACGACAGGCCTCTTCCGCAGCGCCGGTCTGGATCATGCCCGAATACAAGATCCCCGAACAACTACCGCCTGAGTTCGGTGATTTCGACCTGGTCATCCTGGACGAGGCCTCTCAGAGCGACATCACCGCAATCGCGGCGCTGGCACGCGGCAAGAAGATCCTTGTCGTGGGCGACGAGGCACAGGTCTCGCCAAGCGCGGT
The DNA here is from genome assembly GCF_018860705.1 of Citreicella sp. C3M06. Taxonomy (GTDB): domain Bacteria; phylum Pseudomonadota; class Alphaproteobacteria; order Rhodobacterales; family Rhodobacteraceae; genus Salipiger. The sequence goes on from NZ_JAHKQA010000035.1 coordinate 3,837, forward strand.
CGGTATTTCCGTTCAGAAGATCAATGCGCTGCGCGCCGAGTTCCTCGACGGGCTGCCCAATGCCGGGCTGATCGACGAGAACACCTCGATCTTCGAGATGACCAAGCGCATGCACCCCGAGAGCCATGTCATGCTGCGTGAGCATTTTCGCTGCGTGGCGCCGATCATCCAGTTCTCCACCCGCTTTTACAACAATGCCCTGGTCCCGCTCCGGGTGCCGAAGGCCTCCGAGCGCTTCGATCCGCCCTTGGTGGATGTCTACATTCCCGGCGCCGTGCGCCAGGGCAAGACCAACCCCTATGAAGCCCGCTGGATCGTCGACGAGATCGCCAAGATCATCGATGACCCGGCCCATAAGGGGCGCGATATCGGCGTGATCTCCCTGATCGGCGGCGAGCAGGCCGAGAAGATCGGCCGCATGCTGGTCGAAGACGAGCGCATCGGTCCGGAGAAAATCGAGGAGCGCCGGATCATCTATGGCGACGCGCGCACCATGCAGGGGCAGGAGCGTTCCATCGTCTTCCTGTCCATGGTGGCAACCCCTGGCCGGGTGACATCCCAAAGCTCCAAGCCTGACCAGCAACGTATCAACGTGGCCATGAGCCGGGCCCGGGACCGACTTTACCTCGTTCGCTCCGTCGGCCTCGAGGATCTCAAGCCCACCGATATCAAGGCGGACATCCTTCACCACTTCGCCGACCCGATGCCGAATGGCCGGGTCGTTACTGGCACCGAAAGCGCCGACCTCATGGACCGCTGCGACAGCGGCTTCGAGCGCGAAGTGCTGGGCCGGCTCCTCGAGGCGAACTATCGCGTCCGCCCGCAGGTCAAGGCCGGCGGATTCTCCATCGACCTTGTGGTCGAAGGCCACGATGATCGCCGCCTCGCCATCGAACTCGACGGAGATCAATATCACGGGCCCGAAGTCTGGGGCCGGGACATGGCGCGTCAAGCCGCCCTCGAACGCGCCGGTTGGACATTCTGGCGCGTCTTCGGCAGCCAGTGGAATGCCCAGAAGGAGTTCTGGTGGAAGAACCTCGTTGAGACACTCGATCGGATGAAGATCGACCCGATTGGGGCGATCACGATCGACGAGCGCTTCACCGAGACGATTGTCGTCGATATGTTCACCGAAACAGGCGACGCACCCCCGGCCTTCGCGGATCTACCGACCGACGAAGACGCTCACGCTGACTAGGAAGTCGCGGATGCTTCGATGCCGCCGGTGCCAACGCCATCGGTGGCCGCTCTGCGTGACGAGAACGCGACGCCTTCAGAGACGCTGGGCGCTCAGGTCATTATGGCGTCAGCGACACCCGAGGCCTTCGCATCGAGGTCAGGGGGCTGTTACAGTCCGGATGCTGTGGATGACCTCCTTGTCGATGACGGTGATGAAGGTCGTGTCTTTGCTCCGGGCTTCCGCTGTGGGCTTTGGCGCTTGAGTCGGCGTGTAGGTCGGGAACTTTTTCTGAATGCCGGTTTCCGAGTAGTCGCCCTGTGCTCGTGCCAAGTTGACTGTGGATACATCCTCCATCGCCGCTGCGACACGAGCGATCAGACGGGAGCGAGATACCGAATCGACCACGAGGTGATGCCGCGCAAGCACAACATCGGCAAACCCGCCGAAGCGCTCCTCCATTGCGGATTGTTGTGTTGTCGCGGTTGGAATCATCAACTCAGCGTAGGGGCCATGGCGGCCCTCACGGGAATCAGCGTCAAGCTTCGCGACTCGCTTCCAGCGGTCCGGCTCGCCGGGGTTGTCATCGAAGATGTTGAGGAAGTCGGCGAGGATCTCACCGGACAGGGCGACGGCATCCTTGTGCGACAGAGGCTTCGGTCCGGACCTGAGCGCCTCCCAATGCTGCTCAAGCGCCGCTTGGCTTTCGGCCAGTCTTTCGTGCGCAGCGATGCCTTGGCGTGTGGTCAGCTACGCCTGACTGATGCGCTCTGCGACCGGGATGGCAACGGTGGTTTCGCTTGCCTTGCTGGCCACGTCGGTGGGGACGTGAAGCCGGAGGTAAAATGTCGATCCGATCAGGACGGGTTGGGGCATAGCACATCTCATCATGTACCACCTCTATGTACCAGTGAGGCGGCACAAACTCCTGATAAACAGGATTTTTAGTGATTTCAATGCGTTGAAGTGGTGCTGCTGGAGAGAATTGAACTCTCGACCTCTCCCTTACCAAGGGAGTGCTCTACCTCTGAGCTACAGCAGCGCCGTCCACCGTGTGGCCCGTTGTGCCATCTGGTGTGGGCGGGTCTCTAAAGGCAAAGTTCAAAGCGCGCAAGCCCTTCTGGACGGTTTTTTCACGCTGCTTTAAAGAAGGTCCATGAAGCGCAAGACAGCCAGCCCTAAATCAGGGAAACCAGACCGTGAGGCGCGGCTCAAAGCCGCGCTCAAGGCGAATCTTGCCCGGCGCAAGCAGCAGGCGCGGGCGCGGCAGGATGAAAAGCCCCAAGAGGCGCAGAGCAGCGAGAAGGACACAGAATAGATGGATTCCATCGTCGTCACCGGGAACGGCCCGCTTTCAGGCCAGATCCCCATTGCAGGTGCCAAGAACGCCTGCCTGACCCTCATGCCCGCGACGCTGCTGTCGGACGAGCCGCTGACGCTGACCAATGCGCCGCGCCTGTCGGACATCCGCACCATGACCACGCTGCTGCAATCGCTGGGGGCCGAAGTGTCGGGGTTGCAGGACGATCAGGTGCTCGCGATGTCGAGCCACGATCTGACCTCGACTCGCGCCGAATATGACATCGTGCGCAAGATGCGCGCGTCGATTCTGGTGCTTGGCCCGCTGTTGGCGCGTCATGGCGAGGCGCAGGTGTCGCTGCCCGGCGGCTGTGCGATTGGCGCACGCCCCGTCGATCTGCATCTGCGCGCGCTAGAGGCGCTGGGGGCAGAGCTTGACCTGCGCGAGGGCTATGTCCACGCTAAGGCCCCGATCGGCGGGCTGCACGGCGGGATCATCGAATTCCCCTTCGTTTCGGTCGGCGCGACGGAAAACGCGCTGATGGCCGCGACGCTGGCCAAGGGTACCACCGTCATCAAGCGCGCCGCGCGCGAGCCCGAGATCGTCGATCTGGCGCAATGCCTGCGCAAGATGGGCGCGCAGATCGAAGGCGAGGGCACCGACACCATCACCATTCAGGGCGTCGACCGGCTGGGCGGGGCGACTCACCGGGTGGTCACCGACCGCATCGAACTGGGCACCTACATGCTGGCTCCGGCAATCTGCGGCGGCGAGGTCGAATGTCTTGGCGGCACCATCGCGCTGGTCGAAGCCTTCTGCCACAAGCTTGACGAGGCGGGGATCTCGGTCGAGGAAACGCCGAGCGGGCTCAAGGTCGCGCGCAAGACCGGCGACGTGAAGGCGATTGATGTGACCACCGAGCCATTCCCCGGCTTTCCGACCGATCTTCAGGCGCAGATCATGGCGTTGCTGTGCACCGCCGAGGGCACGTCGGTGCTGGAGGAGAAGATCTTCGAGAACCGCTTCATGCACGCGCCAGAGCTGCTCCGCATGGGCGCACGCATCGATGTTCACGGCGGCACCGCTACGGTGACCGGGGTGGACCGGCTGAAGGGCGCGCCGGTGATGGCCACCGATCTGCGCGCCAGCGTGTCGCTGATTCTTGCCGGGCTGGCCGCCGAGGGTGAAACCGTGGTGAGCCGGGTGTATCATCTGGATCGTGGCTATGAACATGTGGTGCGCAAGCTTTCGGGTGTGGGCGCAAAGATCGAACGGGTGAAAGACGCGTGAGTGATGCAAGATTCGAAGACGCTGGCGGCGCGCCGCTGAACCTTGGCGCGATGGACGCCGATGATCTGACCGTGCTGTCGGCGCTGCTTCAGGATGCGGTGCTGACCGCGTCGGACATCGCATGGCAGAAACGCCACCGGCGACTGGCGCTGCTGGTGAACCGGCTGCGGCGCGAGGATGGCATGCATGTCTCGCCCCCCGAACGGGTGCGCGCGATGCTGACGGTCGAAAACGTGCTGGGGGTTTCGGCGCAGGGCGTCACGCCGGGCGACACGGACACGGTGCTGTCGATCCTGTCGGTCAGCTTCGAGCCGGGTGAAGAGGGCAGCGGCCATGTGCTGTTCACCCTCGCCGGAGACGGGGCGTTGAGGGCAAAGGTCGAGGCGCTGGAACTGGGGCTGCGCGACGTCACGCGCCCCTATGCGGCAGTGTCGGGCAAGCTGCCCGATCACGGCGGCTAGCGCTTTTGCCCCGCGCGGCATATGCCGCAAAGATGACGGGGCGGGGTTGCCGGGCTGGCCCTGCCGCCTTAGAGGCTTGCGCAGCTTGCGAAAGGATACGTGATGCCGGTGTTTCTTGACACGTCCGAGCCCGATTTCGAGATTGAATTCGCGCGGCTGCTCACCGCCAAGCGCGAAGACAGCCCCGATGTCGACGACACCGTCGCGGCGATCATCGCCGAGGTGCGCGCGCGTGGCGATGCGGCGCTGCTTGACTATACCGCGCGCTTCGACAGGCTGGAGTTGACGGTAGAGCAGCTGCGCTTTACCCCCGAAGAGATCGCCGCCGAATGCGCCAAGGTCTCTGCCGAGGAACGCGCCGCGCTGGAAAAGGCCGCAGAGCGCATCCGCGCCTATCACGTGCGCCAGATGCCCGATGACGCCCGCTGGACAGACCCGGACGGCGCGACGCTGGGCTGGCGCTGGTCGCCGGTTTCGGCAGCGGGGCTGTATGTGCCGGGCGGGCTGGCAAGCTATCCCTCGTCGGTGCTGATGAATGCGATTCCGGCCAAGGTGGCGGGGGTCGAGCGGCTGTGCATCACCGTGCCGACCCCGGACGGCGTGATCAATCCCGCCGTGCTGTTGGCCGCCCGCATCGCCGGGGTCGACGAGATCTACCGCCTTGGCGGCGCGCAGGCCATCGCCGCGCTGGCCTATGGCACGCAAAGCGTTGCGCCGGTCGACAAGATCACCGGGCCGGGCAACGCTTTCGTGGCGGCGGCCAAGCGGCGGGTATTTGGCAAGGTTGGCATCGACATGATCGCCGGTCCGTCCGAGATTCTGGTGATCGCCGATGCCGACAATGACCCCGAATTCATCGCGCTCGACCTGTTGAGCCAGGCCGAGCATGACGAAAGCGCCCAGTCGATCCTTGTCACCACCGATGCCGCCTTTGGTCAGGCGGTCGCGGCCGAGATCGACCGCCAGCTTCAAGTGCTGGAGCGCTCGGTCATCGCCGGTGCAAGCTGGCGCGATTATGGCGCGGTGATCGTGGTTCGGGATCTGGATGAGGCGGCGGCACTGTCCGACCGCGTCGCGCCAGAGCATCTTGAACTATGCGTCGCCGACCCGGTGGCGCTGTCGGAACAGATCCACCATGCGGGCGCGATTTTTCTGGGGCAATGGACTCCCGAGGCCATTGGCGATTACGTCGGCGGGCCAAACCACGTGCTGCCGACGGCGCGCTCGGCGCGGTTCTCGTCGGGGCTGTCGGTGCTGGATTTCCTCAAGCGTACGACGCTGGCGCAGATGTCGCCGCAGGCGCTGCGCGCCATCGGCCCGGCCGCCGAAACCCTTGCGACGTCGGAAAGCCTTCAGGCCCACGGGCTGAGCGTTACTGCGCGGCTGCGCAAGCTCAACGGCTGATCGCGGCGCTCGTCTGCGCGGCCTCGGGGGTGCCGAGGTCCGGCGCGGGCAGGGCGCTGGCCGGGCCGACCAGCATCAGCATGGCGTCTTCGCAGCGGAAATAGGCGTCATGCACGCTGGCGAGTTCGAAGATGCTCAGCCCCCGCGGCAAGCGCGGGCTGCGCGAGGCGGCAAAGACGCGCGCATGCGTCTCACCAAAGCCGCCGCCTTCCGTGCGCCGCCGCGGTACCGGCACGCGCGAGCTGAGCATGTCCTTGGCGAAGACGATGTCGATCCAGCCCTTCAGGCGGGTCGGGGCCTCGTAGCACTTGGCGATCTCGGCTTCGATCAGCGGCTCCTGCTGGGTCACCAGCCCCAGCATCGACCCCCAAGTGAACAGCACCACGCCGTCATTGCGATCGCCGAATTCCGCCAGCGCATCCACCGCGATGACCCCGCCCAGCGAATGGCCGACCACGTAGATCTCATCGTAGTGCACGGTTGGGTTGGTCTCGAGCTGGTCGAGCAAATCCAGCACCCGCCGGCGGGTCATCGCCCGGATGCCCGCAGGCTGCCCGCTTTGTGGCTCGTCGCGCAGATAGGACTTGAGATAGGCCGAGATGCTGGAAAAACTCTCAAGAAGCCCGGCGCCCCAGACCAGCACCAAGATTGACATCACCGTTTCCGTCAGCAGCTAGTCCCACGCCAGCCATCGGTGTAATGGCTCAGCGCGACGGTTTGCCCGTCACGCTCCTGAGAGCGCATCTTGCGGCCAAAGCCGGGCACCCGCACGAATGCGCGGTTGCTCATGGCGGGTCCCCCTGAAAAGCTGTCATGCGATGAAAACCTGTGGTGTAAATGCGCTGTGAGCTCAGCATGAAACACGCTATGCGGGAATAACCCCGGCGTCGGGCCATCGCGGTTGCGCCGGTAGCGGGGGCGCGCTACCACTTCGCGACCCGCTGAAGGATGCCGCTCATGAGCCACATCTCGCAGATCGTCCTTGACGATGCGAACCTGCCGCCGCCCACGCCCGAGATCGAGCAGGAGCGCAAGGTGGCGATGTTCGACCTTATGGAAGAGAACAGCTTTACGCTGCCAATGCGCGACGAGCGCGAGGTACCCGCCGGGCCCTATACGCTGGCCCTCGCCATCCGCGAAAAGCGCCTCGTTTTCGACGTGGCCAGTGAAAGCGGTGAACCCTGCGCCGAATTCCACCTGTCGCTGTCGCCCTTCCGCGAGGTGGTGCGCGACTATTTTCAGATCTGCAAAAGCTACTTCGATGCGGTCAAGACCGCGACGCCCGGCCAGATCGAAACCATCGACATGGCCCGGCGCGGCATTCACAACGAAGGTGCGCGCATCCTGCAAGAGCGGCTGGAGGGCAAGGCCGATGTCGATGACGCCACCGCGCGCCGCCTCTTCACGCTGATCTGCGTGCTGCATTTCGGAGGCTGACATTTGGCCAGCCTGCCACAATCGGTGCTTTTTTGTTGTGACCACAATGCCGTCCGCTCGCCCATGGCCGAGGGGATCATGAAGAAACTCTATGGTTTTGAAAGCTATGTACAGTCGGTCGGGGTGGTCAACGATCTCGATGTCGACGGTTTTGCCATTTCGGTGTGCCGCGAAATCGGGGTCGAGCTTGATCATCACAAGTCGCGCAGCTTTGAAGAGCTTGAAGAGATGGGAGAGGCGCTGTCGGGGTTCGATCTGATCGTCGCCATGTCGCCCGCCTCGCAGCGCGCGGCGCTGGACCTCACCCGTTTCTACCACTTGACGGTGGAATACTGGCCGATCATGGATCCGACGGGGCTGGGCGAAACCCGCGAGACCAAGCTCAACGCCTATCGCCAGACCCGCGACCAGATCCGAGAGAAACTCAAGAGCCGATGGGGAGCCACATGAGCGCCACCGACACGATCCGCGCCTATTTCGAAGCCTTCAACGCCGGCGACACCGAGGCGATGCTGGCCTGCCTCGACCCGGAGGTGGCCCATCACGTCAACGAGGGGCAGGTGCGCATCGGCAAGGTCAAATTCGCCGAATTTTGCGCCCATATGAGCCATTGCTACGCCGAAAATCTCACCGACATGGTGATCTTCGAAGCCGAGGGCGGCAGCCGCGCCGCCGCCGAATTCACCGTGAACGGCACCTACCTCAAGACCGACGCCGGCCTGCCCGAGGCGCGGGGCCAGACCTACCGTCTGCCCGCCGGATCGTTCTTCAGCCTCAAGGGGGGCAAGATCACCCGCGTGGTGACCTATTACAATCTCGCAGACTGGACCCGTCAGGTTTCTTGATGCGTGTCGAGGTTCTGACAGGCGCCGCGCTGGACGCGGCGCTTGACGACGTAGCCCACCTGCGGATCTCGGTGTTTCGCGCGTTCCCGTATCTCTACGACGGTGATCTCGCCTACGAGAGGCGCTATCTCGAAGCCTATCACGGCACTGAACGGGCGGTTCTGGTCGGGGCCTTCGATGGCACCCGCCTCGTCGGGGCGGCGACCGGCACGCATATGCTGGATCATGCCGAGGAATTCTCCGGGGCCTTCGAGGGTCATGGCATCGACCTGACAACGGTATTCTACTGCGCCGAATCCGTATTGCTGCCAGAGTATCGCGGGCAGGGCGCCGGACATCGGTTCTTTGATCTGCGCGAGGCGCATGGCCGGGGGCTGGGCTGTACCCTGAGCGCGTTTTGCGCGGTGCAGCGCCCGGCGGATCATCCGCTGCGGCTCGCCAGCTACGCCCCGCTCGACCCGTTCTGGCGCAAGCGGGGCTATGCGCCCCTGCCGGATGCGGTTGCGACTTTCCGCTGGAAGGACGTGGGCGAGACGCAGGAAACCGACCACCCCCTGCAATTCTGGATCAGACCTCTCGATCCGCAAACATCTTCTTCTGGCCTTAAATATCCCGGGGTCCGGGGCAGCGCCCCGGCTTCGCTCTCACCAACAGGACTCAAGCCATGAAACTTGCCACCGCCGCCTATCAGATGGATTTCCTCAATAGCTGGGACGATTACGTCGCCAAGCTCACCGAATGGGTGTCCGAGGCGGCCAGCAATGGCGCCGAGCTGATGGTGTTTCCCGAATTTGGCTGCATGGAGCTTGCAACGCTGAAGGGGCGGGCCACGGCGATGGATCTCGAAGCCTCGCTACACGCCGTGAATGAGCTGATCCCGCAGGTCGATGCGCTTCATGCCGAGCTTGCAAAGGCGCATGGCGCCCATATCCTTGCCGCCTCGGCGCCGGTCTTCGATCCGGCCTACGGTCCGCGCCCGGTGAACCGGGCCCGGTTCTTCGCCCCTTCGGGCGACATGGTGGTTCAGGACAAGCAGATCATGACCCGTTTCGAGCGCGAAGACTGGGACGTTGTCCCCGGTTGCCCGTTGCAGCTCTTCGACACCAGTTTTGGGAAGATCGGCATCCTGATCTGCTACGACAGCCAGTATCCGCTTCTGGGCCGGGCGCTGAGCGAGGCGGATATGATCCTCGTGCCCTCGACCACCGAAGCCGCCTATGGATTCAACCGCGTGCGTTCGGGGTGCCGGGCGCGAGCGATCGAACAGCAATGCATCACCGTGATGTCCTCGACCGTCGGGGATTGCGATTGGTCGACCTCCGTCGAAACCAGCCGGGGCAGGGGTGGCGTCTTTGGCCCGCCCGACACCGGCTTCCCCGAGGACGGGATCATCGCGCAGGGGGTCATGGACCGGCCCGGCTGGACCTATGCTGACGTTGATCTTGACGCGGTGGCGCGGGTCCGCAAGGATGGAGTCGTGCTCAACCGCACCCACTGGGACGAGCAGGCCGGACGGGATCACCCCGCCGAATTGCGGAGCCTTTCGTGATTTCGCTATTCTAGCCTTGAAAAGCCGCGCGTTTGGGCGCATATCCTGACGCGTTCCGCGAGCTTTGGCGGAATAGCGACTTCAGGAGACGACATGGCCAAGGAAGACACTCTCGAATTCCCCGGCGTCGTAAAGGAACTCCTGCCCAACGCGACATTCCGGGTCGAACTCGAGAACGGCCATGAAATCATCGCGCACACGGCAGGCAAGATGCGGAAAAACCGCATCCGCGTTCTGGCAGGCGACCGGGTCCAGGTGGAAATGACCCCTTACGATCTGACCAAGGGTCGGATCAACTACCGCTTCAAGTAAGCCTCGCATGGGCCTGAAGACACCGGCAAACTCCGCTTTGCGGACCATGTTCGCGCGGGCCCGCGCATGAAACTGATCCTTGGATCGGGCAGCCCCCGGCGGCGCGAGTTGCTCGCTCAGCTCGGGCTGACCCCGTCGGAGATCCGCCCCCCCGACATCGATGAAACGCCGCGCAGGAACGAGCTGCCGCGCCCTTATTGCGTGCGACTCGCCCGCGAGAAGGCCGAGGCGATCGCCTGCGGCGACGGCGAGTTGGTGCTTTGCGCCGACACCACCGTTGCGCTGGGGCGGCGAATCCTCGGCAAGCCCGAAGATGCCGCCGAGGCGCGCCGTTTCCTCGATCTACTGTCGGGGCGGCGGCACAAGGTGATCACCGCCGTCGCGGTGAAGCGCGGCGATCGGATCTGGCAGCGCGACGTCGTCACCGATGTGCGCATGAAACGCCTGTCGGCGCCCGAGATTGCAAGCTACGTCGCCAGCGGTGACTGGCAGGGCAAGGCGGGCGGCTACGGCATTCAGGGGCCTGCCGGGGCGTTCATTCCGTGGATCTCGGGCAGCTTTCCGGCCGTTGTCGGCCTGCCGCTGGCCGAGACCGCCAATCTTTTGCAGGCAGCGGGATTTCCGCTATACGAGGGGTCATGAAGGGACGCACCATTGCACTTGGCGCGATCGACGGGGCCGAAGCGGCCGCGCTGATCGTCGACGGCCAGCTTCACGACCTGCTTGTCGACAGCGATCATCCTCGCCCGGGCACGATATATCGTGCCGTGGCGCTGCGCCCGATGAAGGGGCAGGGTGGGATGTTCCTTGAAACCCCGGATGGCAACGCGTTTCTGCGGCAGGTCAAGGGGCTTGCGCCGGGCCAGCCGCTGCTGGTTCAGGTCAGCGGTTATGCCGACCCGGGCAAGGCGATTCCGGTCAACACGCGCCTGCTGTTCAAATCACGCTATGCCATCGTCACCCCCGGCGCGCCCGGCATCAATGTCTCGCGCCAGATCCGCGATGACGATCTGCGCGAGACGCTGCTGGAAATCGCCCATGACGTGATGGAAGGCGAGCATGGGCTGATCCTGCGCTCGTCCTGCGCCGAGGCGCATCCGCAGGATATCGCCGAGGATATCGCGGCCATGGTGCAGCTTGCGGCGCAGGTGCTGGCAGATGAGTCCGGTGCGGCCGAGGTGCTGGTCGAGGGCGATAGCCCCCACATCCACGCCTGGCGCGAATGGACCGCCGACGAGATCGATGACAGCGCGGAAAGCTTCGATGCGCATGGCGTGTTCGACATGATCGACGCGCTGCGCGGGCCTCTTGTGCCGCTGGCCGGGGGCGGGTCGATGTATATCGAGCCGACGCGCGCGCTGGTCGCGGTCGATATCAATACCGGTGGCGATACGTCGCCCGCTGCCGGGCTCAAGGCCAATATGGCGGCGCTGCGCGAGCTGCCGCGGCAGCTGCAGCTGCGCGGGCTTGGCGGGCAGGTGCTGGTCGATCCGGCCCCCGCGCCCAAGAAGGACCGCCGCCAGATGGAGCAGGTGCTGCGCGCCGCGCTCAAGCAGGACGCGACCGAAACCATCATCGCAGGCTGGACGCAACTGGGGCTGATCGAGCTTCAGCGCAAGCGCGAGAGGGTTCCACTGACAGAGATCCTGGCATGAGCTGCCCGATCTGCGCCCGCGAAACCGATCCGAAATACCGCCCGTTCTGCGGCAAACGCTGCGCGGATGTGGACCTTGCGAAATGGATGACGGGCAGCTACGCGATTCCGTCAACCGACCCCGACGACGTCGAAGAGGCCATCGAGGCCGCAGAGCGCGCCCGAGACGAGGATACCAGACATTGACCGCCATCACACCCGCACTGCTGGATGACATCCGTGGCAAGTTCGCCCATGTCGATACCTGCCCCTTTACCGGGCCGCGGGTGTTTTTCGAGAACGCCGGCGGGGCGCTGACGCTGAAATCGGTGGTCGAGACCACGGCGAAATTCGCTGCCATCCCAGACAATCAGGGGCGCGACAATGCCGCGTCCCACGCGCTGGTGTCGGTGATCGACAAGGCGCGGGCGGATGCGGCGCTGTTTCTCAATGCGACCGGGGGCAAGATCATCGTCGGCGAAAGCGGCACAGAGCTGCTGTTCCGCCTGATCGCCGATGCCTGTCTTGGCAGCGAGGCGGGCGTGGTGCTTGGCTCGATGATCGAGCATCCGGCCTCACGCAGCGCTGCCGCGCGCTGGTCGCAGGTGGCGGGCAAGCGCCATGTGCTGATCGCGCATGACGATGCCACCGGCACCGTGACGCCAGAGGCCTATGCCGCCGCCGTCACCCCCGATGTAAAGGTGGCGACGATCCTGCACACGTCGCCGGTGACCGGCATGGGCATGGATCTGCCCGGCATTGCGGCGGCGATCCGTGCGGTGGCGCCCGAGGCGCTGATCATCGTCGACGGCATCCAGCATGCCTGCCACGGCGGCATCGACGTGGCGGCGGCAGGGGTCGATGGCTATGTGATGTCTCCGTACAAGGTGTTTTCGCGCCACGGTTATGGGCTGGCATGGGCCTCGGAGCGGCTGAGCGCGCTGCGCCACAACGCCTTGATCGGGGCGCCGGAAGGATCGTGGGAGCTGGGCACGCGCGACACCGGGGCCTATGCGACCTTCTCCGACGTGGTCGGCTATTTCGACTGGCTTGGTGGGCGGGTGTCGGACGCAACCGATCGCCGTGCGCGCATCGAGGCGGCAGGCCGCGCCATCCACGAGCATGAGGCGGCGCTGACCCACGCCATACTGCACGGCACCGGCAACCTGCCGGGGCTGGCGGAAATGCCGGGCGTCGGGATCATCGGCGGGGTGGACAACCCCGCGCGCGAAGGGCTGGTGGGGTTTTATGTCGATGGCAAGGCCTCGGCCGAGATCGTCGCGGCATTGTCTGACGAGGGCATCCGGGTGCACATGCGCAAGGCCGATCACTATTCGGGCAACGTGCTGACGCCGCTGGGCAAGCCCGATTGCGTGCGGGTCTCGCTGTGCCATTACAACACCGAAGGCGAGGTTGCGTCCTTCCTTGCGGCGATGACGCGGATACTGGGGTAAGAAAAGGGGGGCGCTGCCCCTCTGCCGCCGATGGCGGCATTCACCCCGGGATATTTGAAGCCAGAAGAAACCCGGGCGGCGTGACGGTTGCAAGAGCAGTGCCAATCGTTGACGTTCGAACGAGTTTGACGACAGGACGGAGGCGCCGATGCCGCTAGATGATGCTGTTTCCCCTTTGATCCGGACGGTGGGGCTGGACGGGATGCTGGTGAGCTTTGGCGACCGGCTGAGCGAGCCTGCCAATCGCGCCGCCATTGCCTTTCGCGCCGCGCTGGACGCGCAGGGCTGGGAGGGAATCGAGGAGAGCTCGTCTTCGCTGGTGTCCTGTTATGTGCGGTTCGATCCGCTGGTGTTGGCGCATGCGGTGCTGCACGCCCGGCTTGAGGAGCTGATCGCGGCGCAGGACTGGCTGGAGGCGGAACTGCCGCATGGGCGGATGCTGCACCGCATTCCCACGGTCTATGGTGGCACGTCAGGGCCGCAGCTTGCGGAGGCGGCGGCGGCGGCAGGCCTGTCCGAGGCCGAGGCGCTGGAGTCGCTTTCGAGTGCGCGGGTGCGGGTGACGGCGCTTGGGTTTGCGCCCGGACAGCCCTATCTTGGCGAGCTTCCCGAGTGCTGGGATATCCCACGCCAGCAGGCGCTGACGCCGCGCGTTCCGAAGGGGGCGCTGGTGGTGGCGATCCGGCAACTGGTGCTGTTTGGCGTGAGTGCGCCGACCGGCTGGCGGCATGTCGGGCAGACCGGCGCTGAGCTGTTCCGCGAGGGGGCCGAGCGGCCGTTTCTGCTGGCGCCGGGCGATGAGGTGGTGTTTCCGGCGGTGTCTGCCGAGGCGTTGCGCGGCATGGCGAATGGCGGAGTGAGCAGCGAGGTGCTGTCATGAGCCGTGTGCTGATCGTGCATCGTGCCGGCCCGGCGCTGACCTTGCAGGATGCGGGGCGTCCGGGATGGATCACCTACGGGCTGTCGAAGGGCGGTGCGATGGACCGGCTGTCGTTGGCCGAAGGCGCGGCGCTGCTTGGGCAGCGCGAGACGCTGGCGCTTGAGATGGGCGGCATGGGCGGGCTGTTCGAGGCGGCGCAGGACACGCGCATCGCCCTGAGTGGCGCGCCGATGCGGGCCAAGATCGACGGCGCGCCGGTGCTTTGGCACGCGGCGCACCTGCTGCCCAAGGGGGCGAAGCTGGATATCGGGCCTGCGACTTCGGGCGCTTATGGTTACCTGCATGTGGGCGGCGGTTTTGATGGACCCGAGGTGCTGGGGGCGCGCTCGGCGCATCTCACCGGCGGGCTGGGCGCTGCCATCGAGGCGGGCGCGCGCCTGCCGATCGGCCCGGACCGGGGCGGCGAGACCGGGCGCAAGCTGGCGGTTGCCGACCGTTTTTCCGGCGGCACGCTGCGGGTGGTGGAAAGCCTGCAGACCGCGCTGTTCCCGCCAGAGCAGGTGGCGCGGTTTGGCTCCGAAGGGTTTACCCGTGATGGCCGAGCCAATCGCATGGGGGTCAAGCTGAACCCCGATGGCGACGGCTATGGCGCGCTTGGCGGGTTGTCGGTGGTGTCCGAGGTGATCTCGCCGGGGGATATCCAGATGACCGGCGACGGGGCGCCCTTCGTGCTGATGGCGGAATGCCAGACCACTGGCGGCTACCCGCGCCTTGCCACCGTCATTCCTGCCGATCTGCCGCGCATTGCGCAGGCGCCGGCCGGGGCGCGGCTGGCCTTTCGCTTTGTGACGATCGACGAGGCGTTGACCGCCGAAGCCGCCTATCGAAAGCATATCAAGGATTTGCCGCGCAGCGTTCAGCCCATAGTGCGCCACCCCGCCGATGTGCCCGACTTGCTGAGCTATAAGCTGGTCAGCGGCTTTTCCAGCGGCGATCACCACGACCATTAGGAGCACATCATGACTTGCGTCGATCTCAATGCCGACATGGGCGAAAGCTTTGGTCCCTGGAAAATGGGGCAGGACGAAGAGCTGCTGTCGGTGATCACCTCGGCCAATATCGCCTGCGGCATGCATGCCGGCGACTGGGATGTGATGGCTGCAACCCTGCAGAGCGCCGTGACAAACGGCACCGGCATCGGTGCGCATCCCGGCTTTCCCGACCTTCAGGGCTTTGGACGCCGCCGGATGCAGATTTCCGGCGCGTCACTGGGCAATCTGGTCGCCTATCAGCTGGGGGCGGCGCAAGCGATGGCGCGGGCGGCGGGCGGCAAGGTGCGCCATCTCAAGCTGCACGGCGCGCTGGCCAATATGTGCGCCGAGGATGCCGCGTTGGCCCGGGCCGCCTATGAGGGCGCGCTGCGGGTCGATCCCGAAATCATCATCATGGTGCTTGCCGGGACTGCGCAGCAAGAGGCGGTGCAGGCGCTGGGCTGCTCTTGGGCGGGCGAGATCTTTGCGGATCGGGCCTATAATGACGATGCGACGCTGGTGGATCGCTCCTTGCCCGGCGCGGTCATCCATGACCCCGATCAGGCGGCTGAGCGCATGGTCCGGATGGTGCAGGCTGGCGCGATCATCACCGAAAGCGGCAAGCACATTCCGGCGGCGGTCGACACCATCTGCCTGCATGGCGATGGCAAGACCGCGCTGCTGATTGCCCGCGCCGTTCGCAGCGCGCTCGAAGCGGCGGGAGTGACGCTGAAGGTCTTCCCCGGCCGTCGCTAGATCACTTGGCGCCGGCGGGTGGTCTGGTCGGCGATCTCTGTGCGATCAGCCCGCCGACGCCAGCGCTGGCGCGCGGCGTTTCCAGATGCCTGCAAATCTGAAAACAGTGGCCCCTCAATATGCTGTCTCTGTCGGGTCGGGGCCTGCGCGGCGGTAACGTCTTGTTAACCATTGCAGCGTAGCTCTGGTCGGAATGCTCGGGCGTTCGTGAGGATGACAGGCGAAAAATGGTGTATCCCCTGCACATGATATGGCCCCGGCCTGCGCTCCCGGGCGGGGGCCAACCGGCCACGGGTCTTGCGCAGACAGGGCGCGGCGTCTACGGGCAGAGTGACACCTTGCACGACCGGATCATCTTGACCTCATGAATACCACGCATCTTGTTACCCATTCTGGCGGCTTTCACGCCGACGAACTGCTGTCTTCGGTCATCCTGACCCGTCTGTTTCCGGAGGCAACGCTGATCCGCAGCCGCGATCCGAAATGGATCACCGCCGCGCCGGGGCGCATCATCTACGATGTCGGTGGGCAGTATGACCCGGCGCAGGGGGTGTTCGATCATCACCAGCGTCCGACGCCCGCGCGCCCATCCGGGCAACCGTTCAGCTCGTTCGGGCTGGTCTGGACCAGCTATGGGCGCGATTACCTTGCCGCGCTGGGGGTCCCGGCGGGGGACATTGACGCGGTGCATGCCAGCTTCGATGACAGTTTCGTGCTGCCTATCGATCTGATGGACAATGGGGCCGTCGATCCGTCATCGGCCGGCCCGCTGCTGGCGCGGATGACGCTTCCGGTGCTGCTGGAAAGCCTCAAGCCGGTGTTCGACGATGCCGCCCCGGATGCGGACGATCGCGCCTTTGCCGAGGCGCTGCCCATCGCCCGCGCCTTTGTCGAGGCCAGCATCGCGCGCAGCGCGGCCAAGCTGCGGGCCGCGGGGATCGTAGCGGATGCCATCGCCGCGGCGGGGGATGGCGCCGTGCTGGAACTGCCGATGGGCATGCCCTTCCGCTCTGCCATCGAAGAGGCGGGAGCGGACCAGCTTTTGTTCGTGGTGCATCCGCGCAAGGTCGACTGGGCGCTGACCGGCATCCGCATCACCGAGAACACCTTTGAACAGCGGGCCGATCTGCCCGCCGCATGGGCCGGGCTGAGCGACGCCGCGCTCGAAGCCGCCTGCGGCGTGCCGGGGGCAAAATTCTGCCATACCGGGCGTTTCCTCGCCATAGCCAGCAGCCGCGAGGCGGCGCTGCGTATGGCGGCGCTTGCCGTCGAGGACGCGGGCGCGCAGCACAAGGCCTGAGCGCGGCAGCCAGAACGTAAAAAAGGCCCGGACGTTGCCGTCCGGGCCTTTGCATTTGTTCAGATCGTCAGGCGACGATCACAGCATGCCTTCGGCCTTGGCCCAGTCCAGCGCCTTGTCGAGCGCGCGGCCAAACCGGGCGAGGATCTCGGTGATGTCGTCTTCGGTGACGATCAGCGGCGGGCAGAAGGCCACCGTCTCGTAGACGTTGCGCACGATCAGCCCTTCTTCGGCGCACATCGCCACGACCTTGGCCGCCATCGCGCCCGCCGGTTCGAACGAGGTCTTGCTGGCGCGGTCCTTGGCCATTTCCACGCCTGCGATCAGGCCGACGCCACGCACTTCGCCCACCAGCGGGTGATCGGAGAACTTGCGCAGACCCTCTTGAAACATCGGCTCCAGACGGGCGGCGTTGCCCATCAGATCCTTTTCTTCGATGATGTTCAGGTTTTCCAGACCGACGGCGCAGGCGACCGGGTGGCCCGACCCGGTGAAGCCGTGGCCAAACGTGCCCAGCTTGGCGGTGTTGTCGGCGATGGCGTTGTATACCTTGTCGTTCACCACGATCGCAGCAAGCGGCATGTAGGACGAAGTCAGCTGCTTGGAGGTCACGAGGATATCCGGGGTGAAGCCGTATTTCTGGCAGCCAAACGGCGCGCCGGTGCGGCCAAAGCCGTTGATGACCTCGTCGGCCACCAGCAGGATGTCATACTTGGCACAGATCTCGGCGACGCCGGGCCAGTAGCCTTCGGGCGGGGTCATCACGCCGCCAGCGCCCATGACCGGCTCGCCGATGAAACCGGCGATGGTTTCGGGACCTTCGGCGAGGATGGTGTCTTCAAGCTCCTGAAGCAGGCGGGCGGTGAACTCGGCCTCAGTTTCGCCCTCGTTGCCGTATTTCCAGAAATGCGGCGTGGTCAGGTGGGTCACGGGGATCGCGGGCAGATCGAAATCGCGGTGGTTGCCGACAAGCCCGGTCAGCGAGCCCGACGCGATGGTGATGCCGTGATAGCCCTTGTTGCGGGCAAGGAATTTCTTCTTTTCGGGGCGGCCAAGGCCGTTGTTGAGGAACCACGCCATCTTGATGACGGTGTCGTTGGCCTCGGAGCCGGAGTTGGTGAAGAACACCCGGTTGAGCCCTTCGGGGGTCATCTCGACCAGCTTTTCGGCAAGGCGGATCGACGGCTCATGCGCCTTGTGCGCGAAGCTGTGGTAATAGGGCAGCTTCTTGAGCTGCTCATAGGCGGCTTCGGCAAGGCGGGTCTCGGAAAAGCCCACGGCGACAGACCACAGGCCGGCCAGCGCCTCGATGTATTCCTTGCCCTGATCGTCGTAGACGCGCGCGCCATCACCCTTGGTGATGATCATCGGCCCCTTTTCCTCATGGGCGCGCATGTTGGTGTAGGGGTGCATCGAATGTGCAATGTCGGATGCGTGAAGCGAGTTGGGACGCTGGTTCATCTGGGTCTCCTGTTGGGATTGGGGGGCAGAGACTCGGGGTCTCCGTTGCGGGCGAGTCTAGGGGATGAAGCGGGCAAAGGTCACGGAGAATTTGATCATATTTCCTCCAGCCCGCACCACTCGGCGATGAAGAGGGCAATCGCGCCGGTGACGCGCTTGACCGAAGACAGGCTGACGCGTTCGTCAAAACCGTGGATCGCCTCGGAATAGGGGCCGTAAACGAGGCAGGGCGTCTTGCCATAGATCGCAAAGACCCGGCCATCGAGATAGCCCGGCGTGACAAAGCTTTGCAGCGGCTGCGCGTAAGAGGCCAGATGGGCGCGGCCCAGCGTTGCTTCGGCCTCGGAGCCTTCTTCGAGAACATAGCCTTCGGCAAAGAAGCCGTTCCATGTGACTTGCGGCGGGTTGTTGGCGAGAAACGGCACCTTGGCGGCAGCGGCGCGCAGATGGTCTTCAATCTCGCGCGCGGCGTCGGCGGCGGATGTGCCGGGGTAGATCGCGATGCGGCAATCGATTTCGCACCACGCCGGCACCGAAGAGGCCCAGTCGCCGCCGGCGATCTTGCCGACGTTGAAGTTGATCGGGTGTTCGAGCTCTTCGAAATAGCGGTGCTGGCTCTTGCGGGCGTTCCAGTCGGCTTCGAGCGCGCGCAGGGCGCGGATCACCTCGTAAGCCGCTTCGATGGCATTGGCACCGCTGCCGGCCTCGCGCACATGGACAGGGGCACCCTGCACCCGGACGCGGAACCACAGCACGCCGGTATTGGCGCGCACCAGCTTGTCGTCCTCGGGTTCGGGGATGATCGCGGCGTCGGCGTTGTAGCCGCGCAGCAAGGCGGCCAGCGCGCCATTGCCGGTGCATTCCTCTTCGACCACCGATTGCTGGTAGAGCGTGGCGGCAGGGCGATAGCCAAGGCGTTTCAACGCATCGACGGCAAAGACATTGGCCGCGATCCCCGCCTTCATATCGGCGATGCCGCGCCCGTAGAGCCAGTCTCCGTCGCGTTTCGGCTCGAAGGGCGGGGTTGTCCACATATCGAGCGGGCCAGCGGGCACCACATCCATATGGCCGTTCAGTACAAGGCTGCGGCCGGTTTCGTTTTGCGGGCGCAGGGTGCCGACGACATTGATGGCATTGGAGTAATCGACATCAACCGGGGAAAAGCCGGGGTGGTCGCGGATGTCGTCGACCTCGATGGTCCAGCGGTCCATGGCATAGCCGCGTTTCGACAGCTCGCCATGCAGGAAATCCTGCGCGGTGGCTTCCTGCCCGCGCAAGGACGGGTAGCGGCCCAGAGCCTCGGTAAAGGCGATCTGCTCTTCGAAGCCCTCGTCGACCGAGGCAAGGATGCGCTGCGTCAGTTCGGGGGTCATTTTGCGCTGCCCATGAAACCGCTCAGGAACGATACCAGCGACTTGGTCAGATCGGGCGACAGGTAGCCGCCTTCCTGCACGATCACCGTCGGGTAACCGGCGGCGGCGATCATCTCCCCAGCGCGGCGGAAGCCGTCCCATGTGATCTTCATGCCCGCGAGCGGGTCGTTTTCATGCGCGTCCAGACCAAGGCTGAGCAGCAGCGCGCCGGGTTTATGCGCGGCGATGGCATCGAGCGCCTTCGCGATGGTGTCGAGCCAGACGTCGTCGGTGGTGCTGCGCGGCAGCGGCAGGTTGAGGTTGAAGCCAAGCCCCTCGCCAAGGCCGGTCTCATAGCTGTGGCCGACGAACCAGGGGTAATAGCTGGTCGGGTCGGCATGGATCGAAACCGTCATGACATCGCCCCGGTCGTAAAAGATCGACTGGGTGCCGTTGCCGTGGTGCACGTCGATGTCCAGCGTCGCCACCCGGTCATGGCCTTCGCGCAGCCGCGCGGCGCCGATGGCCGAATTGTTGAGCAGGCAGTGCCCGGCGGCGATCTCGGCGCTGGAATGGTGCCCGGCGGGGCGGCACAGCGCATAAGCGGCAGGCGCGCCGTTCAGCACCGCATCGGCGGCGGCGACGGCGCAATCGGCGGCGCGGCGGCTGGCGCGCCAGCTGTGCTGCCCGATGGGGGCCGAGGTGTCGCCCATGTGCCAGCCGGCGCGCCCGGTGATATGCGACGGGTAGGTGGCCACAGATCTGTCGGGGAAGACATTGGGCACCACCTCGGGGCCGGCATCGGGCAGGGCCTGCCACTCGTCCCATGCGGTTTCAAGGAAATCGAGGAAATCGGGGGTGTGCACCGCCTCGAGCGTCTCGTCGGGGGCTTCGAAAGGCTCTTCTGGCGTCAGGCCAAGCTGAGAGAGCCCCGCCAGAAGCAGGCGCGCGCGCTCGGGCAATTCCGCGTTGCGCTGCACCTTGCCGTGGGTCAGGCGGAAGATCGGGTCATGCGCCTCGGTTTCGGGGGCGTAAAAGCATCTCATTTTGGGCTCTCGTCTTCCAGTTTGCGGAATTGCTCGGTCACCAGCGTGCGTGCGACATCGAGGTGGTAGAACATGGCGTCCACGGCATCCTGTTCGCAGCCCGATTGCAAGGCCTCGAGGATCGGAACATGGGTTTCGGCCAGCCTGTGCGCATCTTCATAGAGCTTGCCGATCAGCACGATGGTCAGTTCGGTTTCCAGCGCGATCTGCTCGAAGGTGCGCAAAAAGCGTGGATTGCCCGAGCCGTTGCAGATCAGCCGGTGGAATTGCATGTCGGCCTCGACATGGGTCAGCATGTCGTGCGGCGGGCCGGCCAGACGCCGCAGTTCTTCGATCTGCGCGGCAAGCGCCGGGCCGGTATCGCCCAGCCCTTCGCGGATCAGCCGGCGCACCGCCGCCAGCTCGATCACGATGCGGAACTCGTACAGATTGTCGAGCTCGGTCGCGGTGAACTTGCGCACGAAAAAGCCGCGGTTGGCGTGATAGGTCACAAGGCCGGAGTTTTCCAGCAGCCGCGCCGCTTCGCGCACCGGGGCGCGCGAAGTGCCCAGTTGCTTGGCCACCACCGATTCGCTCAGCCGGGTTCCCGGCGTCAGCTGCCCCGTCACGATGGCCTTGCTGAGCAGCCGGGCCACACGCTCGACCAGCCCCTCGCGGCCGAGGGGGGCAAAGCCGTCCTGCTCTGTGATCTTGTCCATGTCGCGGTCTCGAAAGCCTGAATTTTCAGCCACGCTAGGGGCAAATTGATGTATTGTCGACAATCGACTTGACGAAAGCTGTCAAAATGACCTTCCTTTGCCCAAGACCTCAGCACCGGAGACCGACATGCCCGATGGGATGACCGCCACCAGCACCTCTGACCTGCGCCGCGATCTGGCCGCCGCCTATCGGCTGATCGCGCATTTCGGCATGGACGACGGTATCTATACTCACATCTCGGCGCGGCTTCCGGATGGGCCGGAGGGCGACAAGCGATTCCTGCTCAATCCCTACGGGCTGCGCTTCGACGAGGTGACGCCGGACAATCTGGTGACCGTCGACGAGACCGGCGCGGTGATCGACGACCCTTACGGTGCGGGCGTCAATGAGGCGGGGTTTACCATTCATTCGGCGGTGCACATGGCCCGGCACGATGCGGTCTGCGTGTTGCACACCCATACGGTGGCCGGGGTTGCGGTGTCGTCGGTGCAAGAGGGCCTGCTGCCGCTGAATCAGTGGTCGGCGCAGTTCTTTGGCCAGATCGTCTTTCACGATTACGAAGGCATCGCGCTGAACCTCGAAGAGCGCGCCCGCATCGTTGCCGATCTGGGCGACAAGCGGGTGATGCTGCTGCGCAACCACGGCACGCTGCTGCTGGGCCGCTCGGTCGCCGAGGCCGTGAAATACGCCATCAACCTCGAACGCTCCTGCAAGGCGCAGGTTGCGGCGCTGAGCATGGGGTTGACGCCGGTGGTGCTGCCCGATGACGTGGCCGCACATACCGCCGGGCAATATGCCCGCGCCTATGACAAGATGGAAGAGCAGGGCGGGCGCGACCCGGAATGGGCGGCCCTGCTGCGCCTGCTCGACGCAAAGATCCCCGGCTGGGCCGGGTAGCACCACCCCCGGCAAACTGCCGGGATTTCCCGCGCGCCCGCAGCAAGACGGGCGGCGGCTTGCCGATAACGGACAACAGGGAACCAACCAATGAACAGTTTGAAAGCGACGACCTTTCTGATCGCCGCCGCGCTGGCCGCGCCTCTGGCGGCGCAGCAAGCGGGCGGGCGGCTTGATATCGTGGTGCAGCCCGAACCGCCGGGGCTGATGCTGGGCCTCGTGCAGAACGGCCCGACGCAGCTTGTCGCGGGCGACATCTATGAGGGCCTGCTGCGCTATGACACCGATCTGAACCCGATGCCGGGGCTGGCGGAAAGCTGGGAGGTGGCCGAGGACGGGCTGACCTATACGTTCAAGCTGCACGAGGGCGTCACGTGGCACGACGGCGAACCGTTCACCGCCGAGGACGTGGTGTTCAGCGCCGGAACCTTCCTGCCCGAGACCCACGCCCGCCTGCGCGCCTCGCTGGCCTATGTCGACACCATCACCGCGCTTGATCCGCTGACCGTCGAATTCAAGCTCAAGGAACCTTTCGGCCCGTTCATCAGCGTGTTCGAATCCGGCACCATGCCGATGGTCCCCAAGCATATCTACGAAGGCACCGATTTCGCCGCCAACGAGGCGAACAACACCCCCATCGGCACCGGCCCGTTCAAGTTCGATGAATGGGTCAAGGGCAGCTACATCCATCTCGTCAAGAACGAGGACTATTACGTCGACGGTTTGCCCTATCTCGACGAGGTCTATTACCGGGTGATCCCCGACGCCGCCTCTCGCGCCGTCGCCTTCGAGACTGGCGAAGTCGACGTGCTGCCCGGTGGATCGGTGGAAAACTGGGATGTCGCGCGCCTGACCGAGATGGAGAACGTCTGTTCGACCGGCAAGGGCTGGGAATTCTTCGCGCCCCACGCGTGGATGTGGCTCAACAACCGCGAAGGCCCGACCAGCGACGTGCGCTTCCGTCAGGCCATCATGTACGCAATGGACCGCGAGTTCATGCGTGATGTGGTGTGGAACGGGTTGGGCAAGGTGCCGACCGGGCCGGTGTCTTCGGCGACCAATTTCTATTCCGATGACGTGACGATCTATGACCACGACCCCGACAAGGCCAAGGCGCTGCTCGAAGAGATGGGCTATGACGGCAGCACCATCCGCCTGCTGCCGCTGCCCTACGGCGAGACATGGCAGCGCTGGGCCGAGGCGGTGCGCCAGAACCTCAGCGAGGTCGGCATCAATGTCGAGATCGACAGCACCGACGTTGCGGGCTGGAACGAGAAGACCTCGCAGTGGGACTACGACATGGCCTTCACGTACCTGTATCAGTACGGCGATCCGGCGCTGGGCGTGTCGCGCAACTACACCGCCGATCGCATCGAAAAGGGCAGCCCGTGGAACAACGTCGAAGGCTACGACAACCCCGAGCTTGACGCCAAGTGGTTTGCCGCGGCAACCATGACCTCGGCCGAGGAACGTCAGGCGGCCTATGACGAGATCCAGAAGGAAATCGTTGATGATGTGCCGGTGGCGTGGATGCTCGAACTCGAGTTCCCGACGCTCTATCGCTGCAACGTCCATGATCTTGTGACCACCGGCATCGGTGTGAACGACGGGCCGCGCAACGCCTGGATCGAAGAGTAAAACCTGCGGCCGGGCTGGAAAATCCAAGCTAGGACTTTTCTTCGCGCCCCGTCTTGGGGGCGCGCCCGGCCTTCCCCTAGCAAGAAGAGAAAGCGACCGGCATGTCCGTCTTCGCCATCATCGCCGCGCGCCTTGCCAAGGCCGCGCTGACCCTGCTGTGCATCGCGGTGCTGAATTTCTGTCTGCTGCATGCCGCGCCGGGAGACCCTGCCGTGGTGCTCGCCGGGGAGGCGGGCGCTGCCGACGAGCAGATGATCGAACAGCTGCGCGAGCGCTTCGGGCTGGACCAGCCCTTTGGCGTGCAGCTGTGGAAATATGTCTCGGGGGTGGCCCAGCTGGATCTGGGTTACAGTTTCCGGCAGGGCGCGCCGGTGATCGAGCTGATTGCCGATCGTCTGCCCGCGACGCTGCTGCTGACCGGGGCGGCCTTTGTCATCTCGCTGGTCTGCGGCATCGCGCTGGGCGTGGCCGCCGCTGCCCGCGTTGGCAAGCCGCAGGACAGCCTGCTCACCACCTTTGCGCTGCTGTTCTATGCAACGCCGCTGTACTGGGCCGCGCTGATGGCGGTGTTGGTGTTTTCGGTCTGGCTCGGCTGGCTGCCGGGGTTCGGCTATGAAACCGTAGGCGCAGGATATACCGGCATGGCGCGCATCATCGACATCGCGCAGCATCTGGTGCTGCCGGCGCTGACGCTGGGGCTGTTCTTCATGGCGGTCTACATGCGGATGACGCGGGCCTCGATGCTCGAGGTCTCGACCGCCGATTTCGTCAAGACCGCCCGCGCCAAGGGGCTTTCGGATGCGGTGATCCGCCGCCGTCACATCCTGCGCAACGCCATCCTGCCGGTTGTCACGCTGGCCGGGCTTCAGGCGGGGCAGCTGATCGGCGGCGCGGTGCTGACCGAAACCGTCTTTGCTTGGCCGGGTATCGGGCGGCTGATGTTCGAAAGCCTCGCCGCGCGCGATTACAACACCATCCTCGGGGTGTTTCTTGTCTCTGCCGCCATGGTCATCGCGTTCAACATCGTCACTGACATCGTCTACCGCCTTGTGGACCCCCGCATCGGAGCGCGCGCATGAGCTTCTGGACCCGTTTTCGCAGCAACACCGGCGCGATGATCGGCGTTGTCCTGTTGATCGCCGTCATCGCCGTGGCGCTGTTTGCGCCGCTGATCTTTGAACATTCGCCGTGGCAGATGGTGCAGCGCCCCTTCCTTGCGCCGTTCGCGGTGGACGGGCTGCCGCTGGGCACCGATACGCTGGGCCGCGACGTGGCCTCGCAGCTGGCCTATGGCGCAAGGGTGTCGCTGCTGGTCGGGCTGGTCTCGACACTGGTCGCCTTGCTGATTGGCGTGCCGCTGGGGGCGCTTGCCGGATTTTACGGTGGATACGTCGATGAAGGCGCGATGCGCTTCACCGAGTTTTTCCAGACCATTCCCAACTTTGCCCTCGCCATCGTGCTGGTGGCGATCTTTGAACCCTCGCTGGCCTCGATCACCCTTGCCATCGCCATCGTGTCATGGCCGCCGGTGGCGCGGCTGGTGCGCGCCGAGGTGATGTCGGTGCGCAAGCGCGAATTCGTCGATGCGGCGACGCTGGCGGGGCTGAGCAAGCCGCGCATCCTGATCCGGCAGGTGCTGCCCAATACCGTGTCTCCGATCATCGTCATGGCCTCGCTGATGGTGGCCACGGCGATCCTGCTGGAAAGCTCGCTGAGCTTCCTTGGCCTTGGCGATCCCAACGCCATGAGCTGGGGCTACATGATCGGCGCGGCGCGCACGGTGATCCGGTCCAGCTGGTGGCTGAGCTTCTTTCCGGGCATTGCCATCATCATCACGGTTCTGGCGCTGAACCTGATCGGGGAAGGGCTCAACGATGCGCTGAACCCGCATCTGTCAAGAAAGGGCCGGGCATGAGCACGCTTGCCATCGAGCACCTGACCATCGGTCTTCCCGAAGGCGCCGACCGGCCCTTTGCGGTCGAAGACGTCAGCATGACCATCGACAAGGGCCAGATCCTGTGTGTGGTGGGGGAATCCGGGTCCGGTAAATCCATGACCGCCAACGCGCTGATGGGGCTGCTGCCGCCGGGCGTGACGGTCAAGGCGGGCCGCGCCATGTTTGAATCGCGCGATGTGATCCGCCTGCCGGACGCAGAGAAAATGGCCCTGCGCGGCGCGCAGATCGCGATGATCTTTCAGGAACCGATGACGGCGCTCAACCCGCTGATGCGCATTGGCGATCAGATCGCCGAGGTGTTCGCCGCGCATGATCGTTTCACCCAGGCCGAGCGGCGCAAGAAGGCGCTGGATCTGATCCGCGAGGTGCAGCTGCCCGACCCGGAAAAGATCATCCGCGCCTATCCGTTCCAGCTGTCGGGGGGGCAGCGCCAGCGGGCGATGATCGCCATGGCGCTGGCGCTGGAACCCAAGCTGCTGATCGCCGACGAGCCGACAACGGCGCTGGATGTGACGACGCAGGCGCAGATCCTCAAACTGATCCTCGATCTGCGGGCGCGGCGCGGCATGGCGGTGATGTTCATCACCCATGACTTCGGCGTGGTGGCCGAGATCGCCGATGAGGTGATCGTCATGCGCACCGGCAAGGTGGTCGAACGCGGCCCGGCGCGCGCGGTGCTGCAAGACCCGCAGCACGAGTATACCAAGCGTCTGCTGGAGGCGATCCCGACCGGCAAGCTGCCCCCGGCGCGGGCGCTGTCGGAAACGCCGGCGCTGCAGATCAAGGGGCTGCGCAAGATCTATCGCACCGGCGGCGGCATGTTCCGCGCACCGCGCGAGGTGCGGGCGGTGGATGATGTCTCGCTCAGTGTCGCGCGCGGCGAGGTGCTGGGGCTGGTTGGCGAATCCGGCTCGGGCAAATCGACGCTCGGGCGCACCGCGGTGCGGCTGGTCACCCCCGATGCCGGGCAGGTGCTGGTCGGCGGCGTCGACCTTGCCGCGCTGTCGGATGAGGATCTGCGCCGCCAGCGTCACAAGGTGCAGATGGTGTTTCAGGACCCCTATGCCTCGCTCAACCCGCGCCAGCGCATCATCGGCGCGATCACCGACGGGCCAATCGCCCGAGGCATTCCCCGGCGCGAGGCCGAAAGCCGCGCCAGAGAGCTGCTGGAGATAGTCGGCCTTGGCGCCGATGCCGCCAGCCGCTTTCCGCATGAATTCAGCGGCGGGCAGCGCCAGCGCATCGGCATTGCCCGCGCGCTGGCGATGGACCCGGAACTGATCATCGCCGACGAGGCGGTGTCGGCGCTGGATGTGTCGATTCAGGCGCAGGTGCTGGATCTGCTGCGCGATCTGCGCGAGAAGATGGGGCTGTCGATCCTGTTCATCACCCATGATCTGCGGGTCGCCGCCCAGCTGTGCGATCGTATCGCCGTGATGCAAAAGGGCAGGCTGGTCGAGATCGGCACCGTGCATGAAATCTTCCTCAACCCGACAGAAGACTACACCAGACAGCTTCTCGCCGCAGTGCCCGGCGCGGACTGGGACAATCAGAAAGTTCTCGCATGAGCCGTATCCTTGGCGTTGCCACCTGTTCGCAACTGAAACTGCCCGACCGTTTCATTCCGCTCTTCGACAAGCTGGCGCCCGAGCTTGATCTTCGCGCCCCCGACGACATCGAACGTCCCGAAGACGTGCGCTTCATGCTGACCTTCATCCCGGATGCCGAGGCGTTCCATCGCTATCCCAAGCTCGAGGCGGTGTTCAGCGTCGGCGCGGGGCAGGATGCCATCGACCGATGCCCGTCGCTGCCGCAGGGCCTGCCGGTCTATCGGCTCGAAGACCCGGATCAGGCGCTGCAAATGGCGGGGTTCTGCGCCTTCCATGTGCTTTGGCATCACCGCGAGATGGCGCAGGTGCGCGCCAATCAGGCCAGCGAAGTCTGGGCGCGCAAGCTGACCGGCCTGTCGCCGACGGCGCGGCGCATCGGGGTCATGGGCTTTGGCCTGATGGGCCGGGCGGTGGCCAAGGGGCTGGTGGCGCTTGGCTATTCGGTGGCTGGCTATTCGCGCCGCATGCCCGAGGCAGAGCCGGGCGTGACCCATTACACCGACGGCGAGATGGATGCCTTTCTGGCGCAGAGCGATATTCTCATCAACGTGCTGCCGCTGACGCCGCAGACCCGCGGGCTGATCGACGCCGCCTTCCTTGCCAAGCTGCCGCGCGGCGCGGCGCTGATCCATGTCGGGCGCGGCGGACAGCTGATCGAACCCGATCTGATCACGGCGCTCGACAGCGGCCAGCTGTCGGGTGCCTCGGTCGATGTCTTCGAGACCGAACCGCTGCCCGCAGGCCACCCGTTCTGGGCGCATGAGCGTGTCTTCGTGACGCCGCATGTCGCCTGCATTCCGACCCCCGAAGCAGTGGTGCGCAACGTGCGCCAGCGCATGCTGGCCGAGTTTCAGGAAAAGAAATCCGCATGACTGATCTGAATGCTCTGAGCGCGCGCGAAATCGCCGCGCGCGTCCAATCTGGTGCGCTCAAGGCCACCGACATCGTGGGCGAAACGCTGGACCGCGTGCTCAAGATGAATCCCAAGGTCAACGCCATTGTGCAGAACTGCGGCAGCGATGCGCTGGCCGAGGCCGAGGCACTGGACGCCCGCATCGCCGCCGGCAAGCCGGTGGGCGCACTGGCGGGGGTGCCGGTGACGGTCAAGGTGCTGTCGGATCAGAAAGGCTATGCCAGCACCAATTCGTGCCAGATCTACAGCGACGTGATCGCAACGCAGGACAGCCCGTTCCTGCGCCACATGCGCGAAAAGGATGCCATCGTCATCGGTCGCACCAACACCCCGGCGTTTTCCTACCGCTGGTTCACCACCAACGGGTTCTACGGCGCCACCAAGAACCCGCACAACGATGCGCTGACGGCGGGCGGCTCGTCTGGCGGGGCAGGGGCGGCGGTGGCCACCGGCATGGGGCATATCGGCCATGGCACCGACATTGCCGGGTCGATCCGCTATCCGGCCTATGCCTGCGGCATTCAGGGCCTGCGCCCGACGCCGGGGCGGGTGCCGATGTTCAACCAGTCCGGCCCCGACCGGGCCATCGGGGCGCAGATCATGGCGGTCTCAGGGCCTCTGGCGCGGCGGGTCGACGATTTGCGGCTCGGGCTCGAAGGCATGGCGGGCTATGCGCCCGAAGATGTCTGGAGCGCGCCGGTGCCGCTGGTCGGTCCCGCGTACCGCCGCCGCGTGGCGCTGGTGACCCATCCGGGCGGCATCGACACCGACCCGCGCATCGTTGCCGATCTGCAGCGCGCCGCGCAGATGTTCCGCGATGCGGGCTGGGAGGTCGAGACCCCGGCGCAGATCCCCGAGCTGCGCGAGGCGGTGGAGCTTCAGGTCGATCTGTGGCTGTCGGATGGCCATGAGGCCAAGATGGAAGCGGCGCAGCGCGAAGGCGACGCCGGGGCCATCGCCCTGCTGTCGCATTACGCGGATCGCGCCGCGCGCATCGACGTCGCGGGCTTCGGCGCGCTGTTTTCGCGGCGGGCGGCGCTGATCCGGGCGTGGCGAGGGTTTCTGGCCGATTACCCGGTGGTGTTGATGCCCAATTGCGCCGAGCTGCCGTTCCGGCAGGATCAGGATCTGGAGGGCGACGCGATGATCGCCCATCTGTGGGATGTGATGCTGCCGCAGATTGCCATTCCGGTGCTGGGCGTTCCGGCGATCTCGATCGCCTCGGACGTCATCGACGGCGTGCCCTCGGGGGTGCAGCTGGTCTGCCCGCCGTGGCGCGAGGATATCTGCCTTGAGGCGGGCGAAGTGCTGGAGCGCGGCTTTGGATTTCCCGGCCTCGTGGGCTGATAGCGCTTGACAGATGCGGCGTCAGGCCCCATTTGCGGTTCTGACGCCGCGCTGCCGCGTGAGCTAGCCGCGCCCCTTCGGGATTATTCCCGGGCATGAGCGCATCGGTGTCACCACTCACGGTTCCCCATCACGCAGGGTTCTGGACGCGAATGGCCAGCAGGTCGCGGGAGACGCCCGCGCTGCCAGAGGCTTTGCGCGACACCCTGACCATGCCGCCCCAGATGCGGGGCGGGTGGCGTCATGCCGTGTTCGATGACTCGATGCGGCCCGCAAAGGATAAGATTTGTTCGACTTCGACATGCTCGGCCTCGCGCCGTCCCTTACAGAAGTGCTTCAGAAGAACGGGTTCAAGGAACCCACCCCGATCCAGAACCAGGCGATCCCGCTTGCGCTTGAAGGTCATGACGTGCTGGGCCTTGCCCAGACCGGCACCGGCAAGACGCTGGCCTTTGGCCTGCCGCTGATCGACGGGCTGCTGGCCCAGCCGGGCAAGCCCGCGCCCAAATGCGCCAAGGCGCTGGTGCTGGCCCCGACCCGCGAACTGGTCAACCAGATCGCCGACAGCCTGCGCCAGCTCACCGATGGCTCCAAGCTGCGCGTCGCCACCGTGGTTGGTGGGCAATCCATCAACCGTCAGATCAGCTTCCTTGCGCGCGGCGTCGACATCCTTGTCGCCACCCCCGGCCGCCTGATCGACCTGATGGATCGCGGCGCCGTCGATCTGTCGACCGTGCGCCAGCTGGTGCTGGACGAGGCCGACCAGATGCTCGACCTTGGTTTCATCCACGCGCTGCGCCGGATCGCCCCCAAGCTGGGCACGCCGCGCCAGACCATGCTGTTTTCGGCCACCATGCCCAAGCAGATGGAAGAGCTGTCCGCCGCCTATCTCAACAACCCGCGCAAGGTGCAGGTTTCGCCTCCGGGCAAGGCCGCCGACAAGATCACCCAGTCGGTGCATTTCGTCGACAAGAACGACAAGCCGGCCAAGCTGCGCGAAGTTCTGCGCCGGGACATGGACGCGCTGACGCTGGTGTTCTCGCGCACCAAACACGGCGCAGAGCGCCTGATGAAGGGCCTTGTGGCCGATGGCTTCAACGCCGCGTCGATCCATGGCAACAAGAGCCAAGGCCAGCGCGACCGTGCCATCAAGGCGTTCCGTGATGGCGATATCAACGTGCTGGTCGCCACCGACGTCGCCGCGCGCGGCATCGACATTCCGGGCGTCGCCTATGTGGTGAACTTCGATCTGCCCGAGGTGCCGGACAATTACGTGCACCGCATTGGCCGGACCGCCCGCGCCGGGCGTGAGGGCGAGGCGATTGCCTTCTGCGCACCGGATGAGGGCGATCTGCTGCGCCAGATCCAGAAGCTGATGAAGATCGAGATCCCCGTGGCGTCGGGCGAAGCTCCGGCCGAAGTGACCGGCGGTGGCAGTCAGCGTCGTCGCGGTGGCGGCGGTGGGCGTCGCGGTGGCGGCGGTCAGGGCAAGCCTTCGGGCAAGCCCGCTGGCAAGCACGGTGGCCCTAACCATGGCGCCCCGGCAGCCGTAAAGGCACGCCGCAGCCGTCCGCGCCGCAAGGTCGCCTGAAAATAACAAGGCCGGGCTCTTTCCAGAGCCCGGCCTTTTTTCTGTGACCCTTGCGCCATGGTTGGTTCGGCCAAAGGCGCGCGGCGTTCGCGGCTCAGACCCTCAGCATCTTGGTCAATGTGCGCAGCGCCTCCCGGTCGGCTCCGGCCAGCGGAGCGTTGCGGCTGCGAAACAGCGTTGCCTGACTGCGCAGAACCGGCTCTTCCTCAAGCACCTTGAGATGGTTCGCCCGCAATGTCTCGCCGGTCGAGGTGATGTCGGCCACCGCTTCGGCCGTCAGGTTCTTGACCGTGCCTTCGGTCGCGCCCTGACTGTCGACAAGCTGATAATCGGCGACGCCGCCCTGCCTGAGGAACTCGCGCACCAACCGGTGGTATTTCGTCGCGATCCGCATCCGGAAGCCATGCGCGGCCCGGAATGCCGCTGCCGCCCCATCCAGATCGTCAAGCGTGTTCACATCGATCCAGCAGGCGGGTACGGCGATGATCAGGTCGGCCTGACCAAAGCCCAGCTCGGCCAGCGGCTCGACCTTCTGATCCCATTGTACCAGCTTTTCGCGGATCAGATCGGTGCCGGTCACGCCCAGATGGATGCGCCCCGCCGCCAGTTCGCGCGGGATTTCTCCGGCGGAGAGCAGCACAAGATCGACACCTTCGATGCCCTCGACCGCGCCGGCGTATTCGCGCTCGTTGCCGGTGCGGGCGAGCCCGATGCCGCGCGCGCCAAACCAGTCGAAGGTCTTTTCCATCAGCCGCCCCTTGGAGGGCACCCCAAGCTTGATCGTCATGCCACGCCCTCCAGTTGCAACAGCAGGCCGGGGCGGATCACCCCGCCCACCGCCGGGGCCGCGCGCCCGCCGCCAAGTCGCTGGGTCAGCGCATCATAGCGCCCGCCGGTGGCGATGGGGGGCAGGTCGGGCCGCTGTGCGGGCACGAAGCCAAAGACGAAGCCATCGTAATATTCCATCGAAGAGCGCCCGTAGCTGGCCTCGAACTCCAGCGCGCTAACGTCGATGCCGCGGGCGGCAAGCGCGTTGCAGCGCTGTTCGAACCGGTTCACCGCGGGCACCAGACCGGGCAGGTCGACTGCGATGTCGTGCAGATGCTCCAGCGCAAAGCTGCAGGTTTCGCGCACTGCCAGCAGCGCATCGATCAGCTGAACCTGACTGCGGCACAGCGGGCCTTCGGCAGCATCGGCGCGCAGCGCCGCAACGCGGGCGGCGATTTCCGCCTCAGAGCGCAACCCGATCATTGGCGCAGTCGCCACTGTCTTGGCGTCCTTGAGCAGCGCCTTGCGCGACGGCGGCAGCGGCGCGCGCCCCGAAAAGCGGTCGAGCAGTGCCCGGAACCGGCGCGGCCGCCAGATGTGGCGCATCAGCGCGGCGCGGCGCGGTTCGGAAATCTCAAGCGCCATGACAGCGGCGGTGAGAATGCCGATATCGCCAGTCACCGCGCGCAGATCATAGCCCGCAAGGGCGTCTGCAAACACCGCGAACACCTCGGCATCGGCCTGCGCGGGATCGTCGTCGGCGAACAGCTCATAGCCGACCTGAAAATATTCCGCCGGGCGTTCGGGGTGGTCTTCCTGACGCCGGAACACCTCGCCGCAATAGGTATAGCGCGACGGGGCCGCGCCGGTTTCCATATGCATCTGCACCACGGGCACGGTGAAATCAGGACGCAGCATGACCTCGCCGCGGCTTGGATCCTGCGTCACATAGGTGCGCGCGCGGATGTCCTCGCCGTAGAGGTCCAGCAGCGTTTCCGCCGGTTGCAGGATGGCGCAATCGACATTCTGTGCCCCAAGGTCGAGAAAGCGCTGGCGCAGGCGAACCGCTTCGGCGCGCTCGGCCGCCGTGGTCACGCCCATTGTGCTAGGATCTCCCGGACCTTGGCGACCAGATCGCCGCGCGGGATCTCGTATTGGCTCGGGCGCTCCTTCCACTCTTCAAGCGTCGCATCCTGCGCCAGCTTTGCGCCAAGGATCAGGTCCTTGACCTGCAGCACGCCGCGTTCCCTTTCATCGCCGCCTTCGATGATGGCGACAGGAGAATTGCGCTTGTCGGCATATTTGAGCTGGTTGCCGAAGTTCTTCGGGTTGCCAAGATAGACCTCGGCGCGAATGCCGTTATTGCGCAGCTCGGCGACGATGGCCTGGTAATCGGCCATGCGGGCCTTGTCCATGACGGTCACCACGACGGGGCCTTGCGGGATCGTGCCGATGCGGCCCTTCTCGCGCAGCGCGGCCAGCAGCCGGTCGACGCCGATGCTGACGCCGGTTGCAGGCACAGCCTGCCCGGTGAAGCGCTTCACAAGGTCGTCGTAACGTCCGCCGCCTGCGACAGAGCCGAATTGCCGCTTGCGGCCCTTCTCGTCGAGGATTTCAAAGGTCAGCTCGGCTTCGAACACCGGCCCGGTGTAATAGCCAAGGCCGCGCACAACGCTGGGATCGATCTCGATCCGGTCATTGCCATAGCCTTGCGCCGCCAGAAGCGCGCCGATCTGTTCCAGTTCGTCAACGCCTTCGGCGCCGATGGCGCTGCTGCCGATGGCCGCGCGCAGGTTGGCAACGGTTGCGCCTGCATCGGCCCCTTTCGAGGTCAGGAACGCCAGAACCGGATCGGCCTGCGCATCTGACAGGCCCACGCCGTCGATATAGGCGCCGGAGGCATCGAGCCGCCCCTTGCCAAGCAATGCCCGCACACCCGACTCTCCGACCTTGTCGAACTTGTCGATGGTGCGCAGCACGGCGTCACGCTGTGCCTCGTCGTCAAGACCCATGGTTTCGAGCACACCGTTCAGAACCTTGCGGTTGTTCACCCGCACCAGATAATCGCCGCGCGGAATACCGACCACCTCAAGCGTGTCCGAAAGCATCGCGCAGATCTCGGCGTCGGCCGCCACGGAGGCTGCGCCAACGGTATCCGCATCGCACTGGTAGAACTGGCGGAACCGTCCCGGTCCCGGCTTTTCATTGCGCCAGACCGGCCCCATGGCAAAACGCCGATAGGGCAAGGGCAGCTCGTTGCGATGTTGCGCATAGACCCGCGCCAGCGGCGCGGTCAGATCGTAGCGCAGCGCCATCCAGCTGTCGTCCTCGTCCTGCCATGCGAACACGCCCTCGTTGGGGCGATCCACATCCGGCAGGAATTTGCCAAGCGCCTCGACGGTTTCGACCGCACTCGATTCCAGCGCTTCGAAGCCGTAGCGATGATACACCCCGGCGATGGCACGCAGCATTTCGGCGCGCTCTGTCACCTCCGGGCCGAAATAATCGCGGAACCCCTTCGGCGTCTGGGCCTTGGGGCGGGGGGCTTTTTTGTCTTTCGCCATGATGGGCTCCTTGCGGAATGCGCGCTTCCCTTAGCGGCTTGCGCGTGTGGGGGCAACAGGCGGGCTGTGTGCAATGCCCCGGCGCTGCGCAAAGTTCGGCCGTCCGGCCTGCCTCCGGCGGGGATATTTTGGGGCCAGAAGAAACCGGGGCGCGGCGCAGGGTCTTCTTCTGGCCCTAAATATCCCGGGGGGCCCGAAGGGCGGGGGCAGCGCCCCCTCTGGCGTAGACAACGCCCGCAGGGAAGCCTATCTCCACCAGAAAGGAGCCCGACCATGCCCAACGACACTTCCGCCCTTGAGGAACGTCTTGCCCATCTCGAGCGCACCACCGACGATCTGTCATCGGTCGTGGCGCGGCAGGATCGTGATATTGCGCTGCTGACACGTCGCCTTGCACTTTTGATCGAACGAGAGGCCGATCGACAGGCCGATAGCGCGGGCGGGGTGGTGATGGGCGATGAGCGCCCACCCCATTACTGACCTGTCGCGCGTTCAGAAATCTTCGACTGCCAGCACTCCGTCGAGCGATTTGACCGCGCCCTTGATCTCGGGCGTCACTGGGAATTCGCGCTTGAGATCCATTTCGACCTCGCCGGGCAGGCCTTCGGCGCTCAGGCACAGGCGGATCGGCCCGCGCCCTGCCTTGGGCATCTGCTCGGCGGCGCGGCTCAGGATCGATGCGACATGAGAGAGAGTTCCCGGGGTCTCGATGAAGATCTTCAACCCCGAGGCCCCGGCATCCGCAACCACCGTTTCCACCGGGCCGAAGCTGCGGGCCAGCAGCTTGAGCTGGTCGCTTTCCACCGTCGCTTCGACGGTCACGACAACCTTTGATCCGGTTTCCAGCAGCTCGCGGGATTTCTCCAGCGTTTCGGAAAAGATCGTCACCTCATAGGCGCCGGTCGGGTCCGACAACTGAGCAAAGGCAAAGCGATTGCCGCGCGCCGACTTGCGTTCCTGACGCCCCGCAACCACGCCGGCCAGCTTGGCGATGCAAGCGGTGCCCTGCGCCTTGTTGCGCACCTCTTCCAGTGTCATCACGTCGCGTCGTTTCAGCGCGGGCATGTAATCGTCAAGCGGATGGCCCGACAGGTAGAAGCCGATGGCCTTGAATTCCTCGTTCAGGCGCTCGGCGGGCAGCCAGTCGGGGGCGGGGGTCAGGCGCGGTTCGGGCAGATCGTCGCCCGCATCGCCAAACAGCGACACCTGCGCCGAAGCGCGCTGTTCGTGGATTGCCGCCGAATAGGCGACCAGCGCATCGAGCGAATCGAACATGCGGCGCCGGTTGCGGTCGAGCTGGTCGAACGCCCCGGCGCGGGCCAGCATTTCCAGCGGGCGCTTGCCGATCTTCTTGAGATCGACCCGGCGGGCGAAATCGAAGATGGTGGCAAAGGGCTTTTGGGGGCTGGACGGGTCTTCGGGAATGGATCGGCGGCCCTGGACCACCAGCTGCATCGCCTCGACCCCGACGTTCTTGAGCGCGCCAAGGCCGTACACCAGTTCCTGATTTTCCACGTCGAATGTGGCCATCGACCGGTTCACGCAGGGTGGCACATAGCCCAGTTTCAGCCCATGCTTCAGCTCGTCGAAATAGATCGCCAGCTTGTCGGTCAGGTGGATATCGCAGTTCATGACGCCTGCCATGAATTCGACAGGGTGGTTCGCCTTGAGCCAAGCGGTCTGGTAGCTGACCACCGCATAGGCTGCCGCGTGCGATTTGTTGAAGCCGTAGTTGGCGAATTTTTCCAGAAGGTCGAAGACCTCGGTGGCCTTCTTTTTATCGACCCCGTTTTCCGCCGCGCCCTTTTCGAACTTGGGGCGCTCGGCGTCCATCGCCTCCTTGATCTTCTTGCCCATGGCGCGGCGCAGCAGGTCGGCGCCGCCAAGGCTGTAGCCCGCCATTTCCTGCGCGATCTGCATCACCTGTTCCTGATAGACGATGATGCCTTGGGTTTCGGCAAGGATATGGTCGATCGACGGGTGGACCGAGGTGATTTCGCGCAGGCCGTTCTTGACCTCGCAATAGACCGGGATGTTTTCCATCGGGCCGGGCCGGTACAGCGCCACAAGCGCCACGATGTCTTCGATGCAGGTGGGTTTCATGCGCTTGAGCGCATCCATCATACCCGTCGATTCCACCTGGAACACCGCGACGGTCTTGGCCGCCGCGTAAAGCTTGTAGGTCTTTTCATCATCCAGCGGGATGAGGTTCATCTGGTTTTCGCCGCCCTCGGCTGGCTCGTACAGCTGCGTGCCATCGGCGGCGACATGGATGGGGCGGCCATCCTTGAGGATCAGGTTCACCGCGTTCTGGATCACCGTCAGCGTCTTCAGGCCGAGGAAGTCGAATTTCACCAGCCCCGCCTGTTCCACCCATTTCATGTTGAACTGGGTGGCGGGCATGTCGGAGCGGGGGTCTTTGTACAACGGCACAAGCTGGTCGGTGGGCCGGTCGGCGATGACCACACCCGCGGCGTGGGTGCCCGCCGAGCGCAGCAGCCCTTCGACCTGCTGGCCGTAGGTCAGCAGGCGATCAACCACCTCTTCGTTGCGCGCCTCTTCGGCAAGGCGCGGCTCGTCGCGCAGGGCCTGTTCGATGCTGACAGGTTTGACGCCTTCGACCGGGATCATCTTGGACAGGCGGTCGACCTGTCCATAGGGCATCTGCAGCACGCGGCCCACGTCGCGCACCGCCATTTTCGACAGCAGTGCGCCGAAGGTGATGATTTGCGCCACCTTGTCGTGGCCGTATTTCTCCTGAACGTAGCGGATCACCTCTTCGCGGCGATCCATGCAGAAGTCGATGTCGAAGTCGGGCATCGACACCCGTTCGGGGTTGAGGAAGCGTTCGAACAGCAGCGAATAGCGCAAAGGGTCGAGGTCGGTGATGGTCAGCGCATAGGCCACCAACGACCCGGCGCCCGAGCCACGGCCCGGCCCGACCGGGATGTCGTGGTCCTTGGCCCATTGGATGAAATCGGCAACGATCAGGAAATAGCCGGGAAAGCCCATGCCTTCGATGATGCCCAGCTCGAAATCGAGCCGTTCCTGGTATTCCTCCACGCTGACCGCGTGGGGGATCACCGCAAGGCGGCGTTGCAGGCCCTCGTTGGCCATGCGGCGCAGTTCGGCGACCTCATCATCGGCGAATTTCGGCAGGATCGGGTCGCGGCGATAGGCCATGAAGGCGCAGCGCTTGGCGATCTCGACGGTGTTCTCCAGCGCCTCCGGCAGATCGGCGAACAGCGTCGCCATCTCTTGCGGGGTCTTGAGGTAATGCTGCGGCGTCAGGCGGCGGCGCGGTTCCTGCTGATCGACATAGGCGCCCTCGGCGATGCAGATCATCGCGTCATGCGCCTCGTACATTTCGGGCTTGGGGAAATAGACGTCGTTGGTGGCGACCAGCGGCAGGCCCATTTCATAGGCCATCTCGATATGGCCGCGTTCGGACAGCTTTTCGGCCTGCGGCAGCCCGTCATCGCCGGGGTGGCGTTGCAATTCGACATAAAGCCGATCGCCAAAGAGCCTGTGCAGGCTGGTCAGCAGCACCTGCGCGGCGGCGCGGTGATTGTCGCGCAGCAGCCGCCCCACCGGGCCATCCGGTCCGCCCGACAGACAGATCAGCCCGTCGTGATGGATTTCAAGATCCTCAAGCGTCACATGCGCCAGCTGGCCGTCGCCCCGCATATACAGGCACGAGTTCAGCTTCATCAGGTTTTCGTAGCCGGTCTCGTTCTGCGCCAGCAGGACGATGGGCGCGGGCGGTTTGGGCCGCTCGCCCGGTGCGGGGTTGGTGT
Source organism: Citreicella sp. C3M06 (assembly GCF_018860705.1). Lineage (GTDB taxonomy): Bacteria > Pseudomonadota > Alphaproteobacteria > Rhodobacterales > Rhodobacteraceae > Salipiger. The sequence continues at coordinate 42,306 of NZ_JAHKQA010000035.1, forward strand.
AGCGCAGATCGACCTGACAGCCGATGATCGGCTGGATGCCCGCGCCGCTGGCACCGACGGAAAACTCCAGCGCTGCAAAGAGGTTGTTGCTATCCGTGACCGCAATCGCGGGCATTTCCATCGCTTCGCACAGGCCGGGCAGCTTTTTCAGCCGCACCGCCCCTTCGAGCAAGGAATATTCGGTGTGAACGCGCAAGTGTATGAATCGGGGATCTGCCATGAGAGCAGAGTAGGCGCTGCGCCGGGCGGGGGGAAGGGCGCTCAGCTGCCTTCCTCTGCGGCAGGGGCGTCGCGGCCGTGCAGCGCGTCGCGGATCGCGCGCCATGTGTCGGCTTTTTGTGTGCGGCCGCGGGCGTCTTCCTCGGCGATGACGCGGTTCGCTTCGTTCAGCGCAGCGTCAGGGCTGCCTTCGGTCCGGGTGAGCCTGCGCGCCATGCGCGAGATCTGTAGTCGGTTCATCGGGGCATCCTTTGCGGCATGTTGCGAAAGACAATGCGCGGTGGGGGCTGCGGTTCCTGCGCGCCCATGTTCCCGGCGCCCGCCCGCCTGCCGGGTTTGGCGGCGCAGCGCGGGCGGATGCTCGGGAATTGGGCGATTTTCTCTTGCCAAGCGGCGCGTGTGGCTTCTAGCCTTGGCTCAGACAGGGATGGTCCGCGCGCCTTCTACGCCGCATCGGGGGCGCGCATCTTTTGGACAGTGTAAGGCGGCGGGTCTATGACATATGGATATCTGCTTTCTTCTGAACGGGGAAAGAGTGGATCTGCGCGGAGTGTCTCCGACGCGGACCACGCTTGACTGGCTGCGCGAGCGGCGCGGCCTGACCGGTACCAAGGAAGGCTGTAACGAGGGCGATTGCGGTGCCTGCACCGTGATGGTGACTGACGATGATGGCACCAAGGCGCTGAACGCCTGCATCCTGCTGTTGCCGCAGTTGCATGGCAAGGCGCTGCGCACCGTCGAGGGCATCGGGGCGCCCGATGGCGCGCTGCATCCGGTGCAGCAGGCGATGGTCGATAAGCACGGCTCGCAATGCGGCTTCTGTACGCCGGGATTCATCGTGTCGATGGCCAAGGCGCACAAGGTCGGGGACACCGGGTATGACGATGCGCTGGCGGGGAACCTGTGCCGGTGCACCGGCTACGCGCCGATCGTGCGCGCCGCCGAAGCGGCGGCGTTGTCGCCGGTGCCGGACTGGATGGCCGAACCGCCATTGCCCGAGGTGGCCGAACTGCCCTGCGCCCCCGAAAGCGCCGAGGCGCTGGCGGCGCTATATGCCGAGCGACCCGAGGCTGTGCTGGTCGCCGGGGCGACCGACGTTGGCCTGTGGGTCACCAAGCAGCTGCGCGATCTGTCGGGGGTGATCTTTCTGAACCGCTGCGCCGATCTGCAACGGATCGACGTGTCGGACGATGCCATCCGCATCGGCGCTGGGGTCACCATGGACAGGGTGCTCGAGCTGATGCGCGAGGAATACCCGAGCTATGCCGAGATGCTGCGCCGCTATGGGTCGGCGCAGGTGCGCGCGGCGGCGACCATCGGCGGCAACATCGCCAACGGATCGCCGATCGGCGACAACCCCCCGGTGCTGATCGCGCTGGGCGCAACGCTGCATCTGCGCCATCAGGGCGGATCGCGCGACATGCCGATCGAGGAATTCTTTCTGGAATATGGCAAGCAGGACCGCGCCCCCGGTGAGTTCGTCGAGGCGGTGACCATCCCGCGCGGGCAAGACCGGCTGCGGGTCTACAAGCTGTCGAAACGCTTTGATCAGGATATCTCGGCGGTTTGCGGCGCGTTCAACGTGACGGTCGAGGGCGGGCTCGTGACGGGCGCGCGGATCGCATTTGGCGGCATGGCCGGCATTCCCAAGCGGGCGGCGACGGTCGAGGCGGCGTTGATCGGCAAACCATGGACCGACGAGGCGGTGATCGCCGCGTGGGATGGCTGGGAGACGGATTTCACCCCGATGAGCGACATGCGCGCCTCGGCGGATTACCGGCTGCTGGCGGCGCGCAACATGCTGACGCGCCACCTGCTCGAGGATCTGGGCGCGGATACCGATGTACGGAAGGTGCGGGCATGAGCGTTTCGAAACCCCTGCCGCATGAGGCCGCCCCGCTGCATGTCACCGGGCGGGCACGCTATATCGATGACATCCCGGTGCCCGCGGGCTGTCTGCATCTGGCATTCGGGCTGTCGCAGATCGCTTCCGGGCGGATCGCAAAGATTGACCTTGAGGCGGTGCGCGCCGCGCCCGGCGTGGTGCGGGTCTGGGAGGCAAAGGATCTGCCGTCGGAGTGCGATTGCTCGCCCTCGCTGGGGGACGAGCCGATGCTGTCGGGGGCGAGCGTGTGTTACGTCGGGCAGCCGGTGTTTCTGGTGGCCGCGACCTCGCATCTGGCGGCCCGCAAGGCGGTGCGCAAGGCGCAGATCACATGGCAGGAGCGGGACGCACTGCTGAGCGTCGACGAGGCGATGGCGGCCGAGTCGCGGTTCGAAGACGGCCCGCGCATCTGGGAAAAGGGCGACACCGCGGCGGCGCTGGACGACGCGCCGCACCAGCTGCGCGGCACCATCGACATGGGCGGGCAGGAGCATTTCTATCTGGAAGGGCAGGCCGCGCTGGTTCTGCCGCAGGAAAACGGCGACATGCTGGTGCATTCCTCGACCCAGCACCCGACCGAGATTCAGCACAAGGTTGCCCATGCGCTGCATCTGCCGATGCACGCGGTGCGGGTCGAGACGCGCCGCATGGGCGGTGGTTTTGGCGGCAAGGAAAGCCAGGGCAACGCGCTGGCGGTGGCTTGCGCGGTGGTGGCCGCGGCGACGGGGCGTCCGGCCAAGATGCGCTATGACCGCGACGACGACATGATGATCACTGGCAAACGTCATGATTTCCGCATCGATTATGCCGTTGGTTATGACGATGACGGGCGGCTGCTGGCGGTCGACTTCGTGCAGCACACCCGCTGCGGCTGGGCGCAGGATCTATCCTTGCCGGTGGCCGACCGGGCGATGCTGCACGCGGACAATGCCTATCACATCCCGTCGATGCGGATCGAAAGCCACCGGCTGAAGACCAACATGCAAAGCGCCACCGCTTATCGTGGCTTTGGCGGGCCGCAGGGGATGTTGGGGATCGAGCGGGTGCTCGATCATGTCGCCCATGCGCTAGGGCGCGATCCGCTGGCGGTGCGGCGGGCAAATTACTATGCGGATGCGCCGGTGGATGGCGCAGACGGGGGGCTGTCTGCCCCCCAAACGCCTGCGGCGTTTCCCCCCGAGGATATTTCGAGCCAGAAGAAGTTGGCTTCCGCTGAGGGGGATGTTGCCTCGCGCGGGGCGGGCGGGCCGGTGGGGCATGCGCTGGCGGCGCCTGCCGGGGTTCAGACGACGCACTATGGCCAGCCGGTCGAAGATTTTGTGCTGGGGGCGCTGACGGAGCGGTTGGCGCAGTCGTGCGATTATGAGGCGCGGCGGGCGGCGGTGGCGGCGTGGAACGCCAGCAAGCCATTGCTCAAGCGGGGCATTGCGTTGACGCCGGTGAAGTTCGGGATCTCGTTCACGCTGACGCATCTCAACCAGGCGGGGGCGCTGGTGCATGTCTATCAGGACGGGTCGGTTGCGCTGAACCATGGCGGCACCGAGATGGGGCAGGGCCTGTTCCAGAAGGTGGCGCAGGTGGCGGCGGCGCGGTTCGGCATTCCGCTCGGGGCGGTTCGGATCACCGCCACCGACACGGCGAAAGTGCCCAACACCTCGGCGACGGCGGCGTCTTCGGGCTCGGACCTGAACGGCATGGCGGTGAAGGCGGCTTGTGATACCATCCGGGAGCGCATGGCCGAGCATCTGGCCGCGCTGTTTCAGGCGCGGGCATCCGAGGTGATCTTTGCTGATGGGTCGGTGAGGGTTGGCGAGGAGGTCATGAGTTTCGAGGTGGCGGCGAAGCTGTGCTACGAGGGGCGGGTGAGCCTGTCTTCGACCGGTTTCTACAAGACGCCGAAGGTGGAATGGGATCGCATCAAGGGGCAGGGGCGGCCGTTCTTTTATTTCGCCTATGGCGCGGCTTGCAGCGAGGTGGTGCTGGACACGCTGACCGGCGAGTATCGCATCTTGCGGACGGATATTCTGCACGATGCCGGGGCTTCGCTGAACCCGGCCATCGACATCGGCCAGATCGAGGGCGGCTATGTGCAGGGCGCCGGCTGGCTGACCACCGAAGAGCTTGTCTGGGATGATCGGGGCCGTCTGCGTACCCATGCGCCGTCGACCTACAAGATCCCGGCCTGTTCGGACCGGCCCGAGGTGTTCAACGTTGCGCTTTGGGATGGGGCGAACCGGGAGGAGACGATCTATCGTTCGAAGGCGGTTGGAGAGCCGCCGTTCATGTTGGGAATATCGGCTTTTCTTGCGCTTTCCGATGCGGTTGCCAGTTGCGGCACGGCCTATCCGGCGCTAGATGCGCCGGCGACGCCCGAGCGGGTGCTGATGGCGCTGCGGAAGGTGCAGGATGGGGTTTGACCTTGGCGCGTTGAGCGCGGCGGTAGCGGCGCATGGCCGGGTTGCGCGGGTTGTCGTGGCAGAGGTCGCGGGATCGGCCCCGCGCGAGGTGGGCGCGGCGATGCTGGTCTGGCCCGATGAGCGCGGTTTCGGGCAGTCGGGCACCATCGGGGGCGGCGCGCTGGAGCTGATGGCGGCAGAGGCGGCGCTGTCCCGGCAAGGGCTGACGCGGCATCCGCTGGGCCCGCAGCTGGGGCAATGCTGCGGCGGGTCGGTGGTGCTGCTGACCGAGCTTTACGACGCTGCGGCGCTGCAGGCGCTGGAGGGGTGCGAGGTGATCGCGCGCGGGCCGGGCGCACAGCCGCTGGCGGTGGCGCGGGTGTTGGACCGGGCGCGGGCGCAAGGCGTTGCCGTCAAGGCGCAGCTGGTTCAGGGCTGGTTCATCGAACCGGTGGCGCGCCCGTCGCGGCAGCTGTGGGTCTGGGGCGCCGGCCATGTCGGGCGGGCGCTGGTATCGGTGCTGGCACCTTGCCCCGAAATTGCGCTGAACTGGGTTGATACGGCGCCAGAGCGCTTTCCCGAAGTCGTGCCTGAAGGGGTCACCATGGTGCCCGCGGCCGACCCCGCCCGGCTTGTGCCGCATGCGCCGCAGCAGGCCGAACATCTTGTCCTGACCTACAGCCACGAAATCGACTTTGCCCTGTGCCACGCGCTGCTGGGTCATGGCTTTCGCTGGGCCGGGCTGATCGGGTCGGATACCAAATGGGCGCGGTTTTCCAAGCGGCTGCGGACGTTAGGTCATACGGATGCACAGATTGCGCGCATCTGCTGCCCGATCGGGCGGAAATCTCTTGGCAGGCATCCGCAGGCCATTGCCATCGGCGTTGCGGCGTTTCTACTCGATCACGAAACAGAGAGGAGCATGGGGTGGCAGACACACTTCTCAGCATCCGGGGGCTGACCAAGGCCTATCCGGGGGTCGTTGCCAACGACACCGTCTCCTTTGACATCGGCAAGAACGAGATCCACGCCCTGCTGGGCGAGAACGGCGCGGGCAAGTCGACGCTGGTCAAGATGATCTTTGGTCTCGTGAAGCCCGACAAGGGCGAGATGCATCTGAACGGCGAGCCGTATCAGCCGGGCAAGCCATCGGATGCGCGCCGGTCTGGCGTGGCGATGGTGTTCCAGCATTTCTCGCTGTTCGATGCGCTGGACGTGGCCGAGAATGTCGCACTGGGCATGGAGACGCCGCCGCCGATGCGCGATCTGGCGCGGCAGATCCGCGAGGTGTCGGAAACCTACGGGCTGCCGCTTGATCCCTATCGCGTGGTCGGCACGTTGTCGGCGGGCGAGCGCCAGCGGGTAGAGATCATCCGTTGCCTGCTGCAGAACCCGCGACTGCTGATCATGGACGAGCCGACATCGGTGCTTACCCCGCAGGAGGTCGAGATCCTGTTCCGCACCCTCAACAAGCTGAAGGCCGAGGGCACGTCGATCCTGTATATCTCGCACAAGCTCGAAGAGATCCGCACGCTGTGCGACGAGGCGACGATCCTGCGGCTTGGCAAGAATGTCGGCACCTGCACACCGCGCGAGGTGACGGCGCGGCAGATGGCCGAGATGATGGTGGGATCGAGCTTTCTCACCCCCGAGCCGAAGGCGGGGGCCAAGGGCGAGGTCTTGCTGCGCTGCGAGGCGCTGTCGCTGCCCGCGCCGGGGGCGTTCGGAACGCCGCTGCGCGAGATTTCGCTGGAGGTGCGCGCCGGCGAAGTTCTGGGCATTGGCGGTGTGGCCGGCAACGGGCAGGACGAGCTGCTGATGGCGCTGTCGGGCGAGCGGCTCGCGCCGCAGGGCGCCATTTGGTTCAAGGGACGCGATGTCAGCCGCGACGGGCCGTCCCTGCGGCGCGAGGCGGGGCTGCTGACCGGCCCCGAAGAGCGGCTGGGCCATGCCGCCGCGCCCAACATGAGCCTGACCGAGAATGCCGTGCTGACGGCGGGCCAGCGCAAGGGGCTGGTGAAAAACGGCTTCATCAACTGGATCGCGGCGCAGGATTTTGCCGATCACGTCATCGCCAAATTCGATGTGCGCACGCCGGGGGCCTCTGTGGCGGCGCGGGCGCTGTCTGGCGGCAATCTGCAGAAATTCGTGGTCGGGCGCGAGATCGAACAGAACCCCGATGTGTTCGTGGTCAACCAGCCGACATGGGGGGTTGATGCCGCCGCCGCCGCCGCGATCCGGCAGGCGCTGCTGGACCTTGCCGCCAAGGGCGCTGCGATCATCTGTATCAGTCAGGATCTCGACGAGCTTATGGAAATTTCTGACCGGTTCGGCGCGCTGAACGAAGGCCGCCTGTCGGCGACGCGGCCGGTGGCCGATCTGGATGTCGAGAAGATCGGCCTGATGATGGGCGGCGCGCATGACATGGAGGTGGCGCATGACATCTGACATCAGGAGCCAGCGCCTGTTCATCCGAAACATCCCGAAGAGGTTTCGCGCCAAAGGTCTTTGCAGCCAAGAGGTCACGCGATGATGCGGCTTGAAAAACGCCCGCAGCCGTCGGGCTACTGGACGGCGCTGACGCCGATCCTTGCGGTGGTGCTGACGATGCTCGTTGGCGGCGTGATGTTCTGGGCGCTGGGCAAACCTCCGGTCGAGGCGATCCGCACGATCTTCTGGGACCCGCTGTTTCACCCGCAATTCGCGGCCTATTCGCGCCCGCAGCTGCTGGTGAAGGCGGGGCCGCTGATCCTGATCGCCATTGGTCTGTCCATCGGTTTTCGCGCCGGGATCTGGAACATCGGCGCCGAAGGTCAGTACATCATGGGGGCGGTCACCGGCGCTGCCGTGGGACTGGCGTTCTACCCATCGGAGTCGGTGTTGCTGTTCCCGTTGATGGTGATCGCCGGAGCGCTGGGCGGCTGGGCATGGGCAATGATTCCGGCGGTGCTGAAGACGCGGTTCGGGACCAACGAAATTCTGGTGTCTCTGATGCTGGTCTATGTGGCCGAGAACATCCTTGCCTCGGCCTCGGCCAACTGGCTGCGCAGCCCCGAGGGCATGGGTTTTCCCGGATCGCGCAATTTCAAGCAATGGCCTGCCGTCTTCAATGACGAGCTGATCGCCAATACCGGCATGCACTGGGGCGTCGTCACGGCGTTCATCGCGGTGATCGCGGCCTATGTGATGATGGCACGGCACATTGCGGGCTTTAACGTGCGCCTGACCGGAGAGGCCCCGCGCGCGGCGCGGTTTTCTGGCGTCAGCCCGGCGCGGATCGTGTTCCTGTGCCTTGGTCTTTCGGGTGTGCTTGCGGGCATGGCGGGGCTGTTCGAGGTCACCGGCCCGGCGGGGCAGATCAGCATCGACTTTGGCTCTGGCTACGGGTTCACCGCGATCATCGTGGCGTTTCTGGGCCGGCTGAACCCGTTCGGCATCCTTGCCGCCGGGCTGCTGATGGCGCTGACCTATATCGGCGGCGAGCTGGCGCAGCTGATGCTGGGCCTGCCGGGTGCGTCGATCCAGCTGTTTCAGGGGATGCTGTTGTTCTTTCTGCTGGCGACCGATGTGTTCACCAACTACCGCGTGCGGCTCGTGCGCAGAGAGGTCGCCTGATGGATCCCGTGCTTCTTGTCGCCTCGATCATGGTTTCGGCGACGCCAATCCTGCTGGCTGCCCTTGGCGAGATGGTCGTCGAGAAATCCGGGGTGCTGAACCTTGGGGTCGAGGGCATGATGATCACTGGCGCGGTGATGGGGTTTGCCATCGCGGTGTCCTCCGGCTCGCCGCTGCTGGGCTTTGCCGGGGCGGCGGTATCGGGGGCGGTTCTCTCGCTCGCCTTCGGGTTCCTGACGCAATACCTGCTGTCGAATCAGGTGGCGACGGGTCTGGGGCTGACGCTGGTCGGGCTGGGCCTGTCGGCGCTGATCGGATCGAATTACGAAGGCCAGCGCGCGCCGGCGCTTGGCAAGCTGGATATTCCGCTGCTGGGCGACCTCCCGGTGCTGGGGCGGATGCTGTTTTCGCATGACATCATGGTCTATGTCAGCCTTGCACTGGTCGCGGCGGTCTGGGCGTTTCTGAAATTCACCCGCGCCGGGCTGATCCTGCGGGCGGTGGGCGAGGATCACGCCTCGGCCCATGCGCTGGGCTACAAGGTGGTGCGGGTGCGGCTTGCCGCGATCGCCTTTGGCGGCGCCTGCGCCGGGATGGGCGGGGCCTATGTCAGCCTTGTGCGCGTGCCGCAATGGACCGAAGGCATGACGGCGGGGGCGGGCTGGATCGCGCTGGCCATCGTAGTCTTTGCCTCGTGGCGGGCGCTTGGGGTGCTGATCGGGGCCTACCTGTTCGGAGGCGTCACGGTCATTCAGCTGAACCTGCAGGCGGCGGGAACCACGGTGCCGGTCGAGCTCTTGTCGATGTCGCCATACCTGATAACGATCATCGTGCTGGTGATCATCTCGGCGCGCGGGGCGCAGGGTGCGCCCGCATCGCTCGGCCGATCCTTCCACGCCTCGTCCTGAGGCTTTCAAAGCAAGAAACGACAGGGAGACCCCAACATGAAACGCAGAACCCTTCTGGCCTCGGCGGCGGCGCTGAGCCTGATCGCGGGCAGCGCCTTTGCACAGGACAAGCCCAAGGTGGCCTTTGTCTATGTCGGCCCTGCGAACGACGGTGGCTGGTCGCAGCACCACCACGAGGCCGCGATGAAGATGAAGGCGCATTTCGGCGATGCCATCGAGGTGATCGAGCAGGAATCGGTTCCCGAAGGGGCCGATGCCGAGCGCGTGCTGACGCAGATGGCGCTGTCTGGCGCGGATCTGATCTTTACCACCTCGTTCGGTTACATGGACCCGACCATAAACGTCGCGGCCAAGTTCCCGGATGTGAAATTCGAACACGCCACCGGCTACAAGACCGCCGAGAACGTGTCGGTCTATTCGGCGCGTTTCTATGAAGGGCGTGCGGTGACCGGCTATCTGGCCGGCGCGATGACCAAGACCAACAAGATCGGTTACATCGGCTCGTTCCCGATCCCCGAGGTGATCCGCGGCATCAACTCTTCGTACTTGCATGCCAAGAAGGCCAACCCGGATGTCGAGATCGCCGTGGTCTGGCTGTCGACATGGTTCGACCCGGCCAAGGAAGCGGACGCAACGCAAGCGCTGCTCGATCAGGGCGCGGACGTGGTGCTGGCGCATACCGATTCCACCGCGCCGCTGTCGGTGCTGGCAAAGGCCGGGGCCTATGGTTTCGGGCAGGCGGCCGACATGGCGGAATTCAAGCCCGAGCCGCGGCTTTCGTCGATCATCGATGAATGGGCGCCCTATTACATCGAACGGGTGCAGGCGCTGATCGACGGCAGCTGGACCAGCACCAACACGTGGTCGGGCATCGGCGACGGCATGGTCGGCATCGGCGAGTTCACCGGCCCGATCCCCGAAGAGGTGCTGGCGACGGCCACCAAGATGAAGGAAGATATCGCGTCGGGCGCGTATCACCCCTTTACCGGGCCGATCAACAAGCAGGACGGCTCTGCGTGGCTGGCCGAGGGTGAGGTGGCCGATGACGGCACGCTGGCGGGCATGAGCTTTTACGTCGAAGGCGTGTCGGGCGACATTCCGAACTGATCGCCGGTATGGGCGCACGAATGGCACCGTCGGCGCGCAGGCGTCGGCGGTGTTTCTGGTTTGAGGGGCGGGATGCCTCCGGCGGGAGTTTATCTGGCAAGATGAAGGAGCAGCGCGAAAATCTGCCGGTAGCGCTGGTTTTGGGGGCGGCGGTCTGGGCGGGAGGCGTGGCTTCGCCGACGCTGCGGCGGCGGGCGCTGGCGGGGGCGAGGCTTTGGCAGCTGGGCGCGGTGCGGGCGGTGATTGGCTGCGGCGGGATCGGGCGACACGGGCCGTCGGAGGCGGCGGTGATTGTGGAACTGTGCCGCGAGGCGGGGGTGCCGGGCGAGGCGCTGCTATGCGAGGAGCGCTCGGCCACGACGTTGGAGAATCTGTTATACGCGCGGCCGCTGTTGGAGACTCTGGGCACGCGCGAAGTGATCGTGGTGAGCGATCTTTATCATCTGCCGCGCGCCCTGATGGTGGCGCGGCGTGCGGGGCTTGTGGCGCGGGGGCACGCGGTGCCGTTGCGCGGGGCGCATCCTGCGGCGCAGCTGAAGGCGGCGCTGCGCGAGATCCCGGCGCTTGGCTGGTACGCGCTGAGCGGCAAGGGGCGTTAGAGCACGCCGATGTCGGCCAGCGCTCCGGCGAGGCCGGGGGGCAGGGCGTCTTCCTGCAGGCGGCTGGCGGACAGATCGGGGGGCGCGTCTGACGGGGCAAGGTAGCGCCAGCCCTGAAACGGGCGGCGTGGGGCGGGGCTGACGCGTATCAGCCCGGGCTCGAGCACCATGGCACAGCGGGAGACGCCGTCGGTGCCGGTTACCCGGTCGAGACGCAGGATGCGCTGGCGGCATTGCACCAAACCGCCGAACACCCAGTAGATACTGCCGCCGTTCAGAACCTCGGATTCGCGCTTGGGAAACATGCGGGTGACGTGGCGCGGCAAGCCGTCATCGGTCTGCGCCTGCCGAGAATCCTGCCATGCGGCAAGGGCTTCGACGCTTTCGGTTCCGACGCTTAGCTTGATGAGATGAGTGTGTTTTTCCACGGGCGTCCTCGGCGGGTTTCGCATGATATAGTATGCGGGCGTGCAAAAGTTTCAAGAGGTGGTGCGGAACGGGCTGGACGTGGTAAGCTTTGGACTGTTATCAGACCCGCCTGCCACCACCAAGGATTCCGCTGCTATGAGCCGTTTCGCCGCCCCCATCGCCGAACAGATCTGGGATATGAAGTATCGTTTCAAGAACGCCGATGGCGCGCCGATCGACGTGACTGTCGAAGACACCTGGAGGCGAATCGCGCGCGACATGGCCTCGGTCGAGGCCGAGCCCGAGATCTGGGAAGAGCGGTTCTTTGCCGCGCTTGAGGATTTCCGCTATCTGCCAGCCGGCCGGATCACCGCCGGGGCGGGCACGGCGCGTTCGGTGACGTTGTTCAACTGCTTCGTCATGGGCACCGTGCCGGACAGCATGGGCGGCATTTTCGACATGCTCAAAGAGGCCGCGCTGACCATGCAGCAGGGCGGGGGAATCGGCTATGATTTCTCGACCATCCGGCCCAAGGGCGCGCCGGTGGCCGGGGTTGCCGCCGATGCCTCGGGGCCGCTGTCGTTCATGGATGTCTGGGATGCAATGTGCCGCACCATCATGTCGGCCGGATCGCGCCGGGGCGCGATGATGGCGACCATGCGCTGCGATCACCCTGACATCGAACAGTTCATCAGCGCCAAATCTGATTCTGCGCGGCTGCGCATGTTCAACCTGTCGGTGCTGGTGACCGATCCGTTCATGGAAGCGGTCAAAGCGGACGACTCGTGGGATCTGCAATTCGGCGGGCGAGTCTATCACACCGTGCAGGCGCGTGATCTGTGGAACAAGATCATGAAGGCGACCTATGATTATGCCGAGCCGGGCGTGATCTTCATCGACCGGATCAACAAGGCCAACAACCTCAACTACGTCGAGGAAATCTGCGCCACCAACCCCTGCGGCGAGCAGCCCCTGCCGCCATATGGTGCCTGCCTGCTGGGCTCGATCAATCTGGCGCGTCTGGTATCGGCGCCGTTCGAGCCAGAGGCCGAGATCGACGACGCGGCGCTGGAAGAGCTGGTGGCGACGGCGGTTCGGATGATGGACAACGTGGTGGACGCGTCGAAATTCCCGCTGCCCGCGCAGGAAGAAGAGGCTCGCAACAAGCGCCGGATCGGGCTTGGTGTCACCGGGCTTGCCGATGCGCTGCTAATGAAAGGCTTGCAATACGGCACACCGGAGGCAGCGCGTCAGGCCGAGCACTGGCTGCACCGGATCGCTCGCGCCGCGTATCTGGCCTCGGTGGAATTGGCGAAGGAGAAGGGGGCGTTCCCGCTGTTCGACGCCGAGAAATACCTCGCCTCGGGCAATATGATGAACATGGATGACGACGTGCGCGAGGCGATCCGCACCCATGGCATCCGCAATGCGTTGCTGACCTCGATCGCGCCGACCGGGACGATCTCGCTGTACGCGGGCAACGTCTCGTCGGGGATCGAGCCGGTGTTCGCCTATGCCTACACCCGCAAGGTTCTGCAAAAAGACGGCACCCGCACCGAGGAAGAGGTGGTCGATTACGCCGTGCAGATGTGGCGCGACCTGAAGGGCGACGCCCCGTTGCCCGACTATTTCGTCAACGCCCAGACACTGGATCCGCAGGCGCATGTGCGGATGCAGGCGGCGGCGCAGAAATGGGTGGATTCGTCGATTTCCAAGACCATCAACTGCCCCGAGGACATCGATTTCGAGGCGTTCAAGGACGTCTACATGCAAGCCTACGAGACCGGCTGCAAAGGCTGCACCACCTATCGTCCGAATGATGTGACCGGCTCGGTTCTGTCGGTGTCGGAGGAGAAGCCGAAGGCGCCTGAGGTTATGGCGACCTCGAATGCCGAACCCAATGAGCCGCATGGCGATGTGATCTACATGGCCGATCCACTCGACCGGCCGCAGGCTCTGGAAGGGCAAACCTACAAGCTGCGTTGGCCCGATAGTGAGCATGCCATCTATCTGACGATCAACGACATTATCGTGAGCGGCCATCGTCGTCCCTTCGAAGTGTTCATCAACTCGAAGAACATGGAACATTACGCCTGGACGGTGGCGCTGACGCGGATGATCTCGGCAGTGTTCCGGCGTGGCGGGGACGTGTCCTTCGTCGTGGAAGAGCTGAAGGCCGTGTTCGATCCGCGCGGCGGCGCTTGGGTGCAGGGCAAGTACATCCCGTCGATCCTCGCGGCGATCGGCGGCGTGATCGAACGACATTTCCTTGCGACAGGATTTATTGAGGGCGAAGGAATGGGCCTCAAGTCCGATCCGAAGGCGCAGGTGGTAAACCTTGACGCTCCGCGCGGGAAGGCGTGTCCGTCCTGCGGTCAGTTCTCGATGATGATGGTGGAGGGCTGCATGACGTGTAGCAGCTGCGGACACTCAAAGTGTGGGTGAGTGGGCTGTTTGTCTTAGAGATGTATGACCCACCAAATCTTGTCCATTTCCGGGGTGATTTGTCCATTCCGGCACAGGATTAATGACCACCGGCTGCATCGCAGCCGGTGGTTTCTTTTTATATCAAAGGCTTGCGCGTCTGGCGGCTTTTCGGCCTTTGGTACGCCGTAGCAGTGCTCCGCCCTGGTGGGCGCCGTTGACGGCCAGCCGCGCTTTCGGCATCCCTCAGGGCAAATCCGGCCGGGTTCTTTCTTACATTCTCGCTCCAGCAGAAGCTCTGCTTGGGGGCATGGCGCAACGCGCCAGAAAGGACCTCCATGACGAAGATCAAGTTCATCAATGCCCGCTTCGCCGATCCCGACGAGTCCGAGTTCGCCCTTAAGCGCCGCTTCGAGTGGCATCTGCGCAAGCTCCGGGCCCTTCAGGACGGGGTGTCCTCAAAGGTACCGGGAGACTTTGAAGATGAGTTGCGCTGGAACGAGGACCTCATCGCCGTGCGGCTATCGGAAAAGGATCGCAACAAAGTGCTGCGCCGTGCGCGCCGGGTAATGGGCGCACGCGCCAAGGTGTCCGGGCTAAACCATCTCAGTTCGGATGACAGGCGCGTGCTCAAGGCGTTCCGTGGCGGTGCGGATCTGGTCGGCATCGACAGCGAGCACCGCGCCGATGAGATCGCTACCGCCATTCATGCCGAGATGCCCTGGATGGCGGCGGCCACTGACTTACTCTGGGAAGCGATGCGCCGTTCGGTGCGGGTGGGGGAGCCCAGATTCCGTCTGCCGCCCGTTCTGCTCGACGGCCCGCCGGGGATCGGCAAGAGCGTGTGGTCGCGCGAACTCGGGCGCCATCTCGGCGTGCCGCGCTGTGGCATAGAGGGAACCGCGGAGCAGGCCTCCTTCGTCGTAAACGGCTCGCAACGCGGCTGGGACGGCTTTTCCCGGCCGGCCCCTGCAAACTATCGTCCAGAGCCTCTGCGCGAACCCGATCGTGGTGATTGACGAGATCGAGAAGGCCTGGACGCCGACCTCGACGAAGGGGCAGGCCTACGGCTTGGCCGACGGGCTGCTGCCGCTGCTGGAACGCTCGTCTGCCGTGGCATGGAAGTGTCCCTATTACCAGGTCGGCTTCGACATGTCGTGGATCAGCTGGGTCCTGACCTCGAACAGCCTGAGGACCCTTCCGGCCCCATTCCTGAGCCGCCTGAACATCCTGCGTCTTGTCGGCCCCGGCAAGAGTGATCTCATCTCCTTCGCGGAGCGCGAGGGCGCACGACGGGGGATACCTGATGCTGCCCTGGGCGCGATCTGCGAGGTGATCGATCAGATTGCTGAGGCGCATGAGCTCAATCTGCGCCATGTGTCTAGGATGCTGACGAGGGCGGAGGTCATGGCAAGCAGCCCGCAACTCCATTGAGGCGTGCAAGCACGGTCTACAGACAGAGTAGCCATACCAAGTTTTGAAGCGACCAGTGGCAGCAAGCGCGAGCTATCTAAGTTGCCAAAGCGACCGAAGTCTGCCAAGCTATTTTCCGGCCCGAGAAGCGGCGTGCGGGGCTCATTCCTTGGGGCAAGGCCACTACCCCTGTTGGGCGGCACGTGGTGTGCTCGTTGGCATCGTGGGAACTTAGATGTTCCCTTAAAGTTTGTCAGGTACGTTGCAGGCGAGCTTGACTAACTGCTCTGAAGCGTTCATAGTCTGTGACTGTATCGAGATGAGTCTGTAATCCTAACCTCTCAAGTCTCTTATCCGTAAGGGTGGGTGCCTTGAGTGCTCCATATCAGGAGTAAGTTGCTAGCTGGCGACAGCCATTTTTCCGGACATTAGGCTTCGAGTTGAACTCTTGGAAAGACAGGGTCACACAGGTGACCAACGCGCTAGGGATGAAGTAACAGACAAAGGTTAATGGGCGCGGATATTCCGCGCCCTTAACTTTTTCAAGGCGCTCGAACTACATCATTCGAATATACATTTGCATGATCGGCGCTAACCGAGATTTCGCCTACCTCAGCGCATTCAAAAACCGCGCTTTTCAGGAGCCTTCCTCCTTCCAGCTGCACGTCATGTTGGAAACCGTCGGCTAGGGTCAGGATTCATA
>NZ_JAHKQA010000087.1 GCF_018860705.1 Citreicella sp. C3M06
CGGATCATCGTGGGCGAGCGCTCCGAACGGGCCGAAACCTTCGCGCGGCTGCTGCTCCAGGGCTCCGAGGAAACGCAGGTGCCCACGCTGTTCACCGACCCCGACGAGGCCGAGGCGATCAAGCTGTTTGCCAACACCTATCTTGCGATGCGCGTCGCCTTCTTCAACGAGCTCGACAGCTATTCGCTGGCCGGTGGCATGGACAGCCGCCAGATCATCGAAGGCGTCAGCCTCGATCCGCGCATCGGCGCGCATTACAACAACCCGTCCTTCGGCTATGGCGGCTACTGCCTGCCCAAGGACACCAAGCAGCTGCTGGCCAACTATTCCCACGTGCCGCAGAACCTGATCCGCGCCATCGTCGATGCCAACCGCACCCGCAAGGATTTCCTGTCCGATCAGATCCTGATGCGCGGGCCCAAGGTGGTGGGGATCTACCGCCTTGTGATGAAGGCGGGCTCGGACAATTTCCGCCAGAGCTCGATCCAGGGCATCATGAAGCGGCTCAAGGCCAAGGGCGTCGAGGTCATCGTGCATGAGCCGGTGCTGGAAGAGGCCGACTTCTTCCGCAGCCGCGTGGTCAACGATCTGGAGGCCTTCAAGGCGCAGAGCGACTTGATCGTCGCCAACCGCATCACCGACGATCTGCGCGACGTGACCGACAAGGTCTTCACCCGCGATCTGTTCGGCGCAGACTGAAGTCGGCCACAGCGGGCTTGAAGGGCAGCGCGGCTCCGGTGATAACCGGGGCCGAACCAGCAGCGAGGCCGCCAGACCGATGACAGCCGATTTCATCAGGGCAAAAAGCCCCCATGACGCCGATATCCTCGCCGCCGCACGGCGGACGCTGACGCTTGAGGCCGAGGCGCTAGCTTATATGGCCGACAATCTTCCCGAAGATTTTGCCCCCGCCGTGTCGGCCATGCTGGCATCGAAGGGGCGGGTGATCGTGTCGGGGGTCGGCAAGTCCGGTCATGTCGGGCGCAAGATCGCGGCGACACTGGCCTCGACCGGAACGCCCGGGTATTTCGTGCATGCGACCGAAGCCAGTCACGGCGATCTTGGCATGGTGTCCAGAGACGACATCTGCCTGCTGATCTCGAATTCGGGCGAAACCACCGAGCTGCAGGACATCGTGCAGCACACGCGGCGGTTTTCCATCCCGATGATCGCGATCTCGTCGCATCCCGGCAGCACTCTGATGAAGGCGGCCGATTACCGCCTGACCCTGCCGCCCCGCCCCGAGGCCTGCCCGATCGGCAAGGCCCCCACCACATCGACCACGATGACGCTGGCGCTTGGCGATGCCTTGGCCATGGCGCTGATGGAGCTGCGCGGCTTTCGGGCCGAGGATTTTGGCATTTTCCATCCCGGCGGCAAGCTGGGCGCGCAGATGAAGACGGTGGCGGATCTGATGCACACCGGTGACGCGCTGCCGCTGCTGGATGCGGGGGCCTCGATGCACGATGTGTTGCTGATGATCACCTCGCGCGGCTTCGGCATCGCCGGGCTGACCGAAAACGGCGTGCTGACCGGGGTCGTCACTGATGGCGACCTGCGCCGCAACATCGAGCACCTGATGGAGCGCCAGCCGCTTGATATCGCCACCCGCGACCCGGTGACCATCACCCCCGAGCGCTTCGCTTCGGAGGCGCTGGCGATTGTCGATGCGCGCAAGATTCAGGTGTTGCTGGTGGTCGATCAGAACCGCGTGCCGGTTGGCATCCTGCATGTGCATGACCTTTTGCGCGCCGGTGTGGTGTAAGCCCGGCGCCCCCCTTGCCATCGCGGGCCTCGCGCCCGCCCCCTCACCAGTGAGAGCGCCTCTTGAAAACCGTCGTCATCATTCCCGCCCGCTATGCCTCGAGCCGCTATCCGGGCAAGCCGCTTGCCGCGCTGACCCTGCCGGATGGGCGCAAGACCACCCTCATCGAGATGACCTGGACCGCCGCGCAGCAGATCAGCGGCGTCGACGCGGTTTATGTGGCCACCGATGATGCGCGCATCGCCGATGCGGCGAAAGGCTTTGGCGCAAAGGTCATCATGACCTCGCAGGCTTGCGAAAACGGCACCGCGCGCTGCGCCGAGGCGCTCACCAAGCTGCCCGAACCCCCGGATCTGGTGATCAACCTGCAAGGCGACGCGCCGCTGACCCCGCCGTGGTTCATCGAGGCGCTGATCGAGCGGATGAAGACCGATGCCTCGGTTTCCGTCGCAACCCCGGTGCTGCGCTGCGACCGGCAGACCTTTGACAATTTCGTCACCGACCGCAAGAACGGCCGCGTCGGCGGCACCACCGCCATTTTCGATGCACAGATGAAGGCGCTGTATTTCTCCAAGGAGGTGCTGCCCTTCATCGATCCCGGCAAGGTTCCCGACCCGATCCCGGTGTTTCACCATGTCGGCGTCTATGCCTATCGTCCCGAAGCGCTGAAGGCTTATACCGAAACCCCCGTCAGCACGCTGGAAACCCTCGAAGGGCTGGAACAGCTGCGGTTCCTTTACAACGGAACGCCCATGGCTTGCGTCGAGGTCGACGCCCGTGGCCGCCTGTTCTGGGAACTCAACAACCCCGAAGACGCCGCCCGCATCGAGGCGGCACTGGAGCAAGCCAAATGATCGAGACCCGCACCGTCAGCGTTGGCGACATAGACATCGGCGGGCGCGCGCCGTTTGCCCTGATCACCGGCCCGTGCCAGCTCGAAAGCCTCGATCATGCGCGGATGATGGCCGAAAAGATCGCCGAGGCCTGCGCGCCGACGGGGACAAAATTCATCTTCAAGGCCAGCTATGACAAGGCCAACCGCTCGTCGATCAGCACCGAGCGCGGCCTCGGTCTGGAAGAAGGGCTGAAGATCCTTGGCCAGATCAAGGCCGAATTCGGCGTGCCGATCCTGACCGATGTGCATGACGCGGCGCAATGCGCCCCGGCGGCCGAGGTCTGCGACATCCTGCAGATCCCTGCCTTCCTGTGTCGCCAGACCGACCTTTTGCTGGCTGCCGGCAAGACCGGCGCCGCGCTCAACGTCAAGAAGGGGCAGTTCCTCGCACCTTGGGACATGGGCAATGTCGCCGAAAAGATTGCCAGCACCGGCAATGAGCGCATCCTGCTGTGCGACCGGGGCACCTCGTTCGGCTACAACACGCTGGTCAGCGATTTCCGCGGTCTGCCGATCATGGCGCGCACTGGCTATCCGGTGGTGTTCGACGCCACCCATTCGGTGCAGCAGCCGGGCGGGCAGGGCACCACTTCGGGCGGCCAACGCGAATTCGCCCCGGTGCTGGCACGCGCTGCGGTGGCCGTCGGCGTCTCGGCGCTGTTCATCGAAACCCACGAGGATCCGGACAACGCGCCCTCGGACGGGCCGAACATGATCCCCGTCGACAAGATGGCGACCCTGATCGGCCAGCTGCGCGCGCTGGACGATCTGACCAAGTCGCAAGACGATCTCAGGCTCTGATGGGACTGCTCTGGCCTGAGCCAATCGATAAGGACGGCCGGGGCCAAGCTCCTGTCGAGGCACTACAAGCCGGGCTGCCCGCGGCCACACCTCTCTTCGGGGTCGTGCTGTCGGTCTTCACCACGCTACCATAACCCGGATAAGACCTCAGTCAGGTCCGGGCATGCCGGGTTACGGGGTCGTGTCCGCCAAGGCCTGTTGCTGCTGAGCGCGCGACAGCCTGAAGTTCCTGATAAGCCACCTATCTGCGCGGGGGAAGTCTTCGGGGCACTCTTGCCAACCGTGTTCTCGGATCAGCTCAGAATTCCTATCCTGCCCATCAGCAACGTCATCCTGCTCTTTCTGATCGCCGGGATCACGGCCCTTGTCCTGCGTCTCTGACGACTCCGGGGCAGCAGCAGAGGTTTTATCAGGCTCGATAATATGGGATCTGTATAAGGGATCTCTATTATCGAGCTTTGCAGGTGGTCTGCGCAAGCTCGGATCGCGCTTGAATAAAACCGAACCTGCGCTGCCAACGATCAGAGCCAAGGATATCCGCGCGGATCTGATAAGCTACCCGACGCGCCCTCGGCCGTCCTTAGAGTATCCGCGCGTGCATCAGGCTCACGGGCTGGTGTCGTGAGCTGATTTGATCAGGTCTGTCGGGACCTTGTTCCCGATGGACCCGTGCGGTGTTTCTTCGTTGTCGTCTCTACCACTGCCCGGCAGGCGATTGCGAAGCAATCTGCCGAGAGGGGCCAAGCCTCCAGCTTTTCGGCGGGATCTTCAAGGCTCATGAACCAATGGCTGTTCAGGCATTCCGCCCGGAAGCGCCCGTTGAACGCCTCGATGAAGGCGTTGTCCGTGGGTTTTCCGGGGCGCGAGAAGTCCAGCGTCACACCCTTGGCGTAGGCCCATATGTCCATGTCCTTCGAGATGAACTCGCTGCCCTGATCGACGCGGATTGTGGCTGGGTAACCGCTGCGTCTGCACACCCGCTCGAGGGGCGCAACGACGTCTTCGCCGAGGTAGGTGAAGCCTGCGTCGAGCACCGGCACGTAGCGCGAGAATGTGTCCACCACCGTGAGCACGCGAAGCTTGCGCCCCGTCGCGAGCTGATCGTGGACGAAGTCCATAGCCCAGATATCGTTGGGCTCGACAGCCTCCGGGAGTGTCCTGAACTTTGTGTATCCGTGCCGATCCATGCGGTTTTGGATACTCAAGCGTCGAAGCGCTCGCCGAACATTATGGCGAACTGATTGCGGGCTGCAAACCATTCCCTGACGTTTCGGCCATCCCTCTCGAAGTTGCGGATGGCGAGGTAGATCAGCTTGGCCTTTGAGACTGTGCGGAATTTTGTGCCCCGGCGTGGTAACCCCCTGATGAGGAGACCCACGTATGAGCATCGACAAAGACCTTCTGGACCGCCTGATGGAAGGGCGGTCGCCCGGCGATCTTTTTGGCAAGACGGGCATACTTTCTGAACTGACGAAGGCGCTGGCCGAGCGGGCGCTGAGCACCGAGTTAGACATTCATTTGGACGAGGAAGGCACCGACGAGGTGCCTGCTGGTCAAGTCCAAGTGGCCAACCGCCGGAACGGACGTAGCCAAAAGACGGTGACCACCGATAGCGGAAAGGTTGTCCTCGACATCCCACGAGACCGCAATGGCACCTTCGACCCGCTGTTGATCGCCAAGTACCAGCGCCGGTTTCCGGAATTTGATCGCAAGATCGTCAGCATGTATGCGCGCCGCATGACCACCCGTGAGATCCAGGGTCACATCGAGGAAATCTACGGCGTCGAGGCATCCCCCGGCCTGATCTCAGCGATCACCGACGCCGTCATGGACGAGGTCACGGCGTGGCAAAATCGCCCGCTGGAACCCTGCTATCCAGTCATCTTCATGGACGCGATCCGGGTCAATATCCGCAGCGATGGGGCGGTATCGAACAAGGCGGTTTTCGTGGCGCTGGCGATCCTGCCAGACGGTACGCGGGACGTTCTGGGGCTGTGGTTTCAGGCCAATGAGGGCGCCAAATTCTGGGCAAAGGTTTTGAACGATCTACGCAACCGAGGTGTCCAGGACATCCTGATTGCCGTGGTGGACGGCCTCAAGGGCTTCCCACAGGCCATCGAGGCGGCCTTTCCCCAGACCCAGGTCCAGACCTGCATCGTTCACCTGCTGCGCCATTCCATGAGTTTCGCCAGCTACAAGGATCGCAAGGCCGTGGCCTCCGCCCTGAAGGCCGTCTACACCGCTGTCGACGCCGAGGCGGCAAAGGCCGCACTGGTCGATTTCGAGGACAGCGATCTGGCCCGGCAATACCCTGCCATCGCACCCAGCTGGCGGCGGGCCTGGAACGAAGTCATCCCCTTCCTCGACTATCCGCCCGAGGTGCGGAGGCTGATCTACACCACAAACGCTATCGAGGCGCTCAACTCGAAAATCCGCCGCGCCGTCCGAACCCGCGGCCACTTCCCCAGCGATGATGCAGCCGCGAAGTTGATCTATCTTGCGCTGAATGCTACTTCTCAAGAGTGGAAACGCTCAGTGCGTGAATGGCACGCTGTCAAAAGCCAGTTTGCAATCATATTCGAAGACCGCTTCCCAATGGCGTAACAAAATGCGCCGGGGCACAAAATTCCGCACAGTCTCTGGCCTTTACCCGCCGCTTCGGCGTCTTGTTCCGCAATTGCATGCCCAACTCATTGTAAATGCGATAAGTCTTCTTCGCATTGATCTCCCAACCCTCGCGGCGCAACAGCACATGCACCCGCCTATAACCGAAGCGGACACGGGTCTGGCAAATCTCTCGGATCCGCTGTTCCAAAGCGGCCTGCCCAGGTCGGCGAGACTTGTCGCGATAGGTCCTTGGATCGAACCGGATCACCTCGCAGGCGCGGCGGATCGACACCTGCCAATCCACCCGCATCTCATCGACCAGCGGCCTCTTGCGGGCAGGCCTCAAAGCTTTCGCTTGATGACGTCCTGCAACATCTCCTTGTCCAGTGCGAGATCGGCGACGATCTTCTTCAACCGCGCGTTTTCCTGCTCAAGCTCCCGCAGCCGCTTCATCTCGGACGGCATCAATCCCGCGTACTTCTTCTTCCAATTGAAGAAGGTCGCCGTGCTGATCCCCGCCTTGCGGCGGACCTCTACGACAGGCCTGCCATGCTCCGCCTGCTTGATGATGAACGCCTTCTGCGCGTCCGTGAACTTCGTTGCCTTCATGCGTTTCCGCTCCTCTCCCAGCCAAGGATTCCGCCCGGAAAACTCTAAGCTGGAACGGGGGCGTTTTCGGGGATCACATCACACCCTACGAATACATCGGCAAGATCTGGACATCCGAGCCCGACAGATTCATCTTAAACCTGATCCACCAGATGCAGGGACTGAACAGCTAGCTACAACTCTCTCCACGAAGCTCTCGCACACAAGTTTTCAGTATTCGCGCCTTGGCGGATGCAAAAATTCTGTCCGGGAGGCACTAAAACTCCCTTTTAAGCAACATAATATATCTTATGAGTCATAACTCGTGTATAGGGATTCGCGCTACCATTAGGCGACAATCACATTAGAAAAGAGATGGTTATCTAATGGAGAAAGTCTGCCATGGGAGCGGATTACACGCAACTGAGCGTCAAGGAACGTGTTTAGATCGAACGCTGGCGGCTGGTGAAGATCCCCGTCCGGGAGATGGCGTGGGTGTTGCAGCGTTCAAAAGCCACGAGCCACCGCGAGATCACGCGGAGCTGGTTCAGTGACGAAAGCCGACCGGGCGATGACGGCGACCATTATGCTGCCGCGCATCAGAAAGCCATCCATCGGCGCGCCCGTCAGCGCAAGCTGATCCGGCATCCAGAGCTTCGAAATCAGGTTGTCGAGCGGATCTAGAACGGACCCCTCCCGGCAGCATGCTGCGCATGCGTCTGCCGGTCGACGGGACGCCCGAGCAGATCGGCAACCGGCTGATCCG
>NZ_JAHKQA010000062.1:0-2114 GCF_018860705.1 Citreicella sp. C3M06
GACCGGCTGACAGAGGGCAAGACGCTGGTCTCGTTCTTCTGGCCGGCGGCGAACGAGGCGCTGATGCAGCGCGCCGCCGATACCGGCGCCAGCGTGATCGCCATGGATATGGTGCCGCGCATCAGCCGGGCGCAGAAGATGGATGCGCTGAGCTCGATGGCCAATATCGCCGGCTACCGTGCGGTGATCGAGGCGGGCAACAATTTTGGCCGCTTTTTCACCGGGCAGGTGACGGCGGCTGGCAAGGTGCCGCCCGCCAAGGTGCTGATCGTCGGCGCCGGGGTGGCCGGGCTTGCGGCCATCGGCACCTCGACCTCGCTGGGTGCGATCACCTATGCGTTCGACGTGCGCCCCGAAGTGGCCGAGCAGGTCGAATCCATGGGCGCGGAATTCGTTTACCTCGATTTCGAAGAGGATCAGGCGGATGGCGCGGCGACGGGCGGCTATGCCTCGGTGTCGAGCCCGGAATTCCGCGAGGCGCAGCTGGCCAAGTTCCGCGAGCTGGCGCCCGAGGTCGACATCGTCATCACCACGGCGCTGATCCCCAACCGCGAGGCGCCCGAGCTGTGGACGCCCGACATGGTCGCGGCGATGAAGCCCGGCAGCGTCATCGTCGACCTTGCCGCCGAGCGCGGCGGCAATTGCAAGATGACCGTTAGGGATGAAAAAATCGTCACCGACAATGGCGTGACCATCGTCGGCTACACCGATTTCCCGTCCCGCATGGCGACGCAGGCCTCGACGCTTTATGCCACCAATATCCGGCACATGATGACCGATCTGACCCCGGCCAAGGACGGCGCGGTCAATCACAACATGGAAGATGACGTCATCCGTGGCGCCACCATCGCCCATGGCGGCGCGGTGACATGGCCGCCACCCCCGCCCAAGACCAAGGCGATTGCGGCGCAAAAGCCCAAGGAAAAGACCCCCGAGCTGACGCCCGAGGAAAAACGCGCGGCGGAAACCGCGGCCTTCAAGGCCCAGACCAAGAACCAGGTCACGCTGCTGGCGGTAAGCGGCGCGCTGCTGCTGGCGGTGGGGCTGGTGGCCCCGGCCAGCTTCATGCAGCATTTCATCGTCTTTGTGCTGTCGGTGTTTGTCGGCTTTCAGGTGATTTGGAACGTCAGCCACAGCCTGCACACGCCGCTGATGGCGGTGACCAACGCGATCTCGTCGATCATCATCCTTGGCGCGCTGATGCAGATCGGCTCGAGCAGCTGGATCGTGGTCGTTCTGGCGGCGCTTTCGGTCTTTATGACCGGCATCAACATCTTCGGCGGCTTCATGGTGACACGGCGCATGCTCGCCATGTTCCAGAAATCGTAAGGGGGGAACATCGTTATGGAATTCGGATTCACGACGGCGGCCTACGTGGTCGCGGCGGTGCTCTTTATCCTGTCGCTGGGGGGGCTTTCGGGCCAGGAAAGCGCCAAGCGCGCGGTGTGGTACGGCATCGCGGGCATGGCGCTGGCGGTGTTCGCCACGCTGATCGGCCCCGGATCGGGGCTGTGGCTGCTGTCGATCCTGCTGATCGCGGCGGGCGGCACCATCGGCATGTATGTGGCGAAAAAGGTCGAGATGACCGAGATGCCGCAGCTGGTGGCGGCGATGCACAGCCTTGTTGGCCTTGCGGCGGTTTTTGTTGGCTACAACGCCCATTTCACCATGAAGGCGGTGACCGGCGGCGCAGCGCCGCAGGGGGTGTTTGCCGAGCTGGTGGCGCATAAGGCGCCGGTCGAGCTGAGCATCCTGTCGGTCGAGCTGTTCCTTGGTGTGTTCATCGGCGCGATCACCTTTACCGGTTCGGTGGTGGCTTATGGCAAGCTGGCGGGCAAGGTTAGCTCGAAGGCGGAAAAGCTGCCGGGCGGGCATCTGCTGAACATCGCGGCGGCGGCGATCTCGGTGATCTGCCTGCTGTGGTACATGGGCACGGGCGGGGCGTTGCCGCTGGTGCTGATGACGCTGGCGGCGCTGTTCATCGGCTATCACCTGATCATGGGCATCGGCGGCGCCGACATGCCGGTGGTGGTGTCGATGCTCAACAGCTATTCCGGCTGGGCGGCGGCGGCGATCGGCTTCAGCCTTGGCAACGATCTGCTGATCGTGGTCGG
>NZ_JAHKQA010000062.1:2143-2550 GCF_018860705.1 Citreicella sp. C3M06
CAGATCGCCATCGACGCCGACGGCGTTGCCAGCGCTCTGGAGGAAGCCGACAGCGTGGTCATCGTGCCGGGCTACGGCATGGCGGTGGCGCAGGCGCAAGCGAACGTCGCCGAGCTGACCCGCCGCCTGCGCGCGCAGGGCAAGGAGGTGCGCTTTGCCATCCACCCGGTGGCGGGGCGTCTGCCCGGGCACATGAACGTGCTGCTCGCCGAGGCCAAGGTGCCCTATGACATCGTGCTGGAAATGGACGAGATCAACGATGATTTCCCCTCGACCGACGTGGTGATCGTGATCGGCTCGAACGACATCGTCAACCCGGCCGCACAAGAGGATCCGAACAGCCCCATCGCGGGCATGCCGGTTCTCGAGGTGTGGAAGGCCAAGCAGGTCTTCGTCTCCAAGCGCGG
>NZ_JAHKQA010000032.1 GCF_018860705.1 Citreicella sp. C3M06
TGAATCCTGACCCTAGGGTCCCAATTGCCTATGATAACCTATGGCAACCTGTGCGCCTGAAGACGCCAGTAGCGGGCCGCAGGTGCCAACTTTCGCAACCGAAGCGCGGAACCAAAGTCGCCATTTAGACGCCAATGCCAGATGCTCTCCTTGTCCGCTACTTGGTGCTCTGGCATGGCTGCGGCGAATGGACGGTTCCGATCCGCTCCAAATCGATGCCCTCGAATGACCGGTTCGACGATGCACGCTATGCGGAAAAATTGATGTGCCGCAAATGCGGGCTGGTGCTGGACCAGAAATAACTGCGCTCGCAAAAGCTTGGTTTGTCCGCGTTGCCGCCGTTGAACGCTTGGAAATGCTGCGCGATGCACGAGCGGCGGGTTTGGTGAAGCCGCGTTGCGGCAACGTGAGGTTGCGCCGATGTCCGGTTCGGGCCGTCCGTGAAGACGGCCCAAGTCTTCAGATTTCGATGGCCTCTGCAATCGCAAGCGCATCTTCCAACTCGACGCCCAAGTATCTGACGGTGCTATCCATCTTCGTGTGGCCCAACAGAAGCTGAACCGCGCGCAGGTTGCCCGTCTTCTTGTAGATCTGCGTCACCTTCGTGCGCCGCATCGAGTGGGTGCCGTAGGCGCTGGCCTCCAAGCCAATGGATGTCACCCATTCACGGACAATTCGTGCGTACTGTCGGGTGGATATGTGCAGCCGTTCATGGAACCGTCTGGTGACCTGCCACTGAACTTTCATCCAGCCGCGACCGGAGCCCGGTTGGTGTTTACGCCGATCGGCGCAGGTTGAGCAATCGCCCGACGCGCGGAGCTTTCATCTCGCGCAGCGGGGCGGGCGATTGCGGTGTTCAGGGCCCGCGCGTAGTCAGCCGGTGTCTGGTAGTCCAAGGCCGAATGCGGGCGTTCGGTGTTGTCGTCGGCAGCCCAGGCGGCGATCACGATCCGCGCGTGGGCCAGGTTTCGGAACATGGTCTCGTTGAGCAGCTCGTCCCGCATCCGCCCGTTGAAGCTCTCCACGAAGCCGTTCTGCATGGGCTTGCCCGGCGCGATGTAGTGCCATTCGATCCGGTGCGCGGCAGTGAAGGTTAAGATAGCGTTACTGGTCAGTTCGGTGCCGTTGTCAGAGACGATCATCCCGGGCTTTCCGCGGCGCTCGATCAGGGCTGTCAGTTCACGAGCCACACGGCGCCCCGAGATCGAGGGTCGACCCATGTGGTCGACGGATCGCCGCGAGGCACTCCCGGGTGACATCGTCGACCACGTTGAGCACCCGGAAGCGCTGACCGTTGGCGAACTGGTCGTGAACGAAATCCAGCGATCCCGGCGACCGGCAGTCGTTTGCACGGCAAACGACGAGAGGGGGCGCGCATTTGGCCGCGCCTCGACCAGGATCGGAGCCCGCGTCCCGACAGCCTTGCGCCGGGCCTTTCGCTTGCGCACCGTTAGCCCTTCCTCGCGGTAGAGCCGATAGATCCGGTTGATGCCAGAAGGCTCGCCTTCGCGCCGCAGAAGCACGAAGAGCCGCCGATAACCGAACCGCCGACGCTCGTTGGCCAGTTCT
>NZ_JAHKQA010000071.1 GCF_018860705.1 Citreicella sp. C3M06
GATTTGCGCAACAACGCCGTGCTGCAGGGTCTCCAAATCGTCCGAGATTGTACGCGCGACGCTTTGCGCAGTCTTCCGCAACGCAGCGTTCGAGCTCTGCAACTGGGATTGCAGCGAGTCGAGCTGAGCCTCCAGCATCTGCTCCATGTTCTGCCGAATGCGGGGGTTGAGTTGTATCTGCGGTCCAGTAGACATGGAAGTACTTTCCTTTCAAGCGCCACTTGTTCACCGGCATGTCCGGGTCCGCGACGGTGATGTAATTGGCCCCGGCCCGCGGGATTTCGAATCCGATGCCCTTGAGCGCCTCGAGCAGCGAGACACGGTCATGGATCGCTCCTAGACCGACCTGAGCCTGCACGCATTCATTGACCTCCGCTCGAGTCTGAGCGCGCTCGGGCGCCTCGGCGATGCTTTTCACGTCGCGTGCCCGCGCCGGGTCCATCGGGTCTGCCCAGCCATGGCGGCGATTGTGCAAGTCCATGAAAGCTAGGAAGGACTGCTCATGCCCCGGCGGCGCGATGTTCAGCGCCTTGCCGGTCAGCAAGTCCATTCTCGGCATGATGAAGTGCAGCTCGACGCGGCCGACATGGAGGTGGCGCACCCAGAGCACCCGGTAACGATCATGCCTCAGCCCTGGGCAGGCGAAAGCCTCGAAATCCTCCATGAGCTGGCGCTGCTGCGCTTCGGTCGGGGCATCCTCGGCAGCAAAGCTCAGCACGCCCAATTTGTACTTCCAGCGATGTGGCACCGCGTCCACGAGGTCGATCATGCGCTCCGGATGGCCCTTCAGAACTTCGGGCATGATCGTGCGGCGGGTGCGTTTGACCTTGCCCGCGGCATCCCGTTTGGGCTGTCGGTGCTGATCATAGTCTACGACGAATTCGTCGATGAGGTACTTCACGGCCGGAGCGACCTCGCCTTGGCCGTGAGCGAAGAACTTGACCATCATCTCCAGCTCCAATGGCTGTGCGCCAACTTCCCAAGCTTTTGGTCGATGCTGACCAGCAGGCTGACGATCGCCAAGTGGTCTAGGAAACCATCGTCGACTTTAGCCCTCCGCAAGACGCGCGTGACCTCGTCCATGTCGGCCTCAATCCGAGCCACTGCGCGCAGCAGCTCAGGCGGCGCGATCGGAACGCTACTTCGGTGGCCGGAGGTCACCATGCCGAGGGCCTCTCTCAGCAACTCCGCCAGCGGGCGGCGCGCCCGTCGCGCAATATCGTCCAGGGTCTCCTTCTCAAGCTGCGACACCCGGAAGGTGATCGATTTGGATAGCTCATCCATGTACTTGGAAACCGAGACTGCCCGGGGGTTCGAAGGGGGCATCGCCCCCTCGCCTGTTCCCGCGTCGTAAGACGTGGGTGAACTTGATGTCCGTCTTGTGACCATAACTCTGCCCTTCCTCAGCTTTCGCGGTATCCGTGACCGATATTTCCAGAGAGCCGCCCTCGGCGGCTGCGCAGCGGTGGCTCGCCTGCCGTATGGGAGGCGATCTCACCACCACTCCGCGGTACTTGGTCGGCGCCGTCCGACCTGTTACCAGCGGCGCGCAATTGACGCTGAAGCCCCTGGAGCTCTCCAATCAATCCTTGAAGCGCAGAACCCCGCGCGGCGGTATTCCGAGCCAGGCCGAGGAACGCGCGTCGCATATCATCGACGTGATGTGCGCTGCCCTCCCTCTCAGCATTTCGGTCTGCAACCAGCAAACAGACGGCGGCCTTCTCTGAGCCGAAGCAGTCGACCTGCCTCTGCCAGAGACCCGCCGGGATACCCCGAACTTGAGCCCAGTCCTTCGCCGCAGCAGAGATCGTGCGCCAATCTGGTGGCGCGCCTGGAGGGGTGTATATCTTCACCGCGTCTTCGAAGCCGGGGCTGGCGAGAATGCAGAACTGCGCCGGGGTCAGCCGAAGTTCGGGCTGCCTACCGCTACTTCTTTTTGAATATGCTTTTATACTTTCCCTAGGGTCAGGATTCATA
>NZ_JAHKQA010000019.1:0-6086 GCF_018860705.1 Citreicella sp. C3M06
CAATGCATCCTGACCCTAAGCAGGCCAAAACCCGCCACATGTTCTGCCGCGCCTTCGATGTCCAACGGCTGCCCCCACTCGGTGGGACGTCCGACATACACGGCCATTTCAAGCTCGAGGTCCAGTTCCCGACAGGGGCCGAACTCTGGTTCCCTCGCCCCGTTGCTAGGTTGGAATTGCCCCAACGGCCGACGAATCCCGGTACCGGACGCACAGACCGTCGAGGCGCGCCCGTGGTAGCCGATGGGCACCCACTTGTAGTTGTCGGGCAATGGATTTTCCGGTTGCAACAGCCCCCCTGCGCGGACCGCATGGTGAATGCCCGCGTAGAAATCGGTGTAATTCGCAACTCGCACGGGCCGATGAAGCGTCACCGATGCCATGTCATGCAGGATCTGGTCTGCATGAGCCTTGCCTCCTATCCCGTCAGAGGATTCAAGCAGGGCAAAGACCGCGTGGCGCAGGGCCAGCCCCGTTTCGTGGCCTTCGGCAAACAGGCCGTTCAAGCCGTCGCTTGCCAAGAGAGCCCGCGGCACCGCCGCGCCCAGCAAGCCAAGATCCCAGGCAGCAGAAAGGTCCAGAACACGGTCCCCGATGGCCACACCGGCACGGGCGGCGCCATCTGCCGGGGAAAAAATGCCCAACGGCAGATTCTGAATGGGAAAATCGGTCGCCTCAAGATTGGCGCTTTCGACCCAGGATCGGGCGGTAGCGTCATTCGTGTGATCGAGTTCGGGATAACCAAGCATCCGGATATGGTCCTTTTATGTTTAGAAACGTCCGGCGACCCTTGCCGCCGGACCAAGACGTCACAGAAAAAACGAAACGGACAAGAGGAGGATCGAGGTCACGGCAAACCAGATACTCCAGAGAAACGCCATGTACCCCCAGACATCGCGCAGCCGCATACCCACCACCGCCAGTGCCGGGATCACATACAACGGTTGCAGCAGGTTCGTGGCCTGATCTCCATAGACGAAGGCGTTGATGATCAGGGGCAGATCGGCACCGGTTTGAATGGCAGCGTCAACGGTGATTTCCCCCTGCACGATCCACTGTCCCCCCTGTGACGGTATGAACAAGTTCACCAATGAACTGGACAGGTAGGTGAAAAACGGCAGCGTGTTTGCCGTCGAAATCGAGGCAAAGAACCCGACGACGACCGTGGCCAAACCTGAATTTGCCATCATTCCCGCGATCCCGCCATAAAACGGGAACTGGATCATCACATCTGTCGCCAGTTTCAGGTTTTCGCGATAGGCTGCGATGAACCGGGCCGGCGTGTTGTAGAGAAAGAAATTTGCGATCAGAAAGACAAAGATCACGAAGCTGAGCGAGAGCGAGGCAAACAACCCGTTGCGGGCCACGGTAAAGCCAATCATCACCGCACCAAGCGTTCCGATCGCCCACATCAGCACCCGGCTGCCATTCAGCCGTTCCGCAATCGAGCCGGTATGATCCTCTGTTTCGGGGGTGGGCGCGACGTTGGGCGTAACCTCCTGGTTGAACTCGACCACTTCATGATCCGATGGGCGGGTCATCATGGCGATCAGCGTTGTCAGCCCCGCCAAGAGCACCCAGATCACGATGTTCATCGGGTTGTAGGTGGTCACCGTCTGCGGAATCACGCCGATCTTGTCGGCCATCGGATGATCTCCGGCCAGCAGCGCATAGATCGTGCCCGTCGGGCTGAGGCACTGGCCAAGGATCATTGTCGAATAGCCCGCGGCAATCAGCATCGGGAAATGCAGCCCCCGGATGCGCTGGCTCAGCGCCATGGCAAGGACCGGCGTGACGATCAGCGCGAAAGCCCAGTTTACGAAGCTTGCGAGATAGCCAAACACCATCAGCAACAGAACCGCCGTGGCGGGACGCCGCACAACACCGGCCAGCAGATCAAGCCCGCGGCTGACCTGCGCAGAGCGCGCCGTCACAGCACAGCAGACCACCATGAAAGCCATCTGGAAGGCGAACGCCGCCTGCGACCAGATTCCGTCGTACCAGAATTGGGCCATGGTCAGAGGGCCATTGCCGGTCACCAGTACCCCGGCGCCAAAGATGACCACGGTAAAAATCATGCAGAAGACAAGCGGGTCCGGAATGATCCTTTCTGCGGCAAAGTCGAATTTCTTGGACATCCGCCAAAGCAATGACCCTCCTTCGGCGCGCTCGATATCGTACAGGCTCATGGTTCTCCTCCCAGAGAGTTTTCAGGTTTCGTTCAGTGTCGATAGCTGTCGGATCAGTCGCTTGTGGAAGTCGCGCGTACCTCCACGCTGCGCCCTTCGCCGTAGTGAAAAAACCCCTCCCCGGTTTTCAAACCCAGCTTGTTCTCGGCAATCTTGCGTCGCAGCAGATCGTTGGCCTCCTGCGCGGCACTGATCTGCGGCAGCAGATTGTCCCCCACGGCGCACCAGATATCGATGCCGCCGAAATCCGCGATCTCCAGCTGACCGGTCGTCGCGTAGCGAAAGGCAGGGCCGTATTTCAGCGCATTGTCGATATCTTCCGGCGATGCCGCGCCCGCTTCGATCAAGGCAAAGACTTCGCGCGCGATGCCCTGTTGGATCCGGTTGGCGATCAGCCCCGGCAGGTTCCTGAGAACGCGGATCGTTTTCTTTCCGCAGCTCTGCAACAAGGCTTCTACCCGTTCCAGCTGCGCTGCCGCCGTGCCGCCAAAGTCCGACAGCTCCACCAACGGCACCAGATGGGCAGGATTGTACCAATGGCAGATCATGCAATCGGCCTGCCGCGCCTGTGGCAGATCGACAATCATCTCTTGCAGATCCAGGCTTGACGTATTGCTGGCAAGGATCGTTCCCGGTGCGCAAAACTGATCAAGATTTGCAAACAGCGCCCGCTTCAGCGTGATATCCTCGGGGATGGCCTCGATCACGAAATCCGCAGCCGCAACCGCTGTCTCCAGTTCCCCGGCATAGGAAATCCGACCAAGGATCCCCTCGACATCCGCCGCCGCCACTTGCCCGGTTTCGACCAACAGGCCCAGTTCCGACCGAATGGCACTCAACGCCTTTTCGCGCATTGCCGGATCGGGATCATAGACCCGCACGTCATGGCCATGGATGGCAAAGGTTTCCGCGATGCCGTGCCCCATGGTTCCCGCACCAATGACGGCGATTGTCTCAATGTGTTTCATATTCCCTCCCTTGGATCAGGCACGATCCCACCAATCCGCCACATTGCATGGCGGATCCTTTCGTAACTTGTCTGACGTGGATCAGGGCGTCAGCTTGAACCGCTCAGGCTTGCGGGGAGCCTTCGGGATAGACGTTCATCAGCGTTGAATTCAGATGCGCCCGCAAAAGGGCAAAGGCGCGGTCCTCATCACGCCCCGTCGCCGCCTTGGCCAGCACTTCATGCATCCCGATAAAGCTCTCGGCGTCAGCCATGCCCTGCATGTTGATCTGCCGATACCGGAAGGCCTGATTGTAAAGATCATCCGCCATATCGATAAGGCGCACAGATCCACACCCACTGATCAACGCGGCGTGAAACCCATGATGCAGCCGGTCGAACTCCTCACCGCCCTGCCCGAACTGCGCACCCGCCCGCTGAACGTTCAGCCGTAGTCGGTGCAGCGCTCCGATCACATCGGCTTCCCAGACGTCCCCGCCGCAACGCATGGACAAAAGCAGAGCCTCCCGTTCCACCATGACCCTCACTCGGGTAATGTCGGCCAGATCTTCGTAGCTCAACGCTTGAACGCGAAAGCCCCGCCGCCCAACGGCGGCCACCATGTTGCGCGCTGCAAGCCGCGACAGCGCTTCCCGGATCGGACTGGAACTGACGCCATATCGATTGGCCAGTTCGGTCACTGCCAAGCGGGCACCTGGTTCATGCGCGCCTGAGATGATGTCCTGCTGCAACATCTGCTCCGCACGCTCTGCAAGCGTAACGCCCTCCGTACGGATTGGTGATTCTGCCATGCGCTGCCTCCCTCTGACATTTTTATGCATAATTTTATCTTTTGTGCAAAACTATATTTTCCGCCATGATAGAAAGCCAGTGAACCGGAGGTCATGCTGCCGTCGCACACCATCCCGCATCCTGCTGCTGCTCCTCCGGTAGGTCGATCAGACCTGCGTCGACGCGGTCCAGCCCTCCCGGACCGAGCTGCATCGACCATAAACGGCGTTTTGCGCCTATATATCCCGCCAAAACCGCCGCATCTTGCGCTTCGCTATTAGGTCCAATAAGTTTGCCTTATCAGACATGAAGGGACCGCTTGCCGCCCGGCACGAAACGCAACGGGTTTGCGGGGAAACATGACCTCCGAGACGGACAAATCATCAGCACCAGATGCGTCCCTCGGCAAGGAGGCTCCGGCGCCCCGCGAGGCTCTCACCCTGCCCGCCCATGTGGCGGGATCGGGTGCATTGGACCGGCTCGTCGACACCGCGCGCGATTATGCCCGCGCCGCGGCCTCCGACAACACCCTCAAGGCCTACAGAAAAGACTGGGCGCAGTTCAGCCGCTGGTGCCGGAGGAAGGGCACCGAGCCGCTGCCGCCCTGCCCCGAGATGATCGGGCTCTATCTGGCCGATCTTGCCGCGCCGTCCGGGCGCGCTCCGGCCCTCGCCGTCAGCTCCATCGATCGCCGCCTGTCGGGCCTGACATGGAACTACGCACAGCGCGGCTTCGCCCTCGATCGCAAGAACCGCCATATCGCCACGGTGCTGGCCGGCATCAAGCGCCGACATGCCCGCCCGCCGGTGCAGAAGGCCGCGATCCTCCCCGAGGATATCCGCGCCATGACAGCCACCCTGCCCTATGATCTGCGCGGGCTGCGAGACCGGGCGATGCTGCTGCTGGGCTATGCCGGCGGCTTGCGGCGCTCGGAAATCGTCGGGCTCGATGTCCACAAGGACGACACCCCGGACAGCCGCGGCTGGGTCGAGATCATGGCGGGCGGCGCTCTGCTGACGCTGAACGCCAAGACTGGCTGGCGCGAGGTCGAGGTCGGGCGTGGGTCGTCGGATCTGACCTGCCCGGTGCAGGCGCTGGAGCAATGGCTGCATTTCGCCAAGATCGATTTCGGGCCGATCTTCGTGGCGACATCGCGGGATGGAACCCGCGCGCTGCAGACCCGGCTCAACGACCGGCACGTGGCCCGACTGATCAAGCGCACCGTGCTGGAGGCCGGTCTGCGCCCCGAGCTGCCCGAGGCCGAACGCCTCGCCTTGTTCTCAGGGCATTCCCTGCGCGCTGGTCTGGCCAGTTCCGCCGAGGTCGACGAGCGCCACGTGCAAAAACACCTCGGCCACGCCTCCGCCGAAATGACCCGCCGCTACCAACGCCGCCGCGACCGCTTCCGCGTCAACCTCACCAAAGCCGCGGGGCTCTGAACACAGCGCCCCACCCCGCCGGACCGGATAACAGCCACAGCAGCACGAGCTGGTGCAGGACCTATGAGTTGAAAAGTACCACCAAGACCTGGCAATGAAAAATTGCCGCCCTCGGTGAATGAAACGGGATCATCCTGCACAGATCGGGCTGTGTATGGATGCCCCCCATGAATGCAAGCAGGATCTTCGGCACGATCAGGCATTTGATCAGCCGCGATCGTGTGTCCGGTCTCGAAGTTGCAGCCTCTCATGGCTGCAGCGAGCCGGTTCTCGGATTGCGCCCTGTTAAGCAGGAAAGCCTATAGTCCGTCCGGCTCTCTGCGAGGTCACAAGTGCTGCGCCTCATGATGGCTTTTGTCGGTCAGGTCGTCTTCAGTCTATGGTGCGGGTTTGCAGGCCACTGTTCTTCCCATCGGCCCGCGCGAGTTCGACCAGCCCCCCGCCCCTTCGCGCATCAGCCCCTAGGCCGCTCGGGCCATGCGGTTGGCCAATGCCACCGCAACCAGCATCTTTGCCTTGCGCGCGCGACAGCTTGCGAGGCAAAATGACCGTCCCATTTGAACCGGCACCGTGGATCGGAAATGGGTTCTTGGCCAAGTCCAAGCCATTGACGCGAATCTTGGTCATGGAAGTTCCGCTCGTAGCGGTGCTTCAACGCTCGCTACTTTGGCACATTTGATGCCGACTCAGGGGCGTCCAGCTGACCTGCCCCCCGCGAAA
>NZ_JAHKQA010000019.1:6353-6473 GCF_018860705.1 Citreicella sp. C3M06
CAAGGCCGACCCTGACGACATTGATCAAGCGGCGAGACGCGGCGCTCCGGGTGATGCGGGATCATGACATCTCGCAGCGCCGGGCCTGTCGGCTGGTCCGCTGCCCGGCAGGGTATTGCG
>NZ_JAHKQA010000075.1:0-82974 GCF_018860705.1 Citreicella sp. C3M06
TGTGTGGATGGCTCCCGCATAGCAAGGCTTAAATGAGACTGCGTGTACCTTTTCAGAAGCGGTCTTGTGTCCGGCCTGTTTGCGCGGTCATCACCGCTGGCCTTGATGGGATCCGCAGATCAGGTTCCTATCTGCTTCGCGGGCAATTGCGCCCGGGACTTTCGGCGGAGCGTCCTGATCATTGCGGCTGAATGGTACACCATCACATCGTCGGTCTTGCTATCTCGTGGGCGCGCGCCGAGCTACGCCGCGTGCGGTTTGTAGGGCTCATCTCTGGTCAGCACGGCCCATATGATCCGCGCAGTCTTGTTTGCCATGGCGACGGTCGCAAGCCGGGCTGGCTTTCTTTGCAACAACTTCGTCAGCCATGGATCGGCGCGGTCTGGATGATCGGCGACCTGCCGCACTCGCGATGTCATTCCGACCACGATGAGCTGGCGCAGGTATCGGTCACCCATCTTGGTGATCTTGCCCAATCGTTCCTTGCCGCCGCTGGAGTGGTTGCGAGGGGTCAGCCCTAACCACGCCGCGAACTCCCGCCCGCTTTTGAACTGGTGACCCGACCCGATCGTAGCGGCTACGGCAGAGGCGGTCACCGGGCCGACACCTGGAATGGTCTGCAGGAGTTGCGCCTGGCGGCTGAGGCGCGCCTGGATGCGCAACATGGTCTCAAACCAGCCGAGGCGATTGTGAAGGTCGACCAGCTGGCGGCTGAGAACGCGCAGAACGTCTTGTGCAAGTTCGGGAAATTCGGGCTGCTTGCCGTCGATGACCGTCGTTGCGAACGCGATAGCCCGCGCGACGCCCCGGGCGAAGGTGATCCCGAACTCCGCAGCAAGGCTCCGAACCATGTTGATCAACTGAGTCCTCTGGCGCACGATGAAGTCCCGCGCACGATGCAGGGACAGAAGCGCCTGCTGTTCCTCGGACTTGATCTCGACGAAGCGCATCGTGGGCCGTGTCACCGCTTCGCAGATCGCTTCTGCATCGACGGCGTCGGACTTGCCGCGCTTCACGTAGGGTTTGACGTACATCGGTGGCATCAGCCGGACGGTATGCCCGAGATTCGAGAGCTCCCGCGCCCAATGGTGGCTCGATGCGCAGGCTTCGATGCCGACAAGGCAAGGTGGCAGGCGTTGGAAGAACGCCAGAACCTGCGCCCGCCTCAGGGGACGGTTGAATGCCACGTCTCCGGTCCTGGTTACTCCATGGACTTGAAAGATGTTCTTGGCCAGGTCGAGGCCGACGGTGGTAACTTGCATGGGATGGCTCCTCTCTATCGCAGATTCTGACACCTGCAGTATGGCGCATTTCAACGCCGGGAGCGGGAGCCATCCACCCCATCTGCTTCGGGCTTATTCCGTTGAAAAACTCGGCTTGATGATCGCGTTGACCCTCACTCAGGATTTGCGGCTCCTGTGCCTATCTTTCCTCAACAGGCGACCTGTGTGATCGGAAGGAGCTTTGCGAGCTTCCGTAGGTTCTGTGCGGTGGCTGCGAGGTGGAATTCATCTCGTGCGCCGCTCGGTCCTCGCAATCGGAGACGGTTGAGGCCCAGAATGCGCTTCAAATGCGCGAAGAGCATCTCCACCTTCTTCCGGAGCTTGCAGGAGATCGCGTAGTCGGGCGTCTGAGCAATCGCACGCGCCCGATCCCGGGAGGGCTCGAAGATCGAGCAGAGGATTTTCCGCGAGGGCGCCCTGGGGCAGCAACGCGCTTTCAGCCCGCAGGCATCGCAATCGGTCTTGCTTGCCCGATAGCGAAGCATGCCATGCTCATCCGGCGTCTTCTGCCGGGGTTTCGCGAAGGTCCGGCGGCTTTGCTTCAATTCCTTGTCGCCCGGGCAGGTGTAGACATCGCTCTCGACATCATAGTTGAAGTCGGCGCGTTCAAATGTTCCGTCCCGGCGAGCTGACTTGTCGAACACCGGGATATGGGGTGCGATGCCGCGCTGCTGATCGAGCCAGTCCAGCATGACGCCGGTGCCGTAGGCGGTGTCGGCGATCAGCCGTTCCGGCGCGATGCAGAATGTATCGTTAACCCGATCGATCATGGTCTGCACTGATCCGACCTCGGCCTGACGGATCGACCGAGTGGCTTGCACATCGAGGATCACGCCGTTGTCGGTGTCGATCAGGTAGTTGGTGGAATAGGCAAAGTAGGCCGGACCTCCCCGAGCCCCGGTCCATTGCGAGGCCGGATCGGAATGCGAGGTGAACTTCGGCTCGACCGGGCTCGCCGCGCCGAATGCGGCATCGTCGAGCGTTTCCAGGTATTCCATGACGGCCCGAGGCGCGTCTCCGGGATCGATGCTGGCGGGGTGCCAGTCCGACTTCGGCGTGGAGTTCTGCCTGTTCGCGTCAGCCTGGATGATACTGGCATCCGCGGCGAGGCGCTGGCCGCTGGCCAGGCCCTCCGCGATGCACCGGGCCACCACGGTCTCGAAGAGATGGCGCAACAGGTCGCTGTCGCGGAAGCGGCCGTGACGGTTCTTGGAGAACGTCGAATGATCCGGCACCGGCACGGTCAGATCAAGGCGGCAGAACCAGCGGTAGGCGAGGTTGAGATGGACCTCCTCGCAGAGCCGGCGCTCGGACCGGATGCCCATGATGTAACCGACCAGAAGCATGCGGATTATCAGGTCCGGCTCGACCGACGGCCGTCCGGTAGAGCTATAGAATGGCGCCAGATGCTGACGGATGCTGGCCAGGTCGACGAACTGGTCAACCGATCGGAGCATGTGGTCGGGCGGAACGTGCGCTTCAATCGAGAACTCGTAGAACAGAGCGCCTTGCGCTTCCTGCCGGGACCCCATCATCGCCGTTCACCTCAAGCTGCCGCAGCCAAATTGAATCAGCGGCCAGCCCTTCAGGCAAGCCGAGTTTTTCAACGGAATAGGCCCAAATGTAACCGATGCTGCGCAAAGCATGAATGTCCGCTCGGCAATCAACAATCAAACTTGCACTCACTCGCGACCGTTCTGGTTCTATTTTTTTTGTCGGATGTTTCCGACTTCAGCGAGCCGCCGCCAAGCGCGCGGCTGAGCGTGTTTGCCAGTGCAATGAACCGTTTGCTTTCTTCTGTGCCAAGGATGCTTTCGATCGTCTTGTCGCCTTTTTGCCAGATGTCATCGACCCCCGCCAAGATCTTCTGCCCTTTATCTGTGATGCTAACCACATCGGCGCGGCGATCTGTCGGGTTGGTCGCGCGTTGGACGAAACCAAGTGCTTCAAGTCTGTAAGTCATCGAGCTCATGATGCCGGGTGAGACGCTGAAATGCGTTGCGAGGTGCTGCTGAGAGGACGGACCGATTTGCAGTAACGCCTCCAACACAAGCGCCTGACGATGCCGTATCTTGGACGTCCCTAGCAGGTTCTCCAGTTGCTTCTCTAAGATTGTAGCCGAGTGTAGGAAGGTGTGTATCTGTGCGCGCTGACGGTTCATGCGCGCAGTTTAAGAGAAGTTTTGCGCCTCTTGAAGAGCCGCAGTGGTCCAAGCGGAATAGTTCTGATCAGGACAGTTTAATTGATAATAATTCGCGAAATCACTATTCAGACGTGATGTCATCAGCTTTAAAAGGAAACACGATGCGACTTTTGATCATTTCGACCGCGTTGCTTGGAGCGGCTGGCATTGCCTACGCCGACGCGCCACAGGTTCCATCGGAAGCGCCCTATATCGTCTTAAGCGACAACCACGACGAACCAAACGGATTTGGGTTCTGCATCGACACATACGGGGCAGGGCAGTCCGATCTGTTACAGACGCATACATGCAAGCCGCCCAGCGACGGCGAGCCGCGCAACTATGAAGGGCATGACACCCGGTTTGAGTACAATCCAGACACTATGCAAGTCGAATCCTACCCGTTTGAAGGCTTCTGCATGCAGGCCTTGATCGCGACTGGAAAGTCAGAGTTCGCGTTGCTGGAGTGCAGCGACCATCCGCGCCAAAAGTTCGTTTACAACGACGCGGATCAGACTCTGCGACTGAATGAGGACCAAGCCAGTTGTGTGACGGTCGCAGCGGAAACTGTTCCAGCGGGCCCATGGGTAAAGCGGCCTCTTGCATTGGTAACGTGCGACGAGGCCGACGCCTCGCTGAAGCAGTGGAGCGTTGTCGCCGAATGATTTTCGGTTGGTCGGGCGAGACTTCAACTTCTTGATACAAGAAGGTTTTAACCGTCTGACCCCAATCTCTATTCTGGTCATTGCAAGCATCTTTCGAATGACCGCTCTTCCGCTCTTCCGCTCTTCCGCTCTTCCGCTCAGGCGACGAAATTTCACCCCCGCTCCTCTCCCCCCTCAGCCTGTTCTGCCGACCACTCGCCAGCTGCCACCGCCGCGACCGGGGAGGCGGAGGGAAGCACGCCGAGGTAGCTCTCGGTGTCGGCGACGGCCACGGCCTCGCGGCGAGTCATGCGCCAGAGCGCGTAAAGCGCGATCAGCACATAGGTCGGTCCGAGCGACAGCCAGAAGGCATAGGGCCCCAGAATCTGCATCGTCCAGCCGGTGAGGAACGGGCCTCCGATGGCGCCGACGCCGAACGTGAAGATAAGGCCACCGGATGCTGCCGGCATCTCCTCGACCGAGAGGTGATCGTTGGTGTATGCGAGGAACAGCGCGTATAGCGGCGTTGTCACTCCGCCTGACACGAAGGCGGCGGCGTAAAGCAGGACAGTGTTTCCGGCCCCGATCCAGCCGATGGCGCAAGCCGCCGCGCCGATCAGCGAACAGCCGGTGATCAGAAGCCGCCGGTCCATGCGGTCGGACAGCCAGCCGATGGGGTATTGCAGCACCAGCGCGCCGGCGAACATCAGTGCGACGAACAGCGCCACCGCATTGGCATCAAGCCCTGCCTGCGTGCCAAAGACCGCCCCCATGCCAAGCAGCGTCGAATAGCTCGCGCCCAGAATGAAGATGCCGACCGTGCTCAGCGGCGCCAGCGAGAACAGCCGGGGCAGGGACATCGGCCGGGTCAGCGCGGCGGCGGGCGCCGGACTGACCGACAACAGGATCGGTGCGAAGCTGACCGAGACCAGGATCGATGCGCCGATGAACAGCACCGAGGTCGCCGCGTCCCCGAGCGTCATAAGCCCCTGCGCGCCGATCAGCCCCAGCGTCTGCGCGATCATGTAGGCCGACAGCACCTTGCCCCGGGTCTCGTTGGTCGAGGAATCGTTGAGCCAGCTTTCCGCCGTCACGTAGATGCCGGACATCGAGAAGCCGACGAGCAGGCGCAGCAGCGTCCAGGCCCAGGGTTCGGTGATGAGCGGGAAGGCGATGACCGCCGCCGACAGGAAGCTTCCAAGGGCGGCGAAGACGCGCACATGCCCGACCCGGCGGATCATGCGAGGCGTCAGCTGTGCCGCCGCCAGGAAGCCGACGAAATAGCCCGAGGTAATGAAGGCAAGGCTCGAGGCGCTGAAGCCCTCGATATCGCCGCGCAGGCCGATCAGGGTGAACTGCATGCCGTTGCCCAGCATAATGAAGACAATGCCGATGAGCAGCGCCCAGACGGAAGACAGAACCTGAATCATGACGCGCGTCCTTGTGCTGGCGGGCTTTGCAGGCCGTCGCATGTCAGGCGCGCGCTGTCCTCTCTGAAGCGACGTGATCCCATGCATTTGCGACATGGCGAAAAGAATTGCCCGCGAGGGTGGCAGGGGCGCTTGGGCCTTGGGCAGAGCTTGAGTTGACCGCACCCGCCCGCCCGCTAAGATCGCGCCAAGGAGCCATGCCATGTCCCATCCCTACCGCAGCCAGCCGCCGCGCGCGTTCTGGAAAAAGACCGTGCCGGGCCGCCACCCGATGGATGTCGGTGACTGGTACCAGCCGCGCATCACCTTCGAGGGGCGCGCCATCGCCACCGCCGGAAGCTGTTTCGCGCAGCATATCGGGCGGGCGCTGCGCGGCGCGGGTTTTGACTATATCGATGCCGAACCGGCGCCGCAGGGTCTGCCGCCCGAGGCGCATGTGGATTTCGGCTACGGCATGTATTCGGCGCGCTATGGCAACGTTTATACCTCGCGCCAGCTGTTGCAGCTTTTGCGCCGGGCGCAGGGGCGCTTTGCCCCGCGCGAGGCGGCGTGGGAGCACAAGGGCGGCGTCGTCGATCCGCTGCGCCCAACCATCGAGCCTGAACCCTTCGGTTCGGTTGGCGAGCTGGAGATGCTGCGGCGCGACCACCTTGCGCGCGTGCTCGACATGTTCACCCGCGCCGAGGTGTTTGTCTTTACGCTTGGCCTGACCGAGGCGTGGCTGAGCGCCGAAGATGGCACCGCCTTTCCGCTGTGTCCGGGCACGGCGGGCGGTCGCTTTGATCCGGCGCGGCACCAGTTTCGCAACCTCTCCGCCGCCGAGGTGCGCGCCGATATGGAAAGCTTTGTGGCCGAGCTGCGCGCGCTGAACCCCAAGGTCGAGATTTTCCTGACCGTCAGCCCGGTGCCGTTGATGGCCACGGCAACGCAGGCGCAGGTCGCCGTGGCGTCGAGCTATTCGAAATCGGTGCTGCGCGCCGTCGCCGGAGAGCTTTGCGATGCCCATGCGTTCATCGACTATTTCCCGTCATACGAGATCATCACCCAGCCCTTCATGCAGGGCTTTTTCTACGAGGCTGACAAGCGCGAGGTTTCGCCCCATGGCGTGGCGCATGTGATGAAGACCTTCTTTGCCGCGCAGGGCGGGCAGGGGCGCGAGCTGCCTCAGCAGCCCGTCCCCGAGCTGTCCGAGGCCGAGCGCGCCGAGCGGGTGAAATGCGACGAGGAATTGCTCGCCGTCTTTGGTGAGGCCGCACCATGAAGATCCTCGTGACCGGAGACAGCCACACCGGCGCCTTGGCGCAGGGGCTTGCGCTGCTGCGCCCGAACTTGCCGACGGGCATCGACATTCTGGTCAAGCCGCTTGGCGGCGGACACATCCTGCCAACGCCGTTCTTTCGCGATGCGGGCAGCCATGCCGTGATCACCGACCCCGATTACCGGCGCAATTTCCACCGCTTGCCGCCGCAAGCCTTTCAGGCGGATGTGATCGCGCTGTCGGCGCCGCTCTGGCCGATGCGGGTGATGCACAAGATGGTCTGGTCGCGCCAGTCCATCGACATGGCGGTTCCCGGCGGGCAGCCGGTGTCGCGTGCGTTGTTCCGGCGTGTGGTGCTGGAAGATCAGCGGTATGTACTGGCGCTGTGCGAATTGCTGAAGCGGATCGGCATGCCGGTTGTGGCGCTTTCGCCGCCGGTGATGTTTCGCGATCATGC
The DNA here is from genome assembly GCF_018860705.1 of Citreicella sp. C3M06. Classification (GTDB taxonomy): domain Bacteria; phylum Pseudomonadota; class Alphaproteobacteria; order Rhodobacterales; family Rhodobacteraceae; genus Salipiger. The sequence continues at coordinate 7,255 of NZ_JAHKQA010000075.1, forward strand.
CACGCTGCGCCACGTGGACCCGGTGTTGGTGCGGCGGATGTTTGACCTCTATCGCCAGATCATGCTGGCGGAACTGGTAGAGAGGGGCGTTGCGGTGGTGGATGTGCCGCCGCATTGCCTCGACAGCGAAGGCTACATGCGCCCCGAATTCCGCCACGAGACCCCCGAAGACGAACACCACGCCAACGCCGCCTTTGGCGCGCTGATGATCGAGGCGCTGGCGCAATCACTGCAAGCGCCCGCCAACGCCTGACAGCAAACGGCCCGCCGAATTCCCGGCGGGCCGCTGCGTATTTCAGAACTGGGCCAGCTTACGACTTGGCCAGCGCGCGCAGCACGTAATGCAGCACGCCGCCATGTTCGACGTATTCGCGCTCGATCGCAGTGTCGATGCGGCACTTGAGGGTGATGTCCTTGCTGGTGCCATCCTCGTAGGTGATGCTGCACGGGGTCATCTGCCCCGGTTTCACATCATCCAGCCCGGTGATCGACACGGTTTCCTTGCCGGTCAGCTTCAGCGTCTCGCGATCATCGCCACCGGTGAATTCGAACGGGATGACCCCCATGCCGACAAGGTTGCTGCGGTGGATGCGCTCGAAGCTCTCCGCGATCACCGCCTTGACGCCGAGCAGCGCCGTGCCCTTGGCCGCCCAGTCGCGCGACGAGCCCGCGCCGTAAAGCTCGCCGCCAAAGATCACCAGCGGCGTGCCCTGTTCCTGATACGCCATCGCAGCATCGTAGATCGACGTCTGCTTGCCATTCGGGTCCAGCGTGTAACCGCCCTCGACCCCGTCCAGCATCTCGTTTTTGATGCGGATGTTGGCGAAGGTGCCGCGCATCATCACCTCGTGGTTGCCGCGCCGCGAGCCGTACGAGTTGAATTCGCGCACCGGCACCTGATGGCTGGTCAGGTATTGCCCGGCGGGGGTGCTTTCCTTGAACGAGCCGGCGGGCGAGATGTGGTCGGTGGTGATCATGTCGCCCAGAACCGCAAGGATCTTGGCGCCTTCGATGTTGCTGATCACCCCCGGCTCGGCTCCCATGCCCTGAAAATAGGGCGGGTTCTGCACATAGGTCGAGGCCGGCGGCCAGTCATATGTCTCGCCGCCGTTGACCTCGACGCCCTGCCATTTCTCATCGCCCTTGAAGACGTCGGCATATTTGCTCTGAAAGCTCTCACGGGTGACGGTCTTTTCCACCAGCTCGGCGATTTCCGCGTTCGACGGCCAGATGTCCTTGAGATAGACGTCGTTGCCGTCCTTGTCCTTGCCCAGCGGATCGGTGGCGATGTTAACATTCATGTCGCCGACCAGCGCATAGGCCACCACCAGCGGCGGCGAGGCAAGGTAGTTGGCGCGCACATCCGGGCTGATGCGCCCCTCGAAGTTGCGGTTGCCCGACAGCACAGAGGTGGCAATCAGATCGTAATCGTTGATCGCCTTGCTGATCGGGGCCTCCAGCGGGCCGGAGTTGCCGATGCAGGTGGTGCAGCCATAGCCCACGAGGTTGAAGCCGATGGCATCCAGATCCTCTTGCAGATTCGCCGCCTGCAGATAGTCGGAGACCACCTGCGAGCCGGGCGCCAGCGACGTCTTGACCCACGGCTTGCGCGTCAGGCCACGCTCGCGCGCCTTGCGGGCGACGAGCCCCGCGCCGATCATCACATAGGGGTTCGACGTGTTGGTGCAGGACGTGATCGAGGCGATGACGATAGAGCCATCGTGGAGCTGATAGGCGCCGTCATCGGTCTGGTACCAGCCCTTGTTGTGGTGGCCTTGGTCGCCGGGAATGTCCGCGGGTTCGGGCGCGCCGCCTTCGCCTTCCCAGCGCACTTCGGAATTGGCGCTGGCGTCCTTGCCGGAGCGCTGATCTGCGACGAACTTGCCAAAGGCCGGGGCGGCGGCGTCCAGCGCGATGTAATCCTGCGGGCGCTTGGGGCCGGAAATCGCGGGAACGATGGTGGTCATGTCCAGCGACAGGGTGTCGGTATAGATCGGCTCGTAATCGGGGGTGCGCCACATGCCGTTGGCCTTGGCATAGGCTTCGACCAGCGCGATGCGGTCCTTGTCACGGCCGGTCTGTTCCAGATAGCGGATGGTTTCCGCGTCGATCGGGAAGAAACCGCAGGTCGCGCCGTATTCGGGGGCCATGTTGGCAATGGTGGCGCGCTGCGCCAGCGGCAGATTGTCGAGGCCCGGCCCGTAGAATTCCACGAATTTGCCGACCACGCCCTTTTCGCGCAGCATTTCGACAACCTTGAGCACGAGGTCGGTGCCGGTGGTGCCCTCGAGCATCTCGCCGGTCAGCTTGAAGCCGACGACCTCTGGGATCAGCATGGAAATCGGCTGGCCCAGCATCGCGGCCTCGGCTTCGATGCCGCCAACGCCCCAGCCCAGCACCGCCGCGCCGTTGACCATGGTGGTATGCGAATCGGTGCCGACCAGCGTGTCGGGATAGGCGACCTCTGCGCCATCCTGATCGGTGTCGCTCCACACGGTCTGCGACAGGTATTCAAGGTTGACCTGATGGCAGATGCCGGTGCCCGGCGGCACCACCCGGAAGTTGTTGAACGCGGTCTGGCCCCATTTCAGGAACTCGTAGCGTTCCATGTTGCGTTCATATTCGCGATCGACGTTCATCTGGAAGGCGCGCGGGTTGCCGAATTCGTCGATCATCACCGAGTGGTCGATCACCAGATCGACCGGGTTGAGCGGGTTGATCTTTTGCGCATCGCCCCCCAGCGCCTTGATGCCGTCGCGCATCGCCGCAAGGTCGACCACCGCCGGAACGCCGGTGAAATCCTGCATCAGCACCCGGGCCGGTCGATAGGCTAGTTCGCGGTCGCCCTTGCCGCCATTGGCGCCCCAGTCGGAAAACGCCTTGATGTCGTCCACCGAGACGGTCTTGCCATCCTCGAAGCGCAGCATGTTCTCCAGCACCACCTTCAGCGCGGCGGGCAGGTTGGAGAAGCTGCCCAATCCCGCAGCCTCGGCGGCGGGAATCGAATAATAGGCATAGGTCTTGCCGCCGACATCCAGCGTCTTGCGGGTTTTGGACAGGTCCTGGCCGACTTGAATGGGCATGATGTGCTCCCTTGCGTATGGCTGGAGAAGAAATGTCTTTCACAGGTAGTATCTGTTGCGGTGCGCCGCGCTTTCAAGGGCCTTGGCCCAGCTTTGTGTACCATAGTATGCCGGATGTCGGCGCGACCTGCGTGCAACGATACGATACTCCTGTAGGATCTCTCGCAAAACCTTGATTGGTTTTTCAACGCCCTGTTCGGTAGGTCGGAACAGGGACGACAAGGACATCTTGCGGGACATGTATCGATTTACCTTAGCTTCTGCGCTGCTGATGCTGATGGCGACCTCTGGGGCCATGGCGCAGGCAGCGGGGCCGGACGGCGGAGCGCTTGGCGCTTCTGGCGCAGAGGCCGCGCGCGCGCCCGCCACTGCGGTCAACTCTGTCACGCAGGGCGCTCAGGTGCCAGAGGCATCCGCGCGCAGCGGCCTTGTGCAGGACGGGACGGATGTTCAGGTTTCGAGCCAAGGCACCGACATGCCGGTCGTGGTCGAGCTTTTCACCTCGCAGGGATGTATCTCGTGCCCCGCCGCCGATGCGGTGCTCTCCGAGCTTGGGCAGCGCGACGATGTCATCGCGCTGGCGCTGCATGTGGATTACTGGGATTACATCGGCTGGCGTGACAGCTTTGGCGATCCCGCCTTTACCGCCCGCCAGAAAGGCTATGCCCGCAGCGCCGGGCGGCGGTCGATCTACACGCCGCAGATGATCGTCGGGGGCAGTTTCGACGTGGTTGGCTCGCGCCCGATGAAGGTGATGGAGGCGGTGCAGAAGGCATCGACCATCGCACCACGGGCCAAGCTGACCGTCACCCGCGACGGTGACGTGCTGAAGATCCACGCCAGCCCGCTTGGTCCGATGCCCGATACGCTGGTGCATCTCGTGCGCTATACGCCGAAGGTGACGGTCGACATCACCGCAGGCGAAAACGAGGGCCGGACGGTCACCTATACCCACATTGCCCATGGCTGGCAGGTGCTGGGGATGTGGAACGGCGATGCGCCGCTGGAGCTTCAGACCGAAGTGACGGGCGACGATCCGATCGTGGTGATGCTTCAGGAAAACGCTTACGGCCCGATATTGGCGGCGTCGCGCCTGCGCTGATGCTTTTCCTGCCGCCGCGGTTTCCAGCGGCGATGGATCCAGAACCATTGGCCGGGGTCGGCCTGGATGCGCGCCTCAAGCCGCCGTGTCGCCTCGCGCATCATCTCGGCGGGGTCGCCGTGAGGAATGGGGGCTTCGAATACCGCGTCAAAGCCGATGCCATCGGGCTTACGGATACCGAAGAACGGCACGAACAGCGCCCCGGTGCGCAGCGCGATATCCGCCGCAGAGGTCAGCGTAGGGGCAGGCTGACCGAGAAAGTCGATCGCAACGCCGTCGCTGGAAAAGACATCGAACAGCAGCACGCCCATGCCGCCGCTCTTGATGTGCCGCAGCAGGCCCATGGTGCCGCGTCGACCCTGTTCAAACACCGGATCGCCAAGCGCGTGCATGTTGGCGGCGTAATGGGCGTTGAAGAACGGGTTGGCCATCGGGCGATACAGCCCGCCGATCTTCCAGCCCCGCGCCACCAGCGCCGCGCGCGGCGCTTCGAAATTGCCGTAATGGCCGGTGACGAACAGGATAGGGCGGCCCTCGGCTCTGGCGGCTTCGATCTCGGGCAGCCCGTCGCCCGAGATTTCGGCGCCTGACATGCGGGCAAGCAGGCCCGCCACGTCGTAATTCTCGATCATCGTGCGGCCCGCGTTGTCGAGAACGGCGTCCGCGGTGCGGCGCCGCTTTTTCTCCGACCATTCGGGGTGCACATAGGCGAGGTTGTCCATAGCGCGGCGCCTGTAGCCCGCCAGCGGCCCGATCACCCGGCGCACCACCGCCCCCATGAGCCGCAGCCGCGCCCGGTGGGGCAGGGCCAGCGCCAGCGCGATCAGCGCGCGCAGGGTCCGGTCTGCCAGCCAGTCGGCGGCGCCGCCTCTTGTCTTGTTCTTGGCCACGGCTATCCCTTTCCTCGCGAGCTCAGAAATAGGCCCGTGCGGCCCGGCCCGCAAGTCGGGCGAGGGTCTTGTGTGCTCTGCAAGGCACCACCGGATGCGGCCCGGCCCCATTGCATGCCCAGCAGACGGCTCTGGGCACGGGGGCTGGCAAGCGGGTTCTCTGCCGCGATGGCAACTTCGCGGGGCGTGCGCCGCGATGGGCGAGGCGATGATGCCACCCGGCACGGCGGTACAGTTCAGCCGCCGTGCAGGTTTTGCTTGCGTCATCTCGAATGTGTCATGCAAGCTTGTTCACAACAACACGGGTCACACCAAGGAGGATGGGATGGCCGTTGAGGCAAAGCCGGGGGTGCCCCCGCTTGCGCCGGTGGCTTTTTCCACCCTGATCGAAGCGCTGCGTCGCGGCGTGGCGGACTGGACGCGCGCGCCCGGCTTCGCGCTGGTCTTTGCCGGTTTCTACGTGGTGGCGGGGCTGTTCATGAGCTGGATCACGTGGATCACCGGACAGACCTACTGGCTGGTGCTGGCGGCCATCGGCTTCCCGCTGCTGGGGCCGTTCGCGGCGGTCGGTTTTTACGATATCAGCCGTAGGCTCGGGCAGGGGCGGCCGCTTGACTGGATGAGGATCGTCAGCGTGATCCTGACCCAGTCGAAACGGCAGCTGCCGTCGATCTGCGCGGTGATCGTGATCGTGTTCCTGTTCTGGTTCTTTCTGGGTCACATGATCTTTGCCCTGTTCATGGGGCTGTCGGTGATGACCAATGTCTCGTCCAGCCTTGCGGTCTTTCTGACGCCAAACGGCATCACGATGCTGGCCATGGGAACGGCGGTCGGGGCGGCGTTCTCGGCCTTGCTTTACATGATCACGGTGCTGGCGCTGCCGATGCTGCTGGACCGCGAGATCGATTTCGTCACGGCGATGATCACGTCGTTCCAATATGTCGCGGCGCACCCGGTGGTGATGTTCAGCTGGGCTGCGTTCATCGCGGCGGCAACGTTTCTGGCGATGCTGCCGGGATTTCTCGGGCTTTTCGTGGTGCTGCCGGTGCTGGGCCACGCGACATGGCACCTTTATGCGCTGCTGAGCGGCACGGATCGCCTGTCACGGCTGGGAACCTGACCGGAAGGCGCGCCGTCAATAAAACGGCAGGCCGATGCGCAGCTGCTTGCGATGGAACGGTTCAAGATCGGCTTCGCTCGCGTAGCCAGCGCTGCGGGCGGCCTTGAGAATTTGCGAGGTATTGGTGCCGAGATGTTCGTAGACCAGCCGGGCCGCGCGACGCCCGACAGGGTCTTCGGGCATGGTGCGCACGGTATAGCCAAGCCAGAAGATCTTGGCGAGCGCCGAGGTGCGCGCGAGGTAATTGAACGTGCTTGTCACGGCATCGCGGCGGCTGACCATGACCGCGACGCCTTCGGCCTGTGGCATCACGAGGCCGCGAAATTCCCGGGTGCGCGGGTCGGTCGGCATATTGTGCATGCTCATCGCCTCTTTCGGCTCGAAGCCGCGCAGGAACGTGTAGCCCTGATTTCTGGAAACATGCACAAGCCCGACGACGAACCGATCGGTGTCGCTGAAGGCTGCCCGGCTGAACCGGTAGAAACCCGAGGGGAAATGCTCTTCGGTCAGCCCGGTCATCTGCGCGCCGACAAATTCCGAAATGAACGGGTGGTTGAACATGCCGGTTTGAGTCGCCGCGATGTCATCGACGGGCTCAAGCAGGACGCGGGCATCGACGCCGAAAAACTCACAGATCCGGTGCAGCACGTCAGGGCGCGGAAAGCTTTCCCCGGCAAGATAGCGGTTGAATTGTGTCCGGTTGATTCCAAGATCGCGGCAGAGCGCCGAAATAGAGGGCGCGTTTTCCCCGAGTTGACGCAGATTGGCACCAAAAACGCCGCGCAATTCCGCCGGACTGGGCTGAGTTTGATAAATGCGCGATGATATGCCCATGCGTTTCCCTCTTTTTTGCAGGCCCAATTTCAGGCCTGACGGCATCTGGCGCAAGGCCGTTCGTGGTTGGGTTGCAGCGTGACGCTACCTAGCGTCATCTCTGACGCGAATTAGAGCCAATTGATACGTGCTCGGACACAAAAAGCAAGTCTGAGACACGTTTCTTCCGCTGCGTCTGTGTCCGGAATTGCGCATTCTGTAAGGCAGGGGAGCGACATGGGGATCGATATGACGCAGACGATGTACGGGGTGGTGCTCTGGGCCGATCATCAAGACCAGAAGGCGGTCATCTGGTGTGAAGATCAAGGTGATCTTGCGCTTTATCCCGACACCGAGGCAAGCCTGCATGGCGGCGTGTCTCTGGATGCAGGTGACCTGATACAATTCGATCTGAGACAGGATCGCAACTTGCGATTTGCGTGCAATCCGCGGCTGCTGGAACAGCAGCACTGTCCGGAGATCGCGGAGAAGCTGCGGCAGGTGACGCCGCAGCGCCCGGCGCCGCGGCGCGCGCCGGGCCTGACGGATGGCAACATCGTTGCCTTTCCGTCGCAGAAGGTGCTGCCCGGGACGCTGAGAGCCTCCCAGGCGGGCTGAGCCAGAAGGCTCAGCTGCCAGCGTGACCCCGGGCCAAGGCGGCGACGCCGGTCCGGGCGACCTGCACCAGACCGAGCGGGCGCATCAGGTCGGCAAAGGCGTCGATCTTGTCAGGCGCGCCGGTGAGCTGGAAGATGAAGCTTTCCAGCGTCGAATCCACCACGTTGGCGCGGAAGATATCCGCAAGGCGCAGCGCCTCGACGCGCTTTTCGCCGCTGCCGGTCACCTTCATCAGCGCCAGTTCCCGCTCGACCGAGCTGCCCTCGGCGGTCAGGTCGTGCACTTCGCGCACCGACACGATGCGGCCAAGCTGCGCCTTGATCTGCTCGATCACCTGCGGCGTGCCGGTGGTGACGATGGTGATGCGCGACAGGTGGCCTTCGTGATCGACCTCGGCGACGGTGAGGCTGTCGATATTATAGCCGCGACCGGAGAACAGGCCGATGACGCGGGCCAGAACGCCGGGCTCGTTCTCGACAAGCACGGTGATGGTATGCGCCTCCTGCAGGTCCGAGAAGGTCGGGCGCAGGTTATAGGCAGAGTGCTTGTTGGAGCCCTTCTTGATGTGTAGCGGGGGCATCTGGAAATCCTTTTCGATCGGGAAGTCGAAGAGTGTTCGATCACTCTTCTGTTGGGGGAGGGCGGCCAGAGGGCTTCGTTGGAAACCCCCTGGCCCTAGTGCGGGATCAGACCAGCACCGCCCCCTTGCCCGCGATGGCATTGGTGGCTTTGGCGTCGCCGAGCAGCATCTTGTTGTGTGGCTCTCCCGACGGGATCATCGGGAAGCAGTTTTCGTGCTTCTCGACAAGGCAGTCAAAGATCACCGGGCCCTCATGGTTCAGCATCTCCATGATCGCATCGTCCAGATCGGCAGGGTCCTTGCAGATGATGCCCTTGGCACCGAACGCCTCGGCGAGCTTGACGAAATCGGGCAGCGCTTCGGACCAGCTCGAGCTGTAGCGCTCGCCGTGCAGAAGCTGCTGCCACTGGCGCACCATACCGAGGCGTTCGTTGTTCAGGATGAACTGCTTGACCGGCAGGCGGTACTGCACCGCCGTGCCCATTTCCTGCATGTTCATCAGCCATGACGCCTCGCCCGCGACGTTGATCACAAGGCTTTCGGGATGCGCCATCTGCACGCCGATCGACGAGGGGAAGCCGTAGCCCATGGTGCCCAGCCCGCCCGAGGTCATCCAGCGGTGCGGGTCTTCGAAGCCAAGGAACTGCGCCGCCCACATCTGGTGCTGGCCGACCTCGGTGGTGATGTAGCGATCCATGCCCTTGGTCAGCGCCTCGAGCCGCTGCAGCGCGTATTGCGGCTTGATGACCGTTTCCGAGGTCTTGTAGGTCAGGCATTTCACCGCCTGCCATTCCTCGATCCGGCGCCACCATTTTGCAAGGCCTTCGCGGTTGACCTTGCGCCCGCGCGCCTTCCAGACCTTGAGAAGATCCTCGAGCACATGGCCGACATCGCCGACGATCGGCAGGTCGGTCTTGATGACCTTGTTGATCGAGCTGGGGTCGATGTCGATATGCGCCTTCTTTGAGTTCGGCGAGAACGCATCCAGCCGCCCGGTGATCCGGTCATCGAAGCGCGCGCCGATGTTGATCAGCAGATCGCAGCCATGCATCGCCATGTTGGCCTCGTACAGGCCGTGCATCCCCAGCATCCCCAGCCAGTTTTTGCCGGATGCCGGGTAGGCGCCAAGGCCCATCAGCGTCGAGGTGATGGGAATGCCCGTTGCCTCGACCAACTCGCGCAGCAACTGGCTGGCGGCGGGGCCAGAGTTGATGACGCCGCCGCCGGTGTAGAAGACCGGCTTTTCGGCGGTCTCGATGGCCTCGACCAGCGCGGTGATCGTCTCCATGTCGCCCTTGACCTGCGGCTGGTAGTGACCAACCGGCGCTTTGGGCTTGGGAGTGTATTCCGCCGATGCGAATTGCACGTCCTTGGGGATGTCGACCAGCACCGGACCGGGACGCCCCGACGAGGCGACATGGAACGCCTGATGGATCACCGAGGACAGCTTCGCCGTGTCCTTGACCAGCCAGTTGTGCTTGGTGCAGGGGCGGGTGATGCCGACAGTATCCGCCTCCTGAAAGGCATCCGAGCCGATCATGAAGGTCGGCACCTGACCGGACAGCACGATGATCGGGATCGAATCCATCAGCGCATCGGTCAGCCCGGTGACGGCATTGGTCGCGCCCGGCCCCGAGGTCACCAGCGCAACGCCGACCTTGCCGGTCGAGCGCGCGTAGCCTTCGGCAGCATGCACCGCGGCCTGCTCGTGACGCACCAGCACATGCTGGATGTCATTTTGCTGAAAGATCTCGTCGTAAATCGGTAGTACCGCGCCGCCGGGATAGCCGAATACGGTGTCCACACCCTGATCCTTCAGGGCTTGAACCAACATTTTCGCTCCGGTCATCTGACGTGTCATCGCGTGTCTCCGTTTACGACGTCGTTGCATATGGTCTTGCGCAATAAAAAAGCCCCCGAGGATTTTCGGGGGCGCATGGGAAACCATTATGGTTCCGAGTTACCGGCCCATGCGCCTTGTTCCTACGATCAGTACCAGACGTGCCACCTTGATGGACTCCTTGCGGGGTTGCGCGGGGCGGACCTTAGGCGGGGCACGGGCGGGCGTCAACCATCGAATCCATCACCTTGGGGAATTTTGTTTTCGAAAGTTTCAAGATGATCCCGTGATAGCGTAATATTTGCAAAGAAATTTGCCAGATCCTGAAATGGTCAGCAGTGTTACCCTAAGTCGGGCGCAGGCCAACCGCCGCCGCGCGCAGACGTGAATTGCCTGAAACACGGCTTTGAGGCAGGATTGAACCAAGCGGTTCATTCGACCGATCGCAGCATGACGAGGATCTAGACCATGGCTTTCCAGACCGCCCATTCGCACAGGCTTGGGGATTTCAACATGCTCAAGGCCGGGCTTTTGGTCGCGTTCATGGCGCTGGGGCTGTGCATCAGCGCCGGGCAGCACGCCAATGAGATTGCCGCCGATGACGACGATGTGCATTCGATGGTGATCCCGGCCAGCAACATCGGCCTTGGCTTTGCGCTACCTGCCGATCCGGTGATCTGACCGGGCAGGGGTGTCAGCCGTTGACGCCGGTGCCCTGCAACACGCCATGTTCGAGCGCGTAGCGGGTCAGCCCCGCGGTCGAACTGATGCCGAGCTTGCGCTTGATGTTCTTGCGGTGGGTTTCGACCGTGCGCACCGATATATCCAGCTCGGCCGCCACATCCTTGTTGGATTTTCCCTGCGCCAGTTGCAGCAGAACCATCTGTTCGCGGTTGGTCAGCTGTTCGCGCCCGCCCGACATCACCGGGCGCAGCGCCCCCTCTGCGCCGGTACACAGGTAGCGCTCGCCCCGCATCACCGCGTCGATGGCCTGCTTGACCTCGTCCGACGGCACATCCTTGAGCACGTAGCCCACCGCGCCATGACCGAGCGCGGTCGTGATGTATTCCGGCGTGTCATGCATCGACAGCACAAGGATGCGCGTCTCGGGGCGGCGTTCGAGGATCATCTCGGTCGCCGACAGCCCGCTCAGCCCCGGCATGTTGAGATCCATCAGGATCACGTCGGGCGACAGCGCGTCGAGCTGGTCGATCATCTCTTGCCCGTTCGACAGGGTCGCGGCGACGGTGACGTCGTCATAGCTTTCAAGGATCGCCTCGATGCCCTCGGCGACAAGCGGGTGATCGTCGACGATGACGACGCGGGTTGTGGTCATTTCGAACGCCTCATGCGCTGGCCCTTGCCGAAGGCGGGGCGTTTTCGGGTGGCAACAGATGCGACAGCGGGATTTCTGCTTCGATCGCCGTGCCCGACTTCGAGGACAGCACCCGCAGCACCCCGCCCAGCTGGTCCATGCGTTCTTGCATGTTCCGCAGGCCGATGCCACGGCGATCCTGACTGTCGCGCTCTATGCCGCAGCCGTTGTCGGCGATCCGCAGGGTGCAGCCGCGGCGATGGCCGCGCAGATCGATGTCGACCTTGGTGGCGCCGGAATGGCGCTCGACGTTGGTCAGCGCCTCTTGCGCGATGCGGTACAGCGCAATGCGCCCCTCCTGATCGATGCGGTTGCGGAACACCACGGTTTCGAAACAGGTGTCGATGCCGGTGCGGGCGTGGAAATCTTCGGTCAGCGCCTTGATCGCCGGGCCAAGCCCCAGATCATCAAGCATTCCCGGCCGCAAATCGCGGCTGATGCGGCGCACCTCCTGAATGGCCCCCGACAGGTTCTCCTGCCCGCGCGCCAGCGCCTCACCGGCGCGCGCATCGCCGGTGGCGACGCGGCGGCGCGCGATGTCCAGCGCATATTTCACCCCGACGAGGATCTGGCTGATGCCGTCGTGCAATTCGCGCGCCACCCGCCCGCGCTCTTCTTCCTGCGCGTCGAACACCCGCTGCGTCAGTTCCTTGAGCTTGGCATCCGCCAGCCGCCGTTCGCGCAGGTTCATCACCAGACCGGACGCGAACACCATCAGCAGCGCCGTCAGCGTGATGCCTCCGATATACAGGAAGGTGCGGCGTACCCGCGCCTCGACCCCGGCGCGCGCTGCCGCCACCTCATGGGTGATGTCGTCGATCCAGACTCCGGTGCCGACCGCCCATTGCCAGTCCTGAAAGCCAAGGACAAAGGTGATCATCCGCGCCTCTTCGCCGGTTGAAGGCTTGGGCCAGAGATATTCGTGATAACCCGAGCCCTCGCGGGCGATCTCGATCAGCCGGTCGGTGATCGGCGTGCCTTCGGGGTCGGTCAGGCCCGACCAGTTGCGGCCGATCATCCCGGTGCGGCGCGGCGAGACAAGGTTGGTTCCGTCGTAATCGTAGACAAAGAACGAGCCGTCCTCGCCATAGATCATCGCCGCAAGGATCTGCGCGACCTTGGCCTTGGCCTCGGCATCGTCGGGCGCGGCGCCGCCGTAGATGAAATAGAACCCGTTGCGCGCTTGGGTGACGTAATTGCGCAGCTCTTGCTTCTTGGCCTCGATCAGCTGGATTTCCAGCGCCCGGATCTCGCGGTCGGCGGTGGCGCTCGATTGCCACGAAACGATCGCCGCGATGGCGGCCGCCGACAGAATCAGCGGCACCGTGGCAAGCAGGAACAATTTCTGGCCGTAGCTAGGCCGCAGCCGGTCGAGAATCGCGATCATTCGGCCCCATCGATGTATGGTGTGCGGGGAAAGCAAATCACGTTTGCGCGCAAAGCCCTAGCCTCGCCGGGTTCTGAAACTGCGGAAAACACCGGCTTTCGTGCAGTTTTTCTGCGCAACTCCGTAGCAGTGGGTATTTTCTAGCGGGCCGGGCCTTCGTAATGTGGCCGGCACGACAACGATCCGCGCGGGCCTCGGGAGGAGCCGGACCCGCACGTCAATTCGGGAGGACATACATGGATCGCCGTTCATTTCTGAGGGCCACCACTGCTGGTGGCGCTGCTGCTGCTGCTGCGTCTACGCTTGCGGCCCCGGCCTATGCGCAGGGCAAGCGGACCTTGACCCTTGTGACCACATGGGGTCGTGGCCTCGCCGGGGTTCACGACAGCGCGCAATATTGCGCTGACCAGATCACCGCCGCCACCGATGGCCAGCTGACCGTCGATCTCAAGGCCGCCGGTGAGCTTGTCGGCGCGTTCGAGGTGTTCGACGCGGTGTCTGCCGGTCAGGCCGACATGTACCACGGCGTGGATTACTATTTCCTTGGCCAGCACCCGGCGATCAGCTTCTTCAGCCAGATCCCCTTCGGCATGACCTTCATGGAATATGCCAACTGGATCTATCACGAGGGCGGCGCAGAGCTGTCCGAAGAGCTTTACAGCATCTTCGGCCTCAAGGCGTTCCCGGCGGGCAACACCGGCCCGCAGTCGGGCGGTTGGTTCTCCAAAGAGATCAACAGCCCCGAGGATTTTCAGGGCCTCAAGTTCCGGATGCCGGGGCAGGGTGGTCAGGTGCTCGGCAAGCTCGGCGCATCGGTGCAGAACCTGCCGGGCGCAGAAGTCTATCAGGCGCTGTCGTCGGGCGCGATCGACGGCACCGAGTGGATCGGCCCGTGGGCCGATGAAAAGGCCGGTTTCCAAGAGATCACCAAGATCTACTACACCGGCGGTTTCCACGAGCCGGGGCCGAACCTGAACCTGACGATGAACCTTGATACCTACGAGAGCCTGACCTCGGGCCAGCAGGAAATCATCAATCAGGTGACCCGCGCGGCGAATATCTGGTCGATGTCGCTGTTCATGGCCAACAACTCGGCAGCGCTGCAGCGGCTTCAGGCTGGCGGCGTCAAGCTGATGGAGTTCCCCGACAGCGTCTGGGATGCCTTTGGCGCGGCGGCGACAGAAGTGGCCGAAGAGCCGATGGGCGACGAGCTTTATGCCCGCTGTCACGCCAGCTACATGGACTCGCTGAAATCGTCGGCGCAGTGGATCGCACGGTCCGAAGGCACCTTCACCACGCAGCGTAACCGCGTGATGGGTATCTGATCGGGGCAAGGCCCGGATCAGCGCCCCCGCCCTGCGCGGGGGCGCAACGCTTTTGAACGATGGCCGCGCGCCGCGAACGCCGGCCGGGGAACACCACAGCATACGGGGGTAGGGTCATGGAAGAGGCTGCCTCGGGCGGGGCGCTCAGTGCGATACTGGATGGCCTGGCCTGGTTCTTTGGCAATATTGCCATGTCATTCTGGAATCTCGGCTATGCGCTGACCCATCCCGCCAGCTGGCTGGACTGGTCGGACAAGCAGGCCATCATGCGCTTTGTCTATTACGGCGCGTCTACCGAACTGTTCTTCATCGTCTTCACGACCTTTCTTGTGCTCACCGCCATCGGGCTGTGGCGCGGAAGTGTCATGTGGGGGATGGTGCGCGGCCTCGAGGCGCTTCACAACTCCGTCGGGCGCATCGCCGCGTGGGCGGGCCTGCTGATGGTGCTGCAACAGGTGGTCATCATCTTTGTGCAGCGCATCTTTGCCCGGCCTGACCTGTCGTTCGGTTTTGGCCTGCCGATCACTTTCGATGTCAGCTGGTGGTCCGAAGAGTTGAAACTGTACAACGCCATCGTCGTGGCGCTGTGCCTTGCCTATACGTTTGTGCAGGGCGGGCATGTGCGCGTCGATCTGCTGTATTCGCCGGTCAGCTACCGCACCAAAAAGATCATCGACATGGTCGGTAGCCTGATCTTCATGGTGCCGATGGCGGTGCTGATGTGGCTGTATTCGTGGTTCTTCCTGTGGCGCCACCTGATCGTGCCGAACCCGTCGGCGTCGGAAAGCCTCGAGCGGTTGCTCAACAAATCCCGGGCGCTGCGCTGGAACGTCGAGACCATCGCCTTCAGCCCCAACGGCTTTTCCGCCTACTTCCTGTTCAAGATCCTGATCGTGCTGATGTGCGCCTTCATTTTCCTGCAAGGCATCACCTTCTTCTGGCGCTCGCTGATGGAGCTGCGCGAAGGGCCTGAATCCGAAGGCCGCTATCACGACCACGACCAGATCGAAACGGGCGAAGAAGCCTACGATCACGCGGAATTCTGAGAGGGACCACGCATATGCTTTTCGGACTCGATGGCGTCGAGATTGGCCTGATCATCGTCTTTCTCACGCTTTTTGCCGCCATTCTCTCGGGGTTTCCGGTGGCGTTCGCCATCGGCGGCGCCGGGGTGATTTCCTTTGCCATCATCGCCGCGCTCGATAGCGCGGGGCTGCTGGTGCATCAGGCCATCGACAGCGGCTCGCAAGCGTATCGCGATCTGGTGGCCAGCGGGGTCAAGGAAGACACGATTTCCACGTTCCGCTACCCGGATCTGCCACGCTTTGCCGAACATCTGTTCCCGCAGGGCTGGGAAACGGCAATGGACCGCAACCTTGCCTTCATCGTCAACCGGGTGAACGAACGGGTCATCGCCGGGGCCAGCATCGAAACGCTGCTGGCCGTGCTGATGTTCGTGATGATGGGCATCGTGCTTGAACGCTCGAAGATCGCCGATGACCTGCTCAAGACCATGGCGCGGGTGTTTGGCCCGCTGCCGGGTGGTCTGGCCGTGTCGATCGTGGTGGTGGGTGCGTTCCTCGCCGCCTCGACCGGGATCGTCGGGGCGACCGTGGTCACCATGGGGCTGCTCGCCCTGCCGACCATGTTGCGCAACAATTATTCGCCGGAACTGGCGACCGGGGTCATCGCGGCTTCGGGGACGCTTGGGCAGATCATCCCGCCGTCGATCGTCATCGTTCTGCTGGGCACGCTGGCGGGGGATCTGTATTCCACCGCGCAAGAGGCCCGCGCGCAGTCGCTGGGCTGCACCGACGCGCTGACCTACCTTGGCAAGCCTGCCGTGGTGTCGGTCGGCACGCTGTTTCAGGCGGCGCTGCTGCCGGGGATCCTACTGGCGGTGCTGTATGCGGCCTATGCCTTTGGCTACGCCATGCTCAACCCGCACAAGGCGCCGCCGGTGATGTCCGAAGGCGCGGTCGGCGAGCCTGTCACCCGCGGCGAGGCCTTTACCTGGTATCTTGGTGTGCCGCTGCTGCTGATCGTCGCGATGATCGGTTTTGGGCAGGTCAACATGGTCGGCAGCCAGTCGACCGTGGTGTCGAGCTTTTCGGACAGCGGCCAGAACGCATCGCTGCGCACCAACGTTGGCGAGCAGTGCAAGGCGGCGATGATCGACCTGCACGGCCAGTCGGCATGGGATGCCGCCGTGGCCCAGCAGGCCGAGATCGACGCCGCAGGCGGTGTCGATGCTGGGCACAAGCTGGACGCCGAAGAAATGGCCGTGGCGCTTCAGGCCAAGATCGACAATGCCGCGCCCATCGGCACCGGCATCGCGATCATCGCCGTGTTCTTCGGCATCGTGCTGGCATGGGGGCGGGCGACCTCTCCGATGTCGGACCCGGTGCCGTTGTATATCGGCGCGCTTGGCATCGTTCTGGGGCTGATCGTCGACATCCTGTTCATCGGGCCGACGACCTCGGCGGGGATGACGGTGGTACTGATGGCAGTGCCATGGGCGATCATGCTTTACGGCTGCGCCTTCGCAGCCAAGCGCATGGCGACCAACGATCTGATCCGCGTGGTGTTCCCGCCGCTGGTGCTGATCGTGGCGGTGCTGGGCTCGATCCTTGGCGGGATCACCAACCCGACGCCCGCCGCGGCGCTGGGCGCGGCCGGGGCCATCATGCTTGCCGCCTATCGCAAGCTGGGCGAGCAGGAACAATCGCCCAAGATCATCCTGTGGTCGACGCTGGCGGTGGTGGTGATGATCCTCGTCGGGGTCAACTTTGACCTGCGGGTGACCACCGAGGGCGCGGGATTCGAGAACTGGGCGGCCTTCGTGGTGGCGCAGATCGCCTATCTCTATGCGCTGTTCGGGCTGCTCTTTGCCTGCTGGGTGCTGTTCAAGGCCGGGGTGCTGACACCGGCGGTGCGCGAGACCGCCAAGGTGACATCGATGGTGTTCACCATCCTTGTGGCGTCGCAGCTGCTGAACCTCGTGGTGATCTCCTTCGGGGGGGAACACTATATCCAGCAGTTCCTGCAAAGCTTCGACAACGAGCACAAGGTTTTCCTCGTGGTGATGCTGGTGCTCTTCGTGCTGGGCTTTGTGCTGGATTTCCTCGAGATCATCTACATCGTGGTGCCAATCGTCGGCCCGGTGATCTATGGCGGCTCGTTTGATCCCAAATGGGTGACGATCATGATCGCGGTGAACCTGCAAACCTCGTTCCTGACCCCGCCCTTCGGCTTTGCGCTGTTCTACCTGCGCGGGGTGGCGCCAGCGGCGGTGACCACCGGGCATATCTATCGGGGCGTCATTCCGTTCGTGCTGATACAGGTGGCAGGGCTGGCGCTGCTGTGGTTCGCACCGGGGATCGTGACGATCATTCCAGACCTGATCCCGAACTGATCAGCCTGAACAAAGACGCCCCCGCAAGACAATGCGGGGGCGTTTTGCGTTCTGGCTACGTGCCGTCACTCCAGCACAGAGGCGCGATTGCCCACCAAGGGTTTCGCGGCGGTCAGCTTCAGCAGCACGAAACCGATCAGCATCGACATGCCGACATGTCCGATGAGCGAGGATTGCGTGTAGGGGCCGAACCCCATCATGAAGCTGCGCCCGACCACGGGTGCCAGAATGCCCTGCGCCACGAACCACAGTACAAAGCCCGCAATCGCGCCAGACAGCACCAGCCGGGTGCGGGTCACAAGATGCGTCAGCCAGACGAAGGCCGAGAATCCGAGCGCGCCGATGGTGAAATGTACCGCGAAGCCGGCGGCGTAGGGGATCTCAAGCCCGAAGCCCAGCTTGGTCAGCGCGACGATCAGGTTGGCGGGCGCAAGGGCCACGCCAAACAGCAGGGGCGAGATCAGCCATGCGTAGGCTTCAAAGGCGAGCTCACCGGCGAGCCCGGCGATGAGCAGGTTTCTCAGGGGCAGGTTGGGTATCATTGACGTCGAACTTTCCAGCAAAATGAATGTAAGCGCGCAAACAATATTTGCCGCGATGCCCAAACATAAGAGCGTCAACGCAACCGTGTTTATCCGTGACATCACATGGATCTGACGAAACCGTGCGGCGCGGTGATCAGACCTTGCCCGAGGCCGACAGCAGGATCGCCACCGGGCGCGTGGTTTCGATCTCGGCCATGACGATGATCAGCGAGGCGGTCAGCGGCACCGCCAGCACCGCCCCTGCCAGCCCCCAGAGCGACGACCAGAAGGCCAGCGCCAGCAGCACCACAAACGGCGACAGGTTGAAGGCCCGGCTCATCATGCGCGGTTCAAGAAATCCGGCGACAAACATCTGCGCCGCAGTCAGCGCCACCATCACCGTGCCCGCCATGCCGATCGAACCGGTCTGCGCAAGGCTCAGCAGCACCGGAAACAGCACCCCGATCATCGAGCCGATGTAGGGGATGTAATTCAGCAGCGCGATCAGGATCGCCCAGAACAGCGCAAAGTCGATGCCCAGCGGCAGCATCACCCCGTAGGACAGAACGCCGAGGATGATGTTCACCACCGTCTTGACCGCAAGATAGTCGCCGACGCGGGTGTTGATGCGGTCGAACAGATCGACCGTCTTGGCCTCTTTGCGGCTGTCGCCAAGCGCGAGGCGCAGTTTGTCGGGCATACCTGCCCGTTCGGCCATGAAGAAGAAGGCGTAGAGGATCACCAGAAACACCGTGCTGCTAAAGCCGCGCAGCGAGGCAAGCACCGGGCCGATGATGGCGCCAACCTCGAACTGATCAAAGGTCAGCGCGCGGATGTTGGCCCATGTCGGCTCGTCTTCGATGCGGACCATTCTGGCAAGGCGGGTGGCCACACGATCTAGATTGCTCTCGTAGCTCGGCAGTACCACGGCAACCTGCGCAAAGGTCTCGACGACGTAGAAGCTGACCAGCACCACCAGCGCGGTGAAGGACAGCAGCACCAGCACCCGGCGCAGCAAGGCGGGCAACAGGCCAAAGCCCGGTACCTCGCCCAGACGGGTGGTCAGGTTCGACAGGATATACAGCGCGATCAGCGCAATCATGATCGGCAGCAGCACCGGTTTGCCGATGTGCAAAAGCCAGCCCAGCATGATCAGAAGAGCGACGAAATAGGCAGGTTCGCGAAACGAGATCATTCTTGGGGCCGTCTATCGTGATTGGGCAGGGCACAGGTAGGCTTGCGCGGCCATATTGCCACGCTTCGGCGAAATGACCAGAAATTAAGCAGGTTCTGGCCACCGATTGGCGGCGCTGCCAGTTTTCCCGGCGCTATTCCGCGACCTTCAGCGTTGGAGCATCCGCATGCGGGGCGGCGTCGGGCATGTCTTCCCACAGGATGGTTGGCGCCTTGATCCGCCGCGCCGCGCGCATCAGCGCCCAGTCGCGCGCCGCCCGGCTGCCCGCGCCCAGCGACAGCGCCGCCAGCGCCCGCGCGATCCAGTGCAGATAGGTCGTCGCCCAGATCCGCAGCGCCAGCATCGCGGGGGTGAAGACCAGCGTCAGCACCGTCGCCACCGCAAGGCCGAACACCACCGCCGAAGCCAGCGGTTTCCACCACAGCGATGTCGGGCTGTCGACGGTATAGCCGCCGCCGAAGAAATCGAGGCTCAGCCCAATCATCATCGGAAACAGCCCGGCGATGGTGGTGATGGTGGTCAGCAAAACCGGGCGGATGCGGTCTTCGGCGGTGCGGATGATCGCCTCGATCCGGGGCATGTAGCGGGAATAATCCTGAAACGTGTCGATCAGCACGATGTTGTTGTTCACCACGATCCCCGCCAGCGCCACCACCCCGGTGCCCGACATGATGATGCTGAAGGTCTGGTCGAGCACGATCATGCCAAGGAACACGCCCGCCGTGGACAGCACCACCGCCAGCAGCACCAGCACCGCGTTGTAAAAGCTGTTGAACTGCGCCAGCAGGATGATGAACATCAGCGCCAGCGCGGCCGAGAACGCCTGCCCGAGAAAGGCCTGACTCTCGGCCTCTTCCTCCTGATCGCCGGTCCATTCCCAGCTGATGCCAGCGGGCAGGGGGGTGGCGTTCAGCCAGTCGGTCAGCGCCGCGATCCGCTCGGCCGGGGTGACGGGGATGGCCTGCGCCCCGTCCGGGGCGGTGCCTTGCACCAGCGCATAGCGGGTGCCCCTGAGCGTGACGGTGCCCGAGGTCTCCTCGCGGCCATAGCCGGTGATCTCGCCCTCGTGATGGAAGGCCACCAGCCCTTCGACAACCCCCGCCTTGATGTCGAAATGGCGCTTCTGGTCGACCCGGTTGATCTCGGCCAGCTTGTTCACCGGCTGGCGGGTGATGAAATTCGACAGCGGCACCAGCCCGCCCGAGGTGCGCACCTTGAGCGTATCGAGGGTCGACAGCACCCGGTCGTCTTCGGGCAGGCGCACGCGGATGTCGATTTCCTCGTCCGAGCTGTCGACGCGCATGGTGTCCAGCATCAGCCCGCGCGTCACCAGCTGCACCATCGCGCCCACGGTGGCGACATCGGCGCCGTAGCGCCCGGCCTTTTCGACATCGACGTCGATCTGCCAGTCGATGCCGGGCAGGGGGCGGGTGTCTTCGATCAGGCGCAGGCCGGGCAACGAGTCAAACTTGGCACGGGCGGTGGCGGTCGCGTCCAGTAGCGCCTGCCAGTCGTCGGATTTGATCCGCAGATGCACCGGTTTGGCCGAGGCGGGGCCCATCGCGACATCGAGGATCTCGATCTGGATGCCGGGGATCGATTGCAGCGCCTGCGTCAGCTCGGCCAGCACAAGATCGCCGTCCAGCTCGGGGCGATCGCGGCGGTCTTCCCATGGCACGATCTCGATCTGGATCTGGCCGATGGTGTCCTTGGGCGGCTGCGCACCGCCGGTGTTCGATGACAGCCCGCCATCGCCGGCAAAGGCAAAGGCGGTGGCGACGCCGGGATGGGCCAGTACGATATCCTCGGCCCGGCGCACCAGCGCATCCTTTTCCTGCAGCGACAGGTTGCCGCGCGCGCGCACATAGACGATGGCCTGCTCGGGTTCGGATTCGGTAAAGAATTCCGTGCCATTGTTGTTCTCGCCATAATAGCCGAAGACCGAAATGACGAAAAAGACCACCGCCCCGATGGTCACCAGAGGCATAACCGGATTGCCCGCCACCAGCGCGATGACACGGCCAAACGGCGTGCGGCGATAGCTGCCCTTGATGCGCTTGCGGCGGTGTTCGATGCGCGCTGCGTCCATGGTGATCGAGGCCATGACGGAAAACGCCAGAAACAGCCCGATGCCGGGCAGCCAGCGCTGCCAGCCAAGATCGCCCGGTACGGTATACAGGAACGACGGGTTCAGCACCATCAGCGCGCCAAGGACCATGCCCAGCAGGGCCACCGGCACCAGCGCTGCGCGCATCCACCACTGCGGCAGGGCACGGCGCAGCGCCTCGCCCTTGCCATGCAGCCCGCGCGAAAACCGCCCCGAAACGCCCCCCATCACCGGCAGGTAGATCAGCGCCACGATCAGCGACGCCGACAGAACAAAGATCAGCGTGACTGGCAGCATGCCCATGAACTGCCCCGCAATGCCCGGCCAGAACAGCATCGGCAGGAAGGCGCAGAGCGTTGTCGCGGTAGAGGACACCACCGGCCAGAACATCCGCTTGGCGGCCTCGACATAGGCGTGCATCGGGCCGGTGCCCTGCGCGATGCGCTTGTCGGCGTATTCGACCACCACGATGGCCCCGTCCACCAGCATCCCCACCGCAAGGATCAGCCCGAACATCACGATGTTCGACACGGTGATGCCCATCGCCATCAGCAGCAGGAAACACAGCAGGAACGACGTCGGGATGGCAAAGCCCACCAGCAGAGCCGCCCGCGTTCCCAGCGCCGCCAGCACCACGATCATCACCAGCGCAATCGCCGTCAGCACCGCCCCTTCCAGCTGCTTGACCATCGAATCGACGATGCGGCTTTGATCGTTGCTGGCCGCGACGGTGACGGCGGCGCGCAGCTCGGGGGGCCAGTCGGCCTGCGCCTGCGCGACCACTGCGCGCACCGCCGCCGAGGTGTCGATCAGGTTGAACCCCTTGCGCTTGACCACCTGCAAGGCGACCGTGTTGTTGCCGTTGAACCGCGCCGTGCCGGTGCGGTCCTCGAAGGTCAGCGCGATGCTGGCCAGATCGCCCAGCGTCACCACCCGGTCACCATTGACCTTGACCGGCAGGTCGTAGATGTCGCGCGGCTCGTCAAAGCTCGACGGGATTTTGACCGAAAAGCTGCCGGTGTCGCTGGTCACCTCGCCCGCCGCCACCAGCATGTTGTTGTTCTGCACCACGTTGACAAGCTCGGGCGCGGTGACGTTGTAGGATTCCAGCCGCAGCGGGTCGATGACCACCTCGACCATCTCGTCGCGATTGCCGGCGATGCCGGCTTCGAGCACCGAGTCCAGCCCCTCGACCCGGTCCTGCAGATCGCGCGCCACCTGCGCCATGGTGCGCTCGGGCACCGGGCCGGTCAGCGAGATGATCAGGATGGGAAATTCCGAAAAGTTGATCTCGTTGATGCTGTAGCTTTCGGCCCCGTCGGGGAAATCTCCTGAGGCAGTGGTCATTGCATCGCGCACATCGGCCATGATCTGCGTCTTGTCCCAGCCGAATTCGAATTCCAGCGCGACCCCGGCGTAGCCTTCGGCGGCAGTGCCCGACAGGGTCTTGAGCCCGTCGAGATCCGACAATTCGGTTTCCATCGGCTTGACCAGCAGCTTTTCGCTGTCTTCAGCGGAAATGCCGGGGAAGGGGACAGAGATGAACAGCGCCGGGATCTCGATATCCGGCTCGCCTTCCTTGGGCAGCGTCGCATAGGCCCATGCCCCCGCCACGATGCTCAGCACGATGAAGGCCATGACCATCCGTGCCCGCTGCGCGGCCCAGTCGACAAGCCCGGTCATGGCAGCACGCTTTCGAAGGATGCCGTGACCGGCACGCCGTCGGTGACGTATTCCTGACCCACGGTGATGATGTCGACCCGGCGCGGCAGTCCGCCCAGCCAGATCCCGGCGCGGGTGTCGCGCAGCACGGTGACCGGCAGGAACATCGCGGTGCCGTCGCCCGCGACCGAGCGCACGCCCAGCCGCCCGTCATCGTCCAGCGTCAGGGCCGATTGCGGCACCAGATGGGCCAGCGCGCCCGCGGCCTCGATGCCGATCTCGACGGTTTGCCCGGCGCGGATGGCGTGGCCAGGGTTGGGCAGGGTGATCTCGACCAGAAAGGTGCGGGTGGTCTCGTCGGCGCGGCTTGCGACATGGGTGACGGTGCCGGTGATGGTCTCGCCCCCCGCCAGCCGCGCCCCGGCGCGCGCGCCCGGCATGACGCGGGACACATCGGTTTCAGGCACGTAACCGACCAGCTTGATCGGATCCAGTTGCAGCACCGTGGCGCAGCGGGTGCCGACCGACATCAGGGTGCCAAGCTCGGCGGTGTCGGTCTCGAGCACCCCGGCAAAAGGCGCGGTGATGTCGAGATTGTCGACATCGGTCTTGGCGCGGGCCACGGCAGCGCGGGCGCTTTCGATCTGCGCCTCAAGGCTGCCAATGCCCGAGGCCGCCGCCTTGATCCCGGCTTCGGCGCTGCGCACCCCGGCCTCGGCTGCGCGCTGCGTGGCACGGGCCGCGGCCAGCGACGTTCTGGAGGAATAGCCGCTTTGCGATAGTTTCTCGGCGGCGGTCAGGTTGATCTGCGCTTCTTCCAGCCGCGCCTGTGCCTGCAGCAGGGCTGCTTCGGCTTCGGGGATGCGGGACTCGACCTGCGGGCGCTGCGCGCGCGCTTCGGCCAGCGCCGCCTCGGCTTCGATCAGCGAAACGCCGGTGGTGCCCGGATCGAGCCGGCACAGCAGATCGCCCGCCGTCACCTCTGTGCCGCCGGGGATCGGCTCGGAAATCACCCGCCCGGCGATCTCGGCCGCCACCTGCACCTCGCGCGAGGCCTGCGTCTGGCCGCGCAGCAACACCGCATCGTCGATTTCCTGCGCCTGCGAATGCAGCGCCATCACCGCAACGGTGCCGGGGGCATCCTCGGGCGCGGGGGCAGGGGCGGCGGCGGTCTCGGGCTGCTCAGCGGGGGCGATGTCGCGTGCCCAGCCCAGCAATCGGTCGCGCTCCATCACGACCCCGTAAAGAACGGCGATGACGACAATCGCGGTGAGGATCGAGACAGGACGCATGGGCAAGGGCTTTCGACGGTCTTACTGGGCGCGGTTTCCGTGATAAGGGGATTCGCTCGACAGGTCTTGACGTGAATTTGAACCAGCCGGTTCAGGTTAGCCGCGCCCGTAACACCGATCAAGCGGGCGCGGCCTTGGCATGGCGGGTCTCGGGTTGTAAGGAAAGGCCGAACAACCCGAGCGAGGCCGCCCTTGAGCAATCCGGACAGTTTCATCGACGAGGTGACCGAAGAGGTTCGCCGCGACAAGCTTTATGCGCTGTTGAAGCGTTACGGCTGGATCGGCATCGTCGCAGTGCTTGCGCTGGTTGGCGGGGCGGCATGGCACGAATACAGCCAGTCGCAGAAGCGTGTGCAGGCGCAGGCGCTGGGCGACGAGGTACTCGGCGCGCTCGACGCCGAGACCCCCGAGGCCCGCGTCGCGCAGCTGTCGGCGATCGATGCGCCAACGCCGCAGACTCGCGCCGTGGTTGCCATGCTGCTGGCGGCGGATGCGGCGCAGGATGGCGCGCCGGACACCGCCGCGCAGGCGCTGGAATCAGTGACCGTCGATGGCGAATTGCCGGAGATCTACCGCGAAATCGCCACATGGAAGGCGATGACCCTGCAAGACAGTCCGCTGAGCCTTGAGGACCGGCGTGCCGGGCTCGAAGGTCTTGCGGTGCCCGGCAAGCCCTTGCGGCTGCTTGCCGAAGAGCAGCTTGCCCTGCTGGACATCGAGGCCGGCAGCACCGATGCTGCGCTGGAACGGCTGCGGCGCATCCTTGAGGATTCCGAGATCACCGCGGGCTTGCGCCAGCGCGCGTCTCAGTTGATTGTGGCTTTGGGCGGAACGCCCAATGACGAATAAAACGGGGCGGAACGCCCGATGACAGCTAACGCTGGGCGGAGCGCCCGATGACGGGTCAGACAGAGCGCCCAATGCCGGGAAAACCGGCACAGGGCAGGCAGGAACGGCAGGGGGCAGGTCTTTTGCGCATCACGATGATTTCGGCGGGGCTGGTCGGCCTGACGCTGCTGGCCGCCTGCGAAGAACCCGAGCCGATCCTGCGGGGCGAGCGCTATGGCACCCGCGAAGTGCTGCGCACCGCCGCCCCGGATGCGGCGACTCCGGTGAACAGCGCCCGCCCTGTGGCGGTGCCCGCCCCGGTGAATAATGCCGACTGGGCGCAGGCCCCGGTGTCGCCCTTTGCACGCACCGGCAACGCGGCGCTGAGCCGCGCGCCCGCGCTGGCCTTTGCGGTGAACATCGGCACCGGCGATGGCAAGCGCACGCGGCTCAATGTCGATCCGGTGGTCGGCGGTGGGCGGGTGTTCGTGATGGATGCAGGCCATGTGGTCAGCGCCGTGACACCCTCCGGCCAGATCGCCTGGCGCAAACCGATGATCCCGGTTCGCGACGCTGCTGATCAGGCGCAGGGCGGCGGGCTGGCCTATGACAACGGGCGGCTTTACGTGACCTCGGGCTTTGGCCGGGTGACGGCGCTGGATGCAGCCTCTGGGGCCGAAATCTGGACGCAGCGCCTTGGCAACACCGCCACTGGCGCGCCGAGTGTGGCGGGCGGGCTGGTCTACCTGACCTCGGGCGACGAGCTGGGCTGGGCGATTGAGGCCGATACCGGGCGCATCCGCTGGGATTCGACCGGGCTTGGCGACATCAACAACGTTGCCGGCGCGCCGACGCCTGCGGTGTCGGACGATCTGGTGATCTTTGCCTATGGCAGCGGCGGCGTGCAGGCTCTGTTCCGGCAGGGCGGGCTGCGGCGCTGGTCGGCGGATGTGGTTGGCACGCGGCAGGGCTCTGCCCTTGCCACGGTGACCGACATCACCGGCGGGCCGGTGATTTCTGGCAACAAGGTCTTTGTCGGCAATCATTCGGGCCGGGTGGTCGGCTTCAACCTCGACAGCGGCGAGCGGCTCTGGACGGCAAAGCTGGGCGCACTGGGGCCGGTCTGGTCCACGACAGATTCGGTGTTCCTCGTTTCGGATGAAAACCGCCTCGTGCGGCTGGATGCCAACAGCGGCGAGCAGGTCTGGGCGGTGGAACTTCCTGGCTATGTCGCGGTGCGCAAGCCGCAGCGCAAGCGCGACTCGGCCTATGCGCATCACGGCCCGATCATGGCGGGCGGACGACTGGTCGTCGCCTCATCCGACGGGCTGCTGCGCAGCTTCGATCCGGTCAATGGTGCGCTGCTCTCGGCCATTCCCATTCCGGGGGGCGCTACAACCGCTCCTGTGGTCGCAGGCGGCACGCTTTATGTGGTCAGCGCCACGGGCCAGTTGCTGGCCTATCGCTGAGCCTGCGAAAGCGCCCCCTTTCGCGGGGGGCGCAAATGCGCTATCGGGGCGGCTTGTGATCCAATGCCGTGATCCGGGGTGCCTGTCATGTCCTTCTCTCTCGCCATCGTGGGCCGCCCGAATGTCGGCAAGTCCACGCTCTTCAACCGCCTTGTCGGCAAACGTCTGGCGCTGGTCGACGACCAGCCCGGCGTGACGCGCGATCTGCGCGAGGGCGAAGGGCGGCTCGGCGATCTTCGCTTCACCGTGATCGACACGGCCGGGCTTGAAGACGCCACCGACGACAGCCTTCCGGGGCGGATGCGTCGCCTGACCGAACGCGGCGTCGACATGGCCGATATCTGCCTGTTCCTGATCGACGCGCGCGCCGGGGTGACCCCGACCGACGAGATCTTTGCCGAGATCCTGCGCAAGCGGGCCAAGCACGTGATCCTCGCCGCCAACAAGGCCGAAGGCTCTGCCGCCGAGGCTGGCGTGCTCGAGGCCTATGGGCTGGGCCTGGGTGAACCGCTGCGCCTGTCGGCTGAGCATGGCGAAGGGATGCCCGACCTCTATGGCGTGCTGCAGCCGCTGGCGGATCAATTCGCCGAGCGCGCCGCCGCCGAATCCCCGGAGACCGACGTCGCGCTTTCGGAAGATGACGATCCCGACAGCCCGCTGCCGAAGATCACCGATGCGCGCCCGATGCAGATCGCCGTGGTGGGCCGCCCGAACGCGGGCAAATCGACGCTGATCAACAAGATCCTTGGCGAAGACCGCCTGCTGGTCGGCCCCGAAGCCGGGATTACCCGCGATGCCATCTCGGTGCGCATCGACTGGCAGGGCACGCCGATGCGCATCTTCGACACGGCGGGGATGCGCAAAAAGGCCAAAGTGCAGGAAAAGCTGGAAAAGCTTTCGGTCTCCGACGGCCTGCGCGCCGTCAAGTTCGCCGAGGTGGTGGTGGTGCTTCTGGATGCGGCGATTCCCTTCGAACAGCAGGATCTACGGATCGCCGACCTTGCCGAGCGGGAGGGGCGCGCCGTGGTGGTCGCTGTCAACAAATGGGACGTCGAAGAGCACAAGCAGGAAAAGCTGATGGCCCTGAAGGAAGCGTTCGACCGCCTGCTGCCGCAGTTGCGCGGCGCGCCCCTTGTCACGGTATCGGCCAAAACCGGGCGCGGGCTCGACCGGCTGAACGCCGCGATCATCAAGGCGTGGGAAACCTGGAACGCCCGCGTGACAACCGGACAGTTGAACCGCTGGCTCGAAGGCATGGTGGCCTCGCACCCGCCTCCCGCGCCGCAGGGCAAGCGCATCAAGCTGCGCTATATGACGCAGGCGAAGACGCGCCCGCCCGCCTTCGTGGTGAAATGCTCGCATCCGGACAAGATGCCGGAGAGCTATGCGCGCTATCTGGTGAACGGTCTGCGTGAAAGCTTCGACATGCCCGGCACACCGATCCGGCTTTATATGCGCGATGCGTCTGACAAGAATCCCTACAAAGGCCGTCGCGAAAAGAATGCAGGCGCGCTGACGAAACACCTCGGCAAAAAGAACTGACGGCGCGCCCCGCCGCAGAAACGCATTGGGGGCCAGCCCCCAAACCCCCGGAGTTTAAGGGCAAGATGAAGGGGCGGGCGCCTGCGCTTCATCTTGCTAGATAAACTCCGGGGGTGAGGCCGCAAGGCCGAGGGGGCTGGCCCCCTTACTCTGCTGCCACCGCATTGCCCGGTACGTAATTGAGAATCGGGGCAAGCCAGCGTTCGGTGTCCTCTGTGGTCATGCCCTTACGTGCGGCGTAATCCTCGACCTGGTCCCGTTCGACGCGCGCCACACCGAAATAGTAGCTGTCCGGGTGTCCGATATAGAGGCCAGAGACCGATGAGCCCGGCCACATGGCAAAGCTCTCGGTAAGCTCGACGCCGGTGGCCTCGGTCGCCCCCAGCAGCGCGAACAAGGTATCCTTTTCGGTGTGATCGGGCTGGGCAGGGTAGCCGGGGGCGGGGCGAATGCCTGCGTATTTCTCGGCGATGAGATCGGCTGTGGAGGTGGTCTCGTCAGCTGCGTAGCCCCAGAGTTCCTTGCGGACTTTTTCGTGCAGGCGCTCGGCGAGTGCCTCGGCAAAGCGGTCGGCGAGCGCCTTGACCATGATCGAGCGGTAATCATCATGCGCCGCCTCGAAGCGTTTCGCGATGGCCTCTTCTTCGGCGCCTGCGGTCACCACAAAGCCGCCGACGTAGTCGGGCTTGCCCTCTGGCGCGACGAAATCGGACAGCGCCACGTTGGGCCGGCCTTCGCGCTTTGCGGTCTGCTGGCGCAGGGTGTGCAGGGTCGCTAGCGGCTGGGTGCGGGTCTCGTCGGTGTAAAGCGCGATGTCATCACCGACCGCATTGGCGGGCCAGAAGCCGACCACGGCCTTGGGCGAGAACCATTTCTCGGCGATGATCTGGTCCAGCATCTCTTTTGCATCGGCGAACAGGGCGCGGGCGGCTTCGCCCTGCTTGGGATCGTCGAGGATCTTTGGGTAGACGCCCTTCATCTCCCAGGTCTGGAAAAACGGCGTCCAGTCGATGTATTCCGCCAGCTCTGCCAGATCCCAGTCGGGCAGCGTCTGGTTGCCGAGGAAGCTTGGCGCGGGGACGTGGTTGCCAAAGTCGAGCTTCAGCGCATTGTCGCGTGCCTGCTGGATGCTGATGCGCTTTTTCGCCAGTTCGGCGCGGGCGTGCTTTTCGGCAACATCGGTGTATTCGCTTTGGATATTTGCCACATACTCCGGCTTTTGCGTCGGAGAGAGCAGCGAACTGACCACGCCCACGGCGCGGCTGGCATCGGTGACATAGACCGCCTGGCCCTTGCCATAGCGCGGGTGAATCTTCACCGCCGTATGCACACGGCTGGTGGTCGCGCCGCCAATCAGCAGCGGGATATCAAGCCCGGTGCGTTCCATTTCCGACGCCACATGCACCATCTCGTCGAGCGACGGGGTGATCAGGCCGGACAGGCCGATGATGTCCACGCCTTCGGCCTTGGCCGTCGCGAGGATCTTTTCGGCGGAGACCATGACGCCCAGGTCGATGATCTCGTAATTGTTGCAGGCCAGCACGACGCCGACGATGTTCTTGCCGATGTCGTGCACATCGCCCTTCACCGTCGCCATCAGCACCTTTCCAGCGCTTTCGCGACCCTCGCCGCCGTTCAGGCGCTTTTCTTCCTCCATGAAGGGCAGCAGGACGGCGACCGCCTGTTTCATCACGCGGGCGGATTTGACCACCTGCGGCAGGAACATCTTGCCCGCGCCGAACAGGTCGCCAACCACGTTCATCCCCGCCATCAGCGGCCCTTCGATGACATGCAGCGGGCGCTCGGCGACAAGGCGCGCCTCTTCGGTGTCGGCTTCGATGAATTCGGTGATGCCGTTTACCAGCGCGTGTTCCAGCCGCTTCTCAACCGGCAGTTCGCGCCACGACATATCCTTTTCGCGCGGTTTTGCGCCGCCGGTGCCGCGGTAACGCTCGGCGATCTCGAGCATGTTCTCGGTGGCCTCGGGCGTGCGGTTCAGCACCACGTCTTCGCAGGCCTCGCGCAGGTCGGCGTCGATCTGGTCGTAGACCGCCAGCTGTCCGGCGTTGACGATGCCCATGTCCATGCCGTTCTGGATGGCGTGATAGAGGAACACTGCGTGCATCGCCTCGCGCACGGGCTCGTTGCCGCGAAAGCTGAACGACAGGTTCGACACGCCGCCCGAAATATGCACATGCGGGCAATCGGTGGTGATGCGCCGGGTGGCTTCGATGAAATCGACGCCGTAATTGTTGTGTTCCTCGATGCCCGTCGCCACGGCAAAGACGTTGGGATCAAAGATGATGTCTTCGGGCGGGAACCCCACCTTTTCGGTCAGCAGCTTGTAGGCGCGGGTGCAGATTTCGACCTTGCGATCCTCGGTATCGGCCTGTCCCTTTTCGTCAAACGCCATGACGATGACCGCAGCACCGTAGCGGCGGCACAGCGTGGCCTGCTCAAGGAACGCCTCTTCGCCTTCCTTCATCGAGATGGAATTAACCACGGGCTTGCCCTGAACGCATTTCAGGCCAGCCTCGATGATCTCCCATTTCGAGCTGTCGATCATCACCGGAACGCGGGCGATGTCCGGCTCGGCGGCGATCAGGTTGAGAAATTCGACCATCGCCTGTTTGGAATCGATCAGGCCTTCGTCCATGTTGATGTCGATGATCTGCGCGCCCGCCTCGACCTGATCGCGGGCGACATCCAGTGCGGCGGCGTAATCGGCATTGGTGATCAGCTTGCGGAACTTGGCCGAGCCGGTGACGTTGGTGCGCTCGCCCACGTTGACGAAGGGAATGTCCTTGGTCAGCGTATAGGGTTCGAGCCCCGAAAGTTTCATCAGCGGTTGGGCCTCGGGGATGGTGCGGGGCTTGTGGCCCTCGACCGCCTTGGCGACAGCGGCGATGTGCTCATAGGTTGACCCGCAGCAGCCGCCAACCACGTTCAGCAGCCCCTCGGCGGCGAAACCTTCGATCAGCGCGGCCATTTCCTCGGGGGTCTGGTCGTATTCCCCCATCTCGTTGGGCAGGCCAGCGTTGGGGTAGGCGCAGGTCAGCGTGTCAGCGACGCCCGCGATTTCGGCAAGGTGAGGCCGCATCGCATCGGCGCCAAGCGCGCAGTTCAGGCCCACGGTCCACGGCTGGGCGTGGCGCACCGAATGCCAGAAGGCGGTGGGGGTCTGGCCCGACAGCGTGCGACCCGACAGGTCGGTGATGGTGCCCGAGATCATCACCGGCAGGCGGGTGCCGGTCTCTTCGAACACTTCCTCGCAGGCAAAGATCGCGGCCTTGGCATTGAGGGTGTCGAAGATCGTTTCGATCAGCACGATGTCGATGCCGCCCTCGATCAGCCCGCGCAGCTGCTGGGCATAGGCGATGCGCAGATCGTCGAAGCTGACGGCGCGGTAGCCGGGGTTGTTCACATCGGGCGAAATCGACGCGGTGCGGTTGGTCGGCCCAAGCGCGCCCGCGACAAAGCGGTGGCGGCCATCGGTCGCTTCGGCCCGGTCCATTGCCTTGCGTGCCAGCCGCGCGCCTTCGACGTTCAGATCATGCACTGCCGCCTGCATGTCGTAATCGGCCTGCGCGATGGTGGTCGATGAAAACGTGTTGGTTTCCACGATATCCGCGCCGACCATGGCATAGCGGTAATGGATGTCCTCGATCACGTCGGGCGCGGTGAGGTTCAGGATGTCATTGTTGCCCTGCTGCGGCTTGTCGCTGGCGTGCGGCAGGTGGCAGGTGCAGGCGCCGCCGCCGCAGCCCTGAAAATCGCCCTCGGCAAGGCCGAGCTTCTGGATCTGTGTGCCCATCGCGCCGTCAAGGATCAGGATGCGATCCTTGGCGGCGGCGGCGAGCTGGTCGAAGACGGGCGAGCGAACGGGGGCGGTACGAGTCATGACATATCCTGCTGGGCTTTGCGTTCATGTATCCTTCACGGGGCCTGATTTCCAACTCATATTGAGCAAGGAGATTATGAGTTTCGTTCACAATGGCCTGTGCGGGCGGGGTTGCGGGCTGCGCGGCGCTCTGCTTGGATCGCGCGCAAAGCAGGAGGCCGGGCATGTCACGCCGCAAGGATGCGCGTCAGAAACAGATTCTCGACCGGCTGGCGATCACCCCGACGCTGCGGGTGGGGCAACTGGCGCGCGGCTTTGAGGTGACCACCGAAACCATCCGGCGCGATCTGGAAGAGCTGGCGGCGCAGGGGCTGATCGCGCGCACCTATGGCGGGGCGATGCTGCGCCGCGAGGTCGAACCGGCGCTGGCAGAGCGGCATCTTGATCTGGTCGCGGAACGCGCCGCCATCGCGCGCGAAGCGGTGCGGATGATGGCGGGGGCGCGGGTGGTGATGCTGGGCTCGGGGGCGACAACGACGCTGCTGGCGCAGCGCATGGCGCTGGATCTGGGCGATCTGACGGTGATCGCCCACAGCACCAGCATCGCGGCGGCGCTGGCGGCGAACCCGAAGATACAGGTGATCATGGCGCCGGGGCTGTACCACGCGGGCGAGGGTGCGATGCACGGTGCGCAGACGGTGCGGTTTCTGTCCGATTACAGCGCCGATTGGGCGGTGTGCGGGGCCAGCGCGCTGTCACCGCTGGGGCCGTCGGATGCGTTGATCGAGGCGGGCGAGGTCTATGCCACCATGATGGGGCAATGCGCCCGCACCATGGTTGTCGCGGATCATACCAAGTTTGATCGCATCGCCACGGCGCGCTACGCCGATTGGGGCGAGCTGGATGCGCTGGTGAGCGACGCCGCCCCCACCGGCCCGCTGGCGCAGGCGCTGGCCGCGGCGGGAGTCGCTGTACGTCTAGCCTGACACGGCGCGCTCGAACGCGTCGAGAAACTGCGCCGCCTCTGCGGCGTCAAGGCACAGCGGAGGGCGCAGTTTCAGCGTTGCGCCATAGCGCCCCGCCGCCCCGATCAGCACACCGGATGCGCGCATCGCGTCGATGACCTGTGTGGTAAAGACGGGATCCGGCGCGCCGTCCCGTATCAGATCGACGCCAAGGAACAACCCCGCGCCGCGCAGTTGCCCAATGCGCTCCGAGCCTTTGGCGATGGTTTGCAAGCCCGCCATCAACTGCGCGCCAATGCTGGCGGCATTGTGCTGAAGCCCTTCGGCCTCGATCACCCGCAGCACCGCCAGCCCGGCGGCGGCGGCCACCGGATTGCCGCCGAAGGTGTTGAAATAGCCGGTTTCGGCGCAAAAGCTTTGCAGATGCGCGGGCCGCGCCGCCATACCGGCCATGGGAAAGCCGTTGCCCATGGGTTTGCCCATGGTGACGATATCGGGCGCTACCCCGTGGCGTTCAAATCCCCAGAAGCCGCCGCCGGTACGGCCAAACCCCGGCTGCACCTCGTCGGCGATCAGCAGACCGCCAGCCGCCTGCACCGCCTTGGCGGCAGGGCGCAGAAAGCCGGGCGGATCGGCGAACACCCCGTCCGAGCTGAAGATGCTGTCGACCAGCAGCGCCGCCACGCCATGCCCGCGCGCCGCCAGCCGGGCCATCGCCTCTGTCACCGCTTGGGCGAAACCGCCCGCGATGTCGTCTCCATAAGCGGCGCTGCCCGGCGCGGGCACGGTTTCGACCCAATCGGGCGGCGCGCCGCGCTTCATCGCCGAGGGCGAGACGTCGGTCACCAGCGCCGTGTTGCCATGATAGGCGGTCTGGGTGACGATCACGCCGCGCGCGCCGGTGGCGGCAAACGCCACCCGCAGTGCCAGATCATTCGCTTCGCTGCCCGAACAGGTCAATATCACGTTGCTCAGCGGCTCTGGCAGCCGGGCCTTCAGCGCCTCGAGATAGTCATCCACCACGCCGACCAGATAGCGCGTGTTGGTGTTGAGCCGGGCGATCTGAGCGCTGATTGCGCGCACCACCTCGGGGTGGGAATGCCCGACCGAGGGCACGTTGTTGTAGAAATCCAGATAGCGCGTGCCGTCCGCCGCCTGCATCCACGCGCCTTGTGCGCTGATCATCTCGATCGGCTGGCGGTAGAACAGCACCGAGGCCGCGCCAAGGTTGTCCAGCCGCCGCTGCACCTTCCCCGTCGTGCCCTTGCTGGCGTCAAAGGCGTTCATGTCGAGGATCTGGCGGATGTCGCTCATGCCTCGGCCTGCAGATAGGCTTTGGCCAGCGCCACGGTGCCGGCGGTATAAGCGCCATGGCCCGCGTCGGCGGCGGTTTGCGTTTCCGCATGCGAGGCGATCCACGCGGTCAGCAGCAGGCGGCGGAACATCACGAAGCTTGGGATCATCGCCTCGTGTTCAGCGTCCAGCGGGGCGATCGTGCGATAGCCCTTCAGCCAAGCAGCCTGAAGCGCGGGGATATAGGGTTCGGTTTCGTAAAAGGAAATCGCGGCGGCGAAATCATAGATGAACCACGAAAAGCCGCAGTCGTCGAAATCGATGACGCCCAGCTTGTCGCCGTCCTGCAACAGGTTAGCCAGCCGCAGATCGGCATGCACCAGCCCGAAGCGGTCCGCGCCCTTGCCGTAATCGTCGAGCTTGCGTTTGAGCACGTCGCACAGCGTTTCGAGCACCGCGCGCCCTTCGTCATCCAGCCCCAGGGCCGCGCGCCAGTCGCCCCACAGCGGCTGCGCCCCGAAGGCGCTGTCGAAATCCCATGTCTTGCGGGTAAAGCCCTGCGGCGGTTGCCAGCCTTGCGCCTGCCGGTGCAGCCGGGCCGAGATCGCGCCCAGCAGTTCGAACCCCGGTGCAAGGCTTTCGCCGGCGCTGGGTTCATCGCCGGGCATGAAGGCAAAACCGACCACGTGGCGGGTATCGTTGCCATCGCTGAATTGTGCGACATGGCCGCCGCTGGCCAGCGTCAACGGCGCGGGCGTGTCGATGGCACCCGAAGCACGCAGCGTCTCGATCCATGCCAGTTCGGACTCGATCTCGGCCAAGGTATGATAGGCGGGGCGGTGCACCCGCAGGATGATCGGCGCGCGGCCCGGATCGCTGGCAAGAAAGGTGGCGTTTTCCGACAGGGTCAGCAGCCGCACATCGGCATCGGGGCCAAGCCCCCATTCATGGCGCAGCGACAGCGCGCCCTGCCGCAGCCGTTCGGTAAAGCCTTCATCATACAGACCTGCCATCTGATGCCCTTTTCTTTTGCACGCCCTGTCTCGCTAGGGCTGAAATCTGCGACTTGCAACATTTTCACCTGTACTTGCACTGGTGGGCACGGTGTCATCCAGCAAACGCCCAATTTCCAGACAATAGCAGGGGGAGCGGATGCTCACATCCATCGCAGGCAAATCGGTCATCGTGACAGGCGGTTCCAAAGGCATCGGGCGCGGCATCGCCGAGATCTTCGCGGCGCAGGGCGCCACGGTGATGATCGCGGCCCGCGGCGAAGAGGCGGCGCAGCTGGCCGTCGCCGAGATCGAGGCCGCGGGCGGCACCGCAGCCTATCACCTGACCGATGTGGCCGATTGGGACAGCGTGCAAGAGATGGTCGCCGCCACTGTCAGCGCCTTCGGCGGCGTCGATATCCTGTGCGCCAACGCGGGGATCTTTCCGCAGGTCAAGATGGTCGACATGTCGCCGGACGACTGGGATCACGTCATGTCGGTGAACCTCAAGTCCAGCTTCCTGTGCGTCAAGGCGTGCATCCCGCTGTTCGAAAAGGCGGGCAAGGGGCGCGTGGTGCTGACCTCGTCGATCACCGGGCCGGTCACCGGTTATCCGGGCTGGGCGCATTACGGCGCGTCGAAATCTGGCCAGCTGGGGTTTTTGAAAACCGCCGCGATGGAACTGGCGCGCTACAACACCACGATCAACGCGGTGCTGCCCGGCAATATCATGACCGAAGGGCTGGCCGGGCTGGGGCAGGACTACCTTGATGCCATGGCCGCCTCGATCCCGCTGAAACGGCTGGGCGCGGTGGCCGATATCGGCAATGCGGCGCTGTTCTTTGCCTCGGACGAGGCGGGCTATGTCACCGGCCAGCAGATCGTGGTGGACGGCGGGCAGATCCTGCCCGAGAGCCTTGATGCGATCGGCGAGATCTGATGGGCTGGAAGACAAATTGGCGCAGTTTCTACTATGAAACCGCACCGGAACCCGAGGATATCGTGCTGGATCGGGCGCGCACGGCGCTGCTGGTGATCGACATTCAGAACACCTATCTTGAGGTGCCCGGCGATCCGGTCGAAGCCGCCCGTTGGCAGCCGTTTCTGGACAGGATGCACGGCACGGTGATCCCGAACACCGCCGCGCTTCAGACTTGGGCGCGCGCACAGGGCATCGAAGTGCTGCACGCTCGCATCGCCTGCCTGACGCGCGACGGGCGCGACCGATCCCTTAGCCAGAAAAAGCCGGGCTTCAACAATCTGTTGCTGCCAAAGGACGAGCACGCCTCGCAGAACGTCCCCGCCGTGGCGCCGGTTGCGGACGAGATCGTGGTGACCAAGACCACCGACAGCGCGCTGACCGGCAGCAACCTGCGCATGGTGCTGCACAATCTGGGCATTCGCGATGTCATCGTGGCAGGTATCTTTACCGACCAATGCATCAGCTCTTCGGTGCGCAGCCTTGCCGATGAGAGCTTTGGCGTTGTCGTGGTCGAGGATTGCTGCGCCGCCGCCACGCGGGAACTGCACGAGGCAGAGCTGCGGATCCTCAACATGATCTACTGCCATGTGGTGAGCAGCGAGGAGGTCCGCAGCTTTCTGGGGTAGGGGGGCTGGCAGCCCCCCTCGGTCTTACATCGACGCTCTCAGCGCCTGATCGAGATCGGCAATCAGATCTTCGGGGTCTTCGATGCCGATGGAAATCCGCACCACGTTCGGCGCGGCCCCTGCCGCCACCTGCTGTTCTTCGGACAGCTGGCGATGGGTGGTCGAGGCCGAATGGATGACGAGGCTGCGGGTGTCGCCCAGATTGGCCACATGGCTGAAGATTTCCAGCGCTTCCACGAACTTGACGCAGCCCTCGTAGCCCGATTTCAGCGTCACGGTGAACAGCGCCCCAGCGCCATTGGGACAGATCCGCGCCAGCCGGTCGTTGTAGGGCGACGAGGGCAGCCCGGCATAGGTCACCTGTTCCACCGCCGGGTGATTTTCCAGCCACGCCGCGACGCGCCCGGCGTTTTCGACATGCTTTTGCATCCGCAGCGACAGGGTTTCGATGCCCATCAGCGTGTAATGCGCCGCCTGCGGGTTCAGCGTCATGCCCAGATCGCGCAGGCCGATGGCGATGGAGTGGAAGGTAAAGGCGAGCGCGCCAAAGGTCTCGTGGAATTTCAGCCCGTGATAGGCGGGCTCGGGCGCGGCGAGCGACGGAAACTTGTCCGACGCCGACCAGTCGAATTTCCCCGAATCCACCACGCAGCCACCGGTGACGGTGCCGTTGCCGGTCAGGTATTTGGTCATCGAATGCACCACCAGCGTCGCGCCATGCTCGATCGGGCGGCACAGGTAAGGCGTGGCCGAGGTGTTGTCGACGATCAGCGGCAGGCCCGCCCGGTCGGCAATCGCGGCGATTGCATCGAGATCGGTGACATAGCCGCCGGGGTTGGCGATGGTCTCGCAGAACACCGCGCGGGTGTTTTCGTCGATGGCGGCCTCGACTGCGTCCAGATCGTCGAAATCGACGAAGGTGCAGGACCAGCCAAAGCGTTTGATGGTCTGGCTGAACTGGGTGATCGTGCCGCCATAGGCGCGGGTCGAGGCAACGATGTTCAATCCGGGGCCCATCAGCGGAAACAGCGCCATGATCTGCGCCGCGTGGCCCGATGCGCAGCACACCGCGCCGGCGCCGCCTTCGAGCGTTGCGATGCGCTCTTGCAGGGCTGAAACCGTCGGGTTGGTCAGCCGCGAATAGATGTAGCCAACCTCCTGAAGGTTGAACAACGCCGCCGCGTGATCGGCATCGCGAAACACGTAAGCGGTTGTCTGGTAGATCGGTACCTGCCGCGCGCCGGTCGCCGGATCGGGGCGCGCGCCTGCATGAACCTGCAATGTATCGAAGCCGTGGGTCATCCTGTCCTCCCTTGGGATGGCAACGAGACAAGGCGTAAGCCAAACCACGCGCCCTCACAACCGCGCGGCTGTGGTTTGTCAGGGCCAGTTGAACCGCCGGGGCGCAGCGCAGGAGGCCCGGGGCCAGCCAGCCCGCGGATCGCCAGCCATAGGTGAGGGATCGGCCATCCGGCGCAGCATGGGCCGGTCTTCAAACATCCGCCCCGCGTCCATTACAAATGAAAAGAGCGGACCCAAGGGCCCGCTCTGCTCGTTCGATGTGGGAAGGTTCAGCCGCCCCAGACGTAGATCGCTGCAAACAGGAACAGCCACACCACGTCGACAAAATGCCAGTACCATGCGGCGGCTTCGAAACCGATGTGCTTGGTCGGGGTGAAATGCCCGTTCATCAGACGCAGCAGGCAGATGAACAGGAAGATCGTCCCGATCAGCACGTGCACGCCGTGAAAGCCCGTCGCCATGAAGAAGTTGGCGCCATAGATATTGCCCGAGAAGCCGAAGGCGGCGTGGCTGTATTCATAGACCTGAAACACGGTGAAGATCGCGCCAAGAACGATGGCGATGATCAGGCCCCACTTCATGTCTTCACGGTTGTTCTCGTGCACCAGCGCATGGTGAGCCCATGTCGCGGCGCAGCCCGAGCACAGCAGGATCATGGTGTTGATCAGCGGCAGGTGCCACGGATCGAAGGTTTCGATCCCCGCCGGCGGCCAGACGCCATCAACCGCCGGAGAGTTCGGCCCCATCGGGTACATCGCGTGTTTGAAGAAGCTCCAGAACCACGCGAAAAAGAACATCACC
This sequence comes from Citreicella sp. C3M06, assembly GCF_018860705.1. Taxonomy (GTDB): domain Bacteria; phylum Pseudomonadota; class Alphaproteobacteria; order Rhodobacterales; family Rhodobacteraceae; genus Salipiger. The sequence goes on from NZ_JAHKQA010000075.1 coordinate 46,224, forward strand.
TCGGACATGATGAACAGGATGAAGCCGTATTTCAGGCCGATCTGCACCACCGGGGTGTGATCGCCGATCTTGCTTTCCGCAATCACGTCCGACCACCAGCCGAACATGACGTAGAGCACGGCGATGAAACCGGCCAGAAAGATCCATGGCCCCGACCCGTGCATCCACAGCACCGCGCCAAAGAGCATGACAAAGGCCCCGACGGCGGCGACAAATGGCCAGACCGAGGGGCTCAGGATGTGGTAATCGTGGTTCTTTGCATGGGCCATGCGTCTCGTTCTCCCTCGCGGTTAGGCGGTTCTAGTTCACGGAATTCAGGTCCGTGGTTGTTGGATCAAGCGCGGCCTGCGACTCCTCCGGCAGGTCGATCTCGTAAAAGGTATAGCTTAGCGTGATGTGGCTGGCGTGCTTGGCGTCCTCGTCTTCGACGATCTCGGGATCGACAAAGAAGCTGACCGGCATCACGACACGCTCGCCGGGTTGCAGCACCTGCTCGGTGAAGCAGAAGCATTCGATCTTGTTGAAATAGCCGCCAGCGTCATAGGGGTAGACGTTATAGGATGCCTGTCCCGCAACAGGGTGATCGGTGGGATTGTAGGCCTCGTAAAAGGCCAGACCCTCTTCACCAATGCGCAGGGTCATCTCGGTCTGCATGGGCTTGAATTCCCATGGGAAGTCGCGCGCCTTGGACCCGTCGAAGCGGATCTTGATGGTGCGCTCGAGGATGTCCGAGGACGGCCCGGCCGCGACACCGGTGGTGCCAGCAAAGCCGGTGACACGGCAGAACCAGTTATAGAAGGGGACCGACGCCCAAGCCATGGCACCCATGAAGAGCACCACACCGACAAGCGTCAGGACCGTCTTCGATTTCTGGTCAGTCGCCATTCTCGATCTTTCCCTTGCCCTGAAGCGCGCCGCTGACATCGCCGCCGGTGATCTTGACCATGGTCATGCCGAAAACGATGAAGATGAAAGCCGTCAACAGCAGCCCCACGCCGACATTCCGGCCAAAGCGCCGTTTGTGCAGCTCATGCGTCTTGGTGATGCTCATCCCCAGCCCCCCAGTCCGAACCGCGCCAGCCCTGCCTCGATCAGGATCGCACCAAAATGGGCGAAGAGATACAGCAGGGACAGCTTGAAGAAGCCGCGCTCGGTCTTGAAATTGTCGGTTTCCGAGGCGTCTTCGTCGCGGCGGAAGATCTGCCACGCGCCCTTCAGGAACAGCGCGTTCAGCACGACTGCGACGGAAAGATAGACCGGCCCGCCGATGGCGGTAAAGCCGGTGCCGATGGCCAGCGCCGCCAGCAGCACGGTGTAGACAAGGATGTGCAGGCGCGTCGAGCGGCGCCCATGGGTCACGGTCAGCATCGGCACGCCGGCATCGTCGTAATCATTGCGCATGAACAGCGCGAGGGCCCAGAAATGCGGCGGGGTCCACATGAAGGTCAGGCAGAACATCAGCACCGACTCGATGCCGATCTGCCCCGTCGCCGCCGCCCAGCCGATCATCGGAGGGAAGGCACCAGCGGCGCCCCCGATCACGATGTTCTGCGGCGTCGAGCGCTTGAGCCAGATGGTGTAGATCACCACGTAAAAGAAGATGGTGAAGGCCAGCAGCGCCCCGGCCAGCAGGTTCGTCGCCAGCGCAAGGAATACGCAGGAGAACACCGACAGCACCAGCCCGATGGCCAGTGCCTCGCCCTTGTCGACCTTGCCAGCCGGGATCGGGCGTTTGGCGGTGCGCTTCATCACCTGATCGATATCCGCATCCCACCACATGTTCAGCGCACCAGAGGCGCCGCCGCCCACGGCGATGAACAGGATGGCGCAGAAGCCGATGAACGGATGCACCGGCACCGGCGCGGCCAGCAGCCCCACGAAGGCGGTGAACACCACAAGGGTCATCACCCGCGGTTTGAGCAAGGCAAAGTAATCCCCGAAGCGCGCCTCCCCGGACTGGGTCTCACCAAAGCTGCTGTTCGTCGAAAGATCGGTCATATGTATCGGGGCTTTTCATCTGAAAGGTTAGGGGCGGGGGCCAAGGCCCCGGTTTGCCCCTTCAGGTGCCTGGCGGTCAGCTGTTGGCCAGAAACTGCCCGACGTCAACATAGCCGCCGTCGTCTTTCGAGGCGGCAAGCCATGCATCATAGGCGTCCTGGCTGACCACCTTTACCGTGATCGGCATATAGGCGTGGCTGATGCCGCAAAGCTCGGAGCACTGACCGAAATACACCCCTTCGCGCTCGGCGGCGAACCACAGTTCCGCGATCCGGCCCGGCACCGCGTCCTGTTTGACGCCAAAGGCGGGGATGGTCCAGCTGTGGATCACATCGGCGCCGGTCACCTGCATCACCACGGTTGCGCCCACGGGCACCACCACGGCGGTGTCGGTGGCGAGCAGCCAGTCGTCCTTGGTATACCCGGCCTCTATCAGCTGCGCCTCGACATCGGCGTTGAAGCGGTTGTCGCCGCCGGTGGCAGGCGAGCCGATCAGGTAGCCGTCATAGGCCAGATCCTCGCCGACATATTCATAGCCCCAGTACCACTGGTAGCCGGTCACCTTGATGACGAGATCGCCGTCCGGAATTTCCTGCTGCTTGAACAGCACCGGCAAAGAGAACGCGCCGATCACCAGCAGGATCAGGATCGGGCCAAGCGTCCAGGCCACCTCGATCGGGGTGTGGTGGGTGAAGCTGGCGGGCGTCGGGTTGGCACGCCGGTTGAAGCGCACAAAAGCATAGATCAAAAGGCCGATCACGAACAGGCAGATCGCGGTGATGATCCACAGCAGCATTCCGTCGAGCCATTGCAGGTCTCGGGCAAGTTCTGTTGCTGCGGGCTGGAAACCAAGCCCGCCCTGATGCGGGCGGCCCACCACCTCGAGCCCTTGGGCAAGGGCGGGCGCGGCCGTCATGGCGCTCAGGGCACCCGTCAGCATGGAAATCTTGCGCATAGCTCTGTCACCTCGTCCTGAGTGTCGGTCGCGATCCGTGCCGGCGTCCATCCTCTGCGCCGGCATGGCGACCTTGTGTTTCGATCGTCACGTCGCAGGAGAGCACGGCTCGTGCAATTGGCACGAGTTTGAGCCTCCCCCCCATTGTTCACACACTCTAAAGAGCACATGTTGGTCGTCAACTACACCAGATCGAATGTCTCGAAAAAGATATTTTTTGATCTGGATCAACCGATGCGAAGGAAAAGACCATGACTGACGCCCCGTTCCGCCCCTTTGAGACCGCGCTGGACATGGACCGGACCCTTGCGTTGCTGCGCGAGACGCTGTCCGGTGCCGACGATGGCGAGCTTTTCCTTGAACGGCGGCGCGGCGAGGCGCTGGTGCTGGACGACGGGCGAATCAGGACGGCAAGCTATGATGCCTCCGAAGGGTTCGGCCTGCGGGCGGTCAATGGCGAGGTGACGGGCTATGCCCACGCCACCGAGATCAGCGAGCAGGCGATCCGCCGGGCAGGCGAAACCGCGCGGTTGGCGGTGGGCGATGGCGGCGGGGTGATGGCGCCGCCGCCGCAGGGCACCAACCGCGTCCTTTATACCGATGCCGATCCGATCGCGGGGCAGCCGTTTTCGGTCAAGGTCGAGACCCTGCGCGAGATCGATGCCTATGCGCGCGATCTTGATCCTCGGGTGGTGCAGGTGACGGCGACGGTTGCGGCCTCGTGTCAGGAGGTGGCGATCCTGCGGCCCGAAGGTGGTCTGATGACCGATGTGCGCCCAATGACCCGCGTCACCGTCAGCATCATCGTCGAAGAGAACGGCCGGCGCGAAAGCGGCAGTGCCTCGGGCGGCGGGCGCTACATGCTGGATGGGATGCTTGAACCGGCGGACTGGCAGGCCAAGGCGCGCGAGGCGCTGCGCATCGGGCTGGTGAACCTGCGCGCAGAGCCCGCGCCTGCCGGGGTGATGGATATCGTGCTTGGGCCGGGCTGGCCGGGTATCCTGCTGCACGAGGCCATCGGTCATGGGCTCGAAGGCGATTTCAATCGCAAGAAGACCTCGGCCTTTGCCGGGCTGATGGGGCAGCGGGTGGCCGCGCCGGGTGTCACGGTGCTCGATGATGGCACGATGCCGGACCGGCGCGGGTCCCTGACAATTGATGACGAGGGCACACCCTCGGGCAAGAACGTGCTGATCGAAGACGGCATTCTGGTCGGCTACATGCAGGATCGCCAGAACGCGCGGTTGATGGGCGTGCAGCCCACTGGCAACGGGCGGCGCGAAAGCTTTGCCCATGCGCCGATGCCACGCATGACCAACACCTACATGCTCGGCGGGCAGGCCGACCCGCAGGACATCGTGGCCGATCTGAAGGATGGTATCTGGGCCGTGGGCTTTGGCGGCGGGCAGGTCGACATCACCAATGGCAAATTCGTGTTTTCCTGCACCGAGGCCTATCGAGTCAAGGATGGCAAGGTCGGCGCGCCGGTCAAGGGCGCGACGCTGATCGGCGACGGCGCCACGGCGTTGCAACACATCCGGGCCTTGGGCAACGACATGGCGCTCGATCCGGGCATGGGCAATTGCGGCAAACAGGGGCAATGGGTGCCGGTTGGGGTCGGGCAGCCGACAGTGATGATCGGCGGGCTGACCGTCGGCGGCGCCGCAACCTAGGCGATTCTTGACGATTCTGTCGTCGCGTGTGCATCCCGGCCTGTTTGCGCCGGGATGTTTTGTTTTATAGCAATGACTTGCGAGATTCCCCGTGGGGCTCAGCGTCGGTTTACCGCCTATTAACCAGCTGGGCGTACCAATATCTTAGCAAGCAGATGGGGCACAGGATGACCGAGAACAGCTACAGCTTTTCTTCCAATCACCCCCCACTCCCACCCACCACGGAAGAGGCTCGGTTGGCCTGGCTCCGTCTCTTGCGCTCACGCCGCGTCGGTCCGACGACTTTCTGGCGGCTGCTCTCTGAACACGGATGTGCACAGGCGGCACTGGCAGAACTTCCCGCCATCGCTTCCGCTGCGGGGGTTTCGGAGTATCATACATGCCCCGAAGGCGTGGTGCTGGCCGAGATCAAGGCGGCGCGGCTTTATGGCGCCAGGGCCGTCTTTGCCGGAGAGCCGGGCTATCCCACCTTGCTGGCAGATATTCCCGATGCGCCGCCGATGCTTTGGGTGGCGGGCGATGTCGCGGCGCTGACCCGCCCGTCGGTGGCGCTGGTTGGCGCGCGCAATGCCTCGTCGCTGGGCGGGCGCATGGCGAAATCCCTGGCAAAGGAACTGGGCAAGGAAGGCTTCGTCGTGGTCTCTGGTCTGGCGCGGGGCATCGACACGGCGGCGCATCAGGCGGCGCTTGAAGGCGGCACTGTGGCGGTGATGGCGGGGGGGGTCGATATACTGTACCCTTCGGAAAACACGCGCCTTGCCCAAGACATACGCAACAATGGCGGTGCGCTGATCTCTGAACAACCCATGGGAATGCAGCCGCACGCCCGGCATTTTCCGGCCCGCAACCGCATCGTCTCGGGCATGAGCGCGGCCACCGTGGTGGTCGAGGCGGCGGTGAAATCCGGCTCGCTGATCACCGCGCGTGCGGCGCTCGATCAGGGGCGCGAGGTGCTGGCTGTGCCGGGGCATCCGTTCGATGCCCGCGCCGGTGGCTGCAACATGCTGATCCGCGACGGCGCGCGGCTGGTGCGCGGGGCCGACGATGTGATCGAGGCGGTGGGCACTGCCGTTCAGCCGATGCAGGCGGATCTCGATCTGCCGATCATTTCCGCCCCGCCGCCCGAGCAGCGCAGCCTGCGTGAAACCGCGGTGCTGCACGGCGCGATCCTGTCGAGACTTGGGCCTTCGCCGGTGCCCGAAGACCAGCTTATCCGTGATCTTGGCGCCAGCTCGGGCGAGGTGACGCCACTGCTCACCGACCTTGAACTTGACGGTCATATCCAACGCAGGCCGGGAGGGATGCTGACACGGATCTGACTGGAAAAGGCAGCTGCGCAGAGCCATGTCGGGGCGGGCCGATTGACATTTCCCCCTTGCGCCCCACATGTTGCGCCGCCATATGCCCAAAGGCCTCTTCCCGGGCATTTCAAGTCAAAAAGGTCGTTTGCCCATGCCCGTCGTCGTTGTCGAATCCCCTGCCAAGGCCAAGACAATCAACAAGTATCTGGGCTCTGACTACACCGTGCTGGCATCTTACGGCCATGTTCGCGATCTGCCCGCAAAGGACGGATCGGTCGACACGGACAATGATTTTGACATGACTTGGGAAATCGGCGCCGACTCGCGCAAACATGTCGCAGCCATCGCCGAGGCGCTGAAAACCGACAACGCGCTGATCCTCGCGACCGACCCCGACCGCGAGGGAGAGGCGATCTCGTGGCATCTGCGCGAAGCGCTGACCAAGCGCCGCTCGATCAAGAAGGACACGGCCGTAAGCCGCGTGACCTTCAACGCGATCACCAAAGCCGCCGTCACCGAGGCGATGCAGAACCCGCGCGAGATCGACGCGCCGCTGGTCGAGGCCTATCTGGCCCGCCGCGCGCTGGATTATCTGGTGGGGTTCAACCTGTCGCCGGTGCTCTGGCGCAAGCTGCCCGGTGCGCGCAGCGCAGGGCGGGTGCAATCGGTCTGCCTGCGTCTCATTGTCGAGCGCGAGACCGAAATCGAGGCGTTCAATGCCCGTGAATACTGGCAGGTCAAGGCGCTGCTCACCACGCCGCGCGGACAGGAATACGAGGCGCGGCTGTCGCTGCTGGGCGGTCGCAAGCTGGATCGCTTCGACATCGCAAATGCCACCGAGGCAGAGCTGGCCGTGCAGGCCATCACCTCGCGGCAGCTGAAGATCGACAGCGTCGAGGCCAAGCCCGGCACGCGCAACCCGTCGGCGCCTTTCATGACCTCGACCCTTCAGCAGGAGGCCTCGCGCAAGTTTGGCATGGGCGCTCGCGCCTGTATGAACGCGGCGCAGCGGCTGTATGAGGCGGGCCACATCACCTACATGCGGACCGATGGCATCGACATGGCGCCCGAGGCGGTGACCGCCTGCCGCGAGGCTATTGCCGACCGCTTCGGCAAGGAATACGTGCCGAGCAGCCCGCGCATCTACAAGAACAAGGCCAAGAACGCGCAGGAAGCGCATGAATGCATCCGCCCCACCGACATGACCAAGGATGCGGCCAGCCTGTCGCTGCGCGAGGACGACCAGCGCAAGATGTACGATCTGATCTGGAAGCGCACGCTGGCCTGCCAGATGGAAGCGGCGCGGCTGGAGCGCACCACCGTGGACATCCGCTCGCAGGATGGTCAGGTCGGTCTGCGCGCCACGGGTCAGGTCGTGCTGTTTGACGGCTTCCTGAAGATCTACGAAGAAGGCCGCGACGACGCCGAAGGCGAAGATGACAACCGCCTTCCGCAGATCATGCAGGGCGAGCCGGCGCATTTCGCCAAATCCTCGCTTCAGGCCCAGTTCGACAAGGCGTCCGACAAGGGCGACGAGCTACTCGAAGATGCCAGCGCGGGCATGCAGAAAAGCAGCGCCGCCGTGCTGTCCGCCAACGGCGCGGTGCTTGCGACGCAAAGCTTCACCCAGCCGCCGCCGCGCTACACCGAGGCGACCTTGGTCAAGCGCATGGAAGAGTTGGGGATCGGACGCCCCTCGACCTATGCCAGCGTCATCACCACGATTCAGGATCGCGAATATGTCCGCAAGGAACAGAACCGTCTGTTCCCCGAGGACAAGGGCCGCATCGTCACGATCTTCCTGCTGAACTTCTTCAGCCGCTACGTGGGCTATGAATTCACCGCCGAGCTGGAAAACGAGCTGGACGAGGTTTCGGCTGGCGAGATGGATTACAAGGCGCTGCTGGGCCGCTTCTGGCGCGATTTCTCGGCAGCCATCGCCGAGACGTCGGAACTGCGCATCACCGAGGTGCTCGACGTGCTCGACGACGCGCTTGCGCCGCAGCTGTATCCGCCACGGCCCGATGGGTCTGATCCGCGCATCTGCCCCAAATGCGGCGAAGGTCGGTTGCACCTCAAGACCTCGCGCACCGGCGGCTTTGTCGGCTGCGGCAATTATCCCGAATGCACCTACACCCGCCCCATCGCGGGCGAGGGCGCGGATGGCGAAGAACGCCTGCTTGGCAGCCATGACGGCGAGGAGGTCTGGCTCAAGGCCGGGCGCTTTGGCCCCTATGTGCAGCAGGGCGAGCCGACGCCCGAGAACAAGAAACCGCCGCGCGCCTCGCTGCCCAAGAAGGGCGGGGCGTTTCTGCCCGGCTGGGCTCCGGAAGATGTGAATCTTGAAAAGGCGGTGACGCTGCTGACGCTGCCGCGGGTGATCGGGATGCATCCCGACGGGGGCGAGATCAAGTCCAACCTCGGTCGCTTTGGCCCCTACATCATGCATCAGGCCCCGGACGAGGAAAAACCCGTCTACGTCAACCTCAAGGAATTTCAGGAGGTTTTCGAGATCGGCATGAACCACGCGGTCGAGTTGATCGCCCACAAGCGGGCCAATCCGGGGCGCGGGCGCACCGCGGCCAAGGCGATCCGCGAGATGGGCGATCACCCTGATGGTGGCAAGATCGCCGTGTTCGAGGGCAAGTACGGGCCTTACGTCAAGTGGGAAAAGGTCAACGCGACCCTTCCCAAGGATGTCGAGCCGGCCGATCTGAGCATGGAACAGGCGCTTACGCTGATCGCCGAGAAAGCGGCGAAGAAGGGTGGCAAGAAACCCGCTGCGAAGAAACCTGCGGCCAAGAAACCCGCCGCCAAGACCGCTGCAAAGACCACGAAGAAAGCCCCGGCAAAGAAGCCGGCGGCAAAAAAGCCCGCAGCGAAAAAGGCTTCCGGCACGGAATGACACATTGATGGGGGCGGCGCCTGCGCTGCCTTCGTTGACTCTCCTGCTGCGGCGCGGCAACGTGCGGCAACGTTACCAGGAGGAGTTCTTCATGCAGAAAGTCTATGGCTCCGCGGCGGAGGCCCTTGACGGGTTGCTCACCGACGGAATGCTGATCGCGGCGGGCGGTTTTGGCCTGTGCGGCATTCCCGAGCTGCTGATCGACGCCATCGTCGAAAGCGGCGTCAAGGATCTGACAGTTGCGTCGAACAATTGCGGCGTTGACGGGTTCGGGCTGGGCAAGCTGCTCGACACCAAGCAGATCAAGAAGATGATGTCGTCCTACGTCGGCGAAAATGCCGAGTTCATGCGCCAGTATCTGTCGGGTGAGCTTGAGCTGGAATTCAACCCGCAGGGCACGCTCGCCGAGCGGATGCGGGCCGGCGGCTGCGGCATTCCGGGCTTTTACACCAAGACCGGCGTCGGCACGGTGATCGCCGAGGGCAAAGATGTGAAGTCCTGGAATGGCCAGGATTACATTCTCGAGGAAGGCATCTTTGCCGACCTGTCCATCGTCAAGGCATGGAAGGCGGACGACACCGGCAACCTCGTGTTCCGCAAGACCGCCCGCAACTTCAACCCGCCCGCGGCGATGTGCGGCAAGGTCTGCGTGGTCGAGGTCGAAGAGATCGTTCCGCGCGGTTCGCTCGATCCCGATCACATCCATCTGCCGGGCATCTACGTGCATCGCATCATTCAGGGTGATCACGAGAAGCGCATCGAACAGCGCACCACGCGCAAGAGGGAGGACGCGTAATGCCTTGGGATCGCAATCAGATGGCCGCCCGCGCGGCGCAAGAGCTTGAAGACGGCATGTATGTGAACCTTGGCATCGGCATTCCGACGCTGGTGGCCAACTTCGTCGGCGACAAGGACATCACGCTTCAGTCCGAAAACGGCATGCTGGGGATGGGGCCATTTCCGTTCGAGGGCGAAGAAGACCCCGACCTGATCAACGCCGGCAAGCAGACCATCACCGAACTGGCGCGCACCGCCTATTTCGACAGCGCCACCAGCTTTGGCATGATCCGTGGTGGCAAGATCGCCGCGGCGATCCTTGGCGCGATGGAAGTGGCCGAGAACGGTGATCTGGCGAACTGGATGATCCCCGGCAAGCTGGTCAAGGGCATGGGCGGCGCGATGGATCTGGTGGCCGGTGTCGGCAAGGTTATCGTGGTGATGGACCACACCAACAAGCATGGCGAGAGCAAGGTGCTCAAGGCCTGCACGCTGCCGCTGACCGGCAAGAACGTGGTCGACCGGATCATCACCAATCTTGGGGTGCTGGACGTGGTCGAGGGCGGTCTGAAGATCGTCGAGACCGCCGAGGGCGTCACCGAGGATGAGCTGCGCGCCGCGACCGAGGCGACCATCGTCAACTGAGCAGTCAGTGCTGAAATGCAAAACGCGGCCCCGAAAGGGAGCCGCGTTTCTTTATGTCTTGTGCCAGTTTCAGCTGTCGGTCGAGGGGGTTGCCTCTTGCGCGGTTGCCTTGGCAGCTGCCGTGGTGCGGCGCGTGGTGGTCTTTGCGGCGCTGGCGGTCTTGGGCGCGGCAGGAGGGGTCGTTGCCTTGGCGACGGTGGTCGTCGTGGCCGAGGCCTCGTCCGCCATTTCCTTGCCCATGGACATGATCAGTTCCATGGTGTCGGCCTGCATGGTTTTCGCGACTTCGCCAAGGGCGGTCATGTTGTCCTGAAGCGAGGACATCTGCGCCGATGCGAAATCGGTCATCGCCTGGGCATAATCGGCGGCTTCGGGCTTGGCCTTGGCCAGTTCACCGATGCGGCCGAGGGTTTCCATGGTGAAGCCGACCGAGATGTCGGTGCTTTTGCTGGCGGCTTCGATCGCAATCGAGGTCGCCTTTTCGCTATAGGCGGCAGAGGATTTCCATGCCTCTTCCAGCTTGGCGCTGTCCATCGGGAACGCGCCCATCATGTCTTTCATCTTGGCGGTGAAGTCTTCGGTCATTGCCATCTTGAAATCTCCTCCTTCGGGGGATTCTTGGCGGCGGGGCGCCGCCCTGGGGTTGCTGCAAATGTCGATGCTGCGATGCAGCATTGCAAGGGGTGGCAGCAGTCTTTCTTGAAAACTTTAGCGGTTTCGGTGCGATCCCGCCGATGCTGCCGAAGGCGGGAGAGTCGCGTCAAAACGCCGAATGGAAAAAAGGGCGGGTTCAACCAAGGAACCCGCCCCACCGTATTGCGCCATGTTTGGGAGGAGAGGGGCGCAATTGCGTGCCTCGTCGCGCTTGGGGGGAGCGGCGGGCGATCTTACTTCGTCGTCGCCTTCTTGGCGGCGGCGGTCATGTCGTCGGTGGCCTTTTTCATGGCGGCGCTGGCGTCTTCGGTGAAGTCCTTGCCGGCAGCCATCATCAGTTCCACGGTGTCCATCTGAACCTTCTTCGCGATTTCGGCGAAGGCGGCCATGTTCTCGGCTGCGGTCTCGGCCTGAGCAGAAGCGAAATCGGTCATCGCCTTTGCGTAATCAGCGGGCTCGGACTTGAATTTGGTCATGTCGGACAGCTTGGTCAGGGTGTCCTTGGTCCACTTTGCCGAAAGCTCGGTCGATTTCTCGGCGGCTTCGAGTGCCACGGCCGAGAGCTTTTCGTTCAGCGTCGCGGTGGTCTTGAAAGCTTCGTCCATGGCCTTGGTGTCCACGGGGAACGAACCCATCATGTCTTTCATCATGGCGGTGAAGTCTTGCGTCTTGGCGGCCATCTGTAAATTCCTGTCTGATTGCCTCGGGAGCCCACCCCCCGATTTGTCGGCTGAGACCAATATGAATGCTGCACTGCAGCATTTCAAGTGAAATTTCTGCAATGCAGCATAATTGTGGAATTGTCGGAGCTTACTGATTGGCTCTTATGCGAACATAGGTGCCGGGAGCATCGCAAAGCACCGGATGATCCGAATCGCCGGGGGTGCGGGCGGGGACTTTCTTGCCCGATCTCTTCGACAGCCACGCCTCCCATGTCGGCCACCACGACCCCTCGTGGAAGTCTGCCTGCGCCTGCCAGTCGTCGGCCGAAAGCTTCAGATCGGGGTTCAGGTAGTGACCGTATTTCTTCTTGCTCGGCGGATTGACTATGCCGGCGATATGGCCGGATTCCGACAGGATGAAGCGTTTGCTCTTCGAGCCCATTCTCTGCACGCCGCGGAAGCAATCTTTCCATGCGGCGATGTGATCGGTTTCCGCCGCGATCGAGATCAGCGGCACATCGACATCGCGCAGATCCAGCGTTTCGCCCATAAGCTCGAAGCGCCCTTCGGCAAATTCGTTGCGCTGGCACAGGCCCCGCAGATATTGCATCGTCATCTTGCCGGGCAAGTTCGCACCGTCGCCGTTCCAGTACAGCAGATCGAAGGCGGGCGGCGTTTCGCCCATCATGTAGGACCGGATCGCAGGCGTGTAGATCAGGTCCGTCGAGCGCAGGAAGGAAAAGGTGCGCGACATGATGAAGCTTCGCAGAATGCCGCTGATCTCGATCTCCTTCTCGATGCCATCAATGAAATCATTCTGAAGGAAGGGCACGAATTCGCCCTGGTCGCTGAAATCGGTGAGCGTCGTGAAGAAGGTTGCCGATTTCACCTGCTTGTCGCCGCGTTTCTTCAGCAGCGACAGGGTCAGCGCCAGCGTGGTGCCTGCGATGCAATAGCCCACCGCGTTGACCTGCTTGGTGCCGCAGATCTCGCGCACGAGGCGCATCGCGGTCAGGTAGCCGTCTTCGATATACTCCTCGAGCCCAACGTCGCGGTAGCTGGCATCTGCGTTCACCCAGCTGACCACGAACAGGGTGTAGCCCTGATCGACGATATGGCGGATCAGGCTGTTCTGCGGTTTGAGGTCAAGGATGTAGTATTTGTTGATCCACGGCGGAAAGATAACGACCGGGATGTCATGCACGGTTTCGGTGGTGGGCGAATACTGGATCAGCTCCATCATCCGGTTGCGCCAGACCACCTTGCCTTGCGCGGTGGCGATGTTGCCGCCAACCTCGAAGGCTTCTTCGTCGACCAGCCGCACCACCAGTTCGCCATTGTTGGCCTCGAGATCGGTCACGAGGTTCTCGAGCCCTTTGACGAGGCTCTCACCTTCGGTTTCGATGGCTTTTTGCAGGGCATCGGGGTTGGTGGCGAAGAAATTCGTCGGCGCCATCATGTCGGTGATCTGCTGGGCGAAATAGCGCAGACGGCGCTTTTCGGTGGGGTCGAGCTCTTCGATCTGATCGACCGCAGCGCTGATGGCGCCGGCGTTGATCAGGTACTGCTGCTTGATGAAGTTGAAATAGGGATGGCTGTCCCATAGCGGGTTGCCAAAGCGCTTGTCGGTCGGGCCGGTGTCGTCGGGCGGTGTCAGTTTGCCTTCGGCAAGGGCTTGATTGGCCTCGAGATAATGCTGCAGGGACTTGCCCCAGTAACCGACCTGCTGTTCAAAGACCTTGGTCGGATTCTTCATCCAGTCCTGCCAGTAGGCGGTCACGGCCTGCGCATAAAGCATCGGGTCCGGCCCACCCAGCGCCGAGTTGATCGGCTTGTGAGAGGCGAGCGCACCCAGCAATCTCTGGGTAAGTTGCTCGACTTTCGCGAGATTTTCCTCGAGCTTTTCCCGCCCGGGGCTGCTGATTTCAGCATTCGTTGTCATAATCGCGAATCCCCCCTATTCTTCATTGAAAACAGAATAACGACGCCGTGGCGATGGTCAAAGCGGCGAATTGATTTGACAGGGCAGGGGCCGCGCGCGCACAGGAAGGGCAATACTGGGCCTTGTGCAGCAAGGGGTCTGTAATGAATTGGTCGTATACATGCGCCGGACGGGGTGCAGTATGCTGCCGCGACAGAAAGACAGGAGACGCCCATGCGCTTCATGGCGACTTACGACCTGATGGAGACCATCCGCAACACCAACCAGTGGGTGGGCGCGACGGCGAAAGCGATGGCATCCTATCCGGCGATGGCGGTTGTTCCCAACCCGGCGCTGACATGGCTCGCCGCGTGGGGCGAAGTGGCGGAGCGCAGCTACAAGCGCATGGTGGTCAAGCCAAGCTGGGGGATCAGAACGATCACCTGCAACGACGGGCAGGACCATCTTGTGTACAAGGAAACCGTACTCGACAAGCCCTTTGCCAAGCTGCTGCATTTCAACGTGGCCGAGCGCGAGGAGAAGCCGCGCAAGGTTCTGCTGGTCGCGCCAATGTCGGGGCATTACGCGACCCTGCTGCGCTCTACGGTGGTGTCGTTGATCCCCGACGCCGAGGTCTATGTCACCGATTGGAAGAACGCTCGCGACATCCCGGTCAGCTGCGGCAAGTTCGATATCGAAGACTATACGATGTACCTTGTTGATTTCATGCGGCATCTTGGGCCGGATACGCATGTGATCGCGGTTTGCCAGCCGGCGCCGCTGACGCTGGCGGCTACGGCCTATCTCGCCGAATTCGAGCCCGAGGCGCAGCCGCGAACGCTGACCCTGATCGGCGGGCCGATCGACCCTGATGCAACCCCGACGGAGGTGACCGATTTCGGCAATCGTGTCACCATGGGCCAACTTGAGGAAACGATGATCCAGCGCGTCGGGTTCAAGTATCCGGGCGTCGGGCGGCTGGTCTATCCGGGGCTGTTGCAGCTGTCGTCATTCATGGGGATGAACCTTGAGCGTCATGCCAAGGCGTTCTCGGATGAGATCATGAAGGTGGCGCGCGGCGAAGCGACGGACCATGATGCGCATAACCGGTTCTATGATGAATATCTGGCCGTGATGGACATGCCAGCGGAGTTCTACCTGTCGACGGTCGAGCGGATTTTCAAGAATGGCGAAATCGCCAAGAATCAGTTCATGGTGGATGGCCACATGATCGATATCGGCAAGATTACCGATGTCGCGGTGAAGACGGTCGAAGGTGCGAAGGATGACATCTCGGCTCCGGGGCAATGCGTGGCGGCGCTTGACCTGTGCACCGGGCTGCCGGATTCGAAGAAGGCGAGCCATCTTGAACCGGGCGCGGGTCACTATGGCATCTTCGCTGGCAAGAGCTGGCGGAACAATATTCGCCCGCTGGTGCTGGAGTTCATCGACGCCAATGCCAAGACCCCGCGCAAGGCGGCCAACGCGGCCTGAGCGATTTTTGGCGCTGGCGTCTGTTGCGGGCCTTGTGCAGGCGAGGGGCCAGCCCCTCGCGCTCCCCGGAGTTTAGGGGCAAGATGAAGAGGGGCGCGGCGCCTTTGTTCGACGACAGTCCCGGGCGCAGTTGGCGTGGACATTCATGGCCATCGCTTTGAGCGGTCGCGAGGGGGTCGTCGTACAGCAGAACATCTTCGCTGGGGCGTATTGGTTCTGCCCATCTCTTTGTCGTTTTCCAGCCTACAGGGGCAAGGATGTTGTCCCGGCCATGTTTTGGCGAGGGACATAGCGGCGCGTCAGCTGCGACGCAGGGTGGCGGTGAGCAGGCCCATGGCGATCAGCGCGCCGCCGCCGGCGCGGGTGAGCCAAGCCAGAACGCGATCTTGGCGGATCAGCCTGCGCAGGCGGTCGGCGGCCAGTGCGTAGGCCAGCGCGTTGAGGCCGGCGAGGCTGACGAAGCTGGCGACGAGGATGGCGAACTGCGGCAGGATCGGGCTGGTCGGGTCGATGAATTGCGGCACGAAGGCGATGAAGAAGGCGATGCTCTTGGGGTTCAGGGCGGTGACCGCAGCGGCATGGCCAAAGACGCCGCGGGCGTTGATGTCGGCGCGCGGCAGGGTCAGGCCATGGGTTGGCGCGGATCGGATCAGCTTGAGCCCGAGCCAGATGAGGTAAACCGCGCCGATCCATTTGAGTGCGGTGAACAGGGTGGCCGATGCCAGCACCAGCGCCCCTAGCCCGGCGAGGGAGAGGGTCATCGCGGTAAAATCGCCGAGCGCCACGCCTAGCGCCGAAGCAACCGCGACAGAGCGGCCTTTGGACAGCGCGTAGCTGAGCACAAGCAGCACGGTCGGGCCGGGGATCAGCAGCAGCAGCGTCGAGGCGGCGAGGAAGGTCAGCCAGGTGTCGAGGGGCATCTCGGGGCTTTCTCTGAAAGGCTAGAGGACGCGCCCGGCGACAGCGTCGAGCCGGGCCAGCAGCGCCGGGTTGCGTTTGTCCGGGGCGGTCATCAGGGCATGATCGAGTGCGCGGTCACAGCCATGCGGACAAGGGGCGCGATCGGCCCCGAGCAGCGCGGGCAGGCGCGCAATCAACGCGCGCGCCTTGTCGGCATTGCCGGTCAGGACGCGGATGATGTCGCTGATCTCGACCGCGCCATGATCGGGGTGCCAGCTGTCGTAATCGGTGACCATGGCGAGCGAGGCGTAGCAGAGTTCGGCCTCGCGCGCGAGTTTCGCTTCGGGCATGTTGGTCATGCCGATGACGTCGGCGCCCCAGCTGTCGCGGTACATCCGCGATTCCGCGAGGGTCGAGAATTGCGGACCTTCCATGGCAAGGTAGGTGCCGCCGTCATGCACGGTGATGCCGGCGTCTTGGGCCGCGTCGAGGCAGGCGGCGCCGAGGCGCGGGCAGGTCGGGTGGGCCATCGACACATGCGCAACGCACCCCGTTCCGAAGAAACTTTTGTCGCGTGCGAAGGTGCGGTCGATGAACTGGTCGATCACCACGAAATCGCCCGGTGCCAATGTCTCGCGGAACGAGCCGCAGGCCGATATGCTGATGACGTCGGTCACCCCCAGCCGTTTGAGCGCGTCGATGTTGGCGCGGTAGGGCACGGTGGATGGGCTGTGCACATGGCCGCGCCCGTGGCGGGGCAGGAAGGCCATTGGCACGCCGTCCAGCGTGCCGGTCAGGATCTCGTCCGAGGGCGGCCCCCAGGGCGTTGAGACTTTTGTCCAGCGCTTGTCGGTCAGCGTGTCCAGATCGTAGAGGCCGGAGCCTCCGATCACGCCGATCATGGTGGGGGTCATGCGATGCTCCTGATTGCGGGTGGTGCGCCCAGTAAGGCACGGCAGCGGGGGCGCATCAAGGCGCGCGGCAGGGGCTCCGCCGCGCGAGGAGATGGTCACTGCGACGCCGCCAAGCCCGGCGAGCAGCATCCAGTCCGCAGCGAGGCAGGCGAGATGCTGGACGGGTAAACGCTGAAGCCGCCGCCTTTGACGTTGTGTCGTCCGCCCGCTGTTGCCAGTCGCTTATGACGCCACTCTCAAGGCCAAACCCATTCTGCATTCTAGAAACTATCAGCATGCAGTTGGCGTCGCTGCCATCTGCGGCAACTTAGGGGGTGGCGACGCTGTCCGGGGAGTAAAACGTGTCGATCGTTGTCGTGTTCTGGACACCGCCCAGCGTGAGGGTGCCATTGGTGCCGGTCAGGATGATATTGCCGGGGCCGTCGAGATCACCCTCCAACGAGCCGTAGACCAGCTGGCCGTTGGCGAATTCATAGGTGAAGGAATAGGTTGCGGCTTCGCTGGAGGCCGCAGCGGTAAGTTCGAAAAATGCAGCTGCAATGAGTGTTTTCACGGATCGCTTTCGGGTATCGTCAGCCTCCGGCCACTCTCTGCGTTGCATCTGTGGAACAGGCGAAGGGCCCGGCCAGCTTGCATAGGGGCGGGCGCGGCGGCGCGTCGGGTATGCTAGCGGCTGGTCATTTTCGCCGCATTGCAGTAACGGGGAGCAAACCCCGGACAACGTACAGGACGAACCATGGCCAAGTCCCTTCTGGCGCGCTACGCCAACAGTATCACCATGCCCGATCTGCGGGTCTCTCCGACCACGGCGCTGACAGCGGGGCAGGTCAAGACCGATATACTGTCAGGGTTGACCGTTGCGCTGGCGCTGGTGCCCGAGGCGGTTGCCTTTGCGTTTGTCGCCGGGGTGAACCCGCTGGTGGGCCTGTATGCTGCGTTTCTGGTCGGGCTGATCACGGCGGTCTTTGGTGGCCGTCCGGGCATGATTTCGGGGGCGACCGGGGCGCTGGCGGTGGTGATGGTGGCGCTGGTGGCGCAACATGGCGTCGAGTATTTGTTTGCCACCGTGGTTTTGATGGGGCTGCTTCAGCTGATCGCCGGGGCGCTGCACTGGGGCAAGTTCATCCGGCTGGTGCCGCATCCGGTGATGCTGGGTTTTGTCAACGGGCTGGCCATCGTGATCTTTCTGGCGCAGATGACGCAGTTCAAGGTGCCGGGAACGGGCGGGGCCGAATGGCTGACCGGTCTGCCGCTGGTGGTGATGCTGGGGCTTGTGGTGCTGACCATGGCGGTGATCTGGGGGCTGCCGAAGCTGACCAAGGTGGTGCCTGCGCCGCTGGCGGGCATTGCGGTGACCGCCATCGTGGTGATCATCTTTGGGCTCGAGACGCCGCGCGTCGGGGATATGGCCTCGATCGAGGGCGGGTTTCCTGCGTTCCACATCCCGGGGGTGCCGTTTGATCTTCAGACCTTGCAGATCATCCTGCCCTACGCGGTAATCCTTGCCGCGATCGGGCTGATCGAAAGCCTGCTGACGCTGAACCTCGTGGGCGAGATGACCGGCCAGCGCGGCGGCGCGTCGCAGGAATGCATCGCGCAGGGCATGGCCAATCTGGTGACCGGGTTCTTTGGCGGCATGGGCGGTTGCGCGATGATCGGCCAGTCGATGATCAACGTGAAATCAGGCGGGCGCACGCGCATCGCGGGCATTGTCGCGGCCTTGTTCCTGCTGAGCTTTATCCTTGTCGCCTCGCCGCTGATCGAGTTGATCCCGCTGGCGGCGCTGGTCGGGGTGATGTTCATGGTGGTGATCGGGACGTTTGCGTGGAACAGCCTGCGCATCCTGTTCAAGGTGCCGCTGATCGACGCCTTTGTCATCGTGCTGGTCACCGTGGTGACGGTCTACGCGGATCTTGCGGTGGCGGTGGTCGTCGGCGTGATCGTTTCGGCGCTGGCCTATGCGTGGAACAATGCGCGGCGCATCCATGCCAAGAGCTACCGCACGCCGGAAGGGGCCAAGGTCTATCAGGTGCAGGGGCCGCTGTTCTTCGGCTCGTCCGAGGGGTTTGTCGAATTGTTCGACGTGGCAGGGGATCCGACATCGGTGATCGTCGATTTTGCCGACAGCCGGGTGGTCGACCAGTCCGCGTTGCAGGCTATCGAAGCGGTCGCGGCGAAATATGAGGCAAAGGGCAAGGCGATTGCCCTGCGCCATCTGTCGCGCGATTGTCACCGGCTGCTGAGCAAGGCGGGGCACTTGATCGTCGACAGCGAGGACGACCCGGATTATGCGCTGGCGGTGGATTACCCGGTGCGCACGGGTATCTTTGGCGGGCACTAAGCCGTTTTCCGGGGGGCGCGGCGTCGAGGTTAGAAGGGGGGGCCAGCCCCCCGCCTGCGGCTCCCCCCGGAGTTTATCCGGCAAGATGAAGCCGGGGGCCGCGCGTCATTCGCCGGGGCGCTTGAGTTCGAAGACTTCACGGATGACCGAATAGTCGCGGTAGCCGAGCCGGGTGAGCGGGGAGAAGCGGGTGACGTCGAAACGCCCGTCCACGAGGCAATCATCGCGGATATGGACGCCGGTGACCTCGCCGAAGGTTACGAAATTCGCTTCGCCGGGCAGGCGCAGGGTCTGCACCACCTTGCATTCCAGCGATGCGGGGGCGTTTGCGACGCGGGGGCAGTCGATACTGCTGCATTCGGCCTTGTCGATCCCGGCAAGGGCGAATTCGTCGGCTTCGGCCTCCCACAGGCCAGCGGTGGTGTTCATCTTGTCGCGCATGGCGAATTCCACGATGTTCACGCAAAATACCCCGTGTTCGCGCAGCTGCGCGACGGTGTCCTTGGTGTCACCGCGATCTTCCTTCGACGAGGTCGAGGAGAACATCACCTGCGGCGGTACATAGGATACCGCGTTGAAGAAGCTGTAGGGGGCGAGGTTGTCTCCGCGGGTGCCGCGTGTCGAGATCCAGCCGATCGGGCGCGGTGAGACGATGGCGTTGAAGGGGTTGTGGGGCAGGCCGTGGCCGTCTTCGGGGCGGTAGAACATAGCTGTCATCCCGGATGGTTGCGCTTATCTCATTCCCTGTTAGGACGAAGTTGAACCGAATGCACGAGGGGATGGCGCACTGTTCACTCTGTCACAGGAAAAGCCGGGAGACTGGTGGGAAGTCGAGGCGTTGTACGATCTTTGTTTCGCTCCGGGGCGCACGGTGCTGTCGTCATACCGGCTGCGCGACGATGTGCCTCCGGTGCCCGAGCTATGCCGGGTCGCGCGGGACGAAACGGGGATTCTTGGCGGCGCGATCCGCTACTGGCCGGTCCGCATCGGGCACTGGCAGGCGTTGTTGCTGGGGCCGGTTGCGGTGCACCCGACGGCGCAGGGCGAGGGTCTTGGCGCGGCGCTGATCCGCGACACGATCGAACGGGCCAGAGCGCTGGAATGGGCGCGGGTGATCTTGGTCGGGGATGAGCCATATTACCGCCGCTTTGGGTTTTTCAAATTGGATCAGATCGTTATGCCGCCGCCGACCAATCCAGAGCGGGTGCTTGGATACGCGTTGACTCCCGGTGCATGGGAGGGGGTTGCTGGGGAGGTGACGCGGCATTCTTGAAAACCGGCGCAGAGGCCCGATGTTTACCTTGCAAAGGGAGACTTCAGGATGACCGGAACCGCGCTTGTGCCGCAATCCACGCAGGGCGAAATTGTTGCGCTCGCCCGCCGATACCGTTCGGCGGGGGGCGTGGGGATGACCTTGCTGAACGTGATCGGTGGGCAGGCCGAGAACCTGCTTGAAAAGTTGCCTGACGGGATCAAGGACCGGCTGGAAGGTGCGACCTCGCGGGCGCTTGAGACGGCGTCGAACGTGGCGGCATCGTCGCGCGGAGTGGTGAAGGATCAGCGTTCTTGGCTGAACACGGCCTTGACCACCGCGATGGGGGCGGCTGGCGGCGCAGGGGGGCTGCCCTCGGCGCTGGCCGAGATTCCGGTTACCACCACGGTGCTGTTGCGGGCGATTCAGGGGATCGCCGCCGAGCATGGCTTTGATCCGAATGCCCCCGAAATCCGCCGCGAATGCCTTGCGGTGTTTGGCAGTGCAGGGCCGCTCGACAAGGACGATGGGGCGGATATGGCGTTTTTGTCGGCGCGTGTGACTCTGACAGGGGCGACGTTGCATGGGGTGATTTCAAAAGTCGCCCCCCGGTTTGCGACGGTGCTTGGGCAGAAACTGGCGGCGCAGGCCGTGCCGATCCTTGGCGCGGCGGCGGGGGCAGCGACGAACTATGCCTACACCAGTTATTATCAGGAAATGGCGCGGGTGCATTTTGGGCTGATGAAGCTGGCGCGCGACTCTGGGCAGGACCGCGGGGCATTGCTTTCAGCGCTTGCGGTTGAAATTCAAAGGTCGCGTTAACCGGATTTTTCCGACTCAGGGCGTAGGTAGGACATGCGGATGTTGGCAAAAGCTGCTCCGCAGGGGCTTTGAGCCGGCATCATTCGGGGGCTGCCGAACCGGGGCTGAATTCCTGAGGCCGTATGCAAAACGGAGGCCTGACCCCGCGCAAAACGCGCGGGTAGTGTCCGCGACCAGAATGGGCGCGATGCGAAAAGAACAACTGCGTCCGGTACGGTGGGCATTCGCCGTGCCGGACGCTCACTTGCCGATCCTCGGGTCAGGATCGGGACATGCGGGCGGGACAAGCAGAATGAGTGGCACGCTACGTTGCGCTGCCCGGGCGATGTGCAGCGCCGATACCTGCAGAGGGTTCTGTGGCTGTCATCGCGGCCATTGGCGCAAGCGCTCAGCCTTGCGTTCGCAAGAAGCGCATGACGTCGTCGCGGACGGATTGTTCGCCTCGAGCGCGGGCTTCGCAGATCACATCGTAGAGCCCATCAAGATCGGTGCGCATGATCAGGCTCTTGACCGGCCCGATGGAGGCCGGGCGCATCGACAGACGCCGCAAACCGATCGCCGCAAGACAGACCGCTTCGATCGGACGTCCGGCATCCTCGCCGCAAAAGCTCAATGGCGTTAGGGTATCCGAGCAGCGCATCACAATGTTCTCGAGAAAGCTCAGGAAGCTCACGTTCAGCGTATCGTAGCGGCGGCGCACCCGTTCGTTCTCGCGGTCGGCGGCAAAGAAGAACTGCTTGAGATCGTTGCCGCCGATGGAAATAAACGCCACGTCCTCGAAGAATTTGGTTGGCGCATAGGCCAGCGACGGGGTTTCCAGCATGGTGCCGATGGTCACGGTCTCGGGGACCGGGTGGCCAAGCTTGCGCTCGATGGCAAGAGCCTTGCCCACCTCGGCGCGCGCGGCGGTGAATTCCTCGTATTGCGCCACGAAGGGGAACATCACCGTCAGGGCCCGCCCGCCAGAGGCACGTAGCAAGGCTTGGATCTGCATCCGCATCACGCCGGGCTTGTCGAGCCCGACCCGGATCGCCCGCCAGCCAAGCGCCGGGTTCGGCTCGTCGTTCGGCTTCATGTAGGGCAGAACCTTGTCCGACCCGATGTCGAGCGTGCGAAAGATCACCGGCTTGTCGCCGGCGCTGTCCATGACGCGCTTGTAGACCTCGACCAGCTCGGTGCGCTTGGGCATCTTGTTGCGGATCAGGAATTGCAGTTCGGTGCGGAACAGCCCGACGCCTTCCGCACCAGACGAGATCAGCGACGGCAGATCCGCCAGAAGCCCCGCGTTCATGTACAGATGCACGCGCTTGCCGCAGGTCGAGACCGCGGGCTTGTCGCGGATCGAGGAATACCGCTCCTGCGCCTGCGCCTGCATCGCGATCTTGTCACGGAAGGCGCTGACGATGCTGTCATCCGGGCGCAGGTGCACCATGCCCTGATCGCCGTCGACCATGATGTGATCGCCGTTCAGCGCCTCGGTGGTGATGCGTTCGGCCTGAATCACCAGCGGGATCGCCAGCGCCCGCGCCACCACGGCGGCATGGCTGCCGACAGAGCCTTCCTCGAGCACGATGCCCTTGAGTTTGCGACCGTAATCGAGCAGTTCTCCGGGCCCGATGTTGCGCGCGATCAGGATTGGATCGGCGGGCATTTCGGCACCGGTTTCGGCACCCTGTCCGGTCAGCAGCCGCAGCAGGCGGTTCGACAGATCATCCAGATCATGCAGCCGCTCGCGCAGGTACTGGTCGGTGACCTGACTCATGCGGGCGCGGGCGTTGGATTGTTCCTTCTCCACCGCCGCTTCGGCGGAGAGGCCAAGGTCGATGTCTTCTTCCATGCGCCGCCGCCAGCCTTTGGAATTGGCAAACATACGATAGGCTTCAAGCACTTCAAGCTGCTCGCCGCTGGTGCCTGTCAGCATCTCGTCGACGCTGACGCGCAGCTTCTCGATGGCTTTGTCGAGCCGCCGGCGCTCGCGCTCGGGGTCGTCCGAGACCAGATTGGTGACCACGACCCGCGGTTCGTGCAGCCATGCGTGGCCTTCCGTGGTGCCTTCTTGGCCGCTGAGCCCGCGCAGCAGGCGCGGTTGGGTGTGGCGCGCCTTGAGCGCGGCGCCTTCTCCGATGAAGGCGCCCAGCTCGGCCATTTCCGCCAGCACCATGGCGATCACTTCCAGCGCATAGATCTCGTCCGAGGTGAATTCGCGTTTGGCCTTGGTCTGCAATACCAGCACGCCCAGCTTTTCGCCAAGGCGCTGGATCGGCAGGCCGAGAAAGCTGGAAAACACCTCTTCGCCGGTTTCCGGCATGTAGCGAAAGCCGCGTTCGGAGGGGGCGTCGGCGGTGTTCATCATCTTGCCGGTGCGGGCAACGCGCCCGACAAGACCTTCGCCCAGCTTCATCCGGGTCTGGTGCACCGCCTCTTTCTTCAGGCCTTCGGTGGCGCAAAGTTCCAGCGTATCGGAATCGCGGAAGAGATAGATCGAGCAGACCTCGGAGCCGATGGAATCGGCGGTCAGATGCACGATCTTGTCGAGCCGTTCCTGACCCGCAGCCTGTTCGGCCATGGTGTCCCGAAGACGGCCCAGCAGCTTGCGGCTTTCGCTTTCGGAACGGTCGATCATGAAACGGTTTTTCCCAGTCCTGTTGCCCCTCAGCTATAGGCGACGGGCGGGGGCGAGGGGAAGGAGAAACTCGGATCAACCTATGCGGGAAAACCGTTTTTGTCCAATGGTCAGGGGCGCCGCCACAGACGGCGCCCCAAGAGGTCAGGATGCCTTGTCGAGATCGAAGGCGTGGTGCAGCGCCTGCACCGCCAGTTCCATGTATTTGCGTTCCACCAGAACCGAGATCTTGATCTCGGAGGTGGTGATCACCTTGATGTTGATGCCCTCCTCGGAGAGCACCTTGAACATCTTGGCGGCGACACCGGTGTGCGAGCGCATGCCGATGCCCACGACCGAAATCTTGCAGACCTCGGTATCGGCGACCAGCTCGCTGAAGGCGATGTTGCCCGCTTCCATAGCGGCCTTCAGCGCCTTTTCGGCGCGCGCCACCTGATTGACCGGGCAGGAGAAGGTCATGTCGGTATGGCCTTCGTCCGAGATGTTCTGGACGATCATGTCGACATTGATGCCCGCCTCGGAGAGCGG
The DNA here is from genome assembly GCF_018860705.1 of Citreicella sp. C3M06. Lineage (GTDB taxonomy): Bacteria > Pseudomonadota > Alphaproteobacteria > Rhodobacterales > Rhodobacteraceae > Salipiger. Next base: position 70,589 of record NZ_JAHKQA010000075.1, read on the forward strand.
GGTGAAGATGCCAGCGGCGATGCCCGGACGGTCTTCGACCGCCACAAGGGTCATCTTTGCCTCGTCGCGCGAATGGGCGACCCCGGAAACGACGTTCAGTTCCATGATTTCCTCCTCGTCGCAGACCAGGGTTCCGGCCTCGTCCGATTGTTCCTCGAAGCTGCTGAGCACCCGCAGCTTCACCTTGTAGCGCATCGCCAGTTCGACAGAGCGGGTCTGCAGCACCTTGGCACCCAGAGAGGCCAGTTCGAGCATTTCCTCGAAGGCGATCTTGTCAAGCTTGCGCGCCTTGTCGCAGATCCGCGGATCGGTGGTGTAGACGCCATCCACATCGGTATAGATGTCGCAGCGCTGCGCATCGAAGGCGGCGGCGAAGGCGACGGCGGTGGTGTCCGATCCGCCCCGGCCCAGCGTGGTGATGCGCCCTTCGGGCGAGATGCCCTGAAAGCCTGCAACGACAGCGACCTTCATGCCCTCACCGAACTTGCGGGTGATATTGTCGGTCGGAATGTCGACGATGCGCGCCGAGCTGTGCTGGCTCGTGGTCACCAGTGGCACCTGCCAGCCCTGCCAGGATCGTGCGGGCACGTCCATTTCCTGCAACGTCAGCGCCATCAGCCCGGCAGTGACGTTTTCGCCCGACGACACGACAGCGTCATATTCGCGGGCGTCGAACAGCGGCGAGGTTTCCTCGACGAAGCCGACAAGCTTGTTGGTCTCGCCCGACATGGCAGAGACGATCACGATGACGTCGTAGCCCTTGGCCACCTCGACGCCAACGCGTTTCGCTGCGCGCCGAATGCGGTCGAGCGTTGCGACGGACGTGCCGCCGAATTTCATCACGAGAACGGGCATGAAGCACCCTCCGGGTGGTCCTGAATCAGCCGGGGTTTACGCGGGGGGCGGGGATTGCGCAAGAGGCTCAGCGCGTTGGTGTTGCGCCGAGAGGACCGCCGGTTGCGGCGGATTAGTACGGGTGGGGGCGGCCATCCCAGCACTCGAAGCATCCGGTGCTGGCAAGACTGAGCGCCGACAGGCGGTCGGCAAGGCCGCTGGCGGATTGCTGCGGCGTGATGTCTGCTGCGCCGCCGCCCATGTCGGTCTGCACCCAGCCGGGGTGATAGATGCCCACGGCCACGCCTTGCGGTGCAAGATCGGTGGCAAGGTTGCGCCCGAGGTTCAGCGCCGCCGCCTTCGAGGCCCGGTAGATGTAGCTGCCGCCCGGTGCGCGGGTGTCCGACGCCATCTGCGACGAGATGATCATGATCTTCGGGGTTTGCGCCTGTTTCAGCAGGGGCAGCATGGCCTGAACCGTCAGGAACACGCCGGTGACGTTGACGGCAAAGCTGTCGGCCCACATCTGTTGCGGGTAGCCGTCGATGGACTGCCCCTTGTCGAGGTAGACCCCGGCGTTGCAGATCAGCGCATCAAGCGGCGCGTCGATAGCCTTGGCAAGGCTGGCGATCGAGCCCGGATCGGTGACGTCCAGCGGTGCGAGGCCCGCGTTGTTGCGGGCGGTGCCGGTGACGTCGTTGCCGCGTGCGGACAGTTCGGCGGCCAGCGCCGCGCCAATGCCACGGTTCGCGCCGGTGATCAGGATACGCATCAGTTGTTCTTTCGTTTCGGGCGGAAGGGAAGGGGGGCAACAGGCACGCCGTCTTCGATCAGTTTCCTGGCCTCGTCGCCGCGGGTTTCGCCCCAGATTGCCCGCTTCGGGCTGTCACCCTCGTGCATGGCGCGGGCTTCGCGGGCAAAATCGCGGCCCACGTAATCGCTGGTTTTTTCGAATTCGGCCTGCACCTCGCGCAGCGCCTGTTCGGCGGGCGAAGCTGGCGCCGACAGCGGTGCATCGCGCTCGGCTCCGGCGCTGACGCGGGGCGCCATCAGATCCTTGTTGACCTCGGCGCTGCCGCAGACCGAGCAGGTCACAAGCCCGGCGGCGTGCAACTTGTCGAAGGCGCTTGCGGATTGGAACCAGCTGTCAAAGCGGTGATCCTGCGCGCATTTGAGGTTGTAATGGATCATGGCTGTGGCTCGATGCTACTTATGAATATCTAATGTTTCGCACGCGTTATTCAAGCGCGGGGCGCCGGGGGAAGCCACTGCACCAGCGCATTGGTGAGGGTTTCGGCATCTGCTTCGGGGCGCAGCGTGGCCTGCGCCTTGGCGCCCATCGCGGCTTGCGCCTGTCCGCTCAGCTGCGCCAGCGCCGCCGCCAGCGTTTGCGCATCGCCTACGGGCAAGGCGGCCTCGGCGGCGCTCAACCGGGCGAAAGGGGCGCGAAAATTGCGCAGGTCAGGGCCGTGGATCAGCGCCGCGCCGTAGGCGGCGGGCTCGTATGGGGTGTGGCCGCCCCGGTCCGTCAGGGTGCCGCCGATGAACACCCGCCCGGCCAGCGCGTAGAACAGCGGCATCTCGCCCAACGTATCGGCGATGTAGACATCCGCCTCGGGCGGCTCTCCCAAGCTGCGCCGCGCGACGCTCAGCCCCCGTGCCTGTGCCAGCGCCGCGATGTCGCTGGCGCGGTGTGGATGGCGCGGCGCAAGGATCAGCCGCAAGCCCGGCTCTGCCGCGCGGGCGGCAAGGTGGGCATCAAGCACCACCGCGTCTTCGCCCTCATGGGTCGAGGCGGCAAGCCATGTGGCGTGGCGGTCAAACCCGGCCGGCGCCGGATCGCTCATGGCTTGCGGCACATACAGCGCCTTGAGGTCGACCACCGGCCCGGCGGCACCGTCCGGCAGCCCGGCGTCACGGTAGCGCGCCCGCGAGCCGTCATCTTGCGCCGACACCCACGCAAGCCGCCGAAGCAGCCGCCGTTGCAGCCCGCCGAACAGCCGCCAGCCACGGGCGGTGCCCTCGCTCAGCCTGCCGCCCATGATCAGCACAGGGCCGGGGCAGCGCAGCACCCGGTGTGGCCAGAGTTCGGATTCCATCGCTACATGGGCGCGCACGTCCCAGTTTCGCAGGAAGCGCCGCGTCACCCACCACAGGTCAAGCGGAGCCAGCCGCGCCGCCAGACCCCAGCTTTGCGCCAGCCGGACGCCGGTGGCGGAATTGCAGGTGATCACGATGGGCAGGTCGGGCCGGGCGCGACGCAGCGCATCTAGAATGGGCCGGGCCGAGGCCAGTTCGCCGTTGGACGCGGCGTGCAACCACAGATGCGGGCCGGCATCGGCGGCCCCGCGCGCCAGCCGGTCGCGCAGCGCGGGCCAGTCGCGCCGCAGCGCAAGACGGCCAAGCACCAGCGCGGCAAAGACCGAAACGAGCAGGCGATAGAGAAACATGGCATTCCCGGAGTGACAGCACGCAGGGGCTTAGGGCAGCAGCGCGCGGCGGGCAAGCCTCAGGCGTCGAGCACGGCGTCCCAGTACAGGTAATCCATCCAGCTTTCGTGCAGGTGCCCCGGCGGGAATTTGCGCCCGACATTCATCAGCTCGGACGCGCTGGGCTGGCGCGGCGGCTTGCGCAGGCTCATGTTTGCGCGGCGCAGCGACTTGGACCCTTTGCGCAGGTTGCACGGCGCGCAGGCCGCCACGACGTTTTCCCAGCTGGTGATGCCTCCGCTGGCGCGCGGCACCACGTGATCGAAGGTCAGATCGCCCTTCGATCCGCAATACTGGCAGCGAAATTCATCCCTCAGAAAAAGATTGAAGCGCGTGAATGCCACGCGCTTCCTTGGTTTTACATAATCTTTGAGCACCACCACGCTGGGGATTTTCAGCGTCATCGACGGGCTTCGGACGATCTCGTCATATTCGGCGATGATGTCCACCCGGTCTAGGAAAGCTGCCTTCACCGCCTCTTGCCATGGCCATAGCGACAGGGGGTAATAGGACAGCGGCCTGAAATCCGCATTCAGCACCAGCGCCGGATGATGTCGCAGCGCCGAAGGTTCCCTGACAAAGTGCGTTCTGAAGTCGCCAATCATTGATCGAGTCTTTCCTGCCCTGTCTGCCCGTACATGGCACCAGGGCGGGGAGCCCGCCCCAGCGTCAAACCACTATATCCTGCGCTTGATATCTGGCAAGCCTCGCAACCTTGAGTGGCGTGCTTCTTGCTACCGCATTTGCGTAAAGCTCATGTGACAGGCGAAATCGCCGATTCCGCATGGCAAAGGCGTGACGTTGCACGGGTTTGCGGGCAGGGTCGGCGGCGATATGCCTCTGAAAGGACAGCCCATGAGCCGCCGCATCGACCATCTTGTCTTCGCCGTCCGCGATCTTGACCCGGTTGTCCGCCTGTACGAGCGCCTTGGGTTTCGTGTCGGCGCGCGCAATCGCCACCCTTGGGGCACTGAAAATCGGCTCGTGCAGTTTGGCTCGTCGTTTCTGGAATTCGTGGCGGTGGGCGATGCGGCGCTGATCGAGCCGCACGCGCCGGGGCGCTTCAGCTTCGGGGCCTTCATGCAGCAAGCCATCGCCCGGCGCGAGGGGCTGGCGATGCTGGTGCTCGATAGCGACGACGCCTGCGCCGATGCCCAGCGTTTTGCGGCTGAGGGGATCGGCGCGTTCGAACCGTTCTTCTTCGAGCGCAAGGGTCAGCGCGCCGATGGCAGCGAAACCCATGTCGCCTTTACCCTCGCCTTTGCCGCGCAGGACTCGCTGCCTGAGGCCGGGTTCTTTACCTGCCAGCAGCATTTTCCCGGTGCGTTCTGGTCTGCGGACCTGCAGCAGCACCCGAACGGGGCGCGCAATGTCAGCGGCGTTACGCTGGGGGCGCAGGACGTTGGCGCAACGCTGAGTTTTCTCGGGCGCTTTGCCGGGGCGCAGGCCGCCGATGGCAGCGTGCCGCTGCCGGGCGCTGCGCTGACGGTGATCGAGGCTGAAACCCAGGGCTTTGCAGGCTACCGGGTCGCGGTGGACGATCCCGGCGCGATGATCGCGCGGCTCGAGGCGGAGGGCCTCGCCTTTCGCGAAACGCAGGCAGGGGTCGTCCTCTCGGCCTTTGGCGCAGAGATCGAGTTTGTGCCGGGGTGATGCGGGCAGCCAGCGTCCCATGCCAAAACGGGGCCGCCGCCTTGTGGGGTTTGGTTCGCCCTCGGTTGGGGGGGCTCATGCGGGGGCAGGGGGGGCTTGAGCCTCTGACTTTCGATGGCGCATCGGCAAAGCGGCTCACTCCGGCGCGGGATAGGTGGCCCGACATTGCGCCGAATCCCGGGCGGCCTCGCTGCGCAGCACCGGCAGAGCGCGCTGTAGCTCGCGATCGCGCGCCAGAAGCGCGGCGCGGTCGACCGGCTCGCGGCGGGTGACCGGCTCGGTCCGGCTGTCCCAGCAAGCGTAGCGCCCGCCCCCCGGTCCGCGGCAGGTGGCAAGTACGCGGTGGCGTTCGTACCGGGTCTCGAAAGTGTAGCCGCGCGCCAGATCTGCCGCGATCCGCTGGCGTTCCTTCATCGCCGACCGCCATGGCCCGGCGGCGGCATTGAGGCAGGCCTCGCGCGGGGTGGCGCAGGCGGAAAGCAACGCAAATGCGGCGATGGTAAGGGTCAGTCTGGGGCTCATGGTCTGCATCCTCGGGGCGGGTCAGAGACTCTGTGCGACCTTCATGCCCGACAAGCCCGCTTGCTGTCCATGAGGGGCAACGCGCAACGCGGCACCCCGGGGATGCGTCTGGCCAGGAACGCCAGATTACCGGAACGGCGCAAGATTACACGGAACAATCTTATAAGGGTCATCGTTGTGTGAACAATCGCGGCGTCGACGTGGCGCGCGCAGCAATTACCAAGGAGAGACTTGATGAAGACCGGAGCCGCAGTTGGAATTGCCGTTGTTGCCATCGCTGCCATTGCCTTTGGCGCCTACATGATCGATTTCGATGTGACCGAAGAGGGCGCGTTGCCCGATGTCGATGTCTCGGTCGAGGGCGGCGAGCTGCCCGAGGTGGACGCCGAGGTTGGCTCGATCACCACCGGCACCACCACCGAGACCGTCGAAGTACCGGATGTCGATATCGACGTCGACACCGAGGAGGCAGAGGTCAAGGTTCCGACCGTCGATGTGACCCCACCCGCTGACGATTGATCCGTTATGGTAACGAGTGCCGCTGTTATTGCCTGGAACGCGTTGCCAAAAGGCGTTCGAAGCGAGCCTTGAACGTAATTCAAGCTGGTTCGACCAGCTTGGTACGAGGTCTGACGTCGGACCAGGAATGGGCGTTCTTTGAACGGCTCATCTTGGCTTCCGGCGCTCAGAACGGGCGCAAAACCTATCAACTATCGTCTTGCTCTCGATGGGGTTTTCTGGATCGAGCGAACTGACGGGACTCGCCCGAGGAATTTGTTCAGTGATCAAGCCTCTACCGGCAGTTCCGACGCTGGCCGTTGGCGGGTTGTGGGAGGACCTCATAGAGGCACTGAACCAAAGTGGGGCGGCGGCGGGCGCCCTTCAAATGATCGACAGCATAGTGATCCCTGCCCATCATCGGGCAGCGGGTGCAAAAGGGAGACACCACGACAGGGTTTTGGCTGCGCCTTTTGTCAACATGACCGAACGAGTGACCACGGCTTCTTGTTTAGGGCACCTAGATTTTCCAGGGTTTGCTGATGTTCACTTCAGCCGCAGCACGATCGCCGCGAGGGAGGTGAATGGGCTGGAGCTTTCGTCAGTTTTGCAGCAGCGCATGGCTATACAATTGTATTACTTAAACTTTTCGAACAAGTTCTCGAGCAGGTACCGCGACTAGGGTCAGGATGCATCGGTTTTCTGCGGACGGCATGATTCACGGCTTCGAAGACGCAGCTGTGACATGAACACTCTCTACTGGCCGACCGACGCGGGGATGGCACGCTTGGCCCTTTCTTCCCCAAGCCTAATGGCAAACCTCGCGTTCACTGCCCGGCAGAGCATTGCGCAGCAATCTCCCGAGAGGGATGACAGACGGGTTCTGAGCGGGATTATCTTCATCAATCGCAATGGTTTGCGTTGGCGAGATGCGCCGAAGGCGTATGGTCCGCATGAGGCGCTCTACAGCCGGTGGAAAGGTTGGAGCGGGAAAGGCATCTTCGCCCGGACGATGGCAGGGCTGGCCGCCGAGCACGGCGAAGATAAGACTGTGATGATCGAGGCGACATATCGCAACGCCCATCACAGCGAGCGGGGCGGCCAAGCGTCGGTCAGTCGATCTGTGCTACAGAGCCCCGGCGCGCCCTCAGGCAAAGGTCTGTGGGTGCCGTGATCGCTGCGCAAGCCGCAGGATCCCTCGCCGCACGGGCGTCTCGAAGGCGTGAAACGAGATCCACGCTACGATCAGGGTCCCAACCGACGCCACGACAAAGGTCACAGGGCCGGGCGTGGCGCCAAGATCCCGGTTGAGCACCGCATAAAGCACCCAGTGATAGACGTATGCGCCGTAGCTGATCCTGCCGATGGCCGGAAGGATGGCTTCGCCGATGCTTAGCCGCCCGTTCTGGCCTGCGGCGATCAGCGCCGCGAATGGCACGATCGACAGGAAGATACCGAGGTGGCGCAAAATCCTGTGCTCTGCAAAAACCTCGGGGAAGGCCATCACCGCACAGACCGGCGACAGAAACAGGCCAGCCCTGTAGAGGAGAGGTACGCGCACCACTGCCAGCAGCGCCCCCATGGCAAGCGCGTCGATTTCACCGAATGGCAGCACCCGCCACGGCTCTTCCATGTTCACCATCGCAAGCCCCGCCCGATAGGTTGGCCCGGCCAGAATGCTCAGGCACATGAAGGGCACAAGCGCGCGCGATGGCAGGGCAAGGATGAAGAATGGCCAGATCAGATAGAACTGCGCTTCGATGTTCAGCGTCCAGAAATGACCCAGCGGCCAGACGATGCCCCAGTCTCCGGCTCGCGCAATAACAAGATTGGTCAATTGCAGTAGGTGCCATTTCCAGAATTGCGACGCCCCATCGAATCCCAGCCATATCGCCAGTAGCACCCCGAGCACGAATGCAGGTGCCAGTCGCGAGGCCCGCCTGAGGTAGAACTCGACCAGTGGCGGTTTTGTAAGCAATTGGCGCGTAATGAGAAATCCGCTCAGAACGAAAAAGATGCGCACCCCGGCATGGCCGATTGCCGTGTCGACCAGCCAGAAATGTTGCAAAAGCACCAAAAGCAGCGCCACCGCCCGGATAGAATCAAGCTGCGGGCGATAACTGGATTGCGGGGAAGGCGGCACGGCCTCGCGACGCTGAGTCAGATAACTCGAAGCACCGGCAAGATTGTTGCGCAGGACCTTCCAATGCGACAGATCGAGACTTGGCGCGAATTTGCGGCCTCCGAAAAGCTCGAATACCGCGCCGCGGCACGTCCAGTAGAAATGCCGCAGAAGCCACGGCGCGCCGACGTGGCGGGCATAAAGCGCGCCGTCGCCGTAGGCATAAGACGATGCCAGCCGCACGATATCCTCGCGGGTGCGGCGGCCATGCGCATGGGCCACGCGCATGTCGGGAAAACACTGGACCGGAATACCGGCCCGGTGGGCGCGCACGATGATATCGGTGTCGTCAGAGGCCCGGAACCGCGCTCCGGCCCCGAACCTGCGGTCGAATCCGCCGATCTTGTCCAGCGTGGCGCGTGTCATGACAAGATTGCAGCCCTGCACAAAGCCGCCCGGATGGCGCGTGACGGTATAGGTTTCGGGGCTGTCCAGCAGCCGGATGGTGAAGGGCTGATCCAGCGGGTCGGCCAGATCGACGCGGCCGCCGAACAGCACCGGCACCGTGCCATCCCATGCGCCGGGACTGGTGCCCAGATTCTTGCGCAGATCGTTGAAGTACTGCGCATCCATCAGGCAGTCATCGTCGATAAAGACAAGAATGCGCCCCTTGCCATGCGCAATCGCCACGTTGCGCGCCCGCGCCAGACCGGGCAGATCCTCTGCCACGAAGGTGACGTTCGCCGCATCGGCGAATTCGTCGCGAAGGATGCGTTCCACTGGATTTAGCCGGTTGCCAAGATCGTTTTCCACCACGATGACCTCGACCGCGATATCTGGCGACTGGGCGCTTGCGGCACGCACAGAGCGCAGGCACTGCAGGGCGGCAGCCGCGCGGTTGCGCGTCGCGATGAGAACACTGACGTCCGGGATCATTGCCTGCTGCATCAGACCTCCGGCGCTGACGAGAGCGTCTGGTTGAACCCCGGAACCAGATCGACAGCGGGGCAGGTCTTCAGGAAGGACCCGATGTCGTCGATCTGCCGCACCCGCCGGTAGGCGCTGTCGCACAGCCCCGACAGCATCGGCGCCGCCTTGATCAGTGGCCATTCGCGCCGCCTGACAAGGGACCAGCCGTCGCAGCCATCCAGAAACGCCGCCACATTGGCGATCTTGCCGTTGAACATCATGTGCGAGTAGAGAAAGTAAAAGATCGTCCGCCGTGCGAGATCGAAGGCAGGGCGCTCGGTCTCGGGTTGCGCCGGGGCCAGCCGCGCCAGACGGCAGATCAGATCGGCGCCGAGCGCGGCGGTCTGCGGCCCCGGCGCATCAACCAGATTGTCTATCCCGGTTCCGCTTGCCTGCGGGTAAAAGCGGCGCAGATTCTCTTCGAGAATGCCGACATGGGATTGTGTCATTGTTCTGGCCCTAAGCCGCGACACGCTGCCCGGATGCAGCCGATAGGCCAGTTGCGGTTCGACAAGCTGGCGCAGGCGCCCTTGCTCTGCCACGCGGCGGAACAGGTCGAAATCCTCGGCGCAGGGGTAGGCATTGTCATAATGCAGCTGATCGCCCATCGCCTCGCGGTCGATCATGATGGTGGGGTGGCGCAGGCTGGTGAAGAACCGGCTGGCGATGGCCAGATCCCGCGGCTCTGACAGAATGTCGGCGCCCGCGCGCGACACCCGCCCGTTGGCATGCATCGTGACGAAATTGGTGCCGCAGATCGCCAGACCGGGATCGACGGCAAAGGCCGCAAGCTGGGCTTTGAACCGGCTTGGGAAACAGATGTCATCCGCATCCATCCGGGCCAGAAACCGCCCCTGCGCCATCGCGATCGCCTCGTTCAGCGTCGCGATCAGGCCGCGATTCTCGCGTCGCGTCACATGAAAGCGCGGGTCTGCCGCCGCGTGTGCCGCCAGCATGTCGCCTGACCTGTCGGTCGAGCCATCGTCAATCGCGATGACCTCGAAATCAGCGAAACTCTGGGCGGAAAGGCTTGTCAGGGCTTGGGAAAGAAACTTTTCTGAATTGAATACGGGCAGAAGAACACTCACTAACGGCGGCAACAATATTTCCTTTCGCGATCAACAAAAGACAAGATAACCTTTCAACACCGACGATCCGGCAGCCGCACCTGCTGCACCCTAGGCGGTTGGTCTTCAGTTCAGGCGTGTGAGTATCAAACTGTGAATATGGCGTATCAGTCCAAAGATCCCGATCCCCGAGCGAAACCAAGATCGACGATAGCATACGATTCCGGCTCGTCTTCCAGAATCTGCGCTTCTCCGCGATGATGAACCTGTTTTACTGGCGATCAGGTCGCCTTTGTCTGCACCCTGCGCTTGAGCCGGTGCTCGCAAAGGCGCTGCCATGGTTTCCGCTGGTGTTCGTGCTGGGGCTTCTGGGCACCGCGCTTGAGGGCATGGGAATAGGGCTGCTCATTCCCTTGCTTGATCTGGTGGCGGGTCACGACAAGCCGCTGCCGGCGGTGCTGGCGCCGTTTGGCCGGCTGCTGCCCGAGAATGACAGGGGCGTCGCCATCGGCCTTGTCATTCTGTGTCTGATCCTTCTCAAGAACCTTGTTGCCTATGTGAACACCAACCTTCTGGCGTGGATCTATGGCCGGTCCGGCCACGTGCTGCGCCAGAAGATCGGCAACGACCTGCTGCGCGCCGACAGCCGTTTTCTGATGACCGCGCCGCCGCACCGGCTGCTGAACGTCATCTCGAACGAAAGCTGGCGGGCGGCTGATGCGGTTGGAACGCTGTTTTCCATTGCTGTCAGCGCCGCGGCCTGCATCGCCTTGCTGACCTTTCTGCTGCTGCTTTCGCCGCCCCTGACGGCGGCGCTGGCGGTCGGCCTCGCGGGCGTGCAACTGCTGGTGCATCTTGCCACGCGCCGGGTGGCCGCGCTTGGCGCTGTGGTGACCGCTGAAAACCGCCGCCTCGCCGCGCGGATGCTGCATATCGTCGAGGCGTGGCGGCTGATCCGTCTGTACGGACGGCAGGCGCACGAGATGGAGGATTTCGCCCGCGCATCCGATTCCGTGCGCCGGGCCGTGTTCGCGGTCAGTCGCGCGCAGGCGTTGCTGGGGCCGCTGACCGAGATCGCCTATGCGCTGCAATTCTTTGCCATCGCGCTGATTGCGTGGTCACTGGGTACGCCGTTTTCGGTGGTCATCGCCTTCACCGTGCTGCTGTACCGGCTTCAGCCGCAGGTGCGCCAGATCCAGAACGCGCTGGTCTTGCTGCGCGGCTGGACCGGATCGCTCGACGAGGTCAGCTGGCTGGTGCAGACCACGCAGCACACGGGTCAGGACGCGCCGACCGTTCGCGTCGAAGGGCCGCGGTTGCGGCAGTCGCTGCGCTTTGAACAGGTCTCTTTCCGCTATCCGGGGCCGGGCGAAAAGGGGGCCGGGCTCGATACCATCGACCTTGAGATTCCGGCGGGAAAAAGTGTTGCGCTTATCGGCCGTTCAGGCTCGGGAAAATCGACCATCGCGGCGCTGATGTGCGGGCTGATCGCCCCGGACAGTGGCCGCATCGTGCTGGATGGGCGCGACATGCGCGAGCTCGATGCCTTTGACTGGCGCGAGAGGGTGGCGGTCGTCGGCGCCGAGCTAGAGCTGGTCGAAGGCACCATCGCCGACAATATCCGCTACGGGCATCCCGGTGCCACCGATGTGCAGATCGAGGCCGCCGCGCAGGCCGCCGACGCCGCCGGGTTCATCGCCGATCTGCCCGCCGGATATCGCAGCGAGGTCGGCTATCGCGGGCACAACCTGTCCGCTGGTCAGAGGCAGCGTATCGCCCTGGCGCGGGCGCTGGTGCGCCAGCCCGATCTGCTGATCCTCGACGAGGCGACCAATTCGATGGATGTGCTGTCCGAAAGCGCGATCCTGGCGATGCTGGCGCAGCAGCAGCCGGGCCGCACGGTGGTGGTGATCAGCCACACCGCAAGCGTGATCCGCGAATGCAGCGACTATTTCCTGCTCGACGGGGGGCGGGTGGTCGCGAACGGCCATGCGGCGGACATCGATGTGGACCGGCTGAGCGCGGTCTTTGCGGGCCAGCCTGCGGATCCCCCCAATCGTGTCAGCACCATTTGAAGCGCCCGGGCCTTTGCCTGCAAGGTCTAGGGGCAGGATTGATAACCAGTAAATGACGAGAGCTGCGAGGGCGATGGCTGAGAAGAACACCTTGGGGCATCGGTCATAGCGTGTGGCGACGCGGCTCCAGTCTTGGAGCCTGCCGAACATGATCTCG
>NZ_JAHKQA010000075.1:83002-83168 GCF_018860705.1 Citreicella sp. C3M06
CAGGGCATTGCAAAGCAATGTCTCGCGAGGGGTACTTGACCGGTGTCTTGCGTTTCTTCCGGCCAGGGATACAGGCGCGTATCCCCTTGTCCTGCAACGCTTCTGTGAACCAGTCAGCGTCATAGCCACGACCCCCGAGTAGCCATTTGACGTTTGGCAGGCCACT
>NZ_JAHKQA010000051.1 GCF_018860705.1 Citreicella sp. C3M06
CGAGAAGCTGAGTGATGACGACCGGCAACTGGCCTTCGAGGACCTGGAAACGGCCATCGCCGAGGTCGAGACCCGCAAGGAGCACGCCGCGCCATCCACCACGACGTCGCGCCGGACGCGTCAGCGCAATCTCGGCCATCTGCCTGCGGATCTGCCGCGCATCGAACGTGTCATTGAGCCGGGGAGCCTTGAGTGCCCGTGTGGGTGCGGCCGCATGCACCGGATCGGTGAGGTCTGCACCGAACGTCTCGACATCGTGCCCGCGCAGCTTCGGGTGCTGGTCGACATCCGGCCGAAGTATGCCTGCCGCGCTTGTCAGACGGGGACACCCAGGCTGACGCCGCGCCCCGGCTGATTGAGGGCGGTCTGCCGGCCGAGGGTGCCATCGCGCATGTCATGGTGTCCAAGTTCGCGGACCACCTGCCATTTTACAGGCAGAGCCAGATCCTGGCGCGCTCCGGCATCCAGATCGACCGCAGCACCTTGGCGGACTGCCGGGACAGCAGCCTTCCATCTCAGCCCCGTGGTCGACAGGCTGACCGAGCATCTCAAGTCGTCCGGCAAGCTCTTCATGGACGAGACTACGGCCGCGGTCCTTGACCCGGGCCGTGGCCGAACCAAGACCGGCTACCTCTGGGCCTTGGCGCGTGATGACCGCGGTTGGGGCGGAGAGGACCCGCCCGGTGTCGTCTTCACCTATCATCCCAGCCGCGCGGGGGCGCACACGAAACAAATCCTGCAGGGCTTCGACGGTATCCTGCAATTGGACGGCTATACCGGCTATGACCGCCTCACACGCCCCTCCCGCGAGGGCTGCGCGCCGATCACGGTTGCGCATTGTTGGGCCCATGCGCGTCGCAAGCTGAAGGAAGTCTTCGACCGCGACGGCTCGGAAATCGCTGCCGAGGGACTGCGCAGGATCGCCGAGCTCTATCGCATCGAGGCCGAGATCCGCAGCATGGGGCCTGGCCAGCGCCTGTCGGCCCGCCAAGCCCGCAGCGCGCCCCTCGTCGCCGCGTTCGGCGACTGGCTGCAGGCACAGCGCCTGCGGATCTCAGCCAAGTCGCGCCTCGGAGAGAAGCTGACCTACATCCATCGCCAGTGGGCCGGTCTGCAGACCTTCCTGCATGACGGCCGCGTCGAGATCGACTCCAATTCCATCGAGAACTTGATCCGTCCGATTGCCCTGACGCGAAAGAATGCGCTCTTCGCCGGACATGACGAGGGCGGCCGCACTTGGGCCCGCATCGCTTCCCTAATCGCCACCGCGAAGATCAACGGCGTGGAACCCTTCGCCTATTTGAAGGCGACCCTCGAAGCCATCGCCGCCGGTCACCCGGCCAGCAGCATCGACGATCTGCTGCCCTGGAACTTCAACCCGTCACGCTGATCGTGCGTGCTGCGGTGACAGCGCTTACAGACCGGTGTTCTTCGATGAACCTAGGGTCAGGATTCAT
>NZ_JAHKQA010000055.1 GCF_018860705.1 Citreicella sp. C3M06
GAGGAAAACGATAGCCTTTCGGGCGCGGCATCTCAGCTGCTATCATCATGCCAAAACGCTAGACGCCCCCAGGGGCTTCAGAAAGTTGGCAATGCCCCACCCGCATCAGCAATTCGGCGCTGGCCGGGGTGGCGGTGCCATAGCCAAGCCCGATGACGAAGCTGGCCAGCAACAGCGCCTCCCAACGCCCCAGCAGGCACAGCAGCAGCGCCGCCGCGCTGACGGCACAGCCCAGTTGCAGCTGGCGCAGCGACGAGAGTCCCGCCAGCTGCGCCGGCCCCCACAGGAAGAACAGCATCGAGCCAAGCGCCGCCGCCGAGGACAACTGCCCCACCGCCTGCGGCGCCACCCCGGCGGCCTGCGTCAGCGGCAGCGCCAAAAGCGGCAGAACCGCTTGCACCAGCGTCACCGACGCGACCACTTGCACCCAGCCCTGCGGCGACGTCAGATCAGCCACTGCAACTTGACCCGCACGATGTCGCAGCCCTGCCGGACCAGTTCCAGCGCGCAGCCGCTGCCGCGCCCGCCACCGGTGTTGATCGCGGGTTTGCTCACGCCAGTGTCCTGTTCCGGTTCGCCCCTTCGGGTGGAAAGACCTCGCCGGCGAAATGGCAGGCGACGCTCTGGGCACCGACCTGACGGTCCTTGGGGTCCTGCTCGCGGCAGATCGGTTTCACATGCGGGCAGCGGCCTTGAAACCGGCAGCCAGGGGGCAGGTTCGAGGCGTCCGCCGGCTCGCCTTCAAGCCAGAAATTCTCGGTGACGCGCGGGCCGTTCACCTTGGGGATCGCCGCCAGCAGCGACTGGGTGTAGGGGTGTTTTGGGCTGTTCATCAGCGCCTCCACCGGGCCGATTTCGACGATGCGGCCAAGGTACATCACCGCCACCCGGTGGCACATCAGCCGCACCACCGACAGATCGTGCGAGATGAAGATATAGGTCAGATCAAAGCTGTCGCGCAAATCGCGGAACAGGCGCAGCACGGTGGCCTGCACCGACACGTCGAGCCCCGCTGTCGGCTCGTCGAGGATCACCACCTCGGGGTTGAGCATCAGGATGCGCGCCAACCCGACCCAGCGCTGCTGCCCACCCGACAGCTCGTGCGGGAACAGATCGACATGGCCGGCGGGAAGCCCGACCGAGGTCAGGATTTCGCGTACCTTCTGCATCCGCTCGCGGCGAGGCAAATCGGTGTAGATGATCAGCGGCTCTTCGAGCGACTTGCCGATCTTCCAGCGCGGATCGAGCGAGGCGCCTAGATCCTGATAGGCGTATTGCAAGCGGCGGCGCAGGGCGCGGGCCTCGCGCGGGGTGCGCCCGGCAATTTCGGTGCCTTCAAAGGTGATCGAGCCGGAGGTCGGCGGCTGAATGCCCATCAAGGTCTTGCCAAGGGTGGATTTGCCGCAACCGGATTCCCCCACAAGGCCAAGGATCTCGCCATGTTCCAGCGCAAAGCTGACTGAAC
>NZ_JAHKQA010000096.1 GCF_018860705.1 Citreicella sp. C3M06
CCCGGAGCGGTTCAGTTCCGTGCCTCTTGGTCATCCATTCGCCGTACCTCCATGAACATGCTCGCACCATTCTGACATCAGCACGCGACGACGTTGAAGAAGGTCAGATCGCGCATAAGCCCTCTCGACTTCGGACCCAACCTTGTGGCCCAAGCTTAGTTCAGCGACTTCGCGCGGGTGGTTGCCAACTTCGGCTGCCCAATCCCGAAAGGCGGAGCGGAACCCGTGGACGGTCACCCCCTCGATCTTCATGCGCCGCAAAAGCATCAACATGGACATGTTGGAGAGGGGGTTGTGGCGGCGTTGCCCCTCGAAGACGCAGTTGGCACGAAGCGCCTTAAGTGGGTCGATGATCTCCAGCATTTGGGCAGTTAGCGGTACGCGATGTTCTGAGCCCGTTTTGGTTCGCGCTTCGGGTATTGTCCAAGTCAGCTCGTCGAAGTCAAACTCGTCCCAGACCGCTCGCAGAACCTCGCTGGTCCGGCATCCGGTCAAGCACGTGAACATCAATGCTTTAGCGGCCGTACCGCTTTGGCTCGAAAGTTTAGCGTAGAACGCCGGGACGTCCTGCCAGCGCATCGCGTTGTGGTGCTTCACCTTCGCCTTCACTCGCGGCAGAACACGGGCGTCCATGACGACCGTCACTGGGTTCTCCCCTTCGCGGAAGCCCCGTGATCGGGCTACGTCCAAAACCGCCTTCATGCGTTGCGCGACGCGGCGGGCGGTCTCATGCTTCTCGGTCCAGATAGGGGAGAGGACTTGCAGGACTTCTGGCTGGTCGATCTCCGATACGGGCAAACGGCCGATCTTGGGGAAGGCGTAATCTGCGAGCGTGTTGATCCACTGCTGGCCGTGCTTCGGGTTCTTCCAGGTCGGCAGACGCTCGATATGGACCTGCCGTGCGACCTCCTCGAAGCATGGCACCTCCTTGTCGCGATGGTACTTCGGGTTCAGCCCCTGCTTGGCGAGGCGTCGGTATTCAAGCGCTCGCTCGCGGGCGACTGTCAGGGTTATGATGTCAGCGCCGCCTAGACCGAAGTCCGTTCGGTTGGGCTTGCCTTGGCGATTGCGCTGCCCCTTCACGGTGACGCGCACGATCCAGCGGCGGGCACCGGATGGGTCGACTACAAGGTAGAGGCCATTGCCGTCGCCGTGGCGCCCTAGGGTCAGGATGCATTGATTTCGCTGCACCAGCATGATTCACGGCTTCGAAAACGGAGCGGTGATATGAGCGATCTCTTCTGGCTGACTGACGCGCAGATGGCACGTCTGGCTCCCTTCTTTCCCAAGTCACACGGGAAGCCTCGGGTTGATGATAGACGCGTCTTGAGCGGCATTATTTTCATCAATCGCAATGGCTTGCGT
>NZ_JAHKQA010000027.1 GCF_018860705.1 Citreicella sp. C3M06
ATGAATCCTGACCCTAGGTTGGATCGAGACCGCTCTGCGGTCCTCGCATCGGGGTGTCATGCATTTGAGGATCTCTGCTCAGGCGCATTTTGGTCCGCCAGATCATCTCGCCTTCATCGTAGTCCAGGGTGTCGGTAGCGATCGCGATCAGCGCCGGAAAATTCGCGCCGAGGCGGGCGATTTGTTGTTGCGTCTCGGCTACCAAGTCGCTCTCGAGCCCGGCCGCGATACTTACGAAGTGACGCCTCTGCGGCCGGTCTCCTCCCATGAAGAGATGCGTATGATCCGTTGCCTTCAGATCGCTTGCAACACCTGTCTGAAGCGGTGACCCTCGGAGGGTTCCGCGCTTAATGGGCCGGTGCTTCCCCTATGGCCCGGCGAAGTTGGCGGAGCAGACGCTGCCTTCGAACCGGAAGTTTTCGTCGTTCGTGAGGGGCGATTGCCCGGACCAACCGGGCGTCGCGCCGGTTACCCTCGCGATGACGAGCAAGCGTGGCACGCGCCCCACTCGCTGCCGAGAAGATTTGTGCGATGACTGCGTGGTCGCGGCCGAGCGACGAGCCAATGTCGAGGTCTTCAACCCAGGCGATCCACTGGACCAAGATCGAACAATCAACATGGATCGGCCGTTGGCCGAAACGGTGTTGTGGATGTTGGGGGGCGTTCAAAGACCGCGAGGATTCAAGGTCCGGAGCCAGACTTCCGATAGTTTTTCCGAGCACCCCACATCGGAACCAATTCCCCTCCAGATCAACGCAATCTGGAGACCATCATGATCTTTCCCCCGGATGAAACTTTCACCGCCGCGGAAGCAGCGGCCGAACTCAACAGGTCTGCAAAGCAGGTTCGTCGCTACCTCGCGACGGGCATCCTCGGCGGCAATCTCAAAAGCGGTCACTGGACGACGACGGCGCTCGACATCTTGCGTTTCAAGAACATCGCCGACGAGATGCTGGAGAACTGGCGTCGCTACTGCCTCGAGCTTGAGGAGCGCGGGACATTCGATAAATATAATGAAAACAATGATATGGAAGACCCGGGGAAATAGGAGGGTCTGCACGGGGTGGGAGTGCAGACCCTCCTTTTCGCCCCGATGTCCCCCAATGGCCGCGAATGTCCCTCGGTGTCCTTCAATGGCCGCTCAAGGTCGCCCCTGTCCCGAATTCGGCGCGCACACGCGGTGGTT
>NZ_JAHKQA010000038.1 GCF_018860705.1 Citreicella sp. C3M06
GATTTGTGCAACAAAGCCGGCTCGTACCAGTAATCTCTGAGAGCTTGAGGGTGTTGCCGAGCTCAATTGATATAGACTCTGCCTGCTGCGCGAAGTCAGCTCTTTTGATCATCGCATCTAGAACGACTTTTTGCGCCATGGCCCACCTCTTGTTTGTTACTTATCTCGATCAAACGCTGCGACAAGTATGTTGTCAAATGCGATTGCCACGGGAGGGCTTTGTTACCCACACCCTTGCACCCCAGCCCCCCAACGCTTAGGAAAACACCGCGCAACCTGCCACGGGAGGGCCTTTGACGATGCAAGACGACCCAAGGACGCTGGTCTCGACGGACTGGCTGGCCGCGCATCTGAAAGATCCCGATCTGCGCCTCCTCGATGCCACTTGGCACATGCCCGGTTCGGGGCGCGATCCGCGCAAGGAATATGACGCCGCCCATATCCCCGGTGCGCGCTTCTTTGATATCGACGATGTCAGCGATGCCCGCTCGGAGCTGCCGCACATGGTGCCCCCGGTGGAAAAATTCATGTCGCGGATGCGGGCGCTTGGGGTCGGCGACGGCCATCAGATCGTGGTCTACGACAGTTACGGCCTGTTCAGCGCCGCCCGCGTCTGGTGGCTGTTCAAGCTGATGGGGCACGACGATATCGCCGTGCTCGACGGCGGTCTGGCGAAATGGCAGGCCGAAGGGCGCGACATCGAAGACATGCCCCCGGTGATCCGCGACCGCCACATGACCGTGCGTCGCCAGAACCAGATGGTGCGCGACGTCACGCAGGTCTCGGCCGCCTCGAAGCTGAAAGACACCGAAATCATCGACGCCCGCGCCCCCGAGCGCTTTCGCGGCGAAGTGGCCGAGCCGCGCCCCGGCCTGCGCTCTGGCCATATCCCCGGCGCAAGGAACGTGCCTTTCGGCTCCGTTCTCAACGCCGATGGCACCATGAAGGCCCCCGCCGATCTGCGCGCCACCTTCGAGGCCGCCGGCGTCGATCTGAAAAAGCCCGCAATCACCTCCTGTGGGTCCGGCGTCACCGCCGCGATCCTCAACCTTGCCCTGACGCGGATCGGCAAGGACGACCATTCCCTCTATGACGGGTCCTGGAGCGAATGGGGGCAGTTCCCCACCCTTCCCGTCGCTACCGGAGACGCCTGATGTTCGAAAATCTCAAGGAACAGCCCGCCGACAAGATCTTGGCGCTGATGCAACAGTATCGCGAAGACCCGCGCGACACCAAGATCGACCTTGGCGTCGGCGTCTACAAGGATGCCAGCGGCAACACCCCGATCATGCGCGCGATCAAGGCCGCCGAGAAAAAGCTCTGGGAGGCCGAGACCACCAAGAGCTACACCGGCCTTGCAGGCGATCCCGGCTTTGCCGATGCGCTGTCCAGCCTCGTGCTTGGCGATGCGGTGCCGCGCGGCAATATCGCGGCGGCGGCCACCCCCGGCGGCACCGGCGCGGTGCGTCAGGGCTTTGATCTCGTGCTTCAGGCGAACCCCAAGGCCAGGATCTGGGTGTCCGATCCGACCTGGCCGAACCACCTGTCGATCCTCAAGCACATGAAACTGCCCTTCACCGAATACCGCTATTTCGACAGTGAAACCCGGGCGGTGGATTTCACCCACATGATCGCCGACCTGACCGCAGTCGCCCCCGGCGATGTGGTGCTGCTGCACGGATGCTGCCACAACCCGACCGGCGCCAACCTGACGCAGGCGCAGTGGAAGGCCGTCATCCAGCTGCTGTTGGAAAAAGAAGCGGTGCCGATGATCGACATCGCCTATCAGGGCTTTGGCGACGGCCTCGAAGAAGACGCGATGGGCACCCGCATGGTCTGCGCGGCGATGCCCGAAGTGATCATCGCAGCCTCTTGCTCCAAGAACTTCGGCATCTACCGCGAGCGTACCGGCCTGCTGATGGCCGTGTCCAAGGACGCCGCGCGCACCAAGCTCAACCAGGGCACGCTGAACTACCTCAACCGGCAGAATTACAGCTTCCCGCCGGATCACGGGGCGCGGCTTGTCACCATGGTGCTGAACGATCCCGAACTGCGCGCCGACTGGGCCGCAGAACTCGAAGAGGTTCGCAGCTCGATGCTCGGCCTGCGCCAGCAGCTCGCGGATGAGCTGAAACGCCTGACCAACTCCGACCGCTTCAATTTTATCGCGCAACACCGGGGTATGTTCTCACGTCTCGGCGCAACGCCGGAACAGGTGGAAACCCTGCGCCGCGATTTCGGCATCTACATGGTCGGCGATTCGCGCCTGAACATCGCAGGCCTGAACAAGACCACCGTGCCGATCCTCGCCGACGCCATCGTCAAGGCCGGCATCTGATCCCTGCGGCGGCGCCCCACTACGGGCGCCGCCTGCCCCTCAGCCATGGCACGCAAGACTGTCCTGCGGCGCCTCATCCCGCTCGGTCATGCCGTAATCGCGCAGCACATGACACACCCGCAGACGATAATCGGCAAAGATGCCGTCCCGTCCCGCTTTCTGCGCGCCGCGATGCGCCACCAGCTGGCGCCATCGCGCCACCGCCGCCTCGTCTTCGAAGAAACTGATCGACAACAGCTTGCCCGGCGTCGTCAGGCTTTCGAACCGCTCGACAGAGATGAACCCTTCGACCTCCTCGACCATAGGGCGCATCGCCGCGGCGATATCCAGATAGTCTGTACGCCGCCCCTCTGCCGGGACGACTTCGAAAATGATGGCGATCATGGCGCTCCTCCGTTTGCGCCACCTTGCCGCCACCCCCGCCCGTCTTTCAAGCGCCCAGAGCGCCACCCCACAGTGCAACGCTCCCCGCTTCTTCTGGCCGGAAATATCCCGGGGGGTTTGGGGGGCTGGCCCCCCATCTGCCCGACACTCCCATCCGGAACAGCTCAGGCAAAGAATTGCATGATCCGCCCGCGAGGCGTAATCGAGTAGCATAACCAAAGGGCATCGGCATGACGGCAAAACGGCGCGGAGTCATCTATACAGCTTGGGGGCGCGAACACGTCGACGTCGCGCGGCGCTCTGCGGCAAGCGTGAAGCGCACCAATCCCGACATCGAAACCGCCATCTGGTGCAAGCAGGGCGACGACATTTCAGGCTTCGACGAAGGCTTCATCATCCCCGACGGCATGAAGCGCCCCAAGATCGAACTGCTCTCGCAATCGCCCTATGACGAAACGCTGTACCTCGACAACGACACCATCATCCGTGCCGATCTGAGCCCGATGTTCGATCTGCTGCGCAAATACGAACTATGCGGCGCGCAGGTGATCCTGTGGCACCGCAAGCGCCACCTGAAGAAGATCGACCTCGACCTTCCCGAAAGCTTCCCCGAGATCAACTGCGGCGTGCTGCTCTATCGCAAATCCCCGCGCACCGATGCGTTCTTTGCCGACTGGGTGCGGCGCTACCTCGCCTCGGGCATGAAGATCGACCAGCCCGCCTTCCGAGAGGCGCTCTGGGACTCCGACGTAGATTTCTACGTTCTTCCGCCGCAGTACAACAAACGGGTGTTCGAAGCCTCCGAGCTGATCTGGTCCGACGCCCCCAAGGCGCGGATTTTCCATCTCGAACTGCTACGCCCGCAAAAGAACCCCCTGCTGCGCTGGCTGTCCGACCGGATTCGCTAAGGCTGACGTGGCGCGCTATCTTGTGCCCCAAGGCGCCCCCGTGCGAGCGTCCGACCCCGAGGAGCAAGCCATGATTGATACCCAGATAGCCCCGACCCACCTTCCCCAGACGATGGCCCCGCGCAATCCCGGCATGGCGCTCGACATGGACAAGGTGATGCGGGCAACGGCCAACCGCTCGGCGATCGAACGCCGCGCCGCGACCCTGCCGGGGCGCAGGTCTCTGAAAAAGGATCATCAGGCAGCATGGCTGGCGCGGGCGATCACCTGCATCGACCTCACCACGCTGGCGGGCGACGACACGCCGGGCCGGGTGGCCCGGCTCTGCGCCAAGGCACGCCAGCCGGTCCGCGCTGATCTGCTCGAGGCACTAGGGCTTTCGGGCCTGACCGTCGGCGCAGTCTGCGTCTATCACGACATGATCGCCCCGGCGGTCGCGGCGCTGGCCGGGTCGAACATCCCGGTTGCCGCCGTCTCCACCGGCTTTCCCGCGGGCCTGTCGCCCTTCGCCCTGCGCGTCGCTGAGATCACCGAAAGCGTCAAGGCCGGCGCCCGCGAGATTGATATCGTGATCTCGCGCCGCAAGGTGCTGACCGGCGACTGGCAAGGGCTCTACGACGAAATGCGCACCTTTCGCGAGGCTTGCGGCGATGCCCATGTCAAGGCGATCCTCGCCACCGGCGAGCTGGGCACGCTTCAGAACGTGGCCCGCGCGTCGATGGTCTGCATGATGGCCGGCGCCGATTTCATCAAGACTTCGACCGGCAAGGAAAGCGTCAACGCGACCCTGCCTGTCAGCCTCGTGATGATGCGGGCGATCCGCGATTATCACGACGACACCGGTTACCGGGTCGGCTACAAGCCCGCGGGTGGCATTTCCAAGGCGAAGGACGCGCTGGTCTACCTGTCGCTGCTCAAGGACGAGCTGGGTGATCGCTGGTTGCGCCCCGACCTGTTCCGCTTTGGCGCCTCCTCGCTATTGGGTGACATCGAACGCCAGCTCGACCATCACGTGACCGGCGCCTATTCCGCCAGCTGGCGTCACGCTCTGGCCTGAGACGCCCCGCCCGTTTTACAGGCGCCGACCACCTCCCGCACCATCACTGCGCGGGAATTTGCGCTGCGGCGCGATTGAGTCTTGTGAGCCGCCCGCCCATTCCCCTACCGTTTGGTCAAAAACTAATCATCAACAGGGGAATGGGTCCAATGACCGACCGTAAGAAAATGCTTGCCGAAATGACGCGGCGGCGGATGCTGCTGGGCTCTACGGGCCTTGCCGTCGCTGCCGGAATGCTGCCCGCAAAGCTCTTTGCGCAGGATCCGATTGCCGTGGCCGGAATTTATACCGTGCCCGTCGAACAGCAATGGGTCAGCCGCATCCATGTCGCCGCCGAGGCCGCCGCCGAGCAGGGGCTGATCACCTATACCTTCAGCGAAAACACCGCCAACACCGACTATCCGCGCGTCATGCGCGAATACGCCGAACAAGGCGTGCAACTGATCATCGGCGAGATCTTCGGCGTCGAACAGGAAGCCCGCGAAGTGGTGCTCGATTACCCGGACACCGCCTTCCTAATGGGCTCGTCCTTCCTGCCCGACCCCGATTACCCCAACCTCGCGGTGTTCGACAATTACATTCAGGATGCATCCTACCTGTCGGGCATCATCGCCGGCGCGATGAGCGAGTCCGGCAAGATCGGCATGGTCGGCGGCTTCCCCATCCCCGAGGTCAACCGCCTGATGAACGCCTTTATGGCCGGCGTGCAGGAGGTCAAGCCCGAGGCAGAGTTTCAGGTCAGCTTCATCGGCTCGTGGTTCGATCCACCCAAGGCCAAGGAAACCGCCTTTGCGATGATCGAGTCCGGTGTGGACTTGCTCTATGCCGAACGCTTCGGCGTGTCGGATGCGGCGCAGGAAAAGGGCATCCTTGCCATCGGAAACGTCATCGACACGCAAGCCGATTACCCCGACACCGTGGTCGCCTCGGCGCTGTGGGATTTCGGCCCGACGCTGGCGGCCGCCATCGCCAAGGTCTCTGATGGCAGCTTCGAGGCCGACAATTACGGTCTCTACAGCTTCATGAAAGAAGGCGGCTGCTCGCTCGCCCCCCTTGGCACCTTCGAAGGCAAAATCCCGCAAGACGCGCTCGACATGGTCGCCGCCAAGCAGGCCGCCATCAAGGACGGCAGCTTCGAGGTCACCATCGACGACAGCGAGCCCGCCTCGTCCTGATGCGCATCGACCCCATGGCGCAGGGCCCCGTCCTGCGCCTTTCCGGCATCACCAAACGCTTCGGCGGGCTGATTGCGAATGACGGGATCTCCCTGAGCCTCGCGCGCGGCGAGGTCGTGGCACTGCTGGGCGAAAACGGCGCGGGCAAGACCACGCTGATGAACATCCTGTTCGGCCATTACACCGCTGACGCCGGCACGGTCGAGGTCATGGGCCAGACCCTGCCCCCCGGCCAGCCCGGCGCGGCGCTCAAGGCAGGCGTTGGCATGGTGCACCAGCATTTCACCTTGGCGGACAACCTGACGGTGCTCGACAACGTTCTGCTGGGCACGCGGCCGCTGCTATCGCTGTCTTCAGGGCGCAGCGCGGCGCGCGCGCGTCTGGCGCAGCTGGCGCAGGATTTCGGCCTTGCGGTCAACCCCGATGCCCGCGTCGCAACCCTGTCGGTGGGGGAACGCCAGCGGGTCGAGATCCTCAAGGCGCTCTATCGCGACGCCCGCATCCTGATCCTAGATGAACCCACGGCGGTGCTGACCCCGCAAGAGGCCGACGCGCTGTTCGATACGCTGCGCCGGATGACGCAGCAGGGGCTGTCGGTGATCTTCATCAGCCACAAGCTGCACGAGGTGATGGCAATTTCCTCGCGCGTGCTGGTGCTGCGCCACGGCAGGTTGGTGGGCGAAACCGCCACCGCGCAAACCGATCGCCACCAGCTCGCCACGCTGATGGTCGGCGCAGAAATCACCGCCCCCGCCCCGGCCAAGGCCCGCCCCGGCGCGACCCTGTTGAAGCTCGACAAGGTCAGCACCGCAAGGCAGGGCAACCGGCCCGGCCTCGAGCAGATCACCATGGAGCTGCGCGCCGGGCAGATTCTCGGCCTCGCCGGTGTTTCAGGCAATGGTCAGGGCGCATTGGCCGATCTCCTCTGCGGCCTCGACAGCCCCACCGAAGGCAGCCTGACCATCGCTGGAACCACCCCGCAGGCATGGTCCCCCCGCGCCGCGCTGGACCACCGCATCGGGCGTATTCCCGAAGATCGGCACAAGACCGGCACCATCGCCGATTTCACCCTGACCGAAAACGCCGTGCTGGAAAGCTACGCCGCAGGCGGCGGCTGGATGAACTGGCGCGCCGCCCGCGCTGCCACTGCCGGAATCATCGACAAATACGACATCCGCTGCCCCGGCCCGGACACCCGTATCCGCCTGCTGTCGGGTGGCAACATGCAAAAGCTCATCCTTGGCCGCGTGCTGGAAACCACCCCGCGCATCATCCTCGCCAACCAGCCGGTCCGTGGCCTCGATATCGGCGCGGTCACCTACGTGCAGGAACAGCTCATCGCCGCCCGCGACGCAGGCGCGGCCATCCTGCTCATCTCCGAAGATCTCGACGAAATCCTCAGCCTCTCGGACAGCATCCGCGTCATCTCGCAAGGCCGCCTCTCCCCGGACTTCCCCCGAGGCACAAAAACCCCGACCGAACTTGGCCAATGGATGGCCGGACAAGGCTTCGACCATGCCGCCTGAATCTCAATCCACATCAATGGCGCCCCTCCCTTCTTCTGGCGAAAAATATCCCGGGGGTGTGGGGGCTGGCCCCCACTGCTCACCGCGCGCGCGGTCGGCCTACCACGTCCTTCCCCACGCACCGCTGGCGGCAAGGATCCCATTCTGATGCGCCTCGAACCCATCGCCGCCCCAAGTCCCGCCCGCACCTTCGCCCCACCGGCCATCGCCATCGCGGCGACCATCGCCGTCGCGGCGCTCCTTGCGGCGCTGGCCGGGGCCAACCCGGCGCAGACCCTCGGGTTGATCCTCAAGGGCGCTGCCGGGTCGAAATTCGCCGCTCTGGAGACGCTCAACCGCGCCACGCCGCTGATCTTCACTGGCCTCGCCGTCGCTGTCGCCTTCCGCGCCCGGCTGTGGAACATCGGGGCCGAGGCGCAGCTTTACGCCGGCGCGCTGCTGACCGTGCTGATCGGAACTCAGGGCTTGCCCGGCCCGCTCGCCCTGCCGCTCATGGCGCTTGGGGCCATCCTTGCGGGCGCGCTGGTGCTGCTCGGGCCGGTCATCCTGAAAACTCGGCTTGGCGTTGACGAGGTTGTCACCACCTTGCTGCTCAATTTTGTCATGGCGCTGTTGATCTCTTACCTGCTCGAAGGTCCGCTCAAGGATCCCATGGGCATGGGCTGGCCAAAATCGCCCTCGCTGCCACGGGACACGCGGCTGCCCCGCATCATCGACGGGCTGCGCCTGCATTGGGGCTTTGCGCTGGCGCTGATCTGCGCCGCAAGCGTCTGGGTCATGCAAACCCGCACCACGCTGGGCTATGAAATCCGCGCCGTCGGGCTGAACCCCGATGCCGCCCGCTTTGCCGGTATCCCGGTGACGCGTGTGCTGCTGAAAACCGCGCTGATCTCGGGCGGGCTGGCCGCGCTGGCCGGTTTTTCCGAGGTCGCGGGCCTCAAGGGCAACCTGACCACCGACCTGTCCGCCAATTTCGGCTATACCGGCATTGTCGTCGCGATGCTGGCCCTGCTACATCCGCTTGGGGTCGTGATCTCGGCGCTGTTCGTCGCGGGCATCTTCGTGGGGGCCGACAGCATGTCACGCGCCGCCGAGGTGCCCACCTATATCGCCGATCTGCTGCTGGCCTGCGCGCTGCTGTTCATGGTGTTGGCGATCCTGCTGACACGGTTCCGGGTGGTGCGCGGATGACCGAGCTTATCGACATCCTGCTCAGCGCCAGCTTCTGGGCCGCCATCCTGCGCATCGCCTCGCCGCTGATCTTCGCCACCATGGGAGAGCTGATCTGCGAGCGCGCCGGGGTGCTCAACCTCGGGATCGAAGGCATCATGGTGTTTGGCGCCTTCGCAGGCTGGGTCACCATCTATGCCGGGGGGCCGTTGTGGCTGGGTGTCGCCGTCGCCTTTGGCGCGGGCGCGCTGTTTGGCGCGCTGCACGGGTTGCTGACCATCCCCTTTGGCCTGTCGCAACATGTGGTCGGCCTTGGCATCACCATGCTGGCCACGGCGGCAGCCTATTACGCCTATCGCCTCGCCCTGCCCGAGGTCACCAACCCGCCGCGCATCACCCCGTTTCAGCCGCTGCACATCCCGGTGCTATCCGATATCCCTTGGTTCGGGCAGGCGCTATTCTCGCAAACGGCGCTGACATGGGCAGGCTTTGCCGTGACCGGGCTGACCGCGCTGATCCTGTATCGCACGCCGCTAGGCCTTGCCTTGCGCGCCGCCGGGGAAAACCCGCAGGCGGTCGAGGCGCAGGGCCTGTCGGTCACCGCGCTGCGCATGGGCGCGGTGATCACCGGATCGGGCCTG
This sequence comes from Citreicella sp. C3M06, assembly GCF_018860705.1. Taxonomy (GTDB): domain Bacteria; phylum Pseudomonadota; class Alphaproteobacteria; order Rhodobacterales; family Rhodobacteraceae; genus Salipiger. The sequence continues at coordinate 9,200 of NZ_JAHKQA010000038.1, forward strand.
ATGGCTGTCGGCGGGGCGTTCCTGACCATGTCGGCCTTTTCCAGCTTTTTCTTCGAAATGGTCAACGGGCGCGGCTGGATCTGCATCGCGCTGGTGGTGTTCGGTGCGTGGAAGCCGGGCAAGGCGCTGCTGGGCGCGCTGCTGTTCGCCGGGTTCGACGCATTGCAGATCCGCTTGCAACAGACCGGGCTGGGGCAGGTCGTGCCCTATCAGGTGTTCCTGATGATCCCCTATCTTTTGTCGATCCTTGCGCTGATCGCCATGTCCCGCCGGGCCGAAGTCCCCGCGGCCCTGATGACCCCCTTCAATCGCGGAGACCGCTGATGGCCACATTCGACATTCTCGTCACCGGAGGCATCCTGCCCGACGGCACCGTCAAGGACATCGGCATCACCGGCGGCACCATCAATGCCATCGGCGATCTGTCGGGCAGCGACGCGGGCGAGGTGATCGACGCCGCCGGCGATCTGGTCTCGCCGCCCTTCGTCGATCCGCATTTCCACATGGACGCGACGCTGAGCTACGGCACGCCGCGCATCAACGCCTCCGGCACGCTGCTGGAGGGCATTGCGCTCTGGGGCGAGTTGAAGCAGATCGCCACCGTCGACGAGATGGTGCAGCGCGCGCTGGCCTATTGCGACTGGGCGGTCAGCATGGGGTTGCTGGCGGTGCGCAGCCATGTCGACACCTGCGACGATACGCTTAAAGGGGTCGAGGCGCTTTTGCAGGTGCGCGAGGCGGTCAAGCCGTACCTCGATCTGCAACTGGTCGCCTTTCCGCAGGATGGGTTCTACCGCGATCCGACGGCGCGGGCGAATACCTTGCGCGCGCTCGACATGGGCGTCGACGTGGTCGGCGGCATCCCGCATTTCGAACGGACCATGGCGGATGGCGCCGCATCCGTGCGCGAGCTGTGCGAAATCGCGGCGGATCGCGGCCTGCTGGTCGATCTGCATTGCGATGAAAGCGACGATCCGATGTCGCGTCATATCGAAACGCTGTGCTACGAAACCCAGCGGCTGGGGCTGCAAGGGCGGGTGGCGGGCTCGCACCTGACCTCGATGCATTCGATGGACAACTACTATGTTTCGAAGCTTTTGCCGCTGATGGCCGAAGCGCAGATCGCGGCGATCCCGAACCCGCTGATCAACATCACCCTTCAGGGGCGGCACGATACCTTCCCCAAGCGGCGCGGTCTGACGCGGGTCAAGGAAATGCAGGCGCAGGGCATTCGGGTCGGCTGGGGGCAGGATTGCGTGCGGGATCCCTGGTACTCGCTGGGCACGGCAGACATGCTGGACGTGGCGTTCATGGGGCTGCACGTGGCGCAGATGACCTCTCCGGAAGAGATGCAGCGCTGTTTCACCATGGTGACCGAGGAGAATGCCAAAATCCTGCATCTGGATGACTACGGGCTGGCGGTTGGCAAGGCGGCGTCGCTGGTGGTGCTGGATGCTGGCTCGGCGATCGAGGCGCTACGGCTGCGGCCCGACCGGCTGTGCGTGATTTCGAAGGGAAAAGTGGTGTCGCGTCAGGCGCGCAACGACGCGCGGCTGGATCTGCCGGGACGGCCGGGCGCGGTGCGGCGACGCCACAAGCTGGCGGAGGGCTAGGCCGCTCCCGCGGACGAGGGCAAGTACTCGGAGGAGCGACAGCCGGGGGCTGGCCTCCGGACAAACGAAAGCCGGGGGCCAGCCCCCGAACCCCCGGGATATTTTCGGCCAGAAGAAGGGCGGGCGCGGCGCCTTTGACTTACAGGAGAGGTCAGGCGACGAGCTTTTCGGCCCTTTTGAGATCGACCGAGACCAGTTGCGAGACGCCCTGTTCCTGCATCGTGACCCCGAACAGACGGTCCATCCGCGACATGGTCACAGCGTGATGCGTGATGATCAGGAAGCGGGTGTCGGTGCGGCGGCACATTTCATCCAGCAGGTCGCAGAAGCGCGTGACGTTGGCGTCATCGAGCGGCGCGTCGACCTCGTCGAGCACGCAGATCGGCGCGGGGTTGGCGATGAACACCGCAAAGATCAGCGCCATCGCGGTCAGGGTTTGTTCCCCGCCCGACAACAGCGACAGAGTCGAAAGCTTCTTGCCCGGCGGTTGGCACATGATTTCCAGCCCGGCCTCGAGCGGGTCGTCGGATTCGACCATCACGAGGTTGGCCTCGCCGCCGTTGAACAGATGCGTGAACAGCAGCCGGAAGTTGCTGTTCACCTGCTCGAACGCTGTGAGCAGCCGTTCGCGCCCTTCGCGGTTCAGCGAGGCAATGCCGGAGCGCAGGGTCTTGATCGCCTCTTCGAGGTCGGTCTTTTCGCTGGCGAGCGTGTCGTGTTCGGTCTGGATCTCTCGGGCGTCTTCCTCGGCGCGCAGGTTGACCGCGCCAAGCGCGTCGCGCTGGCGTTTCAGCCTGTTCACATCGGCTTCGATGCGATCTGACGGGGGCATGTCTTCGGGTGCGGTTTCAAGCCGGTCCAGCAGGTTTTGCGGCGTGGTTTCCTGATCTTCGAGAATGCGGGCGGCGGCGGAATCGACCGTTTCGCGCGCGGCCTCGACGCGGGCCTCGGAGCGCGCCCGCGCTTCGCGTGCTTCGGAGGCGAGCCGTTCGGCGTCGCGCTCATGAGAGATGGCTTCGCGCAGGGCGGTTTCGGCCTGCACCAACGCCTCGGCTGCGGCGGCGCGGCGGGCCTCGTCGCGAGCGATGGTCTCGTTCAGCTCGTCGCGTTTTTCCGCCAGTTCGGCGGGCAGCGCGACGGCCTCTTCCAGTTCGTCCTCGGCGGCGGCCTTGCGCTCGGCCAGTTCCGCACTGCGCTTTTCCGCCGTGTCCAGACGGTTGCGCCAGCCCGACAGATCCCTCGCGACCTGTTGCGCCCGGCTTTTGCGGGCGTCGCCTTCGCGGCGCAGCTCATCATGGGCGGAGCGGCGGGTCATCATGGTCATGCGGGCGGCTTCAACCGTGACCTTGATGTCTTCGACCTCGGCGCGGGCAGTTTCCAGATCGCCCAGATCGGTGACGGCGCGCTCGGCTTCGAGCAGCTGCTTGCGCGCGGTTGTCGCGTCGTCTTCGTGGCGGGTGACCGCCATCGCAAGGCTTTCCAGCTTGCCCGTCGCCATGTTGCGGTCGGCCTCGGCGCGGTTGGCGGCGCGGACCATGTCATTCAGGTTCTGGTCGGCCAGACGGCGGGCCTCGCGGGCGTTTTTGTCGGCTTGGGTCTGTTGCGCCAGTGTCGCCACCAGAGTCTCATGCGCGGCGCGCATTTCATCGACGCGGGCGGTCGCCTCGGCCATCTCCTGCCTGAGCGTTTCAAGCTTGTTGCGCTGTTCCAGCCGCAGCGCGGCGGCAGAGGGCGCATCTTCGGCCCATGCGCGGTAGCCATCCCAGCGCCACAGATCGCCCTCGAGGCTGACCAGCCGCTGGCCGGGGCGCAGCAACGGTTGCAGGCGAGCGCCATCAACGGCAGAGGCAAGCCCGATCTGCGACATCCGCCGGCCCAGCACTTCGGGCGCCGAGACATGCTGCGACAATGCCGTCACCCCGGCGGGGAGCGGCTGGCTGTCGTCATAGGGGGGCAGCGCCGACCATCCGGTGGGGCCGTCGGCATCGACTTCGGGGGCGCGCAGATCGTCGGCAAGCGCTGCGCCAAGCGCCTTTTCATAGCCTTGCTGCACCTGAAGCCGGTCGAGGATCTGACCGCCCTCGGCAGTGTCGCGATCGAGCATCCGGGCCAAGGCGGTGACCTCGGCGCGCAAGGCGTTGAACTCGCCCTCGGCGCTGGAACGTTCGGCGCGGGCCTCGGCCTCGAGACTGGCGGTTTCAGAGCGCGCGGCGTCGGCTTCGGCGAGATGCTCTTCGGCGGCTTCGGCAGCCTCCTGCGCAGCTTCGGCGGCGTCGCGGGCGTCGTCCATCAGCTGAGCGGCCTCGGCAGCCACATCGCCGGCCTGCGCCACGGCGGCGCGGGCACGGGCGGCCTCGCCATCATAGCGCTCGACCAGCCGCTTGGAATCCGAAAGGAAGCGGTGCGCCGACTGGTGGCGGGCGGCAAGCCGCGCCACATCCTCGGTGCGCTGCGCAAGGTCGGCCTCGCGCTCGTGCAAGGTAGCGGCGGCTTCGGACGCGGCCTCGGAGGCTTCTTCAAGGCGTTCCTCATGCCCCTCGGCGGCATCGGCCAAGGCTTGCGCTTCGGCCTCGAGCTGGGCAATGGTTTCGCCGGCGTCGCGGTTCAACCCGCCTTCGCGCTCCATGTCCTTGGCCATCTGGGCGATGCGGCGGGTCAGCGCGGCAATGGTTTCAGCGGCGCGCCTTTCCTGATCTGACAGCGTGTCGCGCTGCACCGTCAGGCGCTGAAGGATCGCCGCCGCGATCGCCTCTTCCTCGCGCAGCGATGGCAGCTTTTCCTCGCGCTCGGCGCGCAGCTTTGCCGCGGCGCGGGCGGCGCCCTCGGCCTGCGCCGCGCCGGTGACGTGGCTGCGATATTCGGTCTCGGCGGCCAGACGGGCGTCGTCGGCTTCTTTCCAGCGACGGAACAGCAACAGCCCTTCGGCGCGGCGCAGCTCTTCGCCGATGGCGCGGTAGCGCGCCGCCTGCCGGGCTTGCCGGGCCAGTTGCCCGAGCTGTCCGGCCAGCTGTTCGACCACGTCATCGACGCGCAGCAGGTTGGCCTCGGCGCTCGACAGCTTCAGCTCCGCCTCGTGGCGACGCTGGTACAGGCCGGAAATGCCCGCGGCTTCTTCGAGAATGCGCCGCCGGTTGCGCGGCTTGGCGTTGATCAGCTCGGCGATCTGTCCCTGCCGCACCAGCGCCGGAGAGGTCGAGCCGGTCGAAGCGTCGGCGAACAGCATCTGCACGTCGCGGGCGCGGGTTTCCTTGCCATTGGCCTTGTAGGCAGAGCCGACGTCGCGGGTGATCCGGCGCACGATGTCGAGCTGGTCGGTATCATTGAACCCGGCCGGGGCGAGCCGGTCGGAATTGTCAATGGTCAGGCAGACCTCGGCGAAATTGCGCGCCGGGCGGGTCGAGGCACCCGCGAAGATCACGTCTTCCATGCCCGATCCGCGCATCGCCTTGGCGCGGGTTTCCCCCATCACCCAGCGCAGCGCCTCGAGCAGGTTGGACTTGCCGCAGCCATTGGGCCCGACCACGCCGGTCAGCCCGTCGGCAATGACAAGTTCCGTGGGATCGACGAAGCTCTTGAAGCCTGATAGCCGAAGACGTGAGAACTGCACCTGATACTGCCCTGATTCCGTTGCGCCGGACAGTTTCGCCGTTGCAGGCCGGTACTGTCAAACCATTTGGCCTGCATATCGCGGATGATCACAGATTATCCACAAGATATTGCGTGAACCACGACCATCTAAGGGATTGACCTACGGAATGTTAGCGCGTTTCATCGCCGGACTGAAACGGAGCTGCCAATGCCTCTTGCCATAACACTGGTTTCGCCCCGCGATCCGCGCGCTGCTGCCCTGCTTGCCGAAAGCCATGCGCTGATGGATTCGCTGTTTCCACCCGAAGCCAACGCATATCTTGATATCGAGGCACTGTGCGATCCGTCGGTCACGTTTTACGGCGCGGTGGAAGATGGCGAATTGCTGGGCTGCGCCGCGCTGGCACACAAGGATGGCTATGGCGAGGTGAAGTCGATGTTCGTAGCCCCGGTGGCACGCGGCATCGGCGTGGCGCGACGGCTGCTCGAACATCTCGAAGCCGCCGCCGAGCGCGAAGGGCTGCATCTTCTACGCCTGGAGACAGGCGACAAGCTGGCGGCTGCGGTGTCGCTCTACGAGCGCTACGGCTACACAAGGCGTGAGCCATTCGGCGGCTATCAGACCAACGGCTCCAGCCTGTTCTACGAAAAGGCGGTCAGCGCGCCATCTTGATCAGCGCTTGGAGCATTCCAGCGTTGCCTCGCCGCCCAGACGATCGTTGATGTAGCTACCCATGATGTCGCAGGAGATGATGCGCTTGCGCGGCTCCTTCGGGGCCGGGCGGCCATGGCAGCTAAGCCCCATCACCATCACCGCCGGATCGCCCGTCACCCATGCCGGCTTGCAGCCGGTTTCAAGGAAGACCGCTTTTTGCGCCCGCTCGGAAATCGGGCCGTAGCGGGCCGGGAATTCGGGATTGGTGCGGATCACTTCGGCCATGTCATCCCTGAACCGCATCACGAAGGTCGACCCCTCGACCTTGCGCGTGACCGGCGTTACGCCATAGAACCCCGGCCCCCCCATGTTGCAGGCGGCCAACAAGGCCACGAAGCTGAGGCTGATGTTTTTCATCTCGTCATTAGACGGCCAAATTGGTTAACAGCTGCTGAACGTTGCTACCTTGGCACGTTCAGCCCACGCGCCTTTCGGTTTCGAGATGGCCGCTGCGACATCTTGGCATGGAACCGGCTCTGCGCGGGCTCGTTCGGTTTATAGAAAGATGGAGAGCGATCATGACCGATCATGCCGACAGCACCAACCGCCGCACGCCACGGCCCCTGCGCCCCGACTGGCGCTGGATGCTCATTCTTGGCGCCCTGCTGATCGTCGGCGGGCTGATGGCGTTTCTCAACCCGTTCGCTGCATCGCTGACGGCCGTGGCCATTGCCGGGGGCATTTTCACCCTCGGGGGGGCCATTCAGATGTGGATCGCATTTCAGGACGAGGGTGGCGGCGTCGGGCGCGGGCTCTCGGGCCTTCTGGGCCTGCTGATCCTTGCCTTCGGCGTGTCGCTGATCGCCAACCCGCTGATGGGCATCGTGTCGCTGACGCTGCTCATTGCGGGCTTCTTCATCGCCTCGGGCGTGCTGCGGATCTGGCTGGGGCTGATGATGCGCCATCTGCCCGGCTGGGGCTGGCTGGTCGCATCGGGGGCCGTCTCGTTGATCCTTGGCGTGCTGGTCATCGTCGCGCTTCCCAGTGAACCCGGCAGCTTGCTGGGCCTGTTCCTAGGCGTCGACCTGCTAAGCACCGGCGTCGGGCTGACCGCGCTGTCGTTGAAGATCCGCGCCCGGCGCTAGAATTTGACGGTGACGCCCGGCAGGTTGATGGTGACCAGCAGGTCGCGCAATTCCTGCCGCGCGGCAACGTTCGAGATATTCAGCGCCCGCACCCCGATATCGCGCAGATCGAGCAGCGTCAGCCCGCGCGGAAACAGTTCGCGAAAGATCACCCGCTCGGAAAACCCCGGCGCGATGCGGAAACCGATCCGCTTGGAGAGCCGATCAAGCGCGCTCTCCATCTTCTGCTTGTTGATCATCTGCTGCACGCCAAGCCGGTTGCGCAGCACGATCCAGTCGATCGGCGGGCGCCCGGTTTGCGCCCGCAACTGGCGCGCCCCCCAGACCATTTCGGAATAGACTGACGGGCCAAGAATGCGATCCGTCGCGCCGTCGATCCGCGCCAGCAAGTCGAAATCGATGAAACTGTCGTTGAGCGGCGTGATCAGCGTGTCAGCCATCGAATGCGCGACCTGGCTCAGCCGTGTGTGCGAACCGGGGCAGTCGATCAGGATGAAATCCGACTGCGGCTCGAGGATCGCCAGCGCCTCGGTCAGACGGCGGTCGTTGACGTTTTCGCCGGGGGCAAGCTGTTCGGGCGCAACCTCGGGAAGTTCGATGTACCGGGGGGTCGGCAGGTCGATGCCCTTGGAATCAAGAAACGCCGTCCGGTTCTGACAATAGCGCCCCATGGTCTTTTGCCGCATGTCGAGATCAAGCGTACCCACCCGGTGACCCATGCGCACCAGCGCGGTCGCCACATGCATCGAGACGGTGGATTTCCCCGCCCCGCCCTTCTCGTTTCCGACAACAATGATATGCGCCACATCTGCCTCATCTGTTGGGGTCCGGATCTGCCGCCCGGCCCAATCGCGCTACCTCATCAAGACGTGATCGGCAAGATCTTGCCCAGATTTCCGCCCCTCGGAAACGACAAAAGCCCGACCGCAAGGCCGGGCTTTGACAGATTGCTGAAACCGCGGGATCAGTGCAGCTTGGCACCGACTTCCAAGATGGAATCGTCGATCATACGGTCCTTGTCGGCAGCCGAGGTCTGCTGGGCAATCACGTCCCGCGCAGCGGCAACCGCCACCATCGCAGCGCGATCGCGCACGTCTTTCACCGCTGCGGACTGCGCCGAGGCGATCTGCTCTTCGGCGGCCTGCAAACGGCGCGCGATGGTCGCTTCAAGATCCTTGTGCGCCTGCGCCGCAGCCGCTTCGGCCTCGACCCGGGCGTTTTTCACGATGCTGTCGGCCTGCGCCGCAACCTCACCCTGCTTGCGCTCGTAAGAGGCCAGCAGCGTCTGCGCTTCTTCGCGCAGGGCGCGGGCTTCGTCGAGCTCGTTGCGGATGCCGGTCGAACGCTTGTCGAGCAGGTTGCCCAGCAGCGACGGCACCTTGAAATACACAAGCACCCCAAGGAACAGCAGGAAGCCGATCAGCACCACGAAATCGGTGTTGCGCAGCGAGAAGAACGGGCCGGATGCGGCCAGCGCGGGGCTGGCTGCAAACATGCCAAAAGCGGTGGTCAGGGTCAGCTTGCGCATGTCTCTCATCCTTTCAGACGGCTGTCGACCGCGGCGGAAACCGTCTGGGCGTCGGCCTTGCCGCCAAGTGCCGCAACGATGGCAAGGGCGGTATCCTTCGCCACTATCTCGACGTTCTGCACGGCAGAGGCGCGGATTTCAGCGATGGCAGCTTCGGATTCGGCAGTCTTGGCGGCGATCTGCTCGTCGGCCTTGGCCACGGCGACGTCGAGCTGCGCCTTGATATCGTCGCGGGTGCGCTGGCCGATGGCCTGAGCTTCGGTGCGGGCGTCGGCAAGCGCCTTGTCATAGGCCTTTTCGGCCTCGGACGCCTGACGCTTCAGCTCTTCGGCAGCCGCGATGTCATTGGTGATCGTGCCGGTCCGCTCGGCAAGAACCGACGCGATGCGCGGCAGAGCGACGCGCGACAGGATGAAAAAGATCACCACGAGGGCGATCAGCAGCCAGAAGATCTGGTTGGGAATCCAGTCGGCGCAAAGCTGGGGCATCCCGATGGCGGAGCCGTGCTGGTCGACGCAAAAGCCCGCAAGATCTTCGGCGAGTTGTGTGGTCGCCATGTTGTCCTCCGTCGGAACGTTGTCTTTACTTCGGGCGGCCGCTCAGCAAGAGGGCCGCCCGCGCGTAAGGATGCTTTGGTACCGTCTTAGACGGCGAACATCAGCAGCAGGGCAACGAGGAACGAGAAGATGCCGAGTGCTTCGGCGAAGGCGATGCCGATGAACAGGGTGGCGGTCTGCGAAGCAGCTGCCGACGGGTTGCGAAGCGCGCCCGACAGGAAGTTTGCAGCAACGTTGCCGACGCCGAGAGCGGCGAGACCGGTGCCGAGACCTGCGAGACCTGCGCCGATGTGTGCGAGTTGACCTTCCATGGGGGTATCTCCTTACGTCTGGAAGTGATCTTGAAGAGGGGTGTGCGGGGGGCGCGGGCCAGATGGCCCGGCCGTCGTCAGTGATGCGGGTGCAGCGCGTCCTTGAGGTAGACGCAGGTCAGGATCGTGAACACGTAGGCCTGAATGAAGGCCACGAGCACTTCGAGCCCGTAGATGGCGGTGATCGCGACAACCGTCAGCGGCGAGACGGCGGCGACAGCGGCAAAGCCCGCAAAGACCTTGAGAACCGCGTGGCCTGCCATGACGTTGCCGGCAAGACGAATGGAGTGGCTGACCGGGCGCACGAAATACGAGATGATCTCGATCACCGCAAGCACCGGACGCAGCACCAGCGGCGCCGAGCTGACCCAGAACATCGCAAGGAAGGACGGGCCGTTCTTGACGAAACCAAGGATGGTCACGGTCAGGAACACCGCCAGCGCCAGCACGATGGTCACGGCGAAATGCGATGTGGTGGTAAAGCTCATCGGGATCAGGCCAAGGAAGTTGGCGGTCACGATGAACATGAACAGCGTCATGATATAGGGAAAGTACCGCAGGCCGTCCTTGCCGGTCACGTCTTCGATCATCTTGTAGATGAAGCCGTAGGCCAGTTCGGCGATCGACTGGGTGCGCGAAGGAACGATGGCGCGGCGCGAGGTGCCCAGCACCATCAGCGCAAAGATCGCAAGGATGGCGATGCCAAGCCACAGCGTCACGTTGGTGATGGTGAACATGCCGACATCGCCATGGCCGAACAGCGGCTTGACGATGAACTGGTCCATCGGGTGGAAGACGAGTCCGGTGGCCTCTTCGGCATGGCCTGCGCCATGTTCCGCCATCTCTGCACCGTGCGCTGCTTCAGTCGCCATCTCGGTCCCTCTTTTCGGTCTCGTCGGCCATTTCGGCCGGGTTGTCCCTGGCCAGTTCGGCCACCTGTTTGTTTTGCAGCTCGCGCGCCGTGCGGATCATCACGTTGACCCCCGCCGCGAAGCCCAGCAATGTGAACAGCACCATGAGCCAGGGCTGCGTTCCGAAGACCGCGTCAAGCCCGTAGCCGATGCCAAAGCCGATCCCCAGACCGGCCACCATCTCCGTCACCATCCGCCAAGCGTGTTGCGCTTGCGAATAATGTTCCTCCTGGTGCTTGCGGGTGTCGCCCCGGGCAGCTTTCGCCGCCGCGATCTTCGCCTCCAGCGCGTCGAGTTGCCGCTTTGGATCGGGATCGTTCACCCTGTCTTGCCCCTTCGAGGTTCCAGAAGGGTGCTAAGGGCTGAGGGGGCCTGAGTCAAGAAGCGGTAACTCTTTCTTGCTCGCACGCCAAGACGTTGATTTACATATATTATTTATATGGCCGCAGATCCACCCGTCCCGAAATCACTCGCAGTTAGCGCCATCGGGCAGGCGCAGGCATATTCAACCCTGCGGTTGACTGTGCTCCGGCGGCTTGACGCCGGGCACCGCCGCGCCGCTTATGGCGGTCATGACCGACACGCTTTCCGCCGTCTTTGCCGCACTCGCCGATCCGACCCGCCGCCGCATCCTTGCGATGCTGCTCGAGGATGACATGGCGGTGACCGACGTGGCCGAGCCCTTCGACATGTCGCTTGCCGCGATCTCGAAACACCTTGCCATCCTCGCCTCGGCGGGGCTGATCAGTCAGGACAAGCTGGGCCGAGTGAAATGGTGCAAGCTCGAACCGGACGCGCTGCGCGAAGCCTCGGTCTGGATGTTCGGTTTCGGGCTGGTCGAGCCGGTCAACCTTGATGCCTTCGAGCGGTTCCTTGCATCCGAACTGAGCGATCACGCCGAAGCCAGCGCCGGAAATACCCACGACTAAGGCGCGCCTGCCCGGCGTCAGTCCTGCTTGAGAAGCAGCACGAGAGCAAGGCAGGTCATCGCCACGCCGACAAGGATCATCGCCGGCGGCAAGCCCTTGCCAAGCGCCATCTGCCACAGGATCACCCAGGACGGCGTCAGATAGGTATAGGCCATCACCTTGGCAGCAGGCAGGCGCAGCGCAGCGTATTGCAGCAAGACAAAGGTGATCGCCGTCGCCGCGACAGCGGTATAGACGATGGTCAGCCAGACGATGCCCGGCAGCACTGCCCAGTCGGTCGCGATGATCTCGGGCGCACCGATCACCAGCAGCAGCGCGGTGCCCGCAAGGTTTGTCCAGAGCGTAAAGACCAACGCCGGCTCGCCCCGGTTGAGCCGCCGCACCAGCGGCGCATAGAATGCATGGGCGGCGCAACCGATGAAATACACCGCCTCGCCGCGCCCGATGCCCTGCCGGAACAGGGTGCCGAGGTCACCACGAAAGATCACCCACAGCGCGCCGGTCGCACCGACGCCAAGCGCCAGCACCATGCGCCGGGTCATGCGCTGGCCTACCAGAAACCAGCCAAACCCCGCCGCCATCAGCGGTGTCAGGGTGAATACCGCCGACATGCTGACCGGCGCCGCGAATTTCAGCCCTTCGAACATCAGCACGAAATAGGCGATCATCAACCCGCCCAGCACGCCATAGCGCCACGGCGCGCGCAGGCTCTGGCGCGTCACCTTGCCGCTGATCCCGGCGACCAGCGCCAGCAGCGCCCCCGCGATCACGAAGCGCACCGCGTTCAGCGCCACCGGCGCAATCTGCGGCGCCGCCATCGAACCTAGCGCGAAGCTTCCGGCCACCAGCGCCGAAAAGCTAAGCATGGCAAGATGGCCCTGAGCCTGCGGGCTCATGCGGCAGACATGCCCGCCGCATAATCCTTGAGATGCTTGAGAAAGGCCTGCACCTTCGGCGTGCGGTGCAAATCGACATGGGTCACAAGCCACAGCGCCGACGACCATTCCTCACGCGGGGGCAGCACCTGCACCAGATCGGGATCCTTGGCGGCTTCTTGGACAGACATGAAACCCACCCCGGCGCCCGCTTTCACCGCGGCCTGCTGCACGCGCCCATCTTCGGCGCGAAACACCACGCGTTCGGGCGGCACATTGGCACGCATCCAGATGGCAAAGGGCGCGCGGATCTCGAGATCGTCATAGCCGATGAAATCATGCGTAGCGAAATCAGACCCTTCCTTGGGCATGCCGCGCGCCGCGATGTAGCTGCGCGAGGCGTAAAGCGCCAGTTCCTGCCGGGGAAAGCTTTGCACCACGTTATCGGGCTCTTGCGGGACAGCGCCAGCGCGCAGCGCCACATGCGCTTCGCCATATTCAAGGCGGAACAGCCGGGCCCCGGTCATGTAGCGCACCACGATCTCGGGGTAGGCGGCGCGGAACGAGGTCAGCGCCCCAACCATCAGCGGGTAGAAATTGATCAGCGAGGTGACCAGCAATTCGCCAGACACCCCCTCGCCCTGCCCGCGAATGCGCCCGGCAAGCTGCTGGAACTGGTCATCGGTGGTCTGGGCGACGCGGGCCAGATCGCGCCCGGCCTCGGTTGGGGTGTAACCGCGCGCATGGCGCTGGAACAGCTTGACGCCCATCCGCTGTTCAAGCGCATCGATGTGACGGATCACCGTGGCGTGGTGCACTCCGAGCACCTCGGCGGCGCCACTTACGGTGCCAAGCCGCGCCACCTGAAAGGCGGTGCGGATCTCGTCCCAGTTCGTCATCATGCAATCGGCCTGTGCGTATGGTCACTTTCGCCGCCGATATGACGCAGCCCTGTTCGAAATTGCAATAAAAACCGCCTCTCGCGGCCACATCTGACAGAATACTGCACAAAGAAAAACGCCCGGGAGGCCCCGGGCGTTTCGAAAATTCTGCAATTGCGCACCCTGTGCAGGGCCGCGCAGGTCGATCACCTTAGTTGGTGGTCGTGGTGGTCGTGGTCGACGAGGAGCCGTCGCTGTCGCCGTCCGAAGACGCGAGGATCGCGATGATCACGGCTGCGCCGCCCATTGCTGCCAGCGCATCGCCGGGAATCTCTACGCCGCCCGACGTCACGGCATAGGGGTCATCGACGGTGACGACTGCAACCGGCTCTTGTGCGAAGGCGGCCGAGGTCGACAGAGCGGCAAAGAGAGCGGCCGAAGTCATAAGAGTTTTCATGGTGAGTCACCTTTGAAATGCGTGTTTCTAGATTGGGTCTTAGCGCGTTCAGGGCGAATCGGCTAGCCTGATTTTCTGCAGCAGCGAACATCCGCGGGAAAACCGGGCGAGTGTGGCCCGTTTGCGTAATTCGGCGTCACATTGAATCCGGTCAAGCAGCACCCGATCGTCAGATAATGCGAAACCCGGCCCCGACCAGTCGCCGGAACATGCGAGTCGCTATCCTGTCCGGGCGCGCAAATCAACCTGCGCCGGGCCTCAGCCCTGCAATCCTTGACTCGGCGGCGCCAAGAGGGTACCTCCCGCGCAACTCCGGATGCCGTATTGTGCCTCCGGTCCCTTGGGCCAGGCCCGGGATCGCCCTCCGTCAGCGCGTTGCGCCCACGGAGGCCATTCCGCTTTGGCGCATTGGAATTAACGGCGCCGCCCCCATCTTCGGGGCACGATGGATCAACAGACGAAAGGCCAGTGGCCCCATGTTCGAGACTCTCTCTGATCGCCTTGGCGGCGTCTTCGACCGGCTCACCAAGCAGGGCGCGCTGTCGGAGGATGACGTCCGCACGGCCCTGCGCGAGGTGCGCGTTGCGCTGCTAGAGGCGGATGTGTCGCTGCCAGTGGCGCGCCAGTTCATCAAGGCGGTCGAGAAAAAGGCCACCGGCGCGGCGGTCACCAAATCCATCACCCCCGGCCAGCAGGTCGTGAAGATCGTCCATGACGAGCTGATCGCCACGCTTGCCGGCGAAGGCGAGCCCGGCAGCTTGCGCATCGACACACCGCCCTCGCCGATCCTGATGGTGGGCCTACAGGGCGGCGGCAAGACCACCACCACCGCCAAACTGGCCAAGCGGCTCAAGGAGCGTGACAAGAAAAAGGTCCTGATGGCCTCGCTCGACGTCAACCGCCCGGCGGCGATGGAACAGCTGGAAATCCTCGGCAAGCAGATCGGTGTCGACACCTTGCCCATCGTCAAGGGCGAAGACCCGGTGGCCATCGCCAAGCGCGCCAAGACCCAGGCCAGCCTTGGCGGCTATGATGTCTACATGCTCGACACCGCCGGTCGCCTGTCGATCGACGACGAGCTGATGGCACAGGTCGAAGCGGTGCGCGACGTCGCCAACCCGCGCGAGACGCTGCTGGTGGTCGACGGCCTGACCGGTCAGGATGCGGTGCACACGGCGGAAAACTTCGACAGCCGCATCGGCATCACCGGCGTGGTGCTGACCCGGATGGATGGCGACGGGCGCGGCGGTGCGGCGCTGTCGATGCGCGCGATCACCGGCAAGCCGATCAAGTTCGTCGGCCTTGGCGAAAAGATGGACGCGCTGGAAACCTTCGAACCCGACCGGGTCGCGGGCCGCATCCTTGGCATGGGCGACATCGTCGCGCTGGTGGAAAAGGCGCAGCAGACGCTCGAGGCCGAACAGGCCGAGCGCATGATGAAGCGCTTTTCCAAGGGTCAGTTCAACATGAACGACCTCAAGATGCAGCTCGATCAGATGATCAAGATGGGCGGCATGGGCGCGATGCTTCAGATGATGCCGGGCGCGGCCAAGATGGCCAAGCAGATGGACGATGCCGGCATGGACGACAAGGTTCTGCGCCAGCAGATCGCCCTGATCAATTCCATGACCAAGAAGGAACGCGCCAACCCCGCGCTGCTTCAGGCCTCGCGCAAGAAGCGCATCGCCAAAGGGGCGGGCATGGATGTGGCCGATCTCAACAAGCTGCTGAAGATGCAGCGGCAGATGTCCGACATGATGAAGAAGATGGGCAAGATGGGCAAAGGCGGCATGCTGAAACAGGCCATGAAGGGCATGTTCGGCAAGGGCGGCATGCCCGAAGGCATGGACCCGTCGCAAATGGACCCCAAGCAAATCGAAGCCGCGGCCAAGGCGATGGGCGGCAAGATGCCCGGCGGCTTGGGTGGCTTTCCCGGTCTGGGCGGCGGCGGTGGCCTGCCCCCCGGCCTTGGCGGATTCGGCAAGAAGAAGTAAATGCCAGCCCCTGTCCTGCATACGCCTCGGCTCACGCTGAGGGGCCACACAATGGCCGACCTGACGGCGCTTTGCGCGCTGCTCGGGACGGATCGTGCGTGCTATATGGGCGGGGCGGTGTCGCATCTGGACGCGTGGCGCTGGATGGCGTCCGAGGTGGCGATGTGGGACCTGATGGGCCACGGCGCTTGGGGCATCGAAACCCGCGATGGCGTGTTTCTGGGCCAGGTCGGCATCTGCCAGCCGCCGCATTTCCCCGAATGCGAAATCGGCTGGACGCTGCTGGAAACGGCCGAGGGCAAGGGCTATGCGTTCGAAGCCGCGACCGCCGCGCTGCATTGGGCCTGGTCGCAGGGGTTCGGCACGCTGGTATCCTACGTCGACCCGGCCAACACCCGGTCACGCGCCTTGGCCGAACGGCTGGGCGCGATCCACGACCCCGCCGCGCCCCTGCCCGATGGCGACACGCCGGATGATTGCCTTGTCTTCCGCCACAACCCCGATTCCGACGGCAACCCGGAGGCCTACGCATGAGCCTTGTCGCCGCCCCTGTCCTTGAGAGCGAAAACCTGATCCTGCGCGGCCCCATCGCGTCGGACGCAGAGCCCGTGATTGCCTTCCTGATGGACCGTCCCCGCTCCGACGGGTTTGGCGGCAGCGATACCCGCTCCGACGCGTGGCGCTGGTTCACGCTCAATCTCGGGCACTGGCTGCTGCGCGGCTACGGCTATTTCACCATCGAACTGAAAGACAGCGGTTTGCCCGCCGGTCTGTGCGGCATCTGGAACCCCGAAGGCTGGCCCGAACCGGAAATCGGCTGGGTGACCTTTGCCGGTTTCGAGGGGCGCTCGATCGCCTACGAGGCCGCGCTGCGGGTGCGCCGCTACGCCTACGAAGACCTCGGCCTGACCACGCTAACCTCGAACATCGTGCCCGGCAATACCCGCTCGGCAAAGCTCGCCGAACGGCTTGGGGCCCGCTATGAGCGGACCTACACCAACGTTGCGATGGGCGAAGACGACCTGTTCCGCCACCCCGGCCCGGACGAGGTGCTGGGATGAGCGCCGCCTGCGAACAGCACCGCCCCGCGACCGCCGCCCTTCGGGCGACAGCGCATGGCATCGCGATGGCGATTTTCGCCGTTTCCCTCTTCAAACCGAAAGGCTGGGCCATTGACTGAAACCATCGACCCGGTTGCGCGCGCCGCATCCCTTCTGAAAGGGCACCGTGAAAGCATCGACAGGCTCGATGCGATCCTTGTCTTCACGCTGGCCGAACGGTTCAAGCACACGCAGGCCGTGGGGGTGCTCAAGGCCACCCACGAGCTGCCTCCATCCGATCCCGCGCGGGAAGAACAGCAGATCGCGCGGCTGAGGGAATTGGCGAGTCAGGCGGATCTCGATCCGGAATTCGCCGAGAAGTTCCTGAATTTCATCATTCAGGAAGTCATCAAGCACCACGAACATCACCAATCCTGACGGCCCCCGTCAGCAACGCCATTCAAAGGAGAAAACCCAATGGCTCTTAAAATCCGGCTCGCCCGCGGCGGTTCCAAGAAGCGCCCCCACTACGCCATCGTCGTCGCCGATTCGCGCATGCCGCGCGACGGTCGTTTCATCGAAAAGGTTGGCACGTATAACCCGCTGCTCGCCAAGGATGACGAAAACCGCGTAAAGCTGGACGTCGAGCGCGTTCAGTACTGGATCAGCCAGGGCGGCCAGACCACTGACCGCGTGTCGCGCTTCCTCGAAGCCGCTGGCGTCATTGAAAAGAAAGTGCGCAACAACCCCGACAAGGCCAAGCCGGGCAAAGCCGCCACCGAGCGCGCCGAAGCCAAGGCCGCCAAGGTTGCCGCAGCAAGCGAAGAGACCGCAGCAGAGTAATCCACTGTTGCAAGGTTGCATGGGGCGCGTGGGAAATCATCCCGCGCGCCTTTGTCGTTTGATTGGTGCTGTCATTTCGTGGCAATCACGCTAGTCTTCTCTCGTACCGCTTTGCCCGGGGTCCTGCCAAATGTTCATCGCTCGCCTTGCCTATTGCCTGCCGCTTGCCGCCGCGCTGATCGCCGGCACCGCTTCGGCGCAGGAAACCCTGTCGACGCAGGAAACCCTGTCGACGCAGGGAACGTCGCCCGGCGTGGTGTTCTCGCTGCGGGGCGGCGTTGCCAGCGCCCCCGATTTCTTCGGCTCCGACGATTACTCGGCAGGCCCAGACCTTGGCTTCAGCTTCCACGGGCTGACGCTGAACAATGGCTTCAGCCTTGGCGACAGCGATCCGTGGAACGATGCGATGGGCCTCGGGTTCGGCGGCTCATTCCGCTTTATCTCCGAGCGCGATTCGTCGGACCACGACACGCTGCGCGGCATGGATGACATCGACGCCACCGTCGAGCTTGGCTTTGAAGTCAGCTACACCGGCAACGCCTACGAGGTCTTCGGCAATGTGCGCCGCGGCTTTGGCGGTAGCGAGGGATGGGTCGGCGAAGCCGGGATGGACATCATCGCCCGCCCCGACGAGCGCTGGAAGCTGACCATGGGCCCGCGCCTGTTCTGGGGCAACGACAGCTACGCCAACACCTATTTCGGCGTCGACAGCGACGAGGCCACCGCTTCGCGCAGTGCCTTCGACGCCGATGGCGGGCTGCTGTCCGCTGGCGTCGAGATGGGCGCCACCTACCAGTTGAACGACGACTGGGGCATCGAAGGCGCGGTGACATGGGAAAACTACCGCAACGATGCCGCCGACAGCCCAATTGTCGACGATCCCGACCAGTGGACCGTGCGGCTGGGTGTGACCCGCGTGATGCGGCTTCGGTTCTGATCCTGCGGGAATGATTGCAAAGGCTCCGGGCACTGGTCTATCCAGTGACCCGGAGTTTTCATGTTCAGAGGAACGCAACTTGAGCGATACGATCTGCGTCGGCACGATTTCAGGCGCCTTCGGGGTGCATGGCGAAGTCCGCCTCAAGAGCTTTACCGCCGATCCCGAAGCCATCGCGGATTACGCGCCGCTGACCACCGAAGACGGCAGCCGCAGCTTTGATGTGCAGATCACCCGCCCACTCAAGGGCGGCTTTGCGGCGCGCCTGTCCGGCGTGCGCAGCAAGGAAGACGCCGACGCCCTGAACGGCACGCAGCTGTTTGCGCCGCGCGACCGGCTGCCCTCGCTGCCCGATGACGAATATTACCATGCCGACCTGATCGGCCTGACGGTGGTCGACCCCGGCGGGGTCGAGATCGGCACGGTCAAGGCAGTGCTCAACCACGGTGCGGCGGATCTTCTTGAACTGATCGTGCCCGGCGCCTCCAGAACCGTGCTGCTGCCCTTTACCCTTGCAG
Source organism: Citreicella sp. C3M06 (assembly GCF_018860705.1). GTDB lineage: Bacteria > Pseudomonadota > Alphaproteobacteria > Rhodobacterales > Rhodobacteraceae > Salipiger. Next base: position 27,982 of record NZ_JAHKQA010000038.1, read on the forward strand.
CGGTGCCGACGATCGACCTTGCGGCGGGGCGCATCGTGGCCGACCCGCCCGAGGGCCTGCTGGAATGACGCTTGTCGTCATTCACCCAGGATTTCACAAGACCGGTACCAGCACTGTCCAGATCGCATTGTCCCGAAACCGGGCGCTGCTGGAACCGCATCTGCGGCTGTACCTGCGCGAGGATTTCGAGCCGCTGGCCCATTCCGCCCGCAGCTATTCGGTGAGCCGCAGCGACAAACACCGAGACGCCATCGGCCGCAACGCGCTGCGCTTCTTTCGTGGCATCGGGCGCGACGATCCGCGCCCGGTGCTGATCTCTTCCGAGGATCTGAGCGGGCACATGCCCGGCCGCAACGGCATCACCCGCTACGACGCCGCCCCAACCATTCTGGCGCTGATCGCAGAGAACGCCGCGCATTGGTTCGGCCCCTCGCTGGATCTGACGTTCTATTTCAGCACCCGTGCGCCTGACCCGTGGCTGCGCTCTTGCTGGTGGCAGAACCTGCGCTCGACCCGGCTGACGCAGGATCTCGACCAATTCTCGCAGGGGCTTCCCGACGCCGCGGACCTGCCTGCCATCGTCGGCGCTGTTGCGGCCCGCACCGCGTCCTGCCCGCTCGAAGACAGCACCCTGCGGCCCGAAGGCCCGCTGAGCCCCCTGCTCGATCTGCTGAGCCTGCCGGATCAGATTCGCAACCTTCTGGTGAGTCCGCCGCCGATGAACCAGCAGCCGGATCTGGGAATTGCCGAGGTGCTTCTGGCGCTGAATCGCAGCGGCCTGGAGGACGAGGCGCTTTCCGAAGCCAAAAAGACCATGCGCAGGCTTGCGCAGAAACAAGGCAACGTGACCTGACGGCATCCCTTGGGGAGTGCAAGTCTCGGTATTTACGGAATTCCTCTTGATTTTAGCGCGCCCCCGGGGAAAAGCCTTGTGCAATAGTTTCAAAAAAATGGAGAAAATTGTGGATACTGTTCGTCACAAGTTGTTTTCCTCCTGGGCAGTGTTGTCGCCCGCGTTCAATAATATTTCCGCGCCAATCCGCACGCTCGGCGTGCGTCCGGGTTTGTCCCGCGCGGCCACCCTTGCTGCGCGTCTGCTGGACAGCCGCGCCAACAAACCCAATTTGATGCGCCGCCCTGCGCTGCGTCGGGCGCTGGCCAAGGCCCCCGCAACCGACCAGATGCGCGCCACCGTTGACGCGGTATTGACCGGCGACGCGCATGATTGCGCCAGCCCTGCGCTTGCCGAACTCTTCGGCCGCATCATCGAGCACTGGCATGATGGCGATGCATCGACGCTCGGCAATGCCGAGTTGCTTCAGCTCTGCAAGCTCAAGGAACTGGTCGAAGCCGGCCCGGCACGCGCCGCGGAATTGTCGGACCAGTTCGTGCATCCCGACCGGGTGCTGGAAATCCGCGACCGCATTTCCGGACATGGCACTTCGGAGCCTAGCATCGCCGAGCAACGCGCCGCTTGAGCCGCGCCGGGCAAGGCGCTAAGGCGTTGCGCATGAGCGACGATCAAACCCCTTCCGCGCCGACCCCGAAATCCCACGGCCGCAAGACCATTCGCGCGGCGGCAAAGCCGCGCGAGCTGGTCGAGTCCAGCCCGGCGCTAGCCCGCGCCTGGACGGCGCAGGTCATATCGCTGTTCCCCGAGGCGTTTCCGGGGGTGCTGGGCCTGTCGCTGACCGGCAAGGCCTTGCAAGATGGTATCTGGCAGATTGACCCCATCCCCCTGCGCGATTTTGGCATTGGCAAGCATCGCAACGTCGATGACACCCCCGCCGGTGGCGGCGCGGGCATGGTGCTGCGCCCCGATGTGATGGGCAACGCCATCGACGCCGCCCGCGCCCGCATCCACCCTGCCGCCCCGATCATCTACCTGTCGCCGCGCGGGCGGCGGTTCGATCAGGCGATGGCACAAAGCCTTGCCCGCGGCCCTGGCGCAACGCTGATCTGTGGCCGCTTCGAGGGGCTCGATGAACGGGTCATCGAGCATTACAACATCACCGAGGTCTCGCTGGGCGATTTCGTCCTGACCGGCGGAGAACTGGCGGCGCAGGCGCTGCTGGATGCCACCGTGCGGCTGCTGCCGGGGGTGCTTGGCAATGCCGAGTCGACCGACGAGGAAAGCTTTTCACACGGGTTGCTCGAGCATCCGCAATATACCAAGCCCGCCGAGTGGAAGGGCCGCGCCATCCCGCCGGTGCTGATGTCGGGTCATCACGGCGAAATCGCCAAGTGGCGCCGCGCCATGTCGCAAGACATCACCCGCACCCGCCGCCCCGATCTCTGGGCCGCGCATGAGGGCAAGAAATGATCCGCCGCGCCACCCGCGATGATTTGCCCGCCATCGTCGCCCTTCTCGCAGACGACCCGCTTGGCGCTGCGCGCGAGGAAACCGGCGGAGCGGTGGCGCAGGCCTATATTCAGGCGTTCGAGGCCATCGAATCCGATCCGAATATCTGCCTTATGGTGATGGACCGGGGCGGCGCGGTGATCGGCACGCTTCAACTGTCGATGACGCCCAGCCTGTCACGCAAGGGTGCGCTGCGGGCCACCATCGAGGCGGTGCGCATCCATGCCGATGCCCGCGGCGCCGGGCTTGGCACCACACTGATCGACTGGGCCATCGCCGAAGCGCGGCGGCGCGGCTGCGCATTGGTGCAATTGACCTCGGATCTGAGCCGCACCGACGCGCATCGCTTCTACCGGCGGCTTGGCTTTCAGCAAAGCCATGCCGGGTTCAAGAAACCGCTCTAGCCCCATATTTCCCTTGATCGGCGCGCCCCCTGCGCCTATACGCAGCTCGTCTGCGCAGCCAACGAGTCGCGCGGGCTTCTTTGGTGTTGCCTGACCCGCTGCTTTGGCGGACCCGGAAGGCCCCGAAGACCCATATAAAGAGAACGACGCCGGTAACCTCCCGCGGGCGCATGTGATGCGGACCCGATCAAAGACGCGGAGCTCTGGGGCGCGAGACATCTTCACGGACCAACCGTGAGCAACCAGGAGAAGCGTCAGATGGACCTGATCGCACAGCTCGAGGCAGAACAGATTGCCTCGCTGGGGAAAGCCATCCCCGATTTCAAGGCCGGCGATACCATTCGCGTCGGCTACAAGGTGACCGAAGGCACCCGGACCCGTGTGCAGGCCTATGAAGGCGTGTGCATCAGCCGCAAGAACGGCAAGGGCATCGCGGGCTCGTTCACCGTTCGCAAGATTTCCTTTGGTGAGGGCGTCGAGCGCGTGTTCCCGCTGTACTCGACCAACATCGACAGCATCGAGGTTGTGCGCCGTGGCCGCGTTCGTCGCGCCAAGCTGTACTACCTGCGCGAACGCCGCGGCAAGTCGGCCCGTATCGCCGAAGTCACCAACTACAAGCCGCTCGGCGCGTAAGGAGAGAAGCCATGAAATCCGGCATCCACCCCGATTACCACGTCATCAACGTCAAGATGACCGACGGCACCATCTACCAGACCCGCAGCACATGGGGCAAAGAAGGCGACCAGATGTCGCTGGATATCGACCCCACCGTTCACCCGGCATGGACCGGCGGAACGTCGCGCCTGCTCGACGCTGGCGGCCGCGTGTCGAAGTTCAAGAAGAAGTACGAAGGTCTGGGTTTCTGATCCACGCCTCTTGGCACTGCTTGACGCCGCTCCTTCGGGGGCGGCGTTTTTCGTTCAGGGGCACGTGTCAGGGTTGCCATCGCGCTTGCCTCCCGACTGGGGGAACGGGACACGACCCCGCTGATGAAAGATTGGCATGGCGGCGCGAAGCGGCCGTGGTGCCCCAACTGCCTGATCAACGGTGCCAGGCTGCCCCGCTGCTCGGGGAGCAAATCTTGCCACCGGCCGGTCGGAAGGCGATGCTGCGCCGCGCGGGTCGGTGGCCCGGCCTGATACGATCTTGGCGGGCGAACCGCTTTGGCCCCTTGGGCGAGGGCCGCGTTTCGATTGCATGGCGGCATATCCACCCGGCGCGGTGTTTGCGCTTCACAAATTCTATATTTGGAATATATATGCGGCATCGGCGGCCCTGATCGCCGCCACGGCCCAATCCAGGACGAACCGATGACCCTACCCCCAATCTCGAGCTACCTGCCGATCCTTGGCTGGGCGCGCAGCTATACCCGCGACACCGCCATGTCGGATCTGGTCGCGGCGATCATCGTGACCATCATGCTGATCCCGCAATCGCTGGCCTATGCGCTTCTGGCCGGACTGCCCGCCGAGATGGGGCTTTACGCCTCGATCCTGCCGCTGGTGGCCTATGCGGTGTTCGGCACCTCGCGCACGCTGGCGGTGGGGCCGGTCGCGGTGGTCTCGCTGATGACGGCCGCCGCCATTGGGCAGCTTGGCTTGTCCGATCCGGCTGACATTGCCCTCGCGGCGATCACGCTGGCCTTCATTTCGGGCGTATTCCTGACACTGCTGGGGATACTGAAGCTGGGCTTTGTCGCGAATTTCCTCAGCCATCCGGTGATCGCCGGGTTCATCACCGCCTCGGGCATCCTGATCGCGGGGTCTCAGCTGAAGCACATCCTTGGAATCGATGCTCACGGCGAGACCTTGGTGAAGCTGGTGCCGTCGCTGATTGAACATCTTGGGCAGACCAACCTTATAACGCTGGTGATCGGCGTGCTGGCGACGGCGTTCCTGTTCTGGGTCCGCAAGGGGTTGAAGCCGCTTCTGGTCTCGCTGGGGGTGCCGAAAAAGCTGGCCGAGGTCGGGGCCAAGGCCGGACCGGTTGCCGCCGTGGTGCTGACGACGCTGGCGGCCTGGGCCTTTGATCTTGGCGCCCATGGCGTCAAGCTGGTGGGCGAGGTGCCGACCGGCCTGCCGCCGCTGTCTGCGCCGTCGTTCGACGTGGAGATGTGGCGCACGCTGTTGCTGCCCGCAGTGCTGATCTCGATCATCGGCTTTGTGGAGTCGGTGTCAGTGGCGCAAACGCTCGCCGCCAAGCGACGCCAGCGCATCAGCCCCGATCAAGAGCTGATCGGGCTGGGCACATCGAACATCGCCTCGGCGATGTCCGGCGGCTTTCCGGTGACCGGCGGCTTTTCACGATCGGTGGTGAACTTCGACGCCGGGGCCGAAACCCCCGCCGCCGGAGCCTATACCGCCATCGGCATCGGCGTTGCCACCCTTGCGCTGACGCCGCTGCTGTTCTTCCTGCCGACAGCAACACTGGCGGCGACGATCATCGTTGCCGTGCTCAGCCTTGTCGATTTCTCGATCCTGAAAAAGACATGGGTCTACAGCAAGGTCGATTTCACCGCCGTCGCCGCGACCATCGTTCTGACGCTGACGCTTGGGGTGGAAACCGGCGTTTCGGCCGGGGTGCTGCTGTCGATCTTCCTGCATCTTTACAAGACGTCGAAACCGCATGTGGCCGAGGTTGGCCTTGTGCCGGGCACCCATCACTTTCGCAACGTCAAGCGCCACAAGGTCGACACGTTGCCCGACGTGCTGACGCTGCGGGTGGATGAGAGCCTGTATTTCGTCAACGCCCGCTTTCTCGAGGAATACGTGCTGGGCAAGGTCGCCATCTGCGATGATCTGCGCCACGTGGTGCTGATGTTCCCGGCGGTCAACGATGTCGATATGAGCGCACTGGAAACCCTCGAAGAGCTGAACACCCGCCTTGGCGAAAACGGCATCGACCTGCATCTGACCGAGGTCAAGGGCCCGGTGATGGACAAGCTCAAACGCTCGCATTTCCTCGATGCGCTGACCGGGCAGGTGTTCCTGTCGCAATATGATGCATGGGTCGCGCTGAAGGGCGGCGAGGATCTCGCCGCCGCCCAGTGAGTTACAGCGCGCGTCGCCCCTCTGCGCCAAGGGCAAAGCCCTTGCGGCCCTCGATCAGGCAGGGCACCAGCGGGCGGCCATAGCCTGCGCCGGCATCAAGGTTGATGCGGTTCACATAGGCTTCGGGCGCTTGCAGGGCGGTGTGCCCGTGCACCACGACGCGGCCCCAATCGGTGGTATCGCTGAGGAACGGTTCGCGGATCCACAGCAGATCGCTCTCTTCCTGATCGTGCAGCGCCACGCCGGGCCGCAGCCCGGCATGAACGAAGATCTGGTCCTGCGTCTCGTGCAGACGCGGCAGCGCGGCGATCCAGTCAAGATGCGCCTGCGGGATCGCCTTGTGCGCGTCGGCGTGGATATCCTCGGGCCAGCGGCGCACGTCGGTATCGACGCCATAACTCTCCAGCGTCTTGTCGCCGCCGATCGGCGGATCGGTGTAATACAGCGGACGCGTGGTGCGCCGGTCCTGAAAGGCGAGAAAGTCGAGATAGCGCAACAGATAGCGGTCGTGGTTGCCCATGATGCAGACCCACGGCCTGCCCTCTGCCTGCCCCTGCATCAGCAGCTCGATCACGCCCTTGCTGTCCGGGCCGCGGTCGACGAAATCACCAGTAAAGACGATAGGCGCATCCTTGCCGCCCTCGCGCTCGATGGTGTCCAGCGCCATGTGAAGTTGATCAAGATAGCCGTGAACGTCGCCTACGGCGAAAATCGGTTGCATCGGATTGGTCCTTGTCTGACCCGATAATACTTGGTCATGCCGCAGCGCAGAACAAGGGCGGCGCGCCGGATTGATAGCGCTATATGGCGCCGCGGACACGACACGAAAAAGGGCGCCCCCAAAAGGAGCGCCCCCAAAGTCAGACCCTGACGGGGTCAGGCCACGTCGAAATGCAGCGGCTTGACCTGCCGGAACAGCCCGGTGTCCTTGAGCGCCGCGACCGCCGAGTCCTTCATCGGCTCATCAAGATACGCGATCGCGATAGCCTCGCCGCCCTGCACCGACCGGCCAAGGGTAAAGTTCGCAAGGTTGACCTTGTGCTCGCCCAGCATGGTGCCCAGCGTGCCGATGATGCCGGGGATGTCTTCGTTGGTGGTGTAGAGCATGTGCTCGCCGACCTCGGCGTCAATGTTGATGCCCTTGATCTGGATGAAGCGCGGCTTGCCGTCGCTGAACACCGTGCCCGCGATCGAGCGTTCCTTGGTCGGGGTGGCGATGGTCACCTTGATATAGCCCTCGAACACGCCCGATTGCGCCTGATTGGTGGTGGCGATCTGGATGCCGCGATCCTTGGCCAGCGCCGGGGCCGACACCATGTTCACCTCGGGGTTGATCGACTTCATGATGCCCGCGATCAGCGCGCAGTTCAGCGCCTGCAGGTTCATCGTCGACGCTTCGCCGTCATACAGGATGTTGATCGCCTTGATCGGCTCGTCATCGGTCATCTGGCCGATGAAGTTGCCAAGATGACCTGCGGTGGTGATCCACGGCCCCATGACCTTGGCTTCCTCGGCGGTCACCGACGGCATGTTGAGCGCATTGGTCACGGCCCCGGTCAGCAGGTAATCCGACATCTGCTCGGCGACCTGAAGCGCAACGTTTTCCTGCGCTTCGGTGGTCGACGCGCCAAGGTGCGGGGTGCACACAACGTTTTTCAGGCCGAACAGCACGTTGTCGGTGGCGGGCTCTTCGGCGAACACGTCGAAGGCGGCGCCAGCGACATGGCCGGATTTCAGCAGCTCGGCCAGCGCCTTTTCATCGACCAGACCACCACGGGCACAGTTGATGATGCGCACGCCCTTCTTGGTCTTGGCGAGGTTCTCGGCGGACAGGATGTTGCGGGTGCCATCGGTCAGCGGCACGTGTAGCGTGATGAAATCGGCGCGCTTGAGCAGCACGTCCAGCTCGACCTTCTCGATCTGCATCTCGGCGGCCTTCTCTTCCGACAGGAAGGGATCATAGGCCACGACCTTCATCTTGAGGCCGCGCGCACGGTCACAGACGATGCCGCCGATGTTGCCCGCACCGATGACGCCAAGCGTCTTGGCGGTCAGCTCGACGCCCATGAACTTCGACTTTTCCCACTTGCCAGCCTGGGTCGAGGCATCGGCTTCGGGGATCTGCCGCGCCACCGAGAACATCATCGCGATGGCATGTTCGGCGGTGGTGATCATGTTGCCGAAGGGCGTGTTCATCACGATCACGCCCTTTTTGGACGCGGCTTCCTTGTCGACATTGTCGGTGCCGATGCCAGCGCGGCCAACGACCTTGAGGTTGGTGGCATGTTCCAGCAGCGACGGCGTCACCTTGGTGGCCGAACGGATGGCAAGGCCGTCATACTGGCCGATGATCTCGGCCAGCTTGTCCTTGTCCTTGCCGACGTCGGGCAGGTAATCGACCTCGATGCCGCGATCGCGGAAAATCTGGACGGCGGTTTCGGAAAGCTTGTCGGAAACGAGAACCTTGGGCATGGGGGTGGTCCTTTGGATATGGGGGGAGCGGTCGGTGGGCCGTCGATGGCCCACCGTTGCGGAATTTAAGGATGATCCGGGGATCAGGCGGTCGCGGTCTGCTCTTCGAGCACCGACTCGAACGCCCATTTCAGCCAGAGGGTCAGCGCCTCGACATCCGACGCCTCGATGGTCGCGCCGCACCAGATGCGCAGGCCAGCGGGGGCATCGCGATACGCGCCCACGTCCAGCGCCACGTTGTACTCTTCAAGCTTCTTGGCGACGGCCTTGGCAAAGGCGGCACCGTCCTTGATGCGCGCGTCGGTGAACTTGAGGCAAACCGACGTGTTCGACCGCGTCGCCGGATCGGTGGCAAGATTGGCGATCCAGTCATGACGGTCGCAGAAATCCCACAGCACCTTGGCGTTGGCATCGGCGCGCTCTTGCAGCTTGGCCAGACCGCCGATCTTGCGGGCCCAGTCGAGCGCCACGAGATAATCCTCGACCGCCAGCATCGAGGGGGTGTTGATGGTCTCGCCCTTGAAGATACCGTCGATCAGCTTGCCGCCCTTGGTCAGGCGGAAGATTTTCGGCATCGGCCATGCGGGGGTGTAGGATTCCAGCCGCTCGACCGCGCGGGGGGACAGGATCAGCATGCCGTGCGCCGCTTCGCCGCCCATCACCTTCTGCCAAGAGAAGGTGGTCACATCCAGCTTGTCCCAAGGCAGATCCTGCGCAAAAGCGGCGCTGGTGGCGTCGCAGATGGTCAGGCCAGCGCGGGTGGCGGGGATCGAATCGCCGTTGGGAACGCGCACGCCCGAGGTGGTGCCGTTCCAGGTGAACACCACGTCGGTGTCGAAATCCACGGTCGCAAGATCGACGATCTCGCCATATTCGGCGGTCTTGACCTCGGCATCGATCTTGAGCTGCTTGACCACGTCGGTCACCCAGCCAGCGCCAAAGCTTTCCCATGCAACCATGGTGGCCTTGCGCTCGCCCAGCAGCGACCACATCGCCATTTCAACGGCGCCGGTATCAGAGGCGGGAACGATGCCGATCTTGTAATCGGCGGGAATGCCCAGAATCTCGCGGGTGCCTTCGATGGCAGCGGCGAGCTTTTCCTTGCCGATCTTGGCACGATGCGAGCGCCCGAGCGCAGCATCCGCAAGCATGTCGACAGTAAAATGGGGGATCTTCGCGCAGGGACCAGACGAAAAACGCGGATTCGCCGGGCGTGCGGTGGGGTGCTTGTCAGCCATGTAGCCTAACCTTACAGATAGATGCCCTTCGTTGGGGAAGGGTGTCCCGCCGCTGCACCTATGCGGCGCGCGTGGTAAAAGCAAGAGTTTTGTCCAGCGCTGCATTTTTGGTCGCCTGCCGGTTGGACAAGGGGTTTCAAAGCCCAATCCAGCTTGTGATCACACATGACAAGGCGTTGTATATGTAAATTATATTGTGGATTTCTGACCGCTGACACGGATGCGGAATTTTGCCCGTTTCTTGTGAAACCACCGCACCGCTGGATCACAAAGATCTTGGATCTGTGGTTTCCGATAGGTTACAAAACCCAGCTTTGACGGGAAATGCCCACCCCAACACCGCCACGACTCGCCCCGGATTGCGATGCGCGGCGCGCTCCGCTACCCCGTCAGCAGAACCGGCCCATCAGCCGAACAGGAAGACGCGAATGCCAGCCATCATGATTCAGGGTACCGGCTCCAACGTCGGCAAATCGCTGCTGGTGGCAGGGCTGTGCCGGGCAGCGCGGGCGCGCGGGATCGACGTGGCGCCGTTCAAGCCGCAGAACATGTCGAACAACGCCGCCGTGACCGTCGATGGCGGCGAGATCGGTCGCGCACAGGCGCTTCAGGCTCTGGCCTGCGGGCTGCCGCTGCACAGCGACATGAACGCGGTGCTACTCAAGCCGCAAACCGACACCGGCGCGCAGATCATCGTGCAGGGCAAGCGCATCGCCACCGCCGAGGCGCGCAACTACGCCGCGCTGCGCCCGCGTCTTATGACGGCGGTGCTCGACAGTTTTCGGCGGCTCTCGCAACGGCATGATCTGGTGATCGTCGAAGGCGCGGGCAGCCCCGCCGAGATCAACCTGCGCCCCCGCGACATCGCCAACATGGGATTTGCACGGGCGGCGAATGTGCCTGTGCTGCTGGCCGCAGATATCGACCGCGGCGGCGTGATCGCCCAGATCGTCGGCACGCAGGCGGTGCTCGATCATGCTGATGCCGCGATGATTCGCGGCTTTGTCGTCAACCGCTTTCGCGGCGATCCGGCCCTGTTCGAAGATGGCTACACGATGATCTCCGATCACACCGGCTGGCCCGGATTTGGCGTGCTGCCGTGGTTCGCTGATGCGTGGAAGCTACCCGCCGAAGACGCCTTTGATATCGCCACGCCCAAGCGGGCAAAGGGGCTGCACATCGTCTGCCTCGCGCTGTCGCGCATCGCCAATTTCGATGATCTCGACCCGCTGGCGCAGGAACCGGGCGTGCGGCTGACCATGCTCGGGCCGGGCCGGGCGCTTCCCGGCGATGCCGATGTGGTGATCATTCCGGGGACGAAATCGACGCGTGGCGATCTTGCGTTCCTGCGCGCGCAAGGCTGGGATATCGACCTTGCGGCGCATCTGCGGCGCGGCGGCCATGTGCTTGGGATCTGCGGCGGCTACCAGATGCTGGGGGATACCGTGTCTGACCCACAAGGGATCGAAGGGCCTGCGGGCACCACCCAAGGCCTCGGCCTGCTGCGGCTTGACACGGTGATGACCGGTGACAAGCGCCTGACGGAAACCACCGCCACCCATGCCGCCAGCGGGCAGCCGTTTCGCGGCTATGAAATCCACATCGGGCGCAGCGACGGTGCAGACCGCGCCCGCCCCTTTGCCCATATCGACGATCAGCCCGAAGGCGCGATCAGCGCCGATGGCCGGGTGCAGGGCAGCTATCTGCACGGCATGTTCCGCGACGATGGCTTTCGCGCCGCGTGGCTGGCGCAATTCGGCGTGGCCAGTCGCGGTGGATACGATGCGGGCGTGCTGCGCGTGCTCGACGATCTGGCGGCACATATGGAACGACATCTGGATGTCGCGGGGATCTTGTCGCTCGCCAGATGAGTCCCGCTATCGCGAATTCCGTCCCTGCATAAAGTTGATCGGAAAAGTCAGGGAAGGGATTGCCACCGGCCTATACCCGACCTTATCACTAGGAAACATTCGCGAAGCCGGCCGACGGGCCATGCCACGCCCTTTGTTCCCCGACCCGGAGTTTGCCCATGCGACCGATCCTTCTGGCAGGGCTTTTGGCCTGTGCCACCGCCCTGCCCGCCTTTGCCGCGGACGTCACCATCGAAACAGCCACCGGCCCCGCCACGCTGCCGCAAGCGCCGCAGACCATCGCCGTGTTCGATGCGCCTTCGGTCGACACCATCGCGGCGCTTGGCCAGCCGATCGCCGGGCTTCCCGCGCCGCTGTACCTGAAGAACGTCGAGGAAATCTCCAAGGACGCGACCACCGTCGGCACGCTCTTCGAGCCGGATTTCGAGGCGCTGGCCGTGATGGGCCCCGATCTGATTATCGCCGGGGGACGCTCTGCCACGCAGGTCGAGCCGCTGTCGCGCGTCGCCCCCACCATCGACATGACGATTCAGGGCAACGGCATGGTCGATCAGACCCGCGCGCGCATCAAGGCCTTCGGCACCCTGCTGAACCGCGAAGAGCAGGCGCAAGCGCTCGAAGCGCAGCTTGACGACAAGCTGGCCGCCGCGCGCGACGCGGTTGCGGGCAAGGGCAACGCGCTGGTGATCCTGACCAATGGCGGCAAGATCTCGGCCTTTGGCGCCGGCAGCCGGTTTGGCTGGATCCACGATGCGGTCGGCCTGCCGCAAGCCCATCCGGGGCTGGAGGCCGACACCCACGGTCAGGCGATCAGCTTTGAATTCCTTGCTGAAACCGATCCCGACTGGCTGCTGGTGATCGACCGCGGCGCGGCGATTCAGGCGGGTAGCGAGGCGGCGCAGGCGACGCTCGACAACCCCATCGTAGCGCGCACCAAGGCGGCGCAGAATGGGCACATCGTGTATCTTGATGCCGCGCCCCTCTATATCTCTGGGGGCGGTGCCCAATCCATGATGCACACGCTGGACCAGCTGACCGAAGCGTTTTCGGACGTGCAGGGCTGACATGCGCGGCTGGCTCATCACCTTTGCCGCGCTTGCGGCGCTGATCGCGGTCAGCCTGTTGCTTGGGGCGGCGAGCCTTGAGGGCGACGGCTGGCTGCTGCTGGTGAGCCGCATTCCCCGCACCATGGCGGCGCTGCTGGCCGGGGCGGGGCTGGCGCTGGCCGGGGTGGTGGTGCAGCAGGTGGTGCAGAACCGCCTTGTGGAACCCTCGCTAACCGGCGCGCCAGAGGCATCGATGCTGGGCCTTTTGGCGGTGACGCTGATCGCACCCGGCATGGCGGTGGCGGGCAAGATGCTGATCGCCGCCGCCTGCGCGCTGGTCGGCATGATCGGCTTTCTGGCGCTGGCAAAACGACTGCCGCGCGACGACGCGATGCTGCTGCCCATTGTCGGGATCGTCTATGGAGGCATCCTTGGCGCCATCGGCATCTGGTTCGCCTGGGCAGAGGATCTCGTGCAATATCTTGGCGCGTGGCGGCTGGGTGAATTTTCCGGTGTCATGATGGGGCGATACGAATGGCTCTGGGCGATCGCGGCGCTGGCCGGGCTGCTGTATCTCGTGGCGGACCGGATCACCATTCTCGGGCTGGGCGAGACGCAGGCGCGCAGCCTTGGGCTGAATTACCGGCAAACGCGGGCCCTCGGGCTGGTGGTGGTGTCGGTGATCACGGCGTTGGTGCTGGTGACGGTCGGGGCCTTCCCCTTCGTCGGGCTGGTCGCGCCCAATCTGGTGGCGCGCTGGCGCGGCGACAATCTGCGCGCCAACCTGCCGATGGTGGCCATCGGTGGCGGCGCATTGCTGCTGGGCGCCGACGTGATCGGGCGTGCAGTGCGCTATCCGTTTGAAATTCCTGCCGCGACGGTGATCGCAGTGCTTGGCGCGGGGGTCTTCTTGTGGCTGCTGCACGCCGCCCCGAGGGCGCGGCATGGCTGAGCGCCGGGTGCTTTGGCTTGGCCTTGGGCTGCTGCTGCTCGCGGGCGCGTTCCTGTGCTGGCAGATCCGTGCGCCCTATGGCTTCATCCTTGAACTGCGCGCCGCAAAGCTGGGCGCGCTGGTCTGCGTCGGGGCCGCCACCGGCGCTGCCACCGTGCTGTTCCAGACCGTTGCGGGCAACCGTCTGCTGACGCCGGGGCTCGTCGGCTTTGACGCGCTGTTCGTGCTGCTGCAAACGCTGCTGGTCACAGCGCTTGGCGGCGTCGGCTTTGCGCAGATCCCCTCGGGGCTGCGCTTCGTGATGGAGGTCGGCGCGATGGGCCTCGGCTCGGTGCTGCTGTTCGGGCTGCTGCTGCGGCGCGATGCGAAAGACATCACCCGGATGATCCTCACCGGCATCATCCTTGGTGTGCTGCTGCGCGGCGCGTCCGAGATGGTCCAGCGCCTCATGGACCCATCGGATTTCGCCGTGGTGCAACAGGCGATGTTCGCCAGCTTCGGCGCGGTCGATCCGGGGCAGCTTGGCGTGTCTGCGGTGGTCCTGCTGGGCGCGCTGGCCGTGTCTCTCCGGCTCGCTCCGGCGCTGGATGTCTGCGCATTGGGGCGCGGAACCGCGCGCGGGCTGGGGCTGGATCACGACCGCATGGTGCGTATCGCGCTGCTGCTGATGGCGGCGATGGTGTCTGTCTCGACGGCGCTGGTCGGCCCGGTAACCTTCCTTGGCCTGCTGACGGCAAGCCTCGCACGACATCTGACCGGCACCCACCGCCATGCGGTGCTGATCCCGGCAGCGGCGCTGCTGGGGGCGCTGATCCTTGTCGCGGGGCAATTCGTGTTCGAACGGCTGCTCGGCAGCGCCTCGGCGCTGGCGGTGATCGTGGAATTCTTCGGAGGGCTGGCCTTCCTCTTCCTCGTGCTCAAACGGAGACCCAGATGATCGACGTCCAGAACCTGAGCTATGTCGTCGACGGAACCGAGATCCTGCACGATGTCTCGACCCGGCTGGAACGCGGCGGCATCACCGCGCTGATCGGCCCCAACGGTGCGGGGAAATCAACGCTTCTGCACTGTATTTCCGGGCTTGAATCGCCGTCCTGCGGCAGCGTGCGGATCGACGGGCTGGACCCGTTTACCGCACCGCCGCGAAGCCGGGCGCGCGCCGTGGCGCTGCTGCAGCAAAGCCCAGCGCTGGTCAGTCGCCTGACGGTGCACGAACTGGTCAGCTTTGGCCGCTGGCCACATCATCAGGGTCGCCCCACGCAGGCCGATCACGACGCGGTGGAACGCGCATTGGTCGCCTTTGCCCTGAGTGATCTGGCAGACCGCAGCATCGCGACCCTGTCAGGCGGGCAGCGCCAGCGCGCCTTCATCGCGATGACATGGGCGCAGGAAACGCCGTGGATGCTGCTGGACGAGCCGCTCAACGCGCTGGACCCGCGCCATGCCCGCGACCTGATGGCGCGGCTGCATGCGTTGTCGCGGGACGGCGCACGCAGCATCGTGATCGTGCTGCACGACATCAACGCGGCGGCGGGCTGGGCCGATCATATCGTCGCCATGAAGGACGGGCGCATCGTGGCGCAGGACGCCAGCGCCGCCCTGCTGACCGAAGACACCCTGCGCGAGGTCTTCGACACGCCGTTCGAACTGCTCGAACACCGCGGGCGCAAGGTGGTGGTCGCGCGCTGAACGCGCGCAGCCCGTAACGCGCCCCCATCAGGCTCTAGCCACGCCCCAACACAGCCGGAATCGCAGCCCGTCGCCCCCTCTTCTTCTGGCGCAAAATATCCCGGGGGAGTCTCCGCAAGGAGACGGGGGCAGCGCCCCCACCCCCCCTCGCCACCGGGCAAGGCCTCAGATGCAGCGCCCGCCGTCCACCTGCATGCACACCCCGGTCACCATCGACGCCTCGTCCGAGCACAGATAAAGCGCCGCGTTCGCCATGTCTTCAGGGGTCGAGAACCGCCCCAACGGGATGGTCGACAGAAACTTCGCGCGGATCTCCGGGCTGTCCTCACCCATGAAGCTTGCCAGCAACGGCGTGTCCCCCGCCACCGGGTTGATCGCGTTCACCCGCACGCCGAAGGGCGCCAGCTCCACCGCCATTGCCCGCGTCGCGGTGTTCATCCAGCCCTTGGAACTGTTGTACCAGTTGAGCTTGGGCCGGGGCGACACCCCCGCCGTAGACGCCACGTTCAGGATCGCCCCCGCGCCCGCGGCCTTCATCGCCGGCACCAGCGCCCGCGCCGTCAGGTAGACCGACTTGCAGTTCACCGCAAAGACCCGGTCGAAATCCGCCTCGCTCACCTCTTCCATGAACCCGGGCAGATGCGTCACCCCGGCGTTGTTCACCAGAATGTCGATCTTGCCGAAACCGGCCTGCGCTGCCGCCACCATCGCCTCGACGCTGGCACCATCGGCCACATCGACGCGCTGCGCCACGCCGCCGCAGACTGCCGCGACCCGTTCGGCGCCCTCGAGGTTGATGTCGGCCACCAGAACCTGCGCCCCCTCGGCAGCGAAGCGCATGGCGATACCCTCGCCAAAGCCTGATCCTGCGCCGGTCACGATGGCGCTCTTGCCTTGCAATCTCATGTCGTCCCCCTCATCCATGCCGCGCTGCGACGGTCTTGAGCACCGAGAACCCGTAGAGCGCCTCGAAACCCTTTTCGCGCCCGTGGCCCGATTTTCCAGTGCCGCCAAAGGGCAGTTCAACGCCGCCCCCGGCCCCGTAATTGTTGATGAACACCTGCCCCGCCCGCAGCCGTTTGGCCAAGCGCATCTGGCGCGCGCCGCTGTCGGACCAGACGCTGGCGACCAGCCCGTAATCAGTGCTGTTGGCGAGGCGCACCGCCTCGTCTTCGGTATCGAACGGGATGATCACCTGCACCGGGCCAAAGATTTCCTCGCACGCCAGCACATGATCGGGCGGCACCGGGCCGAACAATGCCGGGCGCACGTAATGCCCGCCCTCGGGCACCCCTTCGGCCATTTGCGCCCGCGCCAGCAGCGGCAAATCCGCGCCTTGGGCAATAAACCCTTCGACCCGCGCTTTCTGTTTTGCGTTGATCAGCGGCCCAATGTCGGGATCGTCCATCGCCGGGCCGACGACCTTGGCCGCATAAGCCTCGGCCATGCGCTGCGAGACCTCCTCCAGCACCTCGCGCTGCACCAGAATGCGCGAGGCGGCCGAACAGGTCTGCCCGGCGTTCTGAAGCCCGGCATTGACCAGAAACGGCAGCGCAGCATCCAGATCGGCATCGGCAAACACCAGCTGCGGCGACTTGCCGCCCAGTTCCAGCGTCACCGGCACCACGTTGGCCCCCGCCGCCTGCTGCACCGCCGCCCCGGCCCTGACCGATCCGGTAAAGCTGACGTGGTTCACCCCCGGATGCCCGGCCAGCGCCGCCCCGGCCTCGGCCCCAAGGCCCGGCACCACGTTCAGCGCGCCATCGGGCAGCCCCGCCGCCTGCGCGATTCGGGCAAAGGCCAGCGCCGTCAAACATGCGTCTTCGGCGGGCTTCAGAACGCAGGCGTTGCCCATCGCCAAGGCCGCCCCGACCGAACGTCCGATGATCTGCATCGGGTAATTCCACGGCACGATATGGCCCGTGACGCCATGCGGCTCGCGCAGGGTATAGACGGTGTAGCCGTCCAGATAGGGGATGGTCTCGCCATGGATCTTGTCTGCCGCACCGCCGTAGAATTCGCAGTAGCGCGCCAGCGCCAGCGCATCGGCCCGCGCCTGCCCCAGCGGCTTGCCAACGTCCATCGCCTCGATCTGCGCCAGCTCGTCGACATGTTCCAGCACCGCAACGCCGATCCGGGTCAGGATGCGGCCCCGTTCCAGCGCGCTCATCGTGCCCCATGCGCCATCCAGCGCGGCTTGTGCGGCCTGCACGGCGGCGTCGATGTCGGCGGGCGTGCCCTTGGCAATGCGGCCGATCTCGGCCCCGGTCGACGGGTTGGTCAGTGGCAAGGTCTGCGCGCTGTCGCGCCACATCCCGCCAATAAGCATCTGCGCGCTATCGCGCGTGAGGCCATCCAGCATCGGTATCTCCTCCTCCCGAGAGAGGCGGCAGCTTGGGCGCCGCATCTAGGAGTAATTTGGTATACCAATGTTGCGGGTTGTCAAACACCGATGCGGTCGGCCCCTGTTCAACGATCTTGCCAGCGCGCATCACCATCACCCGGTCGGTGATGCCGCGCACCACGCCAAGATCATGGCTGATGAACAGCGACGCCAGCCCGTGCCGGTTCGTCAGCTCTGCGATCAGATCAAGGATGCGGGCGCGCACCCGCACATCCAGCGCCGAGACCGCCTCGTCGAAGATCACCAGTTCCGGGCGGATGATCAGCGCGCGGGCAATCGCGATGCGCTGGCGCTGACCACCGGAAAAGGCGTGGATGTGCCTTTGGGCATCTTCGGGGGCAAGGCCAACCTCGGCAAGCGCCTCGGCGATGGCGGTTTCGGGCGCCACCCCCGTGAGGTGAAACGGCTCGGACACCAGTTTTCCGACGCGGTGGCGCGGGTTGAAGCTGCCGTAGGGATCCTGAAACACCGCCTGCATCTGGCGGCGGGTGCCTTTGCTGCCCACCGGCTGACCGCCAAGGGTGATGCTGCCGCCCTGCACCGGCTCAAGGCCTAGAATGGCGCGGGTCAGCGTCGATTTCCCGCAGCCGGATTCGCCCACCAGCCCGACACGCTCGCCGCTAGCAACGGTCAGGCTGACGCCATCGACGGCACGCGCCGGCGCGCCGCGTTTCAGCCCGGCGCGCCGGCCCGGATAGCTGCGCACCACGTCCTTGGCAACCAGCAGCGGGGCGCCGGGGGCCTTGGGCGTCAAGTGCGGCTGGTGCGCTGACGCCTCGAGCAGCGCGCGGGTGTAGGGGTGTTTTCGTTCGGCGAGAACCTGCGCGGTGGGCCCGGTTTCGACGATCCGGCCAGTCTTCATCACCGCGATGCGGTCGGCGTGCTGCGCCACGACCGCAAGGTCGTGGGTGATGAGCAGCATCGCCATACCATCGCTTCGCACCAGCCCGTGCAGCAGATCGAGAATCTGCGCCTGCGTGGTGACATCCAGCGCGGTGGTCGGCTCGTCTGCGATCAGCAGCTTTGGCTTGAGCGCAATGGCCATGGCAATGACGACGCGCTGGCGCTGGCCGCCGGAGAGCTCGTGCGGGTAGCGCGAGGGTGGAATTTTCGCCGGATCAAGGCCGGTCCGGGCGAGGGTTTCGGCGGCCTGCCTGTTCGCTTCGCCCCGTGAGGTTTTCTGGTGAATGCGGATGGTTTCGGCGACCTGATCGCCGATGCGGTGAAACGGGTTGAGCGCCGTCATCGGTTCCTGAAACACCATGCCGATGTCGCGGCCTCGACGAGCGCTCATCTGCGCTTCGGTTTCGGACAGAAGATCTGTGCCGTGCAGCGCGATGCGCCCCTGCGGGCGGGCACCCTTGGGCAGCAAGCCCATGGTTGCAAAAGCGGTCATCGACTTGCCGGAACCAGATTCACCGGTGAGGGCAAGGATTTCCCCGGCGGCGAGGCCAAGCGTGACATCGTGCAGGATCGGCGTGTCATGGATACGCAGCGACAGGTGATCGAGGGCAAGCAAGGGGGGGCGCTGCCCCCCCGCCTGCGGCTCCCCCCCGGGATATTTGAGGCCAGAAGAAGACATCAGGCGGCGCGTCCTTGCAGGCGTGGATCGAGGCGATCGCGCAGCCCGTCGCCGAGCAGGTTGAGGCCCAGGACAGTCAGGACGATGGCCGTGCCGGGGATGATGGCGACATGCGGCGCGAGGGCGACCATGGTTTGTGCATCGGCGAGCATCCGGCCCCAGGACGGGATTGGCGGCTGCGCGCCAAGGCCGACATAGCTGAGCCCGGCTTCGGCGAGGATCCCGAGCGAGAACTGGATGGTGCCCTGCACGATCAGCAGGTTCGTTGTGTTGGGCAGGATATGTTCGACGCTGATGCGCAGGGCGGATTTACCGGCAGTGCGGGCGGCGAGGATGAATTCGCGATGCCAGAGCGGCAGGGCCGCGCCTCGGGTCAGGCGGGCGAAGACCGGGATGTTGAAGATGCCGATGGCGAGGATGGCGTTGATCGCGCCGGGACCAAGCAGCGCCGTGACGAGAATGGCGATGACGAGGCTGGGGAAGGCGAAGACCAGATCGTTGAAGCGCATGATGGTTTCGTCGAGCCAGCCGCCTTGCCGGGCGGCGGCGGCAAGGCCGAGCGGCACGCCAAGCCCCATGCCGATGCCGACCGCCACCAGCGCCACGGCAAGCGAGGTGCGCGCGCCGGTCATGATCATGCTCAGCATGTCACGGCCAAGGTGGTCGGTGCCGAGGAGATGCTGCACCGATGGTGGCTGCAGCCGGGCGGGAATGTCGACGCTGGTGACGTCTCCTGGGGTCCAGGCAAAGGACAGCAGGGCGGCGGCTAGGACCAGCACGGTGAGGACGGCGCCTAGGACGAGGGATTTCATCGGCGCAGCCTTGGGTCGGCGGCGACATAGGCGAGATCGGTCAGGAAATTCACCGCGATCACCGCGAAGACCAGCAGCATGGTGACGGATTCCACCACGATCAGGTCGCGCTGGGTGATGGCCTGAAAGATCAGCCGCCCAAGGCCGGGCAGGAAGAACACTTGTTCGATGATGATTGCCCCCGCCAGCAGGAACGAGAATTGCAGCCCGAGGATGGTCAGCACCGGGATCAGCGCTGCCCTCAGCCCGTGGCGCCAGAGCGTCTGGCGGCGCGACAGGCCCTTGGCACGGGCGGTGCGCATAAAATCTTCGGACAGGATGTCGATCAGCGACGAGCGCAGCACGCGCGCAAGGATCGCCGCTTGCGGCAGCGCCAGCGCCACCGCCGGCAGGGTCAGCGATTTCAGCGCCATGACCGGGTCGCTCCAACCCGGAAAGCCGCCGGCGCTGAACCAGCGCAGCTTCAGCGCGAAAAGCAGCACCAGCAGCATGGCGAACCAGAAGTTGGGGATCGCAACGCCCAGCTGCGTCGCCCCGACAACGCCCAGATCCGCGGCCTTGCCGCGATGCGTCGCCGCGACGATCCCGGCGGGCAGCGCGATGACCACCGCCAGCCCCAGCGCCAGCAGCGCCAGCGGCAACGACACCTGCACCCGCTCGGCGACCATCTGCGCCACCGGCGCGCGATAGGTGTAGGAAACCCCGAAATCACCGGTCATCATGCCGCCGATCCATGCGAGGTAACGTTGCACGGGCGGCAGATCGAGCCCCAGTTCGCTGCGCAACGCCGCGACCGTATCGGATTGCGCGTTCATCCCCAGCATGAAGCTGGCGGGATCGCCCGGTGCCACCTCGACCACGAGGAAGATCACCGCCGAGGCGACGACAAGGCTGAGCGCAAGACTGACCAACCGCCGTGCAAGATAGCCCATCATTACCGGACGATCCGTTCCAGTGGGTCGTATCGCACGCCGTCGCCCCATGCGGCCTGCAACAGGCTGTCGGGCTTGAACCGGATGCCCGACAACTCGCTCCGCGAAAACAGGCGGCGCCGCGTGACCACGCCTTCGGGGTCTTGCCAGTCATCAGACAGCGTGCCGCCCGCGAGGGCGCAGCGAAAGAACAGCTCGACCTGATGAAAGCCATGTTCCGGCGCGTGGAATTCATTGACCAGCGCCAAGGCGCCCACCGTCACCGACAGGCCGCATTCCTCATGCACTTCGCGGGCCAGATTGTCGTGCAGCGAACTGCCCTTTTCCACGCCGCCGCCGGGCGCGCACCAAAGATCGCTGAGGCCACCGCCATAAGCGTTGACCAGCAGCAGTCGATCATCAATCAGGATCAGCGCGCGCGCGGCAAGGCGGGGAGATGTCATGCCCCAAGTTTTGCACCTTTATCGGGGCGGCGGAAGGGCTTATTGCGACCCCCGACAGGAGGCCACGAGATGATCGCACTGAGCTTTGAAGGCGCGCGGGTGATGCGCCCCGCCGGATGGGATGACGCTTGTCTGAGCATCGCCGACGGGCGGATCGGCGGCGATGGCGCGCGCGTCGATCTGAGCGGTTACGACATTCTGCCCGGCATCGTCGACATCCACGGCGATGGCTTCGAGCGCCACATGGCCCCCCGGCGCGGTGCCTTGCGCGAAAGCACGGCGGGCGTGCTTGCCTGCGCCCATGAGCTGGCGGCGAACGGCATCACCACGGCGATGCTGGCGCAGTTCTGGTCTTGGGAAGGCGGCATGCGCGGGCCGGAGTTCGCGGCCGAGGTCTTTGCCTCTGTACACGCCGTCGCGCCGACGGTGCCGGTGGATCTGCGGCTGCAACTGCGGCTGGAGACGCATTTCCTCGACAGTTTCGCCGATGCCGAAGCGGCGGTGGCGCGCTGGGGCATCGGGCAGGTGGTGTTCAACGACCACCTTCAGCATGACCGACTGGCATCGGGGCGAAAGCCGCAGCGGCTGACCGGGCAAGCGCTGAAATCGGGCCGCTCGCCCGAGGCACATCTGGCGCTGATGACCGCCCTGCACGAGCGCCGCGCCGAGGTTCCCGCCGCGCTGGATGCGCTCTGCGCAAGGCTGCGCGCGCGCGGGGTGATCCTTGGCAGCCACGATGACCGCAGCGCCGAAGATCGCGCGATATGGCGCGCGCGCGGCGCGCGGCTGTCGGAATTTCCCGAAACGCTGGATGCCGCGCAGGCAGCGCGGGAGGCCGGCGATGGCATCGTGCTGGGCGCGCCCAACGTGGTGCGCGGCGCATCGCACGCGGGCAACATCGCGGCGGCAGAGCTGATCGGGAACGGGCTGTGCGACGCACTGGCATCGGATTACCACTACCCCGCCCCGGCCCGCGCCGCATCACGCTGCGTCGAATTGGGCCTGCGGGACGAAGCCGGCGCGTGGCGGCTGGTGTCAGAGGGTCCGGCCCGCCTGCTGGGTCTGCACGACCGGGGGCGAATCGAGCCGGGGCTGCGCGCCGATCTCGTGATCCGGCACCGGGGCACGGGGCGCATCGCCGCCACCATCGCGGGCGGCGAGATCGCCTTTCTGTCCGGTGAGATCGCGGCACGCTTCCTCGCGCGCCGCTAGCTTACTTGCAGCGCTTCTCGGCATCTTCGATCGCGGCGGTGAACCCCATCAGCGAGAAGGTATCCTTGGTCTGCGTGCCGCGTGCCGAATGCGCCGTCAGCACTGCATCAGAGCCGGATCGCATCGCGGCGATCAGCTTGGCATCATCCGCCGGAGACGCGGGCCACGCCCATTCTCCGTCAACGTAAAGCTCGAACTGGTTGCCACTGACATTGGCATTGACGGTCGACCCGGGGGCAAAGGGATAGCCGCCGGTAAACGCCACCTGCCCGGCCACATTCGCACCGGGGCGATAGAACACCATCAGCAGGATGTCGCCCCGCCTGACCGACACAACGCGCCCGTCCTTGCTGTTGACGCTTTCCTTGTAGGTGGTCACCGCCCAGCATTCGCGCGGGTTGTCCCCCTCGAATACCGACCAGTCGGTGATCGCGTTGACGCGGTTCTGACTTTCTTCCTGCGCCGTAGCCACCCCTGCGAAAGCAAGCGCAACGGCCCCGGTCAATGCCCCGATCATGGAAGAGCGAAATGCCTTCATGTCCTGCAGCCTCCAGCTGTCTTATTTCCTCGACGCCTGCCTCCTCGCATGGCTCCCGGGTCTTGACCAGCGGGGCACACGAAGCGCATAGGCCGTTACTACTCGACCGCGGCAGGATAGACTGAAAAACCTGCGCCCATAAAGCCCCTGTTGGCAAGATATCGCCTGATTGTGAGGACCCCAGATGCAACAGCCCCCCGTGCCCATGGTCGACATCATCCGTGGCCCCTTTGCGGAAAGCGCCCATCTTGGTCATGCCGTTCTGTGCGACGAGACCGGAGAGATCGCGCAAGCTTGGGGAGATCCGGACACGGTGATCCTGCCGCGCAGCTCGGCCAAGATGCTTCAGGCGCTGCCGCTGGTCGCTTCGGGCGCGGCAGAAGCCTTCGGGCTGAGCACAGAGCGGCTGGCCCTGTCCTGCGCCTCGCACGAAGGCGCGCCGGTGCATGTGGCAGCGGTCAACGCCTGGCTGAGCGATCTGGAACTGAGCGACAATGACCTGATCTGTGGCCCGCAACCCTCCCGTGACAGCGCGCTGAAACTACAAATGATCCGCGATGGCCAGAGCCCCTGCCGGGTGCATAACAACTGCTCGGGCAAACACGCGGGCTTTCTAACGCTGACCAGACACCTCAAGGCCGGGCCGGATTACGTCGATCCCGCTCACCCGGTGCAAACTTCGGTGAAGGAGCTGTTCGAGACCGTCACCGGTGCCCCTACCCCGGGCTTCGGTATCGACGGCTGCTCGGCGCCGAACTTCGCAACCACGATGCACGGCATGGCGCGGGCAATGGCGTTCTACGCCTCGGCGCAAACCCGCTCTGATACGCTCTCAAAGGCCGCCGCCGCGCTCACACAGGCGATGATCGCCCATCCGCTGCTCGTCGCGGGCGAGGGCCGCGCCTGCACCCATCTGATGCGCGCCGCCAAAGAGCCGGTCGCGATCAAAACCGGCGCCGAAGGCTTTTTCATCGCCATCCTGCCGCAGCGCCGTCAGGGCCTCGCGCTCAAGATCACCGACGGTGCGACCCGCGCCGCAGATTGCGCCTTAGCGGCGATTCTCGTCTCCCTCGGCGTGCTCGACCCGGACCACCCCGATGTGAAACGCTCGCTCAACCCCGACGTGCTCAACTTTGCAGGCCTTCAGACTGGCGAAATCCGCCGCGCCCCAAGCTTCCCGTAAGGCGCCCCTCTTCATCTTGCCCTTAAACTCCGGGGGTGTGGGGGCTGGCCCCCACCTCCGTCCCGCGCAATCAGCGCAGCCTCCGATCAGGCGAATTCCGCTTTCGAATAGCCCTGAAGATACAACAGCGCTGTCAGGTCGCCGTGGTTCACCCGCAAGCCGCATTGCGCCTGCACCGATGGTTTGGCGTGCAGGGCGACGCCCATGCCTGCCCGCGTCAGCATGCCAAGATCGTTGGCCCCGTCACCCACCGCGATCACATCCGCCTCAGAGATCCCAAGCTGTGCGGTGATCTCTTCGAGCGCCTGCACCTTGGCTTCGCGGCCAAGGATCGGGTGCGCGACCTCTCCGGTCAGCCGTCCGCCGCTGGCGATCAGCGTGTTTGCGCGGGTCTCGTCAAAGCCGACAAGGTCGGCGATCTTCGAGGTAAAGGCAGTGAACCCGCCCGACACCAGCGCCGCATAGGCACCGCTTGCCTTCATCGTAGACAGCAGCAGCGGCGCGCCGGGCATCAGCGTAATGCGCGTTGCTAGAACCCTGTCGATCACGCTGTCCGGCAAGTCTCTGAGCAGGCTGACACGCTCGATCAGCGCGCCTTCGAAATCGAGCTCGCCGTTCATGGCACGGGCGGTGATATCCTTGACCCGCGCCCCAACCCCGGCCTCATCGGCCAACTCATCGATGCATTCCTGCTGGATCATCGTCGAATCCATGTCGGCGAGCAGCATCTTCTTGCGGCGGCCCGTGGCGGGCAACAGATTGAGGTCCGCCTGATCGGCAATCGACGCGCGCAGGGCGTCAAGGTCGGCGGGCGCAATCTCGACCGGGAACTCCGCGGCTTCGCCGTTCGACAGCCAAGTGATGTCGCCACCCCCGAGCGCGTTGCGAAGCGCCGAGACCAGCGCGGCATCGAGCGCCTCCGGGCGGGCGATGAGAGAGACGATGTGCATGGCGGCCTCCTGCATGAATTGCCGCGCTTCTGGCACGGGAGCGCATGGTTTTCCAGCCTTGCTATGTAGGAGACAGTGGGGGCCAGCCCCCACACCCCCGGAGTTGAAGGGCAAGATGAAGAGGGGCGCCCTACCGTTCGGTCAGCTTCAGTTCGATACGGCGGTTCTGGGCGCGGGCGTCGACGGTATCTGCCGGATCGACGGGCTGGTATTGCCCAAAACCATTGGCGGCCAGTCGATCTGGCGGGAAACCGAGGTAATCCACGAGGTAGCGGACCACCGACAGCGCCCGCGCCTGACTGAGTTCCCAGTTGTCGGCATAGCGGCCCGTGCCACTGAGCGGCAGGTTGTCGGTATGGCCATCGACGCGCAGGATCCAGTCGATGCCGGAGGGGATGTCATTCATCACCCCGCGCAGAATGCTGGCGATCTTGGCGATTTCCTGCGTGCCCGCCGGTGACAGCTCTGCCGCGCCCGGGTCGAACAGCACCTCTGAGGAGAAGACGAAGCGATCGCCCTCGATCCGGATGCCTTCCTGATTGCCAAGCACCCCGCGCAGTTTTCCGAAAAATTCCGAGCGGTAGGCTTCGAGATCCTTGGCCTGTTCCTCGAGCCGCTTGCGTTCGGCTTCTTCGAGCTGGCGGCGGCGGCGTTCTTCGCTGGCGACACGGGCGAGCGCTGCGTTCAGGTCCTGACCAAGATTCTGAAGCTGCACCTGGCTGGCGTCATCGCGCGATCTGGCATCGTCGAGCAGCGCCTGAAGCTGGCCAAGCTGGTTGCGCAGCGCCGCGGCCTGCTGGTTGAGCAGTTCGGTCTGACGTTCGGCTTCGCTGGCGCGGGCTTCGGTCTGCGACAGCTGATCGCGCGCCACTGACAGCAGCGCCGCCTGCTTCTCCGCTTCGGACAGCCGTTCGCGCAGGGCTTCGCTGGATTGCGCCTGGGACTGCGCGGTTTGCAGCTGGTCTTCCAGCGTGTCGCGGGCAGAGCGGGCGGCGGCGAGCAGGGTCAGGGTGTCTTCGGCACGTTTGCGCTGTTCTTCGAGGGCGAGGGTCATCGCCGTCAGTTCGGTGTCGGCATTTTCCAGCCGGTTGCGCAGCGCGGCGGCGGCTTCGGCATCGGCGAGGCGCTGCGCCTCTTCTTCGCTGAGGGCCTGTTGCAGCGCGTCCACCTGCCCGCTCAGCGTGCTGATCTGTGCCTCCTTGCCAGCGTTTTGCGCGCGCAGATCTTCGGCCAGCGCCTCGAGCGCCTCGCGGCGGGCGGCAGCGAGGCGGGCGGCTTCGGCGGCGGCGTCGGTTTCGCTGCGGGCCGCGGCCAGCGCGGTCTCGAGCGCGTCGCGTTCAGAGCCGAGCCGGTCGCGATCTGCGGTGAGCGAGGCAATTTCGCCCTGCGCCTGCGTTTGTTGCGCCAGAAGCGCGGCGACGCGCTCTTCGAAGCCGCTGATGCGGGTCTGAGCTTCGTCGAGCTGCGCAGCCTGCTGATCGCGGGTCGCGGTCAGCTGCGCGATCAGGCCAAGCTGTTCGCTCATCCGGGTTTGAGCATCGGACAGCGTGGTTTCCAATTCGCCGATGCGGCCGGTCATTTCCCGATTGCGGCGTTGTTGCAGCCCCAACGCCTGACTGAGATCGGCAAGATCTGACGACAGCGTATCAAGCTGGCTTTCCTGCCCGCTGATGGTGTCGGACAGCATCGACTGGATCACCATGAAGATGGTCAGCACGAACATCAGCACCAGCAGCAGGCCGGTCATTGCATCGACGAAGCCGGGCCAGATATTGGCCTGAAACCGCGCGCCGGTGCGTCGTGACAGCGCCATGGCTCAGCTCTCGTGACGGGGCGGTTGCGGGCGCTGCCCCTGCACCAGCTTGCCCACGGTGCGGTTGAGCGTGGCCAGATCGGTGCGCAGCTCGGCCATGGTTTCCTGCCGCCCGGCCGAGATTTCCTCGAGCAGGCGCAGCATCTGCACGTCGATGGAGCGCAGCCGCATCCGGCTTTCGGCGTCAAATCCATCGGCGGTTTCGCGATCCGAGATCGCTTCGGCCAGCCGTTCCTGCCCTTCGGCGATGCGCGCGAGCGAATTGGCCGAGGGCGCGGTGGCTTCCAGCCGTTCGGTCATCCGTTCCAGCGAATCCGCCAGCTGGCCAAGGCGCGCGTCGACCTCTTGCTGGCCGTCCTGACTGCGCGAGAACATCAGCGTCAGCCGTTCCATCTGGTCGGTCATCTGGTCAAGCACATGCGCCACGACATCGTCGGACCCGCCTTCGCCATCGCCGCTGAACGACAGCCGGGTGATCGAGCTGAGCCATTCTTCGAGTTCGCGGTAAAAGCGGTTCTGGCCGTGGCCGGCGAACAGTTCCAGCAGGCCAAGAATCAGCGATCCGGCAAGGCCCAGCAGCGACGAGGCAAAGGCGACGCCCATGCCGCCAAGCTGGCTTTCAAGCCCGGTCATCAGGCGGGCAAAGGTATCGGTGCTGGATTCGCCTTCGGTCGGGGCGAGGCTGCGGATGGTATCGACCAGCGCGGGCACGGTGGTTGCAAGGCCATAGAACGTGCCCAGCAGGCCAAGGAAGATCAGCAGCGAGACCAGATAGCGGGTGATCTCGCGCGCCTCGTCGATGCGGGTCGCGACCGAATCGAGGATCGAGCGGGTCGAGGAGGTGGTGATCTGAAGCCGCGTGTCGCGTCGCCTCAGCAGCGCCGCGAGCGGCGCCAGCAGGCGCGGCGGCGTGGCCCCGGCATCGCGGCCAAAGGCAAAGTTCTCGATCCAGCGCACCGACTGGATCAGCTGCACCACCTGCCAGAAACAGGCCAGCACTCCCAGCCCGAAGACAAAGACGATGAAGCCGTTGAGATAGGGGTTCGACTCGAACACCGGCAGCACGCTGGGCAGCAGCACAAAGCCCCCGGCAGCGCACAGGCCAAGAACCGCGAGCATGAGCGCGGTCTGACGGAAGGGTCGGCTGAAATGCGGCTCGGCCTCTAGGTCGGGCTTGTTCATAGGGCGTCCGGATGGCTCTTTTGATTGCGGCGAGCCTACGGCGGCAGCCCAGTCAAGCCAAGCGGTTATCGGCCAGATGCTGCACGCGCGCCCGCAACCAGTGCAGCTCTGCATCGGGAATGCCAATCTGGTCGAGATGATCAGCAGTGTTTTCGAGATATTGCCGATTCGGACCCATGCCGCCGGTGGCGTTTGCGATGATTTGCGCCTGCTCTTCCAGCGGCAGGCCGCCGCAATATTGCACATGGTGCGGGTCGATGACGTAGGTGACCGCCTCGATCCGCGCGCCGCTGTCCAGATCGATGGCGAGGTTGCGTTCGATATAGGCCGACGAGATCAGTTCGCGCTCGCGCAGGTAGGCCAGCGTGCTGTCTTCGGTGCCCGGAGCGGCGCGCAGGGCAAGCCCCTGACACAGCGCGCCGGGGCACTCATCCAGCGCCAGCACGAGGCCGGGCGTGTCGATCGTGCCACGGTGATGGATCGAGCGCATGCAGAAGCTACGATGATAATCCGGCAGGGTGGCATGCACCGTCTCCGCGACCTCGAAGCCGGGATTCCACAGAAGCGAGCCATAGCCAAAAACCCAGAGCGTCATGCGTTTTCCTTTCCCCATTGGCACTGTAAACACCACGTTGAACTGCCATGAAAGGGGCTTGCCCGTGAAACCTCTGCTTGCCGCCATCGTTCTTGCCGCTCTCGCTTGGTCGGGGGTCTGGTTCTGGCAGGCCCATGCCCAGAGGCAAGCCATCGACGCCTGGGCCGCCAGCCGCGCCGCCGACGGCGTGATGGTGCATTGGGATGACGTTGCGGTGAAAGGGTTTCCCAACCGTATCGACACCAGCTTTACCGGACTGCGCAGCGAGGGCGACGGGCTGACCCTCGAAACCCCGCAACTGATGCTGATGCAGATGGTGTGGAACCGCGATCACATCATCCTTGCCCTGCCGCAGGGGGCCTCGCTGAGCAGCGGCGAGGAAGCTTACCACATCGACGGAGACGGGCTGCGCGCCAGCATCGTCAGCGACGGCGGCACGATGCAGCGCCTGCACGTCGAGGCGGCTGTGCTCAACCTGTCGGGCGGCGTTTCGGCGGCGATGTCAGGGGTGACCGGCGCGGTGACGCTGATCCCCGAGGAGCCCGCCTATCATGCCACCTTCAACGCCGCCGAGCTGGCGCTGCAGGACAGCCTTGGCAGCGGCGGTTTGCGGCTGGACGCAACGGTCGGGGTCACGCAGGCGGGGCAAGCCGACATCACCCGCATCCGGCTGGCGCGGCTGGAACTGGATCAGGGCGCGCTTCAGCTGGCGGCGACAGGGGATGTCGACGTGACGGAGAGCGGGGTGCTGGATGGCAAGCTGAGCGTGCGGGCCGAAAACCTTGCCGAGGCGCTGGAAGCCGAGCGCAAGGCGGGGCGCATCGCTCCGGCAATGCTCGCGATGATCGAACAAGGCGCGGCGTTGCTGTCGGGCCTGTCGGGGCGCAAGGACAGCATCGATGCCACGTTCGAATTCCGCAATGGCCGCACATGGGTTGGCATTCTGCCCATCGGCCCGGCACCGCGGCTGCGCTAGACCTCAGGCGTTTCTGCCGAAGTTTCGCCCCCGAACGCGCCGCGCCCGCAGGGTTTTCCCGGCGAACATCCCT
Organism: Citreicella sp. C3M06; assembly: GCF_018860705.1. GTDB lineage: Bacteria > Pseudomonadota > Alphaproteobacteria > Rhodobacterales > Rhodobacteraceae > Salipiger. The sequence goes on from NZ_JAHKQA010000038.1 coordinate 57,761, forward strand.
GCGGCTTTCGGGGCGGCTTGCACAGCGCCGCATTCGCGGGAACACTGCGCGCATGAGTGATCCCCTGTCCCACCGCATCGAAGCAAAACGCGCCGAGCTGATCGACCTGACCCAGGCGCTTATTCGCGTGCCAACGCTGAACCCGCCCGGCCAGCATTACCGCGACATCTGCGAGCTGATGCAAACCCGCCTGTCAGCCCGCGGTTTCGAGTGCGAGATGATCCGTGCCGTTGGATCACCCGGCGACAGCGACCGCTTTCCGCGCTGGAATCTCGTCGCCCGCCGCACCGGCACCCGGCCCGGAGATTGCGTGCATTTCAACAGCCATCACGACGTGGTCGAAATTGGTGCTGGCTGGACCCGCGATCCGTTTGGCGGCGCTTTGGAAGACGATCGCATCTACGGGCGCGGCGCCTGCGACATGAAGGGCGGGCTGGCCGCATCTGTCATCGCCGCCGAGGCGTTTCTTGAACAACACCCCGATTTCGCTGGCGCCATCGAAATCAGCGCCACGGCGGACGAGGAATCCGGCGGTTACGGCGGCGTCGCCTACCTTGCGCAGCAGGGCTATTTCGCGCCCGAGCGGGTGCAGCACGTCATCATCCCGGAACCGCTCGACAAGGACCGCATCTGCCTTGGCCATCGCGGCGGCTGGTGGGCCGAGATCGAGACCAAAGGCGAGATCGCCCATGGCTCGATGCCCTTTCTCGGGGATTGCGCCGTGCGGCACATGGGCGCCGTGCTGCAAGCCTTCGAAGACAGGCTGTTCCCCGCCATGGCCTCGCGCCATACCGACATGCCCGTGGTGCCCGAAGGCGCGCGCCAGTCGACGATGAACATCAATTCCATCCACGGCGGCCAACCCGAAAACCCACCCGATTTCGATGGTCTGCCCGCCCATTGCGTGCCCGACAGCTGCCGCATCACCATCGATCGTCGCTTTCTCGTCGAGGAAACCGCCGACGGGGTGCGCGACGAGGTCATCGCCCTGCTCGACGATCTCAAGGCCAGCCGCGCCAATTTCGACTATGACATCCGCGAATTGAACCGCGTCATCCCGTCGATGACCGACCGCGATGCGCCGGTGGTCACGACCGTGGCGCAAGCGATCCGCGACATGCTGGGCACCGATCCCACCTATGTTGCCTCGCCCGGCAGCTATGATCAAAAGCACATCGACCGCATCGGCAAGCTGAAAAACTGCATCGCCTATGGCCCCGGCGTGCTGGAACTGGCGCATAAACCCGATGAGTGGGTCGGCGTGACCGACATGATCGACAGCGCCCGCGTCATGGGGCGCAGCCTTGAAAAGCTGCTCACGCGGTGAGCTTTGCCTCGATGGGCACCACATCGACCATGTGGCGCGTCTCGTGCCCGCCTTCCGAGCGCAGCGAGCCTTTCGACGGCGCAACGTCGGAATAATCGCGCCCGAAGCCCACGGTCACGTGATCTAGCCCGACGCGGATCGCGTTGGTCGGATCGAATTCGACCCAGCCCGCATCGGGGCCGCACCACGCCCGCACCCAAGCGTGCATGGCATCGGCGCCCTCCAGCCGGGGCTGGCCCTCGGGGGGAAGCGTGCGCAGAAAGCCCGACACATAGCCCGCCGGAACGCCAATCTCTCGCAGGGCCGAGATCATCACATGGCTGATGTCCTGACAGACGCCGCGGCGGGCGCGGAAGGCTTCGATCGGAGTCGTGGTGACTTCGGTGGCGGAACTGTCGAAGTCGAACAGATCGTTGAGCGCATGGCTCACAGCCTCGACCGCCTCAAGCGCCGACATTCCCGGCCGGGTGCAGCACCGCGCAAAGGCGGCGATCTCGGATTCGTGACGCAGACGCGGCGACGGGCCAAGGAAATGATGCGGGCTGGGGGCACGGATGCTCTGGATCTGCGCCACCGCGCGCGGCAGATCGCTCAGCGCGCAGCTCAGATCGAGCCCGTCACGCGGGGTGCGGCGCAGCACCCGGCCTTCGAACAGGAAGTCGATCTCGGACAGCCGCCCCTCGTGGGTGACCTCGGTCATCGGGTTGCCGAAGAAATCGACATCGTCGAGCCGGAAATCCGGCGGCGGATCGGTGGTCACCTGCCCGTAAAGCAGTTGCTGCTGACCTTCGATGCTGCGCGGCAAAATCCGCAGCAGCGTGCGATGCGATCCCGCCGGGTGGTCGTACCGGTAGGCGATGCGCAGCTTGATGTCATAGCTTTGCGACATGAAACGCCCCTAGCTCAGATATTGCGCGGTCAGCGCTTCGGAGATCCCCGCCAGTTCGCGCCGGATCCGGTTCAACCGCCGGGATGAAATCTGGCCAGAGGTAGACACCGCCAGCATGGTCTGAAGCATCAGGATACGCCGGGTCGCCTCGCCCATGCGCGGCTGCGCCGTGGCGTCGGCGATCTGTTCTTCCTCTTCGCGCAGGATGTCGATCTGATAGAGCAGCGAGCGCGGGTTTTCCCGGTCGAGCGCCAGCATGTCGATCACCGTCTCGCGGCTGGTCTCGATGGTGTAGCGGCGGCGGTGGGTCATCACGCTGTCGCCGATCTCGACCGCGGCATCCAGCCCGCCGGGAGGGGTTGCCTCGTCCGCCAGCACCGCCAACACGGCGGCGATGTGATCCGCCCGTTCCAGCGCCCGCCCCAGCGTCAGGAAGCGCCAGCCAAGAAAGCGGAACATATTGTCATGGACCAGACCGGAAAAGCCCGCCGTCTTGCGCAGCAGAACGGTCATGGCGCGGGCGGCATCGTCGCCGTGAGTCACCTTGGCGGCCAGCTTGCGGGCGGTTTCCGACAAATCGTTCAGCGCGTTCCAGCCATCGGTCGAAAACCGGTCGCGCACCTTGCTGGCGCAGACCACAGAGGCATCGAAATGGCCCAGCAACATGACGGGCACCGGGTCTTCGATGTCATGGCCAAAGGTGGTGAGGAAATCCCCCAGCGCCGAGACCAGCGGCACGTTGCGCGTGCCATGCTCTTCGAGCCTGAGATGCCATGCCCGCAGCACCCGCACCGCGCCCTCGGCGCGTTCGGCGTAGCGCCCAAGCCAGAACAGGTTGTCCGCCGCCCGCGCCGGAAGCAGCCCCGGCTGGCGGCGCAGAAGCGGCCCGGATGCCGTGCTGGTCAGCGTGTCGGCATGGATCGCCTTGTCGGACATCACCCAGACATCGGCGACAGAGCCGCCCGCCTGCATGGCCAGCGCCGTCGGATCGCCGTCGCGCCCGATGCGGGCATAGCCGCCGGGCATCACCGCCCAGCCATCCGGCGTGCGCGTGGCAAACACCCGCACCACCATCGGGCGCGGTTTCAGCTTGCCGTCGATCATCGCGGGGGTGGTCGACAGGGTGACGGCCTCTTGCCCGACCAGCGATTTGCCCTCGCGTGCGATCCAGTCTTCGATCGGGCCGCGCGCCTCGCCGCGGAACTTGCCGCCAAGCGCCGTGGTGCGGTCGATGTCAAAGGGCAGCTTGGTCGACTGCGCCGAGCCGATCATCATCCGTTCCAGGTTTTCCAGCACATAGGCGCGCTCGTGATCCTGCCCACACCACCATGTGGCGATGTTCGACATCTTCAGCGGCGCGCCCATCAGGTGTTCGCAGATGCGCGGCAGGAACGCCATCAGCGCCCGCGCTTCCAGCACGCCAGAGCCGAGGCAGTTCACCAGATCCATTGCGCCGGAGCGCAGCGCCGAGACCATGCCGGGGGTGCCGAGTGCCGAGGTCTCGTCGAGTTCGAGCGGATCGGCAAAGCGCGAATCCAGTCGCCGCCACAGCACCGAAACCGGCTCTGGCCCGGCGATGGTGCGCACCGAAAGCTGCCCGTCCTGCACCTTGAGATCTTCGCATTCCAGCAGCAGGAAGCCGAGGTAGCGGGCGATATAGGCGTGTTCGTAATAGGTGTCGGTGTGCTGCCCCGGCGTCAGGATCGCCACGCGCCCGCCATCGCCCCCCTTGAGCCCGACCATCGCGTCGCGGAAGACGCGAAAGAAGGTCGCGAGCCGCTCGACGTTGCTTTTGGGGAACAGATCGTGAAACACCCGGCTGGTCGCCATGCGGTTTTCAAGCGCAAAGCCAGACCCGGATGGCGCCTGCGCCCGATCGCCCAGAACGAACCACGATCCATCGGGCGAGCGGCCGATCTCGAAGGCCAGAAAATGCAGGTAATGCCCCGAGCGCGGCTTGATCCCGACCACGGGGCGCAGCCATTCGGGGTTCTGCGCGATCAGATCGGCGGGCAGAAACCCGTCCCGGACCAGCTCGCCGTCGCCGTAAAGGTCGGCCATGACCTTTTCCAGCAGCTCGGCCCGCTGCGCGATGCCCTCGGCCAGCCCGTCCCATTCATCCTGACCGATGATCACCGGCACATGGCTCAGCGGCCAGTCGCGCATGGTCGATTCATCGCCGGAATACTGGCGGAAATACACCCCGGTATCGTGCAGATACTGGTCGCCCCGCGCAAAGGAGCGCGCCAGCTGTTCGGGGCTCTTGCTTGCAAGATAGCGTATCAGCGGATCCCAGACAGGACGCAATGTCCCGTCCGGGCGCTTCAGCTCATCGGCAACCCCCGGCAGGGACTCGTAGCCCTGAAGGAAGCGCATCAGCGCATCGGGTGTGCCGACCTTGTTCAAGCGTCTCCATCTCCGTCACGGGGTCAGAGGCCGGGCATCCGCCGCAGATCCAGAGTCATCGGGAACTCTGGATGCGGATATTCGGTCTCTGGCCAATAGGAACCGGGGGTATGACCCAGTTTCTCGAACCGCGCAAGGCGGCGGGCATCGGCTTCGTTGGTGTTCACCGGGAAGGTATCATAGTTCCGCCCGCCCATATGTGCGACATGATAGGTACATCCGCCCAATGCCTTGCCCGTCCATGTATCGAAGATATCGAACACGAGCGGCACGTTGACCGGCAGCGTCGGGTGCAGCGCCTCGGCCGGCTGCCACGCCTTGAAACGCACGCCGCCAACCTTGACGCCATTGGCATCGGTCTTTGCCAGCGGCACCGGGCGTTTGTTGCAGGTGACGATATAGCGGTCCGAGTCCATCGCGGTCAGCTGCACCTGCATACGCTCGACCGAACTGTCGGTATAGCGCACGGTGCCGCCGATGGCGCCGCGTTCGCCCAGAACATGCCACGGCTCGAGCGCCTGATTGAGCTGCAGATGCACGCCTTCGTATTCGACCTCGCCCGCAAAGGGGAAACGGAATTCCTTTTGCGCCTCGTACCATTCGGAGCGGAAGTCAAAGCCGTGTTCCTTGAGATCGCGCAGCACATCAAGGAAATCCTGCCAGACGAAATACGGCAGCATGAAGCGGTCGTGCAGCGTGGTGCCCCAGCGCACCGGCTTGCCCTGAATCGGCGCTTTCCAGAACCGCGCCAGCAGCGCCCGGATCAGCACCTGCTGGGCAAGCGACATCTTGGCATCTGGCGGCATCTCGAAGCCGCGGAATTCCACGAGGCCAAGCCGCCCGGTTGGCCCGTCGGGCGAGAACAGCTTGTCGATGCAGATCTCGGCGCGGTGGGTGTTGCCGGTAACGTCGATCAGCATGTTGCGCAACAGGCGGTCGGTCAGCCACGGCTGCGGCGGCTCGCCCTCTCCCGGCGCCGGGAAATGCGACAGCGCGATTTCCAGCTCGTACAGGCTGTCGTGGCGCGCCTCGTCGATGCGCGGCGCCTGACTGGTCGGCCCGATGAACAGCCCTGAGAACAGGTAGGACAGCGACGGGTGTCGCAGCCAATACAGCACCATCGAGCGCATCAGGTCGGGCCGGCGCAGGAACGGGCTGTCGAGCAGCGTCTCGCCGCCGACCACCACGTGGTTGCCACCGCCGGTTCCGACATGCTTGCCGTCGATCATGAACTTGTCGGCGCCAAGCCGGGTCTGGCGGGCGTCTTCGTAGACGCCGAAGGTGATCTCCTTGACGTCTTTCCAGTTGTGGGCCGGGTGAATGTTGACCTCGATCACGCCGGGGTCGGGCGCAACGCGGATCACGTTCAGGCGGCTGTCATTCGGCGGGGTGTAACCTTCGATATGCAGCGGCAGGCCAAGCTCGGCGGCGGTTTGCTCGGCGGTGGTCAGCAGCTCGAGGTAATCCTCCAGCGCCTCGACCGGCGGCATGAACAGGCACAACCGGCCATCGCGCGGCTCGACCGCGATGGCGGTGCGCACCTGACTGCCCGCCGGATCGACGCCGACGCCCTGTGGCATCATGGCCTGGCGCGCGCCGGTGTCACGGGCCGCCGTAACCCTCTGCTCGTGGCCGGGGGTGACATCGGGCAGGGTTTCCGATTCCTCGCGGGCCTGATCGGCCTCGTCCTGCGCAATGCGTTCCAGCGCGTCCATCAGCGCGGCGCGGCGCTCGTCGAATTCGGCGTGGAAATCAGGCAGATCCTCGACCGGCACCGAGGGATCGGTCGGATAGACATAGGGGTAGGACGAGGGCGGGATGTAGGGCAGCGCGCCCAGCGGCAGGCGGAAACCCACCGGACTGTCACCGGGGATCAGGAACAGATGGCCGCGCCGGGTCTTCCATTTCTCGGACTGCCAGCGCGTGGTCGGCGGGACATGCTTGCTTTGCCACTGGCGCTGGATCGGCAGCACGTAGCCCGCCGCCTTGTTGAGCCCACGGTTGAACACCCGCGCGATGCGCGCCCGCGTCTCGGGATCCTTGAGCTTGTTGTCTTCGGGGGTCACATTCACCGGAAGTTCGGCTTCCTTGATGATCCATTCCACCGGGTCTTCGAAAGCGGGCTGCGCGAAATCCGGGTTCAGCCCGATGTTCTCGGCAAAGGCGGCCATGAATTTTCCGGCGTCGGCGGCATCGGCCCCCTTGGCTGTTTCACGTGCGACAAGATCGGGGTTCTTCCAGATCGGCACGCCGTCGCGCCGCCAGTACAGCGAGAAGGTCCAGCGCGGCAGCGTCTCGCCCGGGTACCATTTGCCCTGCCCGTAATGCAGGAAGCCGCCCGGCGCGAAGCGGTCGCGCAGCTTGCGGATCAGCTGGTCGGCCTTGTCGCGCTTGGTCGGACCGACGGCGGCGGTGTTCCACTCGGCGCTTTCGAAATCATCGATCGACACAAAGGTCGGCTCGCCGCCCATGGTCAGGCGCATGTCCTGCTGCTGGATCACCGCGTCGACCTTGTCGCCAAGCTTGTCGAGCGCCTCCCATGCCTCGTCCGAGAACGGCTTGGTGATGCGCGGATGCTCGGCAGTGCGGATCACCGTCATGTCGAAATCGAACTCGACCTTCGGCGCGCCGTCGGCGGCAAACCCGCCGGTGATTGGCGCGGCGTTGCGGTAATGCGGCGTTGCGGCCAGCGGGATATGCGATTCCCCGGTCAGCAGGCCCGATGTCGGATCAAGCCCGATCCAGCCAGCGCCGGGCAGGAACACCTCGCACCACGCGTGCAGGTCGGTGAAATCGTGATCGGTGCCGGACGGGCCGTCGAGCGCCTGAAGATCCGGCTTCAGCTGGATCAGGTAGCCCGAACAGAACCGCGCCGCAAAGCCGAGGTTGCGCAGGATCTGCACCAGCAACCAAGACGTATCCCGGCACGAGCCGCGCTTGTGCTGAAGCGTTTCCTCGGGGGTCTGCACACCCGGTTCCAGCCTCACGATATAATCGATGTGCTGCTGCAGCTTCATGTTGATATCGACGAGGAAGTCGACGGTGTTCATCTTTTTCTTGGGAATGCCCTTGAGGTACTCCTTGAGATGCGCGCCGACCGGCTCGGGGCGCGAATAGATGCGCAGATCGTTGCGAAACTCTTCGGGGTATTCAAACGGCCACTCATCGGCGATCTCGTCCACGAAAAAGTCGAACGGGTTGTAGACCGTCATGTCGGCGACCAGATCGACCTCGATCTTGAACTCGCGCACCGGCTCGGGGAAGACGAAGCGCGCCAGCCAGTTGCCATAGGGGTCCTGCTGGTGGTTGACGAAATGCCCGGCGGGCGACACCCGCAGCGAATGCGAAATCACCCGCGTGCGGGAATGGGGCGCCGGGCGCAGGCGGATCAACTGGGGCCCAAGTGTGACCGGGCGGTCGTACTTGTAGTGGGTCAGGTGGTGAATGCTTGCCGTGATCGCCATGTGAGTCCCGTCTGCCTAAAGTGAAGTGCCAACTCTTGAGAATTACCCAATCGGTGATCACCCTGAATGTAAAGCTCGCGAAAGGGTCGAGGGCGCACGGGATCAACCCTTCTTGCGCCATCGCACCATCGTTGCGCAGTGGCGCGGGCTCTTGTTCCAAGGTCGCATGGCGCGTCGCCGGGTCGGAAGATTAGGCTTCGCCCAGACAGAAGGCCCCTCGCGCAAAGGCGGCCTCGCAGCGGAGGAACACCACAGATGACGCCATCGACCGAGCATATCGACCGGGTCTTCAGGACCGTCAGCTCTGACCGGGCAGCAACGAAATCGCTGCTTGCGGCCTCGTGGAAACGCTCGATGACCCATTACGGGCTCGACCCGGCGCAACGGCGGGCGAAAGACCGGCTCGATCAGCCCGCGCTGAGCCGTCGCAAGGATCGCGTCGGGCAGTTGCTGGATATCGCCATGCCAAAGCTCGACCAGCTGTTCGGGCTGGTCTGTGGGTCTGGCTGCGGCGTGCTGCTGACCGATGAATTCGGCCTTGTGCTCGACCAGCGCCGGACCGACGCCGATGCGGGCACCTTCGATTCCTGGGGGCTGTCCCCCGGCGCCGACTGGTCCGAGGCCGCCGAGGGCACCAATGGCATCGGCACCTGCCTTGCCGAAACCCGGCGGCTGACCATTCACCGGGGCGACCATTTCCTCGCCCGCAACATCTCTATGAGTTGCATGGACGCGCCGATCTTCGGCCCCGATGGCGCGGTGGTGGCGGCGCTGGACATCTCGTCGGCGCGGGCCGATCAGACCGAAGGCATGAACCGGCTGATTGCCGCAACCGTGGCACAGACCGCCCGTGCCATCGAATCCGACCTGTTCCGCGCGTATTTCCCCAAAGCCCGGATCATTGTCGCCGACAGCGACGATGACGCAGCGGTTCTGCTGGCGGTCGATGCCGACGATCTGGTGATCGGGGCGACCCGCGCCGCGCGGCGCAGCTTTCAGCTGGAACCGCGCGGCGCGCTCAAACCGCGCCCGGCGGCGGATCTGTTCGATCGCGGCGAGGACGAGCCGAGCGGCTTTGAAAAGGCCCAGCGGGCGGCGGTGGTACGGGCGCTGACCCGTGCCGAGGGCAATGTCAGCCAAGCCGCCCGTGCGCTCGGGATCGGGCGCGCGACGCTGTATCGCCGGATGAAACGGCTCGGCATGAGCTGACAGCCTTCAGGGCATGGTGATCACAACCTTGCCGGTGGATTTGCGGGTTCGAAGCAGATCGAGCCCTTCGGCCACCCGCTCCAGCGGCAGCACATGGCTGACATGCGGGCGGATTCGCCCCTCGGCGTACCAGCCGAACAGGGTTTCCAGCGAGCCGGTCAGCACCCCCGGCGCAAAGTCGAGATAGCCCCCCCAGTACAGGCCCATCACCGTCAGGTTCTTGACCAGCAGGTGATTGGCCTTGATCTGCGGCACCTCCCCCGAGGCAAAGCCGATGCACAGTATGCGCGCTTCGGGTTTGCAGGCGCGGAAGGCGTCGGTGAACTGCGCACCGCCAACCGCGTCATAGACCACATCCGCGCCGCCCAATGCCTTGACCTGAGCGCGCAGATCCCCCGCCGTGGCGTCGATCAAATGATCCGCCCCGGCCGCCTGAGCCACCTTCAGCTTGTCAGCGCCTCTTGCGCAGGCAATCACATTTGCGCCCATCAGCTTGCCGATCTCGACCGCCGTCAGCCCGACCCCACCGGCAGCCCCAAGCACCAGCAGCGTCTCGCCGGGGCGCAGCCGCGCGCGGTGATCCAGCGCCAGATGCGAGGTGCCATAGGCGATCTGGAACGCCGCCGCGTCTTCAAAGCTCATGCTGTCGGGCATCTTCACCGTCCGCGCCGCGTCAAACACGCCGCGGCTTGCGAGGCCGCCCTGCCCGCCGAACACCGCGACCCGGTCGCCCACGGCAATTCCGGTGACCCCTTCGCCCAGCGTCTCGACCACACCGGCGACCTCCATCCCAAGCGTGAAGGGCAGCGGCGGCGTGTCCTGATAGCTGCCATCGATCATCAGCAGATCCGCGAAATTCAGCCCGCAGGCGCGGATCGACACGGTGATGTGATCAGCTTTCGCCGCGGGATCGGGCAACTCTGTCAGTTGCGGAGAAATATCATGCGAATTAATGTGATAAGCGCGCATTTGCGTCTCCGGCCTGTGCCATAGTTTGATCGTTATAAGCTTTTTGAGTCAATAACACGAAAATCTAGAATGCGACTCATCTTTCACTCAACCTTAACTTGTTTCATGTTAACCGTCCTCATCGTTAGGGGCGCAAAATGCTTGCTTCGGTGCAATCCGCCGATGTAGTTTCGCGCCATCAGGGATTGGCTGAGGCGACGCGTCTCTTGGTCGTTCGGCCGTTGATGCCAGAACAAGAAGAAAAGACATCGCCCCACCGGGCGTGATAGAAGGAACAACCGATGACGCATCCCGTCGACGTCCATGTAGGCAAACGCATCCGCCACCGCCGGTGGCTGGTGGGAATGACCCAACAGCAACTTGCCGAACAGGTCGGGATCAAGTTCCAGCAGATCCAGAAATACGAAACCGGTGCAAACCGGGTCAGCGCATCCCGGCTTTGGGATATCGCCGACGCGCTCGACGTCCCGGTGAGCTTTTTCTTTGAGGGCATCGAATCCGAACAGGACGCCACAGACGCCCCGGTCGCGGCCATGCCCGCCGACATCCTTGGCGACAAGGAAGCGCTCGATTTGGTGCGTTCGTATTACGCGATCCCCGAGAACCAGCGTCGCCGACTGTTCGAACTCGCCCGCGTCCTTTCCGACGTGGCTTGAGCCTCTGGGCCCGCTGCGGTAGCTGATCAGCAGATCCAGCAACGGAGCGGGCACATGACCTCTACACACGCCAACGGGGCCAACGGCCGTCACCGTGCCGATATCTCCGAACCGCTCGCGGCAGAGCTTTGGGCGACCGCCCATGCGTTGGCCGATGCCGCACGCGCGGCGATCTTGCCGCATTTCCGCGCGCTTGGGCTTGATGCCGAAAACAAGGATGCCTCTGGCTTCGACCCGGTGACCATCGCCGACCGCGCCGCCGAGGTCGCGATGCGCGAGGTACTGGCACAGCGCCGCCCAGCGGATGGCATCCTTGGAGAAGAGCTGGGCAGCACAACCGGCACCAGCGGCCTGACATGGGTGCTTGACCCCATCGACGGCACGCGCAGCTTTCTGTCGGGCACCCCGACCTGGGGCGTGCTGATTGCTCTGTCCGACGACAGCGGCCCCCGGCTTGGCATTGTCGATCAACCCTTCACCGGCGAGCGATTCTGTGGTGGCCTCGGCCGCGCCGACTATGTCGGCCCGCTTGGCACCCGCAATCTTGGTACCCGAGCCACCACAGATCTGGCCAAGGCGATCCTCTTCACCACCTTCCCCGAGATCGGCGCCCCTGCTGATCGAATCGCATTCGAAAAGGTCAAGGCGCAGGCGCAGCTGACCCGCTACGGCACCGATTGCTATGCCTATGCGCTGCTGGCGGCGGGGCACATCGACCTTGTGATCGAGGCGGGGCTGTTCCCCTATGACGTCGGCGGCCCGATTGCGGTGATCGAGGCGGCAGGCGGCATCGTCACCAATTGGGAAGGCGGCCCGGCCCATGGCGGCGGCCGCGTTCTGGCAGCGGCGAATGCGTCGCTGCATGCCAAGGCGCTGGCGCTGCTCAACGGCTGATCAGGCCAGCCACCAGCGTTCCGCCATCCGTGCATTGTCCAGCCCACGCGCCACCCCAAGGGTTGGCGGCGTGGCGATGCGCTCGCCCACCGCTGACAGGTGGTCGGCAAACACCGGGATCAACAGGCCACCTTCATCGCGCAAGATCTGCTGCATCTCGGAATAAAGCGCCCCGCGCCGGGCGCTGTCGAGCTCGGATCGGGCTTCGAGCAGCAGCGCCTGAAACCGCGGGCTTTGCGCCATGCCCCAATGCGATTCGTTCCACGGCGCGCCGTGCTGAAGCGCGGTCGAGAACATCCAGTCTTCGGTCACCCGGCCCGACCACGCGGTGGCGCGGAACGGCGTGTCCTGCCAATCAGCATCCTGTGCACCGGTTGGCATGATCTCGATCCCGGCAGGGCGGGCGGCGTTCGCATAAAGCTGCGCCGCCTCGGCCGCGCCCTCGAACGCGCTGTCCGAAACATGCAGCGCAACGGAAAGCCGGCTGAGCCCCGCTTGCCGCAGATGCCATGCGGCCAGATCCGGGTCATAGGCTGGCGCAGTCAGCGCGGCGTCGTGGTGATTGAGCGGGCCGATGGGGCTGTCGGCCCCGATACGGCCATGCCCCAGCAACACGGCATCCAGAATCGCCTGCCGGTCGATGGCGTGTTTCAGCGCCTGCCGAATGTGCCGCGCGTCAAACGGCGCAGTACTCGTCTGCATCGCGAAGCCGTAAAACTGGTTGCCCGACACCTGCTGCACCGTCAGCCCCGGCACGTCGCGCAGCCGCGCCGCCCGCGACGGTGCAACCCGGTCGATGACATCGACCTGCCCCGAGCGCAGCGCCGAAGCCCGCGCCGCGCCATCCGGCATGGCGTGAAATTCCAGCGCTTCGAACCAGCCCGCGGAACCGTCCTTGTAATGCCCCTCGACCCGCGTGCCGACAAAACGCCGCCCCGGCTCGAATGCCGCGACGCGATACAGCCCGGTGCCGATTCCCTGTGCCATCGCCTCTGGGATGCGGCTCGCCGGATAGATCAACAGCTGCGGATCGGCGAGCAGGTAGGGGAAATCCGCATTGCCCGCCGCCAGCGTGAACCGGATGCGATGATCCGACAGGCGATCCGCCTTTGCGATGGTCTCGACCAGCGGCCGCGCGCCAGAGCCGCCGCCCTTGTGTAGCGCCAGCGACGCGAGCACATCGCGCGCACCAAAATCGCTGCCGTCGTGGAAGCGCACGCCTTTGCGCAGCGTCACGTCCCAGATGCGCGCGTCGGCGCTGGCAGTCCAGTCGGTGGCAAGCTCGGCGCGCAGCGAGCCGTCGGCGGCGATTTCGGTCAGTGTGTCGAAAACGGCCATCGCCGCAGCGGCCATGAATCCGCCAGTGATCTTGCGCGAATCCCAGCTGTCAGTGGCGCTTGCGCCCGACAGCCCAGCCCGCAGCGTACCGCCGATGCGGGCAGGCGCCGCGGCAAGACCGGACGCGCCAAGCACCGCTGCGGCCAGCGCGGTCTGGATCAGGCGACGTCGTTTGAACCCGCTCATGCAGCCCCCCTTGGGCCGAAACGAATCCCGGCCAGGACAGAAAGACCAGAGGTTAACGGGGCCATGGGTCCTGTAAACCTTCTTCTGCGGCGATCTTGTCCATCACCCGCACCAGCTCGGCGCTGATTCCCGGTTCGGACAGCGCGTGCCCGGCATTGCGGATCATCCGCAGATCGCAATCGGGCCAAGCCTGCGCCAGCTCCCACGCGCGGCGCGGCGGGCAGATCATGTCGTAGCGCCCCTGCACGATCACGCCGGGGATGTCCGCCAGCCGATCGACATTGTTCAGGATCCAGCCATCCTCTTCGAGGAAGCCCGCATTGACGAAATAATGGTTTTCCAGCCGGGCAAAGGCGCGGGCGTAATCGCCGGGCGCATCGCCGCCGCTGCCGTTGGAATAGACCGAGGCCAGCGCGTTTTCCCAGCTGGCCCAGGCGCGGGCAAAGCGCGTCTCTTCCAGCACGTTGCCCGAGAACAGCCGCCGGTGATAGGCGGCGATCAGATCGCCCTGCTCGTCCTCGGGAATCATGTCGCGGAACCGCGCCCATGGCTCGGGCCAGAACTGCCCCGCGCCGCCGCCATAGAACCAGTCAAGCTCGGCCTGTGTCATCATGAAGACGCCGCGCAGCACCAGCCGCCGCACCCGCTCCGGATGTGAGATGCCGTAGATCAGCGACAGCGTCGCGCCCCAGCTGCCGCCAAAGACGATGAAATCCTCGATCCCCAGCGCCTCGCGGATCGCCTCGATATCGCGCACGAGATGCCAAGTGGTGTTGCCCTCGACCGAGGCATGGGGCTGCGAGCGCCCGCACCCGCGCTGATCGAACAGCACCACGCGATAGGCGCGCGGATCGAAATAGCGGCGCATGGCGGGCGAACAGGCGCCACCGGGGCCTCCGTGAAGCACGATGACCGGCAGACCTCGGGGGTTGCCGCATTGTTCGACATAGATCTTGTGTCCATCGCCCATGTCGATCATGCGTTGGTCGAATGGGTCGATGGGCGGATAGAGATACTGCACTGCGCTCTTTTGGCCCGAGTTTTTGTCCATATCAGGACTATATTGGCAGGCAGGCCCGAATGACCATGGGGGAAATTCAAGATATGAGCATCACTGTCGACCCAGCCGAGATCGCCAAGTTCGAGGCGATGGCCGCCGAATGGTGGGACCCTGCCGGCAAGTTCAAACCGCTGCACATGATGAACCCGGTGCGGCTTGATTACATCACCCGGCAGGTGGCCGCCGAATACGGTCGCGACCTTGCGTCGGATCGCCCGTTCGAAGGGCTGCGCATCGTCGATATCGGCTGCGGCGGCGGTCTGCTCTGCGAGCCGATGGCACGGCTTGGCGCCACCGTGGTCGGCGTCGATGCCGCCGAGCGCAACATTCCCGTGGCGCAACTGCACGCGCAGCAATCGGAGCTGACGATCGACTATCGTCACACCACCGCCGAAGCGCTTTCCGCAACGGGCGAGAAATTCGACGTGGTGCTCAATATGGAGGTGGTCGAGCATGTGGCCGACCCCCTCGCCTATCTGAGCGCCTGCCGCGCCCTGCTCAAACCCGGCGCGCTGCACCTGTGTTCGACGCTGAATCGCAACGCGAAAAGCTTTGCGATGGCGATTCTCGGCGCGGAATGGGTGATGCGCTGGCTGCCTAAGGGCACCCATGACTGGCAGAAATTCATCACGCCGGACGAGCTTTACGAGCTGTTGCGCCGCGCCGGGCTGACCCCGGTCGACCGCAAGGGATATGTGTTCAACCCGATCAGCTGGGCCTGGCATATTTCCGATCGCGACCTGTCGGTCAACTACGTGACCGCCGCCCTCGCCCCGGGAGAAAAAGCATGAGCCTGATTCCCGAGGGCAACCGCCTGTTCGTCATCGACATCGACTACACCGCGCCCTTCGAAGAGGTGCAAAAGGTGCTGGCGCCGCACATGGACTACGTGCGCGCCTGCTATGCCTCGGGGGTGTTCTTGATGTCGGGGCCCAAAGAGCCGCGCACCGGCGGCATCGTCATCGCGCAAGGCACACGGGCGCAGATCGACGGTATCATCGCGGGCGATCCATTCACCACCGCCGGGGTGGTTGCGACCACGATCACCGAATTTTCCGCGTCGAACATGGCCGAGGCGCTGAAGGCGCTCTAGTCGCCCTCGAGCTTGAGGCGTAAGTCGCGCAGCACCGGCAGCATGGCCCGCACCTTTTCGGCGCCAATCTCGCCGACCAGCTCGGTCACCACCGGGGCCATCGCCAGCAAGGCCGCCTCGCGGGCGTTCTTGCCAGCGGTGCTGATCGCCACCATCTTGCGCCGCGCATCGTCCCAATCGGGGCGGATATGCACGTAACCGGCCATCTCCAGCTTGGCGAGCGTGTTGGTCATCGCCCCTCGCGTGACATGAAAGCTACGCGCCAGCTGCGCCGGGCTGCGTTCGTCCTGCGCCCGCGCCAGATGGTTCAGCACAGAGAAATGCGAGATTTCCATCTTGTTGGGCAGCACGCGCGTCAATCTGTTCCGCAGGAGCTGGTCCGCGGTCAGGATCTCGCTAAAGAGCGATATGGCAAGCGCGGTCTCTGGTTTGGTCATTCTGCCGTGTCTGTCTGGGTGCCGCTCGTTCTGGACCGCAACCCCCGAACGGGTCAACCGGAAAGCTCAAGCTGCGGCGAGAAGCGCATCGAGCTTGCCGTCGCGTTCCAGCGCATATAATTCGTCGCAACCGCCCACATGTGTCTTGCCGACAAAGATCTGCGGCACGGTGCGCCCGCCATTGGCGCGCTGGGTCATTTCCGCACGGCGCGAGGGCTCGACCGCAAGGTCGATCTCGTGAAACGCCGCGCCTTTCGAATTCAGCAGGCGCTTGGCAGCCTGACAATAGCCGCAATAGGGGGTGGTGTAGATCTCGATCGGTTGCATCAACGGGGCCTTTCGCTTCAAGCTATTTCACCGGATCTAAGCCTCCTTTGCAACGCGCGCCAGTACACTGACGCAAACTTCACTGGCGCCTGCCGCAAGACAGGCCTCGGTTGCCGCACAAAGCGTCGCACCGGATGTCAGGACATCATCGACGATCAGCACCGGGCGGCCCGCAATCGCCGCCACGCGCGACGGGCGCACCCGCAGCACATCGCTCAGCGTGGTATAGCGCTGCTCGCGGGTCTTGCCCTCGAGCGAGGCGGTATGCCGGAGCCGTTCCAGCGCATCGGGCGCATGGTCGATCCCGAGCTCGCGCGACAGCGCACGCGACAACAGCGCCGACTGGTTGTAGCGGCGTTTAAAATGGCGCCGGAAATGCAGCGGGATGGGCACCGCCACCATGTTCTCGCGCAGCAATGGCCGGATCTGGCGCGCCATCCACACGGCGGCGGGCAGCGCGATGTCGTGGCGATCGCCGTGCTTGAGCATCAGCACCAGCTTTCGCCCATTGTCCTTGTAGACAAGCCCCGCCCGCCCCTGGCTCCACGCCGGGGGCGTGGTCAGGCAGTCGTCGCAGAATTCCGCATCCTCCGAATCGCCGATCAGCGGCACCCCGCAGCAATCGCAGACCAGCCCCGAGATGAACGGCGTATCGCGCCAGCAGGGGCCGCACAGGCCGAAATCGGTTTCCACCAGCCCGCCGCAGATCAGGCAGCGCGACGGGTAGACCAGCTTCAGCACGGTTTGCAACGCGGGCATGAACATTCTAACTGTCCTCCATGACCAGTCCCGCGCCCCTCGTCGACCGCCCCGCCCTTGCCCGGCACAGATCTCGTGCCGCGAGCAACCCCGCGCTGTTTCTGCACGAGGCCGCCCGCGACGAGGTGCAGGATCGCCTCTTCGTGGTTAACAGAACGTTTAAATCACCGGTCGTGGTGAGCCCTTTTCCGCAGGTCTGGCAGGAAATGCTGCCGGGGCTGGACGTTATTCCTGACGAGGACGTGCTGGCGCTCAAACAGGGCGCGCATGATCTGGTGATCCACGCGATGGCGCTGCATTGGTCGAATGATCCGGTCGGCCAGCTGGTGCAATGCCGCCGCGCGCTGGCGCCGGACGGGCTGTGCCTTGCGCTGTGTTTCGGCGGGCAGACCCTCAGCGAGCTGCGCAGCGCGCTTGGTCAGGCGGAAATCGAGATCTCCGGCGGCCTGTCCCCGCGGGTGCTGCCGATGGGCGAGATCCGCGACCTTGGCGGGCTTTTGCAACGCGCCGGGCTGGCGCTGCCGGTGGCCGACAGCTTTGCGCTGACCGCGAGCTATGAAAGCCCGCTGCACCTGATGCGCGACCTGCGCGCGATGGGAGAGACCAACGCCTTGAGCGCGCGGCTGAAACAGCCCACGCGGCGCGCCGTGATGCTGCGCGCCGCCCAGCTTTACGCGCAGACCTTCGGAACCGATGGCCGCATCCCCGCCACCTACGAAATCGTCACGCTGACCGGCTGGGCCCCAGATGACAGCCAACAAAAGCCGCTGCGCCCCGGATCTGCGGCGCATCGTCTCGCCGATGTACTGAATACGCGGGAAACGCCCCTGAGCGATTGATTCATTCAGAATCTGCGATACCTAAGCAAAACACTTTGGGAAAAGGTCAGGAAATGCTCGACGACACCGCCAGCCGCCCCGTTCACGCCCCCGCCGACCACCCGAAGGTGGCCGCGCCGAAAGTCGGCATTCTGCTCGCCAACCTTGGCACGCCGGATCACTACAGCTATTGGCCGATGCGCCGGTATCTTAGTGAGTTTCTTTCGGATCAGCGGGTTATCGACTATCCGAAATGGAAATGGCAGCCGCTGCTTCAGACCATCATCCTGACCAAGCGGCCCTTCAGCTCTGGCAGGAACTACAAGTCGATCTGGAACGAGGAGCTGAATGAAAGCCCTCTGATGACGATCACCAAGCAGCAGAGCGCCGCCATCGCCGCACGGATGCAGGCGCAGTACGGCGATCAGGTGATGGTCGATTACTGCATGCGCTACGGCAACCCGTCAACGCAGTCCAAGGTCGATGCGATGGTCAAGGCCGGTTGCCGCAAGATCCTGTTCTTCCCGCTCTATCCGCAATACGCCGGAGCGACCTCCGCCACCGCCAACGACCAGTTCTTCCGGGCGCTGATGGATCAGTCCTGGCAACCGACGGCCCGCGTCGTCGATCCCTACTTCGAACATCCGCAATATATCGAGGCCCTCGCCCAGTCGGTCGAACGCGGCTATGCGGCGCTGCCGGAGAAGCCCGACATGCTGGTGGTGAGTTATCACGGCATGCCGAAACGCTACCTGATGCAGGGCGACCCCTACCATTGCCAATGTCAGAAGACGACGCGCCTGCTGCGCGAACGGCTGGGCTGGGACGAGACGCAGATCACCACGACCTTTCAATCGGTGTTCGGCCCCGAGGAATGGCTCAAGCCCTACACTGTCGATCATGTCGCCGAGCTGGCGAAACAGGGCAAGAAAAACATCGCGGTGATTGCCCCTGCGTTTTCCGCCGACTGCATCGAGACGCTGGAAGAGATCAACGAGGAAATCCGCGAAAGCTTTGAACACGCGGGCGGCCAGCGGTTCAGCTATATTCCCTGCCTCAACGACGACGGTGCGCATATCGATGCGCTGTGCACGGTGATTTCAGAGAATCTTGGCGGCTGGGTCTAGGACCCGGCCAGCCCGACCCGGGCGCTGGACACAGAAAAAGGCGATGCCCGTGGACACCGCCTTTTCCAAATTCAAAAACCGAAAACCCGGTATCAGTTCGACGCAGCGGCGGCGATCACGGCGATCAGCAGCAGCGGGATCACGATGCCAGCCGACGACGACGACTGCTGTGCTTCTTCGACGACGACAACGGGTTCCATGACCACGTCATCCTTAGCATAGGAGCCAGCCATTGCGGTCGATGCAGTTGCAGCGAAAACGGTGGCGAGAGCGAGTTTCTTCATGTTAACCTCCAGAAAATCGCTTGTCGTAATGATTTCAAACGACAAGCACCCAAGACTTACCTCGTGAGTCTGTCTAACCAGCAATCAAAGTTTTTTGCAATCTGACTCACTTCGCCCGTGTCCAGCCTGCCGCAGTATTGTCAAATTAGCAACACCTGCGTCCCGACCTCTGCCATGTCGTAAAGAGCTTCGATGTGCTCATTATACAGGCCCACGCAGCCGTTCGAAGACCGGCGGCCGATCTTGCGGGTGTCATGGGTGCCGTGGATGCGATAGTAGGTCCAGCTCAGATGCAGCGAGCGGGTGCCAAGAGGATTGTCCGGGCCGGGGCCGACGAAATCGGGCCACTCGGGGTTGCGTTCCTTCATCGACGGCGTCGGACGCCAGCTGGGCTTGGGGTCCTTGAGGATCACCTCGGTGCGGCCGCGACGGGTCAGATCCTCGGTCAGCGGCACGGAACACGGGTAGAGATGATAGGTGCCGGCCTCTTCCCAGTAGTGCAAGGCGCGCGACTGGGTATCGACAAGGATCGCGCCCTTGGTCAGGTTCGAGAAATACGGCTGCCAGTCGAGCGAGCGGAAGCTCGACACGTTGCGGCGTACGATATTAGAGACATCCCGCTCGATCTCGACCGTGCCGGTGCTGTCGAGCGTTTGCGCCAGTGCCGGAGTTCCGACAAATGCCGCTCCGGCCGCAAGGAACGCGCGCCGGTCAAAACCTGTACCTGCCATGTGGATCCTGTCCCCCAAGCTGGGTCCGGCCAAGCGCCGGACATACGGATAACAAGGGCACATCATATGACCTGAATGCCGCAGTCGCAAATCAAACCCGGCGCATTCACGCCGATGTGCGTTTGATTGGCAACGCCCAACGCGCTAATCGGGATTAAACCCGAGATTTCGATCCGAAACAACCAAGGCAGTATTATGCAAAGACGTGCGTTCTTGATGATGGGGGCGGCGCTGCTGGCGGCAGCCTGTGCCCCCGCGCCCTATAACGAAGCTCCGGCGCTTGGACCGGATGGCAAGCCTCTGCCCAAGGTTTACCGGATCTCGGCCAATGACACCGGACGGATCGAATATTCGGTGCTCGATTCGGTCAACGCGCTGCGTCAGGCCCGCGGGGTTGCGCCGCTGCAGCTGAATGCCCAGCTCAACGCCGCCGCCGCGACCCACTCGCGCGACATGTCGGTGCAGAACCGCCCGTGGCATTTCGGCTCGGACGGCTCGTCGCCGATCGACCGGGTGCAGCGCGTCGGCTACACCGGGCGGCTCGTGGGCGAGAACATCTCGGAAACCTACGAAACCGAAACCGAAACTCTCGCGGCATGGATGGAAGATCCCGCCACCCGCGACGTGATCCTTGACGCGGCAGCGCGCGATCTGGGCATCGCCTGGTTTCAGGAGCCGAACGGCAAGATCTGGTGGACGCTGGTCACCGGCGTGCCGAGCGCGTCTTCGATTCCGGGCGCCCAGCAGATCGCCCTCGGGCAGTAAGCCCCCCGGTGGCCGCGGGCTGACGTGGCGCTTGCCGCACGTCAGCCCGCCTGCCGGGCGATCGCAGCCTCGATCAGGGGTGAATGGTGATCGGTGTGCCGTCGCGAACCATGGCGTAGATGTCTTCCATCTCGCGATCGCTCACGGCAATGCAGCCCCAGGTCCAGTCACGCCCGGCGCTGCGGTACGGCGGCGGGGTGCCGTGAATGAAGATGTCACCGCCGGGGCTCTTGCCCATCGCTTCAGCCTCGGCCCGGTCATCGGGGCTGGGGTAGGACAGGCCGATGCTCAGGTGATACCGGGAGTTGGGGTTGCGCCGGTCGATGAAATACAGCCCCTCGGGGGTCTTGCCATCGCCCTCGATCTTCTTGTCCCCGGACGGGGCAAAGCCCAGCCCGATGTCGTAGCTTTCCAGCACCTTGTCGTTGTGCAGCAGATACATGCGCCGGGCGCTTTTCTGCACCACCACATGAGTGATCTCGGGGCCATTGTAGGTTCTGAACTTGCTGTTGCTGCACGCCGCGAGGGCACCCGCCACCAGTAGCAGGGCAATCCTGAAAAACCGCATCTGTCCGCTCGTATTGTTATGGGTTGTTTTGCGGCCAACCATAGCGCGAATTCACCCACCGCGATAGCTCAAGGCGCGCTCACCTGTGCGTGAACGACGCCACCAGCTCGACATGGGTCGACCAGCGGAACTGGTCCACCACCTGCACCCAATCCAGCGTATAACCCGCCAGATCCAGCGCCGCCGCGTCGCGGGCGAAGGTCACCGGGTTGCAGGATACATGCGCGATCTTCGGCAGCTTCGCCAGCGCCAGCTGGGCGATCTGGGCTTCGGCCCCGGCGCGCGGCGGGTCGATCACCGCCGCGTCGAACCGCGACAGTTCGCTATCGATCAGCGGATCGCGAAACAGATCGCGCGCCTCGGTGGTGACGTGGCGCAGGCCTTGCGCCATACGCCAGCCCTTGTCGAGCGCCGCGATCATCGCCTTATCGCCTTCCACCGCATGAACCCGCGCGCGCTCTGCCAGCGGCAGCGCAAAGGTGCCCGACCCGGCGAACAGATCCACCACATGCGCCGCATCGCCCACGGCCTCGCGCACAGCGGCGAGCAACGCGGCTTCGCCCTGCGGCGTCGCTTGAAGAAACGCGCCGGGCGGTGGCACCACCCGCGCCGCGCCCATCTGCTGCTCTGCCGGACGCAGGGTCAGCACCGTATTGTCCCATGCGATGCGGGCGCAGCCGTGACGGCGGGCGAGCTCTGCCAGCTGCATTTCCTCGGTCGGGTCCAGCGGCTTGCCACCGCTCACCCGCACATCGAGCCCGTGCAGCGAGGTCGTCACCATCACCGACAGCTCTCCCTTGCGGGCGGCGCCAAGCACGGCCAGCGCCTCGACCAGTGGTAGCGCGCCGGTCAGCTCCGGCTGCACCAGCAGGCAATCAGGCACCGAAACGATGATGTCCGAGCCTTTCATGTGGAACCCGGCCTGCGCCCCCTTCTTGGTGCGCTTCGCCGAAAAAGACGCGCGGCGGCGGCTTTGCGGCGGCGAGATCGCGATGGGGCGGAACGCGGTATCAAGCGCATGCGCGGCAAGCGCCTGACGCACCACGCCAACCTTCCACTCGGCGGCGAAATCGTCACGGGCGTGCTGCAACTGGCAGCCGCCGCAGCTTTTGGCATAGCGGCAGGGTGCCTTGACCCGCTGTTCCACCGGCGTGACGATGCGCGGCTCCGCCATGCGGTCGCCACGGATGACGCCTTCCACCACCTCGCCCGGCAGCGCGCCGGGCACAAAAACCGGCCCCGGGGCGATACCGTCACCCTGGTGGCCAAGCCGCTCTATCGTAACCTGTTCCATGCGCTGCTCATGCCCCGGAGACGGGCCATTTGGCAAGCCTCACTCGGCGGCGTCTGCCTCGGGCACCATGAAACCGCCCGATTGGCGATGCCAGTAACGCGCATACAGGCCGTTTTGCGCCAGCAGCGCGTCGTGGCTACCCGCCTCGACGATGCGCCCGGCGTCGAGCACGATGATCCGGTCCATTTCCGACAGCGTCGACAGGCGGTGCGCAATCGCCAGCACGGTCTTGCCCTGCATCACCCGGTCAAGCGCCGACTGGATCGCCGCCTCGACCTCGGAATCGAGCGCGCTGGTTGCCTCGTCCAGCACGAGGATCGGCGCGTTCTTGAGGATCGCGCGGGCCAGAGCGATCCGCTGGCGCTGGCCACCGGACAGCTTCACGCCGCGCTCGCCCAGATGCGCCTCGTAGCCCTCGCGCCCATTGTGATCGCGCAACTTCAGAATGAACTCATGCGCCTCGGCCTTTTCGGCGGCGGCGATGACCTCGTCCATGGTGGCATCGGGCTTGCCATAGCGGATGTTGTCCAGCGCAGAACGATTGAACATCGCGGTTTCCTGCGTGACCATGCCGATCTGGCGGCGCAGGCTTTCCTGCGTGACCTCGGCGATGTTCTGGCCGTCGATGAAGATGCCGCCCTTTTCGGCGTCGTACAGCCGCAGCAGCAGCGCCACCATCGTCGATTTCCCCGCCCCCGAAGCCCCGACCACGCCGATCTTTTCCCCCGGCGCGATGTTCAGCGCGACATGGTCTATGCCGCCTTCCTTGCGGCCATAGGAAAACGCGACATCGCGAAACTCGACCCGCGCGTCGCTGACCTCCAGCGCCTGCGCGCCGGGCGCATCCAGCAAGGTGTGGGCCGGGGTGATGGTGCGGATGCCGTCTTCGATCTCGCCGATGTTGGCGTACATGCCCATCAGGGTAAAGCTGACCCAGCCGGTCATCTGCGCAAGGCGCAACGCCACCGCACCGGTCGCCGCGATATCGCCAGCGCTGACCATGCCGACCGACCAGTAGAACAGGGCACCGCCGATCAGCAGCACCGGCAGCGTGCCCGCCAGCGCCATCAGCCAGAATCGGAACTGCGCCGAGACATGGCCAAAGGCGATGAACCGGTCGCGATAGGTGCTCATGGCCCCCAGCGCGGCCTGATCCTCGAATTCGTCATGGGCGAACAACTTGACGGTCTTGATGTTGGTCACGGTGTCGACCAGCTGGCCGGTGACCATCGCCCGCGCCGCCGCCCGCGCCTTGGAGGTCGAACGGATGCGCGGCATGAAATGGCGAATGAGAAAGCCATAGGCAACGATCCATACCACCAGTCCCAGCGCGATGCGCCAATCGACCGCGCCCAGCAACCAGACCGAACCGACCACCGAGGCCACCGCGAACAGCACCGAATGCACGGTTTCCGTGATTACATCGTTCATCGCGCGGGCCGTCTGCATTTCTTTCTGCGAGATGCGCCCGGCGAAATCATTGTCGAAAAACGTCACCGCGTGGCCCAGCGTATAGCGGTGCACCCGGCTGAGGATCAGGTTGAACACGTTCGGCTGCATCATCACCGATTGCGTATAAGCCGACATCCCAAGGATCGCCGGCCGCAGCAGCACGAAAAAGCCAAGGCACATCAACAGGAACCAGCCCTGCGCGCTGAACACCTCGCTTGGCGCGCCTCCGAGGGCCCGGTCGATGACATCGCCAAGCAGCTTGGCCGACAGAACCTCGGTCACGCCGCCAAGAATGGAAAAGATCGCCGCCGGAACCAGCACCGGCCAAGCGCCGCGGATCGCCCATGCCATGAAACGCCAGAGCGTCGTGGGGGGCGGCGTCTTGGCGCGCGCAAATGGGTCAATGAGTTCGGAAAGAGTCATTCCGCAGCCTTCTCGGAGGTGTTGGTGGCGGGCTGGTCGGGGTCGAGGAAACCTCCGGACTGGCGGGCCCAGAACCCGGCATATAGCCCCTTTTGCGCCAAAAGCACATCATGGGTGCCCTCTTCGACGATCTTTCCCCCGTCAAGGACAAGGATGCGGTCCATATGCGCAATAGTGCTGAGCCGGTGTGCGATGGCGATGACGGTCTTGCCCTGCATCATGCCATACAGCGTATCCTGAATCGCCGCTTCGACTTCGGAATCCAGCGCGCTGGTTGCCTCGTCCAGCAGCAGGATCGGTGCATCCTTGAGGATGACCCGGGCCAGCGCGATCCGCTGGCGCTGCCCTCCCGACAGCTTGACGCCGCGCTCGCCGACCTGCGCGTCATAGCCGGTGCGGCCCTGCCCGTCCTGTAGCGTCAGGATGAACTCATGCGCCTGCGCCTGTTTTGCGGCGGCGATCATCTCGTCTTCGCTTGCATCGGGGCGGCCATACAGCAGGTTGTCGCGCACCGAGCGATGCATCAGCGCGCTGTCCTGCTGCACCATGCCGATGGCGCGGCGCAGGCTGTCTTGTTGCACCTGCGTCACGTCCTGACCATCGATGAGAATTTTTCCCGATTCCGGATCGTAAAAGCGCAGCAGCAATTTCACCAGCGTCGACTTGCCAGCGCCAGAGCGCCCGACAAGGCCGATCTTTTCCCCCGGCTTCAGGGTCAGAGAAATTTTCTCTAGCCCGCCCTGCCCGCGCCCATAATGATGCGTCAGCGCTTGCAGCTCGATCCGCCCGTCGCTCAGCGCCAGCGGTTTTGCCCCCGGCACATCGACAAGCGCGATGGGCTGGGCGATGGTCTCCATCCCCTCGGCGACAACCCCAAGCTGGCGGAAAAACGTGGTCAGCGCCCACATGATCCAGCCGGTCATGGCGTTCAACCGCAGCGTCAGTGCCGTCGCCGCAGCGACGATCCCGACCGAAGCGGTGCCCTGCATCCACAGCACCAGCCCCCAGCCCACCACGCCGACGATCAGCAGCCCGTTCAGCACCACCAGCGCCAGATCCATCTGCGTATAGATCCGCATTTCGGCGCGAAACGTGTCGCGGGCGAGGTCGATCGCCTCTTTCGCGTAATTGAGTTCCTGACGGTCCTGCGCAAACATCTTGACGGAGTGGATGTTGGTATAGGCGTCGACCACCCGCCCGTTCACAAGGCTGCGCGCATCCGACGCCGCCTTCGACGCCGGTCCGACCTTGCGGATCAGCCAGCGCATCAGCACGCCGTAGCCTACGAACCACAGGATCAGCGGCAGCATCAGCCGCGGATCGGCATCCGCCAGCAACACCGCCGCGCCAACGATATAGGCCAGCGCAAAGGTCAGCGCGTCAAAGACCTGAAACACCGCCTCGCCCGCCGCCGGGGGCGTCTGCATGATGCGGTTGGCGATGCGTCCGGCGAAATCATTTTCGAACCAGCCGATGGATTGCCGCAGCACCTGCGCATGCGCCCGCCAGCGGATCAGCACCCCAAAGCTCGGCATGATCGCATTGTTCAGAACCAGCACATCCAGCGCCTGGATCAGCGGCCGGATCAGCAGGATGAACAGCCCCATCAGCACCAGCGCCGTGCCATGATCGGCCCAGACCTGCTCCGGATCCCCCGCGAGGATGTCGACCACCCAGCCCATCGCCCAGATCAGCCCGATCTCGACGCTGGCAACCGCAACAGACAGCAGCCCCGCCCAGATGAACAGCTTGCGGAACGGCCTGGCGTATTGCGCGATGAACGGCAGCATCTTGCGCGGCGGGGTGTCTGTCTGCTCGTAATCGCAATAGGGATCAACGAGGTTTTCAAAGTAGCGGAACATGTCGGGGGGTCCTTCGCCTGCGCGCGGAGTGTCCCTGATTCCCTACAGGAACACCATGACGGAAAAGCCTCCCAGCGCCAGCGCCATGATCCGGGCAAAGATCCGCCACGCGCGCGGGGTGGTCAGCAGCCATGTCAGCAAGCTGCCGGCGCTGGCCCAGAACAGGCAGCACAGCAGGTTCAGCCCGCTGAAGGCGCTGCCCAGCCGCATCGCCTCGGCCACGGGGCCAAGCCCGCCGGGATAGGCCGAGCTCGCCGCCAGCGCCACCGCCCAGACCTTGGGGTTGATCCATTGAAACAGCACCGCCTCGACAAAGCTCATCGGGCGCTCGCGGCCATCGCCCTGTTTGCGGTGGGAATTCCACAGCCCCCAGGCCATCCACAGCATCCACGCACTTGCGGCGAGTTTCAGTATCAGCGCCAGTGTCGGCACCTGCGCCAGCAGCGCCGCGATGCCAAGCCCGGTCAACCCCGCCGTGATGCCCACGCCGAGCACCACACCGAACAGATGCGGCAAGGTGCGTTTCAGCCCGAACCGCGCGCCAGACGCGGTCAGCAGCACCACGTTCGGCCCCGGCGAGAACAGGCCGAGGAACACGAAACCGTAAAGCGGGTCGATCATCCTATCAGCTCGTCTTTCGTCAGCGCGAAGCCCGAGGCGATCCAGCGCGTTTCCATGTCTTTGAGCGCCGCGCCAAGCGCCGCGCCTTGCAGGCCCGGCATCAGGTCGCGCGGTTTCACGGGAAACACCGCCGCGACCCCTTTTGCAATCGCGACCTCAGTCTCGGGGTCCAGCGTCTGGCCAAGGCTGGCCGCGCGGATCAGCGCAATATCGCGGGCGATGGTTTCGCCATGACGCCAGGCGATCTCGGCAAGGCTACCGCTGGCCTCGCGGTATAGCGTCAGGCGTTTTTTCTGATGCTTCGACAGCCGCAGCCCCTCGCCGTCCGCGCCAAGCACCGCAAGACGTCGCAGCGGGTCCGGCGTCAGCCCCGCCTCCAGATGTACCAGCGGGGCCAGCGCATCCGGCACTGCCCCCGGCAGCACCCGCGCCAACACGCCAAGCTGCGACATTGTCGCAACGGCGGGGGCGGGATCGGGCGCGGCCAGCAGCTTGAGCAGCTCTTGCCCCACTCGTTCGGCGGAGAGGCTTTCCAGACCGTCAAGCCCATCGGCAATCCCTGCCAGCGCAACAGGGTCCATGCCCTGCGCCGGATCGGCATACCAAGCGCAAAACCGGAAGAACCGCAGGATGCGCAGGTAATCTTCGGCGATGCGCGCGCTGGCGTCCCCGATGAACCGCACGCGCCGCGCCTGCAGGTCCGGCAGCCCGCCAACCGGGTCGAACACCTGCCCGCGCGCATCGGCATAAAGCGCGTTCATGGTGAAATCGCGCCGCTGCGCGTCTTCGGCCATGCAACTGGAAAAGCGCACGACCGCATGCCGCCCATTGGTTTCCACGTCGGTGCGAAAGGTGGTGACCTCGTGCCCGATGCCATCCGCGACGACGGTAACGGTGCCATGGTCGATGCCGGTCGGCACCGGCTTCAGCCCTGCCGCCTGCGCCAGCGCGACAACCCGCTGGGGCGACGCATCGGTCGCGATATCCACATCAGCGACGGCAACCCCCATCAGCGCATTACGCACGCAGCCGCCTACGGCATAGGCCACGTGGCCGCCCGACTCGAGCATCCCCAACACCGCCTGAGTCGGCGCGGCGGTCAGCCACTCGCCATCGACCTTCACGGGTCAATGCGCCCGGCCAGCGCCCTCAGCATCCGCGCCGTCGCGCCCCAGATGTAATAGGGACCATAGGGCGCGGTGTAGTAAAGCCGACGCTGACCGCGCCAGCGCCGGCCTTCGATATGGTATCGCGCCGGGTTGGTGACATGGGCAAAGGGCACGCGAAACACCTCGGCCACCTCGCCCGGCTCAGCCACCGGATCAAAGCAAGGCGCCAGCGCCACGACGGGCGTCACCACAAAGCCGGTCACCGTTTCATGCGTCGGCAGAGTCCCAAGAATTTCGACCGTTTCCGGGAAAAGCCCCACCTCTTCGCGCGCTTCACGCAGCGCAGCCGCCACCGGGCCATCATCGACAGGATCGACCTTGCCACCGGGAAAGGCAATCTGGCCGGGATGATGTTTCAGCCGCGACGACCGCTTGGTCAGCAGCAGTTCCAGACCATCTGGGCCGGGCATGAACACCGCAAGCACGCCAGCCGGGCGCAGTTTGCGGCCCTCGGGCAGCAGGGTGCCGGGGTTCAGGTCAAAATCAGACGACGGCTGCCCGTCTTCCAGAAGTGCGCGACGCAGCGCGCGTTCCTGATCCCCGGCGAGGCTCACTTGTTGGCCTCGAACCCCACGCTTGTGGGGTCCATATCGTAATGCGCGCCGCAGAACTGGCAGTCGGCGGTGACGCGACCATCGTCCGTGGTCATCTTCTCGATATCCTTGGCCGAATAGATCGACAGCGACTGGCGCACCTTGTCTTCGGAACAAGTGCAGCCAAACCGCACCGGCTGGGCATCGTAGACGCGGGGCTGTTCCTCGTGGAACAGGCGCACCAAAAGATCGGTCGGCGGCAGGTCGGGGCCGATCAGTTCAAGCTCGTCCACCGTATCGACGTGGAAATTGACGCGGCGCCAGTTTTCCTGCTCGTCGCCCTGCACGAGGTCTTCGGGCTTGAGCAGCCCGCCATCGCCCGATCCGCCACCCTGCGCGAAGGGCGACGCCTTGGGCATGGTCTGGATCATGATGCCGCCAGCGCGCCATTCGCCAGAACCGTCGGCGTTCATCACCTTGCCGAAATTGAGCGCGAAGCGCGTCGGCAATTGTTCGGATTGCGCAAAATAGCTTTCGGCACAGGCGGCAAGCGAGCCGCCCGCCAGCGGGGTGATGCCCTGATAGGGCGTCGTGCCTTCGCCCTGATCCATCAGGATCGCGAAATATCCCTCTTCGAGCTGATCGAAAGCCGTGGCGTCGCTGACCTGATCGCGGTCGAAACTTGCATAGGCGCGGATGCGCGCCGGCTCGCCTTCGGCGCTCGGGGCAAAATAGTCCGTCGCGATCATCCGCAGCGCGCCGCGGGTCTGCACCTGAAGCGACAGCTTCCAGCGCAGCTTGACCGTCTGGCCGATCAGCGCTGTCAGCAGCGTCATTTCGGCGACAAGCGCCTCGATCGGTTCGGGGTAATCGTGCTGGGACAGAACGCCGTTCAGCACGCCATCAAGCCGCGCCACCCGGCCACGGATGTCGGGAAGATCGAGCTGAAAAGGGAGGACTGTGTCATCCCAGGCAAGTTTGGTGCCGATGGTCATGGGGTTTCCTTATCTGCCGCGCGTTGGCATACCGGCACCATATAGGCAGAGCAAGCTCGATACCAAGGGGCCCCTGATGATCCGACGCTACGGAGACGCGCCCGAGCCGGCGCGCCGCTATACCCTGCGCCCCGGCGCCTATGCGATCCTGCCGCGCGATGGCGCGCTGCTGGTGACCCACCAATCAGAGCCATGGCCCGAATTTCAGCTGCCCGGCGGCGGCATCGACCCGGGCGAATCGCCGGTGCAGGCGTTGCACCGTGAAGTCTACGAGGAAACCGGCTGGCACATCGCGCGTGCCCAGCGGCTCGGGGCGTTCCGGCGTTTCACCTACATGCCGGAATACGACCTGTGGGCCGAGAAGCTGTGCATCATCTATGCCGCGCTGCCGGTGCGCCCGCACGGCGCGCCGCTGGAGCTCGGGCATTCGGTGCGATGGATGGCGCCAATGGTCGCCGCAGAGCTGCTGGGGAACCCCGGAGACCGTGATTTCGTGCGCCGTCACGCGGTCTGACCAGCGGGCAAACCGTCGAATTCAAGCAGCGCGGCGGACACGTCGTCTTCAAGGATGATACCGCCGCGCGTGAGCTGGCTGAGCCGCCAATACAGATCGTCAAGGAATTCCGTGCCGAGGGCGCCGGAGCATTGCCTGACAAGATCAACCAGACCGCTCTGGTCAAGCATCTCGCCGTTCTTCAGCGTGGCTTCGGTAATGCCATCGGAATAGATCAGCAGACGGTCGCCCGGCTGCATCTCGATCTCGATCCGGTCGTAGGACACATCGGGCACAAGGCCGATGGGCAAGCCGCCGTTGCCGATGTATTCCACGCTGCCGTTGGCATGGATCAGCAGCGGCGGCGGATGCCCCGCCTGCACCAGCCGGACCCGCCCGGTGCCCATGTCGATGATCGCATAGCCCATCGTCAGATATTCAAGCACCCCCGGATCGGCGGACAGACGATCGTTCAGGCGACGCGCGACCTCTTCGGGCGGGCTGAAGGCGACAAGCTTTTCGAAACGGCGTTCGAGCGCGATGTTCTGGTCGGGAAAATCGCCCCCGAGATAGCCCGCCACCCGCGCCGTCATCAGTGCCGAGGTAATACCGTGACCGGACACGTCGATGCTGTAGACCCCGACCCCAAACTTGTTCGGACTGAAAAAACCGACGAGATCGCCGCCGACATGCCCACAGGGTTTCAGCAACAGACTGACCCGCGCGCCGCCGTAATCATGGTGGCGGCGCGGCACCAGCGCCTGCTGGATGGTCCGGGCCTGCCGCAGATCGCGATCGATGGCATCATAAGCGCCCTGCAACTTGCCCAGCGTGTCGGTCAGCTTGCGCTCCATCTCGAGAATGCGGGCACCGGCGTTGATACGGGCGCGCAGCTCGTTGGAATTGACCGGTTTGGTCAGGAAATCGTCGGCACCGGCATCCAGCCCGGCGGCGACCTCCCCCTTTTCGCTCTTTGAGGTCAGAAGAATGAAATAGCCGTAATTGTCGCGCCGCAGAGCGCGAAACCGACGGCAGAATTCAAGCCCATCCATGCCGGGCATCATCCAGTCCGACAGCACGGCATCGGGCACGACCTGTTCGCAAAGCTCAAGCGCCTCTTCGGCACTTTCCGCCTGCCAGACCTCGAACCCCCAACGTTTCAGCATCGCGCTGAGGATCTTGAGCTGCACAACGCTGTCATCGACCACCAGAATCCGCCGCAGATGCGGTGACGACGGGCTGGGAGTGATGATATCTGCTGTGTTCGGTTGCAAGCGGCGTTCCGGGCATGAAAAGGCAGTTTGGTCAGTCTTAGCGCAGATGTGTTAAGACCCCCTTCAACCGCGCCCAAAAATTTGATCGGCTTCGCTCAGACTATCTTTACTTCCTGCGGCTAGCCTGCCCGCAGGAGGTGCGCCATGATCGACTGGACCCGCGTTGCCGAGCTTCGCGATGAAATCGGGGCCGAGGATTTCGACGAGATCGTCGAGGCCTTCCTCATGGAGGTAGAGGCAACGCTTGAAGAGCTGCCAGAGACAGCCGGAAACGCCTCGAAAATCGAAGAAAAACTTCACTACCTCAAGGGCAGCGCGCTGAATCTGGGGTTTTCCGCGTTGTCAGCCCTGTGCCAGACAGCGGAAAGCGCCGCCAACGCGGGCGACGCCAATGTCGATCTGCCCGCTGTCGCGGCGCTATACCAATCGTCCCGCGACCATTTCCTGCGCGAACTGCCAAAGCGCTGCGCCGCTTAGATCAGGAACTGCGCCAGCGTCTCGTCTTCGGTGATGTCGCGCAGCGCATAGCCATGCGCGTCCAGCTGCGCCTGAAGCTTGGCGAAATTCTCGGGCGCGGTGGTCTCGATGCCGATCAGAACCGAGCCGAAGTTGCGGGCGGATTTCTTGAGATACTCGAACCGGGCAATATCGTCATCCGGCCCCAGAAACCCAAGGAAATCCTTCAAGGCGCCGGGTCGCTGCGGCAGCCGCAGGATGAAATACTTTTTCACACCGGAATAGCGCTGCGCCCGCTCCTTCACCTCGGGCAGACGCTCGAAATCGAAATTCCCGCCAGAGGTCACGCAAACCACTGTCTTGCCGCGGATCGACTGCCCAAGATCCTTGAGTGCATCAACCGACAGCGCCCCCGCCGGTTCCAGCACGATTCCCTCGACGTTCAACATCTCGAGCATGGTGGTGCAAAGGCGATCCTCGGAAATCGCCAGCGTGTTCGCCAGCCCGACATCCTTGAGACATTCGAAGGTCCGCATCCCGATCTGCCCGACCGCAGCGCCATCGGCAAAGGTATTCACCTGCGTCAGCGGCACCGGCCGCCCCGCCTTCAGCGCCGCGCGCAGACAGGCGCCGCCAGATGGCTCAACAAAGGTATACTGCACATCGTTGCCGAAATACCCCAGCATCCCCGACCCAAGGCCGCCACCACCGACGGGAATCACCACGTGATCCGGCAAGCGACCCAACTGGGATTCAATCTCGGCCGCCACGCTGGCCTGACCTTCGATCACATCGTCATCATCGAAGGGCGACAGGAAATGCCCGCCCTTTCCGGCACAATATTGCTGCGCCGCCGCCAGCGTATCGTCGAAATAATCGCCGGTCATCACGATCTCGACCATTTCGCCGCCAAAGATCCGGGTCTTCTGGATCTTTTGATCCGGCGTGGTCACCGGCATGAAGATCACGCCTTTTTTCTTGAATATCCGGCACATGAAGGCCACGCCCTGCGCGTGG
The DNA here is from genome assembly GCF_018860705.1 of Citreicella sp. C3M06. Taxonomy (GTDB): domain Bacteria; phylum Pseudomonadota; class Alphaproteobacteria; order Rhodobacterales; family Rhodobacteraceae; genus Salipiger. The sequence goes on from NZ_JAHKQA010000038.1 coordinate 90,657, forward strand.
TTCCCTGCCGAGGCCGCAACGAAAAGTTCGGCCTCCGGGCGTTTCGACATGGCGTTGAACGCGCCGCGCAGCTTGTAGCTGCGCACCGGGCTCAGATCCTCACGCTTGAGCCAGATGTCCGCGCCATAAAGCTGCGACAGGTGGGCATTGCGCAAAAGTGGTGTCTCGGGGAAAACCTCGCGCATCCGCTCGGCGGCGGCGCGGGCCCGGTCTTGAAAGCTGTCCATGCCCTGACCTTGCGCAATCCGATGCGCTTGGCAAGCCGCTTACAGTCGACGGCCCTCGATGAAGACGCCGTAAAGCGTCGTCAGCAGCGACACACCAAACATCGTGACGAACCAGTCGATGACAAGCCCGTAGATCAAACTGATCGGCCCGGTGGTGTTTCCATCGATCATGCCGGGGATTTCGATCAACAGCTTGGCCCCGATGACGATCAGCGCCAATTGCAGCAGCGCGGTGGAATCGCCAGAGGTCGCATCCCAGCTTTCCCGCATCTTCATGCGCTTGCCCATGGCCGATGCAGGCAGCACGAGTCCCACACGAAAGAAGATATAGCTGCCAAGCCCGACAAGACCGAACGTCATCAGGCCGATCAGCGCGGGCGATGAGCCGATACCAAGGACAAGCCCGGCAATGACAGATCCCAGAGCGATCAGCATGAAGCCGATCAGCAAGGAGCGCCCGAAATACGACAGCATCTCTGATCCGTGCCAGCGCGGCACGAAGCCTGCCGGTTCTTCTCCGGTCAACACAAAGCGATGCCAGCCGACCGCGATCCAGAGGCTTGCAACCACCGCGAAGATCGACAGCAGCAACAGCTCCACGGTTCCGGCCGTCGGCTGTTGCAGCGAATCATCCGGTGTGACGAAAAGAAACACCGTGAACGCCATCTGTACCAGATACAGCAATGCCGACAGCCGCAGCGCGACGCCAAGGTTGTCCAGCACCATCCGTACCGAGTGAAGGAAGAGTTTCCAGCCCATCGCGCCCGCCTCATCTGTCGACTTTCCCGGCAGGGCTATCACAGGAAAAGGGGTGGTCAACGACCGATCCTTGCTCCTTACGTCAAAAGGCCATAAACCGCGCGGCAGATTCAGCGTAAGGAACAACCTATCATGTCGGCGCCCAAGAAAGTCGTCCTGGCCTATTCCGGAGGCCTCGACACCTCGATCATCCTAAAATGGCTGCAAACCGAATACGGTTGCGAGGTGGTAACCTTTACCGCCGATCTCGGTCAGGGCGAAGAGCTCGAACCGGCGCGCGCCAAAGCCGAGATGATGGGGGCCACCGAGATCCACATCGAAGACCTGCGCGAGGAATTCGTGCGCGACTTCGTCTTCCCGATGTTCCGCGCCAACGCTCTTTACGAAGGGCTTTACCTGCTGGGCACCTCGATCGCGCGCCCGCTGATCTCCAAGCGTCTCGTCGAGATCGCCGAAGCCTGCGGCGCCGATGCGGTGGCGCATGGTGCGACCGGAAAGGGCAACGACCAGGTGCGGTTCGAACTGGCCGCCTATGCGCTGAACCCGGATATCAAGGTGATCGCGCCGTGGCGGTTGTGGGATCTGTCTTCTCGCACAAAACTAATTGATTTTGCTGAGAAAAATCAGATTCCGATCGCCAAGAACAAGCGCGGCGAAGCGCCGTTCTCGGTCGATGCGAACCTGCTTCACACCTCCTCTGAAGGCCGGGTTCTGGAAGATCCCGCCGAGGAAGCGCCCGAATACGTCCTTCAGCGCGTTGTGCCCGTCGAGCAGGCCCCGAACGAGCCCGAGCTGATCGAGATCTCGTTTGAAAAAGGTGATGCGGTCGCGATCAACGGCGAGGCGATGTCGCCCGCGACGATCCTGACCAAGCTGAACGAGCTGGGCGGCAAGCATGGCATCGGCGTTCTCGACCTTGTCGAGAACCGCTTCGTCGGCATGAAATCCCGTGGCATCTACGAGACCCCGGGCGGCACGATCCTGCTTGAGGCACATCGGGGCATCGAGCAGATCACGCTGGACAGCGGCGCAGGTCACCTCAAAGATTCGATCATGCCGCGCTACGCGGAACTGATCTACAACGGCTTCTGGTTCTCGCCCGAACGCGAAATGCTTCAGGCGCTGATCGACAAGTCGCAAGAGCATGTGACCGGCACCGTCCGTCTGAAACTCTACAAGGGCTCGGCGCGCACCATTGCTCGCTGGTCCGAACAGTCGCTCTACTCAGAGGCGCATGTGACCTTCGAAGATGACGCTGGTGCCTACAACCAGGAAGACGCCAAGGGGTTCATCCAGCTCAACGCACTGCGCCTGAAACTTCTGGCCGCGCGGAACCGCCGTCTGAAGGGCTGAGCCTTTCACAAGCGCCGTACTGTTTCCCCCGCCGGACGCGCCTCCGGCGGGGATATTTTTGGCCAGAAGAGGCCGCGAGCGTTCTTCCCTGCTTCTTCTGGCTCTAAATATCCCGGGGTCCGGGGCAGCGCCCCGGCCTGGTGAAAGGTTGAAAATGGCGGCACTCAACGACTTTCTCGCGGCGCAAGACGCCCATTGGACACAGATTACCAGCGAACTCCGTCAGGGACACAAGACAAGCCATTGGATCTGGTACGTTTTTCCTCAGCTCGAATGTCTTGGCCGGTCTCAGACCGCGCGGCATTACGGTATCGCCAATCTGGCAGAGGCCGAGGCCTACCTGTCGCACCCAATTCTTCGCGCACGGCTTGCAGAAGCGTCCTTGCTGCTCTTGCATCAACCCGAAACGGATCCTGTGAGGATTCTCGGCTCTATCGACGCGTTGAAGCTGCGATCCAGCATGACACTTTTTTTCAGCGGTCAAAGACGCGCCTGCAGAGTTCTTGACCGGTTCTACCAAGGCAAGCGCTGCCAAAAAACCCTGAGCGCTCTCGGCCTAAGCTAACTGTGCGCGCATTTTCTCGTAATGTGGCATGGCTTGCGCAACAAGCGCGCGCCCCGCGGCATCAAGCTCGGGCAGCGGGCCTTCGGGCCCGGCAAAGCCGGTAGACCTGTGCACGGCCCCATACCAGTGCGACGCCCAGATGCCATCTGACCGGTGGCCTCCAAGCGGCCAATGTAGCATCCTTGGATCAAATTCCAGCTCAATGCGCTTGCACAGGTCATGCAGCTGCCTTTCGGGATCGTTGCGGATATCGGCGCTGTCGATGACATGCGGGTGAAGACCAAGCGACAGCACGTGATCATAAAGCTCGGCCTGCGCTTCAAAGCCGATGTCGGCGGCGGTCGGATCCTCGTAGCCCTTGGAAAAGCTCGCCACCACCCGCGCGGGGTGGCGCAGCAAGAACACATGCACACAGGATGTCATGAAATCGCGCGGCATTCCCGGAATCATGTGCTGACACATGTGCTTGTGGTACGCGTGCTGCTTGCCTTGCGGCAGCGGGCCGCGCAAAGCCGCTGACACTTCGCGCGCGGTTTCGAACCGGTCTTCCATGATCTGTTGTGCCATCGGATGCGGCAGGCGGGTGCGGCGCAGATACGGGCCGTAGAATGGCTCGTCCACGACATGAAAATCAGGTCGACTGCCGAAAGCATACATCAATGCCGTCGACAGGTTCCGCGGGCCGGACCACATGGCAATTCTCATCGCCAGAGCCTCATGAAAAATCCCTCATGGTGCCACCATCGCCTTGTAAAGCTGCCGAATCCTTTCCGTGACCGGGCCCATTTCGCCCGTTCCGATCGTTCGACCGTCGATTTCGGCGACCGGCGTCTGTGCCCCAAAGGTTCCCGTCAGGAAGGCCTCGTCGGCGCCGTAAGTGTCGACGAGGCTGAAATTGCGCTCATACACCGGGATTCCATGCGCCTTGCAAAGCGCGATCACCTTGCCACGCGTGATGCCATTCATGCAGTAATCGCCCGTCGAGGTCCAAACCGCGCCCTTGCGCACGATGAAGAAGTTGCAGGCATTCGTCGTATTCACGAACCCATGCACATCCAGCATCAGCGCTTCATCCGCGCCTGCCTTTTCGGCGGCGATGCAGGCAAGGATGCAGTTCAGCTTGGAATGCGAATTCAGCTTGGGGTCCTGCGTCATCGGCAGACCGCGCAGGTGCGGCACCGTCGCCAGCCGGATCGGGCGCGGGATGGACGGCTTCGAATGTTCCATCAGGATCACAATGGTCGGCCCTGACACCGACAGCGAGGGATGCTGAAAGGGCCGCATCTTGACCCCGCGCGTCACCATCAGCCGGCAATGCGCATCGGTAACCATGCCGTTGGCGTCCTGCGTGGCACGGATCGCAGAGATCAGCGCGGCGCGATCCATCCCGATATCAAGATCGATCGCCAGAGCCGCCTCGAACAGGCGATCGAGATGCTCCTCCAGAAACGACCAGCGGCCATTGTACAGCCGCAGCCCTTCCCAGATCCCATCGCCCAGCATAAACCCGGAATCATAGACCGAGACCATCGCCTCGGCCTTTGGTTTCAGCGTGCCATTGACCCAGATCAGGATCTCGTCGTTGCGCGGATCATCCTGCGCCTGATGTGTGGTGACCTTGTCCATGCCGCGACGCTAGGCCGGATTTCTGCGGGGCGAAAGGGGTTACAGGCCCGCGTCCTGCACGTCTTTCAAATCCGGGATCACATCCGCCGTGCCATTCCGCGTGACCATCAGCGCCGAGGCCCGCGCCGCCAGCCCGATTGCCTGCCGCAAGGGCATCCCCCGATCCAGCCCCGCCACCAAATAGCCGGTAAAGGTATCCCCGGCGCCGGTGGTATCGACCGCCACGACTTTAGGCGCATCGAACCGCTCGGGCTGCCAGCCGCCGCGCTGCTGGTGCACCCTGCCGCCCTTTGCGCCCTCGGTGACCACCACCGTGGCCACGCCCATCCCGGCAAAATCCAACCCCAGCACTTGCTGCAACTGCTCCAGTTCCAACGCGTTCAGCACCAGAAGATCGACATGGGGCAGCACCGCGCGCGTCGCCTCTGGCTCGAACGGGGCGGGCGCATAGGCCACCTTCAGCCCCATGCGCCGCGCCAGTTGCGCCGCTTCGGGCTGAAGCAGCGTTTCATTCTGCATCAGCAGCCAGTCGCCGGTGCCCGCCTCGGACAGCGCCCGCGCCAGAAGGTCATAAGGGATCTCATGATTGGCGCCGTGGTGCAGGATGATGGAATTTTCACCGGCCGCGTCGATCATGATGACCGCATGGCCCGTCACCCCGTCGACCGTCGCGATGAACCGGGTGTCGACGCCGTATTCCATCATCCGCTCGATCGCCCAGGCCCCATCCGCGCCGACCGCGCCCAGATGCACCACCCGCGCCGCGCAGCGTGCCGCCGCCACCGACATGTTGGCGCCCTTGCCGCCAAGCCCGACCATCCGCGACGTTGCCGCGATGGTCTCGCCCGGCGCCGGAAGATGCGGCACCGCGTAGGCCAGATCCGCATTGATGGACCCAAGGTTCCAGATCGTCATCTAAGCCCTTCCTATTCCTGACCGTCCCGCCGACAGCGCCAGCGGGACGGGCGTGCCTCAGCCGACCTTGCAGGCCGCCAGAACCGCCATATTGAGGATGTCATTCGCCGTCATGTTGGTCGAACAGATCTGGATCGAGGCATCCACCCCGGCCAGAATCGGCCCGATCACCGTCGCCCCGGCCATCTCCTGCATCAGCTTGACCGAGATCGACGCCGAGTGCCGCGCCGGCACCACAAGGATGTTCGCCGGGCCGGTCAGGCGCTGGAACGGATAGGCCTCTTGCGCCTTGGTGTTCAGCGCCACGTCGACGGTCATGTCACCTTCGTATTCGAAATCGACGCCGCGCTCATCAAGGATCTGTGGCGCAAGATGCATCTTGGTCGCCCGTTCCGACACCGGATAGCCAAAGGTCGAGAACGACACGAAAGCCACCCGCGGCTCCAGCCCCAGATGCCGCGCCACGCCTGCCGCGCGCTCGGCGATGGTCGCCAGATCCCGCTCGTCGGGCCATTCATGCACCAGCGTATCGGAAATCAGCACGATCCGCCCCTTGAGCAGCAGCGCCGTGACCCCGACCGCACCATGCGGCGCGTCGGCATCGAACACCGTGTTGATCCGCTCCATCACATGCGCCGATTTGCGGGTCGCACCGGTGACGAGGCCGTCAGCATGCCCATGCGCCAGCATCAGCGCGCCGAACACGTGCCGATCGCGCGCCGCCAGACGGTGAATGTCCTTCTGGTCGCGGCCATGCCGTTGCAGCCGCTTATAGAGGAAATCCTTGTAGGTCTCGAGATGCCGGGTGTTGGCGGCGTTCACCACCTCGATTTCGCGGAAGGCATCGCCCAGCCCGGCCTCTTCGAGCTTGCGTTTCACATCGTCGTCGCGGCCCACCACCAACGCCTTGCCCAGCCCGTTGCGCTGATACATCACGGCGGCGCGCAGCACGCGCACGTCATCGCCTTCGGCAAAGATCATCCGGGCCTGCGCCTGACGCGCCCGGTTGTTGATGCTGCGCAGCATCGGAGCGGTGGAATCCATCCGCCCGCGCAGGGTTTCCTCGTAGGCCTCCATGTCGATGATCGGTCGGCGCGCCGCGCCCGTGTCCATCCCTGCCTTTGCTACGGCGGGCGGAACGCGGTGAATCAGGCGCGGATCGAACGGCGTCGGGATGATGTAATCGCGACCAAAGCTGAGCTGCTTGCCATAGGCAAGTCCGACCTCATCTGGCACATCCTCGCGGGCGATGGCGGCGAGCGCCTCGGCGCAGGCGATCTTCATCGCGTCATTGATCGCCCGCGCGTGAATATCAAGCGCACCGCGGAACAGGTAGGGAAAGCCCAGAACGTTGTTCACCTGATTGGGATAATCGCTGCGGCCGGTGGCGACGATGGCGTCGGGGCGCACCTCATGGGCCTCTTCGGGCGTGATCTCGGGGTCGGGATTGGCCATGGCGAAAATCACCGGGTTCTCGGCCATGCCCGCCACCATATCCTGCGTCACCGCCCCCTTGGCGGAGACACCAAGGAACACGTCGGCGCCCTTCATCGCCTCTTCGAGGCTGCGCGCGTCGGTCACGGCGGCATGGGCCGATTTCCACTGGTTCATGCCCTCGGTGCGGCCCTGATAGATCACGCCCTTGGTGTCGCACATGATGCAGTTGTCGTGCTTTGCACCCATCGCCTTGATCAGTTCAAGGCAGGCGATCCCCGCCGCCCCCGCGCCGTTCAGCACGATCTTCACATCCTCGATCTTCTTGCCCGAGATGTGCAGCGCGTTGATCAGACCGGCGGCACAGATCACCGCCGTGCCGTGCTGGTCGTCGTGAAACACCGGAATGTCGCAGATCTCTTTCAGACGTTGCTCGATGATGAAACACTCGGGCGCCTTGATGTCTTCGAGATTGATGCCGCCAAAGGTCGGCGCCATCAGCTGCACCGCCTTGATGAATTCATCGGGATCTTCGGTATCAAGCTCGATGTCGATGCTGTTCACATCGGCAAAGCGCTTGAACAGCACCGACTTGCCTTCCATCACCGGCTTCGATCCCAGCGCGCCAAGATTGCCCAGACCCAGAACCGCCGTCCCGTTCGAGATCACCGCAACAAGGTTGCCCTTGTTGGTATAATCATAGGCCAGCTCGGGGTTCGCCGCGATCTCTTCGCAGGGAACCGCAACGCCGGGCGAATAGGCCAGGCTCAGGTCGCGCTGCGTGGTCATCGGCACGGTGGCCTGAATTTCCCACTTGCCCGGAACGGGTTCGAGATGGAAGGCCAGCGCCTCTTCCCGGGTGTACTTCATCTTGGCCATTGCGCGTGTCTCTCCTCAAGTGGGCGTCGTCTTTGTTAGCGCAGCGCCGGGCGCGGCTCAACTACGTGGTTTTCGCCTTTCACCATTCCGGACGGGTTTGCTATGCCCGTGCCAAACGTGCAGGCGAGGAAAGCGATGACAACGGTCACGCCGATGATGGCGCAATATCTCGAAATCAAGTCCGGCCACCCGGACGCCCTGCTGTTTTATCGTATGGGCGATTTCTACGAGCTGTTCTTTGATGACGCCGCGGCGGCGGCCGAAGCGCTCGATATTGCGCTGACCAAACGCGGCAAGCATGACGGCGACGATATCCCGATGTGCGGCGTTCCGGTGCATAGCGCCGAGGGCTATTTGCTGACGCTGATCCGCAAGGGCTTTCGCGTTGCAGTCTGCGAGCAGATGGAAAGCCCCGCCGAGGCGAAAAAGCGCGGCGCCAAATCCGTGGTGCATCGCGAAGTGGTGCGTCTTGTCACCCCCGGCACGCTGACCGAGGAATCCCTGCTCGAGGCCCGCCGTCACAATTACCTCGCCGCGCTAACTGCGCTGCGCGACGACTGGGCGATCAGCTGGGCAGATATTTCCACCGGCGCGTTTCACGTCATGCCGCTGGGCCGCGCGCGCATCGGCGCGGAATTGGCACGGCTGGCACCATCGGAGTTGCTGGTATCAGACGCGGTCGACGAAGAGCTTCGCGCTGTATTCTCTGATTTGGGAATTGTTCCCACGATTCTAGGGCGCGCATCATTCGATAGCAGCAGCGCCGAGGCACGCCTGTGCGATCTCTTTGGGGTTCAAACACTTTCCGGCTTCGGGAATTTTTCCCGGCCTGAATTCTCCGCCATGGGTGCGCTGGTCGACTACCTCGACATCACCCAAAAGGGCCGCCTGCCCTTGCTTCGCCCACCGCAAAGCGAAGCGATCTCCCGACTGCTCCAGATCGACGCCTCGACCCGGCGCAATCTTGAACTGACCCATTCGATGAATGGCGGGCGCGCCGGATCGCTGCTGTCGGTCATAGACCGCACCGTGACCCCCGGAGGCGCGCGCCTGCTGGAACGCCGCGTCTCGTCGCCCTCGCGGGTCCTGCCAGTGATCCACGAACGGCTGGAGGCCATCGACTGGGCCATGGACACGCCGCAGGCGACAGCGCTTCGTGAACGGCTGCGCAAGGTACCGGATCTCGATCGCGCCTTGTCGCGCCTTGGCCTCGATCGTGGCGGCCCGCGTGATCTTGCCGCCGTGCGCAACGCGCTGGAACAGGCCGAGGACATCTCGGAGGCGCTGGCCGACGCCGATTTGCCGCCCCTGTTGTCCGAATCCCGCAAAGCCCTGCACGGCCACACCGATCTACTGTCCCTGCTGGATCAGGCCCTTGTCGCCGAACCGCCGCTACTCGCCCGCGATGGTGGCTTCATCGCGCCCGGTTATGATGCAGACCTCGACGCGTCGCGCCAATTGCGCGACGAAGGCCGCGGCGTCGTCGCCGGGATGCAGGCGCGCTATGCCGAACAGGCGGGGGTCTCCTCGCTGAAGATCAAGCACAACAATGTGCTGGGCTACTTCATCGAAACAACCGCGACCCATGCGGAAAAGATGATGTCCCCCCCGCTGAGCGACACTTTCATCCATCGTCAGACCACCGCCAATCAGGTCCGCTTTACCACGGTCGAGCTGTCGGCGCTGGAAACCCGGATCCTGAATGCCGCGGGAGATTGTCTCGAAATCGAGAAACGCCAATTCGCAAGCCTGCGCCGTGCCATCCTCGACAGCGCCCCGCAGCTATCGGAAACAGGCCTCGCACTCAGCGAGCTGGATCTCGCGCTCGGCCTGTCCGACCTCGCCCGCCAACAAGACTGGACCCGGCCAAAGGTCGACGACAGCCGCGCCTTCGATATCGTTGGAGGCCGCCACCCGGTCGTGGAACGCGCCCTGCAACAGCAAAATGCCGGCGCCTTCATTGCCAATGACTGCGCCCTGATGCCTCAAGGCGATGGCGCCGCGATCACCCTGCTCACTGGCCCCAACATGGCGGGTAAATCGACCTATCTGCGCCAGAATGCACTGATCGCTCTGCTCGCCCAGATGGGCAGCTTCGTGCCCGCGCAAAGCGCTCATGTCGGGCTGGTGTCCCAAGTCTTCAGCCGTGTCGGCGCGTCGGACGATCTCGCGCGCGGGCGATCGACCTTCATGGTGGAAATGGTCGAAACCGCCGCCATCCTCAATCAGGCAGACGAGCGCGCGCTGGTCATTCTCGACGAGATCGGCCGCGGCACGGCTACCTACGATGGCCTGTCCATCGCCTGGGCCACACTGGAACACCTGCACGCCAGCAACCGCGTGCGCGCCCTCTTCGCCACGCATTACCACGAACTGACCCAATTGGCCGGCAAGCTCAGCGGCGTCACCAATGCCACGGTCGCGGTCAAGGAGTGGGACGGCGAGGTCATTTTCCTGCACGAAGTCCGCAAGGGCGCCGCCGACCGCTCTTACGGCGTGCAGGTTGCCCAACTGGCGGGTCTGCCAAAGCCGGTGATCGACCGAGCCCGCACCGTGCTCGAAGCCTTGGAAAAGGGAGAGCGCGACCGACCCACGCCAAAAGCGCTGATCGACGATCTGCCGCTGTTCTCCGCCGCCGCCCAGGCCAGCCCGCCAGCAACGGGGCCGTCCCCCGTGGAACAACGCCTCACGGATCTCAACCCAGACGACCTCAGCCCGCGCGACGCCTTGCAGGCGCTGTACGATCTGAAGGCACTGATCAAAAACAACTGACGGCGCCCGAAAGCGCCGCCCCTGTCTTCTTCTGGCTGAAAATATCCCGGGGGTGTGGGGGCTGGCCCCCACTTTATCCCACGTGTGGGGCTGGCCTCACCCTGCCCGCTGCCTGCGATGCCTCGGCTCAACGGAGCCGTTGGCGCAGAAGCTGATTGCTCAGCTTGCAGGCATCGAGCTGACACCCACCTGCGCCGGACGCAGCAGGCGGTCATGCAACATGAAGCCCTCGGCAGAGACCTGAATGATCTCGCCAGCCTTGGTTCCCGGCAGCGGCGCTTCGAACATCGCTTCGTGTTCCTTCGGATCGAAGCGATCGCCGACCTTCGGGGTGATCGTGGTCATGCCATGCTTGGCAAACACATTGCTCAGCTCGCGCAGCGTCAGTTCAACGCCTTCGATCAGCGCCGGCGCCACGTTCTCTTCCCGCGCCGCATTCAGCGCCCGCTGAAGATTGTCGTAGATCGGCAGAAGATCGCGCGCCATGCGCGAGCCGCCATACTGCTGGGCCTCGCGGCGGTCCTTGTCGGCGCGCTTGCGGGCGTTCTCGGCATCGGCCAGGGCGCGCATGAAGCGGTCCTTGTAATCGTCCCGCTCGGCACGCAACTCGTCCAGAGCCAGCGCTTCGGGGTCGATCTCGGCCTCATCCTCGGCATAGGCCTCTGCCTCTGCCGATTCGATGTCATCGAGAAAATCGTCGTTCTTCGGGTCTGCCATGTCTTAACCTCTAGCTCCGTTCGGCAAGCAGCTTGCCGACCAGCTGGGCCGTGTAATCCACAATCGGAACGATCCGGCCATAGTTGAGGCGCGTGGGGCCGATGACCCCCACCGCACCGATGATCTTACGATCAGCGTTCATATAGGGAGACACCACCAGAGAGGAACCCGAAAGTGAGAAAAGTTTGTTCTCCGATCCGATAAAAATCCGAACCCCATCGCCGCTTTCCGCCAGATCAAGAAATTCCGCGATATCCCGCTTGCGCTCCAGATCGTCGAACAGGCTGCGGATACGGTCCAGCTCGTCGCTTTCGGCCTCACCGCCCAGCAGATTCGCCCGCCCGCGCACGATCAGCCGCGCCGAGCTGTCGGCATCGCCTTCCCAGCTGGCGATCCCCGCCTCGATCAGCTCGGCGGCAAGGCTGTCGATCTCCCGGCGTCGCCGCACGATCTCATCGCCCATGACACGCCGCAGCTCTGACAGGGTGCGCCCCTCGATCAGCGCGTTGAGAAAATTCGCTGCCTCGCGCATCGAACTGGGTGTCTGCCCGGGAGGCGGCTTGAACAGGCGGTTCTCGACATGGCCATCGGCAAAGACCAGCACGACCAGCGCCCGGTCATGCCCGAGGCTGACAAATTCGATATGCTTGATCGGGGCTTCATGCTTGGGTGTCAGCACAAGACTCGCGCCGTGGGTCACACCCGACAACGCCGTACTGACCCGGTCGAGCAGACCGCCGACATCCCCCGCCCCGGTGCCCCGCGTCGCATCCAGTGCCTCGCGATCCTGCACATCGAGATCGCGCACCTCGAGCAAGCCATCGACGAACATCCGCAAGCCGCGCTGCGTCGGAATCCGCCCCGCCGACACATGCGGGCTGTCCAGCAGGCCAAGGAATTCGAGATCCTGCATCACGTTGCGGATCGTCGCCGCCGATACCTTTTCCGACAGCGCGCGGCTCAGCGTGCGCGAGCCCACCGGCTCACCATTGTCGAGATAGCCCTCGACGACCTTGCGAAAAACTTCGCGCGAGCGATCATTCATCTGCGAGAGCAGGCTTTGGTCCTCTATCATATACATGCCCTCCGAAGCCGTCCGACCATTAAAGACGCTGTCATCCTGCCGTCAATCGGGGTTGCGGGGCTGGCGTGGCATCAGTATCCCGAACGCAACCGAGAAAGGGGTTCAGATGAGACCGTCAGGACGAGATTTAAGCGAAATGCGCGCCGTTTCAATCGAAACGAACGTTGTGAAACATGCCGAGGGCTCCTGCCTCATCCGGATCGGGGATACAGCCGTCATCTGCACCGCTTCGCTTGAAGAACGCGTGCCGCCGTTCATCAAGGGCTCGGGCCTCGGCTGGGTCACGGCGGAATACGGCATGCTGCCCCGATCGACCGGCAGCCGGATGCGCCGCGAGGCCGCCAGCGGCAAGCAAGGCGGGCGCACCGTCGAAATTCAGCGCCTGATCGGGCGCAGCCTGCGCGCCGGCGTCGATCGCGTTGCGCTTGGCGAACGCCAGATCACCATCGACTGCGACGTGATCCAGGCCGATGGCGGCACCCGCTGCGCGTCGATCACCGGCGGCTGGGTTGCGCTGAAACTGGCGGTGAACAAGCTGATCAAGGCGCGGGCAATCACCTCCGATCCGCTGGTATCGCCGGTTGCTGCCGTATCCTGCGGCATCTACGCGGGCCAGCCGGTGCTCGATCTCGACTATCCCGAGGACAGCGAAGCCGGCGTCGACGGAAACTTCATCTTACGCGCAGACGGTCAGTTGATCGAAGTGCAGATGTCTGCCGAGGGCGCGACCTTCAACCGCGAGCAGATGAGCACGCTGATGGACCTCGCCGAAAAAGGTGTGGCCGAGCTGGTCGCAGCGCAAAAGGCCGCCGTGGCATGACCCGCAAGTTCACTGGCGACCGACTTCTGGTCGCCACTCACAATGCCGGCAAACTCGTCGAGATCGCCGATCTGCTGAAACCTCACGGGGTTTCAGTGGTCGGCGCCGCCGAGATGAACCTGCCCGAACCGGTCGAGGATGGCACCACCTTCGTGCACAACGCCCGGCTCAAGGCCCACGCGGCGGCCAAGGCAACCGGTTTGCCCGCCCTCTCCGATGACAGCGGCATCGAGATCGACGCGCTGAACGGCGCTCCCGGCGTTTATACCGCCGACTGGGCCGAAACCCCGAACGGGCGCGATTTCGTCATGGCGATGACCCGCGCCCATGACGAGCTGGTCGCCAGCGGCGCGCCCCAGCCTTGGACAGCGCGGTTTTGCTGCACACTGGTCCTCGCTTGGCCCGATGGCCATGACGAGGTGTTCCCCGGCGTGATGGAAGGCCAGATCGTCTGGCCGATGCGGGGCAATCAGGGCCATGGCTACGACCCGGTGTTCCAACCCTCGGGCCATGACATCACCTTTGGCGAGATGGATCGCTTCGAAAAGAACCGCATCAGCCACCGCGCCGATGCCTTCAACAAATTCGTGACCGGCTGCTTTGGCTGACCTGTCCGACACGTGGCGCGCAGGAGGCCTTGGGCTTTACGTCCACTGGCCCTTCTGCGAAGCCAAATGCCCCTATTGCGATTTCAATTCGCATGTCGTCAGCCATGTCGACCAGTCGCGATGGGCCGAAGCGCTGGCCTCGGAAATTCGGCGCTATGGCGTGATGACCGAAGGCCGCGTGCTCAATTCGATCTATTTTGGCGGTGGAACACCGTCTCTGATGGACCCGCAAACCGTGCGCGCCGCGCTGGATGCATCGCGCGAGCACTGGGCCTGGGCCAATGACATCGAGATCACGCTTGAAGCCAACCCCCGCTCTGTCGAAATCCGCAAGTTCGAGGGTTTTTCCCTTGCCGGTGTGAACCGAGTTTCGCTTGGCGTTCAGGCGTTGCGGCCCGATGATCTGCGCAAACTCGGTCGCCTGCACGGGGTCGATGAAGCGCTGAGCGCCCTGAACGTGGCGAAATCTGTGTTCGACCGTGTGACCTTTGATCTTATCTATGCGCGGCAGGGGCAAACACTCAATGATTGGGGTACAGAACTTCGCGAAGCACTAGATATCGCGGGTGACCACCTGTCATTGTATCAGTTGACCATTGAACAGGGTACGGCTTTCTGGGATCGGTTTCAGGCGGGTGGCTTGCGCGGCTTACCTGACGAAGATCTCGGGGCCGATATGTACCTCGCAACGCAGGAAATCTGCGAAGCGCAGGGATTTTCCGCCTACGAAGTCTCAAATCACGCGCGCCCCGACGCAATGTCACGGCATAATATGGTATACTGGCGAGGTGGCGACTATGTCGGCGTCGGCCCTGGCGCGCATGGACGGGTCACGCTGAACGGCCATCGACATGCCACTGTTGCACGCCGGATGCCCGGAGACTGGTTGAACGCCAGTTTCCGAGACGAAACCGAGTGGCTGTCATCTAACGACGTCTGGAACGAATTCCTGATGATGGGGTTGCGCCTGTCCGAGGGCATCGACTCTGCGCGCGCAGCGCAGATTGGCGGCGAAAAGGCCGAAACGCTCGATCTGTCCAGCCTGATCGACATGGGCCTGATGTGGCAGACAAATGAGCGTTTTGGCGTGACGCAGAGCGGCCGGATGGTACTTAACACCCTGACCGCAGATCTGCTGACCGTGTAATCCTCAGCGCGCGGCGCTGAGGATCATGCAAAGCGTGTCTAGCTCTTCAAGCGTTTCATAGGAAATCGTCAGCTTGCCCGACTCAGTGCCAGCCTTGTGCCCGACCGAGACTTTCATGCCCAAGGCAGCGGACAGATCCCCCTCGAGCGCGCGTGTGTCCGCGTCTTTCTCCACCTCGGTCACACCTGGCATGTTCACCACCTTGGGCCGCGCCGGTTGATTTTCAGCCCGCAAGAGCGCTTCGGCCTGACGCACCGAAAGCTTCTTGCGGATGATTTCTTCCGCCATGGTTTCGGGATCGCGGGACGTCACCAGTGTTCGGGCATGACCGGCCGAAAGTTCCCCAGCGCGCACGTATTCCTGAACTTGATCGGGCAGATTAAGCAGCCGCAGCAGGTTGGCAATATGAGACCGGCTTTTCCCCAACGCCTCTGCGATCCGCTCTTGAGTGTGTCCAAACTTGAACATCAAGGCCTTGTAACCCGCCGCTTCTTCAATCGCGTTCAGGTCCGCACGCTGAATGTTCTCGATGATCGCGATCTCAAGGGTTTCCTGGTCATCAAGGTCGCGAACCAGAACCGGAAGCTCATGCACCTGAGCAAGCTGCGCCGCGCGCCAGCGACGTTCCCCTGCGACGATTTCAAACTTTTCAGGATCGCTCGGAGCAACACGCACGATCAGCGGCTGGATGATGCCCTTGGCCTTGATCGATTCTGACAGTTCGCTTAGCTGGGCATCGGTAAACGTCCGGCGCGGCTGGTCCTTGTTCGGGATAATCTTCTCGATCGGCACAAGTCGATCAGGGGTCTTTGGTGTCGTCTCGATTTCGGGTTTTCCTGGATTGATGTCAACATCGGACATGAGCGCAGACAGACCTCGCCCGAGTCCGCGCCGCTGTTCCCTTTTCTCTGACATGACTGCTCTTCCTTTTATTCTTTGAGTTGGGCTCAGGCGGCCAGACGCGCATTCTTGCGCAACAACTCCTCGGCGAGATCGCGATAAGCGACAGCCCCCTTGGATTGACTGTCATAGCTCAGCACGGGCATTGCGTAAGACGGCGCTTCACTTACCCGAACGTTGCGCGGGATGACTGTCGCAAAGACAAGATCACCCAGATTTTCGCGAGCGTCGTCTTCGACCTGCTTCGACAGGTTGTTGCGCGCGTCATACATGGTCAGCAGAACCCCCTCGATCCGCAAATCTGGATTGGCAGACTGGCGAACCTCGCGAACGGTCAGCATCAGTTGCGACAACCCTTCAAGCGCAAAGAACTCACTTTGGAGTGGAACGAGAACAGAATGCGCAGCAACCATCGCGTTTACTGTCAGCAAATTGAGCGACGGAGGGCAATCAATCAGGATATAATCGAAGCCAAACCCATCGATCTCGGTTCGACGAAGGGCATCATGCAGCAAAAAACTGCGCTTTTCATTAGAGAACAGCTCGATATCCGCGGAGCTAAGATCAACGGTCGCCGGGATCAGCGAGATATTGGTGTGACGGGTTTCAAGAATGACGTCGCTGAGCGCAAGCTCATCAACCAACAGCTCGTAGGTTGTGTTTGTGCGGTTTTCTACATCGATGCCGAGACCGGTCGACGAATTCCCCTGAGGATCGAGATCCACGACCAGAATCTTGAGCCCACGCTCAGCAAGAGCGGCACCGAGATTGATCGTTGTCGTTGTCTTACCGACGCCTCCCTTCTGGTTGGCAATCGCGATGATTTTTGGCCCGCTGGGGCGCGAGGGGTCATACATGGGCCAATGCTCCAATGGAAAGGACGACGGCGTTGGGGTCAGTTACACTTCTACGATGGCAACAGCTGAAATTCCACGATTTCCGTGCTGCAGTGAGTTCTTTTTTCCAATTTACGCCCTTCAGAAACAAGGCGGTTCCATCCTCGGCCATATGCCGCTCAGCAAACCCTAGAAGGGTTTCAAGATCTGCAAGAGCACGTGCACTCAGGACCGTGGCATTCTGCGGCTCGAGCGCTTCGATTCTCTCCGCCAGCACGTTCGCGACCACCCCTGTCTCTCGCAGGACTTGGCGAAGAAAAACGCACTTTCTCTGATCGCTTTCGACAAGAGTGACTTTCAACTGTGGTGCAAGCTCTACCCGAAGGATTGCAATGACCAGCCCGGGAAATCCACCCCCAGCCCCAAGATCCAGCCAGTGACCTTCGGCTTGATCAAAAAGCGTGAACAGCTGCGCAGAATCGAGGATATGTCGATTCCAACTATTTTGAATCGTTGAATTCGACACAAGATTGATCTTCGGCGACCACTTCATAAGTAGTTGCTGAAACACTTCAAGCCGCTGCAGTGTTTCACGTGAAACATCCAACCCCGGGAGCAAGTCGCTCATGCGCTGCGCACCTCAGAAAAGCGACGAATCCGGAGCAAGAGCAAGGAAAGAGCTGCAGGCGTAATACCGTCAACCTTCCCCGCTTGCGACAGGTTCTTCGGGCGCGCACGCGATAGCTTCTGCTTCAACTCATGAGAGAGCCCTTCGACCAGATCGAAATTAAAATCGACAGGAATCTCAAGTGCTTCATCACGTCGTAGCGCTGCAACATCACGCTCTTGGCGCTGGATATAATTGGCATATAGAGCGTCCTTTTGCAGCTGCTCCGCGATAGGCTGATCAATCTCCGAGAAGGAATCCTCTGCCTTTTTCAGACTGTCGATGGTGACATCTGGAAACGACAACAACTGGTAACCTGTCCTTCTCTGCCCATCGGCTGAGGCAGGTATTCCCATCGCGACAATCTCCCGAGATGAGAAGCTACGCTCATTGAGCAGCTTCTTACCTGCGTCAAGCTGTCGCTGCTTCCGTTCAAACAGTGACTTACGACGCTCAGATACACAACCGAGGGCGATGGCGCGCGGTGT
Organism: Citreicella sp. C3M06; assembly: GCF_018860705.1. Lineage (GTDB taxonomy): Bacteria > Pseudomonadota > Alphaproteobacteria > Rhodobacterales > Rhodobacteraceae > Salipiger. Next base: position 108,454 of record NZ_JAHKQA010000038.1, read on the forward strand.
CAGACGTTGATCTGCATTGTCAGCACGAAGAGACAGCCGAAATTCAGCCCGAGAGGTAAACATCCGATATGGTTCAACCACTCCCCTGGTCGTGAGGTCATCCACCATAACCCCAATATAAGAATCAGCGCGACCAAACAGAACAGGCTCCAAACCTCTGGCCTCCTGCGCAGCGTTCAGACCTGCCACAAGACCTTGTGCAGCCGCCTCTTCGTACCCTGTCGTACCATTGATCTGCCCCGCCAAGAAAAGGCCTGGAAGGTTACGAACACCAAGCCGTAGATCCAGAGACCTTGGATCGACGAAGTCATATTCAATCGCATAGCCTGGCTGCGTGATCTCAACGTTTTCTAGACCTGAAATCGATCGGACATAGGACAATTGCACATCTATTGGCAACGATGTGGAGATTCCGTTCGGATAGATCGTGTGGTCATCCAGGCCCTCAGGTTCCAGAAATATCTGGTGAGAGTCCTTATCAGAAAACCGCACGACTTTATCTTCGATCGAGGGGCAATACCTCGGCCCAACACCTTCGATGTGCCCACCATACATCGCAGATTGGTGGAGGTTTTCGCGGATGATATCATGCGTCTTTGAGTTCGTGTGCGTGATACCGCAGCTTACCTGCCGCACGACGGGTGCCTTGGACAAAAAAGAAAACAGGACCGGCTCATCATCTCCAGGCTGTTCATCGAGTATCGACCAGTTGATGGTGCGACCATCAAGGCGAGGCGGAGTACCAGTCTTCAAGCGCCCTAGTTCGAGCCCCAAGGAGTCGATCCGCTGAGCAAGGCGGACCGAGGGCTGATCACCCATGCGCCCACCTGGTCTCTTTTGATCCCCAATGTGGATTACGCCGCGCAGGAATGTACCTGTCGTCAACACAACTGTAGGTGTCGCGATTTCGCTACCGTCGGCGAGCGTAACTCCGCCTACCTTGCCATCTACAGACAGAAGATCGACGACCTCGCCCTTCACAATTGTAAGATTTTGCGTGTCAGCAAGCTCGCTCTGCATTGCCTTACGATAGATTCCCCGATCAGCCTGAGCACGCGGCCCCTGCACAGCGGGGCCCTTTCGGCGATTCAATAGGCGGAACTGAATCCCTGCACGATCTGCAATCCGCCCCATGACGCCATCCATCGCGTCTATCTCACGTACAAGATGCCCCTTCCCGAGCCCACCGATCGCTGGATTGCAGGACATCACCCCGATCCCGTCAAGTGTCAGCGTAATCAACGCAGTTCGTGCTCCGAAACGCGCGGAGGCCGCTGCGGCTTCGGCTCCTGCATGGCCTCCGCCAACAACCACAACATCAAAATCGCGATGTTTCACGTGAAACACTCCTACTTGCCGATACAGAAACTTGAGAATATCTCGTCTAGCAGATTCTCAACGTCAATACGACCGATCAAAACCTCAAGCGCACGAATGGCCGTGCGGATTTCTTCTGCAGAGAGGTCGTATCGTTCCGGACCAAATGCCAAATGTGCAAGCGCTTGCTTGAGCCAGTTCTGACCGGCGAGAAAGGCGACACGATGCCGCTCACGCGATGCCAACCCGGCGGACGAAACCCTGTCTTTCAGAAGATCACCAATCTGACCGACCAGCTCATCGATCCCCTGCCCCGTTACCGCCGAAATCCCGCCATCAATGCCGGTGATGTCTGACTTTGACCGTACGACGATGTCATCAGGGCTCAAGTCAATTTCTGGCGAGACGCCATCCCCCAAGAGCAGAACGCGCAAATCGGACGTTTTTGCACGCTCAAGTGCACGTGAGATGCCGATCTGCTCCACATAATCGTCTGTCTCGCGAAGGCCTGCAGTATCAAGAAGAGTCACAGGAAGGCCATCAATCTCCATCCTTACTTCAATCACATCTCTCGTGGTACCCGCGAGCTCGGATGTGATCGCGGCCTCTCGACCAGCGAGCGCATTTAGCAACGTCGACTTTCCGACATTTGGGGCACCAACGATTGCGACTTCAAAACCAGTTCGCAACCTTTCTGCAGCGGAGATTCCAGAAATTTCGCGCTCAAGGGACTGAATCGTCTCTTTGACGAGGTAGCTTACCCGTTCGGTAACGTCGACAGGCACCTCTTCATCCGCGAAATCAATGACCGCCTCAAGCAGCGATGCGGCCTCAATCAACTGCTTGCGCCAGAGTTCTATCCGTTCACCAAGCTTCCCGGAAAAAACACGCAGCGCCTGCACACGCTGACTTTCTGTTTCGGCTTCTATGAGATCCGACAAAGCTTCAACCTGGGTCAAGTCCAGCCGGTTGTTTTCAAGCGCCCGTCGAGTGAACTCCCCCGCTTCGGCGAGCCGCAACCCGTCAAATTCGGACAGCCGCCGGAGAACAGCCCGTTGCGTCGCGATGCTGCCATGCAAGTGAAGTTCTGCGACTTTTTCGCCGGTGAAACTTGCGCCCTCGTCGAACACAAGTACCAGCGCTTCGTCCAGAACCTCGCCACACGCATCGCGCAAGCGGCGCAGCGAGGATTGCCGCGGCAGAGGCACTGATCCGGTCAACGCCCGGACAGCGTCCCACGCGCGCGGACCGGATACCCGAACCACCGCGACTCCGGCTTTCCCGGGCGCGCTTGCAAGAGCGAAGATGCTGTCCAATCCGGCCTCCCGGGGCGACGCTTAACTGTTCATCGAGTCAAAGAATTCGCTGTTTGTCTTGGTCTGCTTCAGCTTCGACAACAGGAATTCGATGGCATCGGTGGTGCCCATCGGGTTGAGAATACGGCGTAGCACGAAGGTTTTCTGCAGGTCGACCTTGTCGATCAGAAGATCTTCCTTCCGGGTCCCCGATTTCAGGATGTCGAGCGCCGGGAACACCCGCTTGTCGGCGATCTTGCGATCGAGCACGATCTCGGAGTTGCCGGTGCCCTTGAATTCTTCAAAGATGACTTCGTCCATCCGGCTGCCAGTGTCGATCAGCGCCGTTGCGATGATGGTTAGCGAGCCGCCCTCTTCGATATTCCGTGCCGCACCAAAGAACCGTTTTGGGCGCTGCAGCGCGTTGGCATCCACACCGCCCGTTAGCACCTTGCCGGAGCTCGGAACCACGGTGTTGAAAGCTCTACCAAGCCTTGTGATCGAATCAAGAAGAATAACCACATCTCGCTTGTGTTCGACGAGCCGCTTAGCTTTTTCGATGACCATCTCGGAGACAGCAACGTGCCGCGTGGCCGGTTCGTCAAAGGTTGAAGAAATCACCTCCCCCTTCACCGAACGCTGCATGTCGGTCACTTCTTCAGGTCTCTCGTCGATCAGCAGAACGATGAGATAACATTCGGGATGGTTCTTTTCGATGCTGCTCGCGATGTTCTGCAACAGTACCGTCTTGCCGGTGCGCGGCGGTGCAACGATCAGCGAGCGCTGGCCCTTCCCGATAGGCGACACCAGGTCGATGATCCGTGCCGAACGATCACGGATTGTCGGATCTTCGACCTCCATTTTCAGGCGCTCGTCGGGATAGAGCGGCGTCAGGTTGTCGAAGGCGATCTTGTGACGCGCCTTTTCGGGATCTTCGAAGTTGATCAGCGTCACGTCGACCAGCGCAAAGTAGCGCTCGTCGTTGTCGGGCGCCTTCATTTCACCGTCGACGGTGTCGCCGGTGCGCAGCGAATACTTCCGGATCATGTCGGGCGAGACGTAGATGTCGTCAGGACCAGGCAGATAGTTTGCCTCGGGCGAGCGCAAGAATCCGAAACCGTCCTGCAAGACCTCAAGCACGCCGTCGCCGAAGATCTGCCAGTCTTCGTCGGCCCGCTCGCGCAGGATCTGGAACATCATCTCGCCCTTGCGCATGGTCGAGGCGTTTTCGATTTCGAGCTCCTCCGCCATGGCGAGGAGATCCTTGGGGCTCTGGGCCTTCAGGTCGGAGAGGTTGAGCTTTTCGATGCTCATTACATATCCTTCCGGGCCGTAGGAGCGGCCACAATGTCATACTGTCTTCGGGAAACTGTCTGCCCGGACGGGCTTGAGGATCGGATCTAATGATCAGCGCCCTGTGAGTCAATCTTTGCGTGACGCGTATCCCCAGGACGCCTTTCTAAGAAAATAGAAAAGAAAGATTTAAGGATGATGTGGAAGTAAGGCCCGCGTTTTGCGGTGGATAATTGAGTCATCCCCGAGTTTTCCAGAACCAAACGTCCTGTGGATAAGTCGGTGTATCTTGTGTGGCCGACTCAGCGAGTTTTTTCCTAGAAACCCAATGAATGAAGGGTTTCAACGCACGAAAGCAATGGTTGAGAAACATGGGAAAACTTTCCTGAGCCGATCTCATCCACCGTTTGAAGTTATCCTTGTTCACAGGCGGAGGAATCGGCACGGGGCCATGGAGGACTCGGGAGTTTTCCACTGTCTTGAAAGTTCGGTGAATTTTCCCCAGAACAGTCCTACGCAAGATTCAGGATTTTTGAACAGGGTTTTCCACATGACGACGGCGCTTATCCTCGCCTCCGGGTCCGAAATCCGGGCGCAGATGTTGCGCAATGCGGGGGTTCCGCACCGAATCGAGCCTGCAAGAATCGATGAACAGGCCATCCGGCTGGCGCTTGAAGCCGAAGGCGCGTCGCCACGTGATCTCGCGGACGCGCTGGCCGAGTACAAGGCGCGCAAAGTATCCACAAGGTCGCCTGGCAGCTTCGTCCTGGGATGCGATCAGGTGCTTGCCTTCGATCACAAGGTCTTTGCCAAACCCGAAACCCCCGAAGACGCGCGCAATCAGCTGCAGAAACTGCGTGGCCAGCGGCATCAGCTGCTGTCGGCGGCGGTGATCTATCAGGACGGCGAGCCGGTCTGGCGTCATGTTGGCGTGGCACGTCTGATGATGCGCGAGCTGTCCGACGCTTACCTGGACGATTACATTGCACGCAACTGGGACAGCATTCGCCATTCCGTGGGCGGCTACAAGATAGAGGAAGAGGGCGTGCGGCTGTTCGCACGCGTCGACGGAGATCATTTCACCGTGCTTGGCCTTCCCCTGCTGGAATTGCTTTCCTTTCTTATCGACCGGGGGATCATCGCATCATGACTGTACCTTCCATTCCTCTTGCTGGTGTCATCGGTGCGCCCGTTGCTCATTCCCGGTCGCCGCGCCTGCATGGTCATTGGCTGCGCGCCTATGGCCTGCCGGGTCATTACGTTCCGCTTGAGATCGCCGCCGAAGATTTCGAGGCCGCTGTCCGTACCCTGCCCAAACTTGGTTTCGTCGGGGTTAACGTGACCATTCCCTACAAGGAAAAGATGCTCGAAATCGCCGATGTGGTGTCTGATCGTGCGACGCGGATTGGTGCGGTGAACACCGTGATATTTCGCGCGGATGGCAAGATTCACGCTGATAATACAGATGGTTACGGATTCATTGAAAACCTGCGCCAAGGTGCACCCGGCTGGGATGCTGCGGCGGGGCCGGCCGTGGTGTTTGGCGCGGGGGGCGCGGCTCGCGCGGTAATCGCGTCACTTCTGGAACTGGGCGCGCCCGAAATCCGGCTGACCAACCGCACACGGCTGCGCGCCGATGCGCTCAAGAATGAATTCGGCAGCCGGGTGCGGGTGGTCGAATGGGTGCAGGCTGGCAACGTGCTGGATGACGCCGCTCTGGTGGTCAATTCGACCTCGCTCGGCATGGCCGGGAAGGCAGAACTGCGGGTGCCGCTCGATGGTCTTCGCAAGGGAACGGTGGTGACCGATCTGGTATATACGCCGCTTCAGACGCGGTTCCTGAGAGTGGCCGCAGAGCAGGGCTGCACCTGCGTCGATGGTCTGGGAATGCTGATCCATCAAGCAGTTCCGGGGTTTGAGCGCTGGTTCGGTAAACGCCCCGAGGTAGACGAGGCGACCCGCGCAGCGATCCTGTGATGCGCTTTCGGCTCGGGCTGACCGGTTCTATCGGAATGGGGAAATCGACCACCGCGCAGATGTTTGCCGAGGAAGGCTGTGCGTTGTGGGACGCGGACGCGGCTGTGCACCGGTTATATGCAAAGGGCGGCGCGGCCGTCGATCCTATGCGAGAAATATTTCCGGATGCGATCGTTGACGGCGCAATATCACGGGACCACTTGCGCGCGATCATCGCCGCCGACCCCACCGCCCTGCCCCGGATCGAGGCGCTGGTGCATCCGCTTGTCCGTCAGGATCGGGAGCATTTTGCTGCGGCACAGGATGGTATCGGTGTGTTCGACATTCCGTTGCTGTTTGAAACCGGCGCTGAGGCCGAGATGGATGCCGTTGCCTGCGTCAGCGTTCCACAGGACGAACAGCGTGCGCGGGTGCTGGCGCGCGGCACCATGAGCGCGGCGGATCTGGACCGTATTCTAAGCCGTCAGATGCCGAACCAAGACAAATGCGCAAAAAGCGATTACGTCATATTTACCGACACGCTGGACCATGCACGCCAGCAGGTCGTCGAAATCATGACGGATATCAGGAGCAGGCAGGATGCGTGAGATCGTTCTCGACACCGAAACCACGGGTTTCGAGCCGGAAACCGGTGACCGGATCGTGGAAATCGGCGCGGTAGAGCTGTTCAACCACGTGCCGACAGGGAATACCTATCACCAATACATCAATCCCGAACGCTCGATGCCGCAAGAAGCGTTTCAGGTGCACGGGCTGGGAGACGATTTCCTGCGCGACAAGCCCAAGTTCGCGAAAATCGTCGACGAGTTCCTCGCCTTTGTCGGCGATAGCAAGATGGTGATCCACAACGCCAGTTTTGACGTGAAATTCCTCAACGCCGAACTGAAATGGGCTGGAAAGCCTCAGTTTCCAAAGGGTTGCGCCATCGACACGCTGGATATCGCGCGCCGGAAATTTCCCGGCTCGCCCGCGTCGCTGGATTCGCTGTGTCGGCGCTTTGGCATCGACAATTCGTCGCGCACGCTGCACGGCGCGCTTCTCGACTCGGAAATCCTTGCTGAGGTATATCTAGAGCTTATCGGCGGAAAACAGCCAGATCTGGTGCTTGCACCCGCGCGGCAAAAGGGCAATGACGGCCCGTCCGATGATGATTGGCGCCCGCAAAGGCGCCGCGAACCGCTGCCGTCGCGCCTTACGGAAAACGAAAAGGCGGCTCACGCCGCCTTCGTTGAAAAACTTGGGGCAAACGCCCTGTGGTCGCGCTGACTCAGGCGTCGAGCTTCTGTTCGCCCGAGGCATTGGCCTGCTGACGGCGCGCGATCTCGTTGCGGTACAGCGCCACAAAGTCGATCATCTCGAGGTTCAGCGGCGGGAAACCGCCATCGCGGGTCACATCGGAAATGATCCGACGCGCGAAGGGGAACAGCATCCGGGGGCATTCGATCAGCAGGAACGGATGCATCTGGTCTTCGGGCACGTTCTCGATGTGGAACACACCGGCGTAGTCCATTTCAAGGATGAACAGCGTGTCGTTGGTGCCCTTGGATTTGGATTCGACCTTCAGCTTGATGACCACCTCGAACTGGTGCTCGACATTGCGCTTCTTGGCGTCGAGGTTGACCTGAACCTGAACGTCGGGCTGCACCTCGCCGGTGGAGCCTTTCTGCGCAAGGATGTTCTCGAACGACATGTCACGCACGAATTGCGCAAGAACGTTCATCTTGACCGGCGCCGGGGCGGCTGCGCTTGCCTGCCCGTTCGGGTTTTCCTGCTGGTATTCAGCCATTTTCGTGTCTCTCCTCGGAAAAGCTTTGTTCTGCAATAGCAGCCTCGCGGGCGTGCCTCAATGCTTCGTCCAGCCCGAACCGGGGTGGTTTGGGCGTTTGTCAGACGACACTTCGGTGTAATCTGCGTCGATGACGTCGCGGTTGGCGGGCCGCTGCGGCGCGGGGCGCGCGCCCATCTCGAACCGTGTGACTTTCACCCGGGCGGCGATGTGGCGCATCACGGCGCTGCGCACCCCCGGCACCAACAACGCAAAGCCGCAGGCATCGGTGAAAAACCCCGGTGTCAGCAGCAAGGCACCGGCCAGCAGGATCATCGCGCCATGCGCCAGCGGCGTGGTTGGATCTTCGAGCCGCGAGAAAGACCCCTGCAATTGGCCAAGCGCCCGCAACCCCTGCGAACGCACCAGCGATGTGCCGATGATCGCGGTGATCACCACGATGGCCAGCGTCGGCCAGAGGCCGATCAGGCTTCCGACCTGGATGAACAGGCCGATTTCGATCAGTGGCACCATGAGGAATGCCAGAAAAAGCCACATGCGCGGTCTCCTATCGTCTCGCGGGCCGGTAGACTTGAGCGGGCCCAGCCCCTACATAAGACGGAACCACACGATTTTCCACGTTTGCCCCCGAATGAGGTGACAATGAACACGCCCATCGTCCAGCTTCTGGTTCTTGCCGGGATCGCAATATTTCTGATCCTGAGACTGCGCAGCGTGCTGGGGACACGGGACGGGTTCGAAAAACCTAAGGCCCCGGCCCCCGCGAACCGCAGCGACCGCCGCCCCGATTTCGAGGTGATCGAAGGCGGTCCCGATCTCGACATCACCGACCATGTCTCCGAAGGCAGCCCCGCCGCCGAAGCGCTGGCGCAGATGAAACGCGCCGATCCCGCGTTCAATGTCGGCGAATTTCTTGGCGGCGCGCGCGGTGCCTACGAGATGATCCTGATGGGCTTTGAAAACGGCGACATCGAGGATCTGCGCGATTTTCTGTCCCCCGAGGTCTACGAGAGCTTCGAAGAGGTGATCGAACAGCGCCGTCAGCAGGGCCTGACCATCGAGGCGAGTTTCGCAGGCGTTCGCGAAATGACGCTTGTGGATGCAACTTTTGACGAGGCGAGCCGCCGCGGCGAAGTGACCGTGAAATATGTTGGCGAACTGACCCAAGTGGTCAAGAATGCCGCAGGAGAGGTGATCGAAGGGTCGGCCACCTCGGTGACCAAACAGAAGGACGTGTGGACCTACGGCCGCATCATGGGAAGCGACGATCCCAACTGGCAGCTTGTGGCGACCGACGAATAAGACATGAGGCGGGCAATCCGGGCCGCGCTGGTTGTCGCGTTGGCCTGGGTGATCCCGGCAGGCGGCATGAGCGCGGCAGAAACAGACATCACTTATCAGGTTCTCGACTTCGCGGATCTGGACGGTTGGGCCGAGGATGATCATTCCGCGGCCCTTTCAGTGTTTCGTGAGACCTGCGGCGATATGGATGACCCGGATTGGCGCAGCCTGTGCAATGTTGCACGTGAAACCACTGATGCTACGTCATTTTTTCAACTTTTCTTCCGCCCTGTCCTGATCCGAGACGGTGCATCCGGCCTGTTCACCGGCTATTTCGAACCGGAGCTTGACGGCTCGCTGGTGCAGACCCCGCGCTATCGCTACCCGGTCTACCAGATGCCGCCCGAGGCGCAGATGCAGCGCCCGTGGTTGTCGCGGCGCGAGATCCTGATGTCCGGGGTGATGGCCGGGCGCGGGTTGGAAATCGCTTGGGTCGACGATCCGGTGGAGCTGTTTTTTCTGCAGATCCAGGGCTCGGGCCGCATTCGCCTGCCGGATGGTCGTCATCTCAGGGTCGGCTACGCCGGGGCCAACGGTCACGAGTATCGCTCGGTCGGGCAAGAGTTGATCCAGCGCGGCACGTTTTCCGCCCATGAGGTGTCGGCGCAGCGCATCAAGGATTGGGTGCGCAGCAATCCCTTTGCCGGCGAAGAGCTGCTGTTCACCAACCCGTCTTATGTGTTCTTCCGTAACGTCACCGAGGTGCCTGCCGATCGTGGTCCGCTTGGCGCGATGAACCGGTCGATCACCACGATGCGCTCGATCGCCGTCGACCCGGCCTATACCCCGCTTGGCGCGCCGGTGTGGATCGAGAAAGCCGGGCGCACGCCGCTGCACCGGCTTATGATCGCGCAGGATACCGGGTCGGCGATAAAGGGCGCGCAGCGGGCCGACATCTTCTTTGGCACCGGCGATGCCGCAGGGCGCGCCGCTGGCGCGATAAAGGACCCCGGTCGCATGGTGGTGCTGATGCCGATTCAGCGCGCCTATGCTTTGCTGCCGGACCTGATCCAATGAGCCGCCGCCGATTGCGGCCCGACGAGCTCGAGCTGTGGAACCTTGTCGCCAGTTCCACCGAACGGCTTCCCGGCCGGCCAATGCGCGAAGCCCCCAAGCCCGCGCCGAAGCCGGCACCGCCGCGACAGAAGCCAGACCCCCTGCCCGCCTTCAGCCTTGGCGATCGTGCTACCCCGGTCGCCGAGACCCACGATTTCTATGGCACCACCGCAGACCGTCTGAAAAGCGCGCCGCTGAACATGGATGCCAAGGCCTACAAGACCATGCGGCGCGGCAAGCTGTTGCCCGAGGCGCGGCTTGATCTGCATGGCATGACGCTGGATCAGGCTCATCCGGAACTGATCCGGTTTATCCTGATGTCGCAGACACGGGCGCTGCGTCTGGTGCTGGTGATCACGGGCAAGGGCCTGCGCGAAGACCCGCATGACCCGATGCCGCGCCGTCGAGGTGTGCTGAAAACGCAGGTGCCGCAATGGCTTCGCCTACCTCCGGTGGCGCAGGCCGTGCTACAGGTCTCGGAAGCGCACAACAAGCATGGCGGCGGCGGGGCCTATTACGTCTATCTCAGGAAGCGGCGCTGAAGATCTGATCCGAGTGCTGGTCGAGATAGATCCGTAGCCACGGCGTGAACTGTTCCGGCATTTCGGCGATGCTGTCGCGCAGCGCGGCAAGCGACATCCAGCGCGTCTCCATCACCTCTGCGGGATTTGGCTCCGGTTCTTGCCCCTCGGGCGCGGTGGCGGTGAAAATATCGACCAGCTCGTGTTCGATCATGCCTGCGCCTACATCGGCGCGATATTCCACCTGCCCGCGCGGCGACAGCGCAAGGCCGCGCAGCCCAAGCTCTTCGTCTAGTCGCCGGGCGGCGCAGACCAGAGGCGGCTCGTCCCAGAACGGATGGGTGCAGCAGGTGTTCGCCCAAAGACCGGGGGTGTGGTATTTCCCCAGCGCCCGTCGTTGCAACAGGATCTTGTCGCCGCGGCGCACAAACACCGACACGGCCATGTGTCGCAACCCGCGCAGGTGCGCGTCGAGCTTTTCAACCGGCGTGAGCGTGCCGTCGATCCATGCAGGAATATGCGTGTTCATGTCGGTGTCTTTCCCCGCATGGGCCGCGAACGTCAAGCCGGCACTGTCATTTGGTCGCATGACGCGGGTGTCGCCCTTGGCGGGAATGCATCCCTTCGGCTAGGTTGACCGCCAGACAACCTGTCACGGGAGAACACGGGATGAGTTTCAAGATAGCCACGGCATGCGCCGCAGTGATGCTTGCCGGAAGCATGGCGCAGGCACAGGATGCGGAGGCTGGCGAGCAGATCTTCAAGAAGAGCTGCCGGTCGTGCCATTCCATCGTCGCACCCGATGGAGAGATGATCTTCAAGGGTGGCCGGACCGGGCCGAACCTTTATGGCGTGATCGGCCGCGCCGCAGGAACCGATCCTGATTTCCCGCGCTACAAGGCCTCGCTTGTCGAAGCTGGAGAAAAGGGGCTGGTCTGGGACGAAGCCAGCTTCGAAGAATATGTCGTCGATCCGTCCGGGTTCCTCAAGGAATACCTTGGCGACGATGGCGCCCGCTCTGGCATGTCCTTCAAGCTAAGGACCGGCGCGATGGATCTTTACGCCTACCTGAATTCGGTCAGTCCCGAGTGATCCGCAGGCGTTGCAACGCAAAAGGGGCGCATCGCGGGATGCGCCCCTTTTTTCATGCCGCAAAGTGGGTTCAATTGTCGAGGTTCTGAACCTGGCGCGTGATGCCGAAGGTGGTGCCGACGAGGCTAAGGACCGAAGATGCCGCCGGAATCGGAGATTCGGTGGCGTAAACCGTGTCACTGGGGTTGATCCGGAACTGTTTGGCCGCGAACAGCCCATCCGTCGAGGTCAGATCGAAGGTGAACACCACCTGCTGCATCGACGGCGCACTGCCATCAGAGCGCAGCGCCCGCACCGGGTATTCGCGCAGCACCAGCACGCCCTTGGGATCGGCGCGGCTGTCCTGAAGACCGCCCATCAGGGTGACAGCCTCCATCGCGCTCAGATTGTCCTTGGGGAAATACACCAGATCTTCGCTGCCCGCCGCGCCAAGCGCGGTAAAGCTGTGGTTGTCCTGCTGGATGATGACCGTATCGCCCGGCATCAGCAGCGCGTTGCGTTCACCGTTGGCCAGCAGGCTGTCGGCCGAGGTTTCATAGGTCGTACCGCCGCGAATGAGCCGCACGCGCGGATTGCGCAGCGTCGGCAGGATGCCGCCGCCATCGGCGATCAGCCCCAGCACCTTGTAATTGCGCGACGGCATTGGGAAGGCCCCCGGCTCCTCGACGCCGCCGACCAGCTCGACCGAATTGGCGCGGCCCTGCGTCAGGCTCAGCTGCACCTGCGCCGAAGGGGCGATCTGCACCAGCTCGCTCTGAATCTTGCCGCGTGCCTCATCGGGACTCATGCCGCGGATGTACACCTGCCCGACATAAGGCACGAAGACCGCCCCGTTGGCACCGACCTCGACGCCGCTCAGGGGCGCGGCCTTTTCCGTCGCGCTGGTGATCAGCGAGTTTTCCTGGCTGTCCCAGATCACGATATCGACCTTGTCGCCGGTCTGGATCACGTTGACGTTCGACCCGTTCGACGTTCCCGGCCAGCCGAAGTCGTTCTCCCAGCCGGTGCGGGGCCAGGACGCGACCATCGGCATGTTGGCACGGGTGACCGGCACGACTTCGAATGTCGGGGTGCTGGAATTGGCTTCGCGAAGCACTTCAGAGTGCAGGGCAGCGCCGCGAGGAACGATGCTACACCCCGAAAGGGCAAGGGCCGACGCGCAGGCAACAAGAATAAGACGTGATCGCAACAAAAGGTGGTCCCCCGGAATGTCGTAGGTGTCACAATGGCTTTCTTAATGCGTCCGTTTCATGATAGACAGCGTGTTGTCCAAGGAAAACCGCAAACAGGACGGGCGACGTGGCCCTAAAGCAGCAGCGCCGGGCAGATCGGCGGGTTTCAGCGCGAAATCGGGGCCAAAGGCCGGAATGACCCTTTCAAAGCGTATTTTCGATATCATCATCGCCCTTTTGCTGATTGTGGTGCTGTCGCCTCTCATCGTGGCGCTGGCGCTGGCGATCCTGTTGCTGGATGGCCGCCCGGTGCTGTACCTGTCCGAACGGATGCGCAGCATGGACGAGGGGTTCACCCTGTGGAAATTCCGCACCATGCGGCCCGATGCCGATGACCGGGGCGTGTCGGGGGGCGACAAGACCAGCCGTATCACCCGCACCGGAGGCTTCATGCGGCGCTATCGGCTCGACGAGATTCCGCAGCTTTGGAATATTCTGGTCGGCGATATCAGCTTTGTCGGCCCGCGCCCGCCGCTTCGCCGCTATACCGAAAGCCATCCCGAGATCTATTCAAGCGTTCTGCGCTCGCGCCCCGGCGTCACCGGTCTTGCAACGCTGGTGTTTCACCGCACCGAAGAGCGGCTTCTGGCGCCCTGCCGCAGCAAGGACGAGACCGAGGAAGTCTATTGCCGCCGCTGCATTCCACGCAAGGCAGAGCTCGACATGATCTATCAGCAGCGACGGACGTTGTGCTACGATCTGCGTCTTATGCTGGCCACGGTGCTGCGGCGTATCTCGCTGCACTGATCGCGGGTTTATTTCCGCAAACGGTGTAGCACCGCATAGCCGATGTTGGGCCCAAGCCATTGCCGCGAGGCAAGGATTTCGCCGCTGCCATCCACCACGTAGTAATCGACGAAGGCCGGGCCATCGGGGCTTTCACAGGCGGCGATGACCTCAGTCGCCTGCGCCTTTACCAGCCCGAGCGCCACGTCGACCGGCTGGTCCGGCTCGACGCCGCAGCTGTAGGTGACGACGCGGGTGACGTCTTCTGGCGTGAGCCAGCGCTGGATGTAGCTGGCGGTGCCGGTCCGGCGTGCCCGCACCAGATCCAGCAGCGGGCCCTGATCGGTCGACATCAGATCGCCGCTGAGCCCGCGCGTGCCAGTGATCATGCCATCGCGCAGAACCACCGACTGGCGCGCCTTGTTGGCGTAGGTGGCATAGGGGCCGTTCTGTTCGATGCGCAGCAATAGCGCCTGCGTCTCGCGGTCGGGCAGGCTGAGGAAAATCACCGGCAGCGGTGTGGTGCTCAGCGTCGCGACGATCTGCTGAGGGGTGATCTGCGATGGTGCGCTCTTGCCTTTGAACAGCACGGCAGAGGTCACGTCGATCGGGCTTTTGTATTCGGGATCGTTGCTGCAGGCGGCAAGACCCACAAGCGCGGCGAGCAGTGCGATGCGGCGGATCATCTCCAGAACCTTCCCCAGCTGTCGGTGATTTCGTCTTCGTGCCACGTGCGCACGTTGCCATAAAGCCGCCCCGGAACCGACAGGCGTGCACCGCCGTCGCGGGTGATGGGGCGAATGACCGTGGTGTCATACTCGCGGGTGGGAGTGCCGATGCCGACGCTCATCGGGATGGTCAGCGTGATGCCCTTGTCGAACGAGCCTTCGCCGAATTCGTCGCTAGACACGTTGGTAAAGGTGGCAAACGCGCCGAATTTCCAGCCGTTGGCGAATTCACGCCCGACGGTCAGCGTGGTGCCCCAGTCACCCGCAAGGTAGCGCCCGATATCCATCTGTCCGGTATAGCCACCGCCGAAATCGTAATAGGCCGAGACATGGCCGTTGAAATCGGGGATTTCGCGGGTGACGTCGCTGAAGGGCTCGTAGGTGGTGTTGTCCATCAGCGCGAACAGCTGGTCGTAATCGCGGCGACGCACGAAGTTCACTTCGACCCCCAGCGCCAGCGCGCTGTCGACCGGCTTCCACAGCACTTCGCTGGACACCCCGGCGTACATCGATTCCAGATAGCCGGCAGAGACCCGGCCATACAGGTCCGGCCCGACGCGACCGTTCCATGCCAGCACGAGGTCGCGCAGCTTGGGGTCGCCGTTCTGGGCGTAAAGGGTGGTGTCGGTGCGTGCCCGGGGCAGTTCGGATGGCGACAGGCGCTCCGTCTCGTGGATGTTGCCGATCACGCGTTTGCGGAACGCGCCCGACAGCGACAGGTTCGGGGTGATCTGCCACGACGCGCCAAGCTGCGCGCCGATGTCGAGCCGGAACGGCGCGTCGGGGTCGAAAGTCGAGGTTTCGTAATAGGAGGTCAACGACCAGCTGAATTTCGGAGTGACCGGGATGGTCGAGGGCGGGGCCTTGCCATAGGCATCGGTGATCGAGGCGCGGGCGAGCATTTCGACCGCCGCATCGTTTTCGAGGTTTTCCAGATCGCTGCGCCTGAGCGTGATGGCCGACATCGGCGTGCCGTTCTCGACCGGGATGATGACGAATTCCTCGACCGAATCCGGCATGATGCGAGTCATGGCGCGGGCAGCGCGGCCGATGGCCTGCGCCGGGCGTCCGTAATGCTCGTTGCGCAGCCGGATCGTGGCGCGATGCGGCTCGAGCTGGTAGCCCTCGATGCTCAGATCATCGGCTTGCAGGCTGGTGATAAGGCGCTGGCGGGTGTTGTCCTCGTAGGCGGCAAGTGCGCCGGTCCAGCCCAGATCGCTGACGCTGTTGGCCGGGCGGCGACGCACCGGCAAGCCGCCCGCTTCAAGCCCGCCGGGAATTCCCAGCGTTTTGGGATTCATCGGGTAGGAGAGTTGAAAGCCAAGTGTGCTGCCATAGGCATAATACAGCGCCAGACGGGCATCGTTGGGCAGGCGGTATTCGACGCCGTAGTTCAGCGGCGAATTGTGTTCGAAACCACCGCGATCGGATTCATCGTCATAGGCATCCGAGGAATATTCCAGCTTCAGCGTTAGATCGTCGTTGAATTGATAGGCCAGTCCGCCGAACCCGGCGATGTCGCCGCGGAACCAGCGATCATAGGTCGGCAGTCCGCCGCTGCCCAGCAGGTTACCCGGTCGCTCGCCATAGCTGCCAAGCGGATTGTAGCTGCCAAGCCGACCCCAGCCCAGACCGGCGGTCGCCTTAAGTTTCTGCCCGACGGTCTTGGTCGCGACGATGTATTCGCCGCTATAGATCCCGGTGCCGATGAAATCCTGCAAGCCGATGGCAACGGCAGGCCGGATCGAGGTTTCGGTGAGCAGCTGAAAGCGCAGATCGAAGCTGCGGTCGTAATAGACCCCGTCGGCGTTGCTGTTGGGATCGTCGAAATTGCCGATCCCGGCATAGCGGAAGGTGCCCGAAAGGCGCGGCGTCAGCTGAAAGGTGATCGCACCGCGATTGCTTTCGTCGATCCGCCCATAGGTCAGGCTGATGGTGGCATCCGGGGCCATCTCGGCGCTTGGCATGTCGATCAGGCCGGGAACGCCATAGGTATTGAAGCTTGGCACCTGCTGCGCGCCGGTCGGCAACCCGAGGCACACCGCAGCTGCGGCGGTCCCCGCAAGGCACCACGCCCGTACCGGTCTGAACCCTGCCTTCGCTTCCATGCCTCGCCCCTGCGTCCGGATGTCTGGTTTTCCCAAGAGCTAGAGGATGCTGGCGGAGCTGTCCACGCGCACGCGCGCGGCGCGGGTTGCCTGTGGGAAATACGGCACGACCAGAGATGCCCGAAATCACCCGTTAAGCCGACAGTTTTATTTGTTAAGCGCAGGGTAATGCCTGTGCCTCTAAGGTCGCTGCGGGGTGACTAAATAGGTGGTGAAAATGGCTGTCGACAGCAACGTCGCGCCGATCATCATCAAGAGAAAGAAAGTTTCAGGCGGCGACGGGCACCATGGTGGGGCCTGGAAAGTCGCTTACGCGGACTTCGTGACCGCTATGATGGCTTTCTTCCTTTTGATGTGGCTTTTGAACGCGACAACGGAAAAGCAACGCAAGGGGCTTGCGGATTATTTCAGCCCGACAGTCGCCATTGCGCGGGTGTCGGGCGGCGGCGACGGGATGCTTGGCGGGGACAGTATGTTGTCCGAACAAACGCTGTCTCAGGTCGGTACGGGCGCGACCAGTCTGCGCCCGACATCGCACAAGCAAGCGAGCGGTGTGCTGAGCCCCGGCGCCGAAGCGGGCGAGGGTGCCCGGCAGGCCGAAGAACAGGCTTTGCGCGAGCTTGAGCAGGCGCTCAACGCCCGCGGCGGCGAAAGCATGGTCGAGGATCACCTGATGCGGCACATCGTGACGCGGGTGACGGATGAGGGTCTCATCGTAGAGCTGTTCGAAACCAGCGAAGCGCCGCTGTTCACGGCTGATGATCAGCCGACAGACCTGCTGCGCGCGCTTGGAGGCGTGATCGAGCGGGTGTCCAGTCTGGTGACCAATGGATTGGCGGTTGAAGGCCACACTGCAGCGTATCCGCTTGTCATCGCAAGGGATCCGTCGTGGGATAAATCGTCCGAGCGGGCAGATAATTTCCGCCAGTTGCTGATCGCCGACGGCTTGCCCAAGGCGCGCGTCGAGCGGGTGACCGCTCATGCAGATCGCGAACCGAGT
Organism: Citreicella sp. C3M06; assembly: GCF_018860705.1. Taxonomy (GTDB): domain Bacteria; phylum Pseudomonadota; class Alphaproteobacteria; order Rhodobacterales; family Rhodobacteraceae; genus Salipiger. Next base: position 125,926 of record NZ_JAHKQA010000038.1, read on the forward strand.
CAGCGCAACCCGATGGACCCGCGCAACAATCGCATCGAGGTTATCTTCCTGCGCAACCGTTGAATCCGCTCGTCGGGCCTTGCGGTCCGGCGAAAGCGCTCAGGGTAATTGATCCAGTTTTAGCTGTTAGCGTCACGTTAAGGCCACGGGCCTATCTGTTGTGTCGGTATTTCTGACCGAGACAGCAGAAAGGCGTGTCATGACAATTTCTTCTTCGCTCAATGCGGGTGTATCCGGGCTTGCCGGCAACGCAACCCGTCTTGCCGCAATCTCTGACAATATCGCGAACTCGTCGACCTACGGCTATCGCCGGGTCGAAACGGATTTCACTGCTCTGGTAATGTCCAGTGGCGGGTCGACCTATACCGCAGGTGGAACCAAGGTCGACAACCTGCGCCTGATCGACAACGGCGGTGCGCTGGTGTCGACCTCGAACGCGACCGATCTTGCGGTCGACGGCCTCGGCATGCTGCCGGTGGTTTCTGCGTCGCAGTATGAGGCCACTGGCGAGCCCGAGATGCTGCTGTCATCGACCGGGTCGTTCCGCATCAACGAAGACGGCTATCTCGCCAGCGAAGCGGGGTATTACCTGATGGGCTGGCCGGCGAATCTCGACGGTTCGATTCCGAACTATCCGCGAGACACGATCAATGGGCTTGAGCCGATCAGTTTCAGCCCCAGCCTGACCGGCGATCCGACCACATCTGTCGGAATGGCGCTGAACCTGCCGGCGACAGCAACCCAGGCTGGCAGCGCCGGGGAGCCAGAGTACCTCGAGATCGAGTATTTCGACAACGTCGGCATCTCGCAGAGCATCTCGATCAACTTCACGCCAACGGTTCCCGCGACCGGAACATCGAATGAATGGACGATGGTGATGACCGATTCGGCCGATCCGGCGACTCCGATCGGCGAATACACCATCACCTTCGATGGCACGACCGGCTCGGGTGGCACCATCGCGTCGGTTGCGGTGGGCGCTGCTGGCGGCGCTTACGACGCGGCATCGGGAACCTTCACTGTCAACGTCGTGGGCGGCCCGATCGAGGTCGAGATCGGCTCCATCGGAACGACCGGCGGTCTGTCGCAGCTTGGCAGCAGTTTTGCACCCATCTCGATGACCAAGGATGGGTCTTCGGTCGGCAACATGGTGTCGGTCGAGGTGGATGAAAGCGGTTATGTCAGCGCGCTTTACGACAGCGGGCAAAGCCGGGTGCTGTATCAGGTGCCGCTGGCGGACCTGCCGAACTACAATGGGATGGACGCGGTCGATGGTTCGACCTTCCGGCCTTCGAAGGACAGCGGGTCGTTCTTCTTGTGGGATGCCGGTGACGGCCCGACAGGCAGCGTGAAATCCTACGCCCGTCAGGAATCGTCGACCGACATCGCGCAGGAACTGACGGACATGATCCGCACCCAGCGCGCCTACTCGTCCAATGCAAAGGTCATCCAGACCGTGGACGAGATGCTTCAGGAAACCACGAACATGAAACGCTGACGCCATAGGGCGTCGGTTCAATCAAGGAGGCCGCTGAATGTCACTATCCGGAGCTTTGTCCAACGCCTTGAGCGGCCTCACCATGCAGGCGCGAAAGTCGGCTCTCGTCTCATCCAACATCTCGAATGCCACGACCGAAAGCTATGGTCAGCGCTCGCTCGATGTCTCGTCCAACTCCGTTTCCGGGGGCGGGGTTGGCATCGACGGCGTGACGCGAAACGTCGATGCGGTGGTCCTTGCGGACCGCCGGCTATCGGATGCGCAATCCGGCTACGCCAATGACATGCAGGCTTTTACCAGCAAGATCGAAGGCGTGCTCGGGGAAAGCGGCGAGGCGGGGTCACTGACCTCGCTTTATTCCAACTTCGAGAATGCGCTGTTGTCGGCGGGATCGGATCCGTCGTCGACGCAGCGGCTTAAGTCACTGGCGCTGTCGGCACAGAATTTCACCGATATGCTGAACAAGGTCAGCGGCACTTTGCAGGTGTCGCGGAGCGATGCAGATCGCACGATCGCGAAGCAAGTAGAATCCCTGAACGGTTCGCTTCAGCAGGTGAAGCAACTCAATGATGCGATCGCCGAACGCGTGGTGCGCAACGGGGATCCCTCCTCGTTGATGGACGAACGACAAAGAGTGCTGGATTCGATCGCGGAGATCGCGCCATTGCGCACGGTCGAGCGAGAACACGGCACGCTTGCGATCTACGCGGCTTCGGGAACAGTTTTGTACGATCCGTCGTTCAGCACCGAGCCAGCGGTTGTGGACTTCACGCCGCAGGATCCGGTGACGTCGGATCTGACCCTCGCGGGCGGGGGCCTTTCGGGTCTCACGATCAACGGAAACCCGATCAATAGCAGCAACGACGGCCCGCTCGGAGGCGGCTCGCTAGGTGCTCAGTTTCAGATCAGGGATGTGGTGGCGGTCGATATGCAGGCCGTGGTCGATGGCATCGCCCGCGATCTGATCGATCGCTTCGCAGCTGGCGGCCCCGACACAACGATTGCCGTCGGCGATCCCGGCCTTTTCACCGACGCGGGCGGCGCCTTCGATCCTCTGGATGAAGTCGGGCTTGCAGGCCGGATCTCTTTGAACGCACTGGTCGACCCCAACGGATCGGGCACCTGGCGCCTTCGAGACGGGCTTGGCGCGGCGACGCAAGGGAATGTTGGGGATTCCAGTCTGATCTCGGCCTATTCGGATGCGCTGGACAGCCTGAACATTCCGGATTCATCGAGCCTTGGCACCGGGACGAGCAGCTTCAGTGAGCATGTGTCCGGTCTGGTTTCCGCCGTATCTGCCGCGCGGGTGCGGGCGGACGGCGAGCAAAGCTTCAGCAGCGCACAGAATACCGCGCTGAAAGAGCTCGAACTGTCCAAGGGTGTCGATACCGATGCCGAACTTCAGGATCTGTTGCTGCTCGAACAACACTATGCCGCCAACGCCCGCGTCGTGAGCGCGGTCGATGACCTCATGCAAACCCTTCTGAACATCTGAGGAGCCAATCATGGATACCGTAGGCGATATGGCCAGGACCCTGGTCCTCCGTTCCCAGCAGAACCGCCTCAATGCCAATATGGACAGCCTCGCGGTGGAAATCGCGACCGGTTTCGTCAGCGACAAGGCCGCACATCTTGGAGGCGACGTCAGCGGACTGCTATCGATCGACCGCAGTCTTGCACGGCTTGAGACCTACCGGGTGAATACGGCCGAGGCGACGACGATCACCAGCATCATGCAAAGCACGCTCGAAGAGATCCAGACCAGTTCCGAGAGCCTTTCGCAAGATCTTCTCAAGGTCGAGTTGACCCAGACCGATGAGATGATGAACACGCTGTCGACTTTGGCCGGCAACGCGCTCGACCAGATGACAAACGCCCTGAACCGATCGATTGGCGGGCGGTTCCTGTTTTCGGGCACGGCGACAGACACACCGCCTCTGGTCAGCAGTGAAGACCTGCTGGCGGAGCTCGAGACGGTTCTTGCAGGTCAGACGACCTCTGCCGGTGTTGAAACGGCGCTGGATACATGGTTCGACACCGCAGGCGGGGGGTTTGAAACCTTCGCTTATCAGGGGTCGAGCACGTCGCTTGCAGCGATGCGGCTGTCGGATACCGACAGTGCGCAGGTCGATATCCGGGCCGATGATCAGGTGTTCCGCGATACGCTCAAGGCGGTGGCCAAGGCTGTGCTGGCAAGCAGCAATGATCTGGGATTTTCGAAGGAGGTTAAGACCGAGCTGATCTCAACTGCCGGTCTCGACCTTCAGACGTCGCAGGCGCAGGTGGTCGAACTGCGGGCTGGTCTGGGCGCATTGGAAAGCCGTATCGAGGAAACCGTGACGCGCAATTCGAGCGAACGCACGGCGACGATGATTGCACGCAACGAGCTTGTCGGAACCGATGAATACGAGGCCGCCACCGCCTACGAGAACACGCGCTCGCAACTCGAAGCGATCTACGCGATCACCGTCCGGTCGTCGCGGATGTCGTTGGTGGAGTATATGTGATGCGGCTTCTGAGTTTGCTCACGCTGTGTATGGGGCTTCTTGGCGGTTTCGCCGACGCGCAGTCTGTTCGCATAAAGGATCTCGTCGAGGTCGATGGCGTTCGATCGAACGATCTTGTCGGCTACGGTCTCGTGGTTGGGCTGAACGGAACGGGCGACGGCTTGCGAAATGCGCCTTTCACCGAAGAGATCATGCAGAACATCCTTGAGCGCCTTGGCGTGAACGTGACCGGGGAGCAGTTTCGGCCACGCAATGTCGCTGCAGTTTTTGTCACGAGCAGGCTGCCGCCGTTCGGACGGGCCGGCAGCCAGATCGACGTGACGGTCTCGGCGATTGGCGATGCGAAAAGTCTGCTTGGCGGAACGCTGATCATGACCCCGCTGAATGCTGCAGACGGCCAGATCTACGCGGTGGCGCAAGGGACGGTCATCGCGGGCGGGGTCGAGGCCCAGGGAGACGCGGCGCGGGTCGTGCAGGGGGTTCCGACCTCCGGGGTGATCCCTGCTGGCGCGCGGATCGAACGGGAAGTCGAATTCGAATTTTCCGATTTATCGATTCTGCGTTTGGCACTACGCGAGCCCGATTTTACCACTGCGGCGCGTATCGAAAGGGTGATCAACGCCAATGTTGGGCGCGGTGTCGCCGAGATGACCGATGCAGGAACGGTTTCGATTGATCTTCGTCGGGCTGGAGGCGGGTCTCCAGCCCGCGTTGTGGTCGCCATTGAGAACCTTCCTGTCGAGCCGGAACGGCGCGCGCGTGTCGTGGTCGACCAGCGGTCAGGTACGATCGTTATGGGGGAGGACGTCCGTATTTCGCGTGTTGCGGTATCACAGGGCAATTTGACACTGCGGATCGAAGAAACACCCCTGACCGTCCAGCCAAGCCCGTTCGGAGAAGGTCAGACCGTCGTCGTGCCACGCACGCAGGCTGAAATCACCGAGGAACCGGGTATCGGTCTCGCAGAGGTTCCCAGTGGAACATCGCTTTCCGAAGTGATTTCCGGGCTGAATGCGCTGGGTGTTTCGCCCCGCGACATGATCGACATACTCAAGAGCATCAAGGCCGCCGGTGCATTGCACGCGGAATTTCTGGTCATGTAGTCGCATCCTATCCTCTGGCGGAAGCTTAATGAGGCTTTGTTAACCGCTGCGGGATTAGGGTCTGATCGTCAAAGGTGAAGGAGTCGCCCTATGTTGGGGATCATTGGGATCGTCGTGATTTTTGCCATGGTTTTCGGCGGTTACATTCTCGCTGGGGGCAAGCTTGGCATCATTCTCAAGTCGCTTCCCTTCGAAATGATGATGATCGGTGGCGCCGCTCTTGGCACGTTCCTGATCGGCAACGATATAGGTGTTGTGAAGCATACGCTGCAGGACATCGGCAAGGTCTTCAAGGGCGCCAAGTGGAAGCCGCAGGACTATCGTGATCTGTTGTGCCTGCTGTTCGAGTTGATCCGTCTCGCGCGACAGAGCCCGGTTGCCATCGAAGAGCACGTTGAATCGCCGAAGGAATCTTCGATTTTTTCCAAGTATCCGCGGATCCAGAGCGACACGCTCGCTGTCGAACTGGTCTGCGATACCATGCGTTCGATGTCGATGAACTATGACGATCCGCATCAGGTCGAAGAGGTGCTCGACAAGAGAATCGAAGCGCTCGAGCATCACAAAATGCATTCAAATCATGCATTGCAAAGCTTGGCGGACAGTCTACCGGCGTTGGGAATCGTTGCAGCCGTGCTTGGTGTTATCAAGACAATGGCTGCGATCGACCAGCCACCGGAAGTGCTTGGGAAGATGATCGGTGGCGCGTTGGTCGGAACGTTTCTCGGCGTGTTCCTTGCCTATGGCTTCATGGGCCCGTTCGCGACGAAGGTGAAGGCAGTGGTCGAAGAAGACATGCATTTCTACCAGCTGATCCGCGAAGTGCTCGTTGCGAACCTGCACAATCACGCAACGAACATCTGCATCGAAGTCGGGCGCCAGAATACCCCGGCACATTTCAGGCCGAGTTTTACGGATCTCGAAGAGGCGTTGAAATCGGTCAAGCAGGATGCGGCATGACCCGGATATTGACTATCATCATCTTTTTCGTCGCCTTCCCTTCGTGGGCACAGGAGGTACGCGTTCGATCGGGAGAGCATGGCGACTTCACTCGGGTTGTCCTTGACCTTCCGGCCGAGCTCGACTGGTCTGTCGAGCAGATCTCGAGCAGCGCGATCGATGTGATCTTCGAACAAGGCGACCTGAGTTTCGATGTGTCGCGAGCGCTCGAACGTCTGAGTGATGGTCGCGTTACAGGGATTTCAGACTTGTCTGAAGGCCGAGGTGTAAGAATTGCTCTGGGTTGCGCATGCGTGCCACGGTCCTATTTAGCGACTGATCGCATGCTCGTGGTCGATCTTCGCTTGGGCGAATTTGTGACTCGGGAGATTCTCAAGAATCAGCCTTCAGCCAAGCCCATTGGGCAAGCCTCGGAAGCTGACTCGACAACGTCGTTCCCTTCGGGTGTCCGGATAGGCCAGAATCCTGGTATTGGCTTGGAGTCGGGTGAAAATTCCCTGCTTCCAAGTTTCAGCCCGGTAGCAAGCCGTTCAGAGCAAACAGCAAGCCCGGATACTGCACCTGCAGAGGGAATCAATCCCAGACAGTTCGAACAGATGCTTGCGGAGCAACTGGCAACCGCAGCGACGGACGGGTTGTTGGATTCAGCGATGCGTTACATCCCCAAACCGGAAGAGAACGAGGCGACGGTCTCGGACCCCTTCTCTAGCAAAGAGACGCTACAAGGCACCCAATCGGCACCGGCGCCTGCAGTGCGTGCGCTTGAAACTGCCATATCCGGTCGAGTGCCAGGTGACATGCAATCGCGCGTAAGGATCGGTGGTAGCGGGTGCGTACCCGATCAGGAACTCGATTTGGCAAGCTGGGGTGGTGAAGACCCACTGAAGGGCAGCATTCCGGAACTGCGCGGAAAGCTCTTTGGTGAATTTGATCGCCTGGATCATGAGGCGATGATCAAATTGGCCAGAGCCTATATCAGCATCGGGTTTGGCACCGAGGCGCGCGCCTTGCTCGACCTTGAACTCGAGGGCCACGAATCGGTCCTTTACGCGCTAGCGAGAATTGTGGATGGCGATACCGACCGTGCCGGAGTCTTCGCAGGGCAGGGAGATTGCGATGGCGTGGTTTCGTTCTGGGCGCTGATCGGTTCTAAGGATCTGCCAACCAATTCCGCAATCAACGAAAATGCGATTCTCGCGACCTTTGAAGGGCTGCCACTACGTCTGCGAACGTTGCTTGGACCCCGGCTTGCAACGCGCTTTGCCGAGGAAGGCTTGCCCGAACCTGCCCGTAACGTGCTCGCACGCCTTGAACGTGCAACCGGCGGCGTGAACGAGGACATGATGTTCAGTGAGGCGCAAATTGACCGAATCGACGGCTCTCATGCTGATGCGCACCAGGTTTTGAACGAAATCGCCGTCAAACCCGGGCCGAACGCACCGGAAGCCATGGTGCAAGCCATAGAGCTTGCGACAGAGAACCGAGAGACGGTGAACGAAAGGCTAGCGGATTTGTCTGGGGCCTATTCGACCGAGTTGCGTGATACCGAGCAGGGGCCTGAGCTTTGGCTCGCACATTTGCGCGCACTGACGGCAAATGGGCAGTATGATGAAGGCTTTGGTAACCTGTTCGATCAGCCGACATACCCTGAAACCATACGGGCGAAGGCTGCGACCGATCTTCTGACGTTACTGACCGAGCAGGCGCATGATACGGCTTTCTTGAAGCATGCACTCGCATATCCAGACCGCTACGACGGGGTTGCATCTCCACAAAGCGCACTCCTTGTTGCCAGGCGCCTTCTTGATCTCGGTCTGCCGCAGCCTGCGGCACGGTGGCTTGATTTTGCTGGAATTGATAAGCGCGAGCCACAGGTCCGGATACTGCGTGCAATGGCCCATCTCGCCCAGCGTGAACCGGAACAAGCTGAAATATCTCTGGTCGGTCTCGAAGGCGAAAAAATCCTTGGGCTTCGTGCAAAGGCTCGTCGCATGATGGGAGATTATCATTATGCCGCTGAAGCCTATAACAGCCTTGGCGACATACAGGATGCTCGAACTTCGGCGTGGCTGGCCGGGGATCCATCGCTTGCCATGGAGGGCGAGCCGGATGTCCTGAGTGCAGCGATGCAAATGCGCGAGGAACAGATCCCCGATCCTCTGACCAATGCTCCAAGCCTTGCTATCGCTGAAATCCTTGCTGGTTCGGGCGCCGAAACCGTTAACACGATCAGGGCGCTTCTCGAAGCAACGCGGATTCCCGCCGAATGATCTAAGCGGAAGTTACCGAATATAAACCATGCTCAGCTAGCGATGGTCTATCGCTCCAGAAGGGATCGTGGATCACAATGCTCGATCATTCCAGAAAAGATGACTGCCAGACAGGCCGCTCCGAGGCGACCAGAGGACCTTGCGGGCCGTCTATCAGGCAAAACTCCTCAGCAGAGCGCGCCGAAAGTGTCAAACGGCGCTTCAGACGCTCTCTGCCTGCTATTGGGCTCTCCGGCCAAGGAGGGCGCTCTGATGCCTGCTAAGTCGGTGTTCTCTGTCTTCAAGCCTACAGTTCTGCTTGCAGTGGCGTTGATGGCGGTGATCGTGATGATGATCCTGCCAGTTCCGTCCTGGGTTCTGGATGTGGGCCTTGCTGCCTCCTTCGGGCTGGCAATTCTCATATTCACGGTGACGCTGTTCATTGAGCGGCCGCTCGATTTCTCGGCTTTCCCGACCATCCTCCTTGCATCGCTGATGCTTCGGCTTTCGCTGAATGTCAGTTCTACCAAACTGATCATCGGGCAGGGCCATACTGGGACTTCTGCCGCGGGAAACGTGATCGAAGGGTTCGCGAATTTCGTGATGGGAGGCAGCGTCTTCCTTGGTCTTGTCGTGTTCGGCGTCCTGATGATCGTGAACTTCGCCGTGATCACCAAGGGTGCCGCGCGAATGGCAGAGGTTGGCGCTCGGTTTGCGCTTGACGGGATGCCGGGCAAGCAGTTGGCGATCGACAGCGATATGGCCGCCGGTGCCATTGACCATGCCGAAGCAAAGCGACGCCGCGAGATGGAGCAGCAGGAAACCACCTTCTTCGGCTCGCTCGATGGTGCGTCTAAATTCGTAAAGGGCGACGCGGTTGCGGGCCTGCTTATCACCTTGTTAAACATCGTGATGGGTATGATCATGGGCGTGTTCGTCCACGGCCTGAGCTTTGGCGACGCTTTCGAAACCTATGCGATCCTGACCGTTGGCGATGGTCTCGTCTCGCAGATCCCCGCGGTGATCATTTCGATTGCATCCGGCCTTCTGCTCGCCCGTGGTGGCGCAACCGGTGCGACCGATGTCGCTGTTGCGCGGCAGCTTTCGCGTCACCCCGCCGCTCTTTGGACGGTGGGCATCCTGATGGCGCTTTTTGCGCTGGTACCGGGTTTGCCCTTTGTGCCGTTCATTCTTGGTGCAGGCGTGCTTTGCACGATCGGCTATAGCCAGTCGAAGAAGCAGGTCGATGAAGTGGTCGATGACAAGCCCGACGAGCCAGCGGAAGCTCCTCGAAAATCTATCGGTGACGTGCTGGACGTCGATGAGATCCATGTCGAATTTGCACCGGATCTGGTCAACATGGTGCTTGATCCGGGCACGGGTCTCGATATCCGCATCGAGAATATGCGGCGGCACATCGCGTCTGGTTTCGGATTGATCCTCCCCGAGATCCGCCTGACCGACGCACCGGCGCTGGAAGCGGGCACCTATGTGATCCGAATCCATGGGGTCGAGATCGCGCGCGGCGAGCTGAATTCCGATCTTGTTCTGGCGCTCATGCCCGACGATCACGCCCGCCTTCCCGCCGGCAGGGATGTGACAGAGCCGGTGTATGGCGCGCCCGCCCGATGGATACGCCCGCACGATCAGGACCGTGCGGCGATCACTGGCGCCACGATCGTCACCCCGACGGAAGTGCTTGCGACCCATCTTTTGGAAGTGATCAAGCGCAATTTCGGGCGGTTGCTGACGCTCAAGGCTCTGCGCCGTCTGCTCGACGAAATGGTATCCCTGACCAACCCGGTCAGAGCCGAGGCAAACCGCCGTCTGCTTGACGAACTGATCCCGGACAAGGTTCAGATCGACACTCTGCTTCAGGTTCTGCGGCTGATGCTTGAGGAGCAGGTGAGCATTCGAAACATGACCCTTATTCTCGAAGCAATTTCCGAGATGAGGGGGCAGCACAGCAGTCCTGAAGCCATCTGCGAACATGTGCGTCAGCGCATCGGCTTCCAGCTTGTGGCGGGGATGCGTCGCAAGGATGGCACGCTGCCGCTGATCCAACTCGCGCCGGAATGGGAAGATACGTTCTCGACCTATCAGGTCGAGGGCACCCGCGGTGGTCTCGATGTTGCGCTGCCGCCGGATATGTTTGAATCGCTTACGACGGGGGTGGCCTCCGAAATCAATCAGGCGAGCAATCGTGGCATTTTCCCGGCGCTTGTCACCAGCGCACGCAGAAGACGCTTCTTGCGGACGATCCTTGCGGCAAAGGGTATCAGCAACCCTGTCCTTTCCTTTGAGGAAATCGGGATCGAGGCGCGTCCATCGCTTGTCGGCGTGGTGGCGGCATGACCCTGCCAGCCGAGGTCCTCGGGCTGATCTCTGGCTGGGCCTGGCTTGGTTTCATCGTATTCCTGCGGGTCGCGGCGATGATATCAACGCTGCCGGGACTGGGGGAGCAGAGTGTATCGGTCAGGGTTAAGCTGGTTCTGAGCCTTCTTCTGGCGACGATTGTCCTGCCGGCTGCGGCTGAAAAGATCCCGACTGTCGAGCCGGGTTATGGAAACGTGCTCTATGTGATCCTGACGGAAAGCATCTCTGGGCTGATCCTTGGCCTGTGGTTGCGCCTGCTCATGCACGCTCTTCAGACGGCGGGCAGCATCGCTGCGCAGTCAACATCACTTGCCCAACTGCTCGGAAACGCTGGCGCCGATCCGATGCCGGCAATCGGGCATATTCTGACCATTTCCGCGCTTGCGCTTTTGATGATCACAGGGTTTCACGTGAAGATCGCCGCATATGTGATCCTGTCCTACGACCTGTTGCCGCCCCTGCAATTTCCACGCCCAAGCGTGATTGGGCAGGCGGGCAGGCAGCAGATCTCTGACAGTTTCGCGCTTGCCTTCACGCTTGCGGCGCCGTTTGTCATCCTGTCGGCACTTTACAATCTGACGCTGGGGTTCATCAACAAGGCCATGCCGCAGCTGATGGTGGCCTTTATTGGTGCGCCGGTGATCACGCTTGGTTCGATGGCGCTCTTGATCCTGACGTCTCCGGTCATGCTGTCGGTCTGGCTCTCGACGGTCGATCTTTTCCTGTCAAACCCGTTCCGGTGACGTGTCATGGCAGATGATGATGGCGGGGAAAAGTCCCACGAAGCCTCCCAGCGCAAGCTCGACGAAGCCAGAAAGAAGGGCGAAATTCCACGCTCGCCGGATATTCTGACCGCTGCGGCCTATCTTGGAATGCTCGGCACGGGAATGACAGTCGGGGCGAGCAGTCTGGTTCGGTTCGCCGAAACGCTCATGCCAATGATCGAACAGCCTGATCGGCTCGCGGGTCTGTTTTTCAACGACATGGCAACCGCACCGACGGGCGAGTTGATGTCGGCAGTCCTGACCCCGGTGCTGCTCTGGCTGTCGGTTCCGGCGCTGAGCGTGCTGCTCGTCCTGCTCGCGACCCAGAGCCTTTTGTTCACGCCTTCCAAGCTCGCGCTGAAATTCAACCGTCTTTCTCCGATCGAGAATGCCAAGAACAAGTTCGGGCGGCGTGGTTTGTTCGAATTCACCAAGAGCTTTGCAAAGCTGATTTTGTATTCCGTGGTGCTCGGGATGTTCCTGTCTTCGCGCCTCGACGAGATTTCTGGCATTGGCCAGTCCAGTCCGCGTGAGGCGACAGATCTGATGGCGCGGCTGATGCTCAACATGTTGGGCATAGCCGCGATGATCGCGGTGGCGCTTGGATCTGTTGATTACCTCTGGCAACGGGCCGAACATCTGAGGCGCAACCGTATGTCGCAAAAGGAATTGCGGGACGAGTACAAGGAATCCGAAGGCGATCCGATGTTCAAGGCGCAGCGACGCGCCAGAGCGCAGGAAATCGCGATGAACCAGATGATGGCGGATGTGCCGAAGGCCGATGTGATCATCGTCAACCCGACCCATTATGCAGTCGCCCTGACCTGGAGCCGGATGAAGGGCGAAGCACCGGTTTGCGTCGCCAAGGGCGTGGATGAAATCGCCCTGCGCATCCGGGAGGTTGCGGCAGGGGCGAAGGTTCCGATCCACTCCGATCCGCCAACCGCTCGGGCGTTGCATGCGACAGCCAAGATCGGCGAGCAGATCGCTGCGGAGCATTTCCGCCCGGTGGCTGCCGCCATCCGTTTTGCCGAAGATCTGCGCAAACAGGCGCGGCGCAAGAAAGGACCTGAAGCATGAGTTCTGACATTGATGATCTGCTGCGCGTGACGGCTCTTTTGCGAGAGCGCGCGCTTGAGACCTATCGCCGCGATCTCAACGAAGAGCGATTGCATCAGGGCGAACTGGACAGGATCGACGGCCTGCGCAAGCAGGCATTCGATGAAAACGAGTCTGTTGATACGCGTCGCATGCTCGGGATGGATACGCTCTGGCAAGGCTGGCTTGCGAAGCGCCGCGGAGAAATCAACCGGGCGATCGCGCTCTCCCGCGCCAAGCAGGCGCATAGCATCGCCTCGGCACGTCTTGCTTTCTCGCGGGACGAGGCGGCAAAAGAGGTCTCGAGCAAGGAACGGCAAGCACGCAAGGTCGCAAAATTCGCGCATGAGGAAATGCGGCTCGAGGAGCTGTCTCGAATGGTGAATTATGGCCGCGATATCTAACTAATCGAAGGGGTGGCAATGGTTCTGTCGTCGGCTTTGGGTCGCGGCGCTGTCTTTGACAGAGGGCCCATCTCATCCCTCTCCGCGACGTGGCCCGGAAAGCCGACGTTCGAGTTGGATCAGTGCGTCGTGCAGGAGCACCGCGAACAGCCCGACGACCAGACCGCCCTGTACGACGAAGGCGGTGTTGCTGGTCAAAAGCCCGGCGATGATCACTTCGCCCAACGTGCGCGCGGCGACGGTGGAGCCAATGGTGGCGGTTCCCAGCGCAATGACCACCGACAGGCGCACCCCGGCAAGGATCACCGGCAGCGCTAGCGGCAGCTCGACCCGCAGGAGGCGCTGGCGCGGAGTCATGCCGATGCCCCGCGCGGCTTCGAGCGTTGCGGGTGGCAGAGCGGTGAGACCGGTCATGGCGTTCTCGAAGATCGGCAGTAGCCCGTAAAGGAACAGCGCCAGCAGCGTCGGCCCGGCACCGAAGCCCATCATCGGCACCGCGAGTGCCAGCACCGCCACCGGCGGGAAGGTTTGCCCGAGGTTTGCAACGCTGCGCGCCAAGGGCCGGAAGGCAGCACCGAAGGGCCGTGTCACGAGGATGGCGAGCGTCACGGCGACCGCCGTTGCTGCGACAGAGGCGGCCAGCACCAGACCGAGATGGCTCAGCGACAGCGACAGAAGCGAGGCGCGTTCATAGATCACCGGACCGGTTTCCGGCGCCAGCGGCGCGAGCAGCGGCGCAAAGATACCCGGCGCCAGTACAAACGTCAGCAGCAGCCCCGCAAAGACTGCTCTTGCAGCGGCGCCGATCATGTCAGCGCGCCCCGGCGGCGGATTGCCTCCAGCGTCACATGCGCCGGGCCGTTCTGGGAGGTGACCGGAACCGCCTCGCGCCCGGAGCCAAGGCATGCCGACAGCGCGTCGCGCAGGCTGGCGCCTTCGGGCAGCGCTTCGCCGGGCACCTCACCCGGCGAGGCGATCTCGGCGGCGGGGATCAGCGACAGAAGACGCAGCGGGCGGTCGGCCTCGCCCACCATTTCGGCGACAAAGCCCGTTGCGGGGTGGGCAACGATCTCGGCAGGCGCGGCGTATTGCACCAGCTTTCCCGCATCCATCACCGCGATACGATCGGCAAGGCGGATGGCCTCGTCCATGTCGTGGGTGACCAGAAGGATGGTCGAGCCGAGCGCCGTCTGGATGCGTTTCAGATCGTCCTGCGCACGGGCGCGAATGATCGGATCGAGCGCTCCGAAGGGTTCGTCCATCAGCAGCAGATCGGGCCGCGAGGCCAGCGCCCGCGCGACCCCAACCCGCTGTGCCTGACCGCCCGATAATTCGGCAGGGTAGCGGTCGCGAAACTCTTCTGGTGCCATCGAGAACAGCATGAGCAACTCGTCGACCCGCGCGTGGATCTTGTCCGCTGGCCAGCCAAGCAGATCAGGTACCGCGCCGATGTTGCGCGCCACGCTGTGATGCGGGAACAGCCCGTGACCCTGGATCGCGTACCCGATCCGGCGTCGCAAAAGGTGCGGCGCGATGCTTCGGGTGCTGGTGCCGTTGATGCGCACCTCGCCCGAGGTGGGCTCGATCAGCCGGTTTATCATGCGCAGCAGGGTTGTCTTGCCGGACCCGGAGGTGCCGACGATGGCGGTGATCGAGCCGGTTTGTACCGTCATCGACACGCCGTCCACCGCTGCGCTATCCCCCCAGACCTTGGTGATGCGGTCGATCTCGATCATGCCGCGCTCCTTCTTCTGGCTGCGAGCTCGACGAGGATGTCCATCACGATGGCCGCGACCATGGCCAGCAGCACAGTTGGCAGCGCACCGAGTAGGATGAGGTCGGTCGCCGTCTGGTTCAGCCCCTGAAAGACGAAACTGCCGTAGCCGCCGCCGCCGATCAGCCCGGCGATCACGGCAAGACCGATGTTCTGCACCAGTACGATGCGCAGCCCGGCCAGCAGGATCGGCAGCCCGAGCGGCAATTCCACCCGTACCAGCCTTTGCCAAGAGGTCATGCCCATGCCGCGCGCCGCCTCGCGCGCTGCAGCTGGCACGGATTGAAGCCCCGCGACGGTGTTTCCCACGACTGGGAGCAGCGAGTACAACACCAGCGCGATGAAGGCCGGGGCAAAGCCGATGCCCGACAGGCCGATCGCCCGCGCCGCCGGCAGGCTGGCGGCGATCCATGACAGCAGCGGGATCATCAGGCCGAACATCGCCAGCGACGGGATGGTCTGCAGGAAGCTCAGCACTGGCAGAAGCCCGGCGCGCAGAGCTGCCTTGCGGTGACACAACAGACCAAGCGGAAAGCCGATCAGCGCTGCCGCACCGAGCGAACCGAAGGCCAGAGCGAGATGGCGCAGGGTCGCGCGCCAGAACGCCGCCGCGCGGCCAAAGAACTCTTGCGCCACCGACAGGTCAGACAGGGCACCTGACCAGAGCAGGGCCCCCAGCAATGCCAATCCCGCCGCTAGCAGTGCGGCGCGGGCGCGCGGCCCCGGTGCCAACTGCGCCAACGCGTCGGCGAGAAGCAGCAGGAACACCGCCAGCAGCCCCCAGAATCCCGCCGCCGGAGAGACACGCGCGTAAGGCCCGGCCTCGGCCAGAAGTGCGGGCGCTCCGACGGCCAGCAGCAAGGCTGCGCCAGCAAGCCCGATAGCCGCCCCGCCAAGGCGCAGCCATGGCAGCGCAGCGGAAAGGCCCATCGCCAGCCCCAAAACGATGCAGATCAACCCCGGCAAGGTCTCCGGCAGTGGCGCCACGGCCCATGCCGCGATGTCGTCACCGGCGACAATGCGGTTGGCCGCCAAGGTCATGAACGGGGCCGTCAGAAGCGCCAGCCCCGCCACGGCAAAGGCCAGCCCCGGCGCGGACAGGCGCGCCATCTGCATCCTTGCGATCAGTCCAGAACCCCGGCAGAGACCAGATAGTCGCGCGCCACCGCCTCGGCAGGCTCGCCGCCGACCTGGATACGGCCATTGAGCTCCTGCAGGGTCTCCATGTCGAGCGCCTCGAAGATCGGATTGAGCACATCCGGGATAGACGGGTATTCCTCGAGCACGTCATTCCGGACGATGGGCGCCGGTTCATAGACCGGCTGCACGCCCTTGTCGTCCGCCATGACCTTGAGCCCGGTCGCTCCGACCCCGCCGTCGGTGCCATAGACCATCGCCGCGTTGACTCCGGAGGTGCCCCGCGCCGCCGCTTGGATCGTCGCGGCGGTATCGCCGCCCGACAGGATTACCGTCTGATCCTGCGTGAGGCTGAATCCGTAGGTCTGCTCCATCGCGGGCAGCACCGCCGGGGACGAGACGAATTCGGTCGAGGCGGCCAGCTTGACGTCGCCGCCCCCGGCGATCCACGCGCCAAAATCGGACATAGTCGACAGCCCGTTTTCCTCGGCGACGGGGCCAGTGACGGCGATCGCCCAGGTGTTGTTGGCGGGCGCTGAAGCGAGCCAGGTGATGTCGTTCTTCGCGTCCAGCTCGGCTGCCCTCTCGTGTGCGGCGGCAGCATCCTTCCAGATGTCGCTGTCGGCTTCGTTGAAGAAGAAGGCAGCGTTGCCGGTATACTCGGGATAGATGTCGATCTGTCCGGCGAGGATGGCTTCGCGTACGACCTGCGTACCGCCCAGCTGCAGACGTCGTTCGACCGGCAGGCCGGCGTGTTCGAGCGTCAGGGCGATGATGTTGCCCAGAAGACCGCCTTCGGTGTCGATCTTCGATGAAACGGTGATATCGGCATGGGCGGAACCGGCAATCAAGGCGATGGCGGCAGCAATGGCTTGGGATTTCATGAAATCTGTGCTCCTGTCGGATCGTAGGCTCGAATTTGCAGATAAGAGATAGCCCGCCAAGCGTCGGCGGAAAGCTTTGGCGACGTTCGATTCGGCTTCTAATTTAGCCGCGAGCTTGCCTCCTGTCGCATTGGTTCGGATTGAGACATCATCCCAAGGTTTTACGGCTCTCGCGGCGTTTGGGCCGGGAAGGTCATTTCGAGCTGTCGGGTGAGATCGTCATGCTGTCGGGTGAAGGCAACAGTCCTGTACGCCATGCGCACACTTCTGATGCGCGCCACAGGTGTTGCCTTCGCACTCGCCCTGTCACCAGCACTTCCAGCTTGTCGAGTCTCGTCGATATGCACGACATTGCCCCATCCGGATCGCTTTGATCCGTGGGACGTCAGATATCCTGCCGGGCGATCTCGGTGATGAGGACATCGCTGACGATTGATCCAAGCACATTGCGCGCGGCCTCGTGAAGCGACCGGCGAAGGATATCCATGCGCCGGCTCTCGGTGAAATTGCCTTCGAAGCCGCCGATGTTGGCATGGTCGAACAGGACGCGCAGGAATACGTCCCGAAGCTTTGGTTCCTGATTGTAGATCGCTTCCTGCCCGGGTCCCTGAATTTCCAGACTGAGCGACAGAACGACCAGCGACTTCACCCGGTCGCTCGAGACGATCGGAATGACGAATTGATTGTTCAACTTCACATAAGTCGAACTGAGGGTTTCGTCATGTTCGTCATGTGCAGCCTCTGCGTTGTGCTCGCCCGCAGCGTGTTCGTCTGCCGGGGCATGTTCCCCGGCTGCGGCATTCGCCGGGGCTTTCGGAGCGAGGAAGAGTCCGGCACCGATACCGGCGCCTGTGCCGATCAGGGCGAGCAGGACAGGAAGCAGTTTCTTGATCATCAGGCTATCCTCAGAAGGGCAGGACCATGTCGAGCACCTGCTGACCGAGGCGCGGCTGTTGTACGTCGGTGATCTGGCCGCGCCCGCCGTAGGAAATTTTCGCCGATGCGATCTTGTCGTAGGTGATCTCGTTCTTGCGGGTGATGTCGTCGGGGCGAACGAATCCAGATACCAGAAGCTCGCGCATCTCGAAGTTCACGCGAATTTCCTGCGCACCTTGAATGGCAAGAACACCGTTCGGCATCACCTCGGTGATGGTTGCGGCGACACGCAGCGTCAGCTGTTCGCTGCGATTGACGCTGCCGGTCCCGTTCGACGAGCCGCTGCCGCTGATATCGACCGCATTCGCGAGACTCGCGCCCTCCGGCAGGGTCAGGTCCTGCTCTTGCGGAAGGCCGAACAACTGAGGAATCCCGAGGCTTTCAGAGCTCGACCGCGAGCGCGATGTGTTGTTCGAAATCGCAGCGGATTCGTCGAAGTCGATCACCACGGTCATGATATCCCCGGCTTTCATCGCGCGGCGATCGCCAAGGAGCGAGCTTTTCTCGCGGCTCCACAACGAGGCATTGTCCGACGGTCGCGCGGGATTGGAGATGGTCGGAAGGCCGGTATAGGCCATCGCCACGCGCTCGGCGCTTTCCGCTTGCGGGGTGAAGCTGGGGGCTTTGCCAAGATGGTCCATACGGGCACAGGCGGCAATGGGAACGAGGCAAAGAAGAAGCAGGGTTCGAGGCAGCATGGTCACTCCTGAGAGACGGTCACCTGACCGTTTTCGGTCACGGTGCCGAACAGGGTTGTTCGGGACGAGAGGTTCATGACGCGCACACGCTCGCCTGCGGCGGCGCGATCGAGAGCGCGCCCTTCGGTGGCGATGCGCAGCCCTCCTCGCGTGAAGATGAGTTCGACGATCTGGTTGCGGTCGATCAGGGCGGGCACACCGATGGAGCCTTCCATCACGGCGCGACCCGGATAAAGCGCGACCCGCGCCTCCTGCCCGATCACCGACCGAAGATCCGTGTAGGCGCCCGGCACATTGGCGGGATCGATGCCGACGGCGTCAGCGGTGATGAGCTCGAACGCCCGGATGGTCCGCGAGGCGACAACCGTGTCGGCACCAGCCGCGCTGGCGAGACACAGCAGGGGGACAAGAAAGCGCATCAGCGGACCTGGACGGTTGCGCCCATCATCTGGTCGGCGGCAGAGATGACCTTGGAATTGAGCTCGTAGCCACGCTGGGCTTCGATCAGCTCGGTGATTTCGTAGACCGGATCGACCGAACTGTCCTCGAGATAGCCCTGACGGAAGAAGCCGAGGCCCTCTTGCCCGGCCGTGGTCTGGATCGGCGGACCGGAAGCCTCGGTTTCGGTGAACAGGTTGCCGCCAATGGCTTCGAGCCCCTTGGGGTTGGTGAAGCCGGTCAGGGTCAGCTGGCCAAGCATCTGCGCCGCCGCGGTGTTGTCGAAATAGGCGTAAACCTCGCCATCAGCGTTGATCGAGATGCTGGTCGCGTCCTCGGGAATGGTGATCTCGGGCGACACCGCCATGCCATCGTTGGTCACGATCATGCCGTCAGCGTCGCGCTTGAGCGCGCCGTCGCGGGTAAAGCCAGCTTCGCCGGAGGGCAGCGTGACCTCGAAATAGCCACGCCCTTCGATGGCGATGTCGAGATCGCCGCCGGTGTTCGACAATGCGCCCTGCGCCATCTTCATGGTCACCGACGACGGGCGGACGCCGAGGCCAAGCTGTACGCCGGTCGGCAGCATCGTGCCATCGGCTGCATTGATCGTGCCGGCTCTTTGCTCCTGCTGGTAATGCAGGTCGGCGAATTCTGCCCGGCGGGCATTGTAACCCGTCGTGCTCATGTTCGAGAGGTTCTGAGAGATGACCTCGACCCGCATCTGCTGGGCGCTCATGCCCGTTGCGGCGATCTTGAGTGCGCGCATGTTCCGGTCTCCTTACTTCACAAAGGCCTTGATGGCGGCCCGTACCCGTTCATCCTCGCGCTGGAGGAAATTCTGCCCCATCTCGTAGGCCCGCTGGACTTCGATCATCCGGGCGACCTGAAGGATCGGCTCGACGTTGGAATTCTCGACGAACCCCTGCATCACGCGGGGGCTGTCCACCGGCTCGTAGCCGTCGTCGGCGCGAAACAGCACGCCGCCTTCGCGGGCCATGGCACCGGCATTGAGCGGTTGCACAACGCCAAGCTGGCCAAGCGGCGCGCCGTTGCTGCTGAGCGTGCCGTCCTGCCCGACCGCAAGATCGGAGGCATCGGGAGGCACAAAAACAGGGGCGCCGCCGGCATCAAGCACGGTATGGCCGTCGGGGGTCACCATGTCGCCGGCGGCGCTGACGATGAAGGAACCGGCGCGGGTCAGACGCTCGCCGCCCGGGGTCTGGATCAGGAAGAATCCGTCGCCTTCGATGGCGAAATCGTACTGCCCGCCGGTGCGGGTCAGCGTTCCCTGCGCGAAGGAGGTGTTCTTGACCTCGCTCTCGCTCATCGACACCGATCCGCCGGGCGCATCGCTGCGCTGCACGTATTCGGAAAAGATCACCCCTTGCTGCCGGTAGCCGGTGGTCGCGGCGTTGGCGATGTTGTTGGCGATCATCTGCATCTCGCGCGTCAGGCCGCGCTGGCGAGAGAGCGTGGTGTAATCGGAAAGACCCATCTCAGCCTCCTGTGATCATGGGCAGGATGCGATCCTGGAAATAGCTGACGAGCGTGTTGGTCATGAAGCTCATCGACATCCAGAACACGAGGAGGATGGCGAGCAGCTTCGGAACGAAGGTCAGCGTCATCTCTTGGATTGAGGTCAGCGCCTGGAACAGCCCGACCGAGACGCCGGCGAAAAGCGCCGCGGTCAGGATCGGCACCGAGGTGATCGTGGCTATCCACAATCCCTGGCGCAGCGTGTCGTAGAAGATGGCTTCGGTCAGCATGGCTCAGACCGGCATCCGCAGGATTTCCTGATAGGCCTCGACGAACTTGTTGCGCACGGCAACTACCGTCTCGACCGCCAGTTCGGATTGCGCAAGGGCGTTGACCAGCGCATGGGGGTCGGCGTCGCCCACCATCGCAGTCTCGGCGGTGACTTCGGCATCCTTGAGGGTTGTGGCGAAATCCTGCGCCGCCTCGGTGAATTTTTCCTGTACGCCCCCGGTTCCGGGCTGCGGTTCGGTGGCGGGTCGTTGGGCCGCGTATTTCTGCGTGGCAAATAGCGATCGGACGTCCATTCTGGTCTCCAATTCGGGTTATGGGGAAGGGGGTTATCGGCGCAGCAGGTCCATCAGGTTCGAGGACATCTCGCGCGTCTGTTCGAACATCTTGAGATTGGCCTCGTAGCTTTGCTGGGCCTCGCGGGCGTCGGCGAGTTCGATGATCAGGTCGACGTTCGATCCGTTGTAAAAGCCGCTCGCATCGGCCAGCGGGTTCTGCGGGTCGTAGATTTGTTCGAGATCGCTTTGGTCGAGATCAACCTTGCCGGTTTCGACCTGTTGCACGCTGTCCTTGCTGCCTTGCAGCTCGAACGGGATGGTCTTGCGGTGGTAGCCGGGCGTGTCCACGTTTGCGATATTCTCGGACAGAACCCGCAGCCGCGTCGCCTGGGCGCGCAAGCCGCTGGAGGATACGGACAGGGCATCGGAAAAGTCGCTCATATCGGGCTCCTTCGGTTATCGGCCAAGGCTGGCGCGCAGAATGTTGAGGTTCGAGCGGTAGATCGACAGCGCCCGGTTATGCGCGCGAGCGGCATCGACGGCGGTGACCATTTCAGTCTCGACCGAGACAGTGTTGCCATTGGGGTCGATGATATCGCGCCGCTCTTGCGCTTCGGGCATGTCACCGTCGCGACTGCCATTGATATGGCTGTCGCGGGTCGCGCGCTGCGACGACATTTCGTCGCGCACGGTCTTGTCGAAATCAGGCATCTCAAGCGCCCGATACCCGGGGGTATCGGCGTTCGCGATATTCTGCGAACTGATCGCCTGCTGTTTGCCACTATGCTGCGCCAAGGCCATTGCCGTTCTGAAAACGTCCAGATTCTGGAACATCGGGGCTTCTCCCTCGATTTGCTTCAACCAAGGCTTAACGCTGATTCCTTTAGAAATGGTTTGAGAGAAAATAAGGATGCGAGCGAATGGACGACGCAGAGATTTCAGGGCTGAGGTCGCGCATCGCGCAGATCCAGTCGATTCGCGCGGTGGGGCGGGTAAGGTCAGTTGATGGAACGGTAATCTGGGTGCGCGGGCTTGCGCATACGGCCTGCATCGGTGACCGGCTTCGGCTGTATCGCGGCGCTGACACGCTGGATGGAGAGATTCTGAGGATTCGCGACGATCTGGTTGCCATGCTGCCGGATGAGGGCGCCGACGGGGTCTCTCAGGGGGATCGGGTCGCCGTTCTGGGGGCGCCGACGCTGGCGCCTTCGGATGGATGGATCGGGCGGGTCATCGACCCATACGGTGTGCCGCTCGACGAAATGCCGCTCAGTCCCGGTGCGGTTCGGCGACCATTTCGCGCCAGCCCGCCCCCGGCTGCGCAGCGCCGTGGGCTGGGCGCACGCCTGCAGACCGGGCAGGCGGCGTTCGACACGCTTTTGCCAATCGTGCGCGGGCAGCGGATGGGCCTGTTCGCGGGGTCCGGCGTTGGCAAGTCGCGCCTTCTTGCCGCGCTTGCGCGGGGCATGACCGCCGATGTGGTTGTGTTGGCGCTGGTGGGCGAACGGGGCAGGGAGGTGCATGATTTCGTGCATTCTGTGCTTGGCCCCGAAGGGATGGCGCGCAGCGTTGTGGTTGCGGCCACCTCGGATCGCTCGCCGCTGGAACGGCGGCGGTGTCCGCTTGCGGCGATGACCATAGCCGAGCATTTCCGGGATCAGGGGCTGCATGTTCTGTACCTTGCGGATTCGATCACCCGCTTTGCCGAAGCGCACCGCGAAGTCGCCGTTGCTGCTGGGGAAATGCCCGCGCTTCGGGGCTTTCCACCCTCGACCGCGCACCAGATCATGCGGCTTGCGGAACGCGCCGGGCCGGGGCTGCCGGGCTCTGGCGACATTACTGCGGTGTTCAGCGTGCTGGTCGCAGGGTCCGACATGGACGAACCTGTCGCCGACATTTTGCGCGGTGTGCTTGACGGTCACGTGGTGCTGAGCCGTGACATCGCCGAGCGTGGCCGCTTTCCGGCGATCGACGTGCTGCGCTCGGTGTCGCGCAGCCTGCCCGAGGCCGCGACAGACGAGGAAAACAGCGCCATTCTGCAGGCGCGGCAGCTGCTTGGGGCCTATGCGCGGTCGGAAACCATGATCCGCGCCGGGCTGTATCGCGAAGGCGAGGATCCGGTGCTCGACCAGGCCATCCGTGCATGGCCTGAGCTTGACGCTCTGATCGGCGAGGCATCGCCGCATGGCACCACTGCGGCCTTCAATCGTCTGCGCCTGATCCTGCGGCGATCGGGTGCGAAGATGCCTCCGCAGACGCGCAACAGGATGGCCGGGATGCGATGATGGGCGGTTCAGCGCGTGCTGTTACGCTAAACGACTTTCGCCAAAGGGATATCAGGTCTTGCCGGTTTCCGGGGCCGGGTCTCCCGGGGCGGATTTTTCGGGCTCGATCGTCCCGCGTTGAGCCAGCCAACGTGCCACCAGCCAGACGCCAAGCGCCCATGCCGCGCCCAGGGACCAACCTGCCAGCACATCGGACGGCCAGTGCACGCCAAGATAAACGCGGCTGACCCCGATCAGAATGGCCAGAACGGCGGCCACGGCGACAAAGTAGACCCGCACCCGCAGCGATTGCTCTGTTCGCGCCAGCATCACCGCGAGCGTGAGATAAGTGATCGCAGACATCATGGAATGCCCCGACGGGAAGGAGGCGGTCATGACATCGACGCCATGTGGCACCAGATCCGGGCGCGGGCGGTCGAACCCGACTTTGGTCAGATGCGACAGCCCCTGCCCGCCGAGGATCGCCCCCAACAGCAACAATGCGGATGCCCTTCGGCGCAGCATGACAAGGAATGCAAGGACTACCAGCACCAGCAATGACAGCGCTGTCACACCGCCAAGCGCGGTCAGATCGCGCATCGCGACCTGAAGCTGCGGTCCGCCAATCGGCATCGACGGATCGCCCGGCACCCGCAGTGACAGCAACACCGCCTCGTCAAAGGCATGAAGGTCGCCTTCGACCATCTCGGCAGCCAGCCCGATAAAGGCCCAAAGCGATCCGGCGATGACGATGATGGCAATCAGCGTCGTGGCCTCGAGCCGCTGGAAAAGCGCTCGCACCGGTTGGGGCAGGGGCATGGGAGTCTCCTTGTGCTGCGAGGGCAAGATGGCACGAGATGGGCACAAGACAAGCACGAGGCCGCTCCGGAAGGGACGGCCCCGATTGGCGTGAGATCACACGCCCGCCATTTCTATCGCGCGGATCACCCGGTCGGGCAAGGCTGGAAAATCGCGCACCCGCGCACCGGTTGCGTGGGCGATGGCGTTCAGAACCGCTGCCCCCGCACCGGAAATCCCCAGCTCTCCGATGCCCTTGGTCTGGATCGGGTTCGCCATGTCATCGCGCTCTTCGAGGAACACAACGGACATGTCTCCGGGCACGTCGGCATGGGACGGAACGTGGTAATTCGCCAGATCGCGCGTGACGATGTGCCCGGTGCGCGGATCATGTTCCAAGGCCTCGGTCAGGGCCGATCCAATACCCCAGATCATCCCACCAAGCGCCTGACTACGAGAGGTTTTCTCATTCAGAATGCGCCCCATGGCCATCACGCCAAGCATCCGGCGCACCCGGACCTCGCCGGTCCAGACGTTGACCGCGACCTCGGCGAAATGCGCGCCGAACCCTGATGACAGGTGCGATTTCGACGTGTCTCCGGCGGCGATTTCCGCCTCGTGAACGATTTCCGATGACACCAGATCCGTCAGTGCTCTTTCGATATTTCCGCCGCGGGCAATGCCGTCCTGCAAGGCAAGCTCGCCCGGCGCGCAGCCAAGTTGTGCCGCAAGCTCGGCGCGGATCTTTTTCGCCGCGAGGAAGACCGCCGATCCGGCAGAGTTCGCCCCGAAGGAGCCGCCCGACCCCGACGCGCCGGGGAATGACGTATCGCCCAGCCGGACATCGACCTTTTCGACCGGCAGCCCGAGCATCTCGCCGGCGATCTGGCCAAGGATGGCATAGCTGCCGGTGCCGATGTCGGTCATGTCGGTTTCGACCACGGCCCGGTCGCCGAGCAGTCGCACCCGCGCCGCCGATTGCACCAGTGCGCTTTTGCGTGCCGCCGAGGCAACGCCCATGCCGATGCGCCAATCGCCTTCGACCTGTGCTCCCGGTGCACCGCGCCTTGCCCAGCCGAACTGCTCTGCGCCGGTGCGCAGGCAATCCGCCAGCCGCCGCACCGAATAGGCCTGCCCGGTCATCGGATGGGTTTCGGGAATGTTGCGCAGCCGCAGCTCGACCGGGCACAGGCCAAGCTTTTCCGCCAGCTCGTCCATAGCGGATTCAAGGGCCAGCATTCCGACAGCTTCGCCCGGTGCACGCACCGAGCCGCTTGGCGTGCGCGACACCCGCGCCAGCGTTTGCGAAAAGCTGAGGCCGTCGGCACCGTACAAGAACTGCGAGGCCTGCGAGACCGGTTCGGCAAAGCTCTCGCCGGGGAGGTTCGACACCAGATCGTCATGAGAAATCGCCCGGAGCCGACCATCGCCATCGGCCCCAAGCCGTACCCGTTGCAGCGTTTCCGACCGGCGCAGCACCGTGTCGAACACCGTCTGTCGCGACATCACCACTCGCACCGGGCGACCGATCTTCTCCGAGGCAATGGCGGCAGCGACGGCTTCTGGCCCGATGCCCAGCTTCGAGCCAAAGCCGCCGCCGATGAAAGGCGACAGGATGCGCACGCGCTCGGGGTCGATCCCCAGCGAATCCGCCAGCTCGTCGCGGTTAAATCGCAGCATCTGCAACGATCCGCGCAACAGCACGGTTTCGCCCGACCATTGCGCGATTGCCGCGTGTGGCTCCATCGCCGCCGCCGCCTGCGCATCGGTGCGATAGCGCGCGTCGATAGTGACGCTGGACGCCGCGAAGGTAGCGTCAAAGTGGCCTGCGGTTTCGGGATCCTTGTCTTCGCGATCTTGCGCGGCTTCGGGATCGGTTTCGAAGGCGATTTCTTCGTAATGCACTGGCAAGCGGTGGGCGGCGTCGCGCGCCGTTTCCAGACTTTCTGCCACCACAAGCGCGATGGGCTGGCCGTGGTAGAACACCTCGCCATTCGGCTGACAGGGGGCGACTCCTGCCATGCCCTGCGCCGGGTTGCGCAGCAGTCTTGCGTCGGTGATCACGTCGATCAGGCCGGGCATGTCGCGGATCGCCTCGCGATCAAGGCCGGTGACACGGCCTCGCGAGATCGTCGCACGGACGAGCACGCCATGAACGCAACCGTCTGGCAGATCTTCGGCCGCGTAACGTGCTGTGCCTGTGACCTTCTTGGGCCCCTCGGGGCGGCTGAGGGGTTTGCCGACCACGCCTTGGCGCATCTCATCAAGCAGGCGTGGCTGCGCCTCGTTCATACGGAAAATCTCGGTCATCACAGGCTCCGTGCGGTGTCGACGCGCCCTGCAAGGCCGGTTGCCTCGCGCAGGGTCGCAATCAGGGTGCGCCGTAGCAGCGGGCGCTTGAACTCGGTCTCGGGGTGAGGCGCGCTATCGGGCACAAGCTGCGCCGCCGCGCGCGCGAAGCTTTCGTCCGAGGCTTCTGCGCCGGCCAGCAGCGCGTTCACCGACCCGTCGGTCCACGGGCGGGGCGCGATGCCGCCAAAGGCCAGCGAAGCTTCGGCGATGGTGTCGCCGTCCATCAACACCACGGCAGCAACCGATACCAGCGCAAAGGCATAGGAGGCGCGGTCGCGCACCTTGCGATAGGTCTGCGCTGTGCCCGGTCGCGGCGCGGGCAGCACCACGGCGGTGATGATCTCGCCTTGCTTCAAGTCGGTTTCGATGTCGGGGCGATTGCCCGGCAAGGTGTAAAGCTGTGTCACCGGCAGGGTGCGGAGCTCGCCGGACGGGGCGGTGATCTCGACGCTGGCCCCTAGCACCGCAAGGGCGACGGCCATGTCGGACGGATGCGCGGCAAGGCAATCCTCCGAGGTGCCAAGCAGCGCCAGCATCCGCCCGGACCCGCCCTGCGCCGAACAGCCCGTTCCGGGCGCGCGTTTGTTGCAAGCCATCGCCGTGTCGTAGAAATATGGGCAGCGCGTGCGTTGTAGCAGGTTGCCGCCAGTGGTCGCCTTGTTGCGGATCTGCGCCGAGGCCCCGGCAAGGATTGCCCGCGACAGCACCGGCCAGCCCGCCCGAACACGGGGATCCGTTGCCAGCGCGGTATTGGTCACCAGCGCGCCGATGCGCAGCCCGCCATCGTGGTCGTCGATCCGGTCCAGCCCATCGAGGCGCGAGATATCAACCAGTCGCGAAGGGGTCATCACCTGAATTTTCATCAAATCCAGCAGGTTGGTGCCGCCCGCAATGATCGCGGCGGCGTCACTCATCCTTTCGGAGGCATCGTGCAACGACGTGGCACGCTCGTAGTCAAACGGTCTCATTCCTCTGCCTCCGCCGCCATGGCGATGGCTTCGCGGATCAGCGGATAGGCCGAGCAGCGGCAGAGATTGCCGCTCATCCGCTCGGCGATCTCTGCGTCGCTCATCGTGGCCCCGTCCAGCCCTTCGGAGACATAAGACGGATGCCCGGCCTTCAACTCTTCGAACAACGCGGTGGCCGACATGATCTGCCCCGGCGTGCAATAGCCACACTGATAGCCGTCTTTCTCGACAAAGGCGGCCTGCAGCGCGCTCAGCCGGTCGGGTGAGCCAAGGCCTTCGATGGTGGTGATTTCGTCGCCGTCATGCATCGCGGCAAGGCACAGGCAGGAATTGACCCGCACGCCGTTCACCAGCACGGTGCAGGCCCCGCATTGCCCGTGATCGCAACCTTTCTTGGTGCCGGTCAGGTTCAGATGGTCGCGCAGCGCATCAAGCAGCGTCGTGCGCGGGTCGAGCGCAAGCGCATGGCTTCGCCCGTTGACGGTGAATGTCGTCATGGCAATCTTTCTCGTATCTGGCATGTGGCTGGATCGGTTCCGAGCAGACCCTTGAATAGCAAACCAAGCCAGACGCTTCGGGTTCCGAAAAAAACTGTGCGGGCCGGGGCCGGTTCACCCCGTGCGGCCCGGTGGAATGGATCCTCCGCCACGCTGCAGATAGCGCAGGCAGATCGGCCAAGACCATTTACAACCGCCTGAACCGGGCGCATCCAAGGATGCACCACGACGCAGATCAACCGGAGGAGAGAAGATGAAAGCCCTTGTGCTCGAAGAGAAAGGCAAGCTCAGCCTGCGGGATTTCGACATTCCGGCCACGCTTGGCCCGCGCGATCTGCGCATCAAGACGCATACGGTCGGGATCTGTGGATCGGATGTGCATTACTATACCCACGGCAAGATCGGCCACTTCGTCGTGACGGAGCCGATGGTTCTTGGCCACGAGGCCGCCGGCACGGTGGTTGAGGTCGGCAGTGAGGTAACCACGCTGAAACCCGGCGATCGGGTGTGCATGGAGCCGGGCATCCCCGATCTGAACAGCCGCGCCAGCAAGCTGGGTCTCTACAATGTCGATCCCGCCGTGACCTTCTGGGCCACGCCTCCGGTGCATGGTTGCCTGACGCCCGAGGTCATCCACCCCGCCGCCTTTACCTACAAACTACCGGGCAGCGTCAGCTTTGCCGAAGGCGCGATGGTGGAACCCTTTGCCATCGGCATGCAGGCCGCCCTGCGCGCCCGCATCCAGCCCGGCGACATCGCTGTCGTCACCGGGGCGGGGCCGATTGGCATGATGGTTGCGCTTGCTGCCCTTTCGGGGGGCTGCGCCAAGGTCATCGTCAGCGATCTGGCCCAGCCCAAGCTGGACATCATCGGCGCTTATGACGGTATCGAGACGGTGAACATCCGCGACACGCCTTTGGCCGAAGCGATTGCCGAGGCCACCGGCGGCTGGGGCGCGGATGTGGTGTTCGAATGCTCGGGTACGGCGCCAGCGATCCTGTCGATGCACCAGCTGGCGCGCCCCGGTGGGGCCATCGTTCTGGTCGGAATGCCGGTCGATCCGGTGCCGGTTGATATCGTCGGCCTGCAGGCCAAGGAGCTGCGCATCGAGACAGTGTTCCGCTACGCCAACGTCTATGACCGGGCCATCGCGCTGATGAGCTCGGGCAAGGTTGACCTCAAACCGCTGATCTCGGCGACTTTGCCGTTTGCCGAGGCCATCGCCGGGTTTGATCGCGCGGTCGAGGCGCGCCCCTCTGACGTGAAGCTGCAAATCCGTATGCCGGACTGAAACCGGGGGTACCGGCGCAGAAAGATACTTAAGCCGCCGGAGAGGGGGCTCGGCGGGCGACGTTCTGTTTTGCTGCCCGCTCTAACGTTTGCGGGCGGTGGCTTCGGCGCTTTTCTGGCGTTCGACATCTTCGCCAAGCGCAACCTCGTTCTTCACCTGGCCCCAAGTCAGCAGGGTAAAGATCGCCGTGCCGCCGACCACGTTTCCGGCCAGCGTCGGAAGAAAATACGACAGGAGCAAGGCGCCCAGCGTTTCGTCACCGTGCCAGGCAAGCAGGCCCATTTCGACCGAGCCCGCGACGACATGGGCAAAGCCCGCCGCCGCCATCAACCATGTCACCATCATCACGAGGAAAAAGCTGTTGCCCTGTCCGCTTGGCAAGATCCAAACCAGCGATGCGATCAGTACCCCCGCCGGCATGGCGCGCATGAAGTTGTGCCATGGCGTGCCTTCGACCGCGTGGCGCGAGACTTCGAGCAGCGCCTCGTGCATCGGTTCGGAGACAACTCCGGGCAATCCGAGAAACCACGACACCAGCAACGCCCCCGCAAGGTTCGCCGCCAGCACCACGGCCCAGAGCCGCAGCATGCTGAGCAGGCAATCGAGCTTGCGGCGCGAGATCACCGGAAGCACGGTGGTGATGGTATTTTCGGTGAAAAGCTGCATCCGCCCAAAGATGACGGCGAGGAACCCCATGGAATAGCCAAGCGATTCCACCAGCATGGTCCAATCTGCACCGTTGGGCAGAAAACGGTGCAGCACCGATTGCGCCAGCACTGAAAAGCTGATGACGATGCCTGCCGCCAGCCCAGACCAGATCAGTGAGACGGTCGGTCGGGCGAGTTCCTCGTCACCGTCGCGGCGGATCACCTCATAGATCAGGCGCGCCGAAAGGCGCGATGCCTGCGAGACCGATCTTTCCTCGACAGGCTCGTGGACGGTGCGGTTTTCGCTGAGCTCGTCAGCTGGATCGGGGGAAGATAGGGGGGTGTTCATGCAGGCGAACCCGCGAAACGGCCTCAGGTTCCCCGCGCGGCGATCGCCAGCCCGTCAATGACCGCCGTAAAAGCATCGCCGCTGCGTTGCGCCGCGTCCGGGCACAGATCGCGCGCGGCATCCCGGACCATGCCCATCAGGCTCGACCCGCCGACCAGCACCACCTGCGACACCTGCGCCGGGGCCAGCCCGGCCAGCCGCAGCGTTTCGGCGGCGGCGGCGGTCAGGGCGCTGCGATGCGACATCAGCGCGGCGTTGAGGCTGGTTTCCGAGATCGCAGCCGTCAGCCCCTTTTCGATTTCGCCAAGGGCGATCGTCGCGTCGGCGCCGGGGGTGTTTGCGGCGATCTTGCCACGCTCGACCGCAAAGGCCAGCGCGTGGCCCAGCTCGTCTTCGAGCACCTCGCGCAGGCGGCCCAGCTTTTCGGGCTCCACCGCGTGGCGCAGCATGTTTGCGGCCATGCGCCGGGAGTCGGCGGTGTACAGAAACGGGATCTTCGCCCATGTCGCGAGATCGACAAAGGGCGCGCGGGGCACCGGCAGCAGCCCCTCTCCCATCTCGCGCTTCAACTCCGAGCCAAGGCCGAGCAGCGGCATGGCATGGGCCAGCGACACGTCGCGGTCGAAATCGGTGCCGCCCAGACGGATGCCGTGCGAGGCAAGGACCTGCGCCCCGTCGCAAACCGAGAAATCCGAGGTGCCGCCGCCGATGTCGACGATCAGCTGCACACCCTGTTTGCTGCCTGCCGCAAGCGCTGCCGCTTCGGGTTCTGCGAGAAAACTGATCTCGGTGAAACCGGCGGCAAGGTAGCAGGCGCGCAGATCCGCCTCGGCTTGGGCATCGCGGTCCGGCTCGTCGTGGAAATGCACCGGGCGACCGGAGAGCACGCGGGCAAAACGCATCCCGGTTGCCGCTTCGGATCGCTCGCGCAGTTCGACAAGAAAGGCGGTGACGATCTCGGCCAAGGTGCGGCGCTTGCCGCCGACAAGCCGGGTTTCGTGAAACAGCGGCAGGCCGAGAACCGATTTGAGCGCCCGCATGTAGCGACCCTCGTCGCCCGCGACCAGCGCATCAAAGGCGGCCGCTCCGATGCGCATCCTCCCGCCTTCGGGAAAGAACACGGCGGTGGGCAGGGTGTCGGCGCCGCGCTCGATGGCGATGCGGTGAACGCCGCCCTCCCAAGCCAGCGCGGCGGCGCTGTTCGAGGTGCCAAAGTCGATCGCGAGACGGTCCATGTGGGGGGCCTTTCAACGGAAACGTTTCGTCTACGCCCGTGCCAGTTTCCACGCAACCCCGCCGCTGAAACCAGCGTTCAGACAACGATGCGTTTGGAAAAAGCATGTAGATGGCATGGACACCGAGCGCGGGTCAGGCCCCGGTGTCGGCCCAGCCAGCAAAGATCTTTTCCAGCGCGACCACCGCGTAATAGAGCACGATCCCCAGCACCGCGAGCGCGATCAGCACCGCGAACATCAGCGGGTAGTTGGAATTGGTCTGCCCCGACAGGAACAATGCGCCAAGCCCGCGCCCGTGCGGCGAGATGATCTCGACCAGATTGGTGCCGATGAAGGCCAGCGTGACCGACACTTTCAGCGCGCCAAAGAATTCCGGCAGGGTCTTGGGCAGGGCGATCTTGCGAAAGATGGTGATCTTCGACGCGCCAAGGCTGCGCAGGATGTCGCGGTATTCGGGTTCCAGCGTCGACAGGCCGATGCCGACCGAGACCGCGATGGGAAAGAAGCTGATCAGGAAGGCCATCAACACCGTGTTGAAATCATGCTCGCCGATGAACAGCAGCGCCAGCACCGGCACCAGCGTCGCCTTGGGGATGGCGTTGAAACCGACCAGCAGCGGGTAAAGTGCATCGCGGGCGGTGCGCGAAAAGCCCATGACCATGCCAAGCGCGGTGCCAAAAAACGTTGCCAGCAGCAACCCGGCGACCGTGCGCCACAGCGTCTGCCAGCTGCCGATCAGGAACAGGTTCCAGAACTTCGCATAGGCTTGCGGCAGATCGGACGGCGAGGCCATGACGTAATCGGGCCAGTTGTTGACGCGCACCAGCGCCTCCCACAGGATCAGGAAGGCGATAATGGCAAGTACGGGGATGGCGATCTTGCGAAACATTCAGTGAGCCTCCACCGGGCCGCGCCCTTGGGCGATGCGAATCTGATCGCGCAGAATATGCAGCATCTCTGCGCATTCGGGGGTATAAAGCCCGTCTAGTTCGCGCAGGCCGGGGCCTCCGGGCCATTGCACATCCATCACGTATTGGGTGCGGGCGGGGCGGCCCGACAGCACGAAGACCTGATCACCAAGGTAGACGCTTTCGCGCAGATCATGGGTGATCAGCACGGCGGTGAACGGCTCCTTGTCGCGCAGCGCGTGCATGGTCTGCCACAAGTCTTCGCGGGTAAAGGCGTCGAGCGCGCCGAACGGCTCGTCCATGATCAGCACGTCGGGCTTGTGGACGATGGCGCGGCACAGGCTGGCGCGCTGGCGCATGCCGCCCGACAGTTCCGACGGGCGCTTGTTCTCAAAGCCCTTGAGGCCGACCAGCTCCAGCAGTTCTTCGGCGCGGGCGATGCGCTCGGCGCGCGGCATCCGGGGGGCGACGATTTCCAGCGGCAGGATCACATTGTCGAGGATGGTGCGCCATTCCAGCATGACCGGGTTCTGAAATGCCATGCCCACGGTCTTGCGAGGGGATTTCACCCGCTCTCCATGCAGCCAGACCTCGCCGCTGTCGGGCGTCATCAGCCCCGCAACCAGCCGCGTCAGGGTGGATTTTCCGCAACCCGACGGGCCGACAACGGCAGCAAATTCGCCTTCGGGCACGTTGACGTTCAGCCCGTCCAGCACCGGCAGAGGCCCCTTGGGCGTCTGGTAGGCATGCCGTACGTCGCGGATCTCGATCAGGTCTGTCATTGGAGGTCTTTCGGCAAGCGCCCGGGCCTCGGCGGCCCGGGCGTAAAGGGCTTACTGAAGCTTCAGCGCGGCGGCATCCGGCAGGTAGCTGCCGTCAAAGTACAGATCGGCGCTCGGCGTGGACTGGAATTCGTAGACCAGTTTGGTCTGCTCGATGGCGCTGTCCATGCGGTCGCTGTCGATCGGACCAAGGCCGTTTTCCTTGACGAAATCGGTCAGGACGTTGTCGTCGATCGCCATTTGAAGCCGCTCTTGTTCCAATTCCGCGTCCGCGGCGGGGTTGCGCGACATCAGGGCCTCGATGGCCTTTTCCGGGTCGGCGATGGCATCTTTCCAACCCGCCGCAATGGCGCTGAGAAAGCCGGTCACGGCCTCGGGGTTCTCGGCGGCGAAGTCGGTGTTGACGATGATCGCGTTGCCATAGAGATTGACACCATGATCCGCCATCAGGATGACGCTGATGTCATCCTCGGGCACGCCCAACCGCTTGAGGTTCAGGGTCGAGCTGAAGGAAAAGCCGGCGACCGAGGCGACCTTGCCTTCGGCCAGCATCGGCTCGCGGGTCGGGAAGCCGACAGGCTCAACGGTGATCTCGTCCATGGTCAGATCATTCGCGGCGGCAAAGATCGGGAACTGGGCCCAGGCCCCATCGGGGGGCGGCGCGCCCAGCACTTTGCCCATCATGTCAGACGGCTGAGACACGCCCAGCGACTTGCGTCCGACGATGGCAAAGGGCGGCTTGTCGTAGATCATCATGACCGCCTTGACCGGCGCATCGGGGTTCTGATCGAGAAACCGCATCAGGCTGTTGATGTCGGCAAAACCGACCGGGAAAGCGCCGGTGGCGACCTTGGGGATCGCGTCAAGCGAGCCCTTGCCTTCGGAAATCTCGACCGAAAGGTCCTGCGCCGCGAACAGACCATCGTCGATGGCGAGGAAATACGGGGCCGACGGGCCTTCGAATTTCCAGTCGAGCGCGAAGGGCATGTCTGTCTCGGCCATCGCCGGCAGCGCCAGCGCAAGCACCGTCGCGGTGGTGGTGAAAAGCTGTCGGATCACGGGGTCTCTCCTCTCATGTGCCGCACGCCGCCGCGGGCATTGCGGTTCATCCGAGAGGCGGCATATCAGAGCCGAGCGCGTCGCGCAGGGAAACTGTGTTTAAACGGGCGGAAAACTTGCATATTGTCCACTGCTGCACGATTTGTGTGCAATAGTTTGCATGGTGGCAAAGCCGCTTGGCCTGACGCCCCAGAACCTCGCGCAGATGACCAACGCTGACCGGCTTGTGAGAGCATTCCGCCTCCGGATAGCGCCATGATCTCAGCGTTATTTACGTGGCCGGAATGAAACACCAACTGCACCCCCTTGCGCGCCAGCCTGTCGGCCAGCTGAGACTGAGCTATCCCCGGAAATTCGGACACCGAGATAAGCTACGATTTGCAGTCTGCTGATCTTCGTCGAGAAGGAGATCAGTGATGCCGAAAAAGAAGCAGCACGCGCCTGAATTCAAGGCCAAGGTGGCGCTTGGAGCCTTGAAGGGCGAGGGTTGGAGGGACGGTCGCGCCAGCGGCGCGGCGTAGGCGCGCGCACCGCCGCCGAACTGGCAAGCCGGTTCGGGGTGCATCTAGGACCGGCAGGTATTTGCATGCAAACACCGAGAGGCGACGATGATCCATCAATGGAAGCGAGCACTGCTCAAAGGTGCGCCCGGCGTATTTTAGCGCGGGGGCCGCAAGAAGCCCAAGATTGACGAGGAGCAGTTGAAGGAACTTCACGCCAAGATCGGGTAAATTGGCAGGCGAACGCCACCGGTCCGAGAGAACCCGCCAATGCGGTGGGCAACTCTTTTTGGAACGAGAGTTGAAGCCTTTGGGCGGGAAATGAGGCGCGGCACGATCGAACCGGATAACCTGGACTTGTTGATCGGCCAGCAGTGCAGGCTGCTGTCGATCGCGCGCTCGTCTTTCTATTACGCGCCGAAGGGCGAGACCGAACAGAACCTCGAGCTGATGCGGCAGATCGACGAGCAGTTTTTGGAGACACCATTCTTCGGCGTTCGGCAAATGAACTGACACTTGCGCAATGACCCTCACTTGGTGAACGAGAAGCGTGTCCGGCGGCTGATGCGCCCGATCTTAGGGGGACGCGGAAGTAGAATTTTCTCGGCAGGATGAACGAGGAGATTCCGATGAAGAAGACACGATTTACCGAGGCCGAGATCATGCACTGCCCGGCAGTGCATTGCGCAGGAATGTCACGGGAGGGGAACCGCCGCGCGCTGGCCGAGAAAGCGGTGGCAACAAGGAGCGTCACCATCGCACTGGCGTGTCGGGCCTTCGAGGTCAGCGAGACCTGCTATCGGTACAGCCCGAAGCTGGACGATGAGAACGAGCAGATCGCCGACCTGCTGCTTGGGCTGACGAAGGCGAAGATGACCTGGGGCTTTGGCCTGTGCTTTCTCTACCTGCGCAATGTCCAGGGATGAGCCGTTGTCGCGCCATTGGTCCGAGAGACAATGGCGAACGCTGGAACCACAAGCGGGTCTACCGGATCTACCGCGAATTGGAATTCAACCTCAGGATCAAGCCCCGGAAGCGTTTGAAGCGGGACAAGCCCGAAGCGCCGGCGGTTCCGGAGACTGCGAATGAGGTCTGGTCGATGGATTTCATGGCTGACAGGCTCGGGCCATTGCTGTGCAATGCCCTGCCGGGCAGTGGACGGTCGTCAGTTCTGGCTGCTGAACGTGCTGGACGATTTCAACCGCGAGGGCCTGGGAATCGAGGTCGACTTCTCGCTGCCTGCCGAGCGCGTGGTCCGGGCGTAGAACCAGATCATCGAATGGCGTGGCGCACCAAAGACAATCAGGGTCGACAACGGCCCAGAATACATCAGCGGGACGTTGATGGAATGGGTCGAACACAAGGGTATCGCTCTGGCCCATATCCAGCCCGGCAAGCCGCAGCAGAACGCCTAAGTCGAGCGCTACAACCGGACGGTCCGGCACGAATGGCTGGACCTCCACATCTTCGAAACCATCGACGAGGTGCAGTAGATTGCCACTGAGTGGCTCTGGTCCTACAACAACGAACGCCCAACATGTGCAACTGCGGGATGACACCCGTCCAGAAACTGAAGATCGTCGCGTAAATTCTACGTCCAAGTATCCTTAGATCAGGGGGGATTACCGCGGGTTTGAGTTTTGCCGATTTGGGCGGGTTGGGCAACGGGGACTGGCGCGGAGCTTTGCGGATTGCGCAGCGTCAGGCCCCGTTGCGGGGCGAAGGTCTGGGCAAACTCGGCTGGGGTCTGCCAGCTGAGGCGCGAGTGGGGTCGTTCGGTTTTATAGTTCTTTCGCCAGGCGGCCAGCGTCACGCGGGCATGGTGCAATGTTGGGAACAGGGTCTCGTTCAGCAGCTCATCGCGCAGGCGGCCGTTGAAGCTTTCGATGAAGGCATTCTGGGTCGGCTTGCCGGGCGCGATGTAGTGCCAGTCAAACTTGTGATCATCCACGAACTTCAGGATCGCGTTTGAGGTGAACTCAGTTCCGTTATCGCTGACAATCGTTTGGGGCTTGCCGCGGGCATCGAACAGCGTCGCCAGTTCACGCGCTACCCTTGCGCCTGAGAGCGAAGTATCCGCGATCAGGGCCAGGCATTCGCGCGTGCAGTCATCGACCACGGTCATGAGCCAGATCCGACGTCCATCCATTGCCCGGCAGGCGATTGCGGAGCAATCTGCCGAGAGGGGGTCAGCTGATCGGACACGAAGTCCAACGAAAAGCGCTGGTTCGGCATCAGCGGCAGCACCATCGGGGCCCGTTTGCCGATCGCCCTCTTGCGCCCGCCCCGGCGCCGCACCTGCAGCTGATCTTCGCGGTAGATGCGGAATAGGTGTTTGTGGTTCACCTCATGACGTTCGCGCCGCAAAAACACATGCAGCCGCCGGTAGCCGAACCTGCGGCGCACCTTGGCCAGTTCTTTCAGCCGCTCCCGCAGCCGTCCGTTACGCAAAAAGCCAATCGCTTTTATCGTGCTCGCATTTTCATTGCTGATACGCTGAAGGCGTCGAAGATCCGGCGACCGTCTGCGTAGTCCGCTGCTTCATTAACTTCGAGCCAGATCAACCCGCTTGCCTCGCAATGTCTCGAACCGCAGACCAGAGCGCTCTCCGGATGTCCGATCGGCTCCACAGAGCGCTCGTAAGTCCGTTGACCTGCCCCCCGCGAAAT
>NZ_JAHKQA010000001.1 GCF_018860705.1 Citreicella sp. C3M06
CGCTTACGAGGCAGCTTGCGGCAGACGAATGTCGAGTGTTGACGGAGTGTTGCCGTCCATCACCCATCGCTCGCGACCGACTAGGGCCAAGACGCGCGCGCTGCTCGGCGCGGTTCCGAACCTGCCAGCCGGGAAGCCAGCGCGCATCTCTGTCATAGGATTGATACTCAAGTCCGTATCGCTCGGCGACCCTGAGTGACAAGGTGCTCTTGCCAGCACCCGAACAGCCAATCACGAGGACGCGATTGGCTTTCGCCAAACGCTCAGCAGCGTGGGGTATGGAAATGAAATTTGGCAAGGCAGTCCGTTCCTCAATCAAATACATTGATGAATGATGTCTTCTCGAAGGGAATGCTCTGAAAGGCAACAGAGCACGAGAGCACGAGAGCACGAGAGCACGAGAGCACGAGAGCAGACATCAGAAATCTCCGCGGCATCGGTCAAGCGGGGCTCGAAGGAGACATGCGGCGCTGCGGCATGTCCCTTCGTCTTGGCGCGCCAGGTTTGCGGGCGCTGACGGCCCAGAGCCGCCCTTGACCAGCTCATCTAACGCCGCGGTGCAGCTTCACCAGACCCGGCCATTTTTCCATCGCGCAGCATTTTCGGAGGATGAAGGTCGGCCGGGCGGGACGAACCGGACCTTCATCCGGATCGCCCGCCCCTGCTCATCTACAACTCGAATAGGCCCAAAGCACTCACCACATCCCGCTTTGTCGCGTCGGTGCGCTCGCGCGCCCGTGCCGTGCCTTCTTTGATCACTTCAAGAATGTAGCCTCGGTCCTCGGCGAGCTGTGACCTACGCTGGCGAATTGGGCCTATGAGCTCTTGAAGGATCGCTTCCAGACGCGCCTTGATCTTGCCATCGCCAAGCCCACCGCGCTGATATTGCGCCTTGAGCTCGGCAAGCCCGTCCTAGTCCTGATCGAAAGCGTCAAGGTAGGTGAAGACAACATTGCCCTCGATGCAGCCCGAGTCTTCAACGCGCAGGTGGTTCGGGTCGGTGAACATCGCTTTGACGGCACTTGTGATCTGCTCCGAAGATGCGGACAGAGCGATTGCGTTGCCTCCGGATTTAGACATCTTGGCCTTGCCGTCGATACCAGTCAATCGGCCCGACTTGGGGATGATCGCCCGCGCCTCGGGCAGAACGGCGCGGCCTGCTGTTGCGTTGATGCGCCGCACAATCTCGTTCGTTTGCTCGATGAGCGGGGCCTGATCCTCACCGACCGGCACGATGGTCGCCTTGAAGGCCGTGATGTCCGCCGCCTGCGCTGCCGGATAGCACAGAAACCCAACCGGAATATCGCGCCCGAATCCGCGGGCGCGGATCTCGTCTTTGATAGTCGGGTTCCGTTCGAGTCGCGCGACCGTGACAAAGTTCAGGTAGAGCATCGACAACTCGGCCAGCGCCGGCAGGTGTGATTGCAGACAGATGGCCGTGCGCGCGGGATCAATGCCCACGGCCAGATAATCCAGCGCGACCTCGATCACGCTTCGCCGCACCTTCTCCGGATTATGGGCGTTGTCGGTTAGAGCCTGGGTATCCGCCAGCAAAAGAAATTGTTCATGGCTGTCCTGATAGCGCAGCCGGTTTGCGAGCGAGCCTGCATAGGGTCAGGATGCATT
>NZ_JAHKQA010000092.1 GCF_018860705.1 Citreicella sp. C3M06
CAAAGGGCGCACTCCACCGGGACTTGGCCGAGACACGCGTGCGCTGCGCCTGCAGCCAATCACCGAACTCGGTCACGAGGGGCGCGCTGCGGGCCTGACGCTCCGACAAACGTTGGCCTAGGCCCATGCCCCGGATCTCGGCCTCGATGCGGTAGAGTTCGGCGATCCGGCGCAGGCCCCTCGGCGGCGATTTTCGAACCGTCGCAGTCGAAGACCTCCTTCAGCTTGCGACGTGCATGCGCCCAGCAGTGGGCCACCGTGATCGGCGCGCCGCCCTTGCGGGACGGGCGCGTCAGCCGATTATAACCGGTATAGCTATCCAGTTGCAGGATGCCGTCGAAGCCCTGAGAATCTGTTCCGCATGGGCGCCGGCGCGGCTGGGCTGGTAGGTGAAGACGACACCGGGCGCGTGTTCTCCGCCCCATCCGCGATCATCGCGGGCCAGGGCCCAGAGATAGCCGGTCTTGGTCCGGCCACGGCCCGGGCCGAGGACCGAGGCGCTTGTTTCATCCATGAAGAATTTGCCGGATGACTTGAGATGCTCGGTCAGGCGGTCAACCACGGGGCCGCGGTGCCGCCCCAGTCCGCCAGGGTGCTGCGGTCGATCTGGATGCCGGAGCGTGCATGGATCTGGCTCTATCGGTTGAACGGCAGGTGGTCCGCGAACTTGGGCACCAGCACGTGCGCGATGACACCCTCGGTCGGCAGCCCGCCTTCGATCAGCCAGGGTGCCGCAGGCGCCTGCGTGACCCCGTCCGGGCAGATCCGACAGGCATACTTCGGGCGGATGTCGACAAGAACGCGGAACTGGGCAGGAACGATGTCGAGCCGCTCGGTGCGGTCCTCGCCGATCCGGTGCATGCGGCCGCAGCCGCAAGGGCAATCGAGGCTGGCAGGCTCAAGCACGCGCTCAATTCGCGGCAAGCCCACGGGCTGATGAGCCAAGCGGCTGAGGCGCGCTGGAATGCGCAGCATGGTTTCATACCAACCAAGTCGGTTGTGAACGTCGACCAGCTTGGACCTGTCGCGGTTTG
>NZ_JAHKQA010000089.1 GCF_018860705.1 Citreicella sp. C3M06
GTCTTCGTCTCCAAGCGCGGCCAGGGCACCGGCTACTCGGGCATCGAAAACCCGCTGTTCTACAAAGACAACACCCGCATGTTCTACGGCGACGCAAAAGCATCCCTCGGCGAACTGCTCAGCAGGATATCCTGACAGGGGCGGCGTTGCCGGTAACAATCGGCCTGCAAGACTGGCTTGCAACATTGGGAGGAGAGGCAGGACATGGAGTATCTCGTCTACGCGAGTCAGGCGGCCGTGCCGCCGACCGCAGAAGATCTATCGGCGCTGCTGTCCTACAGCCGTCTGCGCAACCTGCAGGAGGGTATCACGGGCATGCTGATCTATCGCTTCGTGCCCGAGGCCGGGCGTGGCACGTTCATGCAATTGCTCGAAGGCCCGCGCCCGGAGCTGGATGCGGTCTGGCAGCGGATCTCTGCGGACCGGCGGCACCATTCCATCGTGGTGATCGAAGAAGGCACGGCCCCCGAGCGGATCTTTCCCGACTGGTCGATGGGCTTTCGCGATGTCGAGGAGGCGGCGCTGTCGGGGATCGAAGGCTTTGCCGATCTCGGCTCGGATGCCTTCTGGGATCGTGTCAACTTTCGCGTACCGACCGGCGGGTTGCGGCTGCTGCGCAGTTTCTACGAGCCGGTCTGATGCGGGTCAGTTTGATACTTGTCGGTCTGAAACGTCCTGTCGTGAACTGCCAGCCAGGTCCGTCAGAGCCACGTCGACGGACCTGCATGGCGTGCATGATCAGGCGCAGCACCATGACCGCCATGTGACGGCAAGAGGCGCGCTTGCCGCGTTTCAGGCACCGCGCGCCGCCGCCCTAGGGGATGTCGATGGCCCCGAAGATGCTCCTTGCCCTCGCGCGCCTTGGTGCGGGCAATCACCCGCACGGCTGGCGGTTGCCAAATTCGGCGCGGAAACTCTTGGTCTGATCATCCGCGCCATGCCTTTCGATATGTCAAAGAGCTGCCCGCTCTAGGGTCAGGATTCATAACCAATAGATGACTAGAGCCGCGAGAGCGATGGTGGAGAGGAACAC
>NZ_JAHKQA010000056.1:0-141356 GCF_018860705.1 Citreicella sp. C3M06
ATAATCCCGCTCAGAACCCGCCTGTCATCCCTCTCGGGAGATTTCTAGGCAATGCCCTGCCGGGCAGTGAACGCGAGGTTTGCCATGAGGCTTGGGGAAGAAATTGGCCAAGCATGCCATCTGCGCGTCGGTCAGCCAGTAGAGAGTGCCCATGTCACAGCTGCGTCTTCGAAGCCGACAATCATGCCGTCCGCACAAAATCAACGCATCCTGGCCTTAGTCAGCCCATGCTGCTGCCACTGTTCCGCTCTCCGCGCAATGCTCGTCCGCGGTCGTGAACATAGCTCCACAATGCTATCGCGACCAAACTGAAAATGTAAAGAAGACCCAAGGCGACCACGATTTCTCCGGATATTGGCCCGACAGATGCTCTTTCCATGACTTCCGAAACGGAAATCGCGGGTTCAGGATGCACAATGATTTTTCCCATATAGGCAAGCGCCTGGATCAATAATATCCAGAGATAGGTGTTCCTGACCCTGCGCCCTACCGAGATTATCAGGCTGACGTGGTATTTCGGCCGCCAGTAATCTTCTGCCAGTGTTTTCTGCCAGTTTTCTTCCAGATGCAAATCCCCGCCGTCCAGCATTGGGGCGTAGAAATGGGTCTCTATCCAGCGACAGCGTGCGCGCCAGACATTGAAAAAGCGATACCTGCGTGCTTCGACCATCAGAAAGAACAGAAGCAACACGCCGACGAGAACAAGTGGCAGTGCAGAGGCCGTGGGCGCTGCAAAGGTGATCGACAGGGCGATCCCCAACGTCACCACCGACCAATTTGTCGTGGTATCCAGACGCGTTCGCCAGATCGTCGAGCGGTAGACCTCGGCCCGGTAAAGGTGTGCCAATGCCCCGATTTCGGCGGCGTTAAGATCCTTGCGTTTCTTGTCGTCCGTATCCGGGCCCATCATGCATTCCTTGTCCGATCAGCTAGATTAGACACGGCGATGTTTTCCGGTCAACGACAGCGGCCGGAGCGTTCAGCTGTCCGCCCACTTCTTCAGGGGCCGTTCTGACGGGAAGGTCTTTGCTGCGGGTGAACAATATCCGCACAGCGGCCAGTCATGAGGCGCAGCCGGATCTAGCAGGGCAGGCAGTGCCTTACCGCACCCGTTTGGGGTCGAGGATCGGCGGCTCCATCCCCGGGATATAGCTGTTGGAGATCAGCGTCCGGCAATGGTCCATGAAGGTGCTGACCAGTCGCGTTGGTTCTTGGCGTGCGGCGCGCAGCAGCCCCAGCCGCATCGGCTTGTGATCTCCGGCGATGCGCAGGCGCCGCACCGCGCGCCCGTCCAGCGCCGTTGTCGATTTGGGGCGGATGTTGGCGATGGAATAGCCGAAGCGGTTCGCCACCATGGTCCGGATCACCTCTTGTTGCTGCAGCCGCCCGGCGATCTTTGGCGTCAGCCCCATGCGGGCGAACAGCGCAAGGAAGTAATCGCGCGAGATTGGCAGATCGAGCAGGATGAGGTTCTGTTCGGCCAGTTCCTGCAGCGTCACGGCGGTTTCCTGCGCCAGCGGATCGCTCTCGCCGACCAGCGCATAGGGCGGCAGCTCGGCCAGCGGGATGAAGTCGTAATCATCCGGAAGTTGCAGATCGTAGCTGAGCGCAACGTCCAGCTCGGCGCGATGCAGATCGTTCAGCAGCTTTTCATGGTCGGCCACCTGCGGCAGCACCCGCACGCCGGGATAATCGGTGGCAAAGCTGTGCGCCACCTCGGGCAGCACCATCGGTGCAAAGGTCACAAGGCAGCCCAGAGACAGCGTGCCGCGCACCATTTCGGTGGCCTCGGATGCGGTGTGATACAGCTTTTGCGCCTGATCCATCAGCTGTTTCGCTTCGATCAGCAAGTCGCGCCCGGTGCGGGTCAGCGACAGGCCCTGCGCGTGGCGGCGCAGGAACAGTTGCGCGCCCAGTTCGGTTTCCAGCTGCGAGATGGCGGTGGAAATCGACGGCTGCGAGATGTTGATGCGCTCGGCGGCAAGCGTGATCGACCCCGCCTCGGCAGTGGCAATGAAATACTCGATCTGTCTCAGGGTGTAGCGCATGACGTCTAGTTCCGCCTTTGCCGCGCCTTTGGCAAGAGCGGGCGGCCCACAACGGGCCGCCCGACTGAAATCAATAGTCTTTTTCGTAGTAGATGCCTACGCCGCTGTCACCGGCGGAGGTGACAGAGGCCTTGGCCTTGAGATTGCGCTTGAGCTGGATGTTCAGGTTCACCGCGGTCTCGCCCGAGCTTTTGACCTCGACATCGGTGTAGATCTGATCGGTGATATACTTGCCAAGGCTGAGCGCCGCGTTGCCATCGGAATCGGTGGTCACGTCCAGATCATCCAGCCCGAAACCCTTGCGCAGGTTGCCGACGATGCCATCGCCGCCCTTGCCCGCAAGCGTGTTGACCGCCGAGGCGATCTGCAAGGCCTGAAAGGCGCTCAACTCGCCGACGTTGCGCCCGAACAGCAGTAGCGCCAGCACTTCCTCCTCGGGCCGGGAGGGGCTGGAGGAAAAGCTGACCTCGGGCGAGGTCGCCTCGCCGCTGACCGCGATGGTGATCTCGGTGTCGTCGCGCTGGGTGGTCGCCTCGACGTCGAGGGACGGGATGAAATCGCCGGTCATGGTCAGCGTTGCCGTGTCGAGCGTCAGCCGTTGGCCAAGGATGTCCAGCCGTCCGCGGATCAGCTCGAAGCGGCCTTCGGGCACGATATCGGTGGTGGTCCCGCGCAGCACAAGTCTGCCGCCGAGCTCCGCATCCAGCCCGCGACCGCGGACAAAGATCTGCCCCGGTGCCCGGATCGTCAGGTTCAGCGGCAGCACGTAGCCGGCGCCGCCGCTGTCCTGACTGTCCTGATCCAGCAGCCCGGCGCGATCGCGGGTTGCGCGCACATCGGCGGGTTCGGCGATATGCGTGAGGGTGAAATCGCGGCTGCCCGGCCCAAGGCCGGTTTCCGGAATGCGGATTTCGGCCTCGTCGATCAGGATGTCTCCGCCGATCGACGGGCCGGTCAGCAAGGGCCCCTGCACGGTGACGGTGCCGCCCGCAGTGGCCTGATACAGCCTGCGGTCCTCGAGCAGCAGGTTCTGCAACTGCACTGCAAGATCCGCCTGATAGGGCGCTGTCAGCCCGATGGTGCCGGTGGTGCGAATGGTGCCGCGTGACGACAGGCTTGCGTCCAGCGCCAGATCGACCCGATTGCCACCAAGCTGCGCATCGAGGTTGAGCCCGTTCAGCGACAGGGCAGGGCCGGGAAGCACCATTTCCGCGCCGCGCACCGTCACGTTGCCCGACAGCGACGATACCGCCAGCGGGCCGTTCAGCGACAGGTTCAGCTGGGCCGTGCCGTTCAGCAGGTTCGGCTCGATGAAGGTATTGGCAAGGTTCAGCGGCGCAGCGCCGTCGATGTTCAGGTTCGCCGTGGCGAAATCGCGCGCAAGGTTGCCCGCGATGCGCGCCTGCGTGCCCCCCGGTGCGGTGATCTGCGCGTTGACGTTGTAAGGCCCCGAGCCGTCGGAGCTCAGCGTGCCCTGCGCCGTGGCGCGGCCCGGAAGCTGCGGCACGATGACGCCAAGATTGGCCAACGCAACGTTATAGGACAGTTCGCTGCCGCCCTGCGCATCGAGGCTGCCCGAAGCGCTGGCAGTGATCTGCCCGGTGCTGACGTCAAGCTGGCTGACGGTGATGGTGCCAGCCTCGTCGCGGCTGGCCTTGATCACCGCGCGGCCAGTGCCGCCGATCAGCGCGTCAGCGGTGGGGATGCCAAGCCCAAGCCCCTGCGTGGTCAGAGTACCATCGGCGCCAAATGCGCCGCTCGCCGGGGTAAAGCTGCCGGTGCCGTCAAAACTCAGCGATCCGCGCAGGTTCATCCCCACCAGAGGCGCGAGATCCGACAGGCTGTCTGCCCCCGCCGTGCCGTCAAAGCTGATCGTGCCGACGCCGCCATCGGCGGTCTTGGTCGCCGTGACGCTGCCTTGCGCCCGCGTCTGGCCGGGCCCGGCGGCGGTGAAATCAAGAAGGTAGGCATCGGCGCTTTCGGTCAGGGTGCCGGTGGCAGTGGCGCTGCCCGGCGTGCCGGGGGCGGCCAGCGACAGATCGGGCAGGGTCAGATCGAAGCTGGC
The DNA here is from genome assembly GCF_018860705.1 of Citreicella sp. C3M06. GTDB lineage: Bacteria > Pseudomonadota > Alphaproteobacteria > Rhodobacterales > Rhodobacteraceae > Salipiger. The sequence continues at coordinate 4,114 of NZ_JAHKQA010000056.1, forward strand.
GCGCGACGATCCGGTCGCGATGGTGCCCTCGGCGGTGAGCTGGATGCCCGGCCCGTCGACGCGGGCCGCGTTGATGACGATGCCGCTGTCATCGCGCAGCACATCCACGTTTGCCGTGGTGCGGCCCGCCAGCAGCCCGTCGATCTGCGCAATGCCGACCACAAGGTCTTGTGTCACCAAGTCGCCTTTGGCGTCAAAGAAGCCGTTGCTCAGCGTATAGCTGCCGGTGCCGTCAAAGCTCAGCCCGCCGCCAAGCGTGCGCCCGGCGATGTCCGAGAACGCAGCCAGTTGCCGCGCGTTGGCAGTGCCGTCAAAGGCAACGCGGGCGATGGAGCCATCCGCCGCCTTGTCTGCCGTGACGGTGCCGTCGATGCGGGTGTCTCCGGGTCCGGCGGCGGTCAGGTCGAGCGTATAGGTGCCGGCGTCTTCGACCAGCGTGCCTTGCGCCGTCAAGCTGCCCGACGCGCCCGGCGCGACCAGCGACAGATCGGGCAGTGCGATATCGAAACTGGCGCGGCTGTCGCCGGTCAGAAACGTGCCCGAGGCGTTGGCGGTGAGGCCGGGGCCATTGACGCGCCCGTCGTTGATCACGATGCCATCGGCGTTGCGGACAACATCGACCTGCGCGCGGGTGGTACCTTGCAGCAGACCGTCGAGCTGATCGATGCCGACCTTTAGGTCCTGCGTGACCAGCGCGCCCTTGGCATCGAAATAGCCGGTATCCAGCGTGTAACTGCCGGTGCCCTCGAAGTTCAGCGCTCCGGCCAGCTCGCGCTGCGCCAGCGCCGCAAAGGCCGACAGGTCGCTGGCGTTGAGTGTGCCGGTAAAGCCGCCGCCCGCGATGCTGCCGTCTGTTGCCTTAGCAGCGGTCAGCACGCCGTCCAGCGTCAGGCCACCGGGGCCGCGCGCCGTCAGATCCAGCGCATAGGCCGCTTCGCCCTCTTGAAGTGTGCCATTGGCGGTCAGCCCGCCGGTTGCGCCGGGCTGAATCAGCGACAGGTCGGGCAGGGCGATATCGAATTGCGCGGTGCTTTGCCCGGTGACAAGCCGCCCCGAAGCGTCCAGCGTGAGCGCCTGACCGTCGATCTTTGCTTCGCTGATCGACAGGCCGGATTCGTTGCGCGCCGCCGAGACATTGACGCTGACCTCGCCAGTCATCAGCCCGTCAAGCTGCGCAGTGCCGGTGATCAGGTCGGTTGTGGTGCCTTGCGCGCTCAGGGCGAACCGGCCCGAGACCGGCTCGTAATCGCCCTTGATCGCCAGATCGGCCGCGCCGCCCAAGCTGCGCCCGGCCAGCCCGGAAAACCGGTCCAGCCCGGCAACCCGCGCTTGCAGGTCGGGTGAAATGGTCGGGTCTTGCCCTTGCACGAGCCCGTCAAAGCCGATGGCACCGGCGATGTTCACGCCCGCGCCCGACAGGTCGATGTTCGACAGGGTCAGGGGCGATCCCTGTTGCCAAGCGACATCGAGAGTGCCGGTCAGTTCGCTGCCAGCGGCCTGCGCCAGCGAGGCATCGGTGAAGTCCAGCCCGGCAACGGTCATGTCCAGCGTGCCCGCAATCTGCGCCGGTTGGGTGTCGGGCGACAAGGTTCCGGTCACGTCGATACGCGCCTGCGCTATGGTCATGTCGGGGCGCGCGACGCCGCTTGCCAGCACGTTCAGCACCAGCCCGTCGCTTTGCGCGCGATCATAGCTCAGCGTCAGCGTTGCCTCGTTGAGCTGCGTGTCAGCCGAGGTGAAGGGCAGCGTCACCGGTTGCCCGTTCTCCGAGCCGATGCGCCCGGACAGGTCCAGAAGCTCTGGCCAGCCATCGGCGCCGATGCGGGCGCGCCCGTTCAGTGCCGCCTGCGCCGTGGTCAGCCGCAGCGTGCCAAGATCCAGCGCGCCCGTCGGTTCCATCGTGCCATTGGCCGCCAGCGCCTGCTGCTCGCCAAGAAAGGCGCGCTGCTCTTCGGGAAGGAAGGGGCGCAGATCGCCTGACAGGTCGGCGGCAAAGGCGCGCCCGCCATCATTGGTGCCTTGCAAGGTGACCTGTCCGCTCAGTCGGTCGATGCCGTCGGAGGCCAGCGCGATGTCGGCGTTGAAATCGTCGAGCGGGCCATTGCCTTCGATCTGAAGGTTCAACGCCGGTGCGCCCGGCAGGCCAAGCTTTGTCGCCAGCAGCCCGCCCGGCGCCTCGTCGAGCGTGACGTCGATGGTCAGCTCTTCGGTGGCGTTGGCATAGCTGCCGGAGAGCTGAAGGGCATCGGATTTCTCGTCGGTGCGTAGCAGGTTCAACTCGACGGTGCCGTCACCGTCGGCAAGCTGCGCCGAGCCGTCGATCCGCGCGCTCAGCGGCTCGCCGATCACCGGCGCGCCAAGTTCCAGCGAGGCAATGGCGAAGGTGCCGATGTTCACCGAGACCGGCAGATCGGGCAGGGAAAACGCGGTTCCCGAGGCTTCGGGCGCGGGGGCGGCGTTGCTTGCCGGAAGACGATCGAGCGCGAGGCGCTCTGCCGACAGCTCGTTGACCTCGACGCGCCCGCGCAGCAGCGCCGTGCGCGACCAGTCGAGCGTGGCGTTTTCCAGCGTCAGCCAGACGCCCTGATCGTCGGCGATGGTCATCCGCTCAAGCGTCGCCTGCGAGCTGAGCGCGCCGCGAAAGCCGCTGACGCTGACCGCCATGCCATCCGATGACAGCGCGTTTTCGATCAGACGTTCCAGAGCGGTGCCGCCGTCGTCATCCTGCGCGGCCGCGGGCAGTGACAGACAGAAGAGCAGCGGAAGAAGGAGAAGGAGCCGTTTCAAAATGCCTGACCTATGCCGATGTAAAGTTGCACACCGTTGCCGGTGTCGCCCGATGTCGGCCCGGCCACGTCGACGCGCAGCGGCCCGATGCCAGTTTTGTAGCGCAGCCCGAGGCCCGCGCCCGAATGCCAGTTGCCATCGCTGCCCGGAGCCGAATCGGCCCCGATGAAGCCCGCGTCGGCAAAGGCCACCACCTGAAAGCTTTCGCCGATGTCCTGACGCAATTCGCCGGACAGACCCAGAAAACTGCGCCCGCCGGTTTCGTCGCCATCGCCCAGATCGACGGTCAGAGACTGGTAGGGCTGGCCACGCACCGATCCGGCGCCGCCGGAGTAAAACAGGTATTCCGGCTGTGTATCTTCAAGCGGCGAAGCGAGGACCGAGCCCAGCTGCAACCGCCCTGCCAGCACGGTGCCCTTGTCGGCGCCAAAGCCGTAATAGCCGCGCATGTCGGAATACAGCCGCGCGCCGTCGCCCGCCCCGGTCAGGTTCACGAAAGGCGTCAGGTCGGTGTCGATGTACCAGCCTGATTTCGGATCGAGATCATTGTCGCGCTTGTCCCAGGTCAGCGTGGTTGGCAAAGTGAACAGCAGGAAGTCGCGGTAGCCCAGATCGTCGTCGACCTCGGAATAGCGCAGCCCGATGCCAAGCGAGCCGGACAGCTCGTCGCTGAAGCGCCGCGAGACGCCGGTGGACAGCTCGATGCTGTTGGACAGGTAGGTCGGCTCGTTCTCGGAGGAGAGGGCCAACTGGAAATAGGCGGTGGTGTCCGGATCCCAGACGGCCACGGCGGCGGGGACTTCAAGCCGCGCCGTCAGGCTGGCGTCGATCTGGTCGGTCTCGCCCGAAATGTCAGAGACCTCGGCATCGATGCGGAACTGTTCCGCCCCGCCAAGTGCGTTGCGGTGCAGCCAGTAGGTCTCCAGCGACAGCCCTTCGAGCGAGGAGACCTCGGCGCCAAAGCCAAGGCGGCGGGGTTTGGCATCGCTGACGCTCAGCAGCATGTCGAGCGATCCGTCGGCGTTGGGGGTTTCCGCCTCGCGTAGGGTGACGGTGCTGAAGGCGCCGGTCTCTGTCAGGCGGCGCACCGCATCGTCGACCTCGTCGGGGTCAAAGACCTCTCCGGTCGGGATGCCCGCGATGCGGCGGCGCGCTGCGCTGCGCACGCTGCTGTCGTTGACGTTCTGCAGCGCGCCGAAGGTCAGGCGCGGGCCGGGCGCCACGCCCATCGCCACGTCGAGCGTCGAATCGCGGTGATCGGCGGTGACGGATTCCTGCGCGATCTCGGCCTTGGCATGGCCGACCTGACGCCATGCCTCGATGCTGGCGTCGGCGGCGTCGCCCACCACGCTCGCCGCAGCGGTCTCGCCGCTGGCAAAGCCACCGGGAAGGGTGGTTTCCGGTGCCAGCGGGGCGATGTCGGCGCGGCCAAAGGTGAACTGGGGGCCTTGCCTGACCTCGACCCGAACGGTGCCAACCGTGTCGGGCGTTTCCAGCAGAGGAATGCCGGACGCCTCGCGCCCGTCAAGGGTGATGCTGATCACCCCGCCGTAATAGCCCGCGTCATACAGCGTTTCCGTCAGAATGCCGTAATCCGACAGGGCGGCGGCAAGGATATCCTGCCCGGACACCCTGTCTTCGCCTTCGGCAGCGGCAAGGGCCGAATAGGCCTTGATCTGTGATCGCAGGTTTTCGCTCATGCCGGGCGTGTCGAAATCAAGGTCGTCGAGCGCCGCGACCGGTCCCGAAACAAGCGCGAGGGTGAGGCCGAGAGCGGCGGTCTGGGGGATGCCCTTGCAGGCATGGCGGCGCCAGGAGGTCACTGTTAATCGTCCTTTATAGGGCCTGGAAGGCACGATGCGCCGGGCAGGGCGCAGGAGTAACCTAGGGCAGGGTTGTCGGGCTGACCAGCGTGTCGCAGGGATTCCACCAGAGCGGGGTTGAAGTGCTGCGCCAGCGTCGCATCCTCGTCACAGCATTACCGTGATCGTGCGGGGCTTGTCTGGCGCGGGCGCTGGGCCTATCCCGGTTGCGGGGCCTGTGGCCTTGCAAGACAGCGGCGACCGGGTTTGGAGACGACATGCGAAAGACGATCGTGATCGGCGGCGGCAAGTTTGCATTGGCGCCGTCTGCGGTGGCCGCTGGGCGGCATATTGAGGCGCAGTTCGGGCGCGGGGAGCGGCAAGGCTGCGGCCCTCGGCCCGCCTCTGTGCTTGACGGGCGGGCGGCGGATATCAGGCCGGGCCGCCAGACCGCGTGGCCCGCCGGGATGATTGCGCATCGGGCCTTGATGCGCTGCGAACAAAGAGAGCGTGCATGACCATTTACGTCACCGGAAGCTCGGGCGTTCTGGGGTTCGAAATCCTGTCGCATCTGCATGGCGCGGGTTTTGATGCGATGGGAGTCGCGCGGCGACCGCTGCCGCGCAGCGGGCGGGGGCTGCGGCAGATTTCGACCCCCGAAGTGCTGACCGCCGGCTGGATGCCGCGCCCGAGGGGCGAGACCATCGTGCATTGCGCCGGGCTGCCCAGCCCGCGGGTGCATTTCAACGATTTCGCCGAACTGTCGCGCCGCGAGATCGAACCGCAGCTGCGGTTCGCCGAAAAGCTGCTGGCCAAGGGTTGGCGGGGGCACATGGTCTACCTGTCCTCGGCCGGGGTGTACGGCGACACCGACCAGCTGCCGATCACCGAAGACGCGCCATTGGCGGCGAAAAGCTGGTACGCCCTGCAGAAGATGGCGGTGGAACAGGGGCTGTCGTTTCTGGCGCAGCGCTATGGCTTCCGGCTGACCATCCTGCGGGTGGCGAATGTCTATGGTGCCGAAACCGCGGGGCCGAGCTTTGGCGTGGTGACGATTCTGCTCGACGCGCTGCGCAGCGGCAAACCGTTCCGCCTGTTCGGCGGCGGCACGTCGCTGCGCGACTATATCCACGTGTCGGATTTCTGCGCGCTGGTCGAGCGCTGCTGCACGGTGCAGATTCCCGGGCCGGTCACGGTGCTGAACGTGGGCACCGGGGTTGGCACATCGCTGGCCGATCTGGCGGAACTGCTGCCGCGCGTGGCGGGCGGCAGCCTCGATCTGCACCACGAGCCGCAAGCGGGCGAGGTCGGCTCCAGCGTGCTCGACATTTCGCGCGCGCGGGCGCTGCTGCAATGGGCGCCGCGCGTGACGCTAGAAGACGGGCTGCGCCATATGGTGGGCGCTTAGGTCAGTCTTCCTCGAAGGGGTCCCATTCGTCTTCGACCTCGGGCAAGGCCTCGGCGACCGCCTCTTGCTGGATCGCCTCGGGGGTGCGCACTGCGAGGATTTCGGCTTCGGGGAACACTGCCAGCGCCGCCATCACCAGCGGGTGCGCGGCGGCCTTGGCCTTCAGCGCCAGCTCTTCGGCGTGGTCTTTTTCATAGACCGTCGGGGTGTCGCAGCCATTGACCAGCGTCACCGCCCAGCGGTTGCCTGTCCAGCGTTGCAGCGCGGCGCCAAGACGCTGGGACAGATCGGCGGGCGCACCGTCGGACGGGGTGAATTCGATCCGTCCGGGTTGGTAGGCGGCAAGACGCACATGCCGTTCGACCTGCGCCAACAGCAGCCCGTCGCGGTTGACGCGGATCAACTCGATCACATGCTCGAAACTGGGATAACGCGCCAGCGCCTGATCGGCGGCCAGCGCCCGCACGGCGTTGCCATGCTGCGCGACGGGGCCGGTGGGCGCGGCATGGGTCGGCATCGGCGCGCCCATTGCACTGGTCCCGGCGGGGGCCTGCGCATAGCCGCCCCCCGAGGGCGGCGGCGGGGGCGGGGTATCGGACAGCTTGCGGATCAGCTCTTCGGGAGAGGGCAGTTCCGAGACATGGGTCATGCGGATCACTGCCATCTCGGCGGCCATCATGGCGTTGGGGGCCTGCGCCACCTCGTCCAGCGCCTTGAGCAGCATCTGCCACATCCGCGTCAGCGCCCGCATGCCAAGGTTCGCCGCCAGCGCAAGGCCACGGGTGCGTTCATCGGGGCCGATGGTGGGGTCTTCGGCGGCGTCCGGCGTGATCTTGACCACCGAGATCCAATGGGTCAGCTCGGCCAGATCCCGCAGCACCGCCAGCGGATCGGCGCCATCGGCATATTGCTCGGACAGCTCTGTCAGTGCACCGGCGGCATCGCCGCGCATGATCTTTTCGAACAGGTCCATGACCCGGCCCCGGTCGGCAAGGCCGAGCATGGCGCGCACCTGATCCGCGCCGGTCTCGCCGGCGCCATGGCTGATCGCCTGATCCAGCAACGAGGTGGCATCGCGGGCCGAGCCTTCGGCGGCGCGGGTGATCAGCGCCAGCGCGTCATCGGTGATCTCGGCGGTTTCGCCATCGGCGATCCTGCGCAGCAGCGCGATCATCACCTCTGGTTCGATGCGGCGCAGATCGAAACGCTGGCAGCGCGACAGCACCGTCACCGGAACCTTGCGGATCTCGGTGGTGGCAAAGATGAATTTCACATGCGCGGGCGGCTCTTCGAGCGTCTTGAGCAGCGCGTTGAACGCGTTGGTCGTCAGCATGTGCACTTCGTCGATGATGTAGATCTTGTAGCGCGCACTGGCCGCTCGGTAATGCACGGAATCGATGATCTCGCGGATGTCGCCGACGCCAGTGTTGGAGGCGGCGTCCATCTCGATCACGTCGACATGGCGGCCTTCCATGATTGCCTTGCAATGCTCGCATTTTCCGCAGGGTTCGGTGGTCGGCCCGCCGGTGCCATCGGGGCCGATGCAGTTCATGCCCTTGGCGATGATGCGCGCCGTGGTGGTCTTGCCGGTGCCCCGGATGCCGGTCATGATGAAGGCCTGCGCGATGCGCCCGGCCTTGAAGGCGTTCTTGAGCGTGCGCACCATCGCGTCCTGCCCGACGAGATCGGCAAAAGTCTCGGGGCGGTACTTGCGGGCGAGAACCTGATACTTGGGCGATTGCTCGGACATCGGGGGCCTTTCGGGCATCTGGACCCGAACAAGGTATGCGCCGCGGGGCCAGAGGTAAACCGGCTGCCGCGCGAATCCGGCTGAACACTTCCGGCGGTCGCGTCTTGTGGCCGGGACGGATCATTCCGGCGTAACATTCGGGGCCGACGGGCCGGTTCCATTGCCCGCCCGACGGCTGGGCCTTTCCGAAGGGTGATCCTTTGCCGCGCGGCAGGGGTCGCAATCGCACGGCTTTCCCAACGGCAGCCTGGGCCCGCGCAAAAGCTGGTTCGCAAAGGGCTGCGAATCGGGCAGCATCGGCGCATGTGACCCCTTCAACGCCAAGAGCCTGTGAATGACGATTCTCCACGCGCTTCCGGTTGCCGGGGGCATCCTCGCAATTTCGGCGATCCCCGGCGCGGATGGTGATCTGGCCGGAGACCTGAGCCATCTGGCCGATTGGCGGCCTTCGGTGGTGATCTCTCTGGTGACCGTTGCCGAGTTCGAGGCGCTTGGCGCCGGGCGTCTTGCCAGTTTTGTCGCCGATCATGGCGCGCGCTGGGAGCATCTTCCGGTCGTGGATTTCGGCACGCCGGATGCTGCGTTCGAACGGCGCTGGGCGGTGCTGAGCCGGGCGATCCTGAAGGCTCTGGCAGGGGGCGGACGGGTGCTGGTGCATTGCCGGGGCGGGTGCGGTCGCTCGGGCATGCTCGCCTTGCGGCTGATGATCGAGGCAGGCGAGGCCCCCGATGACGCGCTGGCGCGGCTGCGCGCGGTACGGCCCTGCGCGGTCGAGACCGCGGCGCAGTTGCGCTGGGCGGTCTCTGTCCGCCGCGATGCCGCGCGGTTTCTGCGCCACGAAGATTGAGCGCCCGCGCAAAGCGATCCCTGCCGGACATCGGATCACCTTCAGGACAATGTCTCTTGCGAAAGCCAGTGTCGATAGGCGCGCGCCCAGCCTTAGGATGAAGCGGCGATGCGGCCTCGTATGCGGGTGGGTTGGCCTGCGCTGGATCGACAGGCAGCTTCTGGCCGGGCTGCATCCGGCCTTCACTCGGTGTCTGCGCCAGCGCGAAGAGCTTGAGCGGTCGACCCAAGATCACGGCACCTTCGCCAATGCGGCATCGCAGGATCTGACGGTGCCGTTTCGTGCCATCCGCAACACTGCGGGCTGGGTTGAAGAGGATCTTTAGGGCAGAGGTGATCAAGATATTTCTATTTATTCCATAGCGATGGGGTGTGGTTTCATCGGGGGTAAAGCCTGCTTAATACCTTGTTGGCCCATTCTCTCATCAGTGGCATCAAGGAGCGATCCATGCAGGTCTCTGCACGACCTTGTCGATAGGGTGCGAGATGCCGCCGGGGGCGATCTTCAAGACGGGCTCCATGCGCCGGCCGGCACCGTCGCAGGTTCAGACCTGCGGGTATGTGGCGCGCAAGGCGTGCCAGCGGGCGCGCTGTTGCTCTGGTGACACCCGTTCCGTGATGCTGTCCCACCGATCTGCCACGTTGCGCAATGCGGTTGCAGGGTCGACATGCCCTTCAAGGGTGCGCAGCAGCCACATGGTCAGGCTGTCCCAGTATTCCTGACGCCGCCCGATGTAGAGATCCGGGATCGGGCGCGCCATGGCCTTGCGATGCTCTTTCAGGAAGGACGCGCCGTAGACGTCGATGATGCGAGGATCATCGTAATGTTCAGGGCGGAACGGATCGAAATAGCCATCGACAGCGGCGACGGCGTCTGCCGACGGCCCTTTCGAGACGGCGAAGTCGCAGAACCCGTAGGCAAGGGCCGGCGCGTTGCAATGCCGGGCGACGACATAGCTCCAGCCCCAGTTGAAATAGGAGAGTGCGCCGGCTTCTCCCCCCGGCAAGGGGCCATTTGCGACGCGCCCGCGCATCTTCGCCCCGATCTGGTGCAACGCCTTCTGCGTGCCGCCCCAGCCGATATCGGCGTAGATATCGCCGCGGTCGTACCTCTTCCAGTTGTCGAACATGCCCAGCTCGGCCCCGGTCTGATGCTGACTGGCCGCAATCATCGCTTCCAGCGCGCCAACCCCCGCATCGTTTGCAACGTCGGCGCGACAGTCGTCATCGAAAGGCATTCCTCCACGCGCATGAAGTCGCGCCCACCATTCCCACGCCGCATAAGACGCGGTCCGGTACAGACAGCCGCCGAACCGCCCCTGTTCCGGGCGATGGAAGAACGCCATCTGACGGTCAAGCTCTTCCCAAGTCTGCGGAATCGCAAGCGGCGTTCCGGTGGTGTCCGCATAGTGCGCGCCGTGCTGGGGATCTTCGAGCATGTCGCGGTTGTAGAACATCAGATAGACGTCACCATCGGTCTGAAACCCCCACAGACGATCATCGAAGCGGTCTCCGATCCCGCCGGGAGACGAGATCCCCTGTTCGGCGGCAAAGTGATCCAAGGGCAGGATCGCGCCAGCCTCGGACAGGTCGGGGATGCCGAAGGTCGCCGGCAGCGCGACGTCTATCCCAAGATCCGGCAGCATTGCCTCGAGCATGAGGGTGGCATTGATATCGTCAAGATCCGACACGATCATCTCGACCTTGCAGCCATGGGCCGCCTCGAAATTGTCGATCACGGACCGGACATTGGCCTGCGAGCCGTCGGGCACCAGCACCCGTAGCGCCCGTCCGAGCCCCGCCGCCAGCCCCCCGAGCGGTGACGCCTGCGCCGGGGCAAACCCACCCGCCAGCGCGCCGGCGGTGAGTTGCATCACTTTGCGTCGATTGAACACCGCGCTCTCCCAATCGCCTTCAATTCGCAGGATGGGCGGGGAATCTTTAGATCGATTTAACAGCTTGCCCGATATTCCGGTCGCAACGGTTGCAAACGGAACGATCGACGAGATGCCCAGTCACACGCGACATTCCCTGCTCTGGAATCTGCGGATCCTGATGCTGGTTGTGCTTGCGGTGAGCCTGCTGTCCTTCTGGGCCAAGAGCCATTATCTCAGAAAAACCGAAGTGAGCGCACTGGAACTGTCGCTGAAGACCGACAGCATGATCTGGGTGGCGCGTCAGATGCCAGAGCTGGTGTCGGGCTACGCGACGTTGCGCGATCAGGTCGGCGTAGCTCCGAGCTTGGAAGCGCTTGACGCTTTGACGCTGCGGCTCGGAATCCTGCACAGACGGGCGACGATCCTGTCGATCCCGAACGCAGATGCGCTCGAAGAAATTATGACTGAAAACATAGTTTTACGGCGCGGGTATCTGGAAAAATCCGCGCAGCTTGCCCAAATGACCGACGCTGTATCCAGACGTCTTGAAACCATGACATGGCACCTGGAAACCCGCGAGGCGGATGTCGGCGGCATGCTGACCCGTCTGCGGGAAAACGGTGCCGACGACACGCTCCCGGGCGAGCGCGTTGATGAACTTCTGGCGATTTCGAAACTGATCACCTCGATCAGCAGCTTGCGGCGGCTTGTGGTGAATATCCCTCATCTCGGCCTCGAAGAGGCCTACACGACCAAGCTGCAACTGGTGCGCGAGGTCAGCACCATATCGAACGAGCTGACAAAGATACGCCCTTCGGCACGTCGCACGGCGTTGGTTGCGGATGTCATCGCCTTCAAGGAAACCATGATCGCGCAAGGCGGCGTCTTTCCCTTGATCAAGCAGATGACGCAGGCCCATAGCACCCATCTTGCCAGCGAGGCAAAGGCAACCGAACAACTCGACGCGCTTGTGGCGGTGACCGAAGACGGTACGCTGGGCGTTGTCGGCGAGCTTCAGGCCCTCGCGCTCGAGAACCGGTCGATGACGCAGGCCATGCGCCGGGTCGATTTCTTCATGACGATCTTTATCTGGGTGTTCGGCATCGCCATCTTCTGGCGTTTGATCGAGCGGAACCTGTTCCTGCGTCTTGAGCGGCTCATCTCGCGGCTTGGCGCCATGACACGGGGGGATTACAGCCGTCCGTCGCCCCCATCGGCGGCGGATGAGGTCGGGGTGCTGGAAACCGCCGTCGAGACCCTGCGTATCACGACGCGCGAACTTGCAATGACCCATGCCACGCTTGACACGATCCTGGAAAACGCGCCGAGCGGGATTGTGACCATGGATTCCGATGGGCTGATCACGAGGGTGAACAGGGTCATGGAAGACACGCTTGGGGTGCCGCGAGACAAGCTGCTGGGCCAGAACGCCGAGAAACTGCTGTCCACCATCACTTCGCCAGAGCAGCGCTTGATGCTGCCGGTGGCCATCGACGCGCCGCTGGTTCGTGATCTGGCGATCCGGCACGCCGATGGCCGGACGGTGCACACCGAAATTGTCGTCCGCCGCATCGAGGCCGAGGCCAAGAGCGGCGTCATTGCGGTGTGCCACGATGTGTCGGAGCGCAAGGAGGCCGAGACCCGCCTGCGCGCCGCTCACGCCGAACTGCAACGTTCGAACAAGGATCTAGATAGCTTCGCCTATGCGGCGTCGCACGATCTGAAGGCGCCGCTGCGGGCGATCGAGAACATTCTGGGATGGGTCGAAGAGGATCTGGAGGGCTATATCGCCGGGGAAACGGCCAGCAACTTCAAAATGATGCGCGGACGGATGGACCGGATGAAACGCCTTCTCGACGATCTTCTCGACTATTCGCGGATCGGCCGCGATGACATCGGGTCCGAGATTGTGCCCGGCGCCGAACTGGTCGCCGAGATCGTCGGCCTGTGTGACATCCCCCCCGGCTTCAAGGTCGAGACCAGCGATGGTCTGAAAGCGCTTCCGGTGCAGGTGATGCCGCTCAAGAACGTGCTGCTGAACCTTGTCTCGAATGCCGTCAAGCATCATGACCGCGCGCAAGGCAAGATCCGTATCTCGGCAGAGGAGCTCGGCGATCTGCTGCTGTTCGAGGTGGCGGATGACGGGCCGGGCATCCCGGCCGAGTTCCACGAAAGGGTGTTGAGAATGTTCGAAACGCTGAAACCGCGCGATCAGGTGGAAGGCAGCGGCATCGGGCTGGCCATGGTCAAGCGGCACGTCGAGCTGCGCGGCGGGCATCTCGAGATCCGCTCGGGGGCAGGGCGCGGCACAGCCTTCAGGTTCACATGGCCACGCGCCGGCGTGGTACATCCGAGGCGTCAGGCGGGCTGACCCGACGAACGTCAGGGTAAGGGGTCGAAAATCAGTGTGCTAGGTGAGAGGCTGGACAACGACCCAAGCGGGGCTCGTTACGGCTGCTTCCTTCCGGACCTGACCGGGTTGGCGAGGTGCCTGCCCGCGCCAACCTCTCAAGAGGTCATCTAAGGGCCGTGGGCGGGATTCGCAAGCCCTTCGTCCAAAGCGTCCCAAGGCGAAATACGATAAACCGGCAAGCCTTCGCCTTTCCAGCCCGCCTCGGCCTGCGTAAATCCATGCATCGTTGCGGCATGGCCACGCACAGCCGCGCCGTTTGCAACAGCAACGTGGTGCCGGGCAGCGGGATCAGATGCCGGTTGTGGTCTGCCTCGGGGGCTCTGGTGCCTTGTTCAACGCATGGCAGCGCGGGTGATGTCTCGTCCTTCGAACACGATGGTGTGGCGGCGACCGGGGGCGACGGTGGCGCTGCCAAAGATCGTCCCGGTGATCTGGTTTGCATCTGTGGTAAGCAGTTTGCCGTTGCTGTCGTATGTCATCGGACGCGGTCGGCCGATTTCGGAGCGGAGCCTGTCGATTGCGTCGATTTTTAGCTCGGGACACCGGGGGTGAGCAACGCCGCATCCTGCGCGCCGGGACCCATCAGATTGACGCTGCCCGCCGGGGGCTCAGGCCAGTCGTTCAGCGGCGGGCCGCGGGTCTACACCGCCCGCACTGTGTTGCCCCAGCAACTTCACGGATAGACATGCACCCATGATCCGCAGATGGGCCGACAACCTAGCGCGAAAGCGGAAAAGGGCCGAAGCGCATCAGCGCCACCCCGGCGCCGAACCCGGAAAAGATGGAGCGGCGGGTCAGGGTCTGTGGGGGACGCCGTGTCATCGACTGCTGCGTTTTCGAAATGACGGCTCTGGTGCGGGTCGCCGCATCTCATCCTCAGCCCAATAGATGACCCTGACCGGAACAGCCCGAGCGATCGCATGGCCAAACGTAAAATACTGTCGTGAACCCTATTTGCCTTGGGATTGCGCATCGTTGCAGAATGCTGTCAGGTCCCGCCTGACCAGAAATGGTGGGGGAAAGAGGATGAAAGACGCAGAAACGGTGACGTTCGGAGGATCGGGGCTGGACCGCGCGGCGGCGATTCGCCGGGATGTGCCAGCCCTGGCGGCGTATGCGCAGGATCCGGCCAGCCGCTGCATCGTGGTCTGGCGGGGCAAGATCCTTGTCGCCGGGGATGACGCGCGCGGCGTGGTGCGCCTGCCGATGGATCACCCGATGCTGGCGCAAACCTCTGGCCCGCAGATCTTTCTGGGCTTCGAGGGGGGCGCATTGTTCGCGCGCGACCTGTCGGGCTGGGAGCCGGACGCGGATGTGCCGCAGGTCTCGGGCTTTACCGACCAGAGCGAACAGCATCACCCGACCTGCACGCAGGGCGAGCGTTTTGCCGAGCCGCGCGCCATGCTGATGCAGCTGACGCCCCGCGACGCCGAGGTTGCCGCCACCGCCCGCGCGCTGTTTGCATGGCACGAGAGCCACGGCTTTTGCGCCCGCTGCGGCGCGGCCTCCGAGCCGGTGATGGCAGGCTGGCAGCGCACTTGCCCGGCCTGCGGCACACATCATTTCCCGCGCACCGATCCGGTGGTGATCATGTTGATCACGCGGGGCAATTCCTGCCTGCTCGGGCGGTCTCCGGGCTGGCCCGAGGCGATGTATTCCTGCCTTGCCGGCTTCATCGAGCCGGGAGAGACGGTGGAGGCCGCGGTGCGCCGCGAGACCTTCGAGGAAACCGGCATTCGCGTTGACGCCGTGCGCTATCTGGCCAGCCAGCCCTGGCCATTCCCGGCCTCGCTGATGATCGGCTGCCATGGCGTGGCCGAACCGGGCGAGATCACCATCGACCCTGACGAGATCGAGGCCGCCCGCTGGATCAGCCGCGAGGATCTTGCGCGTGCCTTTGCCGGCGAGGATCCGACGTTGTTTCCCGCCCGCAAGGGATCCATTGCGCATTTCCTGCTGCGCGGTTGGCTGGCGGACCGGCTTGACTGAGTGGACATCCGCGCCCCGTGCGGGCACTGCTATGAAGACTGGACAGCACGAGGACCGACATGGATTTCTCCACCCGCGAAGATATCGAGGCGCCGCTGGATCGCGTGTTTGCGCTTGCGTCGAATTTCGAACAGCTCGAACGGCAGGTGATGCGGCACGGGGTCGAGGTGACGCGACTGACGCCCGATGACGTCGCGCCGACCCCTAAGGGCGGGAAATCGTGGCTGGCGAGCTTTCGCTTTCGTGGCAAGGCCCGGTCGGCGCAGGTCGATCTGACTCGCTATGATCCGCCGAACACGATGGTCTACACCACCACAGCAGGCGGGCTGAGAACGCTGACGACGGTTGAGTTCGTCGCGCTGTCGCGCACGCGTACCCGGATCGGTATCAGCGTCGAGCTTCAGCCTCAGACGCTTTCGGCGCGGCTTCTGGTGCAGTCGCTGAAGCTGGCGCGCGGCACCATCGAGAAGCGTTTCAAGGTTGCGATTTCCAACTACGCCACCGAGATCGAAAAACGGTTCAAGCGTCAGGCCTGACCAGCGTCAGCACCGGGCCCTCAGCGGCGCGGGCATCCTCGCTGTCGTGGGTGACCAGCAAGACCGGCAGTTTCGCGGCGCGGGCTCGGGTGAACACCATGTCGCGCACTTGCGCCCGCAATTCGGTGTCGAGCCGCGAGAACGGCTCGTCCAGCAGCAGCGCGCGCGGCTGCGACAGCAGCACCCGCATCAGCGCCACGCGCGCCTTTTGCCCGCCCGACAGGGTGGCGGGGTCGCGATCCGAAAACCCGGGCAGCCCGATGCTGTCCAGCGCCTCGGCTACGCGCTGCTTGCGGTTGCCGCCGCGGGGCAGGCCAAAGGCAAGATTGCCGCCGACCGACAGATGCGGAAACAGCAGCGCGTCCTGAAACAGGATGCCGATGTGGCGGCGCTCCGGGGGCAGGGCGGTGATGTCAGCCCTGCCCAGCAGGATGCCCCCGTCGAGCGTGAAGCCTTTGGGCAGCATCCCGATGATTGCCGCAAGCAGCGTCGACTTGCCGATGCCCGACGGCCCCATGACCGAAAACACCTCGCCGGGCGCGATGGTTGCATCGATCCGCAGCATTTCGCGCCCGTTTTGCGCGATGCGAAGATGGTCCAGATGCAGAGTGTCAGCCATGTCGCATCTCCCGGCGATTGCGGAACACCAGCGCCGGGATCGCCAGCGCCAGAACAAAGGGCAGGAAGGCGGCGGCGGTCTGCGCCAGCGCGGTGACGCCGATCAGGCGGCGCTGGCCTCCGGCGGCGAGGGCGACCGCCTCGGTGGTCAGCGTCGGCACGCGGCCTGCGCCCAGCAACAGCGTTGGCAGGTATTGCCCGACCGACACGGCGCAGCCGACCGCCGTTGCCGTCAGCACCGGGCGCAGCAGCATCGGCAGGCGCACGCGCCAGAACACCCGCGCCGTCGAAGCGCCAAGCGCTCGCGCCACCGCCGCCTGCCTTGGGTCGAATCCGCGCCATGGGTCGGACAGCGACAAGAAGACATAGGGCAGCACAAACACCACATGCGCCGCGATCACCGCGCCCCGGGTGCCGTCGATGCCGCTGATCAGGGCGAGCACCTGCAAGCCGGGCAGAAAGGCGATCTGCGGGATGATCAGGGGCAGGTACAGCAGCGCCAGCGCGCGGGCGCCGGGAACAAGGCCGAACCGGCATTCCGCTTCGAGACTGGCCAGTGTCAGCGCCAGTGCGATGGCGGTGGCGGCGCCGGCGATCACGGCGGTTTCAGCGGCGGGGCCCAGCGGAGCATGTTGCCAACCCTGCGCGGTGAAACTGCTCGGCATCAGCGCCGGAAAGCCCCAGAACCCGGCCACCGACCACAGCGCCAGCAGCCCCAGCCCGGCAAACAGCGCCCCGGCGCCAAGCACCCCGGTGCCAAGCGCAATCGCGCGCGGCGCTGCGTCTCGGCGACCGCGACAGCCCGCCGTTAGCCAGCCCTGCGCCAGCCGCCGGGTGATGTTTTCGCCGAGCCGCCACAGCCCCAGCGCGCCAAGGGTCAGCGCCAGCAGCAGCAGCGCCCCGGCGGCGGCGCGCAGCCGCAGCGCCAGATCGGGGTCGCTCATCCAGCGCAGCACCTGCACCGCAAGCGTCGGCGGCGCGCCCGGCCCAAGGATCATCGCCACGTCGACGACGCTCATGGAATAGGCCAGCACGGCGTAGACCGGCAGGCGGATCTGCGGATAAAGCCGGGGCAGCACGGTTTTGGCCCAGCCCATCATCCGCCCGTAGCCCAACGTGCGCGCGGTGGCGAGCGCCTCGCCGGGGCGCAGCGCGGGCAGGGCGGCAAGGCTCATCAACAGCAGGAACGGCAGCTCCTTGAGCACCAGCCCGGCGATCAGCGCCAACCCGGCGTGATCCTGCAGGATCAGCACGTCGGGCGGGCGCTCCCAGCCTGCAAGGGGGGCGATCAGCCGGGAAATCCAGCCCGACGGGGCAATCAGGAAGGCAAGGCCAAAGGCCGCCGCGGCATGGGGCAGCGACAACAGCGGTGCCAGCGCCCGTTCCAGCCAGACGAAGGCCCGCGTGCCATGCCATGCGGCGCAGATCGCAAAGCACAGCGCCAGCGCCAGCAGCGTCGAGACAAGGCCCGTCCACAGGCTCAGCCCGGCGGCGCGGGGCAAACCGGGCCAGGCCAGCAGGTCCGAGACCGGGCCAAACCCCGGCTGATGCGCGCCAAGCGCTGGCATCACGCCGATGGCGGGCAGCAGCGTGCCCGCAAGCCCTGCAGCGACAGGGCCGAGCAGCATCACGAGGGTCAGCGACGGGGCAGCGCGCAGCAGGCTCACCGGGTGGTGCCGTAACGCGCTGTCCAGTCCCGTTCGAGAGCAACCGTCCATGAGCTGTGCGGCTCGGGCAGCGGGGTGCCAAGCTGTTGCGAAGACAGCGTTTCGGGGCCGACACTGGCCGCCTTGAACGGTTCGCGCTGGGCGGGGCTCAGCCGCTCGAGGTCCAGCACGGTGCCAAGGCCCCAGACGGCGGGGTCGGCCATGCGGGCCTGCGCCTCGGGCGAGAGCAGGATGTCGGCAACCACCATCGCCCCGGCCTTGGCGTTGGCATTGAACGGAATCGCGACAAAGCTGGCATTGCCAAGCGTGCCGCCGTCGTGGATGTGGCTGCGCACGGTTGGTGGCAATTGCCCGGCCGCAATGGCGTTGGCGGCGGCGTTGGGATTGAAATCGAAGCCGATGTCGATCTCGTTGTCGGCCATCAGCTGCACCATGCGCGCCGCGTTCTGCGGATAGGCGCGCCCCTGCCGCCACAGCAGCGGCGTCAGCGCGTCGAGATAGGCCCAGAGCGGCGCGGTGACGGCATCGTAATCGGCTTCAGACACAGGGCGTTGCAGCGCCTCGGGATCGCTGCCCAGCTCGATCAGCGCCTGTTTCAGAAAGGTCGGCCCAAGGAAATCGGGCGGCTGCGGAAAGGTAAAGCGCCCCGGATTCTGCTCGGCCCAGTCCAGCAGCGCCTGCATGGAGCGTGGCGGCTCGGGCAGGCGGGCGCTGTCGTGAAAGAACACCAGCTGCGCAAGGCCCCACGGGCTTTCCATGCCCTCGGTGGGCACGGTGAAATCTGCGCTCAGCGCCGGGTTCCGCGGATCGGTGAGCGCCCGGTTCGGCAGCGCCTCGGCCCACGGGCCGAACAACAGGCCCTGCTCTTTCATCGCGGCAAAGTTCGCGCCGTTCAGCCAGATCAGGTCGATGCCGCCGTCCGTGGTCTTCCCGGCGCTCTTTTCGGCAAGCACGCGGCTGACCGCCTCGGAGGTGTCCGACAGCTTGACATGTTCCAGCGTCACGCCCTCTGCGGCGGCCTGCGTCGCGATCCAGTCGATCAGCCCGTTCACGGCCTCCGAGCCGCCCCATGCGTTCCAATAGACGGTCTCGCCCTGCGCCTCGGCCTTTACTGCGGGCCAGTCCGTCGGGTCCGGGTCGGCGGCGGCGGGCAGGGCAGTCAGGGCGGCAAGCGCAATGGCAAGGGTCCGTTTGTACATCTTGGGGTCTTCCTGTGCTTGCAGTCTGGCGGTTATGGCAAGGGCGTGGCGCAATGGTCAACAGGCAGGGCGGGCCTGCGCGGGGACACATTTTGGTTATACGAACCAAGTGAGCAGAATGTTTCATGTGAGACGGTCGATACGTCCCTGGTGCCTGTGTTCGCGTTTCGGCCCCAGCGCAGGGCCTGCGCCGCTTTGGCGCCCGTCGCGCCCACCGGGTCGCTGGCAGGCGGCAAAATTTGCTGTGTCAGGCGGGCAGGGGGCAGGTACAACGCTCTGCGCGGGTGGCCGGGTCGCGACTGCCATGGCCGAAAACACTGTTCAGGCAATGACGCGCGCATCTACGCCCGGGAAGGAGCGCGATCTTTATACTGCAAGGGTCTTGATCTGTTGGCCGGTTGCGCGGCGTGACGCGCGGCAACCTGTCGAAGGCCGCGTTGGCGGCCATGCGCCTCGTGGGCCAAGGCCAGCGCGGCGTTGTCACCGATGATCCGCGCCCGCAGCGTCAGGCCGAGACCTCGGCGAAATGGCGGTGCACGATCTCGGGCAGTCGATCCCAGTGATCAAAGGCATAGGCGGGTGGCAGCTCTGCCAGCGCGGTCTTGCGATAGCCCTCGGTGTACAGCGCGATGGGCATCGCTGCCGCCTGCGCCGTCTCGGCATCCACTTCGCTGTCACCGACATAGAGCGCGCAATCCGCCCCAAGCGCCCGCAGCACATGGGTCAGCGGTGCCGGGTCTGGCTTGCGCTGCGGCAGGGTGTCGCCGCTTGCGACCTGCACGAAATAGCGATCCAGCCCGAAATGGCGCAGCGCGATGCGGGTCGGCGCCTCGGGCTTGTTGGTGCACAGCCCCATAGTGTAGCCCATCGCTTCGAGCCGTGCCAGCGCATCAATCACGCCGGGATAGAGCACGGTGTTCTTCGGCTCGCCCTCGTAATGCTGCATGAACCTTGCCAGCAGGCGGGCATGTTCGCTTGCATCATCGCCAAGGCCCACCGCCTCCATCACCCGCGAAATCAGCACGCCCGCGCCCTTGCCGATGAACCCGCGCAGCTGCCCGAAGCTGATTTCGGGCAGGCCTTCCTCTGTCAGCACCCGGTTGGTGGCAATGTGCAGATCTGGCGCGCTGTCGATCAGCGTGCCGTCAAGGTCGAAGATCACGGCTTTCATGTCGGTCCTTTCCGGGGCAGGAGTCAGCCCGCCTTCCACTTGATCGAACAGCCCATCGCCGGAAACTGTTCCCGAGGCCCGTGCCCGGTCTCGGCCACCTGTTTCATCGCCTCGTACAGCTCGCGTCGGGGCTCTGCGAGGCCTGCCTGAGGCTGCGGCCCCTCCAGTCGGCCCCGGTATTGCAACCCTCCCGAGGCGTCGAAGCCGAAGAAATCCGGTGTGCAGGCGGCCCCGTAGGCGCGCGCCACGCCTTGGCTTTCGTCAAAGAGATAGGGGAAGGCAAAGCCGCGCTCGGTGGCCAAGGCCTTCATCTGCGCAAACCCGTCCTGCGGATATGCCTCGGCATCATTGGCGCTGATCGCCACCACGCCGATGCCAAGCGCCGTCAGCTCTGCCGCATCGCGGATGATCCGGTCCAGCGCCTTCAGCACATAGGGGCAGTGGTTGCAGATAAACATCACCAGCGTGCCCTTCGGCCCGGCGATGTCCTCATAGCGATACCTCCGCCCGTCGACCCCCGGCAAGGCAAAGCCGGGGGCTTTCCAGCCAAATTTGCAGACGGGCGGAGCGCCGACCATGGCTCAGGCCGCCTGCGTCCGCCCGCCCTCGGCGGCGGCACGGATGGCGCGGATATTGGCGCCGTAGACGTCGGGGGTATCGACAGAGCCGCCCTTGAACACCGCCGAGCCCGCAACCAGAACATCCGCCCCGGCCGCCACTACCAGCGGTGCGGTCTCGGGGGTCACGCCGCCGTCGATCTGGATGTGGATTTCGCGATCACCGATCATCTGGCGCACCTTGCGGGTCTTCTCGACGCCCGAATGGATGAACTTCTGCCCGCCGAAACCGGGGTTCACCGTCATGATCAGCACCATGTCGCACAGATCGAGAATATCCGCGCAAGCCTCGGCCGGGGTGCCGGGGTTGAGCACGACGCCCGCCTTGATTCCCTGCGCCTTGATCGCCTGAAGCGTGCGGTGAATATGCGGCCCGGCCTCGATATGGGCGGTGATCATGTCGGCGCCCGCCTCGGCATAGGCTTCGATATATTGATCCACCGGCGAGATCATCAGATGCACATCCATGAAGGTCTTCACATGCGGGCGGAAGGCTTTGACGGCGGGCGGGCCAAAGGTCAGGTTCGGCACGAAATGCCCGTCCATGACATCGACATGCACCCAATCGGCGCCCTGCGCCTCGATGGCGCGGATCTCGGCGCCGAAATTGGCAAAATCGGCGGACAGGATCGACGGGGCGATCTTGATCGAACGGTCAAAGCTCATGCGCTGGTCTCCTTGGTCGCGCGATCCACGTCCCGCTTTCGGGCAAAGACGCGGCTGGGGCGGATGCCCGCCTAGGTGATGGTGCCGAGCGCGGCCGGTGACCCGGTCGCAATCTCGATCAGCCGGTTGGCCTGCCGCAAACGCGCCCGGTCAGGCGCGTTGCGAACCCAGCGCGCATCGGCAGGATGCGGCTGCGCACGGCGATATACCCGCTCTTCGCACGGCTGCCACCCTCGTCAAAGGGATATTTCTGCGCATCCAGCACGATCCGGGCAATCCGTCCGGGCCCCGGGGATCGGTGTGATCGGAAACTGCGATGTGCTGCGCAAGCCGGGCTGGGGGGATATCCTTGCGCCACTGGTTCCTGCGGCTTGCGGGGGATGCGCCGCTGGCCGGGGCACAGCAGATGGTTCGCAGGCGCCCCGGGGTGCCGCGTTCGGCCCCCCGAGGCATGGCGTTCAGCCGCCGGGGCCCTTGCGGATGTTGTCGGGCAGCCATGTGGCAAGTTCGGGGAAGAAGATCAGCACGAACACCATCACCACCATGATCAGGAACATCGGGATCGCCGCGCGCGCGATGAAGTTCATCTCGTGCCCGGTCATGCCCTGTAGCACAAAAAGGTTGAACCCGATGGGGGGGGTGATCTGCGCCATCTCGACCACCACGACGATGAAGATGCCGAACCAGATCAGGTCGATGCCCTGCGCGCGGATCATCGGTTCGACCACCGCCATGGTCAGCACGACCGAGCTGATGCCATCAAGGAAACAGCCCAGCACGATGTAGAACACCAGCAGCGCCATGATCAGCTGGAACCGCGACAGATCCCAGCTGGCGATCAGGTCGGCCAGCCCGCGCGGAATGCCGGTAAAGCCCATCGACAGCGACAGGAACGACGCCCCCGCAAGGATCAGCGCGATCATCGCACTGGTGCGCACCGCGCCCATCAGGCTTTCGCTGAAGGTGCCCCAGCTCAGCGAGCCCTGCGCCGCCGCAAGCATCAGCGAGCCGATCACGCCAAAGGCAGCGGCCTCGGTCGCGGTGGCGATGCCAAGGTACATCGAGCCGATCACCACGATGATCAGGCAGATCACCGGGATCAGGAAGCGCGAGTTCTTCAGCTTGTCGAGCAGGGTCATGTGCGGCTCGGGGATCGGGTCGAAATCCTTGGCGACGAACGACATGATCGCCACATAGCCCATGAACATCAGCGCCAGCACGAGGCCGGGCAGAACGCCCGCCATGAACAGCTTGGTGACGCTTTCGTTGATGGTCACGCCATAGACGATCAGCGTCAGCGACGGCGGGATCATCAGCCCCAGCGTCGCCGCCCCGGCAAGGGTGCCGATCACCATGTGTTCGGGATAGTTGCGCTTGCGCAGTTCGGGGATCGACATCTTGCCGACCGTGGTCAGCGTGGCCGCCGACGAGCCAGACACCGCCGCGAACACCGTGCAGCCGACGATGTTGGTATGGACAAGGCCACCCGGCAGGCGCGCCATCCATGGCGAGAGCCCCTTGAACATGTCTTCGGACAGGCGGGTTCGGTACAATATCTCGCCCATCCAGATGAACAGGGGCAGGGCGGTCAGCGTCCAGCTGGACGACGACGCCCAGACCTTGGTGATCATGGCATCGCCAGCGGGGCGCGCGGTGAACAATTCCATGCCCACATAGGCCACGCCCATCAGCGCAAGGCCGACCCAGACGCCAGAGCCAAGCAGCAGGAACAGGACAAACAGAAAGAGCGCGATCGGGATCAGCTGTTCCACGTCATTCTCCCTGACTCTGGTCGACAAGATCGGTGACGATGCCGTGCGATCCGGTAAAGATCAGCCGGATCAGGTGATCCCAGAAGGCGATGGCCAGCAGCACGCAGCCAATCGACATCGACAGTTGCGGAATCCATGTCGGGGTGGCGTCCAGCCCCTGCGACAGCTCGTTCCAGCGCCACGAGATATGGTTGCCGCGAATGGCATACCACGCGAACCACGTGGCGATGGCGGTGCCGATGCCAAAACAGAACACCTCGCCCCACCAGCGGTGCCGCCCAAGCGCGCTCAGCAGCAGCGAGACGCGGATATGCGCACCATGGTTCAGCGCATAGGCAAAGGCGAAAAACGATGCCGCCGCCATGCAGTACCCGGCATAGTCGGTTGCGCCGGGAAAGACGTGGCCGGTCCAGCGCGCCAGCATTTGCAGCACGATGATCGCGAGGATCGCTATCAAAAAGAACGATGCGATGATTCCGCCGATCAGGTAGAGCGTGTCGAGCACGCGGCGAAGAGGTCTCATGAGGTCTTTCCGGGTATGACAAGGCTTTCCGGCAGCGCAGAGGGTGTGCCGGGATCTGGCGGATCAAAGGGAAAGGGCGGGCCCGAAGACCCGCCCGCCGACTTATTCGCCCTTGTAGGCGTCGATGATCGCCTTGCCCTCATCGCCCGCTTTGGCGAGCCATTCCTCGGTCATCACCGCGCCCATTTCCTTGAGCTGGCCCATCAGGTGATCGGAGGCGCGCTCGACGGTCATGCCGTTTTTCTTCAGCTCGTTGAGGGTGAAGGCAGTATAGGCTTCGGATTTGGCAAGCCCGTCGGCGGCGGCGGTTGCCCCGCACTCGGTGATCACCGCCTGCGTCGCCTCGTCGAGATCGTTCCACGCATCGAGGTTCACGAAGATCGCGTTGCGCGGCAGCCACGCGTCGACCTCGTAGAAATGCGACAGGTGTTCCCAGACCTTGCGGTCATAGCCCGTCGCGCCGGACGAGATAAAGGATTCCGCCACGCCGGTCGCCAGCGCCTGGCTCAGCTCGGCCGCTTCGACCTGCACCGGCAGCGCGCCGGTCAGCTCGGCCATCTTGGCGGTGGCAGCGGAATAAGAGCGGAACTTGACGCCCTTCATGCCCTCGATGTCGGTCAGCTCCTTGTTCATGTACAGGCCCTGCGGCGGCCACGGAACCGAGTAGACATAATGCAGATTGTCTT
This sequence comes from Citreicella sp. C3M06, assembly GCF_018860705.1. Lineage (GTDB taxonomy): Bacteria > Pseudomonadota > Alphaproteobacteria > Rhodobacterales > Rhodobacteraceae > Salipiger. The sequence continues at coordinate 28,441 of NZ_JAHKQA010000056.1, forward strand.
CGGCCAGCGCGTCGGCGACATAGGGTTCGGCGATCGACCAAAGCATTTCGTGCTCGTCGAAGGAGGACACGAGGAAGGGGATCGAATCCACGCCATAGAGCGGGTTCTCGTTTTCATGCGCCGACATCAGGCGCTCGCCGATCATCGCCTGACCGGTCATCACCGCGCGCTTGATCTCGGCGCCGCCAAACAGCGAACCCGAGGGATGGGTGACGATTTCCAGCGCGCCATCGGTGCCCGTGGTCACGCAGGAGGCGAATTCCGTGCCGACTTCGGAATGGAAGTTGCTGGCGGCATAGGCCATCGGCATGTCCCATTTTTCGGCATGGGCAGCAGCCCCGATGCCGACAAGGGCGGTGGCGGTCAAAAGCGTGTTCATCAATTTCATACTGTCGTTCCCTGTTGTACGTATTCTAACGTTTTTTATATTCGTTCAGTGAAACCGATCGGGGGCGTAGGGCGCAAGGCTGATGTTGGGGGTGTTGCCCGAGATCAGCTGAGAAAGCAGGCGTCCGGTCTTTGGGCCGCCCGTCAAACCGACATGGTCGTGGCCAAAGCCCATATAGGCCCCCTTCACCACTGGCGATTCCCCGATCACCGGCAGGGAATCGGCCATCGACGGGCGATGCCCCATCCATTCCACCTCTTTCTTCCAGCTCAGCCCCGGAATCGCGGCGCGGATCTGTTTGCGCAGCAGATCGAAGGGCGCGCGCGAGGGCGGGGCGTCGAGCCCGCCGAACTCGACGATGCCGGCAAGGCGCAGGCGCCCCTCCATCGGGGTGGCGACGAACTTGCCGCTGGCGATCATCACCGGCGCGCGCGGCATCACCGAGGGCCCGTACAGTTCCAGATGATAGCCGCGTTCGGATTCCAGCGGCGGGTTCACACCCAGCTTTCGCGCCAGATCGGTCGACCAGACGCCGGTGGTCAGCACAGCTGCGTCGCAGGCGATGGTTTCGCCGCCGACGCGCAGGCCGCTCACAGCGCCGTTTGCACGCACAACATCCGTCACCTCGCCGAGGATCTGCCGCCCGCCCATCGCCACCACATGTTTCGCCAGAGCCTTGACGTATTGGCCGGGGTCGGAAATGCGCCCATGCCCGCCAAACACCGCCGCGCATCCCAGGTCGGGCGCGAAGATCGGATCGTAGTCCTTCCACGCCGCCCCTTCCAGAACCTCCCAGCTGAAGCCGTTCTCGCGGCGCACGTCAAAGCCGAAGGCGCTGGCGTCGTAATGGGCGCGGTCGTTGTAGACATAGATGTAATCCGCCGGGTGCAGCCAAGTCTCGGCCCCGGTGCCAGCCGACAGGGCAAGGTGGTCATTGTAGCTGTCGCCGATGATATTGGTCGCCGCCGCCGCCCGCCTGCGCACCGCCGGGGCATTGGCATGGCGCAAGTATTTCACCAGCCACGGGGCGAGCCTGGGCAGATAGCGCCATTTCAGGAACAGGGGCTGGTTCGGGTCCAGCAGCATCCGCGGCGCCTGTGACAGCAGCCCCGGCGCCGGCACGGGCACCACCGAACAGGATGCCAGCACGCCGCCATTGCCATGGCTGGTGCCCTCGCCGGGGCCGGCCCGGTCGATCAGGATCACCTTGTGCCCGTCGCGCTGCAGCCAGATCGCCGTCGAAACCCCGACGATGCCCGCGCCGATCACTGCCACTGTCTTTGTCATCGCCTCACCCCAGTCTTCGGGCTTGATCCGCCCTTTTGCCGGATCAAGCGCCCGTTGACCGGCGCTGTCAATTGCATGCAAGCGGTGTCTGCGTGTCGGGGCTGGTCATGGCCCGGTTTGTCAGCATATGCAGGAGGCCTCAGGCAGTCTCGTCAAGAAAGGAGGCCACATGGCCTTTGTCATCCCCCCGATGGACCCCGCTTCGGTCGCCGTTTCTGGCGGCGCGCTGCGCCTTCCGGTGCGTCGGATCTTTTGCGTGGGGCGTAATTACGCCGACCACGCCCGCGAAATGGGCAATGATCCCGACCGCGAGCCGCCGTTCTTCTTCACCAAGCCGGCAGATGCCGTGGTGCCCGGGGTCGCGACCATTCCCTATCCGCCGCAAACGGAGAACCTGCACTACGAGGCCGAACTGGTGGTGGTGATCGGCAAGGGCGGCGCGAATATTCCGGCGGATCAGGCCATGAGCCATGTCTGGGGCTTTGCCGTGGGCAACGATCTGACCCGGCGCGACATGCAAAGCGAGGCCAAGGCGATGCGGCGGCCGTGGGATCTGTCGAAAGGCTTCGATAATTCGGCAGTGATCGGCCCGGTGCGCCCAGTGTCGGAAACCGGCCCGATGCGCCGGGGCGAAATCACCGCAAGGGTGAACGGCGAGCTGCGCCAGAAGGGCGATCTGTCCGAGATGATCTGGCCGGTGGAAGACGTCATCGCCTTCCTGTCGCAAAGCGTGACGCTGGCGCCGGGCGATCTGGTGATGACCGGCACGCCTGCCGGGGTCGGCAGCTTTGGCAAGGGCGATGTCTGCACCGTGTTCATCGAGGGGCTGGGCGAGATCTCGACCACGATCGCGCCCGAGTGAGCCAGCCTGCGGTCGAGATCGAACGCAAGTTCCTCGTCGCCATGCTGCCGGATCTGACGGGCGTCCAGTCCGACCGGATCCGGCAGGGCTATCTCACCCAGCCGCAGGACAGCGTGCAGGTGCGGCTGCGCGCCAAGGGGGCGCGGCATTTCCTCACGGTCAAGGGGCCGGGGCTGATGGTGCGCTCCGAGCATGAGACCGAGATCCCCGAAGAGGCCTTTGCCGCGCTCTGGCCCGCGACCGAGGGGCGGCGGCTGTGCAAGACCCGCTGGACGGGGCATCTGCCCTGCGGCGCGCGCTATGAGCTGGATCTGTTCGACGACCGGCCCTTGCGGCTGGTCGAGGTGGAATTCGACAGCGAGGCGGCGGCGCGCCGCTTTGCCCCGCCAGACTGGTTCGGGGCCGAGGTGACGGGCGATCCGGCCTATGCCAATTCGACGCTTGCGACCCGTGGCCCGGTTCCGGGCTAGAGAAACAGCAGGTCGCTGCCAAGGATCTGATCGAAGGTGAGGCCCATCAACAGCACCGACCCGCTGCCCCAGTTCAGCCGCAGCCCGTCGTCGATGGCCTGAAAGGTCAGTCCGTCGAAGCTGTCAGGGTCGAAATCGAATTCCAGCTTGTCGGTTCCCGGCGTGAAATCGGTCAGCCGGTCGCGCCCCGAGTCCAGATCGAAGACAAACACATCCGCGCCGCCGCCGCCGGTCAGAAGATCTCCGCCCGCGCCGCCGATCAGGCGGTCCTGCCAGTCGCCGCCGAGCAAGACATCGTTGCCGCTGCCGCCCAGCAGAGTGTCCGCGCCCGCGCCGCCGGCAAGGGTATCGACCCCGTCGCCACCCTCGATCAGATCGTCGCCGATGTTGCCCTGAAGGCGGTCGTTGCCGCCCCCCCCGAGCAGGGTGTCATTGCCCGCGCCGCCATAGACCTGATCGGCCCCGGCGCCGCCACCCTGCGCGTTGTCCTCGAACAGGTCGGCGCCGTTGCCCAGCAGCACGATATCCGGGCCGTTGCCGCCGCGCACCGTGTCGTTACCGGCCCCGGCGCGGATGGTGTCGCAATGACTGCCGCCTTCGATCACGTCGGCGCCATCGCCGCCGTCAAGCAGATCGGCGCCGCCTCCGCCCTGCAGCAGATCGTCGCCCGCCTCGCCCGCCAGCGTGTCGCCATAGGTGCCGCCGTGCAGGATGTCGTTGCCAGCGCCTCCGGTCAGGCTGTCGGAATGCGCCCCCCCCTCAAGCACATCGTTGCCGTCCTGCCCAAGCAGGGTGTCGGCCCCAAGCCCGCCGCGCAGGGTATCGTTGCCGATGCCACCATCCAGCCGGTCATCGCCCGCCGCCCCTTCGAGGAGATCGTCGCCGCCGCTGCCGAAGCCGCTGTCATTGCCCTCGCCGCCCAGTAGCCTGTCATCGCCAGCGCCGCCGATTTGCCGGTCATGCCCGGCGCCCGCGTACAGCAGATCGTCGCCAGCGCCGCCAAGCAGGGTGTCGTTGCCATTGCCGCCGATCAGCGTATCGGCCCCGTCGCCGCCATCCAGATAATCCAGCCCGCCGCCGCCATCGAGCCGGTCGTTCCATCCCTCGCCCAGCAACGTATCGTCGCCGTTGTCGCCGACCAGCGTGTCGGCCCCAAGCCCGCCCGAAAGCCAATCGTTCCCGTCCCAGCCATAAAGCCGGTCGTCGCCCTGCCAGCCATCGAGGCGATCATCGTCGATGCCCCCCTGCAGGGTGTCGTCGCCGTTGCCGCCCAGCAGGGTGTCGTCGCCCGCGCCGCCTTGCAACAGATCGTCGCCAGCCTGACCTTCAAGCCGGTCGTCGCCCAGCCCGCCGCTCAGCGCGTCATTGCCATCGGCGCCGAACAGCGTGTCGATCCCGGCCCCGGCGTCAAGCGTATCGTCCCCGGCGCGGCCCTCCAGCAGGTTGTTGCCGGAATTTCCGTAAATCCTGTTGTTCAGGCTGTTGCCCGCCGCAAACACATCTTCGCTGCCGGTCAGGGTCAGCGCGACGCTGGTTTCATTCCAGTCGGCAAGATCAAAGGTCCAGCCCCGGCTGACCGACCAAGGCAGGGTGACCGGTTCGGTCATCCGGCTTGCAACGCTTTCTTCGATGCCGTCGCGGTCGACATAGCTGTAGATGACGCTGATCCGCTGGTTCAGGCTTGACGTGCCAAGCCGGTAGGTCAGGCCGGTCGCCCCGGCGACGGGCTGGCCGTCGATGCACCATTGCACCGACCCGGCCACGATGCCCTCGGCGTCGCTGATCCCGCTCAGGTCGACGCTCAGCAGCGCGCCTTCGACGCGGTTGCCGGTGATCACCGGTTGGCCAACTGGGCGCGCATTGTCGAAGATGGTCACCGGCACGCGCGCAAAGCTGGTCGCATCGGCAAAGGTGATGCCGGTTAAGGTGATCTCGACCCACGCGGTCTCGTCGGGTTCAAGTGCAAGGTCCGGCAGCGCCGCGATGTCGATGTCGTGTGATTGCTGTGTCAGCCCGCTGGCCGGGGCAATGGCGCCGCTGCCGGAGGCCGCGATGAAATCGCCGGTCGAGGCGCTGCCGGTGACCAGTTGCCAGTTCCAGCTGAAGGGCGCCTCCGAGATCTGTCGAAAGCTCAGGGTCATGCTGTCGGATTGCCCTTCGACCATCCGCAGCCCGTTGTCGCTTAGCGTGGCATAGGGATCGCTCGGGCGCAGGGTGCCGCCGGTGACGGCGATCTCGGTATTGATCCCCAATGCGGCGAGCGCGTCGCGATCGTAGCTCTGGGTGTTGCCGGCCAGATCGCTCACCCGCACCTGCGCGATGCGATAGGTGCCGGGGGCGTTCTGGGTCGATAGCGTGAAGGTCTGGCCGCTGGCATTGTCATCCCAGCTGTCGGTCACCCCGTAAAGCCCGAGCAAGGCGTGGCGCGCCACCCCGGTATCCTCGCCGCCGATTTCATAGCTCAGCGGGGTTTCAAGCACCACGCTGACCCCCGCCACGCCAGAGGCATTGTCGCTGGCACGGGCCCCGATCCACAGGTTGGCCGCGCCGTCGGTCAGATCGATGCTGGCGGGAACGTTCAGCGCCAGCAGGTCCGGCGCGGTGGTGTCGGGGGGCTCTGCAACCACGGTGAAGCCGGTGGCAAAGCCCAGCGTCGCCAGCTCGTCCGGGGTATAGGTCCGACTGTTGCCCGCCGCGTCGCGCACATCGATCCGGGTGATGTCATAGCGGCCGGGGGTGTTCAGCTCTGACAGCGAAAGCACCTCGCCCGAGGCCCCGTCGGCCCAGCTGTCGGTGTCCCCGGCGAGCACGGCGATGCTGAAACTGTCGGGCTCTGCGCCATAGAGCAGGCTGCGCGAGAAGGACACCATCACCTGTTCCACCCCGGAGCCGCTGTCGGAGGCGGTGGCTGACAGGGTCAGCGGCGCCGCCCCTGACGAGACGTCGACGCGGCTGGTCAGGCTGAAGCCGGTCAGGGTCGGTGCGGTGGTGTCGGCGACGGTGCCCGACACCACGAGCGAGGTGTTGATCCCCATCGCGGCCAGCGTTTGGGTGTCGTAAACTGCGCTGTTGCCCGCAAGATCCTGCACGGTGACGCGCTGCACCTCGTAGACGCCGGGGGTGTTGGTCGGATCGATGCCAAAGCTCTCGGTGGCGCTGCCGTCGGACCAGCTGTCGCTGCTGCCGAACAGCCCGATCAGGCTGTAGCTGTCGTACCAGCCGGGAAGGCTGGCAAAGCTGTAGGACAGCAAGGCATCGAAGGTCACCACAACCTGCGCGATGCCCGACGCATCATCGCTGGCGCTGGCCGACAGGATCAGCTGATCGCCGCTTTCGACGCGCTGTGGCAGGGTGAAGGCGGTCAGTTCGGGCGCGATGTAGTCAGGCATTGACCCTTCGGCTGGCTGGGACGTGAAGGGCCGCACTGGCACGCCGCGCCATCCCCGGACAAAACGCCGAGGGCGGGCAGACCGCTGGGCAAAGAGCTCCTTCTGGATATCAGGACCTTAGCCGCCGGGGGGTTCTGGCCCGGTTAAGGATTCCCCGAAAATTGTCCGGGAAATCGAATTTTCCGCTCGCATTCCGAGCACAGTCTCCGGCTTGTCCGCGCCCTGCCAGAGCGGCGCTTGACAGCCCGCGCGCAGGCTTTGCATGGTCCGGCACGGGTGGCCGGATTCACCCGGTCAGGAGCTTGCGATGACGCTGTCCGCCGATCTTTGGGATCGTTCCCTGTGGTATGCCACGGCGCAGGAACCCGCGCCGGAAACGGACGCGCCAGCCGATGCGCGGGTGCTGGTGGTGGGCGGCGGTTTTACCGGGTTGTCTTGCGCGCTGCATCTGGCCGAGCGCGGCGTTGCGGTGACGGTGATCGAAGCGCGCGAGATCGGCTTTGGCGCCTCGGGGCGCAACGGCGGGCAGGTGATTCCGGGGCTCAAGATCGACCCGTCCGACATGCGCGCCCGCTGGGGCGGAAAGGTGGGCGGGCGGCTTGCGGAGTTTGCCGGCGGCGTTGCGGATCAGGTATTCGGGCTGATCGAGCGGCACGGCATCGCCTGTGCGCCAACCCGTGCGGGCTGGATTCAGGGCGCGCATTCGGCGATGCAGCTGCGCGCCGTTCACGCCCGCGCCCGCGAATGGCAGGCCGAGGGCGCGCCGGTGGCATTGCTTGACGCCGCGCAGATGGCCGAGGCGACCGGGGCGGTCGGCTACGCCGGGGGCTGGCGCGATGAGCGCGCGGGGATGCTCAACCCGCTCTCCTATGCGCGCGGCCTTGCCCGTGCTGCGCGGGAGGCGGGGGCAACCATCGTCACCGGTTCGCCGGTGACCGGGGTGGTGCGCGTCGGCGCTGGCTGGCGGATCGATCTTGGCGGGCAAAGCCTGCGCGGCGAAACCGTGGTGCTGGCGACCAACGCTTATGACAGCACGCTGAGGCCGCAGCTGGCGCGCTCGGTGCTGCCGGTGCAGTCCTGCGTGATCGCCACCGAGCCGCTGCCGCACGAGATCGCCGCCAGCATCCTGCCGCAGGATGCCTGCGCGTCAGAGGTGCGCAAGATCGCCGTCTACTATCGCAAGACCCCGGACGGGCGCCTTGCCTTTGGCGGGCGCGGCGCAACCGGGGCCGCGCATTCGCAACCGCTTCAGGCGGGGCTAGAGGCGCAGATGCACCGCATGTTCCCGCAGCTGGACGGGGTGCGCATCGACAAGGCGTGGTCGGGGCATCTGGCGCTCAGCAGGGATCACCTGCCGCATATCCACCAGATCGAACCGGGGCTGTGGGCGGCGCTTGCTTACAACGGGCGCGGGGTGGCCATGGCGACCGGCATCGGCGCGGCGCTGGCGGCGCGGCTGGCCGAGGGCACGCCGCTGCCACTGCCCGAAACCCCGCTGCGCCCGATCACGTGGCACGCGCTGCGCCGCCCGGCGATGGAGCTTGGCATCCGCTATTACCTCGCCAAAGACCGGCTGGGCCTGTCATCCTGACCGGCGGCACGGGCGTTCGCCAAGGCCGTATCCGCGCCATGGTGCGGATATGGAGCGCCTGGCCATCGCCAGCTGGAACCTGCACCGGGGCCGGGGCCGCGACGGGCAGGTCGATCCCGGCCGGATACACGCCGCGCTCGAGACCGGCTTGTTGCCGCACCGCCCCTACATCGTCGCCTTGCAGGAGGCGGATGATGAAAGCCCCCGGCAGGCGGGGGTTCTGGATGCGCCGCCTGAACGGCCATGAATGGGACGCGCACAGCCACGGCTTTCAGGGCAATGTGCTGCTGCTGTCGCCGGGGGTGCGGATCGCCCATGCGCAGGCGCTGGATCTGCCGGTACTGGCGCGGCTTGCGTTCAGACCGGGGGCCACATCCGGCTGAAAATGCCGTCCTTCTTGATCAGACCGTGCAGCGCCGCTGCGCCGACATGGGCGCCGATCAGCAGCACCAGCACGATCCACGCGGTGCCGTGAAACGCTTGCGCGGTCTTGGCCAGCGCCTCGTTCTTGTCGATCAGCCCGCCCAGCAGCGGATCCCACAGCTCGATCGGATATCCGCCAGCCATGACCCGCGTGATGCCCGACAGCGCCATGGCAATCAGCGTCGCGTAAAGCAGCGCATGCACCGTTCCGGCGGCCAGCGCCTGCGGTCGCGGCAGGCTGGCGGGCAGCGGCGGCGCGGGCATCAACACCCGCAGCGCAAGGCGCAGCAAGACCATCAGCAGGATCACCGGGCCGATATTCTTGTGATAAAAGAACAGCGTGTTCTGAATGGCGCGGGGCAGGCCCTCTTGCACCATCACCAGACCGGCGGGGATCGTGGTAAAGACCAGCAGCACCGTCAGCCAATGCAACAGGCGTTGGGGCGCGCGGTAGCGGGTTGTGCTGGTCATGGCGTCTCCTGCCGCTGTTTGGGTGACCTTACGGCAGGAATGCGCATCGGTAAATGGCGTGGCGCTTGACAGGGTGACGCGCCGCCGCATCTGATACCCCATGCATTCCGCCGAGCCTCCCCCGCGCAGATCCGTCGTAACCGCCCTCTGGCGCGGCCCGGCGGGCGCGTTTGCTGGGGCTGCATTGGCGATGGCGCTGGGCGTCGCGCTGGTGGCGGGATTGATCGCCGACGGGCGGGCTGCAGCGCTGCCGGTGCTTGGCTTTGTGCTGGCGGCCTGCGGCGCATGGGCCGCCTTTGCGCAGGGCTGGACGGCAACGCGGCTCGGTCCGGGCAACGCGGTGACCATCGCGCGGCTGGCGCTGGTGTCGCTGCTGCTTGCGCCGCTGGTCTCGCCCGGTCTGACGACGGGCGCATCGGGCTGGGCATTGTTCGCGCTGGCGCTGGGCTGCCTTGCGCTGGATGGGCTCGACGGGGCGCTGGCCCGGCGCAGCGGGCTTGCCGGGCCGTGGGGCGCACGGTTTGACATGGAGGTCGATTCGGCCTTCGGCCTGATCCTTGCGGCGGTGGCGTGGCGCAGCGGCGCGGCAGGGCCGTGGGTGCTGTTGCTGGGATCGATGCGGTATGTTTTCCTGCTGGCGATGCTGGTCTGGCCATGGCTCGGCGCGCCTCTGCCCGAACGATTGCGCCGCAAGGTCATCTGCGTGGTGCAGATTGCAGCGCTGGCGCTGCTGCTGATGCCGATCGCCAGCGCATGGACCTCGGCGGCGGCGCTGATCGCGCTTGGCCTGCTGGCGGGATCCTTTGCGGCAGACATCCTCTGGCTGGCGCGGCGCAGATGATCAGGCTGCTTGCAGCGGCGCTGCTGCTCGATCTTGTGCTGATCCAGCCGAACCATCCGGGGGCGTTGACCCTTGGGGCGCTGACCCTGATGCCGCTGGAATTGCCGGTGCTGCTGGGCGGGGCGCTGGTGCTTGGTGGCAGGGCGCGAGGGTTCGCGGTGGTGGCGGCGGCGGCGCTGAGTGCGATCGTGGCGCTGAAGCTGGCGGATTTGGCGGCGTTCACCGCCTTTGGGCGCGGCTTTGACCCGGTGACCGATCTTGCGCTGGTCGAGGCGGGGCTGAACCTGTTGGCCGGCAGTATCGGCGGGCTGGGCGCGACGCTTGCGGCTGTGCTGGCGCTGGTGCTTCTGGCGCTGCTTGGCGCTGCGATCTGCCTTGCGTTGCTGACATGGGCGCGGCTGCGCCTGCCCGCGCCGGCAAGGCTGGCCGCCGGGGCGGTGGCGCTGGTCTTTGCCGCGCTGTGCTTCGCCGAAACCCGGACTGCGTTGAACGGCTGGCAGGGCTGGAACCCGCCCGCCGACGCCTTCACCGCGCGCTACACCGCTGAAAAGCTGCGCAACACGGCGCGCTCTCGCGTGGCGCTGACGGCGTTCGAGGCGCAGGCCGCCGATGACCCATGGGCCGACCGCCCCGATGCCCTTGCGGGTCTGAAGGGCCGCGACGTGACGGTGATCTTCGTGGAAAGCTATGGGCGCGCCGCCTTTGACAACCCGCAGTATGCCGCGCGCCACCTTGGCACCCTGATCGATGGCACCGAGGCGCTGACGGCAGCCGGGCTTGGCATCCGTTCGGGCTGGCTGACCTCTCCGGTGCAGGGCGGACAAAGTTGGCTGGCGCATGCGACGATTGCCACCGGGCTGCACATCGGCGATCAGCGGCGCTATGGCGCGGTGCTCGCCAGCGGGCGGCTGACGCTGTATGACATCGCCGCGCGCGCAGGCTATCGCACCCGCGCCATTGCGCCCGCCATCGTGATGCCTTGGCCCGAGGGGCCGGACTTCGGCTTTGCCGAGGTGCTGGCGGCCAAGGATCTGGGCTATGCGGGCAAGCCATTCAACTGGGTGACCATGCCTGACCAGTACACGCTGGCGGTGGCCGACCGGCTGGCGGGGCAGGGCCCGCTGATGACCGAGATCGCGCTGATTTCCAGCCACGCGCCCTGGACACCGGTGGCCGAGCGGTTGCCGTGGGACAGGATCGGCGATGGGCAGGCCTTCGATGCCATGGCCACGGCGGGGCCGAGCCCGTCCGAGGTCTGGGCCGACCGCGACCGGGTGCGCGATCATTTTGGCCGGTCGCTGGACTATTCGGTGGGCACGGTGCTGTCTTGGGCGGCGCTGCCGCGCGCCATGCCGCCGCTGCTGGTGGTGCTGGGCGATCACCAGCCCGCCAGTTTCGTGGCGCAGGCCGGGGGCGCGGATGTGCCGGTGCACCTGATCGGCCCGCCCGAGGCCTTGGCGCTGTTCGACGGCTGGGGCTGGAGCGACGGGCCAGTGCCCGACACGGCGCTGCCGCCTTGGCCAATGAGCGCCTTTCGCGACAGGTTTCTGGAGGCGGTGCAATGAGGCTGCTGCGCATCGCCCTGCCGCTGGCGTTGATCGCGCTGTGCCTGTGGCTGGGCGATGCGCGCGGCGTTGCGGCGCGGCTGGCGGGGGTGTCGCTGGCTTGGCTGGGGCTGGCGGCGGCGCTGCTGGCCGGGGTCACCGCCTTGTCGGCGCTGCGCTGGCGGATGACGGCGGCGGCGCTAGGGCTGAACATGCCCGCCGGCAGCGCCCTGCGCGATTGTTTCATGGCGCAATTCGTCAACCTGACCCTGCCCGGCGGCGTGCTGGGCGATGTTGCGCGCGCGCAGCGCTCGCGCCGGGGCGTTGGGCTGAAGATAGCGGCGCAGGCGGTGGTGATCGAGCGCGCCTCGGGGCAGGTCGGCATGGGGGCGTTGCTGGCGCTGGGGCTGGCGCTGTCGCCGCGTGTCTTGCCGGGGCTTGCATGGGGGCTGGCAGCGGCGCTCGGGGCGTTGGCTGCGGGGCTGGTCATCTGGGGCCTGCGCGGGCGCGGCAGCTGGGCACGGGCGATCCGCGCCGCGCTGCTGGGGCGGCTGGCGGCGCAGGCGGCGCTGTCGCTGAGCATCGCGGCGCTGACCATCCTTGGCTTTGCCTCCGCCGTGCGCGCCACCGGCAGCGCGCTCCCCGCCGCCGACGCGCTGCTGATCGTGCCGCTGATCCTGACGGCGATGCTGCTGCCCGCCTCGATCGGGGGCTGGGGCTGGCGCGAAGGCGCGGCCTCGGCGCTGTTTCCGCTGGCGGGGCTGGCCTCGGGGGCGGGGTTGGCCGCCAGCATTGCCTTTGGCCTCGCTGCGCTGATCGCCGCCTTGCCCGGCGCGTTCTTCGTTTTGCGTCCCGGCGTTGCCGCCCCCGAAAATCGCCTTAGACTGTTTCACAAGCCCAAGGAGCCGACATGACCCTGATCCGCCCTTCCCGCCGCGAGGCGCTTGCCCTTGGCGCTGCCGCGCTGCTGACGCCGCGCCTTGCCCGCGCTGCCACCCCGGTGACCCTGCAGCTGTCATGGCTGCATTCGGTGCAATTCGGCGGCAGTTACATCGCGCAAAGCGCCGGCTACTGGTCAAACGCCGGTCTTGACGTGTCGCTGCTGCCCGGTGGCCCCAACGCCCCGGTCGAGCCGCCCGTGGTTGCGGGCACCGCGCTGGTCGGCATTTCCGCCGCCGATTACACCGCCGCCGCGGTGAATCAGGGGGCGCCGTTTCGCATCATCGGCGTGGCGATGCAAAAGAACCCCTTTGCCATCGCCTCGCTGCCGGGCAACCCGGTCAACACGCCCGCCGATCTGGTCGGCAAGCGTCTGGGCATGGCGCTGGCCAACATGCCGGTGCTCGAGGCGCTCTGTGCGCTCAACGACATCGACGTGGCAGGCATCGAGGTGGTGCCAACGCAATACGACGCCGCGCCGCTGGTGCAGGGGCAGGTCGATTGCCTGCTGTGCTGGGCCACGGATCTGCCCGTTGCGATGACGATGCAGGGCCTTGATCCGGTGACCATGCTGTTGGCCGATCACGGCTACGCGGTGCATTCGCAAACCTATATCGCCACCGAAGCCAGCCTGAAGGATCGCCGCCCCGAACTGGTGGCGCTGATGAAAGGCGAAACCATGGGCTGGACCGATTACGAGGCCGGTCCCGAGGCAGCGGCGGATCTGACGGTGCAGATGTATCCGGATGCGGGGCTTGATATCGAAACGCAGAAGATGCAGGCGCTGCGGCAGGTGCCGCTGATGTTCTCGGATCTGACCCGCGCGCAGGGCTTTGGCTGGTTCACCGACGAAACGGTGGCGGCCAATGTCGACACGCTGGCGCTGCTTGGCAAGCCGGTCAGCGCCGATCTGTGGGATCGTTCGATCCTCGAAGAGGTGCACGGGTAAGGATGACGGCAGACCTGCGCCTGAGCGGCGTCAGCAAGAGCTTTGGCAGCGGCCCCGGCGCGGTGCAGGCGGTCGCCCCCTGCGATCTGACCATCGCGGCGGGCAGCACGGTTGCGCTGGTCGGCCCGTCGGGCTGCGGCAAGTCGACCTTGCTGCGCATGGTCGCGGGGCTGGAGCCTGTCTCGGCGGGGCAAATCCTGTTCGGCGACGAGACGCCCGATGCGCTGCGCCGCCGCGCCGGGCTGGCGATGGCGTTTCAGGATGCCGGGCTGCTGCCGTGGCGCAGTTTGCGCGGCAATGTCGCGCTGGGGCGGCGGCTGGCGCGGCGGCCACGCGATGCCGCCGCCGATGCCGCGCTGATCCAGACGGTTGGCCTTGCGGGGTTCGAAAACCGCCGCCCGGCAGAGCTGTCGGGTGGTATGCGCCAGCGCGCGGCGATTGCGCGAGCCTTGGCGGGCATGCCAGAGCTGCTGCTGCTCGACGAGCCTTTTGCCGCGGTCGACGAGCTGACCCGCGAGCGGCTCGGCACCGAATTGGCCCCTCTGTGGGAGGCGCGCGGCACCACGACCCTGCTGGTCACCCATTCGGTCACCGAGGCGGTGCGCCTGTGCAGCCGGGTCATCGTGTTCAGCGCGCGCCCGGCGCGGGTGGTGGCCGACATCGCGGTGCCCGCTCATGTGGGGACAGGCAGTGTCGGGGCGGGCAAGTCCGAGGCGGTGCGCGCGGCGCTGCGCGGTGCGATGGCATGATCATACGGCTGGCGAGTGTCGTGGCGCTGCTGCTGGCGTGGCAGTTGGGCGCGCAGGCCAGCGCCGGGCGCTTTGTCATCGCCGCGCCGTCGCAGATCGCGCTTTATGTCATGGAACACGCCGGGCTGCTCTGGCGCGCCACCGGCGTCACCGGCTGGGCGGCGCTACAGGGGTTTGTCTGGGGCAATCTTGCCGGGGTGCTGCTGGCGCTGCTGTCGGTGCTGGTGCCGCGCAGCGAACGCGGGTCGCTGACGCTGGCGCTGCTGCTGGCATGTCTGCCGCTGGTGGCGACGGGGCCTATTTTGCGCGTGCTGTATGGGCCGGGGCAGGGGCCGCAGATCACACTGGCGGCGCTGGCGGTGGTCTACACCACCTTTTTGCCGGTGCTGGTGGGGCTGCGCGCGCTGCCGCAAGGCTGGGCCGACCTGATCCGCAGTTATGGCCGCGGGCCGTTGGCACTGCTGGCGCTGGTGCGTCTGCCCGCCGCGCTGCCCTACCTGATCGCCGGGTTGCAGATCGCGGCGCCTGCCGCGTTCCTTGGCGCGATGGTGGGCGAATTCACCGGCGCCGAGCGCGGCCTTGGGGTGTTGACCGTGCGTGCGCTGCGGGCGCTGGACCTGCCCGCCACATGGACCATCGCAGCGCTGGCTGCGGCGCTGTCGCTGGCGGCGTTCGCGGGTATCGGCGCGCTGGGGCGCAGGCTGGATCTTGCCCCGCCGGAAATCCTGCTGGCCCGGCCCGCCCCCCGAAGCGGCGGGCTGGGCGAAGCGGGGGCGGCGCTGCTTGTGGCGCTGCTGCTGTGGCACATCGCGATGGAGGCGTTCGATCTGCCGCGGTTTTTCGCCAAGCGTCCGGGGGATGTGTGGGATTACCTTGTCGCCGCGCCGGGAGCCGAGGCGCACCGGGCAAAGCTCGGGGCTGCGCTTGGCCAGACACTGGCGGTGGCGCTGCCGGGCTATCTTGCCGGGCTGGCGCTGGGGGCGGTGCTGGCGGCGGGGCTGGTGCTTGCGCCGGGGCTGGCGGCGCTGGTGATGCCGCTGTCGGTGGCGCTGCGGGCGATCCCGATCATCGCCACCGCACCGCTGATCGTCTGGGCGCTGGGGCGCGATGTGGCGGGCCCGGTGACCGTGGTGGCGGTGATGATCTTTTTTCCCACGCTGATCGCCTGTCTGCACGGCGCAGCGCGCACCCCGCGCGCAGTGCTCGACCTGTTCGACAGTTATGATGCGGGCGCGTGGCGCAAACTGCTGCTGGCGCAGCTTCCGGCGATGTTGCCGGCGCTGTTCGCTTCGGCGCGCATGGCGGTACCGGCGGCGATCCTTGCGGTCACCACCGCCGAATGGCTGGCCACCGGGCGCGGCATCGGGGCGCTGATGGCCACCGTGGCCTCGACCTCGGATTACGGCATGCTGTGGAGCGCCGTTGCCGTGATCGGACTGGCAGCGCTGGCCACCCATGCCGTTATCGCCGCGCTGGAACGCGCCGTGCTGTCACGCACCAACCCCGAGCAACTGGCCCGATGACCCCTTGCACCTTTGCCATCCCCGGAGACCACACCCGCCGCACCGGCGGCTTTATCTATGAACGCCGCCTGCTTGAAGAGCTGCGCGCCAGTGGCCGCGCCGTGCGGCATCTGCGCCTGCCCGATGGCGGAGCCTCCCCTGATGATGCCACCCGCGCCGCATGGCGCGCGGCGCTGGAAACGCTGGAACCGGATGCGCCGCTGATCCTCGACGGGCTGGTGTTCGGCGCGATGCGCAGCGAGGATCTGGAGCGGATCAGGCCGCCGGTGGTGGCGATGCTGCACCATCCGATGGGGCTGGAACACGGGTTGCCCGCGTCGCTGGCCCGCGCGCTGCTGGTGCAGGAAAGCGCCAACCTGCGCCATGTCGCCCATGTGGTGGTGACCAGCGCCCACACAGCGCAAAGCTATGTGGCGATGGGGGCCGACCCAAGGCGGATCACCGTGGCGCTGCCGGGCTTTGATGCCGCGCGCGGCGGAACGCGGCGCGATGCCGGGCCACGCATCCTGTCGGTGGGTCTGCTGGCGCAGCGCAAGGGCCACGATGTGCTGATCGAGGCGCTGCGCCGCATCGCTGATCTTGACTGGAGCGCGCAGATCGTCGGCAAGACCCATGATCCCGCCATCGCCGAGGCCCTTGCCGCGCAGATCGCGCGCAGCGGGCTGGGCGCACGCGTCACCCTGAGCGGAGAGCTGGACGATGCGGCGTTGGCCGAGGCGTTCGGCACGGCGCGGCTCTTTGCCCTTGCAACGCGGTACGAAGGCTACGGCATGGCGCTGGCCGAGGCGCTGTGCCACGGCCTGCCGATCGTCAGCTGCGCGGCGGGCGCGGTGCCCGACACCGTCGGCGCGGCCGCTTTGCTGGCCCCTCCGGACGACACCGAGGCGTTTGCGCGCCACCTGCGCGATGTCCTGAGCGACGCGGCGCTGCGCGGAATGCTGGAAGCCGCATCCCGCGCCCGCGGCGCGGCGCTGCCACGCTGGCGTGACACTGCGGCGGTGATGTCGGGGGTGCTCGACCAGCTTTCGGCGCTGCGCGATCCGCCATGAGCGGTTTGACACAGGGGCTGTCTATCTTGGGAAACCCGCGCCGTGGCCCCTGATTTCAGCCGCGAAACGTGCTAGCTATCCGCCGACGCCGGTTTGCGGCGTGTCACGGAGGCCTGCATGAGCGACCCGGTAAAGCTGCTTGTCGTCGAAGACGATCCCGTGCTGCGCGACATCATGGGAGACGCCTGCGCCGCGCTTGGATACCCGGCGGCGCTGGCCGCAACGCCAGTGGACGCAATCGGCGTGCTTGCACAACACGACAGCATCCGTCTGGCGCTGGTCGATGTGGTACTGCCCGGCGGCATTTCGGGCTTTGCACTGGCACAGCAGCTGCGCGACGCGCGACCGGAGCTGGAGGTGCTGTTGCTGTCGGGCTACGGCAAGACGTTGACCCTTCCGCCGGGGTTCACGGGCCGCGTCCTTGCCAAACCGCTGCCGCTGGAGCAGTTGCGGGCCGTGCTGTCAGAACATCTCGGCGCGGCCTGATTCAGGCCGGGCGCGGCAGGTCGGTGATCCGGTAGGCATCGCCATCGGTGTTTTCCAGATAGCCCAATTCGGTCAGCCGGGTCAGGGCCTCGGCGAACTCAACATTGCAAATCCCGGCGACGCGGTCAGCATCCTGAACGCGGTCTGGCGTGATCGCCATCCTGTCCGGGGCCGTGACCGCGTGAAAGGCATAAAGAACATCACGTTCGGAATGGCTCAGCTTTTCAAGGCCGAGATCCCTTTCGATCTGCCACAAGGCAGCGCGAATCTTGGCAAGACCGGACAAAGCGCTCATGTGATCGGTCCGATGGCTGAGGGGCTGTGCAGAAGATAGCAAATCTTCGCTGCGCCAGCAAGGATCAGGCCCCGGGCGGGGCCCGCCGCAGCCGCATCATTCGTCTACATCCGACCATCATCAGACCGGCCCGCGCTTGCCACTGCAGGCAATCCCGGCCCAAGAGACAGCGCCATGCTGCCGGCCCATCGCAGGGCGCCGCAAGGGCGAACCGGCATCCGCGTTCAGGATGATATGGACAGGGTGGCGCTCTTCGGGCGGGGGCGGGTGCCCTGCCGAAAAGAGGCAAACGCCACCCCGGATGGGGGCGGCGCCTGTTATCTGCGATGGGGCCGGGTCAGTTGGCCGCCAGTTGCCTTGGCAGCTTGAATGTCCAGACCATGCCGCCCTGATTGAGGTAATTGACCTTTTTGGCCACCTCGCCGCCCCAGAGCGGAACCGCGCCGCCCCAGCCGGACACCACCGAGACATATTGCTCGCCGTCCATGTCCCACGTCACAGGCTGGCCGACGATGCCCGAGCCGGTCTGGAACGACCACAGCTCTTCGCCGGTCTCGTCATCGAGCGCGATGAACTTGCCCTCGGGGGTGCCAAAGAACACAAGGCCGCCTGCGGTGGTCATCACGCCGCCCCAGAGCGGGGCCTCGTTCTTGTATTCCCATTTCCATTCGCCGGTGGCAGGGTCGATCGCCTTGAGGCTGCCGATGTGATCCTCGTACATCGGCTTGATGGTAAAGCCCGACCCAAGGTAAGCGGCGCCCTTCTTGTAGGTGACCGGCTCGTTCCAGATGTCCATGCCCCATTCGTTCGAGGGTACGTAGAACAGCCCGGTGTTCTGGCTGTAGGCCATTGGCATCCAGTTCTTGCCACCAAGGAATCCTGGAGCCGAGAACACGACCTGCCCCTTGCCACCGTCGGCCGCCGCCGAAGGGTCGCCGGGCCGGTTGTCTTCGTTGAAGATCGGGCGACCGTCATCGCCGATGCCCGAAGCCCATGTGATGTCCTTGACGAAGGGATAGGCGTCGATGAACGCGCCGTCCTCGCGGTTGAGCACGTAGAAAAAGCCGTTGCGGTCGGCGGTGGCGTAGCGTTTGTTGCCCTCGGCATCCTCGTAGGCGACAACCTCGTTGACGCCATCGTAGTCCCAGCCCTCGCGCGGGGTGGTCTGGAAATGCCACTTGATCTCGCCGGTCTTGGGGTCAAGGCCAACGCGGCTGGCGGCATAGAGATTGTCGCCGGTGTTGCCTTCGGTGGGGGTGCCCGCGCCGCGCAGATGGCTGTTCCACGGGGCCGGGTTGCCCGCGCCGAACACCAGCGTGTCGGTATCGGCATCATACGAGCCGCCCAGCCATGTCGCGCCGCCGCCGGTCTTCCACATATCGCCCGGCCATGTCGCGTTCAGCGTGCCGGTCATGGTCGATTCCTCGCCATTGAGCGTGCCCATGTGGCCTTCGATCATCGGGCGGGTCCAGACCAGATCGCCGGTTTCGGCGTTGCGGGCCTGCACCTCGCCGACGATGCCGAATTCACCGCCGGAATTGCCGGTGATAACCATGCCATCGACGATCAGCGGCGCGGCGGTGTAGGAATAGCCCGCCTTGTAATCGGCGATCTTGTCGCGCCACACCACGTCGCCGGTCATGCGATCCAGCGCCACGAGCCGCGCATCGAGCGTGCCGAAAATCACCAGATCGCCATAGATCGCGGCGCCCCGGTTGATCACGTCGCAGCAGGGCAGGATGCCTTCGGGCAGGCGGGCATCGTATTGCCAGAGCTCGGCGCCCGTCATCACGTCAATCGCGTAGAGCCGCGAATACGAGCCGGTGACATACATCACGCCGTCATAGATGATCGGCTGCGCTTCCTGTCCGCGCTGCTTTTCGCCGCCCATGGAAAACGCCCAGGCCGGGATCAGATTCTGGACGTTGTCCTTGTTGAGCGTGTCGAGCGGGCTGTAGCGTTGCAGGTGGCGGCCCATGCCATTGGTCACGACCTGATCGGTCATGGTCTGGTCGTTGGCGATGTCCTCTTCGCTGACGCCTGCCGTGGCGGGGTCGGGGGCCATCCCCACGGCGAGCAGGCTTGCGCTCACTGCCAGAATGAATCTGTTCATATCGTCCTCCCTTCAAGACGGTTCCGGAATCGTCGGGCGACCGCAACGGGCCGCATCCTCCTCCGGGGCAACCATCCCCGGCTGTGCGCCCAAGATGAATTGCACCAAGGTCGTAAGGTCGCGGTCCGGGTGCCCGATGGCGGCGGTGTCCTGCGGGTGGAACAAGGCCGTGCAGGCGAGGATCAGGCGCCGGAAGATGCGCTTCCCGCTGCCGGGGTGGGGCCTCGCGGCGGCGGGCAGGGCGCCGTCGCGGTCTTGCATCCCGGAGCGTCGAGCGTTCGGCGGCGAGATTATTCCAGTGGCCGCCCGCCCGGCGGAGCAGTCGCCATCGGAACAGGGCCCAGCAGCGCGCGACAGCGCGGCCTGTGGTGGTGGGCCATAAGAAGGGCTGTGGAATCAACGCCATGGCAGCGCCACAGGATCGTTCCGATCCGTGCCTGTCCGGCGTCGCTCCCGAGGGAGGCACCGACCGTCGCGCCGGATTGAACGGCATGGCCGTTCAACGCGAAGATGTGGGGCCTGAACTTGCACGGTTTCTCGCGCCGGGGGTACCGAGAGGCTGCGATCACGTGGGCCGTTGCGCAACGCGCCGCGGGCCGGGGAGGGGCAGGGCGCGAGCCGGTATTGCACCTTGGTCTAGGGCGGATTTTGGCGGCAACGATCAGGCACGGGGATCGAAACCTTTGCGGAGACGATCGTAAAAGGCCGGAAATGAAACGGCCCGCGCAGGGCGGGCCGTTTCAGGCGATGGCGGCGGCTCAGGCGTCGACTGGCACCTTGTTCAGGCCGCGCAACACGTCGTCCTTGCTGATCTGGCCGATCAGGATGCCGTTTTCGATCACGCCCACCGGGGCGTTGTGGCCGATCAGTGCCTCGAAGCCCTCGCAAAGCAGGCTGTCGGCCTCAAGCGTCACCGACGGGGTGCCGTTGACCGGCTGCATCAGATCGCGCGGGCGCAGCACGCCCAGCGGGTTCATGTGCTGGACGAATTCGGCCACATAGGCGTTGCAGGGATCGCGGAAGATGTCCTGCGGCGCGCCGGTCTGCACGATGCGCCCGCCTTCCATGATCGAGATATGGTTGCCCAGCTTGAACGCCTCGTCGAGATCGTGGCTGACGAAGACGATGGTGCGGCGCAGGCGCTGCTGAAGCTCGAGCAGCTCGTCCTGAAGCTTGGTGCGGATCAGCGGATCGAGCGCCGAGAACGGCTCGTCCATCAACAGGATCGGCGCTGCGGTGGCAAAGGCGCGGGCAAGGCCGACGCGCTGTTGCATTCCGCCCGACAGCTGGCTGACCTTGCGATCGCCCCAGTCGCCAAGGCCGACCAGATCCAGCTGGGCGTCGATGCGCTCGCGCATCTCGGCCTTGTTCATGCCCGCCAGTTCCAGCCCCAGCCCGACGTTTTCGCGCACGCTGCGCCATGGCAGCAGGCCGAATTGCTGGAACACCATGGTGACGTTGTGCATCCGGATGCGGCGCAAGGTGGCGGGATCGGCATGGGTGACATCGACCATGCTCTGACCGTCATTGACATGCACCGCGCCGCGCGCCACCGGGTTCAGCCCGTTGATGGCGCGCAGCAAGGTTGATTTCCCGGACCCCGACAGCCCCATCAGCACGGCAATCTCGCCCTGCCTGATGGTCAGCGAGCAATCATGCACCCCGAGGACCTGACCGGTCTTTTCCTGAATTGGGCCGCGATCCTCGCCCGCATCCATCAGCGGCAGCGCCGATTTCGGCTTGTCTCCGAACACGATGGAGACGTTGTCGATCTTGACGGCGGTGCTCATTTGCGGCCTCCGATGTTGAGAATGCGGTCGAGCATGATCGCCACCACGACGATGACGAAGCCGGATTCAAAGCCAAGCGCGGTGTTGACCGAATTGAGCGCCCGCACCACCGGCACGCCCAGCCCGTCTGCGCCGACCAGCGCCGCGACAACCACCATCGACAGCGACAGCATGATGGTCTGGTTCAGCCCCGCCATGATCTGCGGCAGGGCATAGGGCAGTTCGACCTTCCACAGCGTCTGTGACGGCGTCGCGCCAAAGGCGCGCGCCGCTTCCAGCAGACCGGCGGGCGTCGAGGAAACCCCAAGATGCGTCAGCCGGATCGGCGCGGGCAGCACGAAGATCACCGTTGCGATCAGGCCGGGCACCATGCCGATGCCAAAGAACACGATTGCCGGAATGAGATAGACGAACGTCGGCAGCGTCTGCATCAGGTCGAGCACCGGGCGCAGATAGGCGTAAAGCTTTGGCCGGTGCGCGGTGGCGATGCCGATGGGCACGCCGATGGCCATGCAGACAACGCAGGCCGAGAGCACCAGCGTCAGGCTTTCGGTGGTTTCCTCCCAGTAATCCTGATTGAGGATGAACAGGAATCCCAGCGCCACGAACAGTGCCACCTTCCAGCTGCGATGCAGTGCCCATGTCAGCGCGACGATGATCGCGATGACCAGCAGTTCAGGCGGTTCCTGCAGCACGAAGAGGATCGCGTCGATCAGCGTTTCCATGATCGCCGACATTGCGTCGAGCACGATCTTTCCATGGTCCCGGATGAAGTCGAAGACGGCACTTGCCGCCTTGCCCACCGGGATCTTGTGATCCGTCAGCCAGTCCAATTGTCGCGGTCCCTCTGGTCTTGCGGCCCTCTTGCGGGGCTTTTTGTTTGATAGGGCGGTGCGCCGCCCGTCAGAAAATCCCCCGCCGAAAGGGGTTCGGCGGGGGCGGGTATCAGAACCCGAATTCGGCTTTCACCGCGGCGGTGCCGTCTTCGCCGCCCAGCGTGCTCACGCCATCGACCCACGCAAGAACCGCCTCGGGGTTGGCCTTGATCCAGTCGAGCGTGGCATCCTCGGGGTCGGCGCCGTCATCGAGGATCTGCCCCATGATGAGGTTCTCCATGGGCAGCGAAAAATCCATCTGGCCGAACAGCTTGCCGAGGTTCGGGCATTCCGCCGCATAGCCCTTGCGGGTCACGGTGTTGACCACGCCTTCACCGCCGAAGAAATCTTCGCCGCCGGGCAGGTACTTGAGGTCGAAGTTGGCATTCATCGGATGCGGTTCCCAGCCAAGGAACACGACGAAATCACCATCGTCCACAAGGCGGCGCGCCTGCGCGAGCATCCCCTGTTCCGAGCTTTCGACCACTTCGAACTCCCCGAGGCCGAACGTGTTCTCTTCGATCAGAGACACAAGGTAGGCGTTGCCTTCATTGCCCGGCTCGATGCCGTAGATCTTGCCATCCAGTTCGTCTTCGAACTTGGCGATGTCGGCATAGCTTTGCAGCCCCGCGTCCCATGCCGCCTGCGTGGTGGCGAGGGTGTATTTGGTGCCTTCGAGGTTGGTGTTGATCGATTCGATCTCGCCGCTGTCGAGGTAGGGGGCGATGGAGCTGTTCTGCGCCGGCATCCAGTTGCCGAGGAACACGTCGACATCATCGCTTTCGAGCGAGGCAAAAGTCACCGGCACCGACAGCACCTTGACGTTGACGTCATAGCCAAGCGCCTCGATCACGTGCTTTGCGGCGGCGGTGGTGGTGGTGATGTCGGTCCAGCCCACATCGGACATGGTGACGGTGTCGCAATCGGCAAAGGCGGCGGTGCTGCTGAGCGCGAGGGCGGAAACGGTGGATACGAGTTTCATGTAGTCTCCCTGGTTCGAGGTCTGCATTTTTTGATTGACCAATCAATCAACTCACGGCTACCCCAATAATGCAACCTTTTTCTTGCAGCTCCGGGGGCTCTTCATGTCGGCACAACCCATGCGTAAGCAGCAGCTCGTCGAAGCGGCGATCGAGGAAATCGGCTCCACGGGGACCCTGAACGTCACGGTCGGAAAGATCGCCAAACGGGCGGGCGTTTCCGCCGCGCTGGCCTTTCATTACTTCGGCGACAAGGACACGCTGTTCCTTGCCGCGATGCGTCATGTTCTGGCGATCTACGGTGCAGAGGTGCGCGGCGCGCTGGTGGCGTCGGACGGGCCGCACGAGCGGCTTGCCGCGATCATCCGCGCCAACTTCAGCCCGACGAACTTTCGCGGCGAAGTCATTGCGGCATGGTTGAATTTCTACGTTCTTGCGCAGCAATCGACAGAGGCGCGCCGGCTGCTGTCGGTCTATCATCGGCGGCTGCAATCGAACCTTGTCTACAGCTTGCGCCCCCTTGCCGGAGACGCCGCGCCCGAGATCGCGACCCGGCTTGGCGGGCTGATCGACGGCATCTACCTGCGCTTCGCGGTGAACCCGTCCGACACGACCGGCAAGAGCGCCGCCGCTCAGGTGCTCACCACCCTCGATCACGAACTGCGGGCCCTCAAATGACGCAACCGAACATCCTCATCATCATGGTCGATCAACTCAACGGGACGTTGTTTCCCGATGGGCCGGCCGACTGGCTGCACGCGCCGAATCTGAAGCGACTCGCCGCGCGATCGGTGCGATTCCCCAATTGTTATACCGCAAGTCCGCTCTGCGCGCCGGGCCGGGCGTCATTCATGTCGGGGCAGTTGCCCTCGGTGACGGGGGTCTATGACAACGCCGCCGAATTCCCGTCGGACCTGCCGACCTATGCCCATCACCTGCGCCGCGCGGGCTATTACACCTGCCTGTCGGGCAAGATGCATTTTGTCGGCCCCGACCAGATGCACGGCTTCGAGGATCGTCTGACCACCGATATCTATCCCGCAGATTTCGGCTGGACCCCGGATTACCGCAAGCCGGGAGAGCGCATCGACTGGTGGTATCACAACATGGGCTCGGTCACCGGGGCCGGGGTCGCCGAGATTTCCAACCAGATGGAATATGACGACGAGGTCGGCAATTGCGCCAAGGCAAAGCTGTACGATCTGGCGCGCGGCAAGGACGATCGCCCGTGGTGCCTGACCGTCAGCTTCACCCATCCGCATGACCCCTATGTGGCGCGGCGCAAGTTCTGGGACATGTACGAGGATTGCGCGCATCTGCTGCCCGAGGTCCCGGCGATGGCCTATGACGATCACGACCCGCATTCGCAGCGCATCTTTGATGCCAACGACTGGCGCGCCTTCGACATCACCGAAGACAACATCAAGCGCTCGCGCCGGGCCTATTTCGCCAACATCTCGTATCTTGATGAGAAGGTTGGCGAGATGCTGGATATCCTTGAAAGCACCCGGCAAGAGGCGGCGATCCTGTTCGTGTCGGATCACGGCGACATGCTGGGAGAGCGTGGGTTGTGGTTCAAGATGAACTTCTTCGAAGGCTCGGCGCGGGTGCCGATGATGATCTCTGCGCCCGGGCTGGAGCCGGGGCTGAACCTGACGCCTGTGTCCAATATCGACGTCTGCCCGACGCTGTGCGATCTGGCTGGCATCGACATGGCCGAGGTCATGCCATGGACCGCCGGAGAACCGCTGATCCCGGTCGCCAAGGGCGCTGCGCGCGGCATGGTGGCGATGGAATACGCCGCCGAGGCGTCTTATGCGCCGCTCGTCGCGCTGCGGGACGGCAAGTACAAATACACCCGCTGTGCGCTCGACCCTGAACAGCTGTTCGATCTGGACGCCGATCCGCACGAGCTGGTGAACCTTGTCGGCCAGTCCGCCCATGCCGAGCCGCTGGAGCGGCTGCGCGCCGCCGCTGATGCCCGCTGGGATCTGGGCCGCTTTGACGAAGACGTCCGCAAGAGTCAGGCCAAGCGCTGGGTGGTCTACGAGGCCCTGCGCAACGGCGACTATTACCCGTGGGATTACCAGCCCCTGCAGAAAGCCTCGGAGCGTTTCATGCGCAACCACATGGATCTGAACATGGTCGAGGATAACGCGCGCTTTCCGCGCGGCGAATGATTGGAAATATGATGTACGACCCGCAACCGACCGCCAGCCATTATGTCAACGGTGCCTATCTGGAAGACACGTCCGGCACCCCGATCCCGGTGATCTACCCCGCCACCGGCGAGGTGATCGCCACTGTCTACGCCGCCACCCCGGCGGTGATCGACGCCGCGCTTGCCGCCGCCGAGGCGGCGCAAAAGCTCTGGGCCAAGGTCAGCCCGCGCGAACGTGGCCGCGTGCTGACCCGCGCCGCGCAGATCATGCGCGAGCGCAATCATGACCTGTCGGTGCTGGAAACCCGCGACACCGGCAAGCCGTTGCAGGAAACACTGGTGGCCGATGCCACCAGCGGCGCCGACGCCTTGGAATATTTCGGTGGCATCGCGGCGGGGTTGACCGGCGAACACATCCCGCTGGGCGAGGATTGGGTCTATACCATCCGCGAGGCGCTGGGCGTGTGCGTCGGCATCGGCGCGTGGAACTACCCGACGCAGATCGCCTGCTGGAAGGGCGCGCCCGCGCTGGCCTGCGGCAATGCCATGGTGTTCAAACCCTCGGAAACCACGCCGCTTTGCGCGCTCAAGATCGCCGAGATCCTGACCGAGGCGGGCGCGCCTGCCGGCCTGTTCAACGTGGTGCAGGGCATGGGCGAGGTTGGCTCTGCGCTGGTCACCGACCCGCGCGTCGCCAAGGTATCGCTCACCGGATCGGTGCCGACCGGGCGCAAGGTTTACGCTGCGGCGGCAGAGCAGATGAAGCATGTCACCATGGAACTGGGCGGCAAGTCGCCACTGGTGATCTTTGACGATGCCGATCTGGACAACGCCGTGAGCGGGGCGATCAACGGCAACTTCTATTCCTCGGGGCAGGTCTGTTCCAACGGCACGCGGGTGTTTGTGCAAAAGGGCATCAAGGAGGCGTTCCTTGCCCGGTTGGCAGAACGTCTGAAAAACGCCGTGATCGGCGATCCGCTGGACGAGGCGACCAGCTTTGGCCCGATGGTCAGCGAACGGCAGATGCAGATCGTGCAGGGCTACATCAACAAGGGCCGCGCCGAGGGCGCGCGGCTGATCAGCGGCGGCGGGCGCGTCGAGCGTGACGGGTTCTTCCTTGAACCGACGGTGTTTGCCGATGTCACCGACGACATGACCATTGCCCGCGAAGAAATCTTTGGCCCGGTCATGGCGGTGCTGGATTTCGACACCGAGGCCGAGGCCATCGCCCGCGCCAATGCCACCGAATTCGGCCTGTCCGCCGGGGTGTTCACGCGCGATCTGTCGCGCGCCCACCGCGTGATCGGCCAGCTGCGCGCTGGCAGCTGTTTCATCAACTCCTACAACGATGCGCCGGTCGAGGCCCCGTTCGGCGGCGTCAAGGCGTCGGGCGTCGGGCGCGAAAACAGCAAGGCGGCGCTGGATCACTGGAGCCAGCTCAAATCCGTCTATGTCCGTATGGGCGATGTCGAGGCAGCGTTCTGATGCAAGCAGAGTATGTCATCGTCGGCGCTGGCTCTGCGGGCTGCGCCATGGCCTACCGTCTTGCCGAGGCGGGCAAGAAGGTGCTGGTCATCGAACATGGCGGCTCTGACGCGGGGCCGTTCATTCAAATGCCGGGGGCGCTCAGCTACCCGATGAACATGAAGCGCTACGACTGGGGCTACCAGACCGAGCCAGAACCGCATCTGGGCGGGCGCCGCCTTGTGACGCCGCGCGGCAAGGTGATTGGCGGTTCGTCCTCGATCAACGGCATGATCTATGTGCGCGGCCATGCGCGCGATTTCGACCATTGGCGCGATCAGGGCGCCGATGGCTGGGGCTATGCCGATGTGCTGCCCTATTACCAGCGCATGGAAAACTGGCATGACGGCGGCCATGGCGGCGACGCGGCATGGCGCGGCACCGATGGCCCGCTGCATGTCACGCGCGGCCCGCGTCTTAACCCGCT
Source organism: Citreicella sp. C3M06 (assembly GCF_018860705.1). Lineage (GTDB taxonomy): Bacteria > Pseudomonadota > Alphaproteobacteria > Rhodobacterales > Rhodobacteraceae > Salipiger. Next base: position 55,567 of record NZ_JAHKQA010000056.1, read on the forward strand.
GACGCAAGCCTTTGTCGAAGCGGGCCGTCAAGCGGGCTATCCCGTCACCGGCGATTACAATGGCCAGCAGCAAGAGGGCTTTGGCCCCTTCGACATGACCGTCTGGAAGGGCGAGCGCTTTTCGGCGGCCAAGGCCTATCTGCGCCCGGCGCTGAAACGCGAAAACTGCGATCTGATCCGTGCCTTTGCCCGCCGCGTCATCATCGAAGATGGCCGGGCTGTCGGCGTCGAGGTCGAGCGCGGCGGCAAGATCGAGGTGATCCGGGCAGAGGCCGAGGTGATCCTTGCCGCCTCGTCGCTCAACTCGCCCAAGCTGCTGCTGCTCTCGGGCATCGGGCCGGGGGCTGAACTTGCGCAGCATGGCATCGACGTGGTGGCTGACCGCGCGGGGGTGGGCAAGAACCTTCAGGACCATCTGGAACTGTACATCCAGGCGGCGGCGAGCCAGCCGGTGAGCCTGTACAAATACTGGAACCTGCCGGGCAAAGCCTATGTTGGGGCGCGTTGGCTGCTCAATCGATCTGGCCCCGGCGCGTCGAACCAGTTCGAAAGCGCCGCGTTCATCCGCAGCCGGGCGGGGGTGGATTACCCCGACATCCAGTACCATTTCCTGCCCATCGCGGTGCGCTATGACGGTCAGGCGTCAGCCGAAGGCCATGGCTTTCAGGCCCATACCGGGCCAATGCGCAGCCCGTCGCGCGGCGAAGTCACATTGCGCAGCAGCGATCCGGTCGACGCCCCGAAGATTCAGTTCAACTACATGAGCCACGAACAGGACTGGGCGGATTTCCGGCGCTGCATCCGCCTCACGCGCGAGATCTTCGGGCAGCAGGCGTTCGCGCCCTATTACCGCAAAGAGATCCAGCCGGGCATCGATGCGCAATCCGATGACGAGCTTAACGCCTTCATCAAGGACCACGTGGAATCGGCCTACCACCCCTGCGGCACCGCCCGAATGGGCCGCAAGGATGATCCGACGGCGGTGGTCGATCCCGAATGCCGGGTGATCGGTGTCGACGGGCTGCGCCTTGCCGACAGTTCGATCTTTCCGCGCATCACCAACGGCAATCTCAACGCGCCGTCGATCATGACGGGGGAAAAGGCGGCGGATCACATCCTTGGCCGCGCGCCGCTGGCGCCCGACAACCGTGCCCCGTGGATCCACCCGAACTGGGAAACAGCGCAAAGATGAACTTCGGGGCTGATTTCCCGTGAAGGATGCAGCTATAACCGCCCTCGGACAGACGGGGGCGGTCATGCGCACATCACTCGGGGCTTTGTTGGTCATCGGACTTGCGGGCTTGCAATTCATCGCGGTGCTGGCGGTGGTGTTCTCATCCTACGTCACCTCGGAACGGGCGCTGCTGGATCACGCGCGCGAGCTGCTGAGCGATGTCGGCACCAACACCATCGCCCATTCGCGCGGCTTTGTGGCCCCGGCGCAGAGCGCGGCAGAACTGTCGGCGCGGCTGGCGCGCGACCGGGTCATCGCCTCGGACGTGCCCGAGCTGATGGAGCAACTGTTCTTTCAGCAGCTGCAACTCGCCCCGCAATTCGCCGGGGTTTATTACGGCAGCGAAGAGGGCGATTTTGTCTATGTCATGCGCTCGAAAGGCTCGGGGCCGTTCCGTACCAAGATCATCCGCCACCAAGGCGGCGTGCGCACCACCGAGCTGATCTGGCGCGACGACAAATTCAATGTGATCGCACGGTGGATGGACCCCGATGATGTCTACGAGCCGCGCCAGCGCCCTTGGTACATTCGCGCCAAGGACCAGATGACCACGATCTGGACCGATCCCTATATCTTTTTCTCGTCACAGCAACCGGGGATCACGCTGGCCTCGCCGGTGATCGACCGGCAGGAAACCGGGCTGGAGGGGGTGCGCGGCATCGTCGGCGTCGATATCGAGATCAGCGACATTTCCGATTTTCTCGCCAATCTGCGCATCGGCAGCACCGGGCGGGCGCTGATCATCCACGCCAATGGCGACGTCATCGCGCACCCCGATAAATCGCTGCTCAAGGAGCAGACCGCTGACGGCACGCTGCATTTTGTCGACATTGCCCATATCGACGATCCCATCGCGCGGGCCGCCTTTGCCCAGCTGGAGGCTGACGGGCAGGTCCCGGTCGAGCAAGAGACGCTGTCGCAGTTCAATTATAACGGCGAAACCTATGTCTCGGTGGTGATGCCGCCGATGAGCGACAAGCTGCCCTGGACCATCGCCGCCTACGCGCCGGAAAGCGATTTCACCGCCGCCATCAAGCAGAACCGCCTGACGAACATCTGGATCGCGGGGGCGGTGGCGGTGCTGACCGCCATCGCCGGGCTGGCGCTGGCGAATTACATCCACAAGCCGGTGCGCGCCTTTGCCGTGCGCTCGGCGCTGGTGGCGCAGGGCGAGCTTGACCCGTCCGATCCGCTGCCCGCCACCTACGAAGAGCTCGAGAAGGCCAACGAGACGCTGATGCAGCAGATCGCCGCCCGCCGCGAGACCGAAATGGAATACGGCAGCACCTTCGCGCTATCGTCGCGGGGGATGGCGCAGATCGACGCGCAGACCGGGCGCTTCTTGCGGGTCAACGAAAAGTTCTCTGAAATCACCGGCTATTCCGCCACGGAACTGTCGCAGATGCCCTTCACGCTTCTGGGCCACCCCAAGGATCCGCCGGTGCTGCTGTTCGACAATGACCAGCGTGGTACTCCGCGTGAGGTCAATCATGAGATGCGGTGCCTGCGCCGCGACGGCGAGGCTTTCTGGGCGCTGGTCAACGCCATTCTGATCTTCAATCAGGAAGGCAAACCCCTGCACATCGTTCTAACGATGGATGACATCACCTCGGCCAAGCAGACCGAAGAGCAACTTGCCGAGCTGTCCAAGGATCTGTCGAACCTCGCGCGGGACAACACCATGGGGCAGGTGGCGGCGGGGCTGGCGCATGAGCTGAACCAGCCGCTGACCGCCATTGCGCAGAACGCCGACAGCGCGCTGTTTGCGGCGCAGCAGATGGGCGGGGCCGGGCACGGGCTGCACGAGACGCTGGACGAGATCGCGGAACAGGCCCTGCGCGCCGGCGAGATCATCCGGGCGCTGCGTGCCTTCATTCGCCGCGACGAAGGCTGTCGCAGCGATTTCGACCTGTCCGAACTGGTGAGCCAGACCCAGCGGCTGCTCAGCGCTGAATCGCGGGCGGCGGGCGTGTCGGTGATCGCCGATCTCGGGGCGCTGCCGGCGGTGCATGCCAACCGTCTTCAGATTGCGCAGGTTCTGGTGAACCTGATGCGCAACGCGATCGAGGCGGTGGCCGAAGGCGACGACCTTGACCGGCGGGTGATTGTCGAGGCGAAGGTTGACGGCAACGAGGTCCACGTCTGTGTGTCCGACACCGGGCCGGGTGTGGCCGAGGGCATTACGCTGTTCGCCGAGTTCGAGACGACCAAGGCGGCGGGCATGGGGCTTGGCCTGTCGATCTGCCGGTCGATCTGCCTCGCCAACGGCGGGCGGCTGTGGCACCAGCCGCGAGAGCCCCATGGCGCGATGTTCTGTTTTACATTGCAGGTCGGTGGGATGGAGGCCACTCAGGCGGCCTGACAAAAACACAGTTTTTTGAGTGACATGGCCCCTGCTTGCTGTGTAGGCTCAAGCCGTGGGGACACAACGCGATATTTGATCTTATGACAGACGGGACGCCAGCGGTCTTCATCGTGGATGATGACCAAGACATTCGCACGTCACTGACCCGGGCGCTTGGGCAGCGTGGTTTCGAGGTCAGTGCCTACGCCTCGGCACAGGCGTTTCTCGACGCTTACGATGGCGAAACGGCTGCCTGCCTCGTGCTCGATTACGGCATGCCGGGGATGAACGGGCTCGAGCTTCAGGCGCGGCTGAACGCCAATGGTAGCCCGCTTGCGGTGATCTTCATCACCGGCCACGGCGGCGTGCCGGAATCCGTGCAGGCGATGCGCGCAGGCGCGGTGGATTTCCTTGAAAAACCGTTCCGGCAGTCGACCTTGGTCGAGCGGATCAAGGCGGCGCAGCAGATCGCTGCGGACAAGCAGGCGGCGCTTGTCCGCCGGCGCGATCTTGCTACGCGGTTCGGGCGACTTACCGCGCGCGAGGAAGAGATCGTCGAGCGTATGGTCGCCAATCCGGCCGAAGTGTCGAGCAAGGAAATCGGCAATGCGCTGGGCATCAGCCCGCGCACCGTCGACCATCATCGCGCCCGCATTCTGGAAAAACTTGAAATCCGCTCGCTGGTCGAACTGGTCGATCTTGTCTCAAAGCTGAAAGCTCCGGCCGGCTAGTCGGCGCTGTGCACCTGCGCGGGGGTGCTGCGCGCCTCGCCGGAATTGCCCCATGGCGCAAATCGCCTAGCTTTCGTGCAAAGATATGGAGCACGATATGGGTTACCTCAAGGACGGCCAGTGGCAGGACCGCTGGGATTACACCAGCAAGGACGGCAGCTTCGAGCGCTGGACCACGGAGTTCCGCGACTGGATCACGCCGGATGGCAGCGCTGGCCCGGACGGCGCCAAGGGCTATCCCGCCGAGGCCGGGCGCTATCATCTTTATGTCAGCTATGCCTGCCCATGGGCGCACCGCACGCTGATCTTCCGCGCGCTGAAGGGGCTTGAAGACCTGATCGACGTCAGCGTCGTGCACCCCGAGATGCTGTCGAACGGCTGGAGCTTTGGCAGCGATTTTCCCGGCGCGACCGGGGATCGGCTGCACGGGCTGACACATCTGCGCGACGTCTATCTCAAGGTGAATCCCAGAATGTCGGGCCGCGTCACGGTGCCGGTGCTGTGGGATCGCGCCAGCGAGACCATTGTGTCGAACGAAAGCGCCGAGATCATCCGCATGTTCAATTCGGCCTTTGACGGGCTGACCGGAAACATCGACGATTACTGGCCTGAAGACCTGCGCGGCGATATCGAAACCATCAACGCCCGTGTCTACGACACGGTGAACAACGGCGTCTACAAGGCCGGGTTCGCCACCACGCAAAAGGCCTATGACGCGGCGGTCGGTCCGCTGTTCGACTCGCTCGACTGGCTCGAAGACATCCTGTCGCGGCAACGCTACCTTGCCGGCGGGCGCATCACCGAGGCGGACTGGCGATTGTTCACCACGCTGATCCGGTTCGACAAGATCTACGAGTGCCATTTCAAGTGCAACAAGGCGCGGATCGTCGATTATCCCAACCTGTGGGCCTATACCCGCGAGCTGTATCAATGGCCCGGCGTGGCAAAGACCGTGGCGTTCGACCACATCTGCCGCCACTATTACCACAGCCATGACATGATCAATCCGTACCGCATCGTGCCGGTCGGCCCGAAGCTTGATCTTGCGGCCCCGCATGGGCGCGAAGCGCTTTAGGTCAGGCCGGCACCCTGCCGTAATGCTCGACCATGGCTGCAAGGTCCGACGGCGCTGTGGCGATCGGCAGGAAGGCGCAGGCATTGGCGCAATGCCGGAAGATCGAGCCATCGGAAAAGAACGAGGTGTTGGTGACAAAGATCACCCGCGCCTCGGGGCGCCGGTAGCTGGCGAAATCCGCAACCGCCAAGGCGCTGCCCTCTTCCAGAACGAGGTCGAGCACGATCACCTGTGGATTGAGTTCCAGCAGAAGCTCGGTCGCGCTATCCTGCGAATGGGCAATGTGCACCTCGCCGCCAAGCCGTTCCAAGTGCAGCCGCCATAGTGTTGACAGTTCCTTGCTGCTTTCCACGATCAGTATACGCACTGTCACCGCCTCCGCCACCCGTCGAACTGCATTGGAACAGTTTTCGACCTTAGTTCTAAACAAATCTTTAACGCCCGTCGAGATCGCAGGACCAAACCAAGAACGTAGGCGGTCTCCCGCTTGTTGCGCTTCGGGGGATGCTTGCTAGTGTGGCCGAAGGTTTTTGGACGAGGGCGACATGCGGGCTGTGCACTTCTCGATTGGACTGTCGCTGCTGAGCGCGACCATGGCGCCGGCGCAGCAGGCCCCGTGCGGCGGGGATTTTTCGGCCTTTGTCGGCCAGTTGGCGCAGGATGGCGTGGCGCGCGGCCATGATCCCGCCACGGTTCAGCGGTTTCTGTCAGATGTGCGCCAAGACCCCGCGGTGCTGCAACGCGACCGCGGGCAGGGCATCTTTCAGACGCCCTTCATCGAATTTTCGCGCAAGTTGATCAGCCAGGACCGGCTTGACCGGGGCCGCAGGCTGGCCCAGCAATATGACGGCGTCTTTTCTCAGATCGAGCGCAACTATGGCATCGCGCGCGGCGTGCTTCTGGCATTCTGGGCGTTCGAGACCGATTTCGGCGCCTTTCAGGGCGATTTCAACACGTTGAACGCGCTGGTCACGCTGGCCCATGATTGCCGCCGCCCCGAGATTTTCCGCCCGCAGATCTTTGCCGCGCTCGAGCTGTACGAGCAGGGCGCTTTCGATCCGGCCACCACAACCGGGGCCTGGGCCGGAGAAATCGGGCAGGTTCAGATGCTGCCGCGCGACATTCTGGAAAACGGCGTCGATGGCGATGGCGACGGGCAGGTGCGGCTCAAGACCTCGGCGCCCGATGCGTTGATGTCGGGGGCAAAGATGCTGGCGGGGCTGGGCTGGCGTCATGGCGAGCCATGGCTCGAAGAGGTGGAGCTGCCAGAGGGCATGGATTGGGCGCTGAGCGGGCTGGAAACCACGCGCACCGTGGCGGAGTGGGAACGGCTCGGGGTGCGGGCCCGCGATGGGGCGCTGGATGACGGGCGGCTCGAAGCGTCGATCCTGCTGCCGCAGGGCAAGGGCGGGCCAAGCTTTATCGCCTACCCGAACTTCCGCGTCTATTTTGAATGGAATCAAAGCTTTACCTATGTCATGACCGCCGCCTATTTCGCCACGCGGCTCGAAGGCGCCCCGGTGTATGAGGCTGGAACCCCTGCGCCCGGCCTGTCTGGCGAGCAGATGCAGGCGCTGCAACGGGCCTTGCAGGCACGCGGCTACGATGTCGGGGAGATTGACGGCATCCTCGGCGCGGGAACCCGCGCAGCGGTGCGTGACGTGCAGGCGCGGCTGGGGCTGGCCGCTGACGGCTGGCCAACGCAGGAGCTGCTGAACCGACTCTGAGGGCGGGGAACATGCGCGCCGCTTCGCGGTTGTCCCCGCATGATACGCGATTTCGTTCTTCCAGCGGCGCTTTTGTCGCTTGCCCAGCTGACCTTTTGCCACGGCGCGCAAAAGGCGGGCGAGCCTGCGGCCAACGTCATCCCCGCCGAGATGCGCGGCCGCTGGGGCATCACCCGCGCCGATTGTGATGTGACGCAGGGGGATAACAGCGGGGCAATGCTGGTGTCGTCCGAAATGCTGGGCTTTCCCGAGTTCCGCGCAAGGCTGGCGACCATCGACGAAGCCACCCCGCAGCGGTTCTCTGCCAGCTATACGGTCACCGGCGCGGGTGAGCGTGCCATGACCCTGAGCCTGTCAAGCGATGGCCAGACCCTGACCCGCATCGAGACCGATCCCGATGCGGAGTCGGTTTCGAGCCGATACCGGCGGTGCGACTGATCAGCCGGGAATGATCTCGAATTTCAGCACATCGACCATGCCGCGATCGGTGATCTTCAGCGACGGGATCACCGGCAGGGCAAGGAACGCGAGCTGAAGGAACGGCTCTTCGAGCGTCACACCAAGGCTGCGGGCGGCGGCACGCAGGTCGACCAGCCGGTCGCGCACCGCCTCGAACGGCTCAAGGCTCATCAGCCCGGCCACCGGCAGCGCCAGTTCCGCCAGCACCGCGCCATCCTTGACCACGACGAACCCGCCTTCGATCTGTGACAGCCGGTTGGCGGCCACCGCCATGTCGGCATAGTCGATGCCGACGCAGGCGATGTTGTGGTGATCGTGACAGACGGTCGAGGCGATGGCCCCCGCCTTCAGGCCGAAGCCCTTGACGAAACCGGTCGCGACATTGCCGTTCTTGCCATGGCGCTCTGCGACCGCGATGCGGACCAGATCGCGCGCCGGATCGGGGCGCTTGTCGCCATCGACGATGGCGATCGTCTCATGCAGGTGATCGGTGAGAATCTGGCCTTCGCGGATGCCGATCACATCGGTCTCTTCGCGGTTGCCGCCGGCGCGGAACTGTTCGGCGCGCAGCGGCGGGGCCTTGACCGATTGGCGCCCAACCGGGGCCACGGTTTCCCGGCCCGCAAAGGCAGCCTCGTCCACCACGCGCCCCGCCGCCAGCACAAGCTGCGCATGGCAGGTTTCAAGACTGTCCACCGCCACGATATCGGCGCGCTTGCCGGGCGCGATGATGCCGCGATCCTTCAGGCCAAAGGCTTCGGCGGCCGACAGGGTCGCGGCGCGATAGGCGGCCAGCGGCGGCGTTCCCAGCGCGATCATCGTGCGGATCATGTAATCGAGATGCCCGTGCTCGCCGATGTCCAGCGGATTGCGGTCATCGGTGCACAGGCACATATAGGGTGAGGTCCGCTCGGTCAGCAGCGGTTGCAGCGCGTGCATGTCCTTGGACACAGACCCTTCGCGGATCAGCACCCGCATCCCCTTACGCAGCTTTTCAAGCGCCTCTTCGGCGCTGGTCGCCTCGTGTTCGGTGCGGATTCCGGCGGCGATATAGGCGTTGAGATCACGCCCCGATAGCAGCGGGCAATGGCCGTCGATATGGCCACCCTCGAACAGCGCCAGCTTTTCCATCGCCTGAGGATCGCGAAAGATCACGCCGGGGTAATTCATGAATTCCGCCAGCCCGATGCCCGAGGGGTGGCCCATCAGTGGCTTCAGATCCGCCGCCAGAAGCTCGGCCCCGGCGGTTTCCATATGGGTCGAGGGCACGCAGGAGGACAGCTGCACGCGGATATCCATCAGCGTGTGACGGCTGGCCTGCTGGAAATAGCGGATGCCGGCGGCGCCGATCACGTTGGCGATCTCGTGCGGGTCGCAAATGGCGGTGGTGATGCCGCGCGGCGTCACGCAGCGATCGAATTCAAACGGGGTGACCAGACTGCTTTCGATGTGCAGATGCGTGTCGATGAAGCCGGGCACGAGGGTCAGGCCGCTGACGTCGATCACCTGCGTGGCGTCGTAATGGTCGAGCGTGCCGACGATAGTATCACCGCAAATCGCAACATCGCCGTCCAGCAACTCTCCGGTGACAAGGTCAAGCAGCTTGCCGCCGCGCAAGACGATATCCGCGGGGGCGTCGCCGCGCCCTTGGGCAATCCGTTTTTCCAGCTCCGCCATGATGTGTCTCCTGTCGTTTGCGCGATCTAAACACAGCCTCGGGGCAGGCGCGAGGGGGTGCCGGTGCGAGCTTGAAGCGATTTGACGACGCCGGGACGAGAGGCCAGCCGCCAGCCGCGCAGCGCCACACGCTGGCGGCGATGCGGTCACATGAGGCGGGGCTGCTCTAACTCAGGCCCATTTCGCCAGTGGCGGCAGGCTCATCAGAACCGCGTCAGGGTCGTGCCCGGTGGCCAGCCCGAATTTGGTGCCCCGGTCGTAGACGAGGTTGTATTCGGCATAGAGCCCGCGATGGACCAGCTGCGCGTCCTTGTCCGCCTCGGTAAACGCCTGCGTGCGGCGGGTTTCAACGAGGGGAACATAGGCGGGCAGAAACGCGCGCCCGATGTCCTGGGTCAGGGCGAAATCGGTCTCCCAATCGCCGGTGTTGCGGTCGTCCATGAACACCCCGCCAACCCCGCGCGCCCGCTTGCGGTGCGGGATGTAGAAATACTCATCCGCCCAAGCCTTCAGCGCCGGATACAGATCCGCGCCATGCGGATCGAGATGGGCCTTTTGCGTCGCGTGAAAATGCGCCGTGTCGGCGTCATACTCAAGGCAGGGGTTCAGATCAGAGCCGCCGCCGAACCACCATGCGTTCGGGGTCCAGAACATGCGCGTGTTCATGTGAACCGCGGGCACATGCGGGTTGCGCATATGGGCGACAAGGGAAATGCCGCTGGCCCAGAACCGCGGATCGCTTTCGATTCCGGGCACGCCGCGCGCTGCCATGGATTTCTGAGCGGCGCTGCCGAGCGTGCCATAGACCGTGGACACGTTGACACCGACCTTTTCGAACACTCGCCCGCCGCGCATCACGCTCATCAGCCCGCCGCCCGCGTCGGAGCCGTCATCGGCGCTGCGCACCGTCGGGGTCACGTCAAAGCGGCCGGGCGGCAGATCTGCGAAGGGCCCATCGGCGTGGCTGTCTTCGAGCCCTTCGAAGGCGGTGACGATGTCGTCACGCAGCCTGCGAAACCAGCCCGAGGCACGGGCCTTTCGCTCGGTGAAATCGTCGGTCATGGCGCGGCTCCCTTTTTGGCCGGTGATAGCGCCGCACCGGGCGCGAGGCAATCAATGCGCGGGGGCAGACACCGGATCGAGCAGGGTGCGCCCGCCATCCACGGTCAGGATCTGCCCGGTCATGAAGCCAGAGCCGTCGGAGGCCAGAAACTGCACCGCTTCGGCCAGCGCGCCGGGCGCCGCGATGCGGCCCAGCGGCGTGTGGGCCTCGATCTCGCGGCGATAGTCGGGGTGCGCCTTCAGCCGGTCCTTGAGGCTGGCCGACATCACCGAGCCGACGCCCAGCCCGTTGACCCGGATGCGATGCGGTGCCAGTTCCACCGCCAGCGAGCGGGTCATCTGGTCAAGCGCGGCGCAGCTGATCGAATAGGCCATCAGCTGCTTTTGCGTCCGGCAGGCCGCGATCGAGGACAGGTTGACGATGGTCCCGACCTCGCGGTCGTCGCTGCCTTCGCCCTGCTTGATCATGCGCTTTGCAACGATCTGGCTGAGCCGCAGCGCCGGGGTCAGATTCTGGCCCAGCAGGGTCTCGACCGAGGTATCGTCAAGGTCGAGCGGGTCGTTGGGCAGCATCTGGCGCGCGCCGTTCACCAGAATATCGACGCGGTCGAAGGCGTCGAGCGTGGCAGAGAGCAGGTTTGCCAGCGTCAGCTTTTCGCGCAGGTCGCCGGCAAAATAGACCATGTTCTCGGTCTCTTGGCCGCATTCCTTGGCGAGGCGGCTTTCATCCATGTCGGCGAACATCACGTTCGCGCCCTTGTTGGCGAAATGCCGGGCGATGGCGAGGCCGATGCCGTTTGCGGCACCGGTGACGATGGCGGTCTTGCCTTCGATCGAATAGCTCATGGGGCGGTCCTGACTAGGGTGTGCAGCGAAAAGGTTAACGCTGCTCAGGCCTTCGGGCGATAGCCATGAAGGATCTTGAAGCGCGCATCGCCCGCGATTTCTTCGGAATGCCTGAAATCTGCCTCGAGCTGAGGCTCGTAGGGCAGGTGGCGGTTGGCCACCAGCCACAGGCTGCCCGAGGGTTTCAGAATCCGACGGGCGGCGGTGATGAAGGCACGGCCAAGCGCGGGGTCGGGTTTGCGGCCAATGTGGAAGGGCGGGTTCATCACCACGGCGTCAAGCCGCGCGGGCGCTTTCCAGTCCAACGCATCGGCCCAGTGAAACTGGGCACGCGGGTCGCTGACATTGCGTCGGGCGCAATCCAGCGCGCTGTGGTCGGCTTCGACAAGATGCAGCGTGGTGACGCTGTCGCGCGACAGGATGCCGGCAGCTAGGCCGCCCCAGCCGGCACCAAGATCCGCCACCTGCGCGCCAAGCTTGGCAGGCAGGACAGACAGCAGCAGCTCTGAACCCGGATCGGGCGCCTCAGCGGAAAACACGCCGGGCGCGGTCCACATGCCGTTGCCGTTCTGCACCGGGCCATGCGCCCAGTCGGCAAAGGCGTCGCTGCTGTTGAACCAGAAGCACTTGCCATGCGCCTTCGACACCTGCCCGGCGATCGGGCTGCGCGCCTTGATCGCCTTGAGCAGCGGTTCGATCCCGTCAGTCTTTGGCCCGTCGACAACAATCATGCCGGAGGGCACGGCGGCGCAGGCTTCGGCAATGCGCTGTTCGGTCAGCTCGCGGGCGCGGGCGGGATAGACCACGGCGGCGGCAAATTCCCCCTCGGGGGCCAGCGCGACCGCCACGCCGCGCCGCGCCCATGCGGCGTGATCGGGGGCAAAGCGCTGCACCACGGTGCAGCGGGTCAACGGCAACGCGGATGCGTCAAGCTCTCCGGGCGCGCCCAGAAGCAGGATACGGCCGTCTTCGGGCAGGGTCATCCCTGCCTCGGCGGCGAAGCTAAGTCTGTCGGCTGTCATGCAAGGGCTGGACGGTGCCAGCCTACTCCTTTTCCATGGTGCATTGCAGCGGGTGCTGGTGCCGCCGCGCAAAATCCATCACTTGGCCCACTTTGGTTTCGGCGATCTCGTGGCTGAAAACGCCGACAACGGCGACGCCCTTCTTGTGCACGGTCAGCATGATCTCGAAAGCCTCTGCATGGGTCATGCCGAAGAACCGTTCGAGCACATGCACCACGAATTCCATCGGGGTGTAATCGTCATTCAGCAACAAAACCTTGTACAGCGGCGGGCGCTTGGTCTTCGGCTTGGTCTGCACCACGATATCGGAATCGCTGTTGCCCCCATCGTCATCGAAGGGCGTGTTGGCAAGGCGGAAGGGGCTCTCCGTGATGGTGTGGGGCATCTCGGTCACTCGGCTCGCGATCAGGCGCGCCAGACCATCTGGCGCTTTGCGGTGTTGGGGTCGAAGCGCTTATATATAGCGATGCGCCCCTGAGGGAAAGAGCGCAACAAGGAGTGTCTTCATATGGCCACAAATTTGCAAACAATTGGTTTCGACGCGGATGACACGCTTTGGCACAACGAGCGCTTCTTCAAGCTGACGCAGGAGCATTTCGCCGAGCTGCTCAAGGATCATGCCGACACCACCGATCTTGACGCACGGCTACTGGCGGCAGAGCGACGCAACATCGGGCATTACGGCTTTGGGGTGAAGGGCTTTGTGCTGTCGATGATCGAGACCGCCATCGAGGTGACCGAAGGGCGGGTGCCCGGCACGGTGATTTCCCAGATCATGCTGGCGGGGCAGGACATGCTGGCCCACCCGATCGAGCTGCTGCCCCATGTCGAAGAGACGATCGAGGCGCTTGCCCCCGCGCATCATCTCGTGCTGATCACCAAGGGCGATCTGCTGCATCAGGAGCGCAAGCTGGCGCAATCGGGGCTGGGCAACTGGTTCGACGCGGTGCAGATCGTGTCGGACAAGACCCCGGACACCTATGCCCGCATCTTCGCGGATACCCCCGGCGGGCCGGAGGGGGCGATGATGGTCGGCAATTCGATGAAATCCGACGTCCTGCCGGCGATCGAGGTCGGCGCATGGGGCGTCCATGTCCCGCATGAGCTGGTGTGGGGGCTGGAACTGGCCGAGGCGCCGGACCATGCACGCTTTGTCGATCTGCCCGATCTGGGCGGCTTGCCGGGGCTTGTTTCACGGATTCGCGAGGGTGGCTAAAGGTGATTTGAGCAGCGTGCCTTAATCTCGCCACAATCGCTTTTCTGGGGGAAGGGGCGCCGAAACTCCCCATATATAGCGATGCAATTGACGTAAAAACCGACCCGGATCAAATGATTGCAGGCTTTCTTTAAAGCAATCTCCGTGCTACGCTCACAGACAATCAAAACAGACTGTTCACCGGGATCAACCCGGGAACCCGAGGCAGAAAAGAGGCAGATACCGTGACGGGACGGCACAGGCATTCGCCGGGCCGAGCAGGCCTTCATTTGTTCATGCTCATCTGGTGCTTGGCGATGGCACCAGCGCTTGCATTCGCAGCACCCTATGCGGGCTATGTGATGGATGCGCGCACCGGTGAAACACTTCACAGCGAAAACGCGGATACGCCGTTACACCCGGCGTCTCTGACCAAGATGATGACCCTGTACATCACCTTCGAGGCGGTGCAGCACGGCGAAATCACCATGGACGATTACGTCACGGTGTCGCGCAATGCCGCGGCGGAACCGCCCTCGAAGCTAGGGCTGCGGCAGGGGCAGAAGATCAAGCTGCGCTATCTGGTGCGGGCAGCGGCGATCAAGTCGGCGAATGACGCGGCGACCGCGATCGGCGAACATATCGCGGGTTCGGAAGATGCCTTTGCGGCGCGGATGACCCGGACGGCGCGGGCGCTTGGCATGTCCAAGACCACTTTCAAGAACGCCCATGGCCTGACCCTTGCCGGGCACCTGTCGACGGCGCATGATATGGCGATCCTCGGGCGGCACATGGTCTATGACTATCCGCAGTATTACAACCTGTTCTCGCGCATCTCGGAAGACGCGGGCATCCGTCAGGTGTCCAACACCAACCGGCGTTTCCTTGCCTCTTACAAGGGGGCCGATGGCATCAAGACCGGCTACACCAATGCGGCGGGCTTCAACCTCGTGGCCTCGGCGCAGCGCGGCGATACGCGGATTATCACCGTGGTCTTTGGCGGGCGCTCCACCGCGTCGCGCAATGCACGGGTGGTCGAGCTTCTGGATTACGGTTTCAGCAAGGCCAAGAAACGCGTGGCGCTGAACAAGCCGGCCTTGCCGCCCTACATGGGCAACAAGAACCTTGGAAACGTCTTCATCGCCGAAAGCGCCAACCCCGATCCCGAGGGTGCGCGCGGCAAGACCATCCGCGTCGTGGCCGCCGCGCCGACCCGCTCGCTGCGTCCGCAATCGCGCGCCGGTGCCAAGGGCGCCGATGTTGCGCCGCTGGTCGCCTCGGTTGAAGGCGATATCGAAACGGTGCTGGCTGCGGTTCAATCCGCCCAGCCGGTGGTGGCGCAGATCGTCGCGACCGATGTGGCCCCCGAGGCCTCGGCCAAGCCGGTCCGCCGCCCTGCGGATCTGACAGGTGTGCAGCTTGCCAGCGTCGGCGGTGGCGCGGGCGCGGTTGTCAGCGATGCGGCCTCGACGCCCGAGCAGGAGGTGGTCACGCGGCTGTCCACCTCTGGCGGGCATCACTGGGGCATCAACGTCGGGCGCTACGGCAACAAGTACGAGGCCGAGAAGGTGCTGCTGAAGACCTCGTTGATGGAAAGCTCTACGCTGGACGGCTCGCTGCGCAAGGTCGTGGGGCGCGGGGGCGGCTATGATGCCAACTTCGTCGGCATGACGCGCGAAATGGCCGACCTTGCCTGTCGCCGTCTTCAGGCGCGTCAGGTGACCTGCTTCATGATGGGGCCAAGTTCCTGACCTGATTGCCGCGGACCGGGAGAAGCAGACATCCCGGCCGTATCCTCCAGAGACCTGAATGCCCCCGGTTCTCTCTCCGGGGGCTTTTTCCTTTTTGGGAACCCGGTGGGCGGGCCGGGGGTTGATCGGGCAAAAGGAGATTGCCCATGTCGATTCACCTGCCCAACCGCAATGCGCTTCCCAGCTTTCCCGGAAATCGTGCGCCGTCGCGGCGCGAGCGGCTGGCGCCGCTGGCCTATGCTGGCGGGCTGCTGGCCATCGGCGCGGCGCTGCTGGTCGCCAAGCCGCGCATCGGCAATGTGCCTGCCTCGATGCTGTCGAAAGATGCACCAAAGGGCAGCCGCTGGCGCAGGGCGGCGCAGGTGGGGCGCGACGGGGCGAGCACCTTTGCGCCGACCAACGTCACCGATTCCATCGGCCGCTCGCTGATGATCGGCGGCGCGGCACTGGTGATCGCGCGCCTGCTCGACGAGGCCGTCGGCAAGCGCTGAGAGCTATCCCAGCGCCGGTTCCTGCCGGTATTTGTCGAGCATGGCCGGGTCGACACTGACCCCGAGGCCCGGCCCCGTGGGCACATGTACGCGCCCGGCATGCACGGGGAACGGATCTGTCAGGATGTCTTCGACGGCGTAATAGCGCGACATGTAGAATTCGCAGTCCAGACGCAATTCCGGCAGCGCCGCCATCAGATGCGCGCCCGCCGCATGGGCCAGCCCGGTTTCGAACATGCAGCCACCATAGACCTCGATCCCCGCCGCGCGGGCAACAGCCCCGACCTCGAGCGCGCGGCGGATGCCCCCGGCTTTGTAGACCTTGAGCGAGTAGATATCCGCCATGCGGATCTGTACGCCATACAGCGCCTCGCGCAGGCCGAACACCGACTCGTCGGCCATGATCGGCGTGTCGATGATATGGGTGATATGCGCCAGCGCCTCGCGTTCGTGCATCTTGACGGGCTGCTCGACAAAGGTCGGGTGAAACGCTTCAAGATCGCGGATATGGCGCACCGCATCAAACGCGGTCAGACCCTGATTGTAATCGATGCGCAGGTCGGCCTCGAACCCGTAGGTCTCGCGCAGTTTTTCCAGCCGCATCAGGTCGAAATCATGGCCGCGAAACCCGGTCTTGATCTTGAAGATCCGCACGCCGTCGGCCCACATTTCGGCGACGTCTTCCAGATCCTTGCCGAAATCCGGGTTGGCGACGGAAAAGCTAAGCCCCATGCTCTCGCGCATCCGGCCGCCCACCAGTTCCGACACCGACAGGCCACAGATCTTGCCGGCAAGATCCAGCAGCGCCATTTCCAGCGCCGCCTTGGCCTCGGGGTGGCCGACGATGGCGGACTCGGCGGTTTTCATCAGCGGTTCGACCTGTACCGGGTCGGCGCCGATGATATGCGGGCGAAGATAGACATGCAGCGCGGCGACGGCGGCCTCGGCGGTGCCGGTAAAGGCGGGCCATGTCGCGGCCTCGCCCCAGCCGGTCAGGCCGGTGTCGGTGGTCAGCTGCAGAATGACGGTATGAATGCCCGCCACATCGCCGATGCCATGCGAATGCACCGCCTTGCCGGGGATCAGAATGCGGTGAACCCGCAGGCTGGTGATCTTGTGATCGCTCATTGGGTCATCCCATCCAGCGCCGCACAGGGGCGGCGGCCTCTTCCAGCGGCTGGCAGCGCACATCCACCAGCGTCGGGCCGTCAAAGGCCAGCGCCTCGGCCAGCGTGGCATCCAGCTGCGCCGGCTCGCTCACCGAATAGCTCTTGATGCCGAACCCCGCCGCCACCATCGCCTGATCGGTGCGGTTGAAGTCGACGTTGTAGTAGCGTTTATCGCAATCGTCGCGCTGGCTGGCTTTGATCCAGCCGAAGGACGCATTGGACAGCACGATATATGTTACCGGTGCGCCGGTGCGCGCCACGGTTTCCAGCTCGCCGCAGGCAAAGGCAAAGCTGCCATCGCCCATCAGGCCGACAACCTTGCTATCAGGCCTGCCGAACCACGCCCCAAGCGCGGCGCTCAGCGCATAGCCAAGCGCCCCATGCGCCCGGTTGGTGATGAACCGCCGCCCCGGCAGGGTCAGCTTTCCATACGCGCTCCAGTACGGGCAGGAGGTGCCGGGGTCTGACACCACGGTCGCCGTTTCGGGCAGCAGGGTGTTGAGCGCGTCGATGACCATTTCGGGGCGGATCTGATCGCCGCTGCGCTGTGCCAACGTATCGAAGCGGGCGAATTTGCGCGCCTTGATGTCGGCGATCCGCGCCGCGCCGCCAAACTGCGGCAGGCTGCGGCCCTGTAGCGCGGCATTCATCGCGCTCAGCGCCAGTTGCAGGTCGGCGACCACGCCCACCTCGGTCGGGTAATTCGCCCCGATTACCATGGGATCGCTGTCGATATGCACGATGCGCTGGCCGGGCTTGGGCTGTTCCCAGCGCGCGGTGGTGGTGGACCCGGCGCGGCAGCCCATGAAGATCACCAGATCGGCGCTTTCCATCATTTCCCATGTCTCGTCGGTGCCGCCGTTCGATCCCACAACCCCAAGGCAGAGCGGGTGCGTGTCGGCCAGCGCGCCTTGCCCCGAGATCGAGGTGGCAACCGCCAGATCCAAAGCTTCGACAAACTGGGCGAGCTCCCCCATCGCGCCCGCGATGACCACGCCGCCGCCGCAGACCACCAGCGGGGCTTTGGCGCTGAGGATCGCCTCAACCGCCGCCTCGGCCGCGCCGGGCGCGGGGGCGGCGCGCTGCGCGGGGTAGCTGGCAAGCGCGGGATCGGCCCAGATGTCTTCGGGCGGGACGGCATCGTACTGGATGTCATAGGGCAAGCCTAGATGGGCCGAGCCGGGCCGCCCCGTGGTCATGGCGCGAAACGCGGCGCGGACCATGCGCGGGATGTGATCGGCGCGAGAGATCACCGTGTTCCACTTGGTCAAAGGGCGCATCAGCGCCTCCTGATCGACCTGGGTCAGGGGGTATTTGCCGTAGCTCGCCACGGAAATATCGGTGGTGATCGACAGCACCGCGTAAGAGGATTCATTCGCCTCGATCAGCCCCGGCAGGATATAGGTCGCGCCGCCGCCCGATGGCCCTTCGCACACGCCGACGCGCCCGGTCACGCGGCTATAGCCATCGGCCATGTAGCAGGCCGAGCGCTCATCGCGGGTCAGCACATGGGTGATGCCGTGATCGAGCTGTAGCATGGCGTCGTAGAACGGCAGCGTGGTGTCGCCGCACAGGCCGAAGATATGCGTCACGCCCTGCGCTTCAAGCTGGCGCACCATCGCTTCGGCGCCGTTCATCCCATTCACGCGCTCGCCCATCTCTGACCCCTTTCTGATGTGTATCACAATCTGTATACAGCTCTTAATGCAGTTGGGAAGTCGTCAATGACCGAGAAAAGCAGTGCCAGCCGGGTTCACGCGCAACTGCGCGACATGGCGATCCGGTTTGCCTTCAAACCCGGCGAGCGGATCAATGAATCGGCGCTGACCCGCGCGCTGGACGTGTCGCGCACGCCGCTGCGCGAGGCGCTGAACCGCTTGGTGGCCGAGGGGTTCCTGACGCTGCGCCCCGGGCAGGGGTTCTTTTGCCGCGCGCTTGATCCGCAGCAGGTCGCCGAGCTGTACCAGCTGCGCACCGCGTTGGAGGTCGAGGCGCTGCGGCTTGGGCTTCAGGCCGAGGATGCGGCTTTGACGGCACTTGGCGCGCATCTGGATGCATCGGAAGCCAGCTATGCCGCCTGCACCGACGTCGCCGAGCTGGTGCGCATGGACGAGGCGTTTCATCTTGCGCTGGCCGGGCTTGCGGGCAATGGCGAGCTGTTGCGGATGCTGACCAACGTCAATGAGCGCATCCGTTATGTCCGCATGGTCAACCTGCGCCAGCTGCGCAGCGGCGCGGGCGAGGATCTGAGCGCGCATCGCCGCATCACCGAAGCGGTTCTGCGCCGCGATGCCGGTGCTGCCGAAGCGGCCCTGCGCGGCCATATCGAACGCCGCGCCGAAGAGACGCGCGCGCTGGTGCGGCTGGCCTATTCTCAGCTTTATGTGCCCGACTGACGGCGCGGTGTGATCCTGATCAAGGCCCGGCGGCGCCCCGGCGTACATCTTCGGTAAATTGCATATGGAGGCCGAAGATGAGTTACAAAGCCAGCCTTGGCGATCTGAAACCGCAGGTCAAACGCTTCAACGCCGCGATTGGCGAGACCGCCAAGGGTTTTGGCGCGATCGCTGCCAGCCTGCGCGGCGACGGGGCGCTGAGCCACAAGCAAAAGGAATTCGTCGCGCTCGGCATCGCCGTGGCCATCCGCTGCGAGCCCTGCATCCTGTTTCACACCGAAGCGCTGATCCGCATGGGCGCAACGCGCGAAGAGGTGGCCGAGGTGCTTGCTGTCGCGGTGGAAATGGGCGGCGGGCCGGGGGTCATGTACGGGTCAAAGGCTCTGGCCGCCTATGACGAACTGTCCGCCTGAAAGGCGCAGCCTGACATCCTAAATTGACGGGTGCAGCCCGAGACGACAAAAGGCCCGGCGCAGGGCAGCGCCGGGCCGTTTTCCATGACTTTACAAGGATCAGCCGCGCAGCGTGCCGCCGGTGGCCTTTTGGACCTTGGCGACAATCTTGGCAGCGACCGCCTCGATGTCCTTTTCGGTGAGCGTCGCACCGCTGGGCTGAAGCCGCACGGTGATCGCCAGCGACTTCTGTCCCTCGCCAAGGCTGCCGCCGATGAATTCGTCGAACACCCGAACCTCGGAAATCAGTGCCTTGTCGGCGCCAGTCGCCGCGTTGACCAGATCCAGCGCGGCCACGTCTGCGCCGACGACAAAGGCAAAGTCGCGCTCGACCGCCTGCAGATCGTTCGACACCAGCGCCGGGCGCGCGGCCCCCGTGGCGCGTGGCAGGGGGATGTCCTGCGGGTAGAGCACGAAGCCGACCGCCGGGCCCTTGACGCCCATCTCGGAGAGCACCTTGGGGTGGATCTCGCCAAACACGCCAAGCACCTTTTTCGGCCCGAGGCACAGCTTGCCATGACGGCCCGGATGCCACCAGCTTTCGGCCCCGCGCAGGATCTGCATCTTGGCGGGGGCACCGATGGCGGCCAGAACCGCCTCGGCATCGGCCTTGGCATCGTAGACGTCGACCGGGCGCGAGGCCCCGTGCACATCCTTTGGCCCGGTGCGCCCAACCAGCAGGCCACAGACCTGAAGATGCTGTTCGCCCGGCTCGGCGCCATGGAAGGCCGCGCCGCATTCGAACAATGCCAGATCGTTGAAACCGCGCGCCTGATTGCGGGCCGCCGCCTGCAGCAAGCCGGGCAGCAGCTGCGGGCGCATATGCGACAGGTCGGCCGAGATCGGGTTGGCCAGCTTCATGGTGTCATCGTCGCCGCCGAACAGCGCCGCCGAGGCCTTGTCGACAAAGCTGTAGGTGACGCATTCGTTGTAGCCCAGCTCTGCCGTGGTGCGCCGCGCGATCTGTTCGCGCTTTTGCATCGGCGACAGGATCGGTGCGGGCACGCCCGGCAGCGGGCGGCGCAGCGGCTGGCCCTGCAGTTTGGTCAGCGAGGCGATGCGGGCGACCTCCTCGACCAGATCCGCTTCGCCCATGACGTCGGGGCGCCAGCTTGGCACCGAGGCCATGTCGCCGCTCAGGGTAAAGCCAAGCGCTGTCAGCGTGGCGCGCTGGGTCTCGGCCGCGATCTCCATCCCGACGAGCGAGACAACGCGATCGGTATCGAGCTTGTAGGCGCGGGCCACATCGGGCTCGGCGCCAGCCTTGACCACGTCCGAGGCCTCGCCCCCGGCAATGTCGAGGATCATCTGCGTGGCCGCCTCGATGCCAGCGCTTGCCGACGCCGGGTCGATGCCGCGCTCGAACCGGTAGCGGGCGTCGGAATTGATCTTCAGAGCGCGGCCCGTGTAGGCGGTGCGGATGGTGTCGAAATACGCCGCCTCGAGGAACACCTCGGTGGTCTCGTCAGAGACGCCGGTCGGCTCGCCCCCCATCACGCCGCCAAGGCTTTGCACGCCATTGTCGTCGGAAATCGCGATCATGCCGCTGGCCAGCGTATAGCTGCGCTCATCCAGCGCCGCGAGCGTCTCGCCGCCCGTGGCTGCGTGGATGCGCAGACCGCCACTCAGCTTTCCGGCGTCAAACACATGCAAGGGGCGGTTGCGATCAAAGGTGAAGAAGTTGGTCACATCGACAAGGAAGCTGATCGGGCGCAGTCCGATGGCCTTGAGCCGCTGTTGCAGCCACTCGGGCGAGGGGCCGTTCTTCACGCCCTTGATCAGGCGACCGTAGAACACCGGGCAACCCTCCTGCGCGCTGTCCTCGATGGTCACCGAAACAGGGCAGGGGAAGGCACCGGGCACCGTGACCTCGGGGATGGCTTTCAGCGTGCCAAGACCACGCGCCGCAAGATCGCGGGCGATGCCATGCACCCCAAGCGCATCAGGGCGGTTGGGGGTGATGGCGATCTCGATCACCGGGTCGACCTTGGCCGGGTCATTCTGCGCCAGCCAGTCGGCAAAGCTCTGGCCGACCTCGCCCGAGGGCAATTCGATGATGCCGTCGTGTTCTTCGGACAGCTCCATCTCGCGTTCGGAACACATCATGCCGTGGCTTTCGATGCCGCGGATCTTGCCGATCTGGATGGTGGTGTCGATGCCGGGCACATAAGTGCCGGGGCTGGCCACAACCACGGTGATCCCCGCCCGCGCGTTGGGCGCACCGCAGATGATCTGGGTTTCTCCGGTGTCCGTCAGCACCTTACACAGGTTCAGCTTGTCGGCGTCGGGGTGTTTCTCGGCGGCGATCACCTTGCCGATCTTGAAGGCGGACAGCGTCTCGGCGGGGTTTTCCACCCCTTCGACCTCAAGGCCAAGGTCGGTCAGGGCCTCGGTGATCTCATCGACCGAGGCCGTGGTGTCGAGGTGCTCTTTCAGCCAGGAAAGCGTGAATTTCATCGCGGTGCCGCCGGGAGTTGTGATCGGTATCGGCAGGGCCTTACCGCATCGAAGGGCAAGGGGAAAGGGGCGCGGCGCCATGCAGCTTTGCCATTGCGCGATTTCCGTCTGTGCTATGGGCGCGCCATCCGGGGGCGATACGCCGGACATGAGCTGCCAGACCGGCCTTGGCGCTCTGCTGATGCAGAGCCGCAAGCGCGCCAACACAGCAACCGGGCGCTGGCCCTGCGCGGCACAAGGACAGGCATTGGCGACGGTGTATCCTGAACGGATCCGCAACCCGCCGCTGCTGATCCGGATCTGCCTGTCCCGTTTTGTGCCTTGGGTGGCGCGCGACGCCAACGCCGCTCTGATAGATGCCGCTCACCTCGCTGGCTTGCTGGCAATCGTCGGGCGATCACAGGGGACCGACGCGATGCCCCTGGCTTCATCTTGCCAGAAAAACTCCCGCCGGAGGCATCCTGCCCAGGCAACTCGCGCAACCGCCGGACGGTTCACCGAGGTTCGAAATACCCCAGCGGAATCTTGAGATAGCTGCGCCCGTTGTCCTCGGCGGGTGGCATCCGCCCGCCACGGGTATTGATCTGCAGCGCTGCCAGCATTAGCTTGGGTAAGGGCAGGGTGGCGTCACGTTCGTCGCGGATCTTGCAATATTCATCCTCCGAGGGCGCGTCCTTAAGATGAATGTTCGACGCCTTGTGCTCGGCCACCGTGGCCCAGCAGGCGGCAGCTCGGCCATCCGGCGCATAATCATGGCCGACGTACAGCCGGGTGTCATCGGGCAGCGACAGGATGCGCATCAGCGTCGCGTATAGCTCCGCCGACGATCCGCCGGGGAAATCGGCCCGCGAGGTGCCGCTGTCGGGCATCATGAAGGTATCATGCACAAAGGCCGCATCGCCAGCGACATAGCTGACAGAGGCCAGCGTATGGCCGGGCGAAAACATCACGGTGACGGGGATTTCGCCGACCATGAAACACTCGCCGTCGGCCCAGAGCCGGTCCCATGCCGCACCGTCGGTGGGAAAATCCTCGCCGAAATTGTAGATGCCTTTCCAGAGCCTCTGCACCCCGGTCACCATCTCGCCGATGGCCTGCGGTGCGCCCAGCTTGTCCTTCAGCCAATGCGCTGCCGTCAGATGGTCGGCATGGGGGTGGGTGTCGAGAATCCAGACGATCTCGATGCCGGTGTCCGCGATATAGGACAGGATGCGTTGCGCATTTCCGGTCAGAATGGCGGCGGCCTGCGGGTCGAAATCCAGCACCGGATCGACGATCGCGCCTTTCATCGTGGCTGGATCGTGAAAGACATATTGCCAGCTGCCGGTGGTCTCGTCCCAGAAGCTTTTCACGATGGGGCTTTGGGTCATGTCGATCCTCTTCTGTCCGCGGTGAGCGTGTGAAACAACGCCCTTGAGCGGAACATGTTCCTGAAATCGCATCTGTCCACGCCCCCCCGGCAAAACGAAAAACGCCGCCCCGGGGTGGGGCGGCGTCTGTGTCTGACCGGCCGAAACGATCACTCGGCGGGGGTGGCCGCGGCCTTGGCGTGTTCGCGCACCTGCTTGCGGGCAAAGATCCGGTAGACCACCACGAAGAACAGCGGCACAAAGATCACCCCCAGCACGGTGCCGGTGATGGTGCCGCCCAGCACCGCCGAGCCGACCGCCGTGCGCCCGCCCGCACCCGCGCCGGTCGAGATCGCCAGCGGCACCACGCCCAGCGTGAAGGCCAGCGAGGTCATGATGATCGGGCGGAAGCGTTGCTTGGCGGCTTCCTTGGTCGCGGTATAGAGGTCTTCACCGGCCTCGAACCGCTCTCGGGCGAATTCGACGATCAGGATGGCGTTCTTGCCGGTCAGGCCGATGACCGTGAGCAGGCCGACTTGAAAGAACACGCCGTTCTCAAAGCCGAACCAATAGGCCGCGCCCATGGTGCCCAGCACGCCGATCGGCATTGCCAGCATCACCGAGAACGGAATGGTCCAGCTTTCGTACAGCGCCGCGAGGCACAGGAAGATCGCCGCCAGCGACAGCGCATAGAGCAGCGGTGCCTGACCGCCCGAGGTGCGCTCTTCGAGCGACAGGCCGGTCCAGGCGATCTGGTAGCCGGGGGGCAGCTGGCTGACCAGTCGCTCCATTTCCGCCATCGCCTCGCCGGTGGTGACGCCGGGCACCGGCGAGCCCTGAATCTGCATCGACGGAATGCCGTTGTAGCGGGTCAGGCCCTGCGGGCCGTAGGTCCAGCTTTCGGTGGTGAAATTGGCAAAGGGCACCAGCTCGCCGCTGGAATTGCGCACCCGCCATTTTTGCAGATCAGAGGGCGTGGCGCGGCTGTCGGGCGCGCCCTGCACATAGACCCGCTTGATCCGGCCATTGTCATTGAAATCGTTCACGTATTGCCCGGCCCATGCGATGGACAGCACATTGCCGACATTGGTCGGGGACACGCCCACCGCTCCGGCGGCGCGCCAGTCGATGTCCAGGTTGAACTGCGCCGCATCTTCCAGCCCAGAGGGGCGCGCCGATGCGATCAGTGGGCTTTGCGCGGCCATGCCCAGCAGCTGGTTGCGTGCTTCGAGCAATTGCTCATGGGTCTGCCCGCCCGGCGCCTGCAGGTAGAAATCAAAGCCCGACACGTTGCCAAGTTCGATCACCGAGGGCGGCACGATGGGAAACACCATCGCATCCTGAATGCCCATAAAGGCCGGGAAGGCACGGCCCGCCACGGCCTGCGCGGACTGGGCGGGGCTGGGCCGTTCGGCCCAGTCCTTGAGCCGCACGAAGGCAAGGCCCATGTTCTGACCCTGACCGGCGAAGGAAAAGCCGACGACGCCGAACACCGATTCGACATTGTCGGATTCATTCTCGAGGAAATGCGTCTTGACCTGATCCACCACGTCGAACGTGCGCTCGGCGGTGGCGCCGGTCGGTGCCTGAACGATCGTCATCAGGATGCCCTGATCCTCGGCTGGCAGAAAGCCCGAGGGCGTGTTGTCGAACAGCCAGACCATGCCGCCCGCAAGTGCCGCATAGACGATCAGCATCCGGAACGGGCGCTTGATGATGTAGCCGATAGTGCCGCCATAGCCGTTGGTGGTCTTTTCAAAGCCCTTGTTGAACAGCCCGAACACGCCGCGCTTGGCGTGATGCGCATCTTTTGATTTCAGCAGCGTGGCACAGAGCGCGGGCGTCAGCGTCAGCGCCACCAGAACCGACAGCCCCATCGCCGAAACGATGGTGATCGAGAACTGTTTGTAGATCACCCCTGTCGAGCCGGGAAAGAACGCCATCGGCACGAACACCGCCGACAACACCAGCGCGATGCCGATCAGCGCGCCGGTGATCTGGCCCATGCTCTTGCGGGTCGCCTCGCGCGGGTTCAGGCCCTCTTCTTCCATGATGCGTTCGACGTTTTCCACCACCACGATGGCGTCATCGACCAGCAGGCCGATGGCCAGAACCATGGCCAGCATGGTCAGCGTGTTGATGGTAAAGCCCGCCGCCGCAAGAATGCCGAAGGTGCCAAGGATGACCACGGGCACCGCCAGCGTGGGGATCAGCGTGGCGCGCAGGTTCTGCAGGAACAGCAGCATCACGAAGAACACCAGAACGATGGCTTCCAGCAGGGTCTTTTGCACCTCGTGGATCGAGATTTCGATGAACGGTGTGGTGTCGTAGGGGATGACATAGCGCACGCCGTCGGGGAAAAACTGCGCGTAGTCCTCGAGTTTTTCTTTCACCCGCTCCGAAGTGTCGAGCGCGTTGGCCCCCGACGCCAGTTGCAGCGCCATGCCCGATGCAGGCTGGCCGTTGTAATAGGCGAGGGTGGCGTAGCTTTCGGCGCCGATCTCGACTTCTGCCACGTCATTGAGCAGCACGAGCCCGCCATCGGTTTCCGAGCGCAGCACGATGTTGCGGAAATCCTCGGGGGTCGACAGCAGCGATTGCGCGGTGATCGTGGCGTTGAGCTGCTGGCCTGCGGGGGCGGGCAATGTGCCGAATGAGCCCGCCGAGATCTGCGCGTTCTGCGCCGAGACGGCGCTGACCACATCCGAGGGGGTCATCTCGAAGGCCGACAGCTTGGACGGGTCGAGCCAGATTCGCATGGCGTATTGCGCGCCAAAGACCCGCGTGCCGCCAACGCCTTCGATGCGGCTGAATTCATCCACGAGGTTCGAGTTGAGGTAATCCGACAGGTCGGCCTGTTCGAGGCTACCGTCTTCGGAAATCAGGCCGATCACCATGAAGAACGAGGAAGACGCCTTTGCGACAGTCACGCCCTGTCGCTGCACCTCTTCGGGCAGCAGCGCGGTGGCCTGACTGAGCTTGTTTTGCACCTGCACCTGCGCCACGTCCGGATCGGTGCCGGATTCGAAGGTCAGCGTGATGCTGGCGGAGCCTGCCGAGGTCGAGGACGACGACATGTAGCGCATCCCGTCAAGGCCCGTCATCTGCTGCTCGATGATCTGGGTGACGGTGTTGGCGACAGTCTCGGCCGAGGCGCCGGGATAAGAGGCGTCGACGCGCACCGAGGGCGGTGCGATCTGCGGATATTGCGCGATGGGCAGGGTCAGGATCGACAAGACCCCGATACCCATGATCAGGATCGAGATCACCCAGGCAAACACCGGACGATCAATGAAAAAACGGGCCATGATTGTCTCCTGGCGGGGCGCGGGCGCCCTTGTATTCCGGTGGTTACTGCGAAACGGGGGCGTCGGTGCTGCGTTCTGTCGGTGCGACGGTCATGCCGGGCGAGACCTTCTGAAGCCCGGCAACGATGACGCGGTCACCGGCGGCAAGGCCTTCGGTCACCACCCACATCGCACCGCGGTCGCGCTGAACGATCAGCTCGCGGGTTTCGACGGCGTTGTCGGCATTGACGACCATCGCCATCGGGCGGCCACGGCGGTCGCGGGTGACGCCCTCTTGCGGGACCATCACCGCGCCATCAACCTGACCTTGCGGCATTTCGACCTGCACATACATGCCGGGCAGCAGGAACTGATTGGGGTTGGGGAATTCCAGCCGCAGCACGACAACGCCGGTCTGCTCGTTCACATGCGGCTCGGCGGCGGCAAGGCGGCCGGTGTGCTCGTAGCTGGTGCCATCGGCGAGGGTCAGGCTGACCAATGCGTCATCCGAGGCATCCTGCCCCGAGCGGCGCCAGCGCAGCAGCTCTGCCGCCGATTGCGTCACATCGACATAAACCGGGTCGAGCTGGCGGATGGTGGTCAGCGCCGTGGTCTGCCCGGCGGTGACGAGCGCCCCCTGCGAGACCTCGGACAGGCCCGCTACCCCGGTCAGCGGCGCACGGATCGTGGCGCGATCAAGGTCGATGTTCGCGGCCAGCAGGTTGGCCTCGGCCACCTTGACGGCTGCTTCGGCCACATCGCGGGCGGCGAGCGCGTCGTCAAAGGTCTGCTGGCTGGTGACGTTGCGATCGCGCAGCTCTTGCTGGCGCTTCGATTCGCGTTCTGCCGAACGCAGCGTGGCCTCGGCCTGCGCCAGCGATGCCTCGGCGGCGGCTTTCGAGGCGCCGTAGCTGGCGGAATCAAGCTGATAGAGCGCATCGCCCTGCTGCACGGCGGCGCCTTCCTTGAACAGGCGCTCGGTGATGATACCGCTGACCTGCGGGCGCACCTCGGCCACGCCAGAGGCCGCGACCCGGCCCGGCAGGGTCGTGGTCAGCGTGACGTCTTCGGCGGCCAGCGTCACCACGGTGACCGGCTGCGGCGGGCGCTCGCCGCCCTGTTGCTGGGCGGTTGCGGGCAGGGCTGTCGCGGCCAGCGCAAGGCCCGCCACGGCGAGCAGGCGGCGCAGATTGCACGGTGCATTGATGTGCATGTCGTCACTCCGGTAAGGCAAAGGGCCGCAGCGCGTGCGGTTGGCTCTTGAAGTGCGATATGGAAACCGGCAAGTTTTGTAAAGCGCGCAAGCTTGGAACCGACCGGTTTTCCCCTGCGTTTGAGCACAGGAGGTGTGCAGTGCCGGAAGACAAGGCAGTTGAGAATGAATGTCGGCCCCGTCGCGGGCGCCCGGTACAGATCGATGCGCCAACACGTGAGGCCATGGTGCTGGATGCCGTGGGCGAGTTGCTGGGCCAGTGCCGCCTCGAAGATATCAGCATGGCGGCCATTGCCCGCAAGGCGGGGATGTCCAAACGCACGCTTTACACGCTGTTCGGCAGCCGCGAGGAATTGCTGGGCGCGACCTTTGCCCGGATCGGGCGCACGATCTTTCGCCCGCTCGCCCCCCAAGACCACGCGCTCCCGCTAAGCGAGCGGCTGCGCAAGCTGCTGACCGTCAATGCCATGCCGCAGTTCGAACAGGCGCCGCTGGAACTGCTGCGCGCGGTGGTGGCCGAAGCGCCGCTGTTCCCCGGTATTGCCGAGCAGTTCGACAGCGAGGGGCGCGGCTCTGTCATCACCTACATCACCGCCGAGCTGATCGTTGCGGTGGATAACAAAGAGATCGTGCTGCATGGCATGGAGCCGGGGCAGGCGGCCGAGCTGTTGTGTGACATGGTGATGGGCAATGCGCTGCATCACCTGCTGACACCCGGCGCAGAGCGCGCCAACGACCTCTACGAGGAAAAACGCCAACGCCGCGACCGCGCGGTCGAGATTTTCCTCAACGGCATGCGGCCGCGTTGAGCCATGCGCCGATGCCATGGGGCGATTCCCCGGCATGGCAGTTGCGGCATGCGGATCTGGGCGCTTTGGCCAATGCAATCGCCGCAAGCGGCGTTTGGCGCCCCGTCCCCGTTAGCGCCCGAAGTTTTTTACCGCTGCGACGGCATCCGTGGCCGGCCTATCTTGCCAATTCCCGCTTGTGATCGCAAAGTCCGGGCCATGCAGATTTACCTCCCCATCGCCGAGGTCTCGGTCAATATCTTCCTGCTGTTCGGGCTGGGGGGACTCGTGGGCATCCTGTCGGGCATGTTCGGAGTGGGCGGGGGATTTCTGATCACGCCTTTCCTGTTCTTCATGGGCATCCCGCCCGCCGTCGCGGTGGCCACCGGGTCGAATCAGATCGTTGCCAGTTCGGTGTCGGGAGTGCTGGCGCATCTCAAGCGGCGCACGGTCGATCTGCGCATGGGCACGGTGCTGCTGGTGGGCGGCATCATCGGGGCGGCGCTTGGGGTGTGGCTGTTCAACCTGCTCAAGGGAATGGGGCAGGTCGATCTGCTGGTACGGCTCTGCTACGTGGTGTTTCTGGGCATCATCGGCGGGCTGATGTTCATCGAAAGCCTGCGGGCGCTGCGCCGCTCGAAACGCGGCGCTGCGCCCAAGCGCAAGCATCACGTCTGGGTGCACGGCCTGCCGTTCAAGATGCGGTTCCGCACCTCGGGCCTGTATATCTCCGCGATTCCCCCGGCGCTGGTCGGGCTGTCGGTCGGGGTGCTGTCGGCGATCATGGGCGTGGGCGGCGGGTTCATCATGGTGCCCGCGATGATCTATCTGCTGGGCATGCCGACCAAGGTGGTCATCGGCACCTCGCTGTTCCAGATCATCTTTGTCACGGCCTTCACCACCATGGCCCATGCCATCACCTCGCAGACGGTGGATATCCTGCTGGCGCTGGTGCTGCTGATCGGCGGCGTCATCGGCGCACAGATCGGCACCGCGCTTGGCACAAAGCTGAAAGCCGAACAGCTGCGCATCGCGCTGGCCAGCCTTGTGCTGCTGGTCTGTTTCAAGCTGGCGCTCGATCTGTTCCTGACCCCGGCCGATCTGTACGAACTGGGGGCAGGGGAATGATCCGCGCGCTTGCTCTTTTGCTGCTGCTGGCGCTGCCGGCCAGCGCCGAAGAGGTGGTCATGGGGCTGAGCCGCGACAGCGTCGCGATCACCACCGATTTCGACGGCTCCGAAGTATTGATCTTTGGTGCCGTCAAGCGCCAGACCGAGATCCTCACCGACCCGCCGCTTCAGGTCATCGTCACCGTTTCAGGCCCGGTGACCCCCGTCACCGTCTGGCGCAAGGAGCGGCGGCTTGGCATCTGGGTCAATGCCGACGCGGTCGAGATCGACGCCGCGCCCTCGTTCTACGCGGTGGCCAGCTCTGCCCCTTGGGATCAGTCGATCTCCGAGGTCGAGGATCTGCGCCACAAGGTCTCGGTCGAGCGCGCCATCCGCTCGGTCGGCGCGCCGATGGGCATCACCGACAGCCAGAGCTTTACCGACGGGCTGATCCGGATGCGGACCAATGACGGGCTGTTCGAAACCTTCTACGATTCGGTGGAATTCCGCGAGGCGACGCTGTTCGACGTGGCGATCCGCATGCCCGCCACCATCGTCGAGGGCACCTACACCATCCGCGTCCTGCTCACCCGCTCTGGCAAGGTCCTGTCTCAGCACGCGTCAAGCATCGAGGTCCGCAAGGTCGGGCTGGAACGATGGCTCTTCAACCTGTCGCGCCAGCAGCCGGCGCTTTACGGGCTTTTGTCGATCGTGATCGCCATCGCTGCGGGCTGGGGCGCCTCGGCGGCGTTCCGGGCGCTGAGATCGTCGTAATACGCCGGGCTGAACCCTCCGCAGCGCCTGTACCCGGTGTTTCCCGGTTCAGCCCCGCTGGCAAGACACCGATCTGCCCCGCGATGCCCAGGGGCCAGGCGGATCAGGACAGGCGATAAGCGTAGACGTTGTTGCGGTAGGCCTGTTCCTTGATGCGGAACTGGGTCTCGCCGACCTGCTGGAATCCTTGTGCAAGATAGAAACCGATGGCGGGCGTGTTTTCCGAATTGGTAGCAAGCCAAACCGTTTCGGCATCCCCAAGCCGTTCAAAGGCAGCCCTCAGCAGGGCGCGCCCGATGCCCTTGCCGTGGTGGCGCGGCTGAACGTACAGCGTTGCGATCTCCAGATCGCCGCAGCCCTCGACCGGGGCGGGGCTGTTGCGCGACAGGCGCAGGACACCGTCGATGCCTTCGACGTTTTCAGACACGAGGATCATCTGCTCCGGGTTCGCGATCAGCGCGAGGGTCTTGTCCGGCGTGAAGGTCTGTAGCGCATAATCGGCAAAAAAGGCGCTGACGCCACGCTTGATATAGGTGCCGATCCAGACCTCGATCGACAGAGCGGCGATGCTTGACGCATCAGAGGAAAGGGCGCTACGCACAGGCATTGCAACAAGCTGCCAGCTTTCTCGTCAAAGGGGAATATCGGGGGCAAGATTTCGTAACGGCAAGCGCGAGCAGATCACGGAACCCGATCCATGTCTGATACGTTCGGCCCCGTAAGCCGCAAGGAATATCCCGATGACTGACGTGACGCCAATCACCGCAAGCAAGGACCAGCTTTCGGTTCTTCAGAATCTCTTGTCGCGCAGCGCCGATTGCCGCGCCTGGTACGAGCAGATGGCCGACAAGGCCGAACCCGATTTCCGCTTTATCGCCCTGAAATTTCGCGGCCTGCATGTCGCGCACTGTGATCGCATCGCATCGATCATCACCGCCATGGGGGGCGATCCCGATGGCTCCGAAGGGCTGAGTGCCGCGCTGCACCGCACGGCTGTCTCGGTGCGCGCGCTTTTCGAAGAGATTGACGGGGACATGATGAGCGGCATCGAAGACGCCGAAGCGCAGGTGCTGGGCGATTTCGACGCGGCGCTCAGCTGTCTGCCGCCCTCGCCCTATCGCGACGAGCTGTGCCAAATGAAGGGCGAGCTGGTCAAACTGCTGGCCGATGAGGATGCGGCCTGACCCCAGCCTGACCTAGCCCCAGTCGACATCCCCCAGAAAGAGATAGCCCGCGCCATAGATCGTCTTGATCAGGCGCGGGTTTTTCGGGTCTTCGCGCAGCTTGGTGCGCAACCGCGAGATCCGCACATCCATCGCCCGATCAAAGCTTTCTCCTGCCGCGCCGCCCAGCGTTTCCTGCATCTGGGCGCGGGTGATCAGCCGCTTGGGCGCTTCGAGGAACATGCGCAGCACCTCGCCTTCGGCATGGCTAAAGGGCGTTTCGGCGCCGTTCGCGTCTTCCAGAGCGTAGCGGTCGAAATGCGCTGTCCAGCCGGCAAACCGGGCGGTCTCGCCGCGCTGCGCCTCGCGCCTTGGGGTGCGCAGGCGGGCGCGGATGCGGGCCACGACCTCGGAGGGATCGAACGGCTTGATGATGTAATCGTCGGCCCCCAGTTCCAGCCCGGTCACCCGGTCCTGTACCTGTGCGCGCCCCGATATGATGATCACCACCGCCCCCTGTTCCAGCGCCAGCCGGTGCACGAGGCTCAGCCCGTCGCGGTCGGGCAGGCCCAGATCGACAAGGCAGACGTCGGGCTGGCTGCGCTTCAGCGCCGCCTCGAAGTCGCTGGCGCGGGCAAAGGCGCTGGTGCGGAAGCCCGCCTCGGCCAGCGCTTCGACCAGCATGGCGCGGATCGCCGGTTCGTCGTCGAGGATCGAGACAAGGGGCGCGCTCATGCACTCTCCGGGGTCAGGAAGGCGGCCAGCGCCTCGGGGGAAAAGGGTTTGCGCAGCACCGGGCCCTGCGCTTGCGCGCGCCGGTACAGCGGGTCGCTGCCGGGCAGGGCGGTCATCAGCCGCACCGGCAGATGCGGCAGTCGCGCGGGCAGATCGGTGCCGGGGGCCTCGCCTTCAAGCGTGATATCTGACAGCACCAGATCCACCGGCAGCCCGCCCGCCAGCGCGCAGGCCTCATCAACCGAGCAGGCCTCGGCCACCGCATAGCCCAGCCCGGTCAGCATGTCGCGCAGCTGGGCGCGCAGGTCGGTCGAATCCTCGACCAGCAGCACGAGGTCGGAGCGGGCCTGCGCCGCCGCCTTGCGCAGCGGCAGCCGCAATGTCACCCGCGCGCCCCGTGCGTCATTGGCAAGGCGCACATCGCCGCCCGCCAGTTTCGCCATGTCATAGACCATCGCCAACCCAAGCCCCGATCCGTCGCTGCCCTTGGTGGTGAAGAACGGGTCAAGCCCATGCGCCAGCGCCTGCGGGCTGAAACCGGGGCCGGTGTCGGTGACCACCAGTTCCAGCCATGTATCGCCAACGGCGCGGAAGACCACGTCGATGCGGCCCTGCGCACCGCAGGCATCTGCGGCGTTGAGCACGAGGTTCAGCGCCGC
The DNA here is from genome assembly GCF_018860705.1 of Citreicella sp. C3M06. GTDB lineage: Bacteria > Pseudomonadota > Alphaproteobacteria > Rhodobacterales > Rhodobacteraceae > Salipiger. The sequence goes on from NZ_JAHKQA010000056.1 coordinate 88,732, forward strand.
ATCCTGCAGCATCCCGGCGTCGAGCTGATAGCAGCCCTCCGCCTCGGCCCGCACCTCGAGCCGCAGCGATCCGGGCAGCGAGGGCCGCGCCAGCGTGGCCAGATCGCTTAGAAACCCGCCAAGCGACACCGGCCCCGGTCGCCATGCCCGGTGCGAGGTGATGTCGGCAATGCGGTTCAGCAGGTCTCCGCCGCGCCGGGCGGCCTGAAGCGTGCCGGTGACCAGCGGTGCCGCGTCGGGCGGCACCATGCGCCGCAGCTTCGATTGCATCCCAAGGATGATGGTCAGCAGATTCGAGAAATCATGCGCAAGGCCGGAAATCAGCTGCGCCGCCATTTCGCGCCGCCGTGTCTGTTGCAGCGCGGCGCGGGCCTGCGTTTCCTCGGTCACGTCATGGGACAGGATATAGACCCCCGGTTCGACCGGGTCGGGGGTGAACACCGCGCGGATGCGCCGCTGTGAGCCATCATCGGTGAATTCAAAGATGCTCTGCTCGCCGTTCAGCGCCCGGTCCAGATGCGGCGCGACCTTGGCATGCGCCGGCCCCAGCGCTTCGGAAATATGCAGCCCGGCAATCTCCGAGGGCCGCCCCGGCATCACCGACGACAGCCGCCGGTTGGAAAACGTATAGACCCCGCGCGCATCGACGCGGGCGATATGGGCGGGCATCATTTCGGTGGTCAGGCGGGTGCGGGCCTCGATCTCGCGCAGCTCGCGCTGGGCTTCTTCCAGCGCGGCATTGGTTGCGGCCAGCTGGCGGTTGGTGGCCGACAATTCCTCGGACCGGCGCAGCACCTCTTCGGAGAGCAGTTCCGAGCGGGTGCGCAACAGCGCTTCGTGGCGTTTGACGCTGGTGATGTCGGTATAGACCGTCACCCAGCCGCCCTGCGGCAGCGGCGCGCCCTCGACGCTGATGGTGCGGCCATTGGCACGGGTGCGTTCCATGTAATGCGCCTCGAAGGCGCGGGCCTGCTCGACGCGGGCGGCGACAAAGGCATCAACGTCATCGACCTGTCCGTATTCGCCGCAATCCACGAGGTGGCGGATGGTGTCGTCGAACCGCGCGCCTTCGGTATAGAGCGCCTGCGGCAGGTCGAACATTTCGGCAAAGCGGCGGTTGCTGACTGCCAGCCGCAGATCGCTGTCATAGATCGACAGCGCCTGCTGGATCAGGTTCAGCCCCGCCTGTGTAAACCCTTGTTTGTGCATCGCCCCCCCCTCCGGGCGTGACGCTAGCACCGGGGGGCGGCGAGGGCTAGCGGGCGTGCAGGCGATCAAGGGCCGCAAGCCTTTGCGCCCGGCTTGGCGGGGGTGGCGCGCGTTGCCATCGGGTCGGGGGAGCATCTGTTACAATTCGTTAGAATCCCGCAAAGATGACGTAAAGATTGACCGCCAGCCTGTCCTTGATCCTAATGGGATCGGAATCGCGCTGCCCTTCGGGGCAACCGGGGAAGAGGAGCCCCGGGCGATCAAGGGAGGAATGAGACTTGGCGTATATGTCCGAGGGCGCAGAGGGTCTGCGCTCGATTCCGCAGCTGTTGCAGCGCAATGTGTCGCTCTATGGCGACCGGCCTGCGTGGCGGGAAAAGGAATACGGGATCTGGCAAAGCTGGAACTGGGCCGAAGGGGAGCAGGAGATCGAGGCCTTTGCGCTGGGGCTTTTGAACCTCGGGCTGGCGCGGGGCGATCATGTCGCGGTGATCGGGCGCAACCGCCCGACGCTGTATTGGGCGATGGTCGCAGCCCAGATGTGCGGCGCAGTGCCGGTGCCGCTGTATCAGGACGCCGTTGCCGAAGAGATGGAATACGTGCTGTCGCATTGCGGCGCGCGCTTTGTCATCGCCGCCGATCAGGAACAGGTCGACAAGGTCATCGAGATTCAGGACGACCTGCACCAGTTCGAACACATGATCTATGTCGATCCGCGCGGCATGCGGAAATACGATCACCGGCAGCTGCATGAATACGGGCACATTCAGGCGCAGGGGCGGGCGGCCCGTGACGAGCTGATCGGCGAGCTGGACGCGCGGCGCGGGGCGCTGGGGTATGATGACACTTGCGTGATGCTCTATACCTCGGGGACGACGGGCAAGCCCAAGGGCGTGGTGCTGTCGAACCGCAACATCATCGAGACCGCCAAGGCATCGTCGGAATTCGACCACCTTGGCCCGGGCGAGGAAGTGCTGGCATGGCTGCCGATGGCCTGGGTCGGGGATTTCATCTTTTCCATCGGGCAGGCGTTCTGGACGGGGTTCTGCGTCAACTGCCCCGAAAGCCCCGAGACCATGCTGACCGACCTGCGCGAGATCGCGCCGTCGTATTATTTCGCGCCGCCACGGGTGTTCGAAACCCAGCTGACGTCGATCATGATCCGGATGGAGGATGCGGGCGCGCTCAAGAAGCGGATGTTCGATCATTTCATGGCGCTGGCCCGACGCGTGGGGCCGAAGATCCTTGATGGCGCACAGGTGGGCGCGCTGGACCGGCTGCATTATGCGCTGGGCGCGGCGCTGGTCTATGGGCCGCTGAAAAACGCGCTGGGGTTTTCGCGCGTCCGGGTGGGCTATACCGCTGGCGAGGCGATCGGCCCCGAGATCTTTGATTTCTACCGGGCGCTGGGGATCAACCTCAAACAGCTTTACGGGCAGACCGAAGCCTCGGTGTTCATCACCCAGCAGCCCGACAACGAGGTGCGCCCCGACACCGTCGGCGTGCCATCCCCCGGTGTGGAAATCCGCATCGCCGAGAACGGCGAGGTGTTCTACCGCTCGCCCGGCGTGTTCGTGGAATATTACAAGAACGCCGAAAGCACCGCCGACACCAAGGATGCCGATGGCTGGGTTGCCACCGGCGATGCCGGGTTCTTCGAGGAAGGCACCGGGCATTTGCGCATCATCGACCGGGCCAAGGACGTGGGCAAGATGGCCGATGGCGCGCTGTTCGCGCCCAAATACGTCGAGAACAAGCTGAAGTTCTTTCCCAATATCCTTGAGGTGGTGGTGTTCGGCGCCGATCGCGACCGCTGCGCCGCCTTCATCAACATCGACCTGACCGCAGTGGGCAACTGGGCCGAGCGCAACAATATCGCCTATGCGTCTTATCAGGAGCTGGCCGGCCATCCCAAGGTGCTGGAAACCATCCGGGGCCATGTCGAAGAGGTCAACGCCAGCGTCGCCGAAGACCCGATGCTGTCGGGCTGCCAGATCCACCGCTTTGTGGTGCTGCACAAGGAGCTGGATGCGGATGACGGCGAGCTGACGCGCACCCGCAAGGTGCGGCGCAAGATCATCGCCGAGAAATTCCACGATCTGGTGGCGGCTTTGTACGACGGCTCAGACAGCGTCTACACCGAGACCGAAGTCACCTACGAGGACGGGCGCAAGGGCAAGATCAAGGCGACGCTGACGCTGATGGACGCAAAGGTGGTGCCGGTGGCGCCACCCGCGATGGCAGCACAATGATGGGCGGGCGCTCTTCCTGCGCAAATCGCGGGGCGTCGCCTGTTCGCACCTCAAACCGTCCCCCGGACGGTTTGCCGCCCATGGCGGGCCGGGGCGAACCCCACCATCGCGCGGGCCGAATCTGGCGGGGATGGATGTCATGATGGACGGCACGACAAGCATTTACCGGAACGACGAAAAGGAGGGGGCCGTGTCCGATACGGGATACATCACCGCCGACGGGCGGCAGATCGGCGGCACCCTGATGGAGCTGCGCAACATCACGCTGAAATTCGGCGGGGTGGTGGCGATCAAGGATATTTCCTTCGACATCCGCGAGGGCGAGATCCGGGCCATTATCGGCCCGAACGGCGCGGGGAAATCCTCGATGCTGAACATCATCAGCGGCTTTTACACCCCGTCCGAAGGGGCGCTTTGGTACAAGGGGGCTGAGCGCCCCCCGATGAAACCCTACGAGGTGGCGCGCATGGGCATCGCGCGCACCTTTCAGAACATCGCGCTGTTCGAGGGCATGTCGGTGCTCGACAACATCATGACCGGGCGGCTGACGCATATGAAGGCGGGGATCGCCCGTCAGGCGCTGTGGTGGGGCAAGGCCCGCGATGAAGAGATCGCCAACCGCGAGGTCGTGGAAAAGGTCATCGATTTCCTTGAGATTCAGGCGATCCGCAAGACGCCGGTCGGGCGTCTGCCTTACGGGCTGAAAAAGCGCGTCGAACTGGCGCGGGCGCTGGCGGCCGAACCGTCGATGCTGTTGCTCGACGAGCCGATGGCGGGGATGAACGTCGAGGAGAAAGAGGACATGAGCCGCTTCATCCTTGATGTGAATGACGAATTCGGCACCACCATCGTCTTGATCGAACATGACATGGGGGTGGTGATGGATCTGTCCGACCGCGTCGTCGTGATGGATTACGGCAAAAAGATCGGCGATGGCGCGCCCGACGAGGTGCGCGCCAATCAGGCCGTGATCGACGCCTATCTTGGCGTGGCGCATTGACCGGTGCCTTGAGGAGAACAACATGCTGAAAGATATCTTCATCACGCCCTTCGTCGATATGGTCGAGGCGCCGGATTTCCTGTTGCAGGTGCTGTGGGAAGGGCTGGTGTCTGGCATTCTCTATGCGCTGATCGCGCTGGGGTTCGTGCTGATCTTCCGCTCGTCGCGGATTTTCAACTTTGCGCAGGGCATCATGGTGGTGTTTGCCGCGCTGACGCTGGTGGGTCTGCATGCGATGGGCATTCCGGCGTGGATCTGCGTGATCCTGACGCTGGGGGTGATGTTTGTGCTGGCGCTCAGCATCGAACGGGTGGTGCTGCGGCCCCTCGTCGGGCAGCCCGACATCATCCTGTTCATGGCGACCATCGGCATCACGCTGTTCCTGATCGGTCTCGGTGAGATCATCTTTGGCGGCGAAAACAAGGTGATGATCACCGAAGAACTGGGCATCCCGACCGGCAGCCTTGTGCTGGAACCGTGGGGCGGGCTGCTGATCCTTGAACAAAAGGACATCACCGCCGTGATCGTGGCGGGGCTGCTGGTTGTCGCCTTGTTGGCTTTCCTGACCAAGACGCGGATGGGGCGGGCGATCCGGGCGCTGGGCGACGATCATCAGGCGGCGCTGTCGGTTGGTATCTCGCTGCAACAGATCTGGGTGCTGGTGTGGTTCATCGCGGGCATCATCGCGCTGGTCACCGGCATTGCATGGGGCGCGCGGGCCGGGGTCAGCTTTGCGCTGGAGGTCATCGCCTACAAGGCGCTGCCGGTGCTGATGCTGGGCGGGCTGGAAAGCATCACCGGCGCCATCATCGGCGGGTTGATGATCGGGATGCTGGAAAAGCTGTTCGAGATTTACTGGGGCCAGCCCTTGCTGGGTGGCAACACCGAGACGTGGTTCGCCTTTGTGCTGGCGCTGATCGTGCTGCTGTTCCGCCCGCAGGGGCTGTTCGGGGAACGCATCATCGAAAGGGTCTAGCGCTGCCCGCGTGGCAGGAAACGGGATGCAAAGGCCGCAAGAGGAGCCGGCCTTTCAGGAGGAGACGTCGGGAATGGCAAAACTGATCGCAACCCTGAACGTGGTGGCCTGGGCAGGGTTCTGGGCCTTCGGATACCTAGCGCTGAGCGCCGGGCACACGGGCGGGCAGGTGGCGTTGGCGGTGGTGCTGGCGGCGCTGGGCGGAGGGCTTGGGCTCTGGGCCTGGCTCTGGCTGGTGAAGCACTCCGAGGCGACGGGATACGCCCCGGCGCCCCGGCGCGATTACCCGGACGAGGAATTCACGCTGCCGACCGGCCACTGACGCCGACGGCCAGACAGGACACAGCGGCGGCCCGGTACGGGGCCGCGCTCGGGCAGTGCGGCCCGTTGAGGCGCACAAAAGGGAGAAAAACGGATGCTCTATCGCACCGCAGGACAGTTCAAGACCAGCTATCAGGCCGATCAGGCACTGTTTCCGGTGCGCCAGGATGCGGTGTTGCTGGGGCTTATCCTGATCTTTGCATGGCTCGTCGCGCCGCTTCTGGCCAGCGAATTCGCCTTTCAGACGTTGCTGATCCCGATCCTGATCTATTCGCTGGCGGCGCTGGGGCTGAACCTGCTGACGGGCTTTGCCGGGCAGCTGTCGCTGGGCACCGCCGCCTTCATGGGGGTCGGGGCCTATGCCTGCTACAAGATGGTGACGCTGATGCCGTGGCTGAACCCGGTGGTGGCGATCCTGATGTCCGGGGCATTCAGCGCCGGGGTGGGGGTGGCGTTTGGCATTCCGTCCTTGCGGATCAAGGGGTTCTACCTTGCGATCGCAACGCTGGCGGCGCAGTTCTTCTTGGTCTGGCTGTTCGAGAAATGGGGTTGGCTCTACAATTACAACGCCTCAGGCGCCATTCAGGTGCCGAACCTGACCATGTTCGGCGTTTATGTAGCCGGGCCGCAGGCCAGCTCGATGGTGCAATATTACGTGGTGCTGGGAGTGGTGACGCTGCTGACGCTGGTTTGCATCAACCTGACGCGCGGCACGCTGGGGCGGACGTGGAAGGCCACCCGCGACATGGACATCGCCGCCGAGCTGATCGGCATCAACCTGATGCGCTCCAAGCTGACCGCCTTTGCCGTGTCATCCTATGTGGTGGGCGTTGCCGGGGCGCTGTTCGTGTTCATGTGGCGCGGGGCGGCAGAGCCGAACCTGTTCGATATCCCGCTGAGCTTTCGCATCCTGTTCATCGCCATCATCGGAGGGCTGGGATCGATCATGGGCAATTACCTTGGTGCGATCCTGATCGTGGGGCTGCCGGTGGTGCTGGGCACCGTGCCCGAGGCGCTGGGCATTCCGATCAGCTCGGCCATGGTCGAACATCTGAACGTGATGATCGTCGGCGCGCTTATCGTGTTCTTCCTGATCATCGAACCGCATGGGCTGGCACGCCTGTGGGCGCTGATCCGGGAAAAGCTGATCATCTGGCCCTTTCCGCACTAGGGCCGGCCATTTCATCGATACAAGGGAGGAGACTTTGATGATGACTTTTACAGGACGGATCGCCGCTGCCGCGGCGCTGGCAACCCTGATGGGCACCACCGCGATGGCCGAGGGGCTTGCGACGCCCAACCTTGCCTATCGCACCGGACCCTTTGCCGCCACCGGCATTCCGCTGATGAACGGGCAGGCCGATTATATGAGCATGCTCAACGCCCGCGATGGCGGCATCGGCGGCATGATGGTCGATTTCAGCGAATGCGAAACCGGCTATTCCACCGAAAAGGGCGCGGAATGCTATGAAAAGACCAAAGGCTCCGCGCTGGTGACGCAGCCGTGGTCGACCGGCATCACGCTTCAGGTGCTGCCCAAGACCAACATCGACAAGATCCCGATCCTTGCCCCCGGCTACGGCTTTTCGCCGATGGGCGACGGCAAGGTGTTTCAATGGGCGTTCAACACGCCGCTGTCTTATTGGGACGGGGCGTCGATCATCCTGAAATATCTTCAGGACATGGGCGATCTGTCGGGCAAGAAGGTGGCGTTCCTGCACCTCGATCACCCGTTCGGCAAGGAGCCGCTGCCCTATCTTGAAATGAAGGCCGAAAGCCTCGGCTTCGAGCTTCTGCCGATTCCGGTCGGCCTCAAGGAAATGCAGAACCAGTCGGCGCAATGGCTTCAGATCCGCCGCGAGCGGCCCGATTATGTCATCATGTGGGGCTGGGGCGCGATGAACGCCGGGGCGATCACCGAGGCGGTCAAGACCAAGTTTCCGATGGACAACATGCTGGGCGTCTGGTGGGCCGGGCATGACGCCGACCTCAAGCTGGTGGGCGAGGACGGCAAGGGCTACAAATCGGTCAGCTGGTCGTTTCCCAACATGGACGCGCCGGTCATGGCCGATATCAAGAGCCTCGTGATCGATGCGGGCAAATCGCAGACCACCCCCGAAGAGATGGAGGGCGTGTTCTATTCGCGCGGCCTGATCATCTCGGCGATCCTGGCCGAGGGCATCACCGTGGCGCAGGAACATGCGGGCACGGCGGACATCACGCCATCCGATCTGCGCTGGGGGCTGGAAAACCTCAACTTCACCGAGGCGCGCATCGACGAGCTTGGTCTGACCGGCATGGTGCCGCCGTTCTCGACATCCTGTTCCAACCACACCGGGCATTCGGGCGGCTGGATGCTGGAATGGGACGGCGCGAAATTCGTCAAGGCCTCGGATCTGATCATGCCCGACAGCGAGGCGATTTCCGAACTCGAAACCGCCAAGGCGCAGGAATACGCCGAGGAAAACGCCCCCTGGCCGGTGAACGAAGATTGCCAGATGTGATCTGGCCTTCGGCGGCGCGGCGACGCGCCGCCGGATCATGCGGATTGGGAGACATAGACCATGCTGGACGCCGGGCGCAGCGAGACGCTTCTCGAGATCAACAACATCGAGGTGATCTACAACCACGTCATCCTTGTGCTGAAGGGGGTGTCGCTGTCGGTGCCCAAGGGCGGCATCACCGCGCTTCTGGGCGGCAATGGCGCGGGCAAGACCACGACGCTCAAGGCGATTTCCAACCTGCTGCATTCCGAACGCGGCGAGGTCACCAAGGGCTCGATCATCTATCGCGGGGAGCGGGTGCAGGATCTCGACCCGGCGGCGCTGGTGCGCAAGGGGGTCATTCAGGTGATGGAGGGGCGGCATTGCTTTGGCCATCTTACGGTCGAGGAAAACCTGCTGACCGGCGCTTTCACCCGCCGCGATGGCAAGGCCGCCGTCGCGCGCGATCTGGAAATGGTCTATGAGTATTTCCCGCGCCTGCGCGAGCGGCGCAAATCGCAGGCGGGCTATACCTCGGGCGGTGAGCAACAGATGTGCGCCATCGGGCGGGCGCTAATGTCGCGCCCCGAAACCGTGCTGCTGGATGAGCCGTCGATGGGCCTTGCGCCGCAGCTGGTCGAGCAGATCTTCGAGATCGTCAAGGCGGTGAACGAGGGCGAGGGTGTGTCTTTCCTGCTGGCCGAGCAGAACACCAACGTTGCCCTGCGTTATGCCCATTACGGCTATATTCTGGAAAACGGTCGGGTGGTGATGGACGGCCCCGCCGCCGACCTGCGCGAGAACCCGGACGTCAAGGAATTCTACCTCGGCATGTCGGACGAGGGGCGCAAATCTTTCCGCGATGTGCGCAGCTATCGACGCCGCAAGCGTTGGCTGGCATGACGGGGGGCGATGCGATGCTTTCTTGCCCTTCCCGTGCCGGATGCGCTGATCCCGCCCCTGCTGGCGGTGCAAGAGGCGATTCCCGTGGGCCGCGCCGTTCCCGAGGAAAACCTGCACCTGACCTTGGCCTTTCTCGACGAGCAGCCGGAGTATGCGCTGGCCGAGCTGGACGCGGCGCTTGCCCCGGTGCTGCCGGGCTGCACGTTGGCGCTCGACGGGCTGGTCAGCTTTGGAGGGCGTCGGGTCAAGCTGCTGGCGGCGGGCGTGGTGCCCGAGCTGGGGCTGGTGGCGTTGCGCGCGACCGCTCTGACGGCGGTGCGCGCGGCGGGCATCGAATTGCCGCGCGAGCGCTTTCGCCCGCATATCACGCTGATCCGTTTTGGCGCGGGTCTGCGCGAGTCCGACCGGGCGCGGCTCGAGGCGGGCGTGGCGCAGGTGGCGGGGCTGCGCTCTGCACCGGAACCCGTTTGCGCGCTGCGGCTTGTCGGATCGGTGCTGACCCCCGGCGGAGCAATTTACGAGACATTGGCGGAGTGGCCCTTGGGTTGAGCCTTTCCCGCCGGACAGGCAGCGGAAGGACGCGAGGATGACCAGCTATTACGACGATCTGGAAACGCGCAGCGCCGATGCGCGCGCCGCGGGGCTGGCCTCAAGCCTGCCGCAGCAGATCGCCCATGCGCAGGGCCTGCCGGGCTATGCCGCTGCTCTGGACGGCATCGATGCAAGCGCGGTGTGCGACCTTGCAAGCTTGGCAACCCTGCCGGTGCTGCGCAAATCGGCACTGACGTCGGCGCAATCGGGGGATGCGCCTTTTGGTGGCTATGCCGCGAAACCGGCGCATGGCTTTGCGCATGTGTTCCAGTCGCCGGGCCCGATCTACGAGCCGGGCGGCGGCGGGCATGACTGGTGGCGGCTGGGGCGGTTTCTGCATGCCTGTGGCATCGGGCAGGGCGACATCGTGCAGAACTGCTTTGGCTACCACCTGACGCCGGCGGGGATGATCTTTGAAAACGGCGCGCGGGCGGTGGGGGCCAGCGTGCTGCCCGCCGGCACCGGGCAGACCGAATTGCAGGCGCGCGCCGCGCATGATGTTGCGGTCACCGCCTATGCGGGCACCCCCGATTACCTCAAGCTGATCGTCGAAAAGGCTGAGGCGCTGGGATTGTCGCTGAAGATCGCCAAGGCGGCGGTGTCGGGTGGGGCGCTGTTTCCCAGCCTGCGCGGCTGGTACGCGGATCGGGGCATCGCCTGCCGCCAGTGTTATGCCACCGCCGATCTGGGGATGATCGCCTATGAAAGCCCGGCGATGGAGGGCATGATCGTCGACGAACAGGTCATCGTCGAGATCGTCACCCCCGGCACTGGCGATCCCGTCGCCCCCGGCGAGGTGGGCGAGGTGGTGGTCACCACGCTCAACCCCGATTACCCGCTGATCCGCTTCGCCACTGGCGATCTGAGCGCGGTCCTGCCGGGCGAATCCTCCTGCGGGCGCACCAATCTGCGCATCAAGGGCTGGATGGGCCGCGCCGATCAGACCGCCAAGATCAAAGGCATGTTCGTGCGCCCCGAGCAGGTCGCCGCGCTTGTCGCCCGACACGCCGAGATCGACCGGGCGCGCGTGATCGCCAGCCGCGATGGCGAGATGGACGTGATGACGGTGCGGATCGAAACCGCTTCGGACGATCCCGCGCCCTATGCGGCAAGCATTGCCGAGCTTCTCAAGCTCAAGGGCATCGTCGAGCTGGTGAAGCCGGGCGCACTGCCACGCGATGGGGTGGTGATCGAAGATACGCGGGTCTACGACTGAGCTGCGGCGCGGCGGCCAAGGGGGAACTCTCCAAGCAGCGCCGCCCGCAGGCGCGGCAGCCGCGCCAGTCCGCGCATCAGCAGGATAGACAGCAGCCCGGTCAGCGCCAGAAGCGCAAGGCCGGGCGCACCCTGCGGCACGCTCGCCAGCTTGCCGGTCAGGATTGCGCCTGCGGCGATGATCAGCGCCGGGTGAAACAGGTAGATCCCCAGCGCCTCGTCGCGCCCCCAGCGCGCCAACGCTCCGGGCACGCGCCAATTCGTGGCCAGCCCGGTCAGGAACAGACCGATCGTCAGAACCGCTGTGCCGATGCTCCATTGCACGATCATCCACGACCCGCCAAGCGCCCGGACCACCGCCATTTCGCCCAGCAGCAGCGTGATGCCCACACCCAGCACCGCAAGCGCCGGGCGCAGGCGCGGCGTTTCTACCCGGTGCAGCGCCGCGCCCGCCAGCAGGCAGGGCAGGCCAAGGAACTGGCGCACCGTCGCATTGGTCAATTCCGAACCATGCTCGAATGCCAGCATGGCGCTCGTCGCTGCAAAGCCCAGGGCAATTACCAGCCCCAGCCCTTGCGCCAGAACCACATGATCGCGCCGCCCCAGCGCCTCGATCAGCATTGCCGACATCAGCAGGCCGTTGAGATACCACAGGTGATACCATGTCCCGAAAAACAGCGCCTGCCCGGCACCCATCAGCTCGCCATAGCGCCAAAGGCCGATTGGCAGATAAAGCAGGTTGGCCAGCGCCGTCAGCAGCACGAGGCGCAGCAGACGCTGGCGGCTGAACCGGGGCAGGGCTTCGCCGGGGCGGGTCAGGTAATAGCCTGTCAGCAGGAAGAAAAACGGCACGCACCAGCGCAGCAGGCCGCGCAGCGCCGCGACAAGATCCGCCGGGAATTCGGGATAGTGCGGGATATGCAGCGCGATGATGCCAAGCGCGGCAATCCCTCTGAGGGCGTCGATCCGGTCGTTGCGCATGGGGCGTCCTTGCAGGGCGTCTGCGGCAAGGCTAACCGCGCTCTCGGGCATGGATATGGCGCGCCGGTGGCGAATTATGCCGCGTCAGCCGAGCAGGTCGAGCACCTTTTCCGGCGGGCGGCCGATCACCGCACGGCCCTTTGCGAACAGCACCGGGCGTTCGATCAGCTTCGGCTCTTCGGCCATCGCCTGAAGCAGCGTCGCATCATCCGCGCCGCGCAGGCCGCGCTGCGCAAAGGCGGCTTCCTTGACCCGCATCATGTCGATCACCGGCACGCCAAGCGCGACCTGTGCCGCCCGCAGCTCTGCCAGCGAGGGCGGCTCTTCAAGGTATCTGCGCAGCTCGGGCGTCACGCCATTGGCCTCAAGCAGCGCCAGCGCCTCGCGCGATTTCGAACAGCGGGGGTTGTGCCAGAGGATCACAGCCAGTCCTTCCGTCCGCTGCCCACCGCCTCGGCCACCGAGGCAAAGCCATCGCGCGCCAGCAGCGCGTCAAGCTCGCGCAGGATGCGAGGCACCAGCGACAGCCCCTCGTAGACCAGCGCAGAATAAAGCTGCACCGCAGACGCCCCGGCGCGAATCTTGGTATAGGCATCGGCCCCGGACGCCACGCCGCCGACGCCGATCAGCGGCACCGCGCCGCCGGTCAGATCTGACAGCCGCGCCAGCACCCGTGTCGAGCGTTCGAACAGCGGCGCGCCCGACATCCCGCCTGCCTCGGCCTTGTGAGCCGATGCCAGCCCGTCGCGCGACAGCGTGGTATTGGTGGCGATCACCCCTGCCACGCCCGAGGCCAGCGCCACCTCGGCCACGTCTTCAAGCCCTTGCGTATCAAGATCGGGGGCGATCTTGACGAAGACCGGCAGCGTCAGCCCGGCCTCGGCGCGCGCGGCCATGACGCCAGCCAGCAGCGCGCTCAGCGCCGCCTTGCCTTGCAGGTCGCGCAGCTTTTCGGTGTTGGGAGAGCTGACGTTGACCGTGGCGAAATCCAGATGCGCGCCGCAGCGGGTCAGCACGCGGGCGAAATCCTCGGCACGGTCGTCGCTGTCCTTGTTGGCGCCAAGGTTCAGCCCCAGCACCATGCCCTTGGGACGCGCCGCCAGCCGGGGCAGCGCATCGTCCATGCCACGGTTGTTGAAGCCAAAACGGTTGATCACCGCGCGATCCTCGGTCAGGCGGAACAGGCGCGGCTTGGGATTGCCGGGCTGGGCGCGGGGCGTGAGCGCGCCGACCTCGACAAAGCCAAAGCCCGCGCGCGACAACGGCGCCAGCGCCTCGGCATTCTTGTCAAAGCCCGCGGCAAGGCCAAGCGGATTGGCCAGCGTCATTCCCGCCACGGTGCAGCGCAGCCGGTCCGAGCCATAGCTTTCGGGCAACGGTGCCAACCCCGATGACAGCGCCCTGAGCGCCAGCCCATGGGCGGTTTCGGGGTCGATGCGGTGCATCAGCGCAAGGCCCGCGCGTTCGATCAGGCTCATGTCATGTCATCCGGGAACATGTGTCCGCCCAGACCCAGCGGCAGCGGGCGCGACCAGCGCACATCGGCCAGCCGCATCGGGGCGTAGAGATGCGGGAACAGCGCGCCGCCGCGCGATGGCTCCCAGCGCAGCGCCTCGCCAAGCGTCTCGGTCTCGAAGGCCAGCACATACAGCCCGTCGACGCCCTCGAAATGCTTGGAGACGGTCTCTCGGACCTGCTCCAGCGTCGAGAAATGCACGTAGCCGTCGGCCACGTCGATCGGCGCACCGGCGGTTTCGCCCGTGGCCTGAAGGTCGGCCCATTCGCCGCTCCGGAGTATCTTGTAGATCAACATGGCCATGCAATGCAGGGGAACGTCGCGCCGGTCAATCCCCGGCGTGGCACGCCGCCTTACAGAAGGTGGCCAAGGTGGCGATGGATGCGCGGAATGATCACCCAGACCATCATCACCACGATGATCGGCACCACCACAAGGTTGCGCTGCCAGATCGCCCAATCAAGCGTGAGGGGCGCCAGTAGATACAGCAGCGCCGTCACCAGCGGGTAGACGCCCAGAAAGGCAAAGAGCGCAAGGCGCGGGCGAGACGGCAGTTTCGGCGCGGAGGAAGAATGCGTGGTCATGAGGGATGCCTTATAAGAACGGAACGTATCGTTCTGATAATCGCTGGCCACCCGTCCTGTAAAGCGCTAAAGCGATGCAGGCAGCGACGCAGACAGGCAGGGGCGGTGAAATGAGCGAAAGACGGGCCTCTATTGGCGCAAGGCGCAACCCGGACACCGAAGCGGCGGTGCTGGATGCGGCCACCGCGCTGCTGGAGGAAAAGGGCATCGCCGGCGTGACGATGGAGGCGGTGGCCCGCCGCGCCCGCGCCGGCAAGGCGACCCTGTATCGCTGGTGGCCGACGCGCGGTGCGCTGCTTCTGGCGGTCTACAAGCGGCAGAAACAGATCACCGCCTATCCTGATACCGGCAGCCTTGAAGGCGACGCGGCGGCGCTACTCGATACGCTCTTTGCCCATTGGGCGCGGCCCGAGGGGGCGGTGTTCCGCCATATCATCGCGGCGGCGCAGGGCGATGACGAGGTGCGCGAGGCGCTCGAGATCTACCGTCAGGACCGGCTGGACAGCTTGGGCACGATCTTTGCCCGGGCCCGCGCAAGGGGCGAAGTGTCGGGCGCGGTGCCAGAGCGTGACATGGCGCGTGCGCTGATGGCGATGGCGTGGCTGCATTTGCTGACCGACCAGCTGGATGCCGACACCGGCGCGATGGCGCGCGCGCTGGTGCGCGGCTGGACCCGGTGAGCTGCCACGAAACGGACAATGGCGCGGCTTCGCGTTACGTCAGGTGAAGCCGCGCTTTGACAGCGCTGCCCTGTCGTTGCAACACTTCGCCCACATACCGCCATGAGAGAGGGTTTCCCGATGTCGTTCCGTCTTTTGTCCACGGCTGCGGCGCTGGCGCTGAGCGCCGGCAGCGCCAGCGCCGATTACGCGCTGACCATTCTGCATACCAATGATTTCCATGCGCGTTTCGAGCCGATCTCGAAATACGACTCGACCTGCGGCGAGGAAGACAACGCGGCGGGGGAGTGCTTTGGCGGTTCGGCCCGCCTGATGACGGCGCTGAATGACGCCAAGGCCAAGCTCGACAATTACATCCTTGTGGATGGCGGCGACCAGTTTCAGGGCACGCTGTTCTACACCTATTACAAGGGCAAGCTTGCCGCCGAAATGATGAACAAGATGGGCTATGACGCGATGACCGTGGGCAACCACGAATTCGACGACGGCCCCGAGGTGCTGCGCGGCTTTGTCGATTCGGTCGATTTCCCGGTGCTGATGTCGAACGCCGACATCTCGGGCGAGCCGCTGATCGCCGATGCCATCCAGAAATCCACCATCATCGAGAAGAATGGCGAAAAGATCGGCCTGATCGGCCTGACGCCGCAGGACACTCATGAACTGGCCTCGCCGGGGCCGAACATCACCTTCACCGATCCGTCCGAGGCGGTGCAGGCAGAGGTCGACAAGCTGACCGAGGCAGGGGTCAACAAGATCGTCGTGCTGTCGCATTCGGGCTACAACACCGATATCACGGTGGCCAGGAACACCACCGGCGTCGATGTCATCGTGGGCGGGCACAGCAACACCCTGCTGGGCGACATGGACGGCGCCGAGGGCCCGTACCCCACCATGGTGAACAACACCGCAATCGTGTCGGCCTATGCCTATGGCAAGTTCCTTGGGGAGCTGAACGTGACCTTCGACGACGCTGGCGAGATCATCGAGGCCTCTGGCCAGCCGCTGATCATGGACGCGGGCGTGTCCGAGGATGCCCCCGTCAAGGCGCGCATCGCCGAGGCCGCCGCGCCGCTGGAAGAGATCCGCAGCAAGGTGGTCGCGCAAACCGCCGAAGAGATCGTCGGCGCCCGCGACATGTGCCGCGCCGAGGAATGCCCGATGGGCAACCTCGTGGCCGATGCGATGCTCGATCGGGTCAAGGATCAGGGCATCGAGATCGCGCTGGAGAACGGCGGCGGTCTGCGCGCGTCGATCGACGCGGGCGAGGTCACCATGGGCGAAGTGCTGACGGTGCTGCCGTTCCAGAACACGCTGTCGACCTTTCAGGTCACTGGCGCGACGATGATCGAAGCGCTTGAAAACGGCGTCAGCCAGATCGAAGACGGCGGTGGGCGCTTCCCGCAGGTGGCGGGCATCACCTTTACCGTCGATCCGTCGGCAGAGCCCGGCAGCCGGATTTCCGAGGTGATGGTCGGCGGCGCCCCGATCGACGCAGAAAAGCTGTATGGCGTCGTGTCGAACAATTATGTCCGCAACGGCGGCGATGGCTACAAGATGTTCATCGACGCGCAGAACGCTTATGACTTCGGCCCGGATCTGGCCGATGTGACGGCGGAATTCCTCGCGGCCAACGCGCCTTACACGCCCTATGTCGACGGGCGGATCACCATCAAGGAATGATCCTGCCACGATGACCACACAGGGCGCGCCTTGCCATGGGCGCGCCCTTCGCGTTTTGTGCCGCCACCCGACACAGGAGAGCCCATGCTGATCGCAGACCTTGGCGACATCCGCCTGCACTACCGCCTTGATGGCCCCGAAGACGGCGCGCCGCTGGTGTTTGCCAATGCGCTGGGAACCGACCTGCGGATCTGGGACGGGGTGCTGGCGGCGCTGCCCGATGGGTTGCGGGTGCTGCGCTACGATATGCGCGGCCATGGCCTCAGCGATGCGCCGGACGGGCCCTATTCCATGGGCAATCTGGTGCGCGACGTCGAGCGGCTGATGGAGCATGTCGGCATGACGGATGCGGTGTTCGTCGGGCTGTCGATCGGCGGGATGGTGGCGCAGGGGCTGGCGGCAAAGCGGCTGGATCTGGTGCGCGCGCTGGTGCTTTCGCATACCGCGTGCAAGATCGGCACGCGGGCGATCTGGGAGGATCGCATCGCCGCTGTCGAGGCGAGGGGCCTTGCCGCGATCTCGGGCGGCACGCTCGAAAAATGGCTGGCCCCGGCGTATCGGGCAGCGCCGGACGCGCTGGCGATCCGCCACATGTTCGAGCGGACCCCGCTGCAGGGATACATCGGCTGCTGCCACGCGATTTCGGGAACCGATTTCATGACGCCGACCTCCGGGCTGCGCTGCGCCGCGCTTGGCATCGCGGCCTCCAAAGACGGCTCGACCCCGCCCGACCTTGTGCGCGAGACCATCGGGCTGATCCCCGGCGCGCAGTTTCACCTGATGCGCGGGGCAGGGCATCTGGCCTGCGTGGAAAAGCCCGCTGATTACGCGGCCATTCTTGGGGCGTTTCTGTCTGCGCAAGGCCATGGCGTGCCCCCGGTCAGCGATCAGCTTGGTATGTAGGACCCTTCGCCGGGCCAAGCCCGGGGTGGTTTTCGGGATAATGTCGCGGCAGCGCGATCAACCAGCAGAGCTCTTTACGGGAACCAAAGCGCTTTGCCTTAGGTTGTGCAGGTGATATGCGCTTTTAATATGCGTATAGGTTGCATGTTATTGTTCCAGCCTGACATCGTACATTATCAGGACCCGCCAGAAGGTTTCCCCCGTGCCCGACTCGACCGTCATTGCCCCGCCCGAACAGATGGCTGCTAACGCCCATGGCGCCACTAGCTTTCTCAAGACGCTCGCTCATGAGGGGCGACTGATGATCCTGTGCCATCTGGTCACCGGCGAGAAATCGGTGGGCGCGCTCGAAGAGCTGCTCGGCACCCGTCAGGCGGCGGTGAGCCAGATGCTGGCCCGACTGCGCGAAGAAGAGCTGGTCAGCACACGGCGCGAGGGCAAGACCATTTTCTACAGTCTTGCCAACGAGGATACCGCCCGGGTCATCGGGTTGCTTCACGAGATCTTCTGCGAAGGAACCGAGCGCTGATCAGGCCTTGGCCCATTCCCAGGGGCGGGTAAAGGCGCCGAGGCATTGGCCCACGGCGCCTTCCTCTGCGTCATTGCGGGCGATGCGGGCGACAAGGCCGCGATGCTTGTCGTCGACCACGTCGATGACGCGGGCGGGCAGCCCCGCCGCGATCAGCGCATCGTCATAGACCCGTGCAATGGCCAGCATACGCAGCGCGGGCTTGAAGATCTTGCCAACGGCGGTCTTCGGCAATTCCGGCAGGATCGCAAGGTGCTTGGGCACCGCCGCGCGTTCATGGATATGCACGCGGGCGTGGGCCAGCAGCGCTTCCGGCGTCACATCGGCCCCCTCGCACAGTTCGACAAAGGCGCAGGGCAATTCCCCGGCGTGGCTGTCCGGTTGGCCGATGGCCCCGGCAAAGGCGACGGCGGGGTGGGCCAGAAGCGCTTCTTCGATCTCGGCGGGGTCGATGTTGTGCCCGCCGCGGATGATCAGATCCTTGGCGCGGCCGGTGATCCACAGATAGCCGTCCTCATCCAGCCGGCCCAGATCGCCGGTGCGCAGGTAGATGCCCTGATGGAACAGCTCGCGGTTGCGGTCTTCCTCGGTATAGGTGCTGCCCGGATAGATGCCGGGGCTGGCGACGCAGATCTCACCGATCTCTCCGAGGGGGCATTCATCGCTACCCTCCGGCCCTTGCTGGACGATCTTCACATGGGTGTAGGGGAAGGGGATGCCAACGGAGCCGACCTTCTTTTCACCTTCGGGCGGGTTCACCGACACGAGGCAGGTGGCCTCGGTTAGCCCGTAGCCTTCGCAGATGGTGATGCCGCAGGTCGCCTCGAATCGCTTGAACAGTTCCAGCGGCATCGGGGCCGAGCCCGAGAACGCCATCCTGACCGTCGAGAGATCGGCATTCACCGGGCGCTGCATCAGCGCCGAAACCGCCGTGGGCACGGTGATGACAAAGCTGATCTTCCAGCGCTCGCACAGTTTCCAGAAATTGTCGAACACGCCATCGCCGCGATAGCCCGCCGGAGTCGGCAGCACCACATGCGCGCCCGAACACAGCGCCGCCATCAAGATCACGTGGACAGCAAAGACATGGAACAGCGGCAGCGGGCAGATGATGTTGTCTTTTTCGGAAAACAGCAGCTGGTGGCCCAGCCATCCGTTGTAGAGCATTCCCGAATACTGGTGCCGCGCCACCTTGGGCATGCCCGTCGTGCCGCCGGTATGGAAATAGGCGGCGACCCGGTCTTGCTGGCGGTCTTCGAAGGTCGGCGTGGCGGGTTGTTGCGCCATCTCCTTGCGAAAGCATTTGACATCGGCATGCGAGGGCCCGCGCCGGGGGCGCAAAAACGGCACGATCCAGCGTTTCGGCGCTGTCAGGTAGCGATTGAGATCGACCTCGAGAACGGTGCCCACACGGGGCGCATGGCGGCAGGCCTCGGCAACCTTTTGCGCCACATCGGTCTTGGGGAAGGGCTTGAGCGTCACCACGACCCGCGCGTCGGATTCGCGCAGGATGGCCGCGATCTGCTCGGGTTCCAGCAGGGGGTTGATCGGCAGCACGATCCCCGCCACCGCGCCGCCCAGCAGCGCGGCGACCGCCTCGGTGCAGTTGGGCAGCACATAGGCGATCACGTCGGTTTCGCTGATGCGCAGGCTGCGAAACAGGTTGGCGGCGCGGGTGGTCTGGCTGTGCAGTTCGGCCCAGCTGAGCGTTTCGGCGGGATCCTTGGGGCCAGAGAGCAGCTGAAAGCTGATCGCCGGGCGGTCCGGGAACGCCTGTGCAGTGCGTTCAAGCTGGCTGTAGAGGGTCGGCGGCAGGTTGCGCGCCTCCCACGGTTTGTCGGCCTCGATGGCATCGCGGTCGGCGATTGACGCGAAACGCATGGGTCTCCCTCCCTGTCTTGCCCCGGCGGGGCCTCTCTCCTCAAGGGCAGTGTGAAAAGGATCGCCCGCCCGCGCAAGACTCTGCGACGTAACGACAAGCGCCTTGAAACGCAACGTTTCGCGCGGCGATTAGATCCCCTTGATCGTCCGCCCGGTCTGCCGGAGAAGACCAGAGTAGTGCAACAGCCCCCATGGCGCGAGCCCGTCGTGCAGTTGCGCCCAGACCTTGCCAAGCGCCAGCGGGTCGAGCTTTGCCGCGCTGCCGATTTCGGCAAGGCTGCGCCGCCCGTCGATGGCGGCAAGCGCCGAGGCCGCCTCGCGCGGGAGATGCAATTCGGTCTTGAGCTGGCCCAGTTGCAGGGGCAGGGGGCGGCGTTGCGCCACGGCCTTGGCCAGCGCCTGCCGCTTGACGCCGCGCAGATGCGGCACCAGCGCCCGGTTCGATGGTTTGGCGATGGTGTCGGGTGCATCGCTGGGCACCGCGTAGGCGACATGCATGCGGATGGTGCCGCGCAGCTTTTCCGCCACCGCCATCTGCCGCGCCTTGTCCATGCCTTCGGGCACCGGGGCGAGGCGGGCAAGATCATACATCGCGGGGGCGGTGAAATCCGCCAGCCGCCAGCCGGTGTCCTTCAGCGTTTCAAGCAGTTCGGCCACGCTGTAGGCCCTGTCCTGCCCGTGCAGCAGCAGATCGTAAAAGCCCGCATCGCTGGCGTGGTGATCGCCAAGGTTGCGGTTGGCGACAAAGGGGTGGCCTTCGGGCAGTTCGGCGACGATGCGTTTCGCCTGCGCGAGCCGCTGTTCGGGCGGCAACCCGTCGAACAACGCGCTGAACGCGTCCTGCAACGGGTAGACGCCCGAGCGGCCATAGGGCGCATAGACCATGAAGCCCATGCCGCCGCCCGGTGCCAGCGCCTCGCGCAGCGCGGCAAAGCCGGCGTGCGGGTCGGGCAGGTGGTGCAAGACGCCGCAGCAATCGATGTAATCGAACGGGCCGTACTGCGCGGCCTCCAGCAGGCTGCCGGTGTGAAAGGTTATGGTCGTCAGCCCGCGCCGCGCCGCCCGCGCTTCGGCCACGGCACGCGAGGCGGTAGACAGGTCGATATAGGTGATCTCGGCCTTGGCCCCGGCCATGTCGAGCAGCGTCGCCAGCTGGATCAGCCCGTCGCCGGTGCCGCCCCCCGCAACCAGCACCCGCAGCGGCGCCGACCAGTCGCGCGCGCCTTGCCACAGGAAGTGATCCATCTCGAACGGGTGCGACGGCGAGCCGGTGATCAGCCGCAGATCCTCGTCCGCCGGGTCGCGTTCTGGATAGGGGTAGGTTTCGTATTGCTGCTTGACCGTGACCATTGCGGGTGCCTCCTGCTCGGCCCGGACAGTGGCACGCGCGGGGCGGCGGGGACAAGACGTCAGGGGCGCTTGCGGGCGATCTCGAAGCGGGCGTCAAGCAGGGCGATGTCTTGCATCAGGCGCTTGCGTTCGCTCCGGTCGGCGGTCTCGAGCAGTTCGGCGCGCAGCCGCGACAATTCGCGGTGGATCGCCACCGCCTCGGGCACCGCGCCATTGTCTTTCAGGATGCGGTTCAGCACCGCGTTCTCGGGGTCATCGCAGGGCGGCAGCGGCTTGCCCGCGCCGGGCAGGTTGTCAAAGGCGCCGTCGCGCTCTGCCGCCGTGATGCGGGCGTTGATCAGGTCGATCAGAGGGTGATCCATCAGCCGTCCCTTTCCGTAAGCGCCGCGATGAGGTTGCGCATGGCGTCAAGAAAGCCAAGGCGGGGCGGCGTGGTCAAGCCTTTCAGGGAGTTCTGGCAGGGGTCTGCACGCTGCAGGGGCGGTGTGATGCCAGATGCGGGCGCGGCCCACTGGGCGCCAAGAGGGCGCAGCTTGCAGAAATCTGCGCCGAGGCGCCGAACATCCGGCGCTTGGCAAGTGGCTCGGGCGGCGCGGGGCCGCCCGAGCCCGAAGATCAGGCGATCTCGACCAGCTCGATGGCAAAGGTCAGATCCTTGCCGGCAAGCGGGTGATTGGCGTCAAGCGTCACCTCTGTTTCGGTCACTTCGGCGACGGTCACGTTCATGGTCTGGCCGTTCGGCGTCTGGACCTGAAGCTGCGTGCCAAGGTCGAGCGGGATGTCATCGGGGATTTCTTGGCGCGGCACGGCCTGACGACCCTCGGCGTGGACCGGGCCATAGGCTTCTTCCGGGGCGATCTCGACGGTTTTCTTGTCGCCGACGGTCATGCCGGGGATGGCCTTGTCGAGTCCGGGGATGATCTGACCCGAGCCGACCACGAATTCAAGCGGATCGCGGCCCGCGCTGGAATCGAATGTGGTGCCGTCGTTCAGCGTGCCGGTGTAGTGGATGCGGACGGTATCGCCGGTCTTGACCTGCGTCATGGATGCTCCGTTCATGTCTGGGAATTGCGTGAATGGATGAGGCCGCAAATGCGGGTGCTCATATTTCTCGGCAATAAGATAGTCCCGCAGGGCGCAAATTGCAAACGGGGGCCTTTCCTGTCCCCGCGCAGCGTGCAAGGCTCGCCCGCAACGGAGGCTATCATGACCATTACAACCTGTGTTTTCGACGCGTATGGCACGCTGTTCGACGTTTCCGCCGCCGCCCGCCGCGCGGCGCAGGAGGATGCGGCGCTGGGGCGCTGCTGGCAGACGCTGTCCGAAGACTGGCGGCGCAAGCAGCTGGAATACAGCTGGCTGCGGGCGATCACCGGCGACCATGTGGATTTCACCAAGGTCACCGGCGATGCGCTTGACTGGGCGATGGAGCGGCAGGGCCTGACCGACAAAGGCTTGCGCGGGCGGCTGATGGCGCTTTACCAAGTGCTTGATGCCTATGAAGAGGTGCCCGCGATGCTGGCGGCGCTGAAGGCCAAGGGGCTGGGCACGGCGATCCTGTCGAACGGCTCGCCCGAGATGCTGGCGGCGGCGGTGGACAGCGCCGGTATCGGCGCGCAGCTGGACGCGGTGCTGTCGGTCGAAGAGGTTGGTATCTTCAAGCCCGCCCGCGAAGTCTATGACCTTGTCGGCGCGCGCATGGGCTGCACGCCAGAGCAGGTGCTGTTCGTGTCGTCCAACGGTTGGGATGCGTCGGGGGCCTCGGGCTATGGCTTTCACACCGCATGGGTCAATCGCGGCAATCTGCCGATGGATCGGCTGTCTGCCCGCCCGCGCCACGTTCTGACCGACCTGACCACGATCCCGGAGCTTTGTTGATGCCGCGTTTCACCACCTCGGACGGGTTGTCGCTGTATTATACCGACGAAGGCGAGGGGTTGCCGCTGCTCTGCCTTGCCGGGCTGACCCGCGACGGGCGCGATTTCGACTACGTTGCGTCGCATCTTGGCGGGGTGCGGCTGATCCGGCTCGATTACCGGGGGCGGGGCCAATCCGATTGGGGCGATCCCGCTGGCTACAACATTCCGGTCGAAGGCCGTGATGCGGTCGAATTGCTCGATCATCTTGGGATCGAGCGCGCGGCGGTTCTGGGCACCTCGCGCGGCGGGCTGATCGCCATGGTGTTGGCCGCCACGGTCAAGGACCGCCTGCTGGGCGTGGCGCTGAACGACATCGGCCCCGAGATCGCCGATACCGGGCTGGAGGTGATCAAGGGCTATCTGGGGCGCAATCCGCCGTGGAAGACCTTGGATGAGGCGGTCGAGAAACGCGCCGCCGCGATGACGGCCTTTGAAGGCGTGCCGCAAAGCCGCTGGCGCGAAGAGGCCGAGAAGTTCTACCGCGAAACCCCCGACGGGCTGGTGATTACCTATGATCCCAAGCTGCGCGATGCGGTTCTGGGAGACGGTGCCCAGCCGGCGGCGGATCTGTGGCCGCTGTTCGATGCGCTGGCGGGGATACCGCTGTGCGCGATCCGGGGGGCCAATTCCGACCTGTTGTCGGCGGCAACTTTTGCCGAAATGCAGGCGCGTCGTCCGGATATGATTGCCGTCAACGTGCCGGGGCGCGGCCATGTGCCGTTTCTGGACGAGGCTCAATCGCGGGATGCGCTGCGCCGCTGGCTGAAGATGATGGGCTGAGAGGGGCGTTTGACCTTGGTGGCGCAGGATCTTCAGGGGTTCCCCGAGAAGGGAGTGTGACGCCGGTAGGCTCAGAGAGCCGAGTCTGGCATGCAAGACCGGTGGGCGCCCAGACGCCTTGCTAAGGAAGTCTGGGCGCCGGGATCAGGCGTTGGATTGCGGAACGAAGACGCGGGTCGGGTGCAGCTCTCCGGCCTTGTAGACGCCGACCGCGACGGCGCGCCCTTCGAACGAGGCCCAAGCCTCGTCGCCGTATTCCACATCGCCCGGGATCACCATGCCGGGGTTGCCATTGCGCAGCCGCGCGGCGCCCTCGGGGGTGCATTTCAGTTCTGGCAGATCGACCAGACCGACCTCGAGCGGCAGCAGCCGGGCATCCAGTTCGGGGGTCTTGGCCAGCGCATCGACCTGCTCGAGCGAGAGTCCGTCGGCGGCGTCGAACGGCCCTGACCACACCCGGCGCAACCGCAGGACATGGCCATGACAGCCCAGCGTTTCGCCCAGATCGCGGGCGATGGAGCGCACGTAGCCACCTTTGCCGCAGACCATCTCGAGTTCGACATGATCGGCGTCGGGGCGCGAGACCATCGTCAGCTCTTCGACCCAGAGAGGGCGGGCGGCGATCTCCATGGTTTCGCCGTCGCGAGCGCGCTTGTAGGCACGCTCGCCGTCGATCTTGACCGCCGAGAATTGCGGCGGCACCTGCAGGATGTCGCCAACAAAGCCGTGCAGCGCTTCCTTGATGGCGGCATCATCGGGGCGGATATCGCTTTGGGCCTGCAACTCGCCTTCGGCATCATCGGTGTTGGTGCGCTGGCCGAGGCGCACGATGAAGCGGTAGGCCTTCAGCGCGTCGGTGATATAGGGAACGGTCTTGGTCGCCTCGCCAAGGGCCACCGCCAGAACGCCGGTGGCCTCGGGATCGAGGGTGCCTGCATGGCCGGCCTTTTTTGCGGCCAGCGCCCAGCGGACCTTGTTGACCACCGAGGTCGAGGTGATTCCGGCCGGTTTGTCGACGATCAGCCAGCCGGAAATGTCGCGGCCCTTCTTGCGTGCCATGCGGTGCGCCCCTTGAGTGATGAGGCGCGCGGGGTAGCAAGCGGTGGCATGGGTTGTCAATGTTGCAAGGGGGGCGCTGCCCCCCGCGCGGGTGCGCTCCCCCCGGGATATTTTGGGCCAGAAGAGGCCGGGGTCAGTCGCGCTTGCCAGCGAAGCGGGTCTGCCAGTCGGCCCGCTCGTCGTCGGTGATCTTGCGGAAGGTCACCTCGGGCACCTCGAAGGCGTGGCCTGCGGGCAGGGTGTTCAGCGCCGCTGCGACGTCATCGGGCCAGCTGTCATCGTCGGACTTCAGCGCGGTGAGCAGCTGGGCCGCGGCGTCGGGGATGAAGGGGGCCGAGATCACTGCGTAGAGCCGGATCACGTTCAGCGCGAGGCGGATCTGTGCGGCGGCGGCTTCGGGATCGGTCTTGAAGGTCGTCCAGGGGGCGGCCTCTTGCAGGTATTCGTTGCCGAGCACCCAGGCCGCGCGCAGGGCGGCGGCGGATTTGCGCACCTCGGCATGGGCCATGTGGGTTTCGTATTCGCGGATCCTTGCGGTGAGGTCGGCGATGAGCTGGTCTTCGCGCGGGCCGAGGCTGCCGCCGGTCGGGACCTGTTCGCCGAACTTGGCGCGGCAGAATTTGGTGACGCGGCTGGCGAAGTTGCCCAGCACGTCGGCCAGATCCTTGTTCACCGAGGTCTGGAAATTCTCCCAGGTGAATTCGCTGTCGGAGGATTCGGGGGCGTGGCTCAGCAGCCACCAGCGCCAGTAATCCGCCGGAAGGATTTCCAGCGCCTGATCCATGAACACGCCGCGCCCGCGCGAGGTGCTGAACTGGCCGCCGTCATAGTTGAGGTAGTTGAACGATTTGATGTAATCGACCAGCTTCCACGGCTCGCCCGAGCCAAGGATGGTGGCCGGGAAGCCCAGCGTGTGGAAGGGCACGTTGTCCTTGCCCATGAACTGGGTGTAGGTCACATCGCTTGCGCCCTTGTCGGTGCGCCACCAGCGCTGCCAGTCCGTGCCCTTGCCTGCATCGACCCATTCCTGCGCGCAGGCGATGTATTCGATCGGCGCGTCGAACCAGACGTAGAAGACCTTGCCATCCATGCCCGGCCAGTCCTGATCGCCCTTCTTGACCGGGATGCCCCAGTCGAGATCGCGGGTGATGCCGCGGTCTTGCAGGCCATCGCCGTCGTTCAGCCATTTCTTGGCGATCGAGGTGGTGAGGATCGGCCAGCCCTCGCGGGTGTCGATCCACTGTTCGAGCTGCTCCTTCATGGTGGACTGGCACAGATACAGGTGTTTCGTCTCGCGCATTTGCAGATCGGTCGCGCCCGAGATCACCGAGCGCGGGTTGATCAGCTCGACCGGGTCGAGCTGTTTGGTGCAATTGTCGCACTGATCGCCGCGCGCATCCTCGAAGCCGCAGTTGGGGCAGGTGCCTTCGATGTAGCGGTCGGGCAGGAAGCGCCCGTCGGTGGGCGAATACATTTGGGTTTCGGTGACTTCGCGGATCATGCCACGCTCGGCCAGCACCCCGGCGAAATGCTGGGTCAGGGCGTGGTTCTGCGGGCTGGAGCTGCGCCCGAAGTGATCGAAGGACAGGCGGAAGCCGTCTGCGATTCGGGCCTGCACCTCGTGCATTTCGGCGCAGTATTCCGCCACCGGCTTGCCGGCCTTGGCGGCGGCGAGTTCGGCGGGGGTGCCATGTTCGTCGGTGGCGCAGAGGAACAGCACCTCGTCGCCGCGCGCCCGGTGGTAGCGCGCGAACAGGTCCGCGGGAAGCTGCGAGCCCACCAGGTTTCCAAGGTGCTTGATCCCGTTGATGTAGGGAATCGCCGAGGTGATGAGATGCCGTGCCATGATCTGCCTTTTCTCCGCGCCGCTTTGTTCGCCGCTTTAACGGATCGGGCGGGCAGTGGAAAGATCAAGGCGCATGGGCTTGGCTTCTGTGGTCTGCCCGCTAGGTTGGCGCCAAGTTTCAGATCAGGAGTTCCCCCCAAATGAAGAAGAACCCGCTCGGCCGGACCGGCATCGAGGTGAGCGAGCTTTGCCTCGGCACCATGACCTTTGGCAACCAGACGCCGCCCGAGGAGGCCTTTGCCCAGATGGACAGGGCGCTGGAGGCTGGAATCAACTTTTTCGACACCGCCGAGATGTATCCGGTGAACCCGGTGAAGGCCGAGACCGTCGGGCGCACCGAGGAGATCATCGGTGAGTGGATCGTGGCATCGGGGCGGCGCAAGGAGTTTGTGCTGGCGACGAAGCACACCGGGACGTCGAAGCTGGTGCGTGATGAGGCGCCGATTTCCTCGGAGACGATTCCGGGAGCGATCGAGGCCTCGCTGAAGCGGCTGAAGACCGATGTGATCGACCTGTACCAGTTTCACTGGCCGAACCGGGGGAGCTTTCACTTTCGTCAGAACTGGCGCTACGACCCGTCAGGGCAGGATCGCGCGACAACCGTGCAGCACATGGCGGATGCGCTGGGGGCGCTTGGCCGCGAGGTGGAGCGTGGCACGATTCGCGCCTTTGGCCTGTCCAACGACAGCGCCTGGGGCACCGCGATGTGGCTGCGCATGGCGGAGGAGGTCGGCGGACCTCGGGTGGCGTCTGTTCAGAACGAATATTCGCTGATGTGCCGGCTTGCCGATACCGATCTGGCCGAGTTGATGGTGAATGAGCAGGTTGGGCTGCTGCCCTATTCGCCTTTGGCGGCGGGGCTTCTGACGGGCAAGTACCAGAATGGCGCGGTGCCGGAGGGCTCGCGCATGGCACTGAACGGCAACCTTGGCGGGCGCAAGAGTGCGCGGGCGTTCCCGGCGGTCGAGGCGTATCTGCAGGTGGCGCGGGAGTTCGGGCTGGACCCGGTGCACATGGCGCTGGCGTGGTCGGCGCGGCGGCCCTTCGTGGCGTCGTCGATCTTTGGGGCGACGACTCTGGCGCAGCTGGATCATCTGCTGGGGGCCGTCGATGTGGTGCTGGGCGAGGAGTTGCTGGAGCGGCTTGACGCGGTGCACCGGGAGCATCCGATGCCCTATTGAACCGGCGCTGCACGCCGGGGGGCCAGCCCCCCGGACCCCCCGGACCCCCCGGAGTTCAGGGGCAAGATGAAGAAGGGGCGCGGGTCGATGGGCCGCGCCCCTTCTTCATTCGGCGGCGATGCCGTCGGTGAATTGCAGGCGGGCGAGGCGGGCGTAGAGGCCGCCTTCGGACACCAGCGCGTCGTGGGTGCCAATGGCAGCGATGCGGCCGTTTTCCATCACGACGATGCGGTCGGCCTTTTTCACCGTGGCGAGGCGGTGGGCGACGATGATCGTGGTGCGCCCCTGTGCCAGGGTATCGACGGCGGCCTGCACCGCGCGTTCGCTTTGTGCATCGAGTGCCGAGGTCGCCTCGTCGAGCAGCAGCACCGGCGCGTCGCGCAGGATGGCGCGGGCGATGGCGATGCGCTGTTTCTGCCCGCCTGACAGCATGACGCCGCGCTCGCCGAGGTAGGTGTCGTAACCATCGGGCAGGGCGCTGAGGAAATCATGCGCGGCGGCGGCGCGGGCGGCGGATTCGATGTCGCTGTCGCTTGCGTCGGGGCGACCGAAGCGGATGTTCTCGCGCGCCGTGGCGGCGAAGATCACCGGGTCCTGCGGCACCAGTGCGATGTGCTGGCGAAAGGCGCCGCGGCCCATGTCGGCCAGAGGGATGCCATCGAGCGTGATCTGCCCCGAGGCCGGATCGTAGAAGCGCTGGATCAGCTGCACGATGGTGGTTTTGCCGGCGCCGGAGGGGCCAACGAGGGCGATGGTCTCGCCGGGCTGGATGGTCAGGCTGACGCCGTCCAGCGCCGAGATTTCGGGGCGAGAAGGGTAGGCGAAATGGACATCCGTCAGCTGGATTTCACCGCGCACCGGGTCGGGCAGGGTGCGGGGCGCTGCGGGGTCCTGCACCGGGTCTTCGGTTTGCAACAGCTCGACGAGGCGTTCGGTGGCCCCGGCGGCGCGTTGCAATTCGCCAAAGATTTCCGACAGGGCAGCGACCGCGCCCGCGACCATCACCGAATAGATCACGAATTGCACCAGCGCGCCGGGGCTCATGTCTCCGGCGCGCACGTCCCATGCGCCCATCCACAGCACGCCGACCACGCCGGAGAACACGAGGAAGATCACGATGGCGGTCATCGCTGCGCGCACCCAGATGCGGCGGCGGGCGGCGTCGTAGCTTTTTTCGGTGATCTCGCCGAAGGCATTGCGCGAGATCGTCTCATGGGTGAAGGCCTGCACGGTCTGCACCGCCAGCAGCGCTTCGGCGGCATTGCCAGAGGAGGCGGCGATCCAGTCCTGATTCTCGCGGCTGAGGGTGCGCAGGCGGCGGCCCAGCGTCATGATCGGCACCACCACCACGGGCACGATCAGCAGCACGAGGCCTGTCAGCTTGGCCGAGGTCAGCAGCATCAGCACCAGCCCGCCCGCCATCATCAGGATGTTGCGCAGGGCGATGGACACCGATGAGCCGATCACCGACTGGATCAGCGTCGTGTCGGTGGTGATGCGGCTAAGCACCTCGCCGGTCATCACCTTTTCGTAGAACACCGGCGACAGGCCGATCACCCGGTCGAACACCGCCTTGCGAATGTCGGCCACCACACGTTCGCCCAGCCGGGTCACCAGCGCGTAGCGCAGCGCCGTGCCAGCGGCGAGCAGCGCGGCGATGCCGAGCGCGGCCATGAAGTAGCCGTTGAGCAGCGCGCCGTCGGCATTGAAATTATCGACCACGCGGCGCACCGCGAGTGGCAGCGCCAGCGACACTGCGGCGGTCAGCATCAGCGCCAGCACCGCGGCGATCACCATGCCTCTGTAGGGCAACAGAAAGGGGGCCAGCGCGGACAGCGAACCGAGCTTGCGGGATTTGGCGCGGTCTTCCGCCGGGGCGGTTGCGGGGTTGCCTCTGGCCATGTGTCCTCCTGACGCGGTGCCGCGTTCCATTACCGCATCATTGTGCGAAAGGGGAGTCTTGCCGTGGTCTGTGGGAGGGAATGGAGCGGGCGGCGGGAATCGAACCCGCGTCATCAGCTTGGAAGGCTGAGGTCTTACCATTACACAACGCCCGCTCGGGCTGTTGTGCTGAGGTAAATCAAGCGCGCGCATGGGTCAAGACGTTGTCGTTCAATCCAGCGCCAGAACCTTGTCGCCGGAGCGTCGCTGGT
Source organism: Citreicella sp. C3M06 (assembly GCF_018860705.1). Classification (GTDB taxonomy): domain Bacteria; phylum Pseudomonadota; class Alphaproteobacteria; order Rhodobacterales; family Rhodobacteraceae; genus Salipiger. Next base: position 118,724 of record NZ_JAHKQA010000056.1, read on the forward strand.
GCGGATTTGGCAGGCCGGTGCCGCTCAGGGCTTTGATCGGGTGCGGCGGGGCGCTAGGCTGCGCGGCATGGAGTTGCTGATCGTCACTCACAGCCGCACCGGGGGCAGCCGCCAGATGGCCGAGGCCGCCGCCGAAGGCGCGCGTGAGGAGCTGCCGGTGCGGCTGCTGGATGCCTGCGAAGCCGGGCCGGAGGATCTGTTGCAGGCGCAGGGCTATCTGTTCTGCGGGCCCGAGAATCTTGCCGCGCTGTCGGGCGCGCTCAAGGAATTCTGTGATCGCTGCTATTACCCGGTTCTGGGCCGGATCGAGGGGCGGGCCTATGCGCATATGGTCTGCGCCGGATCGGATGGCGAGGGCGCGGCGCGCCAGCTGGCGCGGATCGCCAAGGGCTGGCGGCTGCGGGAGGCGCAACCGGCGCTGATCGTCAACACGCAGGCGCAGACCCCAGAGCAGATCCTTGCACCCAAGCAGATCGGCTCGACCGATCTGGGCCGATGCCGCGAACTGGGCCAAGCGCTGGCGGCCGGTCTGGCGATGGGGATCTTCTAGCGGCGCGCCGGAACGAGCTGTTGCACGATGCCCACGGCGATCAGGTAGAGCGAGGTTGCCACCAACCCCCAATGCGCCCAGCTGCCGGGGAGAAAGTCGAACCATGCCGCCCAGCCTGCGCAGAGCGTCCACACGATGGCCACGGGCAGCGAAACGCAGCGCCAGCGTTCGGTGCGCACCGGGTGGATGAATTTCAGCGGCAGGAACATCGCCACGGACAGCACGGCCACCAGCCCAAGGATCACCCAGAAGCTTGGTTGCAGCGCGAACAACACCAGAATCAGCATGTTCCAGCAGCCGGGAAAGCCGTGAAAGCTGTTATCATCGGTCTTCATCCGCGTGTCGGCGAAATATAGCGCCGAGGCGAAGGTGATGATGATGATCGCAATCCAGCCGGTCCAACCCGGCAGCAGCCCCGATTCGAACAGCGCAAAGGCCGGGATGAACACATAGGTCAGATAGTCGATGATCAGGTCGAGCAGCACGCCGTCGAATCTTGGCGCATTGGCCTTGACGTCGTATTTGCGCGCCAGCGGGCCGTCGAGCCCGTCGACGAAGAAGGCGACCACCAGCCACAGGAACATCACCGACCAGCTTTCCTGCGCGGCGGCAAGCAGCGCGAGCATGGCAAAAACGGCACCGGTGGCGGTGAACAGATGAACGGCAAGAGCACGGGATACGGGAGACATACGCCAGTGATGCCGCATCGGGGCGGCTATCGCAAATGCTCAAACGGCGCGCCCCGGCGTCGCGCCGGGACTGTGCGATTTGTGTCAGGCGGTCAGCCGGTTTCCCGATACGCCAGTGATGGTTGCGGTGACGATGCTGCCTTCGGTCTGGGGGGTGGTGAAATCGACCTCGGTGAACTGTTCGGTGCGGCCCATGTCTGGCGATTCCATCAAAATGCGGTGCTCTGCGCCCTGCTGCGCGGCAAGGTGGCGCAGCACGGCGGCGTCTCCGGCGGCGCGCAGGCGGGCGGCACGGTCCTTGATGACCTTGCCATCGACGCGCGACGGGATCTTGGCCGCCGGGGTGCCGGGGCGGGCGGAATAGGGAAAGACATGCAGCCATGTCAGGTGGCAGTCTTCGACCAGCTTCAGCGAGTTTTCGAAATGCGCTTCGGTCTCGGTCGGGAAGCCCGCGATGATGTCGGCGCCAAAGGTGATTCCGGGGCGCAGCTTGCGCGCCTCTTCGGCAAAGGCGATGGCATCGTCGCGCAGGTGGCGGCGCTTCATCCGCTTGAGGATCAGGTCGTCACCATGCTGAAGGCTCAGGTGCAGATGCGGCATCAGGCGCGGTTCGGTGGCGATGGCGAGCATCAGGTTGTCATCGGCCTCGATGCTATCGATGCTGCTGATGCGCAGGCGCGGCACGTCGGTCAGCCGCAACAGCCGCATCACCAGATCGCCAAGCCGCGGCGTGCCGGGCAGGTCGGCGCCCCATGAGGTCAGGTCGACGCCGGTCAGCACCACCTCGTTGAAGCCTTTCTGCACCAGCCGCTTGACCTGATCGACCACGACGCCGGCGGGAACGCTGCGCGAATTGCCCCGGCCATAGGGGATAATGCAGAAGGTGCAGCGGTGATCGCAGCCATTTTGCACCTGCACATAGGCGCGGCTACGGGTGCCGAACCCATCGATCAGATGCCCGGCAGTTTCCGTCACCGACATGATGTCGTTGACCTGCACCTTTTCGGTGTCGCCGATAAAGCCGTTCGACAGCCCCGCCCACGTGTCGGGCGACATCTTTTCGGTGTTGCCGATCACCGCGTCGACCTCGTCCATCGCGGCAAAGCTGTCGGGGTCGATCTGCGCGGCGCAGCCGGTGACGATAACGCGGGCCTCGGGGTTTTCGCGGCGCAGGCGGCGAATCTCCTGACGCGCCTTGCGCACCGCTTCGGCGGTGACGGCGCAGGTGTTGATGACCACCGCATCGCCGACGCCGGCCTCATCCGCGAGGCGCTTCATCGCCTCGGTCTCATAGGCGTTGAGCCGACAGCCCAGCGTGGTGAAGATCGGCGCGCTCATGATACGCTCTCCAGCCAGTGGCGCGTAAAACTGCCGTCGAACACATGCGCGGTGGCGCCGGTCATCCAGACGCCATCGGCGCACCAGTCGATGATCAGCGTTCCGCCATCCAGCTCGATGGTGACCTTGCGGCCGGTCAGCCCGCGCCGCGCCGCTGCAACCGCCGTGGCGCAGGACGAGGAGCCAGAGGCCAGCGTCAGCCCCACGCCGCGCTCCCACACCCGCATCCGCAGGTGATCGGGCCCGATGAGGCTTGCGACCTGCACGTTGGTGCGCTGCGGATACAGCGGATGATTCTCATGAGGCGGGCCAAAGGCGGCAAGATCGACCGCCTCGGCATCGTCGACGAAAAAGGTGCAATGCGGATTGCCCATGCCGGTTGCAGTGGGCGCGCCGTCGATGGGCAGCTCCAGCGTTTCCATTTCGCGGGCGAGGGGGATCTCGTGCCAGTCCAGCTGCGGCTGGCCCATATTGACCGAGGTCAGGCCGTTGCCCGCATCCTGCGCCAGTAGCGTGCCACGCTCGGTGGTCAGCCGCAGCGCGGTCTTGCCGGTTTCGTCCATCAGAAAGCGCGCGATGCAGCGGGTGGCGTTGCCACAGGCTCCGGCGGTCGAACCATCGGCGTTGTAAAAGGTCAGCGCTGCGTCCTCGCCCGACTCGATCACGGCAAGCTGGTCGAACCCGATGCCGCGATGGCGGTCGGCGATGGCGCGGGCAAGATCGGGTGTGACCGTCACGCTATGGTCACGCGCATCGAGTACGACGAAATCGTTCCCGAGCCCGTGCATCTTCATGAAGGGCAGTCTGTTGGCGAAGCTGTTCATGGGCGCGGATATACGCCTCATGGGTGCGCCTTTCCAGAGCTCGTGAAAATAGCTTGGGAAAATTCGAAAAAAGGCATTGACCCCACCCGCCACAATTTCTAGAAGCCCCCCACACAGACAGTGGGCCGTTAGCTCAGTTGGTAGAGCAACTGACTTTTAATCAGTAGGTCGATGGTTCGAACCCATCACGGCTCACCACTGTGTCCTTAGGGTGAGCAACCCTTTGGACGTTAAGCGAAACGGGCGATCCTTTGTGGGTCGCCCGTTTGCGTTTTCAATGGGTTGTCCGCAGGCGCCGATAGGATATCCTCCGCGCCGGGACAGGAGACAGCATCATGACCGATCATCTGCGCTGGGGCATTCTTGGGGCCGCGAAATTTGCGCGCGAGCATATGGGGCCGGCGATCCACGCCGCCCGTGGCGGCACGCTGAGCGCCATCGCCACAAGCAGCCCGGACAAGGCCGCGCCCTTTGCCGAGATCGCCCCGGGCATCGCGGTGTTCGACAGCTACGAATCGCTCCTGGAGTCGCCGGACATCGACGCGGTGTACATCCCGCTGCCCAATGCGCTGCATGTCGAATGGTCGGAAAAGGCGGCGCAGGCGGGCAAGCACGTGCTGTGCGAAAAGCCGGTGGCGATGGATGTGGCCGGGGTCGACCGGCTGATCGCCGCGCGCGAGCGCAGCGGTAAGCTGATCGCCGAGGCATGGATGATCGCGCATCATCCGCAATACGCCAAGGCGCGCGCCCTGCTGGACGAGGGCGCCATCGGCCCGTTGGTGCGCATCGATTCGACCCACAGCTTCTTCAACGACGACCTAGCGAACATCCGCAACCGGCCCGACGCCGGTGGCGGCGCGCTTGGCGACATCGGCGTCTATGCCTTTGGCTCGGTCCGTCTGCTGACGGGGCAGGAGCCGCAAGTGATCCTCGCCGCCGAGATCGAGATGCAGAACGGCGTCGATGTGTCTGCGCATGTGATGGCGCGGTTCGCGGGGTTTCTTTATACCGGGCGGGTGTCGATGCGCGCCGCCCCGTGGCAGGAAATGGTGATCCATGGTGAAACCGGCGTGATCCGAATGCCGGTGCCCTACAATGCGCAGGTCTTTGGCGAGGCCCGCGTCGAGTTGCACCGTTCCGGCGGCCCTGTGGAAACCTGGCGGTTCCCTCGCGAGAATCACTATGTTCTGCAGGTCGAAGCCTTCAACCGCGCCGTGCGCGACGGTGCCGACTGGCCCGTACCGCTGGAACAAAGCCGGGGCACCCGTGCGTTGCTGGATGCCATTCTCGCGGCGGCGGGCTGACATCCGCTCGCATCCCCATGGGAAAGCTAGTGCTTTCCTTTTATTCTGCGAGAGCTTAGTCTTTGCCAACAATGTTTCACGGCCAGGGAGGGTGACGTGGCAGACGACCTCAAACCGCTGCTGATAAAGCGCTATGCCAGCCGCCGTCTCTACAATACCGAGACGAGCGATTACGTGACGCTCGAAGACATCGCCGGGTTCATCCGCGATGGTCGGGACGTTCAGATCGTCGATCTGAAATCGGGCGATGACCTGACCCGGCAATATTTGTTGCAAATCGTTGCCGAACACGAATCACGCGGGGAATCGGTTTTGCCGATCAACGTGTTGACCGATCTGGTGCGCAGCTACACCACGACGGCCACCTCGGCGGTGCCGCAGTTTCTGGCTGCCAGCTTCGAGATGTTCCGCGACAGCCAGTCCAAATGGGCGGAAACCGTCTCCTCGAACCCGATGATGCCCAAGATCCCCGGTTTCGAGGCGATGCAGGCGCAGCAGGAGGCGTTTCTCAAGGCGATGACCGGGGGCATGGGAAACCAGTGGTCCGGGCCGGAAGCCGAAACCGAGGACGCCGAAGACCTCGAGACGGTCAAGAAACAGCTCGCCGAGTTGCAGGCGAAGCTCGCGAAGATCCAGAAATAATCTGCTCGCAGGGCAGGCAGGGGGCGGCCTTTGGCCGCCCCTTTTGCGTGTCAGGTGCCGTAGGCGCGGGTCTCGGACATGACCTGTTCGGCGGCGGTCACGAGGATATCGGCCACGGCGGCGCAATCTTCCAGCGTCAGGCGGGCGGGCAGGCGGGTGTCGCAGGCCGCTTCCAGCATGGCGCGGGTGCGCGGCAGCTCGGGCATCTCGGGTAGGAACTGCCAGTTCCAGAAGGCGCGGGCGTTGTCGCTCGACAGGCCGAACACCTGCACCTTGACCCCGAGCGCGGCGGCGACATCGGCAAAGGCGCGCATCTCGTCGCGAGTCATGCTCCGCAGGTTGAATTGCAGGGAATCCGGCGCGCGTTCTTCTTGGGGTAGCTTGTCCGGGACATAAATCCATGGTGAGCGATTGATCCGCTCGGCGACGAAATCATGGTTGCGCCGCCCGTCGAGGATGCGGCGCTCTACATGCGCCAGTTGCGGGCGGATCACCGCCGCCGACAGGTTCGACATGCGCAGATTGTACAGCGGCAGCTTGTTCTGCCAGCGTGCAAAGGCCTCGGCCAGCGCACCGGTATTGTCGCCATGGGCCACGTGTTTCTTCCAAGTGTGCTCGTAAGCGCCGGACAGGATCACCGCCTGCGCCACGATATCCGCATCATCGGTGATCAGGATGCCGCCTTCGCCCGCGTTCACCAGCTTGTAGCTCTGAAAGCTGAAGCAGCCGATGCGCCCGATGGTGCCGACCTTGCGCCCGCCCCAGACGGTGCCCAGCGAATGCGCCGCGTCCTCGATCACCGGAATGTCGCGCGCGTCGCACAGCGCCATGATCGCGTCCATGTCAGAGGTGTGCCCGCGCATATGGCTGATGATCACCGCCTGCACGCTGTCCAGTTTGGCTTCGAAATCGCCAAGGTCGATGCGGTAATTCTCGCCGACCTCACAGAGCACCGGGATGCAATCGGCATGAACGATGGCCGAGGGCACGGCGGCAAAGGTGAAACCGGGGATCATCACCCGCGCATCGCGCGGCAGGCCAAGCGCCTTGAGCGACAGGAATAGCGCTGCAGAACAGCTCGACACCGCCAGCGCGTAGCGGCTGCCCATCATCGCGGCGAACTCACGCTCCAGCAGCGCGACGGGGGCGTCCTCGGGGGCAGTGTAGCGGAACAAATCGCCTGACTGCAGAAGGCGGTCGATCTCGGCGCGCGCCTCGGCAGGGATCGGCTCGGCGTCATGCATGTTTGGCAGGCTGCTCATATTTCAAGTTCCCGAATGTCTGTTTCGGGAAAGCTTAAACACGAGTTTCATGACAACCAAGTTAAAACCGGCCGGGGATCGGCCGGTCAGGGCGCCAGACGCTGCAAATCTGTGTCAGATGCCAAGCCGGTCGCGCAGCGCGAACCATGTCATCGCAAGCTTCAACAAAGGCGTGCGCATCGACGGTCCGCCGGGGAAGGGCGGGGTCGGCAGCGCGGCCATGGCATCGAACCCGGCGCTGCTACCCTTGACCACCTCGGCCAAAAGCCGCCCGGCATGAACCGCGGTGCCAACACCATGCCCGGAATATCCCGCCGCCGCGAGCACGTTGGGGCGCAACCTCTCCAGCAGCGGCAGGCGCTTCATGGTGATGCCCAGCGTGCCGCCCCAGGCGTAGTCCAGCCGCACATCCCTGAGCGAAGGAAAGATCTCCAGCATCGGAGCGCGCACCTTGGCGCGGATGTCCTGCGGGAATCGGTAGGAGTAATTCTCGCCGCCGCCAAACAGCAGCCGCCCGTCCGGCGACAGGCGGAAGTAATTTACCACATGCCGCGAATCGGCCACGGCCACGTCGCGGGTCAACACCTCGGCCACGCGCGCACCCAGCGGCTCGGTCGCCACGATGAAATTGTTGATCGGCATCACCCGCCGCGCCACCTTCGGCTGCAACGATCCAAGATAGCCGTTGCCAGCATAAACCACATGCCCGGCCCGCACGCTTCCTTGGGCGCTATGCACCACACATTCGGCCCCCTCATCGACCGAACTCACATGCGAGCGTTCAAACACCCGCGCCCCCGCGCCAATCGCCGCCTGCGCCAGCCCCTGCGCCAGCCGCAGCGGGTGCAGATGCGCCGCCCCCATGTCCAACACGCCGCCGCAGTAATCCGGCGACGGGCAGAGCGCGCGAAACGCCTCTGCGTCCATCACCTCCATGTCGTAGTCATAGTGCGTCGCCATATGCTCGGCGTATTCATGCAGATGCGCCACATCGCCGGGGCGCGAGCCACACCACGCCACGCCATCGCGCAGCTGACAGTCGATGCCGTGCTTTGCCACCAGCGCGCGCACCAGATCCTTGGCCTCTTCGCCAAGATCCCAGTACTTGCGCGCATCCGCAGCCCCGATCAGCCCCTCCAGCGACAATTGATCGACCCGCTGCCCGCTTCCAAGCTGCCCGCCATTGCGCCCCGAGGCGCCAAAGCCCATGCGATGCGCCTCCAGCACCACCACGTCCAGCCCGGCCTGCGCCATGTGCAGCGCCGCAGAGAGTCCGGTAAATCCGGCCCCCACGATGCAGACATCCGCCCGCACCTCGCCCTGCAAGGGCGGATGCTCCTGCGCATCCAGCGCCGTCGCCGCGTACCAGCTTTCCGGATAGTGACCCTGCCGGTCATTCGAGAACAACAGATCCATCAGGCCCGCCCTTCATCTTGCCAAATAAACTCCGGGGGGTGAGGCGCGCAGGCGCCGAGGGGGGCTGGCCCCCCTGCCTCCCCCGCCACAGGCTCGGAGGTTGAGTAGCAGATGCTCACCTACACGTTGAGCAGCAGATGCTCACGTTCCCACGGCGAGATCACCGACAGGAATTCCTCGTATTCCGCCCGTTTCACGATGGCGTAGACCCGCGCGAATTCCGGCCCCATCACCTCGTGCAGCGCTGTCGCCTCATCCCACAGATCCAGCGCAGAGCCGAGCACCCGCGGGATGTCGCCTTCGCCCTCATAGGCGTCGCCGCGGAACTGCTTGGACGGGCGGACCTCTTCCATCATGCCAAGATAGCCGCAGGCCAGCGACGCCGCGATCCCCAGATAGGGGTTGCAATCCATTCCTGCCAGCCGGTTCTCGACCCGGCGCGCGTCAGGGCCCGACAGCGGGATGCGGATGCCGGTGGTGCGGTTGTCGCGCCCCCATTCAAGGTTGATCGGCGCCGCATGGCCCGGCACGTAGCGCCGATAGGAATTCACATAGGGCGCCATCACCGCCACGGCGGCGGGCATGTATTTCTGCAAGCCCCCGATGAAGTTGAAAAACGCATCGGTTTCGCCGCCCGCAGGGCCGGTAAAGATGTTCCGCCCGGTTTCCATATCCATCACCGAATGGTGAATGTGCATGGCCGATCCCGGCTCGTTGGCGATTGGCTTGGCCATGAAGGTGGCAAAGCAGTCATGGCGCAGCGCCGCCTCGCGGATCAGCCGCTTGAAATAGAACACCTCGTCCGCCAGCTTGACCGGATCGCCATGCCGCAGGTTGATTTCAAGCTGCCCCGCGCCGCCTTCCTGGGTGATGCCGTCGATCTCGAAGCCCTGCGCCTCGGCGAAATCGTAGATATCGTCGATCACCGGGCCGAATTCGTCGACGGCGGTCATCGAATAGGCCTGACGCGCGGCGGCGGGCCGCCCCGAGCGGCCCATCATCGGCTGGATGTCCTTAGCCGGATCGAGGTTGCGCGCCACGATGAAGAATTCCATCTCCGGCGCCACGATCGGCTGCCAGCCCTGTTCCTCGTACAGTTTGCACACCCGCTTGAGCACGTTGCGCGGCGCAAACGGGATGGCATTGCCCTTGCGGTCATAGGCGTCATGAATGACCTGAAGCGTCCAGTCCGCCGTCCATGGTGCGGCGGTGGCCGTGCTCATGTCGGGCTTCAGGATCATGTCCCGTTCGATGAACCCCTCTGCGCTGGCGGCCTCGCCCCATTCGCCGGTGATGGTCTGGTAAAAGATCGAATCCGGCAGATGGAAATAGTCCTGGCGTTGAAACTTCGACGCCGGCACTGCTTTGCCGCGCGCGATGCCCGGCAGATCCGAAATGATGCATTCCACCTCGTCAAGCCGGCGGCCTTCCAGGTAGGCGGCGGCGGCATCGGGCAGGTTCGAGGTCGGGTGAGTCATGCGAGCCTCTTTTCCTTGAAGAAGGTGGCGAATTGCGCGCCGATTTCAGCGCTGTCGAGCGGCATGTCCAGCTTGGCTGTCGCCTCGTCGACCAGCGCGGGCGGCACCACGCCGGGGGCACGGTGCACGATCAGCGCCTGCGCGAAATCGCGGCGGAATTCCGGGTGCGGCTGCACCGTATAGGCATGGCCGGGGTAGTGGATCGCGGCATAGGGGCAAATCTCGGACGAGGCGACCACCTCGGCCCCCTCGGGCAGGGTGACGACCTGATCCTGATGCCACGCGTTTACCAGCCGCAGCCTGTCGCCATAGCGGTACAGCGTCGGGCCGACGACCCAACCTTGCTCGGATTTCTCGACCTTGCCTCCCAGCGCCTGCGCGATGATCTGATGGCCAAAGCAGACCCCGATCAGCGGCTTGCCGCTGGCATAGATGGCGCGGATCAGCTCTTCGAGCGGCGCCATCCACGGGTGATCTTCGTAGGCGCCATGGCGCGAGCCGGTGATCAGCCAGCCGTCGGCGTCATCGGGACCGGCGGGGAAGTTGCCGTTCACCACCTTCCAGGTTTCGAAGTCGAACCCGTGTCCGGCCAACAGCGCCCGGAATTGCGCGTCGTAATCGCCAACCTCTTCGAGGATGACGTCCGGCACGAGGCCGGGCTGAAGGATGCCGATTTTCATGCAAGTACCAATGTTCGTGATGGGCCGACCCTAGACCCGCGCGCGTGGCGCGGGAAGGGGGGTCAGACGGTATCGAGATAGATTTCCACCTGCTCTGCGGGCGACAGCTCGGCCATGTAGTGCAGCTCTTGCCGCTTGGTCGCGAGGAAATAGCGGATCAGTCCGGGCGGCAGGATGCGCGGCATGATGGTGCTGGCCTCAAACGCATCCATCGCGTCAGCCCATGTGGCGGGAATAAGCGGCATCTCCTGCGCATAGGCATTGCCGGTGATCGGGGCGGGCGGCTCTGCCTGATCCTCGATCCCGATCAGAGCCGCGCCCAGAAGGGTCGCCAGCAGCAGATACGGGTTTACATCGCCCCCCGCCACGCGGTGTTCGATGCGGCGTGCCTTGGCGCTGCCGCCGGGAATGCGGATCGCCGAGGTGCGGTTTTCGTAGGCCCATGAAATGCCGCAGGGGGCATGATTTTCCGGCACCAGCCGCTCGTAGCTGTTCTTGTGCGGGGCAAAGATCAGCGTGCTGTCATGCATGGCATTGAGCAGGCCGCCCACGGCATGGCGCAGCGTATCGGTGCCCTTGGGGCCGCCATCGTCGAAGATGTTGTTGCCGTCTTCGTCCATCACCGAGAAATGCACATGCATGCCAGAGCCGGGATAATCTTCATAAGGCTTGGCCATGAAGCTGGCGGCAAAGCCATGACGCCGGGCCAGACCGCGCACCAGCATCTTGAACAGCCACGCATCGTCGGCGGCGTGCAGCGCGTCGGCCTGATGCATCAGGTTGATTTCGAACTGGCCAAGCCCGGCCTCGGAAATCGCCTGATCGGCGGGAATGTCCATGTCTTCGCAGGCGTCGTAGAGATCGGTAAAGAAGGTGTCGAAGGCATCGAGCGCCCGGATCGACATCACCTCCGCCGCCTTGCGCCGCTTGTTCGACCGGGGCGACAGTGGCACCTGCAACGACTTGCCGCTGTCGTCGATCAGAAAGAACTCCAGCTCGATCGCAACCATCGGCGTCAGCCCGCGCGCCTTGTAGCGCTTGAGCACCTGCGCCAGCGCATGGCGCGGATCGCCCTCGAACGGGCGGCCGTCTTCAAGATACATCCAGATCGGCAGCAGGGCGGTGGGCGCCTCGAGCCATGGCATCGGCACAAAGCCGCGCTCGGTCGGGCGCAGTACGCCGTCGCGGTCGCCGGTTTCGAACACCAGCGGGCTGTCGTCGATGTCCTCGCCCCAGATGTCGAGGTTCATCACCGACAGCGGAAACCGGGTGCCTTCTTCGACCACCTTGTCGGCAAAGCGGGTGGGCACGCGCTTGCCGCGCATCTGCCCGTTGAGGTCCGAGGCCCCGACGCGGATCGTACGGACCTGCGGGTTCTTGCGCAGCCAGCTTTTGGGATCGTTCATGGGTCACCAGTGAGGAATATGATCAAATTCCACGGTAGCGGAGGCCGGGCTCTGTGGCAAGCGGCGGCTCACCGTCCGGTGGCGCATTTGCCGCAATGGGCAATGCGCAGGCATCTCAGCGGATCAGATTCGGCCGGTAGCGGATTTTTTGCCGGCGCGCCTGCGGCAAGTGCCGGTTGAGACGCTGGTTGATCGCCCCGAACACCGCGATGACGATCAGCGTCAACAGGATGAAATAGCCCGCAAGGATCGGGTAGGCCACAAACGGGTTGAAGGTTTTGTCGGCGAAATAGCTGGCATAATACAGCGCGTCGCCGCGTTGCTGCCATGCCGGAAAGCCGCTGAAGAACACCAGCGTGGTGGCGTGAAACAGAAAGATCGCCTCGTTGGTATAGGCAGGCCATGCCAGCCGCAGCATGGTTGGCCAGACGATGCGCCGAAACCGCGACCAGCCGGTAAAGCCATAGGCATCCGCGGCCTCGATATCGCCCTTGGGAACCGACAGCAACGCGCCATAAAAGATCTCGCCCGAATAGGCGGCGGTGTTGAAGAACAGCACGATCAGCGCCCCCAGCCATGCCGAGGACAGCGGGTCGAACAGCGGCGAGACCGATTTCAGCGACAGGAACAGGAAGTAAGCAAAGAAAAACTGGATGAACAGCGGCGAGCCGCGAAAGACAAAGATGAACCATTCCGCCGCCTTGCGCAGCGGCGTCACCCGCGATGCCTTGCCAACCGCCAGCGCGGTCGCCAGAAAGAAGCCGAAAAGCAACGCCAGAACGCCGAAATAGACGTTCCAGATCATCCCCGATCCGATCAGCACCACCTGCTTGCACAGGGTGAAATCATCGCGCGGCAACAGCCGCTCGCCAATGCCCAGCGAGCGCAGCCCGTAATCGGCCACCACATCCCAGCAGCTCATGCCTCACCCCCTGTGCCCGGCAGGCCCTTCTTCTGGCCATAAATATCCCGGGGTGTGGGGCAGCGCCCCACTGCGACCTTGGCCAGAGGCATCACGCCGCCTTCCTTTGCGCTTCGCCGCCCAAGGTCGCCTGACCATGGGTGAGCCGCCTCATCAGCCGCGCCAGCACGATCTCCGACACCCGCGTGAAGCACAGGTAGAACACCAGCAGCGCCGCGAAATACCACACGCGCCAATCGCCATGCGGATAATCGGTGAAGCGTGCCGTCTTCGATCCGCCCAGTTCGCGCGCCCAGTAGACGATGTCCTCGACCCCGAGCAGGAACAGCAGCGGGGTGGCCTTGATCAGCACCATCCACAGGTTCGACAGGCCGGGCAGCGCATAAACCCACATTTGCGGGATCAGAATGCGCCAGAAGGTCTGGCGGTGCGACATGCCATAGGCTTCGGCGGTTTCAAGCTGGGCATGGGGCACCGCCTTCATCGCGCCGTACAGCACATTGGCGGCGAAGGCGCCAAAGACGATGGCAAAGGTCAGCACTGCCAGCGAAAAGCCATAGATCTCGTGCCAGATCTGCGGCGACGAACTCAGCGGCAGCTTGGCCGCCGGGCAGACCACGAAATCATTGCCCTGACGGATGGCATCGGGCCAGTCGGGGCATTTCACCTGATGGCGTAGCCATTCAAACCCCTGATCCAGCGCGATCACAAAGAACAGGAAGAACGCGATGTCCGGAACCCCGCGCACCACCGCGATATAGCCTTGGCCCAGCCAGCGCAGCGGCGCAATTCGCGCGCGCGCGCCCATTGCCCCCAGAAACCCCATTCCCAACGCCACCGGCGCGGTGATCGCGAGCAGCAGCAGCACGGTCCCGAAAGAGCCGTAAAACGCCATGTGCTTGCCGGTTGTCAGATAACAGGCAAGCCAGCTGAGGCCCGTCAGGGCGGAAGGATCGGCGCAGGCGGTGAAGATGGCGGGCTCTCCGGTCAGGGATGCCCCGGCTGTTGCGCCGGGGCAAAATGCATCAGAACTTGGGGCTGTCGGCGCCCAGATATTCGACGATCATGGCGTTGAGCGTGCCGTCATCCTTCATGCTTTGGATCGCCGCGTCGAATGTCTCGCGCAGTTCCGGGTCGGACTGGCGGAAGGCCATGCCGATGCCGCCGCCCAGCGGCACGTCATCGCCGACAAACATCACCTCGCCGCCGGATTCCTCGACCACCGGGATCAGGTAATCCTTGTCGGACAGCACCACATCGGCCTCGCCGGCCATCATCGCCGCGACGGTCTCGTCGGGGGTGGGGTATTCGACAAGGGTCGCGCCTTCCATCGTCGCCACATGGGCCGACTGGATGGTGCCGGTCTGCGCCGCGATCACCGCAGTTTCCAGATCGATCCCGTCCATCATCGCCGCAAAGGCCGAGGGCGACGGCGGGGTGTAGTTCTGGGTGAAGGCGACGACCTCTTCACGCTCAGGCGTGATCGACATGCCTGCGATGATGGCGTCATAGTTGCCCGACACGAGGTTCGGAATGATCGAATCCCAGTCGTTGGTGACCCATTCGCAGGTCAGCTCGGCGCGCTTGCACAGCTCGTCGCCCAGAACGCGTTCAAAGCCATCGACCTCGCCCGCATCGTTGATGAAGTTGTACGGAGGATAGGCGCCCTCGGTGCCCAGCCGCACCACGTCCTGCGCCAGCGCCGCGCCAGCGCTCAGTGCCAGAACGGCGGTGCCGAAAAAGATCTTGTTCATCTTGTTCATCCCTTGGTTGGTATCGCCCACGGCTTACGCGTGGGTCGTGGATTTCAAAAAGCCTTGCAGGCGTTCCGATTTGGGCGCGCCGAACAACGTTTGCGGCGGGCCTTCTTCCTCGATCAGGCCTTGATGCAGGAACACCACGTGATCGCTCACGTCTGCGGCCATCTTCATGTCATGGGTGACGATCAGCATGGTGCGGCCTTCTTCGGCCAGTGCCTTGATGACCTTGATGACCTCCTGCTCCAGCTCGGGGTCGAGCGCCGAGGTCGGCTCGTCGAACAGCAGCGCCTGCGGCTCCATGCACAGTGCGCGCGCGATGGCGGCACGCTGCTGCTGCCCGCCCGACAACTGCGCGGGAAAGGCATCGCATTTGTCACCGATGCCGACCTTGTCGAGATAGGCGCGCGCGGCTGTCTCGACCTCGGCGCGCGGGCGGCGCAGCACCGTCACCGGCGCTTCCATCACGTTCTGAAGGATGGTCATATGGGCCCACAGGTTGAACTGCTGGAACACCATCGACAGGTTGGTGCGGATGCGCAGAACCTGCTTGGGATCGGCGGGGCGGCGGGCGTGGTCTTCGCCCTGCCATGCCACCGGCTCGCCATTGAACAGGATCTCGCCGCGCTGGCTGTCCTCTAGTAGGTTGCAACAGCGCAGAAGCGTCGATTTGCCCGACCCCGAAGAGCCGATCAGCGACACCACGTCGCCGCGATGGGCGGTGACATGCACGCCCTTGAGCACTTCGAGGCTGCCATAGGCCTTGTGGAGATTTCGGATCTCGATGACGGGGGTGGCGTTTGGCAAGCCATACCTCTGGGTCTTGATTGGTTGGTCAACGCAAACATGGGCGTAAAGCCGCGCCCAATGCAATGTGCAAAACAGCACCAAACGCAGGGTTTTCGCCGCGTCATGCGGCAGGCGCCCATGCGCGGAGCGCTTATGCCTCGCC
Source organism: Citreicella sp. C3M06 (assembly GCF_018860705.1). Lineage (GTDB taxonomy): Bacteria > Pseudomonadota > Alphaproteobacteria > Rhodobacterales > Rhodobacteraceae > Salipiger. The sequence continues at coordinate 133,944 of NZ_JAHKQA010000056.1, forward strand.
CGATACCCGCTTGCGCGCCATCGCCGAGTCCACGTCGCTGATGCCCAGCAGGTTCGACACAAGGCGCAGAAGCGCGTCTTCTTCGGCCTCGCGCACGCCATCGGCCAGCACCACCTGCCACAGCGCCTCGATCACGCCGATGCGGTGCTGATAATCCACCGCATCCTTGATCGCGCGGGTAAAGCGCACCGTGTCCGGGGCCTCGGCCTCGAGCGCCTCTGCCTCGCCGCGCAGCTTGCTCGCCTCGAACGGCGACAGGCCGTAGCGCTGCGCCACGATGCGGTCGATGCGGGCGCTTTCGGCGGCATCGTAGGTTTCGTCGGCCCGGGCGACGCGCACCAGAAGGGCCGTCAGCGCAAGCCGCGCGTCGGTGTCGGGAAGGCGGGTCGGGCCCGGCTCGGTGAGCCTGCGGAGGAAATCTGCGAACATGCCCCTGCATATAGCGTGGGGTTGCCCGGCGGGAAAGCGCCTCTCGCGCGGGCGTGAGGTTATAGCGTGTTCAGCAGCCTCTGGCGGTCGGCTTCGAGGGCATCGTCGCCAAGGCCGAGATGTTCCTCGATCAATGCCACCAGCGCGGATTCGTGGGTGCCGGTGACGCCGTCGGCATGAACGACTTTCCACAGCGCTTCGGCGGCGGCACGGCGCTGCGCCAGCGGCACGGCGCCGCGGATGTGCTCGGCCATGGTTTCGATGTCCGGGCCGTGCAACGCGAGCTTTTCGCATGTGGCGCGCATCCGCGCGGCCCTGACCGGGTCTAGCCCGCAGGCCTCGGCAAGGATGCGGTCGATCTGTTCGATTTCCTCGAACAGATAGGCATGATCCGCCATCGCGACCTTGACCAGCAACGCCCCCAGCGCATGGCTGTAATCGAGTGCCGGCAACGGTGTGCCGGGCGCCTCTCCAAGGTGCAGCATCGCTTTCAGTCGCTCGAACATGGCTTTGGTCCTCTGGCCGGGGACGGGATCTTGCTGTGCCAGATCCTAACACGTTAGCGGGTGCGGTGGCAGGAAATTCAACCTTAGCTGGCGCGGCGTGATGCCGCGCTGTCATGGTCTTCGATGCCAAGAACGGCCTCGATCAGCGTCGCGATGCGCGGATCGCCCGGGCCGCAATACCCCCCGGCCACCAGTGCTTCGCTCAGGCGGCGGGCCATGGCGCGGCGGTCGGTATGGCAGATCGCCTTGTGCAACAGCCCGGCGAAATCGCAGCCCGGCGGCGCGACGGCTTCAACCCGATCACAGGCTTCCAGCATCTCGGCAGCCTCGCGCGCGGTCAGGTCGTAACAATGGGCAAGAATCGCGGCCAGCGTGCCGGGGCGTGCGAAAAGCGCGGCATGATCGGTTTGCGCCGCGCGCAACAGCAGCGCGCCAAGCGCCAATGGCGCATCGCTCGGGTCAAATGGGGTGGCATTCGGAGCCGCCAACCAGAACCTCAGATTGCGGCCCAAGTTGCTCGTTCCCCGAGGGATTGTGCGTGAAGATGTCCGGGCATGTCAGTCCTTTCCAGTTTACGCGGATACAATCTGGGGCGCGTGGCCAGTTGCGGCAATGGGCAAAATCGTGTCAGCGCACCGCGGCGCTGCCAAACCAGTGCTGCCCCGACGCAGTTGTGCAGAAACCCGCTGCCGGATGGCAGGGGGGCTCTGACAAGGCAACCGGGGCTGGAGCGCTGGTCATCACGGTAGAATACACAGGATGGAGTGATCTGCTCAGCGTTTTTTGGCCGATGCAAACAGCCGGTCGATGCGGCGGGCCTCATCAGCCAGTCCCCAAGGCGGGTTGATCACGAACATGCCCGATCCGATCATCCGGTGGCCGTCGCGGATGGGTGGGAAATGCACCTCGTGGCGCAGGGCGCCGGGGTGGGCATCGGTCAGGGCGCGCAGCATCGGCTGATGCAGCCCCGACGTCAGCACCGGGTACCACAGCGCCAGCACCCCGACATTCCATTTGCGTGCCACCTGCGCCAGAAAGCGCGGAATGCGGTCGTAGTCGTTCTTGACCTCGTAGGACGGGTCGATCAGCATCAGGCCCCGCCGCGGCTCGGGGGGGCACAGGCTTTGTGCCAGCTCGAACCCGTCGGTGCGGTGGATGGCAACGCCCGGCCCGCTCAGCGCCCGTTCCAGCGCGGCGTGTTCCTGCGGGTGCAGTTCGGCCAGATGCAGACGGTCGATGTCCCGCAGCAAGGTGCGGGCGATCAACGGCGAGCCGGGGTAGGCGTCTGGCCCTTGCGCGTCGCGGATCTGGTGCAGGGCCAGCGTATAGGGGTGATCCCTCGGCAGATCGCCTGACAAGGCGCCGATGCCCTTTTCGGCCTCGCCGGTGCGCAGCGCCTCGGCGGCGGACAGATCGTACAGCCCGCGCCCGGCATGGGTTTCGATGTAGCTGATCGGCTTGGGTTTGCGCATCAGGTAATCGAGCATGTAGCCAAGCATCGCGTGTTTCTGCACATCCGCGAGGTTTCCGGCATGGTAAAGGTGCTGATAGGATAGCATGGCGGCTCCCAGAGGTGTTTGCCGTGGTTCTAGAGCATCGGAGTGCCGGTTGCGACCGTTGCTGGCGGACTGCCCGAGATTCCTTGCCGATGGCGTGACGGGCGGGTGTGAGACCCGGAGCGGCGGGGCTTTGGTGGCAAGGGTGATCAGGTTGCGCAGGCCCGCGGATTTATTGCCAGCCGGCACCCCGAAGATGGCGATACATGGAGGCGCGAGCGACTTTGCATTGCGCGCCAATTGCATGGGCCTGAGACGCAGGCCGATCCGCCCGTTTTCAAAGGCCGATGGGGCCGGTGCCGCAGGCGAGCCAAGCGCCGGGTCGAGGCGTTGCGATGCGAGGGGCCAGCCCCTCGCGCTCCCCGGAGTTTAGGGGCAAGATGAAGGGCGGGCGCGGCGCTGTCAGGCCGGGGCCGGGATGTGCTGGATGGCGGTGAAGCCTTCGAATTTCGGTGTACCTTCGTGCAATTTTCGGGTGCCTCCTGCGCGGGCATGGGCGGCGCGAAAGCTGTCGGAGCGGGTCCAGCTGCGGAAGGCGTGTTCGGATTCCCAGACGGTGTGCGAGGCGTAGAGGATCTGGCCGTTTTCCTCGGGCCCTTTGAGCATGTGAAAGGCGACGAAGCCGGGGTTTTCGTGCAGTCGGCTGTCGCGCGACAGCCAGAGCGCCTCGAAGGCGGTGGCGTTTTCGGACGTGAGTGTGAAGCGGTTCATTGCGAGGTACATTCAGGGGCCTTTCCGGAGGGTGGCGCGGCGAGGATGTGCCAGCCGGACATCATCGCGATACGCTCGGCGAACATCGCCGTCAGTGTACGATCGTGCATCATGGCGATCACCCCGTCGCCAGCCTCGGCAAACTCGCGGGCGATCTGCATCACGTGCAGCTGGTGGGCAATGTCGAGCGCCGAGACCGGCGCGTCAAGGAAGAGTTGCGGCGGTCGTCTTTGCCCGCAGGCGCTGATCTGCGCCGGAATGCGGGCGAGCTGAGTGCGGCGTTGAAATCGACGTCGACATGGCCGTTCCCTCAGCCCACGTTGAACGCCGTGCAGACCACGACGCTGACGATGAAGAACATCGCGCGCTTTATCGTCGGCGCAATGTCGAAGGTCGGCAGCGTGTGGGCGCCAACAACGCGCCGGGCGGCAGGGACACCGACCTTGCGCTGTTTCTACGAGGTGACCCTTGGCGGTTGACCTATGATTTCGGCAGCCGGGGTGTACGGCAATTCTTGCCGATCATCGGCGATGTGGTCACGACAGTTCGCTGCATGGGCATGTCGAAAAACTCCGAAACATGGTTCGTCGGCGTGTCTCACGTCCCGTCCGGCCTGTTGACGCGGACGACACCGGTTTTGTGCCGCTGAACGATTCCAATGCCCGCCGGTGGCATGTGACCAGCGCCAGCGGGTTCGATCATGTTCGCAGTGACAGGGGCCCGCTTGAAGCATCCGATGGGCTGGCAAGCGGGGTCTATGTTGATCTGGCTGGCTCGACCGGGTTGGGCAGGCAAAGCGCCGGAGATGGCAACGCAGATGACTGGCGCAACTTGCCGGGGCGGCGCATCGGGCTGAGCCATGACCCTGAATTGGGCAGGGCACTGGATCTGAGCTGGGAAACTGCGCCACGCCCGCGATGCGGGGATCCCGCCTTTGCCTTAACGCGGATCACGCGGTGCACAGCCGACGCGCGAGCTATTCCCCGCAGCAGGGCTCGCTGGGTGGCCCCGGGATGCGCCTTGGCACCATTTGATGCCGATGACACGGCGCATCTGGTGCCGGGCAAGGCGGCTGGGCGGAGCTTTGGCGCGACGCTGCCGAAACTGCGCTAAGGCGACAGGCCTCTCGGAGCGAACCGGGGGGCGATTTTTGCTGGGCTTTAACGCGCCTTGATCTCGATTGAAAAGCTGCGCCGCGCGCCCGAGGGCGGGGCGGGGAAGGGGGCGGCGCGTTGCACCACCCGCAGCGCCGCCTGATCCAGCGCCGCCGACCCGGAACTGCGCGCCACCGACAGCCCGGCAAGCCCGCCGTTGCCGCCAATGTTGAAGGCAATAACCGCACTGCCGCGCGTGTTGAGACGGGGCCGCGCCACGCGGCTCAGCTTGCGCATCACCTCGCCGGGATAGTTGCTCGCGGCGGCATTGCCGGCCGCGTCCGATTTGCCGCCTTGGCCGCTGGAGGCGGCGCGCCCATTGTCGCTGCCCGTCGCCTGCCCGGCGCGGGCGCTGCGTTCGGCATTGCCTTGGGGCGCTTGCTGGCGCTTTGGCGCGGGCTCCGCGCGGGGCTTTTTCGTCGGCTCGGCGGCTTCAGCCTTGCGCGTCGGCTCGGCAGCTTCGGTCTTGGGCGGCGGCGTCAGCGTGTCCGGGCGCACGGCAGGGCGGCGCGATACCGCAACGGCCTCGTCCGAGGGCGTGTCTTCGGCGGCCAAAGGCGTGGGCTGATCCGGCGGTTCGGCCTTGGCCGGCTCCGCGGTTTCTGGTGGCAAGGCGGCGATCACGTCGGGCTCCGCTGAGGGCGTCAGGGGCTCTGGCGTCAAAGGCTCTGGGGAGGGCGCAACGGCGGTCTCTGCCGCGCGCTGTGGCGCGGGCTCCGGCGCGATGGCTTGCTCGGGTTCTGTGGGCTGCGTTGGGGTGGCCTCGGGCGTCAGCACCTCTTCGGTCGGTTCAGACGTCAACGTGCCGCGCGACATGTCGGCAAAGCTCGATCCAAGCGCCGCCTCGCCGCCAGAGGCGCCTTCGATCTTCACCGGCGGCTCGGTCTGCATCAGCGCCAGGGCCAATGCGCCATGCGCCCCGCAGGCCAGCAGGGCCGCCGCCAGCTTTGCGGCGCGGGATGTTCGTACAGCGTTCATTCCAGCCCTCGTTCGGTCACCACGATGACCTTTTCTGCCCCGCCCCGGCGCAGGGCGCGGGCCAGCGCCACCAGTTCCTCTGCGGGAAGATCGCGGTCGGGCACGATGCGCACCTCGGACGGGGGGGTATCGAGCGCCGCCAGAAACGCCTCGGGGCTGGCAATCGCCGTGCCGCGCAGCGACAGCGCTCCGTCCGGCGTCACGACCAGCGCATCCGACGGCGCGGCGGCACTATCGAGATCGGCGGTGCGCACCAGCGCCAGCGATTCGCCCAGCGGCTGTGCCACCTGACCGGCCACCAGAAAGAAGATCAGCATCAGGAAGACGATGTTGATCAGCGCGATGGTCGGCTCTGACTTCGATCTGGGGCGACGGGTTCTGATCATCAGGCGCCTCCGAGAATTGTCGGTGCAAAGCCGGGCACGCGGCGCAGCACCACCAGCAGGTCGGTCAGACGCTGGGCGCTGACCCCCGGTTGCAACGACACCAGCAGCAGGCGGTTTTCCTCGGGCTCGCCCGCCTCGGGGCTGAGCGCCTCGGGCAGAGCGTCGAGCGTCAGCTCTGCGGCGTTGAGCGTCACGCTGTCTGGCCCCAGCCGCAGGAACAACGGGCGGGCATCGCCTGTGCCGACTCCGGCACCGGCGGCCATCAGCTCGACCTCGGAGAATTTGGAAAAGGTCGAGCTGAGCATGAAGAACAGCAGCAGCAGGAAGATCACGTCGATGAGCGAGGTCATCGACAGCCGGTTCCTGCGCCGTGCCTTACGCATGGACGCGCAGCCCTTGCGGCTTTGGCGCAGCCTCGCGCCCGGCGGCAGGGGATTCGATGGTGCGCAGCGCCTGACCGGCCAGCACCCGCTCGGCGTCGATGCGTGTTTCAAGCCAGCTGAGCAGAACCTGCGTCGGCATGGCGACGGCAAGGCCCACCGCAGTCGTCAGCAACGCCACCCAGATGCCGCCCGCCAGCAGCGACGGATCGACCTGACTGCCGGCTTCCTGCAGGGCCTGAAACGCGGTGATCATGCCCAGAACCGTGCCGAACAGGCCGACGAGCGGCGACAGTTGCGCCACCCCGTCGAGAAAGCGAAAGCCCCGTTCCAGCGCGGCAAAACGGGTTTCGGCCTCGGCATCAAGCCGGGCGCTGTCGACATCGCCCGCCATCGCCATCGCGATCACCGGGCGCAAATAGCTGCGCGAGCGTTCCAGCGCGCGGGCGGATTCGGCGCGCTCGCCGCGATCCCATGCCGCCACCGCATCGCGCAGCGCCCGGTGGCGGCCAACGCCTGCGGCGCGGAATTGCCAGAGCTTGTAAAGCACCACCGCCAGGGTCAGCATCGATACCGCCGCAAGAAACAGCACCACCGGCCCGCCAAGGTCGTAAAGACGCTGGATTGCGTCCGTCAGCATATCAAGCGCGTTCATCCCATCATCTCCACACCGGTGCGGCTGGTCAGGGTCAGCGCGCTTGTGCAGGCATCGGCGCCCGCATCCGCCTCGCAGGTGGCGGCGCCGTTGATCAGCACCTGACCCAGCGCATCGCATTGCAGCCCCGGCACCACGAATTGCCGCAGACGCGGCTTGTTCGTCGGCAGCGCGCCGAAATCGAACAGCGTCAGCTGGTTGACCTGCCCGGTGCTGTCGAACAGCACCGTCTCGTAAATCGCCGAAGCAATGTCGGCCCCGCTGCCGTTGCGCGCCAGAAAGCTCAGCTTGCAGCCGCGCTCGGTCTGTTCCTGGGCATTAAGCTCGATCGATAGCCCGCCGGGGGCATCGCCGTCGGCCGCGACCGGGGCGGTAAGGCAAAGCGTGACAATGGCGCAGGACAGCGCGAAAACGGCATGGGGACGGATGACGCGAGGCACCGGCAGCTCCCTAGAAAACAGATCAACAGGACGTGCTTGCACCCGTCTGGATGCTGGCGTGAAGGTCACGATCCGTGACACCACGTTTGGCCCTGACTTGCAATACCTTATTAACTTTATCAACAATACCTCGGTGCTTCTGAAACGCGAAAGGGCCGCCCGAAGGCGACCCTTTTTCACGTCTTCCGAAGAAGATATTGGAGCGGGCGAGGCGATTC
>NZ_JAHKQA010000056.1:141452-179656 GCF_018860705.1 Citreicella sp. C3M06
ACCCCTGAGCTACGCCCGCAACCGGTTGGTAGGGGGGCATTTACGGATTCCCGCGCCGCTCCGCAAGAGGAAATTGTCACCTTTTTGCGGAAATTCGCGGCGGGGCGCTGTGCCCTTGCGTAACGATAGGGGCTGGCTCGCGCGGCCATCTGCAATGGGGCTTGGGCGCTGGCCAGATTGCCGGCATGTCACCACTGTTCAAGTGCGATGCCAGCCCGTTGATTGCGGGGCAGGGCGACTGAGCGCATGAAAAGGCCCGCCGCGCGGGGGCGCGGCGGGCCAGAAAATCGTCTGGGCTTGGGTCAGGCCGTCTTGCGACGACGCAGCAGCGCAATCCCGCCGACACCGAGCAGCAGCAGCGGTGCGCCCGCAGGCAGCGGCACCGTCGAGGTCGGGGTGTAGTCATAGACCACATAGGCGGTGGCGCCGGCGCTGGTGGCGAACTGGGTGATCAGGTTGCCCGCACCGGTTCCGCTGCTGTTGCCCTGGGCTGCCAGGTCAAGCGTGAAGGTGCCGGTGCCAATGAAGGCCTCGAGGGCGCTGGTGAAGGTTGCCGAGTCAGTATCGTCTGCCGTCAGGCCTTCGTAGGTGACACCGGAGGTGCCGGCGAAATCGATGGTGCCGTCATACGCGCTGAGGCTCGTGACACTAGTCGCAAGCGGATTGACGGAAACGTTGAAGCCGTAACCGGTGTAGGTACCCACGATGTTCGCGCCAAGGCTGAGCGAAACGTTGGCCGACGAGGCATCGAGGCTTTCCGCCTTTGCCGTGCCGCTGGCCGTACCATAGAGGGACAGGGTGACGCTATTGAGCGTGCCGAGCGTCTCGTCAAACATGGAAAGCGCAACGCTATCTTCCCAACTGGTCGTGCTGGTCGCAATAGACGCGCTGTAGCTGACGGTCGCGGCATTCGCTGCGCCTGCAAAAAGCAGAACGGCTGCGGCGGATGTCGTGAAAAGATTCATCGGAACTGCCTTCAATCGAATTTCCTTCGTTACGCGACCTGCATAGATCGCCTTTCGGGGGGCTGACAATACCAAGGTGCAGGTGTCGCAAGCATTTAAGCAGAATTTGTGTGTTTTCAGCAAGGATGTAACGAAGAGCTGCGAATTGCAGCCGAAAGCGTCACCCTGTGCAGGGCTTTTCTGATGGGTTTATGTGCGGTTGCGTACAGACAGGGCAGCGCCGGGCCGGGCCCTTGGAACGAAAGGGCGGCCCGGTGATTCCGGGCCGCCCTGTCTGTCGAATCCATGCTTGTGGCGCGGGGTCATTCAAGCTCGATGAGCAGATCCTTGGCGTCGATCTGACCGCCGGGAACCACGTGCACCGCCTTGATCACCGCATCGCGTTCGGCGTGCAGGCCGGTTTCCATCTTCATCGCCTCGATGGTCAGCAGCAGATCGCCGGTCTTGACCTGCGCCCCTGCCTGCACCGCGACCGAGGCCACCACGCCGGGCATCGGCGCGCCGATATGCGAGGGGTTGCCGACCTCGGCCTTGGGGCGGGCGACGCTGGTGGCCTTGGCCTTGCGGTTGGGCACGCGCACCGCGCGCGGCTGGCCGTTGAGTTCGAAGAACACCCGGACCTCGCCATCGTCCTGCGTCTCGCCCACGGTGATCAGCCGGATTTCCAGCGTCTTGCCGGGGTCGATTTCGGCGGTGATTTCTTCGCCGGGCTGCATCCCGTAGAAATAGGTCAGCGTAGGCAGCACCCGCACCGGGCCGTACTCTTCATGGCGCGCGGCGTAATCGGTGAAGACCTTGGGGTACATCAGGTAGCCGTTGAAATCCTCGTCGTCGAAATCTTCGTCGGGGAATTTCGCCGCCAACTCGGCGCGCAGCGCGTCCAGATCGGCCGGGGCAAGATGCGCGCCGGGGCGTTCCAGATTGGGGCTTTCGCCTTTCAGTACCTTGTTGACGATGGTTTCAGGGAAGCCGCCCGGCGGCTGGCCGAGATTGCCGCGCATCATGTCGATCACCGAATCGGGGAAGCTGACATCGGTGGCGGGGTCTTCGACCTGGGCGCGGGTCAGGTTCTGCGACACCATCATCAGCGCCATGTCCCCGACCACCTTGGACGAGGGCGTCACCTTGACGATATCGCCGAACATCTTGTTCACGTCAGCATAGGTCTGCGCGACCTCGTGCCAGCGCTCTTCGAGCCCCATCGAGCGGGCTTGCGCCTTGAGGTTGGTGAATTGCCCGCCGGGCATCTCGTGCAGGTAAACCTCGGAGGCGGGCGCCTGAAGGCCGGATTCGAACGCCGCGTACTGACCGCGCACCGCTTCCCAATAGTTCGACAGCTCGCGGATCGTGCCGACATCCAGCAGTGTGTCGCGGTCGGTGTGGCGCAGCGCCTCGACGATGCTGCCCAGCGTCGGCTGCGAGGTGTTGCCCGACAGCGCATCCATCGCCGCATCCACCGCATCGACACCCGCACGCGCGGCTTCGATCACCGTGGCAATCGATGCGCCGCTGGTGTCATGGGTGTGGAAGTGGATCGGCAGGCCGACCTCTTCCTTGAGCGCCTTGATCAGCGCGCCGGCGGAATTGGCCTTGAGCAGCCCGGCCATGTCCTTGAGTCCCAGCACATGCGCGCCAGCGGCCTTCAGTTCCTTGCCCATGTCGACATAGTAGGCAAGGTTGTATTTCGCCCGGTCGGGATCGAGGATATCGCCGGTGTAGCAGATCGTGCCTTCGCAGATCTTGCCCGAGTCGATGACCGCATCCATCGCCACGCGCATGTTCTCGACCCAGTTGAGCGAATCGAACACCCGGAACACATCGACGCCGCTGGCCGCCGCCTGCGCGACAAAGCTTTGCACCACGTTGTCGGGATAGTTGGTATAGCCCACGCCGTTCGAGGCGCGCAGCAGCATCTGCGTCATGATGTTGGGCATCCGTGCCCGGATGTCGCGCAGCCGCTGCCACGGGCATTCCTGCAAGAAGCGGTAGGCCACATCGAAGGTCGCGCCGCCCCAGCATTCGACCGAGAACAGATCGGACATGTTCGCGGCATAGGCGGGCGCCACCTTGATCATGTCGATAGACCGCATCCGCGTCGCCAGCAGCGACTGGTGCCCGTCGCGCATGGTGGTGTCGGTGATCAGCAGGCGTTTTTGGGCCGACATCCAGTCTGCCACCGCCTGCGCGCCCTTTTCTTCCAGTAGGGTGCGGGTGCCGGCGGGGGGCACCTCGTGCTGCAGGGCAGGGGGCCGTGCCGGTTTCAGCTCGGCGGCGGGCTTGGGGCGGTTCTGCACCTCGGGATGACCGTTCACCGTGATATCGGCGATATAGGTCAGCACCTTGGTGCCCCGGTCGCGGCGCTTCTTGAAATCGAACAGCTCGGGCGTCGTGTCGATGAATTTGGTGCTGTACTGGTTGTTCAGGAACACCGGATGTTTCAGCAGGTTGATCACGAAGTCGATGTTCGTGCTGACCCCCCGGATGCGGAATTCGCGCAGGGCGCGGTCCATCCGCTTGATCGCCTTTTCCGGGGTGGGGGCCTTGGCGGTCACCTTCACCAGCAGCGAATCGTAATAGCGGGTGATGACGCCGCCCGCATAGGCGGTGCCGCCGTCAAGGCGGATGCCCATGCCGGTGGCGCTGCGATAGGCGGTGATGCGACCGTAATCGGGGATGAAATTATTGGTCGGATCTTCGGTGGTGATGCGGGTCTGAAGCGCGTGGCCGGTCAGGCGCACATCGTATTGCGAGGCTTTGCCGGTGGCCTCTGCGAGGGATTTGCCCTCGGCGATCAGGATCTGCGCCTGCACGATGTCGATGCCGGTCACCTCTTCGGTGACGGTGTGTTCGACCTGAACGCGGGGGTTCACCTCGATGAAGTAGAACTTGCCGCTGTCCATATCCATCAGGAATTCGACGGTACCGGCGCATTCGTAATTCACATGGGCGCAGATCTTGCGGCCAAGCTCGCAGATTTCCTCGCGCTGCGCCTCGGACAGATACGGCGCGGGGGCGCGCTCGACGACCTTCTGGTTGCGGCGCTGCACCGAACAGTCGCGCTCGTACAGGTGATAGATGTTGCCCATCTTGTCGCCAAGGATCTGCACCTCGACATGGCGGGCGCGGATGATCATCTTTTCCAGATAACCTTCGCCGTTGCCGAAGGCGGCCTCGGCCTCGCGGCGCCCTTCCAGCACCTTTTCCTTGAGCTCTTCGGGGCCGTTGATTGGGCGCATACCGCGCCCGCCGCCGCCCCAGGAGGCCTTGAGCATCAGCGGATAGCCGATTTCCTCGGCCTCTTTGGCGATGGCGTCCCAGTCATCGGCCAGAACCTCGGTGGCGGGGATGACCGGCACACCGGCCTCGATGGCAACCTTGCGGGCGCTCGCCTTGTCGCCAAGGGCGCGCATGGTGGCCGCCTTGGGGCCGATAAAGGTGATCCCGGCGGCATCGCAGGCATCGACGAACTCGGGGTTTTCCGACAGCAGGCCATAGCCCGGGTGGATCGCATCCGCCCCCGACAGCTTGGCCACACGGATGATCTCGGGGATCGACAGATAGGCCGCAACGGGGCCAAGCCCCTCGCCGATCCGGTAGGCTTCGTCCGCCTTGAAGCGGTGCAAGCCAAGCTTGTCTTCCTCGGCGAAGACGGCGACCGTCTTCTTGCCCATCTCGTTCGCCGCCCGCATGATGCGAATGGCGATCTCCCCCCTGTTCGCAATGAGAATCTTGTTGAACTCGGGCATTGCGTCTCTTTCCTCCGTCTATGGCCTTGTCGACCGTGACGCAGAGTGAACGCCATGCCGCGTTGCGGCGCAAGGCGGGTTTGCAAGTTTTGCCACGAATTGCGACGGGTTTGCATAGTCGTGCCGGACAACGGTCAGCCGTGGGCATATCCTGCGCCATGGGATGACCGCGCAGGACCCGCCGGGGCTTGCGGTGCCAGAGGGAAATTCCGGCACCGCAAGCGGGTCAGTCAAGCGCGCTGAGCGTGGTGCGCGCCTGGGTATAGGAGGCCGCCGCCGAGGCGATCTCGGCCGCCGCGTCGGCGTTGGCGTCAGCACTGGCCTCTGCGGCCTGGGCGGCCTGATAGGCGGTCAGTTCGGCGTCGGTGACAGTGCCGTCGTCATTGGTATCGGCATCCGGGTAGGTGTCGATCAAGGTGCTATCGCTGCTGCTTTCGGTATCGGTTTCGAGCAACGAGACCACCAGAGATTCTGCATCAACCCCGCCGCTGGCTGCGGCGGATCCCCCCGGAGGCGGGCCAGAGGGCGGCGTCCCACCTCCCGGCGGCGGGCCGGAGGGCGGTTGGCCACCGGCGGCGCCCGCTTCGGCAGCGGCCTCGGTGGTGGGAGGGGTGGACAGGGACACGGCACTGGCGCTGTAAAGCCCAGCACTTGCGCTGCCCAACGCGGACATGGACATTTGTCATACCTTTCGCTTGTAGTGAGTATGCCCGGTTTGCGCCCAAGGTGTTATCGGGTCGTTAAAATCCGGGCTCAGGCCCGGACCGATGCGCCGCCGTTTTTCCGCAAGTTTCACACAGCTTTGAACCGTCCACAGGTTTCTTGCGAACGTAAGGGGAACAGTCTCTTCCCATCAGGGCGCCACATCGTTAGATTACCCGCCATGAGCACATTCGATGACATGGACGCCTTCGAGGGCGCATCGCTGTCCGCCCGCGCCATGGCCGCGCGGCCGATGCCCTATCTCGACGATCTCAACCCGGCGCAGCGCGAGGCGGTTGAACGGCTCGACGGGCCGGTGCTGATGCTGGCCGGGGCGGGAACCGGCAAAACCAAGGCGCTGACCGCGCGCATCGTGCACCTGCTGATGACCGGGCGCGCCCGCCCGAACGAGATCCTGTCGGTGACCTTCACCAACAAGGCCGCGCGCGAGATGAAGAACCGGGTCGGCCGGATGCTCGGCCAGCAGATCGAGGGCATGCCGTGGCTTGGCACCTTTCATTCGATCTGCGTCAAGCTGCTGCGGCGCCATGCCGAGCTGGTCGGGCTGAAGTCGAACTTTACAATTCTCGACACGGACGACCAGATCCGCCTGCTGAAACAGCTGATTTCGGCGGCGGGTATTGATGAAAAGCGATGGCCGGCCCGTCAGCTGGCGGGGCTGATCGACAGTTGGAAAAACCGCGCATGGGTGCCGGCCAAGGTGCCCGCCTCCGAGGCGTCGGCCTATAACAACCGTGGCACCGAGCTGTATGACCGGTATCAGGCCCGCCTGCGCGAGCTGAACGCCTGCGACTTTGGCGACCTGCTGCTGCATATGGTGACGATCTTTCAGCAACATGCGGACGTGCTGGAACAATACCAGAAATGGTTCCGCTATATTCTGGTCGACGAGTATCAGGATACCAACGTGGCGCAGTATCTCTGGCTTCGGCTTCTGGCGAACAAGCATCGCAACGTCTGCTGCGTGGGCGATGACGATCAGTCGATCTATGGCTGGCGCGGCGCAGAGGTCGGCAATATCCTGCGGTTCGAAAAGGACTTTCCCGGCGCACATGTGGTGCGGCTGGAACAGAACTACCGCTCGACCGAGCACATTCTTGCCGCCGCTTCCGGCGTCATTCGCGGCAACGAGGGCCGGCTGGGCAAGGAACTGTGGACAGAGGCGGCAGGCGGCGAAAAGGTCCGGCTCATCGGTCATTGGGATGGCGTCGACGAGGCCCGCTGGACCGGCGAAGAGATCGAATCGCTGCAAAAGGGCACGCGCGGCCTGCGGCCCTATTCGCTGGATGACATGGCGATTCTGGTGCGGGCCAGCCACCAGATGCGCGCCTTCGAGGATCGGTTCCTGACCATCGGTCTGCCCTATCGGGTCATCGGCGGCCCCCGGTTCTACGAGCGGATGGAGATTCGCGATGCCATGGCCTATTTCCGGCTGGTGGTGTCGCCCGACGACGATCTGGCCTTCGAGCGCATCGTCAACACGCCCAAGCGCGGGCTTGGCGACAAGGCGCAGCAGCTGATCCAGCAGACGGCGCGCGAATTTGGCGTGTCGCTGATCGACGGCGCGCGCATCGCCGTGGATGAGGGGCGCATCAAGGGCAAGGGCGGCGGCCAGCTGCGCCATCTGTGCGAAGGGCTGGCCCGCTGGCGCGAGGCCATGCTTGGCCCGCTGCGCCGCGCTGGCGATCCGATGCCGGATGATGGGTTCGACGTGATCGAAGACGATGCGCCGATCGAGGTGAACGATGCCCTGCGCGGCAAGCCGACCATGACCCACATGGAACTGGCGGAAATCATCCTTGACGAGTCCGGCTACACCGCGATGTGGCAAAACGACAAGACGCCCGAAGCGCCGGGGCGGCTCGAAAACCTGAAAGAGCTCGTCAAGGCGCTGGAACAGTTCGAAAATCTGCAAGGATTTCTCGAACATGTCGCCTTGATCATGGACAATGAGAATGACGAAGCGGGTGAAAAAGTATCCATCATGACCCTGCACGCCGCCAAGGGGCTGGAGTTTCCGGCGGTGTTCCTGCCCGGCTGGGAGGATGGGCTGTTCCCCTCGCAACGCTCGATGGATGAAAGCGGCCTCAAGGGGCTCGAGGAAGAGCGGCGGCTGGCCTATGTCGGCATCACCCGCGCCGAAGAGCTGTGCACGATCTCGTTCGCGGGCAACCGGCAGGTGTTCGGGCAATGGCAATCGGCGCTGCCCTCGCGCTTCATCGACGAGCTGCCCGAAGCCCATGTCGAGGTGCTGACCCCGCCGGGCCTGTACGGGGGCACCTATGGCGCGGCCTCGCCTTATGGCGCGGGCTCGGGGCTGGAAACCAAGGCCGCCGAGGCAAATGTCTACAACTCTCCGGGCTGGAAGCGGCTGCAACAGCGCTCAACCCAGCGCCCGGTCAGCCAGCCGCGCGAAAGCAGCCATCAGGTGATCGACCTGACCGCGGTCTCGGCGTTCGAAATGGGGCAAAGAGTGTTCCACCAGAAGTTCGGCTATGGCGAGATCGTCGGGATCGAGGGCGACAAGCTGGAGATCGCGTTCGAAAAAGCCGGGACCAAGAAGGTGGTGGCGCGCTTCGTGCACGCATCGGACGACGTGCCGTTCTGACAGGGGGGGGCGGGTTTTAGCCCTTGGGCATCCGCAGCACGACATTGCGGCCGCCCTTGGACAGCTGCAATTCTGCCTCGCCGATGGCGGCGACGCGCCCGCCGTCCAGCCTGTCACCGACCTTGACGTTCTGAAGCCGTCCGTTCGACAGCCGCACCAGCGCGCGCCGGTTCGAGGACGAGCCGAAGACCCCGATCAGGCTGGTTTCGCGCAGATTCAGCTGGTTCTCTATCGTTGCCTGTCTGGCGACATTGGCGTTCTGCGGGATGTTGGGCGAGGGCTGGCGCACCGCTGCTGCCGAGGCGGTCTGAACCGGCGCAGGTTCGGCGCGGCGCACGATGCCGTCCATGTTGCCGGGGCGCAGCTTGGGCCCGACAGAGCGGTCGACCGCCAGATCGGTGCCAGTGGGTTGCTCGGGGGCGTCCGGCTCGGCAAGCGCGGCTTGCTCGGGCGCGGGCGCCGGTGTGTCCAGCGCCTCGGCGATTGCGGCGGTGACAGGGGGTTGCACGGTTTGCGGGCGCAGCACCGGGCGCTTGCCGCCCAGCTCCGCCACCGAGAACCCGGCCTGCGTTGCCCGTTCGCTTTGCTCGACAAGATCGCCGGGGCGTGCGCTGGGGCGGCGCGCCTCAAGCTCGGGATCGGCGGCAGGGCCGTCCGTTGCATCGGGGGGCGTCGCCTCGGCCTGTTCCCCGGCTTGCGCGGGGCGCGACGGCGGCACCTGCGGCGGCGGGCCGGTAAAGACGCGCACGCCATCGGGGGACACGGCGCCTTCGGGCGTCGCCCGCACCAGCCCGCGCTCGTCGAGGTCAAAGCGCACCTGCGGCCCCGGTGGCAGCAGCATCGGCTGCGGGGTGTCTTCGGCCTGCGCTGCGGGGGGCAGGGCGACTGCGTCGGATTTCTCGACCTTTGGATCAACCGAGGTGACATAGACATCGTCGAGCGTGTCCGGCGTCGTCTCGGGCGGCGCAGAGGGCGAGCGTTGCCAGATGCCGGTGGCGGCATAGCTGGTCGCGGCCTCTTCGGGCGACGGGGCAATTCCGGCGGGCTCGGGCACGGCAACGGCGACCACGTCGGGCTCGACCGCTGGCGCTGGTGGCAGCGGCGCGGTGATCTCGGGCGCGGCGGCGGGCTCGGGGGGTGGGGTCGCGGCAATCTCGCTCGCTTCGTCTCCGGTACCAAAGAAGCGCGACAGCTCCTCTTCGAGGAACACCGCCGCCCAAGCCGCGACGCCCAGAAGGAACAGCAGTAGCACCAAGGTCAGCATCAGCCCGAGAAAGCGAGGCTTGCCGCCGATATCCTCGCCGCGCCGCGCCCCGAAAACGGTCATGCGGCGACGTTCGTCATCAAGATCGACAGGGCCTGCCATCGCGGCCAGTAACGGCGGAGGCGCTTCACCGGGGTCTTTGATTTGCGTGGGCTTGCTCTCGCGCAGGGGCTGGCGAATGGGGAAGCCGGGTCGGGGCGCTTGGGTCTCGACCGGGGCAACCGGAGCGGCATCGACCGGCACCGCCTTCGGTCCGATCTTTGGCGGGGCCGTGCGGGCTGGCGCGCTCTGCCGCGCCGTTGGTGCGGGCTTTGGCTTGGCCGCTCCGCCGTGGCTTGGCGCGGCGCCGCCATCCTGACGCTTGGCGCGCGCAGGGGGCGAGACGCCCAGCGCCGGTGTTGGCGTTGCCGGTTCGGCAGGCTTTGGCGATGGGGCGGCAGTGGTGAATGCTGGTGGCGCACTCTGGGACTGTACGGGCTTTCTGCCCTCTGGCAAGGCGCGGCTGGCGCGCATGGTGCTGAAGCGCGCGGCGTCGGGTCCGGCATCGTCGCTGCGGGCCGGGTCGGGGCGGATGGCGCTCTGGGCGGGCTCTGGCAGGGGGGCAAGCGACGCTGCGCGGGCCTCGCCTCCGGGACCGAAGATGCCGGTCTTGAAGCTGGCCGGCGCGGGTTCCACGCCGGGTTCAGGTTCAGGTTCAGGTTCAGGTTCAGGTTCAGGTTTGGGCGCAGGCGGGGTCGGACTGGAGGTGGCCAGAAAGGCGGGAGGCGGTCCGGGGTCGGGCAGGGGCGTCGGCGCGTCCATAGCCTCGGGCTGCATCACCGGCAGCGGTGCGCCGGGCTCGGGCTCGGCGGCTTTGGGCAGCGGGTCGGCAACAGTGTCGTCGGGCTGACCGAGATCGGGCACATCCAGGGCCGCGGGCGGCGAGGGCTCTTGAACGGGTGGGGGTGCATCGGTGATGCGCAGGGGCCAGTCCGGCCGCTGCGGCAGCGGCCCGGTCCATCCCGGCGCGCTGCCGAAAAACGGAATGCCGGCGAAATCGCGCGTCTGTGGCGCGGCGCAGAACCCGATGGGCGTGAACCCATGGGCACCGATGAAGGCCTCCGCCTCGGCGAGGGTCTCGCGCGCGACGGCGGCGGCCTGAATGCCGTTTGCGCCGATGAGCCAGTCATAGACCAGCTCGTCGACCGGATAGGGCGTCGCGCCGTCAAGCGCCGCGCTGACCGCGGCCTCGCGGGTGGCGTCGTCGCCGGGATCGGGCAGCGCGAGATAGCGCAGCTGATCGTCGGGCAGGATCAGCAGCACCTGCGTGCCGTTCGGGCCGGTGGCGCGTGCGCTCAGCGCCTGCAGCGCGCCGCCCGGATCGTCGTCGGCAAAGGACATCTCGCCCAGCCTGAGCCAGACGTCTTCGTCGCGGCGCAGCAGGGCGATGCCATCAGATGAAATAAGAAGCGCGTTGTTCGGTACCATGCGCATTGTTTATCACTGCTCTGTCATCATGGGGAGGCCTCGCAGATCATACAGCAGCAGCCCGCCGAGCGGAAGAAAGCAATGCCACCGGGGTTGTGCGCGGCGCAGCGCATGAACATGTTGCCCAAGGTATACGACCCATGGGAGATTGAGATGATCCGCTTTGCCCCTGCTTCGCTTTGCCTTGCCGCCGCGCTGGCGCTGGCCCCGGTTTCCGCGCTTGCACAGCAGGCCCGCCTGACGGTGACGGGCGAAGGCAGCGCTTCGGCGGTGCCCGACATGGCGACGGTGTCGCTTGGCGTCTCGGCGCAGAACGCCGAAGCTGGCGTTGCGATGGATGAGGCCTCGCGCGTTGCGGCCGAGATCCTGTCCCGGCTTGATGCGCTTGGCATCGCGGCGCGCGACCGGCAGACCTCGGATATCGGTTTGCAGCCGGTCTGGGCCCGGTCCGACAATGAAGACCCGCGCATCACCGGCTATGAGGCGAGCAACCAGCTGACCGTGCGGGTGCGCGACCTTGCCACGCTGGGCGATGTGCTGGCCTCGGTGACCGAGGGCGGGGCGAACCGGTTGGCCGGGCTGAGCTTTGGCCTGCAGGAGCCGGGGCCGGTGATGGATGCCGCCCGGCGCGACGCGGTGGCCGATGCCATGGCGCGGGCGCGCGTGCTGGCCGAGGCGGCGGGCGTGACGCTTGGGCCGATCGTCACCATCGCCGAGGGTGGCAGCTATGAGGCGCCCTCGCCCAAGATGGACATGGCGCGCGTCATGTCGGCCCCTGTGGCGGCGGGCGAGCAGAGCCTGAGCGCCAGCGTGACGGTTGTCTTTGCCCTGGGCGACGTGTCGCCCGAGTGAGCGTTCTGGCACACCGCGTTTCCCAAGCCTGTGTGCCTGAGCGCGGGCGAGGGAGGCGCGGCGACGGGGCTAGCCCAGTTTTGACAACAGGCGCAGCAGCGTTTCCTTTTCGCGCTCGCGCAGGGGGGCGAGGGTTTCGGCGCTGACCTCGATGGCCTTGAGGGTCGCCTCGTCGATCAGCGCTATGCCCTCAAGGGTCAGAGCGACAAGGTGGCGACGGCGATCATCCGGGTCTGCCGAGGTGGTGAGCAGGCCGCGCCGGATCAGCCGGTCGACCACGCCCTTGGTGGTCGCGCCATCCATGGCCACCGAGCGGCCAAGCCGGTTCTGCGACATCGGCCCGTCTTCGGCGAGGCGATGCATCACGGAAAACTGGGTCGGGGTCAGCTTGCCCGGCACCTTTTCGGTGAAGATGGTGGAATTGCGCTGGTAGGCCTTGCGCAGCAGGAAGCCGATCTGTTCATCTAGAAGATAGCCGTGATCGGCGGAGGTGCGGGCTTTGGGGTACTCGTTCAAACGGGGTGTCTCCTATGGCGCGAGCGCGGCTTAGATCTATTCGCGGCCAAGGGCAACGGTGGCGGCGCATCTGTTGTGGCGCGTGTCTGCGCGGGGGCATGGGGGGGCGCTGCCCCCCGTCGCCTGAACGGCGACTCCCCCCGGAGTTTATCCGGCAAGATGAAGACCGGGCGCGGCTTTTTTGGTTGCTGGCGCTGGGGGCTCAGACCGACAGATAGGCATCGCGGATCTCGGGGTGGGCTTCGAGCTCGGCGAAGCTGCCGTCGAACTTCTTTTCGCCGCCTTCGATGATGATGGCGCGGTCGGCCACGGCGCGGGCGAAATGCAGGTTCTGTTCCGAGATCATCACCGTCAGCCCTTGGGCTTTCAGTTTCAGAATGGTGGCGGCCATCTGTTCGACAATCACCGGGGCGATGCCTTCGGAGGGCTCGTCGAGCAGCAGCAGCGCCGGGTTGCCCATCAGGGTGCGGGCGATGGTCAGCATCTGCTGTTCGCCCCCCGACATGTGCTTGCCGCGGTTGGCGCGGCGCTCATCGAGGTTGGGGAAGATCTCGAACAGCTGGTCGGTGGTCCAGTGGGGGGCATCCTTGCGGGCGGGCTGGCGGCCGACTTCGAGGTTTTCCAGCACCGTGAGATCGGTGAAGATGCGCCGGTCTTCGGGCACGTAGCCGATGCCGCATTTGGCGACGCGAAAGGCGGGCTCGCCGACCAGCTCGCGGCCCTGAAAGGTCACGCCGCCCTTGCGCGGCCTGACCAGCTGCATCACCGATTTCATCGTGGTCGACTTGCCGGCGCCGTTGCGGCCCAGTAGCGCGACGACCTCGCCGCGGCGGACCTCGAAGCTGAGGTCCGACAGGATGTGGGCCTTGCCGTAATAGCTGTGGATGCCTTCGACGCTAAGCATGGGTTTCCTCCTTGAAGAGGGTTCCGCCGCCAAGATAGACCTCTTGCACCTGCGGGTTGTTGCGCACCTCGGTGGCGTTGCCATCGGCGATCAGCTCGCCCCGGTTCAGCACCATGATGTGATGGGAATGGGCAAAGACCACGTCCATGTCGTGTTCGGTGAACAGCACGCTGACGCCCTGATCGCGCACGATATCCGCCGTCAGCTGCATCAGCTCGATCCGGGCCGAGGGGGCCATGCCGGCGGTTGGCTCGTCCATCAGCAACAGGCGCGGTTTGTGGCACAGCGCGATGGCCAGTTCGAGCCGTTTGAGATCGCCGTAAGCCAGCACCGAGCAGGGGCGGTCGGCCTGATCCTGCATGGCGACAACGCCGAGCAGGTCCATCGCCTCGTCGCGGTAGAGTTTCCAGGCGCGCGGGCCGATGGTAAAGATCCGCCGGTGGTGCGACATCAGCGCCATCTGGACGTTTTCGATCACCGTCATCGACTGGTAGGTGCCGGTGATCTGGAAGGTGCGCCCCACGCCCTTGCGCCAGATGTCGCGGGGCTTGTGGCCAGTGATGTCCTTGCCGTCGAAGAACACCCGGCCTTCGGTGGGTTTGAGCTGGCCCATCAGCATATTGAAGCAGGTGGATTTGCCCGCGCCGTTGGGGCCGATCAGCGCCTTGAGCTCGCCCTGTTTGACGCTGAAGCTGACGCCGCCCACGGCAACGAAGCCATCGTAGCTTTTCTTGAGGTTTTCGACGCGTAGGATCTCGGTCATCGGATGGTTTCCTCGTCGGTGTGGCGGATCTTGCGCCAGAGGGTCGACAGGGTGCCCACGATGCCTTCTGGCATCAGGATCACCACCGAGATGATCACGAGACCCAGCAGCAGGCGCCAGTATTCAAGGCGGGTCAGCCAGTCTTCGACGCCGGTCATGAAGCCCGCGCCGACGACCCCGCCCGCCAGCGTTTTCACGCCGCCAAGGAAGACCACGATCAGCGCATCGAAGCTTTCGCCGATTTCCAGCACAGTCGGGAAGACCGAGCCCTTGGAGAAGACAAAGATTCCGCCTGCAAGCCCCGCCATGATGCCTGCAAGGCAGAAGGCGGCATATTGCACGCGCTTGACGTCGATGCCCATGGCCTCGGCCTGACGCGGGCTGTCGCGGCCAGCGCGCAGGGCGTAGCCAAAGGGCGAATGGATGACATGGCGCAGGAAGATGATGCCGCCGGTGCCAAGGATCAGGGTGAAGTAATAGAACGGCGCCGGGGCATTCAGCCATTCGGCGGGCCAGATGTTGACCAGCCCGTCATCGCCGCGCGTCACGTCGCGCCATTGGAAGGCGAGGCTCCAGACCAGCTGCGAGAACGCCAGCGTCAGCATGGCGAAATAGACCCCCGACAGCCGGATGCAGAACCAGCCGATGGCCAGCGCCAGCAGCCCGGCGGCGAGGGGGGCGAACAGGAAGGCCAGTTCCATCGGGGTGCCGGTATGGAACACCAGCAGGGCGGCGGCATAGGCGCCGCCTCCGAAGAAGGCGGCATGGCCGAAGCTGACAAGCCCGCCGGTGCCGAGAATGAAATGCAGGCTGGCGGCGAACAGCGCAAAGACGATCATGTCGACGATCAGCGTCAGCACGAATTGTTCGGCGAACAGCGGCACCAGCGCCAAGGCCAGCACGAAGGCAGAGGTCAGCGCGATGCCCTTGGGGCCATAGGGGCGGATCGGGCGTTCGGGGCTGCCGACCTGACCGTGCTCGCCGGCGGCCTCTTCGCGCCCGAGGATGCCCCAGGGGCGGATGATCAACACGATGGCCATGACCACATACATCAGCACCAGCGTCGATTGCGGCAGGTAGGTGACGCCAAAGACGTTGAGCACCGAGATCAGCACGGCGGCGATGAAGGCACCGGGCAGGCTGCCCATGCCGCCGATGACGACGACCACGAAGACCTCGCCGATGATGTTGAAATCCATCAGCAGGTCGGCGCCGCCCTTGGGCAGTTGCAGCGCACCGCCAAGGCCCGCCAGCGCCGAGCCGAGGGCAAAGACGCCGGTGAACAGCCACGCCTGATTGACGCCAAGCGCGCCGACCATCTCGCGGTCTTGCGTCGCGGCGCGCACGAGGATGCCGAGCCGGGTCTTGGTGATGAGATACCACAGCGCAAACAGGATGAAGGGGGTGATGGCGATCAGCACGATGTCGTATTTCGGCACCGGCTCGCCAAAAATGCGCCACACGCCGCGCAGGCCGGGGGCGCGGGGGCCAAGCTTGTCTTCGGCGCCCCAGATCATCAGCGCCAGATCCTGAATCACGAGGATCACACCAAAGGTGGCGACCAGCTGGAACAGCTCGGGTGCGCGGTAGATCGGGCGCAGAACGATCATCTCGGTCAGCGCGCCGATCACCCCGACCGCAAGCCCGGTCAGCAGGATCGCGCCCCAGAAGCCGACATGGCCGGGCAGGATATCCATCAGCGTGATGCCGATGAAGGCCCCGAGCATGTAAAAGCTGCCGTGGGCGAAGTTGACGATCCGCGTGACGCCGAAGATCAGCGACAGCCCGGAGGCGACGAGAAACAGGGCCGCCGCATTGGCGAGACCGGTCAGGAACTGGGCGAGGAAAAAGGCCATGGTCCGGGGAAGTGTCCTTGTGCGGCGGGGTATTCGGGGGAAGGGCCGCGCGCGTGGATGGCGCAGGCCGGGGGCGCTGCCCCCCTTCGCGCGTGCCGCGCGAATTCCCCCCGGAGTTTAACTGGCAAGATGAAGGGGGGCGCCGCGCCTAGGGCGCCCTCGGATGCGCTTATTCGGCGGGGCGCATCGCGGTGATGTCTTCGTCGCTGGGCATGTAGGGGGCCGGGTCCTTGTATTCCCAGTCGACCATCACGCCCTTGCCATCTTCGACAGCCGTCGTTCCGACCCATGCGCCCAGCGTCGACTGGTTGTCGATGGCGCGATAGGTGAGCGCACCGATGGGGGTGTCGTCGACGGTGAGGTCTTCGAAGGCCTGACGGATGGCGTCGCCGTCGGTGCTGCCGGCCGTGTTGATCGCGGCGGCGATGGATTGGGCGGTCATGTAGCCGACGAGGCTGCCGATCTTGGGGGTTTCGCCGGTGGCGGCCTCATAGGCGGCGACGAAGGTGCCGGCGGGGGTGCCCTCGTCAAAGGCATACCAAGGGAAGCCGGTGACGTACCAACCTTCGGGGGCTTCGTCGCCCAGCGGTTCGAGGTATTCGGGCTCACCTGTCAGCAGGCCGTAGACAGAGCGCCCGTCGAACAGGCCGCGATCGCCGCCTTCGCGCACCAGCTTGGCAAGGTCGGAGCCGAAAGTGACGTTGTAGATGGCGTCGGGCTTGGCGCGTTCGATGGCCTGCACTTCGGCGCCGGCGTCGATGTTGAACAGGGCGGGCCATTGTTCAGCGACGAATTCAACCTCGGGCTTGAGCCGTTGCAGGTTTTCCTTGAACGCATTCACCGCGTCCTGCCCATAGGCGTAGTTCGGCGCGATGGTGGCATAGGTGATGGCGTCGGTCTTGGCGGCCTCTTCGGCGAGCATCGCGGCCTGCACCCAGGTCGAGGCGCGCAGGCGGAAGGTCCAGGGGTTGCCGGAATTCCACACGAGGCTGTCGGCCAGCGGTTCGGACGCGAGGTAGAGATAGCCCTTTTCGGCAGCAAAGGACGATAGTGCGAGGCCGACGTGGCTGAGGATGGTGCCGGTGAACATCACCGCGCCTTCGCGGGTCATCAGCTCTTCGGCGATCTTCACCGCTTCGGCGGGGTCGCCCTGATCGTCGCGAAACACGAATTCCAGCGGCTTGCCCAGCACGCCGCCGTCTGCGTTGATTTCGCTCAGCGCCAGTTCGATGCCCTTTTTATAGGGTTCGGCGAAGGCGGCCATGCGCTTGTAATGGTTGATCTCGCCGACCTTGATGGTGTCTTGCGCCATGGCGGCGGGGGCGAGGGCTGTGGCGGCGATCATGCCAAGCACGGTGCGTCTGATGAGGGTCATGCGGTTTCTCTCTGTTGGGTGGGCGCGTTGGCCCTAGATGCCCGGTCTTTTCTGCCGGTTAATCGTGGTAAACAAATGCTGGAGAAGGGTCTGAGGCGATATCCTCGGTCCTTTCCAGTTCCAGAAGGTCGTTGATCCGCTTGCGATAGACAAGTGGCCCTTTGTCGATGGCGATGCGCAGCGGGCGGCGTTTTTGCGGGCGCAGCTCTTCGGCTTGAACCGCTTCGAGGATGGCCTTGTCCTCGGCGAAGGCGGTGCGGAACATCGCGTCCATGCGCTCAGCGGCCTCGTCATCGTCGATGGCGGCGTTGCGGATGTGCATCCAGCGGTCGATGCTGTGGGTCTCGGTGACCGGTGTGATGAAATGCAGCGCAAAGATGCGCACGCCCTGATTGCGGTCTTCCTCGCGGCACTGCTTTTCGGTCTCGATCGAGCCGAAGTCGATGACGGCGGTGCAGGGGGTGTAAAGATAATAGTAATGCCAGCGGTCGACATTGCCGGTGAACCCGCCAAACGCCTTGAAGAACCCGATGGGCTCGCCGTCGCGGATCCAGCGCCAGGCGACGATGGCCTCGCCTTCGGTCTGCACATGCACGGGGACGTTTTCCGATGCGGCGTTGCCCAGCGTGGTCGGGTGGACAAAGCTGACATGTGCCGGATCGACAAGGTTTTCCGCGACGTTGAGGTAATGCGATTCCAGATGCAGCGCATCGCCGTGGTGCACCGCCCAGTTCGGATCGCTGAATTCGGGCATGTCGAAGACCTTTGCCGGGTCGGCCTTGTCCGGATCGCCCATCCAGATCCAGACGATGCCGTGCTTTTCCACGATGGGGTAGGCGTCGACATAGGCGGATTTGGGCAGGTTGGTCTGCCCCGGTACCCGCACACAGGCGCCCGAGCAATCGAAGGTCAGCCCGTGGTAGCCGCATTGCACCGTATCGCCGACGCGCTTGCCTTTGGACAGCGGCAGCAGGCGGTGCGGGCAGCGGTCGTCCAGCGCGGCCACCGTGCCATCGGATTTGCGGAACATCACGACATGATCGCCAAGGAGAGTAAATCGGCGCAGGTCGTCGTCGATTTCCGTCGACCATGCGGCGACATACCAAGCGTTTCTTACGAATTGCGTCATGTGTCCGTCTCCTTGGGTTAGCGCAGACCGTCGGCGCCGGTGATCTGGTCCTGTGTCAGCCCGCCGACGCGGGGCAGCGGGCGGCCATGTTGTTGCAGCGCCACCGCAACGACGATTTCGCCGGGGCGCGGAGCGTCGTTGATGCGGATGCGCATGGCGTCGAAATGGCTGCGCACATAAGCGGCGTCCTTGTGGCCGAGCGGCACGTCGAGGATTTCCCCGGCGCGCCCGATGGCTTTGGAGGAGGGCACCAGCGCCTTGCCACCGCCGATCACGGCGCGCAGCGGCGCGCCGAGTTTTGGGTGCAACAGCGCGGCGGCGTGTTCCAGTTCGCCGTTTTCACCGACCAGCGCGGCCTTGCCGTAGCCTTCGATGGGCGCGCCGCCAAGCGCGGCCAGCGCTTCGGTCCCAAGCAGTTCGCCAAGCGCCTCGCCCATCTCGATCAGCTCTGACAGGTCATCGGTGAACGCCCCGGCAAACGGGTTGGCGATCACCGCCGCCGCCAGCGCCCGGCGGGCTGGAGGCTGGACGGGGCGGCCCATCTCGCTGCGGACCTCTTCAGTCAGGGTGACGAGCTTGCGCAGCTTCAACGGAGCCCGTCCTCGCCCTTGATCGCGTCCTTGGTCAGCCCGCCGATGCGGGCGTGGATACGCCCGCCGGTGGTCATCACCAGTACCAGCAGGATTTCATTGGGGCGGGGGGCATCGGGGATGCCGACCTCGATGGCGTCGTAATGGGTGCGCACGTAGGATGCGTTGGTGTGGGTCACCGGGATGTCGATCCGGGTGCCAGCCGCGCCGACCTTCTTGGTCGAGGGCACGATGGCGAGGCTTTTCTCGATGCTGTCGCGCATGGCGTAGCCGCCGGGCACGTGCCACAGCGCGCCATGTTCGATCTCGCCGTTGACGCCGGTGATCGCGCCCTTGCCGTAGCCTTCGACGACGCTTGCATCGCCGCCAAGCGCATCGATGCACATCTGCGCCATTTCAGCGCCCAGCGGTTCGAGATCCTTCATGAAGGGCGTGATGTCTTCGACGTAATCCCCGGCATAGGGGTTTTCGATCACCGCCATGGCGGCGGCGCGCTTGGCCGGGGTTTGCGGGGCGGGGCCGCCCTCGTGGAAGATGGTTTCGACCTGTACGAGGGTCTTGCGGACCTTGACCTCAGGCATTGCGGAGTTCCTTTGTTTCAATCTGTTGCCCAAGGGCGATGCGGGTTCCGGCCAGCGCGAGGCAGGCGGCGCGGATCAGCCCGGAGGCGATGTAATCCTGCGCCAGCGCGCGCCCGGCGCCAAGGGCGGTGGTGATGTCATCCGGCGTCAGCGGGCCGACATCGGTGGTGACAAGGCGCGGGCCAAGGTCGCTGTCGGGGGCCAGATCGCAGGCGCGTTGCCGCGTCACGGCGGGATGGCCGGGCAGATCCACCGCATTGGCGATCAGCGTCGCAGCTACATCGGCCAGCGCCGCGTCGCGGGCCAGCACGGTGACCGCGTCGGCGATGCCCAGCGAATGCGAGCGTCCGCGCCAGCCGCTGGTGGCGACGCCGCCGATGCCATCCTGCGGGCCGATCAGCGCGCGGGCGCCGGGGGCACGGGTCACCGGGTCTTCGCAGATCGCAAGGCGCAGCGGCGCGTCGCGGGTATACAGCGCGATGTCACCGCCGTTGTTGACATGGGCGCGGGTCAGCCCGTGGCCGGGCGGCAGCATTGCGGCCAGCAGATGATCGGCAACCGAGCCTGCCACCGCCGCCATGGGCGTCACAAACGCCGGGGCGAAAAGATCGGCGGCGCTTTGCATCCGGCGCGCCACGATGCCTTTCGGGGCGGGGCCGGTGGGGGCGCGCAGGCGGGGCAGTTCGGCGCTCAGCTCGGTCAGGATCGGCGCAAAGCCATCGCGGGCGCGCATCAGCGCCTTGTCCATCGCCTCTGCCGGGCCTTCTGCGGTGACGATCACGTCGATCGGCCCATGAGTCAGGCGCATCCGGCCACCGCTGGCCAATTGCATTTGGGGTCGCTCGAGAAAGCTCATTTCGGACCCACGGGCCAGGGTGCGCCGGGCTTGCGCGCTTCGCCGCGGCGGCCCGACAGGCGGTGATCTGATTGCCGACCCGTCATGCCCTGCAGCGCCTCTTCGAGCGGCATGACGTAATCCATATGGCCACCAAGCGCCTGATAATCTTCGCGGGTCATGGTGAATTCGATGGGCGCGACCAGCGCCGGGGTGGGAACGTAGCCAAAGGCGTTCTTGGGCATCTGCGTCACGTCGGCCATGTAGGTGATGCCGCCGCCCGGCCACATCATCACCGGGGCGCCGCCACAGGTCACGCGGGTCAGGCGCGATTGCACCGAGCGGGTCAGCGACACCGGGTTTTCCGTCACGCCCGAGCGTAGCGAGCCGCCAGCCCCCGCCATGAACAGCACCGAGGTCAGCGACGGCTCGCAGTTTTCCTCGATCCGCGCGACCGAGGGCAGCAGCCGCTCGGGCATGTCCTTTTGCACGGGGACAAGCGCGTCATCCAGTTCGTAGTAGGCGGCGTGCTCGCCAGTGGTCGACACCATCAGGATCGACAGCCCCGGCCACGCCTGCGGCTTGAACGTATCAAGGATGTCCAGCGGGTCGGTCAGATCGGTGCCGCCCCAGCCGGTGCCCGGCTCGGCAACCTGAAAGTAGCGGCCCGGGGTGGACCGGCGGCCCTTGATCTTGATGCCCGTCGGGGCCCAGCCGATGACCTTGCCAGCCTGATGTTCGGACATGACGCCGGTGATGTGATCGTCGACCACCACAACCTCGTCGACCAGCCCCTTCCACTGCGCCGCGAACATGCCCACCGTGGCCGACCCGCAGCCGACGCGCATGCGTTCTTCGCGCAAACCATTGACGATGGGAGCCTGCCCGGCGGCGATCAGCAGCTCGGCGCCCTGATCGATGGTCAGCGGCACCTCTTCGCCGTTGCACAGCGCCAGCAGCGCAGCGCAGGTGGCGCGCCCTTCCTTCTTGGATCCGCCAGTGAGGTGATGCACCCCCCCGAGCGAGAGCATCTGCGAGCCGTATTCCGAGGTGGTCACATGGCCGATGATCTCGCCATCGCTGCGCACCGGGGCACATTCATTGCCAAGATGGCGGTCGGTGTCGATCTTCACCTTGGCACCGCAATAGGAAAAGATGCCTTCGGTCACCACGGTGATCATGTCGGTATCGGCCGCGGTCGAGGCGACGATGAAGGGCGCGGGCTTGTAATCGGGATAGGTCGTGCCGCTGCCCACGGCGGTGATGAAGCTGTCCTCGCCGCTGACGATCTCGCCGTCCCATTCACGATCGAGAAACGGCACAACCGGCACATCTGTGTTCGACAGGATGGTCAGCGGATCAAGCCGCACCAGCGCGCCGCCCTCGTTGGCATAGCGATCGCAAGCGCCAGCGCGACCCTCGGCGATGTAGCACATGACCGGGCAGGCATCGCAGCGGATCTTTGCGGGCTGCTCGGGGCGGTCACGTTTCACGGGAGAGGTTTCGGCCGTCACTTCGCGGGCTCCATCGTTTGGGGCTGGCAGGGTCAGTTCGTTTGTATACGAACGCACAGCGGTTTGCGCGCTGTCAAGCCTGTCGTGCGTTCGGGGCTAGGCGTGCAGGGCGTATGATGCGAAATTCAGCAAAGCGCGAAATGCCATGCGGCGCGGCGGTCTTCGGCCATTGACAGGTTTGATATCCTGCTCCTAGGCTCGAATATCTTCGTTTGCATACGAATGAAAATGACCCAGCTGATCGCCCGGAGAGAGACCATGACCCTGCACCGACCCGAATCGCTTGAAGACGCGCTTGCGCTGAGCGGCGGGGGCGCGGCGCTGCTGGCGGGCGGAACCGATCTGTACCCGGGCCTGCGCGACGGCGCGCCGCCGCCCGAGCTGATCGACCTGACGCGAATTGCCTCGATGAAGGGCATCACGCGCAGCGACAGCGGCTGGCGCATTGGCGGTGCGACCACATGGACCGCTATCGTAAAGGCCGATCTGCCGCCGATGTTCGACGGGCTGAAGGCCGCCGCGCGCGAGGTGGGATCGGTGCAGATCCAGAACGCCGGAACGCTGGCGGGCAACCTGTGCAACGCCTCGCCGGCGGCCGACGGCGTGCCGGCGCTGCTGGCGCTGGACGCGTCGGTCGAGCTGGCCTCGGCGGGCGGCACGCGGGTGCTGCCGCTGGAGGGGTTCATCCTTGGCCCGCGCCGCACCGCGCTTGAACCGGGCGAGATCCTGTCGGCCATTCATATCCCCGATGCGCCGGGGCAGGGCGCGTTCCTCAAGCTGGGGGCGCGCAAGTATCTTGTGATCTCGATCGCCATGGTCGCGGCCACCGTCACCACCCGCGCAGGCCGTATCGAAACCGCCCGCATCGCCGTTGGCGCCTGTTCGCCCGTCGCCCGCCGCCTGAGCGCGCTCGAGACGCAGCTTGTCGGGGCGACGCAGGACGAGGTCTTTGCCCGCACCGGCGCCTATGCTTTTGACGAGCTTTCCCCCATCGACGACGTCCGCGCCAGCGCGGGCTACCGCCTTGACGCGGTGACGGCGCTGGTCGCCCGCACCGTTGCTAATGCCATGGAGACCCTCTGATGTCGCTCGACGCCCCGCACGGCCATATCGGTTTCACCCTGAACGGCGACAGCGTCACCGTTGCCACCTCGCCCACCGCCCGCCTGTCCGAGGTGCTGCGCGAAAGCGCAGGGGCCAAGGACGTCAAGATCGGCTGCAACGCCGGCGATTGCGGCGCCTGCACCGTGCTGCTCGACGGCGCGCCGGTCTGCGCCTGCATGATCGCGGCGGGGCAGGCACAGGGCGCGGTGATCGAAACACAGGTCGGGCTGGTGGCCGATGATCCGCACGCGGCAAGGCTGGCGCAAAGCTTTCAGCGCCATCAGGCGGCGCAATGCGGCATCTGCACGCCGGGAATGATGGTGTCGGCGGTGGCGCTGCTGCGTTCTGGCGCGCCGCTGAGTTCCGAGGCGGTCGAGGATGCGCTGGGCGGCGTGCTCTGTCGCTGCACCGGGTATCGCAAGATCATCGACGCGGTGCTGGACGCATCGGGCACCGCGCCGCTGTCCACCGGGGGCGTTGGCGCGCCCATCGCGCGGCTGGATGGTTGGCCCAAGGTCAGCGGCACGGAGCGTTTCGGCGATGACGTCGCCCCCGAGGGCGCGCTGCTCGCCCGGCCCATCCGCGCGCCTTATCACCGCGCTGCCTTCCGCTTTGGCGATCTTGATGCCTTTCGCGATGCGCGTGGGCTCGAGGTCATTCTGACCGCCGCCGACATCCCCGGCGAGAACCGCTTTGGCGTCATCCCCGGCTTCGAGGACCAGCCGATGCTGGCCGAGGGCGAGACCCGGTTCAAGGGCGAGGCGGTTGCCTGCGTTGTCGGCACCCCCGAGGCCATCGCCGCCATGCCCGCCTTTCCGGTGACATGGGAAGAGCTGCCGTCAATCACCACGCCGAAAGGCGCGGACAAGGCGGCACTGCTGCACGCGGACCGGGCCGAAAACGTCATGTGCCGGGGTTATGTCGCGCGCGGCGACGCGGGCGCGGCGCTGGCCAGCGCGCCGCACGTCGTCAGCGGCGATTTTTCCACCGGCTTCATCGAACATGGCTATATCGAACCCGAGGCCGCCTCGGCGGTGCGCGTTGGCGATCGGCTGGAAATCCGCTGTTGCACGCAGGCACCGTTCATGAATCGCGACGGCATCGCCGGGCTGATGGGGCTTGCGCCCGATCAGGTGCGCATCCTGCCCACGGCGGTCGGCGGCGGCTTCGGGTCGAAGCTGGACCTGACGGCGCAGCCCTTTGTGGCGCTGGCGGCGTGGATCACCGGCAAGCCGGTGCGCATCGCCTTCACCCGGACCGAAAGCCTGATGGCCTCGACCAAGCGCCACCCCTCCGAGGTGCATATGGAGATCGCCGCCGATGACGACGGCCATATCCTTGGCGCGCGCTTCGACGGGGTGTTCAACACTGGCGCCTATGCCAGCTGGGGGCCGACCGTGGCGAACCGGGTGCCGATCCATGCCTCGGGCCCGTATCGCACGCCCAATTACGAGGCCCGCAGCGCTGGCATCCACACCAACACCGCGCCTGCCGGGGCTTTCCGGGGCTTTGGCGTGCCGCAATCGGCGGTGGCACAGGAACAGCTGTACGACATGATGGCGGAAAAGCTGGGCATCGACCGGCTGGAGTTCCGCTTGCGCAACGCGCTGCGCAACGGCGAGCCCACCGTCACCGGGCAGGTGTTCGAACGCGGCATGGCCATCGACGCCTGCCTCGAAGCGCTGAAGCCCGCGTGGGAAACGGCGCTGGCCGACTGCGCGGCGTTCAACGCAGAACACTCGGGCGTCAAGCGCGGCGTCGGCGTGGCGTCGGGTTGGTATGGCTGCGGCAACACCTCGATCTCCAACCCCTCGACCATCCGCGCCGGGATCACCGCCGCGGGCGAGCTGTTCCTGCATCAGGGCGCGGTCGATATCGGGCAGGGGTCCAACACCGTGATCACCCAGATCTTTGCGCAGGCGCTGGGTGTGTCCGTCGCCGATGTCTCGCTGATCGGCGCCGACACGGATATCACGCCGGACGCGGGCAAGACCTCGGCCAGCCGCCAGACCTATATCTCGGGCAATGCCGCGCGACTGTGTGGCGAGGCGCTCAGGGCGCAGATCCTGCGCCTTGGCAATGTGTCGGATACGGCGGTCATCTCGTTCGACAACGGCCTGACGCTGAGCGATGGCGACGCCACGGTTCAGGTGCCGCTGTCCGGCGATGGTTACGTGCTGGAGGCGGTGGAGAGCTACGATCCGCCCACCACGCCGCTGGACGAGAACGGGCAGGGGGACCCTTATGCGGTCTTTGGCACCGCCGCGCAGCTTTGCGTGGCCGAGGTGGATCTGGCGCTTGGCACCACCCGGTTGATCCGCATGGTTGCGGCGCATGATGTCGGCAAAGCCATCAACCCGCTGCTGGTCGAAGGCCAGGTCGAAGGCGGCGTCGCGCAGGGCATCGGCCTTGCGTTGATGGAAGAATTCCTGCCCGGGCGCACCGAGAATCTGCACGATTACCTGATTCCCACCATTGGCGATGTTCCCCCCATCGACACGCTGATCATCGAAAGCGGCGATGCGCATGGGCCGTACGGGGCCAAGGGGCTGGGCGAACATTGCCTGATCCCGACCGCCCCCGCCGTTCTCAACGCGATTGCCCATGCCACGGGCGCCCGCATCCACCACCTGCCCGCAACGCCCGCGCGCCTGCGGGCCGCGATCAAGGCGCTTTGAATGCTGGATAACTCTGAAAAGGCCCCGCAGATGACCGACAGCACCCTTACCGGCACCTTCGCGGGCATCGACGTGGGCGGCACCTTTACCGACCTTGTCTATTACGACAGTCGCGCCAGCAGCGTGAAGCTGGCCAAGGTGCCGACCACGCTCGACAACCAGTCGCGCGGTGTTCTGGATGCACTCGATGCGGCCGGTGTCGATGCCGCCGCGCTGGATCTGATCGTGCACGGCACCACGACCACGACAAACGCCGTGCTGGAACGGCAATTGTGCAAGACCGGGCTGGTCACCACCATGGGCTTTCGCGACGTGCTGGAACTGGGCCGCCGCACCCGCCCCCATGCCTATGGCATGACCGGGCAGTTCCGCCCGCTGATCCCGCGCGATCTGCGGCTTGAAGTACCCGAGCGGATGCTGGCAGATGGCGCGGTCTACACGGCGCTGGACGAGGAGGCGCTGCGAGCGGCGCTGGCGGAGTTGGTGGACAAGGGCTGCGAGGCGCTGGTCATCCACTTCCTGCACTCTTACGCCAATCCCGCGCATGAGCAGCGCGCCGGGCAGATCGCCCGCGAGGTCTGGCCCAATGGCAACATCACCATGGGCCATGCGCTGATTTCGGAATCGCGCGAATACGAACGCGGCGTGACGGCGGCGGTGAACGCCTCCGTGCAGCCACTGCTGCGGCGCTACGTGGAACGGCTGGCCGACAAGCTGTCGGAGCGCGGCTATGATCGCGACCTTCTGGTGATGAACGGCAACGGCGGCATGGTCTCGGCCCGCGTGGTGGCGGATGAGGCGGCCAAGACGGTGATGTCAGGGCCAGCTTCGGGCGTGATGGCGGCGGCTTACACGGGCCGACGCGCGGGCATCCCCGATCTGCTGACCTATGACATGGGCGGAACCTCGACAGACGTGGCGATGATCCGGGGCGCCGATCCCGCCGTCAGCCACGAGATCGAGGTGGAATACGCCATGCCGATCCACGTGCCCATGGTGGATGTGCGCACCGTCGGCGCCGGCGGTGGGTCGATCGCGCGGGTTGATGCGGCAGGGCTGTTGCAGGTCGGACCGGACTCGGCAGGATCGACGCCGGGGCCGATCTGCTACGGCAAGGGCGGCACGCTGCCGACGATCTCGGATGCCAACATGCTGCTCGGGAGACTCAATCCCGACCGGCTGAACACCGGGGCCGGAGGCGTATCGCTGGACACCATCCGCGAGGCGTTTGCGACGCTGGGCGCAAAGCTGGGGCTTGGGGCCGACGAGGCCGCCGCCGCCGTGCTGCGCATCGCCAATGCCAAGATGGCGGATGCAGTGCGCATGGTGTCGATCTCGCTCGGCGAAGACCCGCGCGATTTCGCGCTGTTTGCCTTTGGCGGCGCGGGGCCGCTGCACGCCTGCGCCATCGCGCGCGAACTGGGCGTGCCGCGCGTTCTGGTGCCGGCCCGGCCCGGCATCACCAACGCGCTCGGCTGCATCGTGGCCGATCTGCGGCATGATTACGTCGCCACGGTGAACAGGCCGCTGGATGCCTGCGACATGGACGAGGTTCATGCGCTGTTCACCAAGCAGGTCGCCGATGGGCGCGCTGCCATCGCCCGCGAGCGGGTCGAGATCGCCGAGGAAAAGATCGCCTTCTCGGTCGAGATGCGCTTCATCGGCCAGACTCACCTGCTGCGCGTGCCGCTGCCCAGCGATGCGCCCACGCGGGATGAACTGCAGGCGCTGTTCGAGGAGGCGTATTTCAAACGCTTTCAGGTGCGCCTGCCAGAGATCCGCGCCGCATTGGTCAATGTCGCGACATCGGTGATCGGTCGCCGCCCCGAGATCGACCTTGCCGCGCTGATCGATGCCGCCGGGCGCAAGGCGACGCTGGCCGAGGCGCAAAGCGGCACGCGCCGCGTTTTCTTCGATGGCTGGTGCGAGGTGCCGGTCTATTGGCGCGACCATCTACCTCTGGATGCCGCGCTGCATGGTCCGACCATCGTGGAACAGATGGATTGCACGCTGGTGCTGGAAGTGGGCGACACCGCCACTCAGGACGCCGATGGCAATCTGATCGTCACCGTGGGAGCGCAGACATGATCGCGGTGCCTGCCCGCGCTGCCGGGCCGGGGGTTTCACACCCCCGGACCCCCGTGGAGTTTACCCGGCAAGATGAAGTTGGGGCGCGGCGCCTGTCTTCATCTTGCCAGATAAACTCCCGCCGGAGGCTGCCCGGCCGCCGGACATCCCTTGCCAACACCGGAGTAGCGCGATGAGCCTCGATCCGATTACCCTCACCGTCATCCAGTCGGGCTTGCAGCAGGTCTGCGACGAGATGGACCTGTCGTTTTCGCGCGCGGCGTTCTCGCCGGTGATCGCCGAGGCGAATGACCGCTCGGACGGGATCTATTCCGCCGAAGATGGCAGTCTGATCGCGCAAGGCTCGATGGGGCTGCCGGTGTTCGTGGGGGTGATGCAATATTCCACCGCCACGCTGATTTCGATGATGGCAGAGGGCAAGGTGGCGGCGCCCAAGCCGGGCGATATCTATATCGTCAACGATCCCTATCTTGGCGGAACGCATCTGATGGATGTGCGCTTTGCCATGCCGGTCTGGCGGGATGGCAAGATTTTTTGCTGGCTGTCGAATACCGGGCATTGGCCCGATACCGGCGGCGCGGTGCCGGGGGGCTTTTCGGCCTCGGCGACGGCGGTCGAGCAAGAGGGGCTGCGGTTGCCGCCGGTGCGGCTGTTCAAGGGCGGCGAGCTGGATCAGGAGATTTATTCCATCATCTGTTCCAACATCCGCGTGGCCGATCAGCGCATCGGCGACGTCAAGGCGCAGGCGGCAGCGCTTTATGTCGGGGAGGCGCGTCTGACGCGGCTGCTGGATCGCTATGGCGATGACACCGTCAGCGCGGCTATTGCCGAGTTGCGGGTCCGGGCGGCGGATCAGATGCGGGTGCAGATCGGGCAGATCCCCGTCGGCACCTATCGCAGCACCGCCTATATCGACAGCGACGGGGTGGTGAACGAGCCGCTCGAGATCAAGCTTGCGGTGACAAGCGACGGCGAAAGCCTGACCTTTGATTTCGACGGGACCAGCCCGCCGTGTCAGGGGCCGATGAATTCGGTGATCGCGACGACGCTGTCTTCGGTCTATCTAGCCATGCGGCATATCTTTCCAGACGTTCCGATCAGCGCCGGGGCGTTCGAGCCGCTGAAGGTGATCCGGCCCGAGGGCACCTTTCTGGACGCGCGCTATCCGCGCCCGGTGTCGGGCTGCGCCGCCGAGGTCAGTCAGCGCATCGCCGAGGCGGTGTTTGCCGCGCTCATCCAGGCGCTGCCGGGCAAGGTCAGCGCCTCGCCCGCCGGGTCTTCGGGCAATTTTGCGCTGGGCGGCGAGGTTCCCGAAACCGGGCAGGCCTATGTGATGTATCAGATTTCGGGCGGCGGCTATGGCGGTTATGCTGGCGGCGACGGCATTTCCAACGGCTGTTCGACCATTGGCATATCCAAGGCGCCCCCCGTCGAGATCATGGAGCAGCAGTTTCCCGTGCTCTATCACCGCTATGCCCTGCACGAGGGGTCTGGCGGCGCGGGCGAGCATCGCGGCGGCTTTGGCCTTGATTACGAGGTCGAGCTGCGCGCGGGTCATGCGCGGGCGAGTTTCGTGATGGATCACGGCCGATTTGGCCCGCAGGGGGCGCTTGGCGGCAAGGATGGCGCGAAGAACCGGGTGCTGGTGACGCGCGGCGGCGAAAGCTTTGTGCCCGAGCATCTGAGCAAGGCGCAAGACATCCAGCTGGTTGCGGGGGATCGGGTGCGGGTTTGCACGCCCGGTGGCGGCGGTTTCGGCGATCCGTCGAAACGCGATCCGGCGCTGGTGGCTGAAGACGTGCGGCTTGGGCGCTATACCCCCGAAGAGGCCAAGGCGCTGTTCGGCTAATCGGCCAGCAGCGGGCGCCGTTCGGGAAGCGTTTCCATGATGGCGCGGCGGGCGTCGTCGCCAAGGCGACTCCATGCGGTGATCTCGTCGATGCTGCGCAGGCAGCCCTTGCACAGACGGCTTTTCGGCTCGATCACGCAGATATTGGTGCAGGGGCTGAGGCTCATCGCGACAGGTTCCCCAGCCGGTCGAGCGCGCCCTGAAGGATATAAGACGCGGCCACGTGGTCGATCAGCTCGGCCCGGCGGGCGCGCGAGGTGTCAGCCTCGAGCAGGGCGCGTTCGGCGGCGACGGTCGACAGGCGTTCGTCCCAAAAGGTGACCGGGCCGTCCCAGAGCTGCGAGAAATTGCGGGCAAAGGCGCGGGTGGACTGGCACCGTGGCCCTTCGGAGCCGTCCATGTTGCGCGGCAGGCCCAGCACGATGCCGCCGACCTCGCGGTCCTTCAGGATGGCCAGAAGCTGCTGCGCGTCCAGCGTGTATTTCTTGCGCTTGACGGTTTCCTGCGGTGTCGCGACGCTGCGCAGCCGGTCAGAGATCGCAACCCCGATGGTCTTGGTGCCAAGGTCCAGCCCGGCAAGCGCGCGCATCGGGGGGAGGGCGGCGGCAAAGCTTTCCATATCATCGTGGATCATCGGGCGGTGGTCCTTTTGGGGCGGGGCTGGCAGTGGCAGAGGCTCATTCGACCAGCCCGCTGCGGGTGGCGGCCTCGCGCAGGGTTGCAAGTGCGCTAGGCTGCGCGGCAAAGACGGTCTGCGCCTCGTTCCAGATTTCGCTGGCGCGGGCGGTTTCTCCCAGCACGGCAAGCGCGCCGATCAGCTGCGCCCATTCCTGCGCTCCGCCCCCTTGCGTTGCAAGCCGGTCGCTCAGCCCCTCGACCATGCCGCGGATCATCTCCTGACGATCTTCGTCCGACATTTGCGAGGCGGCCTGCATGTCTTCGGCGCTGGGGCCAGACAGCGCGGCGACAGGCGGGGTGTAATCATTGACCCCGGCCAGCATCGCCAGTTCGGCAATCTGGTTGCGGATTGCCGGCACCCAAGGCGCATCATTCGGGCTTTCGCGCAGCAGCTTGTCCCAGATGCGGAAGGCGGCGTCAGGGCGACCGGTTTGCGCCATCATCAGCCCGCCGTAATAGCGCGCGACGCCGTTTTCCGGGTCGCGGCGCATGATCTCATCCAGCACCCGTTCGGTTTCGGGCGACACATAGCCGCCCGCCGCCATCACCTGCATATCGGCCAGATCGGCGTAATCCTGCGCTTGCGCGGCGTCGCCCTGCAATTCGATCAGGCGCTGTTGCGCGCGGTAGGCGTCGGCGTAATTGCCAAGCGCCGCCTCGGAGCGGGCGAGCAGCTGAAAACCGC
Source organism: Citreicella sp. C3M06 (assembly GCF_018860705.1). GTDB lineage: Bacteria > Pseudomonadota > Alphaproteobacteria > Rhodobacterales > Rhodobacteraceae > Salipiger. The sequence goes on from NZ_JAHKQA010000056.1 coordinate 172,223, forward strand.
GCAGATCATCCGGGCGCTGCTGCACGGTGCTGCGCAGCTTTTCCACCAGCGCAAGGTACTCTTCGGAGGCATCGGGGACGGGCGCGGGCGGCAGCTGTGCTTCGGCGTCGGCCTGCGAGGGGCGGCTTTCGCGCCGTTCCTGCGCCATGGCAACGCGTGATTGCAGGCCAAGATCGCGATAGCCCGGCGCGCCGAGCCGCCAGTACAGCGCAAAGCTGCCGCCCAGCAGCAACAGGGCAATCAGCCCCGACAGCAGCAGTGTCGCGGCGCGCGACTGTTTGCGCTGCGGCGCGCCGTCCTTGCGTGCGTCGGCAGACAGGATACGGCGCGACACTTCGGTGCGCAGGCGCTCGGCCTCTTCGGGGGGGATGGCGCCGCGCGCTGCGCCCTGCTCGATCTCGCGCAGCTGGTCGCGGTAGACCGCAAGATCGCTGGCCTGTGCATCATCCCCAGCGGATTGCCCGCGCAGCAGGGCAAGCGCAAGCACTGCCGACACCACCAGCACCGCCGCGCCCGATATGATCCAGAAAAGGGTCATGCGTTCTCCCGTCTTCCCGCGCGCTGCGGGACTTCCGCCCATGCTTCATGTATAGATGCAAGGGCCGGGACAAAAGCCCCGAGAGGCGCGACGGATCGCCCATTGCGCCGCAAAGTCGCGAACCCGTCAGCAAGAGACGGTTGCGGAAGGGGCGCTGACCGTGATCAAGTCTGCGGCGACAGATCGACCCACGCATCCGGATTCGAGGCCTGATGAAACGCTATTCCATGTTCGCCGTTGCCCGAGAGGCCGCCCGTTACCACAGCGGATGGGGGCGCGCATGGCGCAGCCCCGCGCCAAAGACCAAATATGACGTGGTCATCGTCGGTGCGGGCGGGCACGGGCTGGCAACGGCCTATTACCTTGGCAAGAATTTCGGCATCACCAATGTGGCGATCATCGAAAAGGGCTGGCTGGGCGGCGGCAACACCGGGCGCAACACCACCATCATCCGGTCGAACTATCTTCAGGATCCGTCGGCGGCGCTGTATGAAAAGGCCCGCTCGCTGTACGAAGGGCTGAGTCAGGATCTCAATTACAACGTGATGTTCAGCCCGCGCGGGCTGATGATGCTGGCGCAGACCGAACACGAGCTGCGCGGCTATCAGCGCACCGTTCACGCCAACCGGCTACAGGGCATCGACACCGACATGATCTCGCCCGCCGAGGTCAAGCGGCTGTGCCCGATCATGAACATCGAAGGGCCGCGCTATCCGGTGCTGGGCGCGCTGTATCAGGCGCGCGGCGGCACGGCGCGCCACGACGCGGTGGCCTGGGGCTATGCGCGGGCCTGTTCCGACATGGGCATGGACATCATCCAAAATTGCGAGGTCACCGCGGTGCGCCAGTCCAATGGCCGGGTGCGCGGCATCGAGACCACGCTGGGCCGCATCGATTGCGACAAGCTGGGCGTCGTGGTGGCCGGGCATTCGGGGGTGGTGGCCGAGATGGCCGGTTTCCGCTTGCCGCTGGAATCGGTGGCGCTGCAGGCGCTGGTGTCAGAGCCGATCAAGCCCTGCATCGACGTGGTGGTGATGGCCAACACCGTGCACGGTTATCTGTCGCAGTCCGACAAGGGCGAGCTGGTGATCGGCGGCGGCACCGATGGCTATATCAACTACGCGCAGCGCGGCAGTTTCCAGCACATCGAGGAAACCGTTCGGGCGCTGGTAGAGACCTTCCCGATGATTTCGCGGCTCAAGATGCTGCGGCAATGGGCGGGCATCGTCGATGTGACGGGCGATCGCTCGCCGATCCTGTCGAAGACCCCGCTTGAGGGCTGCTATTTCAACTGCGGCTGGGGCACCGGCGGGTTCAAGGCGATCCCCGGGTCTGGCTGGGGCTTTGCCGAGCTGATGGCCACCGGCGCATCCCCCCTCACGGCGGCCTTTGGCATGGACCGGTTCCGCGAAGGGCGCTTCATCGACGAATCCGTCGCCGCGGGGGTGGCGCATTGATGCAGCCGGATCGATCAACGGCGCAGGCCGGCGACCCGCAATTCGGGCATCGGCGCGGCAAGGCCGACAAGGCCCAGCATCGCGCCATGCCCGTCGTTGCAGGGCGGGTTCCAGCTGTGGATGAATTCGCGCGCGATGGCGCTGCGGTCTTCGGGGCGGGCCAGCGCCAGCGCGCCGATGGTATCAAACCCCATTGCCTCGGCCCGCTGCCAGACAGCGCCTGCGCGGCGGTCGGCGATCAGTTGCCTGTGCAGCATATCGGCCTCGCCGACATACAGCACCTGCGCCTGAAGCGAGCGGCCCTGCGGCATTCTCAGGAACAGGTACACCGCACCGCTGTCGGTAAAGCTGGTATCTGGTGTGAACAGTTCGACCGGGTAATCCCGGCCACGATGGGACGTCAGCGTCAGCGTCAGCAATCTGCTCATGGGCTTTCCCTTCTTATGTGCCTCTCCTCCGAGGTAGGCGTGACCTTTAAACCGCCACTTAACGCTGGGCAGGCCGCGTTAAGAAACTCCGAACAAATACCCGTGTGCCTGCCATTTGCGCAGGCGAGCGGACAGAATGTCATTCCTGCGGCGCCCAGCGAACGCCGCACCCCAGAAGCCGGAGGTTTCCCATGCTGATCCTGCATTGTCCCTGCTGCGGCGTGGACGCCGCCGAGATCGAGCTGACGCCGGGCGGCGAGGCGCATCTGAAACGCTTTGGCCCCGGCAGCAGCGACGCGGATTTCGAAGGCTATCTGTTCCTGCGCGACAACCCCAAGGGGGTGGTGCTCGAGCGATGGCGGCACAGCTATGGCTGCGGCAAGTGGTTCCTTGCGGCGCGCGACAGCGTGACCATGCAGGTCTTTGGCACCTATTCCGCCCAGACGCAGGAGCCACCGCAAGACATCCTTGATCGCATCGAAGCCGCCCGCGCATGAGCTTGCACCCTTTCCAGACCACTCCGGTTTTTCAGACCACTCCGGCCGGGGCGATGCCCGGCGCAATCCCGACGAGGCCCGAGGCATGAGCGCGAGACTCACAACCGGCGGTCGTTTCACCGACCGCAAGAAGCAGATCGGCTTCACCTTCAACGGCAAGCATTTCACCGGATATGCCGGCGACACGCTGGCCTCGGCGCTGCTTGCCAATGATCAGGTGCTGGTCGGGCGCAGCTACAAATTCCACCGCCCGCGCGGTATCGTTGCCTCTGGCCCCGAAGAGCCCAACGCGCTGGTGCATCTGGGGCAGGGCGCGCGGTTCGAGCCCGACCAGCGCGCCACCACGACCGAACTGTTCGACGGGCTGACAAGCAGCTCGCAGAACCATTGGCCGTCGCTGGAAACCGATGTCGGAGAGATCAGCGCCAAGCTTGCCCGGTTCCTGCCGGCGGGGTTCTATTACAAGACGTTCCTGTGGCCGCGCCCGCTGTGGAAACACCTGTATGAGCCGGTGATCCGGCAGGCGGCGGGGCTGGGGAAGGCGCCCGACCCCGAAAGCCGCGATGCCGACCGCTATGAGCATTTCCACGCCCATGTCGATCTGCTGGTGATCGGGGGCGGCGTTGCGGGTTTGCAGGCGGCGAAATCGGCGGCAGAGGCCGGGGCAGAGGTGCTGTTGGTCGATCAGAGCGCCCATTGGGGCGGGCGCGCGCCGGTCGATGGCGGCAGCATCGATGGCATGGACCCGGACGCATGGGTTGCCAAGACCGTCGCCGAGCTGCAGGCGATGCCCAATGTAAAGATGCGCCTGCGCTTCATGGGCGCGGCGGTGCAGGATCATGGCTATATCCTTGGCTACGAGCGGCTGAGCGATCACACCCCCGGCGCGCCCGGTCCGCGTCACCGTCTGTGGCGGATGCGGGCAAAGCAGGTGATTACCGCAACAGGGGCGATCGAGCGCCCGCTCAGCTTTGCCGGAAACGATCTGCCGGGCGTGATGCTGGCCTCGGCGATGCGCGATTACGTGGTGAATTACGGGGTCATTCCCGGCGCCCGCACCGTGGTTGTCACCAACAACGACGACGGCTATCGCACCGCGATTACGCTGGTCAAGGCGGGGCTTGAGGTTCCGGCGATCCTTGATGCCCGCCCGTTTGGCGGTGGCAAGATCGCCGACGAGGCCCGCGCGCTTGGCATCCGCATCGAGCCGGGCCGGGCGGTCAGCAAGGTTCTGGGCAGCAAGCGCGTCAGCGGTGTTGCGACCTGCCTTCAGGCCAGCGAAGGCTCGGTGATCGAGGAAATCCCTTGCGATGCGGTGGCCATGTCGGGTGGCTGGTCGCCGGTGGTGCATCTGTGGTCGCATTGCGGCGGCAAGCTGAGCTGGGACGAGGTCGAGGCGTTCTTTCGCCCCGATGCCGCCCGCGCGCCGACTGGCGCAGATGGCGAGCCGTTTGTGCTGGCCTGCGGCGCGGCGAACGGGTTCCTGAACCTGCCGGACACGCTGAGCTGCGCCGCCAAGACCGGGGTCACCGCCGCCCGCCGCCTCGGGATCGAGGCAGCGGACGCCGACGCCCCGCCAGCGCAAGGCCTTGATGAGGCGCCCCTGATGCCGGTCTGGATCATGCCTGCAAAGGCGCGGCCCGACCTGAGGATGAAGGCGTTTCTGGACTATCAGAACGACGTCAAGGTGTCGGATGTGCAACTTGCCGCCCGCGAGGGCTATGAAAGCGTCGAGCATGCCAAGCGCTATACCACGCTGGGCATGGCATCCGATCAGGGCAAGCTGAGCAACATCAACGGGCTGGCGATCCTGTCCGATGCGCTTGGCAAGCCGATCCCGCAGGTCGGCACCACCACATTCCGCCCGCCCTATACCCCGATCAGCTTTGGAGCGATTGCCGGCGAGGCGCGCGGCGAGTTGTTCCAGCCGCTGCGCCGTACCCCGATGCAGGACTGGCACGAGGCGCAGGGCGCAAAATGGGAGATCGTCGGCCAGTGGCGCCGCCCCTATTGCTACACGAAGGCGGGGGAATCCCGCCGCGATGCGGTCAACCGGGAAATCGACGCCACGCGCGGCAGCCTTGGCATTCTTGACGCCTCGACGCTGGGCAAGATCCTTGTCAAAGGGCCGGACGCGGGCAAATTCCTCGACATGATGTACACCAACATGATGTCGACGCTGCCGGTGGGCAAATGCCGCTATGGCTTGATGTGCAACGAGAACGGCTTTCTGATGGATGACGGCGTGGTTGTGCGCCTGTCCGAGGACAGCTGGCTGTGCCACACCACCTCGGGCGGTGCGGATCACGTTCACGCCCATATGGAAGACTGGCTGCAATGCGAATGGTGGGACTGGAAGGTCTATACCGCCAACCTGACCGAACAATATGCCCAGATTGCCGTGGTCGGCCCCAATGCCCGCAAGCTGCTGGAAAAGCTGGGCGGCATGGATCTGAGCAAAGACGCGCTGCCGTTCATGGGCTGGGCCGATGGCACGCTGGCCGATACGCCCTGCCGCGTCTATCGCATCAGCTTTTCGGGCGAGCTGTCTTATGAAATCGCCATCCCCGCCAATCGTGGCCGCGCCTTCTGGGACAGACTGATCGAGGCCGGGGCCGAGTGGAACATCACCCCCTATGGCACCGAGGCGCTGCATGTCATGCGGGCCGAGAAGGGCTTCATCATGATCGGCGACGAGACCGACGGCACGGTGATTCCGCAGGATCTGGGCCTGAACTGGGCGATCTCGAAGAAGAAGGCCGACTATCTTGGCAAGCGCGCGCAGGAACGCCCCGACATGGCGCGCGCCAACCGCTGGCAGCTCGTGGGGCTGGAAACGCCCGATGGATCGGTGCTGCCCGATGGCGCCTATTGCGTTGCCGCTGGCAAGAACGCCAACGGGCAGCGCAACGTGCAGGGGCGGGTCACCTCGACCTATTACTCGCCGACGTTGAAGAAGGGCATCGCCATGGGGCTGGTCGAAAACGGGCCCGAGCGCATGGGCGAGAGCATCTGGTTCACCGCCGAGGAACAGGACCACACCACCCACAAGCTGAGCCTTGTCGAGGCAAGGATCGTCAGCCCGGTGTTCTACGATCCGAAAGGGGAAAAGGCCGATGTCTGATACCATCCGCATCCCGATTCAGGGCGCCCGCTCCGAGGGGCTCTGCACCGTCTGGCCGATTGGCGCGCAGGGACAAATTTCCATCCGCTGCGAGCACAGCGCCGATTTCCGTGAAAAGCTGCGCGGGGCGATCGGCCTCGAGGTGCCCGCGCCGCTGGGCTCGGCTCAGGGCGAGACGGGGGCGCTGCTCTGGATGGCGCAGGACGAGCTGCTGTTGCTGTGCCCCTATGACAAGGTCGCGAAGACCATGGCCGAGCTGACCAAGGTCTTTGATGGCTGGTTCATCGCGCTCACCGATGTGTCGGACGCGCGGGCGTTCATCGGGGTCAAAGGCCCGCAGCTGCGTGACGTGCTGGCCAAGCTGACCCCGGCCGACATGGCCGCAGACGCCCTGAGCCCCGGCATGATCCGCCGCACGCGGCTTGCACAGGTGGCGGCGGGCATCTGGCTGCAATCGGAAACAACGGCGCAGGTGTTCTGCTTCCGCTCGGTGGCGGAGTATGCGTTCAAGGCGCTGACACTGGCGGCAGAGCCGGGCGGCGAGGTGGGCTTTCACATCGCGCAACCCGTTTGACCACCGTCGAAAAAGACTTCTGCCCTGTGCAGCCGCGCAGAGCAGGGACCGCTTGACCTCGCCCCCCGCTGGGTTAGGTCTTGGCGTAAAGAAACTGACACACGAGAGGATATCAAAATGGCTTTCACCCTTCCCGATCTTCCCTACGCACATGACGCGCTTGCCTCCAAGGGCATGTCCAAGGAAACGCTGGAATACCACCACGACCTGCACCACAACGCCTATGTCACCATGCTCAACAAGCTGATCGACGGCACCGAATGGGCCGACAAGTCTCTCGAAGAGATCGTGACCGGCACCTATGACAAGGGCGCCGTGGCGCAGTCGGGCCTGTTCAACAACGCCTCGCAGCACTGGAACCACGCGCAGTTCTGGGAAATGATGGGGCCGGACGCCTCGTCCATGCCCTCCGAGCTGGAAGCGGCGATCAAGGACAGCTTCGGCACCGTCGACAAGTTCAAGGAAGACTTCAGCGCCGCCGGTGCGGGCCAGTTCGGCTCGGGCTGGGCATGGCTGGTCAAGGACACCGACGGTGGCCTCAAGATCACCAAGACCGAAAACGGCGTGAACCCGCTGTGCTTCGGCCAGACCGCGCTTCTGGGCTGCGACGTGTGGGAGCATTCCTACTACATCGACTTCCGCAACAAGCGCCCGGCCTATCTGGCCAACTTCCTCGACAACCTGGTGAACTGGGAAAACGTCGCATCGCGCATGTGATCTGACGCTTAGCTGAGTTTCAGGACGCCCCGTGCCGAAAGGTGCGGGGCGTTTCCATTATTCGCAGCTTCGAAGGTCCTGTGTGGATGGCTCCCGCAT
>NZ_JAHKQA010000076.1 GCF_018860705.1 Citreicella sp. C3M06
TGCTTTTCACAAACCTGCCAAAAGCGGGACGCATCGGGCCAGGTCGGCACGCCTTCGAACATCAGCGTGGTGGCGCCGTTGGCCAGCGGGCCATAGACGATATAGCTGTGGCCGGTGACCCAGCCGACATCGGCGGTACACCAGTAGATGTCGCCCTCATGGTAGTCGAACACCATCTCTTGCGTCATCGCGGCGTAAAGCAGGTAGCCAGCAGAGCTGTGCACCACGCCCTTGGGCTTGCCGGTCGAGCCCGAGGTATAAAGGATGAACAGCGGATCCTCGGCGTTCATCGGGCGCGGCGGGCAATCGGGGGCGGCGTGCTCCATCAGGTAGTTGAGATCGACATCGCGGCCCTGAATCCAGCTGGTCTGATCGCCGGTGTGCTTGACCACAAGGCAGCGCACCTTGTCGCTGCAGTGCAGCAGCGCAGCATCGGTGTTGGATTTCAGCGCCGTCTTGCGTCCGCCGCGCGGGGCGGTGTCGGCGGTGATGACGATCTTGGCGCCGCAATCATTGATGCGGTTGGCCAGCGCGTCGGGGGAAAAGCCCGCGAAGACAATGGAATGGATGGCGCCGATCCGGGCGCAGGCGAGCATGGCATAGGCCGCCTCGGGGATCATAGGCAGGTAGATGACAACGCGATCGCCGCGCATGACGCCCTGGCTCAGCAGGACGTTGGCCATGCGGTTCACCTTGTCGTAAAGCTGGGCATAGGTGATGTGCTGGGCCGGGTCTTCGGGGTTGTCGGGCTCGAAGATGATGGCGGTCTGGTTGGCGCGGGCCGGCAGGTGGCGGTCGACGCAGTTATAGGCGACGTTGAGCACGCCATCCTCGAACCACTTGATGCTGACCTTGCCGAAATCAAAGCAGGTGTCCTTGATCCGGGTCGGGCGCGCCATCCAGTCGAGCCGCTGCGCCTGCTCGCCCCAGAACCCGTCCGGATCGCTGAGCGAACGCGCATACATCTCATCATACTGCGCCGCGCCGACATGCGCCTTGGCCGCAAACTCGGGCGTCGGGGCGTAGGTGGCGGAATTGTTCTGTGCGTCGTCTTTCATGGAGATCCTCCCTCGATCTTTCAGCGCCAGCGCGGGGTCGCGATCGGCGCCTTTCAGTTCTCAAACGCCGCGGTGCGGCATTTCCCATCCCAGGTTGGAGCATACGCCGTTTCGAAAAGAATGGAACAAGTATCCGAAAAACAAGAATATCTTTGTAAATTATTTTCGTTAGCCTGCGTATGAGTGTAAATATCTTCGCTTGCGAGCAGGTTTTTTCCATGGATTCAAAGTGCTTGACCTGACGTAGTGTAAAGGTGCGCCACACGGGCCAGGAAGGTACTAAAAACAGGTCTCACGTGCATCTTTGGAAAACGGCATACCGTTGCATGCAAAACTGGCCGCCTGTCGGTCATCCGAGTCGGTCGCAGGTTGCGCCGTGCGGTCATCTGGCGAGGCTCAGGCGATAAGGCCGTCACCAAGCCAGCGAACCCATGGCAGGGATCGCCATGAAGAAGTTGACGACGACGCTCTGAGCGTTGCAATCGCAATCGCAATCGCAATCGAAGCCACGGCCACGGAATGGAACGTCTCGGTCTGGGCAAGCCCTGCACCCTTACCAGAAGCTAGCAGATCTGATCGCCAAAAAAACTTATGGCGAGGTCATCATGAACATCTGGTACGGCGGACTGTGCAAGACCTCCGAGAACTTTGAGGGCATCACGATCTTTGCCGTCGAGATGGCCCAGATCTGCGCCGGTTCTCACCCCGACAAGACCCGCAGGCTGACCGCGCTAGAACTGCGGCTCATTGCGCCAACCCGCTCGGGGAAGAGATCGCCGTCGGCCAAGAGGTGTCTGACCCTCCGGCGGTCAGGTTAGAGCCGAAGCAATGGGGCGCGATGTTGCTGATGCCCACGCCGATGCCGCAATACGACCTTGTTGGTACCGACGCCGCGCGCCACGCTTGATAGCTTTGTCGGGATGCGCGTGCGCGGCATCGGCAATGCCTTTGCAGCAGTGGGGGCCGAGCACGATGACCACCTGCGAGGTCTATCAGGCGATGCAAGCAGGGGGATCGGTGCCGCCGCCTTTGCCCGGCATGCGCCTCTGTCCTTTGGCACCATCAACGAGGCCGACTGGTAGACGGCGACCCTTAACCCCGGGGCGGTGAACTTCCCGGTGGTGGTGAACAAGGATGCCTGCGAGACGCTGTCCGATGACGAGCGCGCCGCGCTGAATCATGACCTGACGACCTACGGCGGCCTTGTCGACAAGTGGGGCAGCGTGCTGGCCGAGAAGACCGTCGAAAAGGTGATCATCTCCGACGAAGATCTGGCGCAGTTCCGCGAGGTGGACGGCATGGCGATCCAGAGCGGGTGCATCGAGTCGATGGCGGCGCAACAGACCGCCAAGCTGTCGATCATGATCTTCACCTTCATCGGGGGCGTGCCGATCTATGTGCGCGGTGTGGTTCAGCATCCCCGTGGTCAGGATGGCCGAATTCTGCCTGATCACCCCGCGGTTCGGGCTCAACTGATTTGTCGTGGCCGGGGTGCGCCCGGGCCTGTCAGTGCAGGATGTGTTCCGGGGCGCACCGCCGTTCTTCATCGCCGATGCGGTGACTGTCGGGCTAATGGCCGCCTGGCCGTGTATCGTGCTCTGGCTGTCAGCGCTGGCCTGACGCGGCAGGCAGGAAAACGGCGCCGCCCGAAGGACAGGGCGGCGCCATCATTTCACGGACCGGAAGGGAAAGAGGCGGCCCGTCTATTTCCAGCTTCGGTGTCATTCCCCTTCAAGTACAATCTTAATTTCTAAGACCGTCGCGCCTGCGGCCTGTCATGCCGGGCCCGGGAACCTTTCCGGCAAACGCCGCGTTATAAAATCAGAACGACTGGGGACGGAGCCCCGGTCGCGCACAGATCGCAACACAGGATTGACCCGGGGCAAGGCGCCCCGGCGGGGCTGACCAGCCTCCGGATGCCTCGTGCCTTGCGACATTGCGGACCGTCAAAGGAGACATGTCATGGAATTTGCAGGCATCGGAGGATTCATCGTCCTCGTACTGGATATCTGGGCCATCGTTTCGATCCTCGGCTCCTCCGCAAGCACCGGCTCCAAGGTGCTGTGGACGCTGCTGGTGATCGTGCTGCCGGTCCTTGGTTTCATCATCTGGCTGATCGCCGGGCCGCGCTCGTCGCGCAACATCGCCTGATCGCCACCCCCTGACAGAGCGGAGAAAACGCATATGCTTTACTGGGCAATCCTGTTTTTCATCGTCGCCATCGTGGCGGCCGTCTTTGGCTTTGGCGGCATCGCCTCGGCGTCCGCTGGCATCGCGCAGGTGCTGTTCTTCATCTTCGTGGTGCTGTTCGTCGTCATGCTGGTGATGCGGCTTGTGCGCAAAACCTGATACACCTCGGCGTACGAAAAGGCCGCTCTGGCGACAGAGCGGCCTTTTTCATGCCTCTCTGCGCACCAACCCGGCCAGCGCCGTGCGCACGATGCTGCGGGCGGTGGGGCGTTTGCTCGCCTTGAAGGGCAGCGGGCGGCAGACCTCGATGGCGGCAACGCCGACGCGGGCGGTCAGCGCGCCGTTCACCAGCCCCTCGCCAAAGCGGCGCGACAGCTTGCCCAGCAGCCCGCCGCCAAGGATCGGCTCCAGCATGTCATCGCCCACCGCCACCGCGCCAGTGGCGACAAGATGCGACATCACCGCACGCACCAGCCGCCAGCTGCCCAGCGTGCCAGATCGCCCGCCGTAAATCTCGGCAATGCGGCGGATCATCCGGATGTTGGCCCCCAGCGCCGCCGCCACATCCGCCAGCGCCAGCGGGATGAAGGCGGTGACGGTCGCGACCTGCCGCGCCGCAGCCTCGACCTCGCGCCGCGCGGCGATATCGAGCGGGCCGAGCAATTCGGTTTCCGCCAGACGCAGCACGCCTTGCGCATCGAAAATCTCGGGGGCGCGGTCTTTGAGCCGCTCGCGGCCCCAGCGGGTGTCGTCGCGCCCGGCGTAAAGCGCCGTCAGCTTTGCCACCACCGCATGCGCGCCCTTGAGATCGTCATCGGCGAGCGCAAGGTCGGCGGCGCGGTGCAGCGCATCGACCGCGCCAAGCCGTGCGAGGGCGGCGATTTCCTTGACCACGATGGCAAGCACCACCGCCAGAAAGGCGATCAGCAGCGCGCTGACCGCATAGCCCAGCAACGGCACGCTGGCGATGAGGTTCATCGCGAATTGCCACGCCGCGATTGACGCCAGCGTCGTCAGCAGCGCCGCGAACAGCCCCCAGAACCAGCGTGCAAGGCGCGACGGGCGGCGGGCGGCCAGCGCTGCAGCGGTGGCCATGGCGCGCCCTTCGGGCAGGGTGGGGGCGCTGTCGGGTTCGGGCACCGGCGGGGCGTCGGACGGCGAGGCGGGGGCGTCGCCCTCGAGGTCGATCAGCACCGGGCCGGTGTTACGCTCGTCACTCATGCCTTGCGCTCCTGTCGCTGCGGGGTGGTGCTTTGCCAGCGGTACTGCACGTCGGGCAGACCTTCGGCGTTGTTGATACCAGTGCCGCGCCCGACAACGGTAAAGCCGGCCGCCTCATAGAAGCGGCGGGCGGGGGCGTTGGCCTCGAAGGTCCACAGATCGAGCTGGTCTTCGGCCTGCTGCGCCGCATCCAAAAGCGCGCGCCCGATGCCAGCGCGTTGCGCCGCAGCGCTGACGAACAGCGCGTGGATATAGCGGCCCTCGCGCGCGATGAAGCCGACAGGCGCGCCCTGTTCGGCCACCGTCACCCAGCCGCGCGCGATCATCTCGCCGACATGGGCAATGTCTTCGGCGCCGCTGTGCAGCATCGGCTTCCAGTGCGGCGCGGCCTCGGTCATCATCGCGCCAAGGCGTCCGGCATCAAGGCTGCGGGCAGGGCGCAACAACCTCACAGCCGGTCCCCCAGCAGGAATTGCGCCGCCCGATCGAGCCGGATGTGCGGCGGCCCTTCGCCGGGTTTCAGCGTCAGCGGCGCGGGGGCGAATTTCATGATCGCGTAATCGCCATCGAGCCATGCCGGCGCGCCGTCGCGGGCGGGGCCAAGCAGGCGGGTAGGGTCTTCGGGCAACATGCCGGGATGGAACGCCGCCGCGCGCCCGCGCGTGCCGTCCTCGTTCATCAGGGTGCCGCGCACGCAGTCCAGATCGCGGCCCTGATGCGGCAGGGTCTGTTCCACCGTGGCGCGCAGCGCGGCGATCGACATGGCGCCGGTCTGCGCTCCGGCAAAGCGGGCGCGGTCGCGCGCCTCGCGGGTCAGCGCCTCCATGATGGCGGTCAGCCGGGGGTGCTGGGTATGGTGCAGGTGGTCGGCCTTGGTCGCGGCGAACAGGATCTTTTCCACCCGCTTGCCCAGCAGCAGCTGGCGCAGGAACGCATTGCCGCCGGGGCGGAAGGCCGACAGGATTTCGGCCATGGTGCGGCGCAGATCCTCGACCGCGGCGGGCCCGGCATGGATCGCGCCAAGCGCATCGACCAGCACCACCTGCCGGTCGATGCGGCTGAAATGGTCACGAAAGAACGGGCCGACGATCTGGCGCTTATACGCCTCGTAGCGGCGCTGCATCTCGCGCCAGAGCGACTGGCGCGGCGCGTCGCCCAGCGGCGGCAGCGGGGCAAAGGTCAGCGCGGGGCTGCCTTCTTTTTCGCCGGGCAGCAGGAAGCGCCCCGGCGTGCAGTCTGAAAACCCCGCATCGCGCGCCGCGTGCAGCGCTTGGGTAAAGCTGGCCGCCAGCGCCTTGGCGCCCGGTTCGGCAAAACGCTCGCTGGCGTTCGTGGCGCGCGCCATATCGAGGTATTGCGCCCCGCCGGGCCGCTGCGCGAGGCGGCCAAGGCTTTCCAGCGACCAGTCCTCATAGCTTTTGCCCATCAGGCCCAGATCCAGCAGCCATTCTCCGGGGTAGTCCACGATGTCGATATGCACCTTGCGATCGCCGCCGATCCCGGCCAGCAGCCCCTTGGGGCGCAGCTTCAGCGACAGGCGCAGCTGCGATACAGCGCGGGTGTTATCAGGCCAGCGCGGGGTGGCGGCGCTCAGCATCCCGAGGTTCGCCTCGTAATCGAAGCGCGGCATGGTGTCGTCGGGCTGGGGTTGCAGGTAGGCGGCAAGGATGCGGCCCTCGGCCTCGGCCACCAGTTGCGGCATCCGGGCGCGGTCCAGCAGGTTGGCCACCAGCGAGGTGATGAATACCGTCTTTCCGGCGCGGCTGAGCCCGGTGACACCAAGCCGGATCACCGGGTCGACAAAGGGCGTGGCGACGGTATCGGCCACCCCCTGCGCGCTGCGGGTGATGCTGTCTGCGATCTGTCCGATGGGTCCGAAAACCAAGGGCTGCCTCCTGCGGTTGCCTTTGTAGATAGAGGCCCTTCGCCAAGGTTGCCAGAGGCTCAGACCATGAAGCCCAGTCGCGACAGCGCCCAGAACAGCGCCGCCGACACGGCGCCGGCGGCGGGCACGGTGATCACCCATGCCGCGATAATGGTCAGGAAATGCGAGCGGCGCACAAGGCGGCGGCGGGCGCGTTCCTGCCTTGGCATCGGCAGAGACGGGCTGCGCGGCCGGCGCGAGGCGGAAAATTCGCGGTAAAACCCGACGCCAAAGATGCCGCCGATGGCGATATGGGTCGAGCTGACAGGCAGCCCCAGCGCGGCGGCGGCGATCACCGTCACGGCGGCAGACAACGCCACGCAATAGGCGCGGATCGGGTTAAGCTTGGTGATCCGGTTGCCGACCAGCCCGATCAGCCGTGGCCCGAACAGCACCAGCCCGACCGAAATCCCCAAGGCGCCGATCAGCATCACCCAGTCGGGGATGGCAAAGCGCCCCAGCGCACTGGCCCCGTGCTGAACCTGCACCACGGCGGCCAGCGGCCCGACGGCGTTGGCCACATCATTGGCCCCATGCGCAAAGGACAGCAGCGCGCCCGAGATCACCAGCGGCAACCGGAACAGCCGCTTGACCGAGCGGTTGCGGTTTTCCAGCCCCTTGGCCTCGCGCCGCACCAGCGGCACCGAGATCGCCCAGACCGCAAGCCCGATGCCAGCCCCGATGGCAAGCGCCAGTTCCAGCGGCACCCAGATCACCCGGCTGAGCCCTTTGAGCGCCAGATAGGCGGCAAACGCCGCCGCCATGACCCCGATCAGCACCGGCACCCAGACCTTGGCTGCGGCGATCTTGTCCTCGACGTAAACGATGCGCGCCTCGACAAAGGCGAGAATCGCGGCAGCAAAGGCACCGCCCATCAGCGGCGAAACCACCCAGCTGAGCGCGATCGCCGCCATGGTCGGCCAGTCCATCGCGCCGGGGCCTCCGGCCACCAGCCCGGCGCCGACGACGCCGCCGATCAACGCATGGGTGGTGGACACTGGCGCCCCGGCGAAGGTGGCGACGTTCACCCAGATCGCCGACGCCAGCAAGGCCGCCAGCATGGCGCGCACAAAGGCCGCGGGGTCAGCAAAGCCGGCGGGATCGAAGATCCCGGTCGACACGGTGGTGACGACCTCGCCGCCCGCCAGCAACGCCCCCGCGCTTTCGCAGATGGCGGCGATGGCGATGGCGCCGCCCATGCTGAGCGCGCGCGCGCCCACCGCCGGGCCCATGTTGTTGGCGACATCATTGGCGCCGATGCTCAACGCCATGAAGGCGGCAAATCCCGCCGCCAGCGCCAGTGCCAGAGATTGCGCGCCAAGGCCGGTCACCAGCACCGCCGCCAGCGCCGCGACGGCAATGAACACCATGCCGACGCCAAAGCCTACCAGCGGGCGCGCGGCGTAAAGGCTCGCCGCCTCGAGCCGCGACATCCGGTCGAGGTCGCGATCGAGGCTGCTCCAGCCGGTGGGGGGAAGATCGTGCGACACTAGGCTGCGGGTCCGAGCCGGGTCAGGCCGCGCCCGGCGCAGCGCAGGGCAGCGCGGGCAGGGAGCGCAGCAACTGCGCCAGATCCGGCTCGGCGACCAGTTGCGCCGCCGCTGCGGGGGCCATCCAACGGCGCTCGCGCTGATGCGCTTCGGGGAAGTCATCAGCAAGCCGCGCCACCTCGATGGCGAAGACATCGACATCCGTCGGCATCGGCAGACCGCCATCGGCGATTTTGTCATAGCGATAGCGCCCGATCAGCCGGGGCGGGCGCGGCGCGGCGATGACGCCAGCCTCTTCCCAGGCTTCCTGCGCGGCGGCGCCACCGGATCTGCGCCCGGCCATCGGCCAGCCCTTGGGCAGGATCCAGCGCCGCGTCTCGCGCGAGGTGATCATCAGCACTTCAAGGCCAGTCGGCGCAGCCCGATAGCACAGCGCCGCAACCTGAAGGTTCGCGGGCCGTTTTAGCATCGGTTGGATGTAGCTGCGCCAGACGCTGGAAAGCATGGGTGGGGGTCTTTGCCTGTTAAACGGGGTTGGATCGACGTTCCCTAGAGAAACTGCGCCGATATCTCAAGCGGGCTGGACCAAAAGCAGCATTGTCGTTGCCCGAAAGCCATTGTACTGAGCCGCTCATGCCCCGCTATGCCCTTTTGATCGAATACCATGGCGCGCCCTTTGCCGGATGGCAAAGGCAGGCCGATCAACCCTCGGTGCAGGGGGCGATCGAGGCGGCGCTGGCCCGGCTCGAACCCGGCCCGCACACCATCGCTGCCGCCGGGCGCACCGATGCCGGCGTGCATGGGCGCGGGCAGGTGGCCCATTGCGATCTGCAAAAGGACTGGGCCCCGTTCCGCCTGTCCGAGGCGCTCAACCACCATCTGCGCCCGGCTCCGGTGGCGATCCGCGCATGCGCGCAGGTCGGGCAAGACTGGCACGCCCGCTTCTCGGCGATCGAGCGGCGCTATCTCTACCGCGTGCTGGTGCGCCGTGCCCCCGCGACGCTGGAGGCCGGCCAGGTCTGGCAGGTGAAGAATGCGCTGGACGCCGATGCCATGCAGCAGGCGGCCAACCACCTGATCGGCCTGCATGATTTCACCACCTTCCGCTCGACCATGTGTCAGGCCAAATCGCCGGTCAAAACGATGGACGAGATCCGCGTCGAACAGCTGGAGTCGCCTGCTGGCACAGAGCTGCGCTTTCATCTGCGCGCCCGCAGCTTTCTGCACAATCAGGTCCGCTCGATCGTCGGCACGCTGGAACGGGTCGGCACCGGAGCATGGACGCCGATGGACCTGAAGCGCGCGCTCGACGCTTGCGATCGTGCGGCCTGCGGGCCGGTCTGCCCGCCGGACGGGCTGTACCTGATGGGCGTGGGCTATCCGGATGACCCGTTCGCATAACGCGCGCCCACCCGTTCGGCCTTCGCAAACGCAGCCCTCTTGCACGCGCCCCGCGAACCTGTCATGTGATCGCACATGACGCACGCGATCCGCATCCGACGAGCCTGACGCTCTTCCTCGCATCCCCGACAGGGGAGGCTACGCTTCGCACGTCTGTTACCTCCGCATCAACTTGACTTGGCCCCCGGCGCTTGGCACCAATCGGGCCTGATCCTTACCTATGGGAGATCACGCATGATCCCGTCCGTCCTGCCCACCTATTCCCGCGCCCCGCTTCACTTCGTGAAGGGGGAAGGCACCTGGCTGGTGGAGGAAGACGGGCGCCGATTCCTCGATCTGGGCAGCGGCATCGCCGTCAACGCGCTTGGCCACGCCAACCCCGCGCTGGTCGCCGCGCTGACCGAACAGGCGGGCAAGCTGTGGCATGTCTCCAACCTCTACGAGATCCCGCAACAGCAGGCGCTGGCCGACAAGCTGGTGGAGGCGACCTTCGCCGATACGGTGTTCTTCACCAACTCGGGAACCGAGGCCTGCGAGCTGGCGGTCAAGATGGCTCGCAAGTACTGGTACGACAAGGGCCAGCCCGACAAGTCCGACATCCTCACCTTCTCGGGCAGCTTCCACGGGCGCAGCTCGGCAGGCATCGCCGCCGCCGGGTCGGAAAAGATGGTCAAGGGCTTTGGCCCGCTGCTGCCGGGCTTCGTGCACCTGCCGTTCGGCGACAACGACGCGCTGCTCGCGGCCATCACCGACACCGTGGGCGCGATCCTCATCGAGCCGGTGCAGGGCGAAGGCGGCATCCGCCCGCTGCCCGACTCCACCCTGAGATGGATGCGTGATCTGTGCGACGAACGCGGCATCCTGCTGATCCTCGACGAGGTGCAATGCGGCATGGGCCGGACCGGCAAGCTCTTCGCCCATGAATGGGCCGGGATTAAACCCGACATCATGATGGTCGCCAAGGGCATCGGCGGCGGCTTCCCGCTGGGCGCGGTGCTGGCCACCGAAGGCGCCGCCAGCGGCATGACCACCGGCACCCATGGCTCGACTTACGGCGGCAACCCGCTGGGCTGCGCGGTGGGCAACGCCGTGATGGACCATGTCGCCGATCCCGCCTTTCTGGCAGAGGTCAACCGCAAGGCCGGCCTGTTGCGCCAAAAGCTCGAAGGCCTCATCGCCGCCCATCCGGACACCTTCGAAGAGGTGCGCGGCATGGGCCTGATGCTGGGTCTGAAAACCAGACAGGCTCCGGCCGATTTTGTCAAAAAGGGCTACGACGCGTTGGTGATCACCGTTCCGGCCGCCGACAACATCGTGCGCCTGCTGCCGCCCTTGAACATCACCGATGACGAAATCGCCGAGGCCACCGCCCGCCTTGACGCCGCCGCCACCGCCCTCGAAACGGCCTGAGCTTCTTCTGGCCATAAATATCCCGGGGGGACTGGCGCCGTCAGGCGACAGGGGGGGCAGCGCCCCCATCCTTCCTTGAAAAAAGCAAGAAAAATGAAACATTTTCTCGACATTCACAAGACCGACAAAACCGATCTGCGGGCCATCATCGATACCGCAAAACAGATCAAGAACACCCGCAAGGGTCGCCCTCAGGCCGCGCTCGATGACGATCTGCCCCTCAAGGACCGCATGGTCGCGCTGATCTTCGAAAAACCCTCGACCCGCACACGGGTCAGCTTCGATGTGGGCGTGCGCCAGATGGGCGGGCAGACGATGGTGCTCTCGGGCTCCGACATGCAGCTCGGCCATGGTGAGACCATCGCCGATACCGCCCGCGTGCTGTCGCGCTTCGTCGACATGATCATGATCCGCACCTTCGATGAATCGGTTCTCGAAGAGATGGCAGAATATGCCTCGGTGCCGGTGATCAACGGGCTGACAGACCGCACCCACCCCTGCCAGATCATGGCCGACATCCTGACCTTCGAGGAACATCGCGGCCCCATTGCGGGCAAGAAGGTGGTCTGGTGCGGCGATGGCAACAATGTGTGCGCGTCCTTCCTGCACGCCGCCGGGCAATTCGGCTTCGATCTGACCTTCACCGGCCCGGTGCAGCTCGATCCGGAAATGGAGTTCGTCGGCCTTGCCCGCAGCGCTGGCTCCACCATCACCATCGAGCGCGACGCCTTCAAGGCGGTCGAGGGCGCCGATTTGATCGTCGCCGATACCTGGGTTTCGATGCATGACGCGCAATCGGCCCGAGAGCGGCGCCACAACATGCTGCGCCCCTATCAGGTCAACGAAGCGCTGATGGAAGCGGCCGGCAAGGACGCACTCTTCATGCATTGCCTACCCGCGCACCGCGGCGAGGAAGTCACCTCCGAAGTGATGGACGGTGCGCAATCGGTGATCTGGGACGAGGCCGAAAACCGCCTCCATGCGCAAAAGGCCATCATGCGCTGGTGCGTCGGCGGCTGATCCCGCACCAGCGCGGCACGATCAGGGGGCAGGGCATGGGTTCTCTTCGCATGTCCCGCCCCATCCCTTCTGCATGATCGCGAGGCACAGGCACGCCCACCGTCCGAATACAAAGCCCGCTGCTCGAGAAAGGGCAGCAGGGTGAACAACGTAGGCGCGGCATGTCCAACGCGACCTCTCCGTCTCGGGCTTGTCTTGTTGGTGTGCCAGGATGGTTGGCTCGCGCATGATGCGACATTCGATGCAATCCGCGACGCTGCGGGCGAGGCAAGAGGGTAAGTGGACGCTGATCGCGGCGATAAGCCTCGGCCAATCCAACGATGGGACGCATCGCACAAACGGCGCGGGCTGCATCATCCGCGCCTGATCGCATGATGACATCTCCAAGGCCTTCCGCGGCCAGCTGATCCTCGCGCAGCTCGAAAAGCTGCCGACGACCTGCCCCCCCCGTTACCAGCGCGATCACGACAGGCGTTTCGATCCCGCTGCTCTGTACAGCCCTCGGCGTCCGAGGGGCACCGCAGGCCCAAGTTCATTCCTTCGCCCGCCACGGGGTCGCACGCCGCGATGGCAAGGATGCCCCCCACGGCCGATACGAAGGCCGACGCCCGCATCTTCTTCTGGCCAGAAATATCCTGGGGGGAGCGCAACGCGCGGGGGGCAACGCCCCCTACTGTCCGCGCGGCTTGGCACGCAGGGTTGGATCCGCCTCGCGCGGGTCTTCGGGCCAAGGGTGGCGCGGATATTGCGCCTTCATGTCCTTGCGCACATCGGCGTAGGAGCCCTCCCAGAAACCGGGAATGTCCATCGTGGTCTGCACCGGCCTGCGCGCCGGAGACAGCAGCGTCACCCGCAAGGGCGTGCGCCCGACCAGCGGATGGCTGCGTTGGCCGAACATCTCCTGAATGCGCAGCTCGATCTGCGGATGTTCGCCGGAATAGTCGATGGGAATCTCGCGGCCAAGCGGCGTGACAAAGCGCCCCGGCACTGCCGTATCCAGCGCCTGCATCTGCCCCCAGTCCAGCCGGGCCCGCAGCGCTGGCAGCGGGTCGAAGCGCTTCCAGTCCTCGGCGGTCTTCACGCCGCTCAGAAACGGCAACAACCACTCCTCAAGCGTGTCCAGCAGCGCAGCATCGGACATGTCGGGCAGATCAAGCCCGCCGTCGCGCCCCAGCGCCACGCGGGCGGCAAAACGCCGTGCGGCATCGCTCAGCGACAGGCCCAGATCGCGCACTCCGTCCAGCATGGCGCGGGCCACCGCCTCGGCGGGTGCGTCTTTCCACAGCCGGTCATCCAGCGCGATGGCCCCGAGCTTTTCCTGCCGCCGCGCCACCACCCGGCGCTCGCGTTTCGACCAGGCACAGCTGTTTTCCCAGACGATCTGGTCGGCAAACAGCGCCCGCAGTTCGCTTTCGGTGATCTGGATCGCCTGCCGGATACGGGCTTCGCGCGGGTTGCCGTCGGTGTCGGTGACGACGATCAGCCGGGCGCTTGCCAGCGGGTCGGCGTCGTCCATCACCGCGCCCTTGCCGCCAGAAAGCTGATAGCGGGCGGCATCGCCCTTGCGGCGCAGGCCGATGCGGTCGGGATAGGCCAGCGCCGCCAGCGCGGCAGCGCCCTGCGCGGGACCCTTGGTGCTGCGCGCTTTCAGCCGCCGTGCCTCGGCCCGGATACGCTCGAGCGATGGGCGGTTCAGGCCATAGGGCCGCGTCTGCGCAAACCGGCGGGCATCGCGCAGCGCCTCGAGCCGCAGCAGCAGATCGCTGGGCGCGCCCTTGATCGGATCGCGGTCGGCCAGCAGCGCCGCCAGCGGCGCAGCCTCCGGCCCGCCCAGTTCCAGCATATGCGCAAGGCGCGGGTGCAGCGGCAGCGCGGCGAGCCTGCGCCCATGCGCGGTGATGCGCCCCTTCGCATCCAGCGCCCCCAGCATATGCAGCAGCGCTTGCGCCTCGGCATAGGCGCCGGGGTTCGGCGCGGTGAGGAACGGCAGATCGCCCGGCACAGCGCCCCAGAGCGCCAGTTCCAGCGCCAGCCCGGCAAGGTCGGCGCTTTCGATTTCTGCCGGGGGAAAGGCCAGCTGCGCGCCCTCTTCGCCTTTGGTCCAAAGCCGGTAAGACACGCCTTGCGCCACCCGGCCTGCGCGCCCGGCGCGCTGCGTGGCCTCGGCGCGGGTGACGCGCTCGGTCACAAGGCGCGACATGCCCGAGCCGGGATCGAAGCGCGCCCGCCGCGCCCGCCCGCCGTCGATCACCACGCGGATGTCCTCAATGGTCAGCGAGGTTTCCGCGATCGAGGTGGCAAGCACCAGCTTACGCCCCTGAGCTTCGGGCTGGATCGCCGCGCGCTGCGCCGAAAATTCCATCGCGCCGAACAGCGGGCGGATGGTGACATCGGCGGGCAGGCGGGATCGCAGCAGCGCCTCGGTGCGGCGGATTTCGCCTTCGCCGGGCAGAAAGGCAAGCATGCCGCCTTTTGTCTCAGCGGCGGCCTGCACGATCAGATCAGAGAGCGATTCTTCGAACCGGCGAGCTTTCGGCACGGGCTTGTCCAGCCAGCGGGTTTCGACCGGAAAGGCGCGCCCTTGCGAGGTCACGATGGGCGCATCCATCAGCGCCGCCACCGGGGCGGCATCCAGCGTCGCCGACATCGCCAGCAGAATCAGATCGTCGCGCAGGGCGCCGGCAATTTCAAGGCACAGCGCCAGCCCCAGATCGGCGTTGAGCGAGCGTTCGTGAAATTCATCGAACAGTACCGCGCCAATGCCGGGCAGGTCGGGATCGGATTGGATCATCCGGGTCAGGATGCCTTCGGTCACCACCTCGATGCGGGTGGATCTGGACGATTTCGCCTCGCCCCGGATGCGGTAGCCGACACGCTCGCCCGGAACTTCTCCAAGGGTTTCTGCCAGCCGTTGCGCGGCGGCGCGGGCGGCAAGGCGGCGCGGCTCGAGCATCAGGATCTTGCCGTCCGTCAGCCCTGCGTCGAGCATGGCCAGCGGCACACGGGTGGTCTTGCCCGCGCCGGGGGGGGCTTGCAGCACGGCGCGGCCGCGCGTTTTCAGCGCGTCGATAAGGGCGGGCAGGGCGTCGTCGATGGGCAGGCGGAACATAGCCTGCTTATGCGCCATCGCCCGCCTGCCGTCGAGCCGTCAGTGCCCGCCGCCGCCCCCTGCAGCTGCGCGCGGCGGTTTCATCGCCAGCGCCAGCACCGCCAGCCCGACGAACAGCGTGGTGATCAGGGTGAACACGTCGATGAAGCTCATGACCGAGGCTTGCTGCGCCACCCGCGAGGCCATATACGACAGCGCTGCGCGAGGTCCATCAATGCCCTCGGCCGTCAGATATGACGCTATCAGGTCCAGCTGGCGCAGCGCCTCGGGGTTGGACCAGCTGAGGGTTTCGGACAGGCGCGCGCTGTGCAGCGCGTTGCGATCCGTCAGCAGCGTATTGATGACCGCCAACCCCACCGCGCCGCCGAGGTTGCGCATCAGGTTGTAGAGCCCCGAGGCGTTTTTCATCTTCGAGCGCTCCAGCGTGCCAAGCGCGAGGTTGTTGATCGGTACCATGCAGATCATCAGCGATATGCCGCGCAGGATCTGCGGCAGCAGCAATTCGTTGAAATCCCAGTCGGCGGTCATGCCGGTCAACATCCATGACGACGTGCCAAAGCCCAGAAAGCCGAGCAGCAGCATCAGCCGCAAATCCATCCTCGCCGACAGCATCCCAGCGATGGGCGCGGTCAGGAACATCGCCATGCCCGACACGAATACCGTTTGGCCGGTCATCAGGCTGTCATAGCTGCGGATTTCCGACAGGTAGAGCGGATACAGGTAGGTCATCCCGTACAGCCCGATGCCCATGACGAAGCTGAACACCGAGCCGACGGCAAAATTGGTGTTCGCAAAGGCCGAAAAGTCGACGATGGGATTTTTCAGCGTGAAAGCCCGCCAGAAGGTGACGATCCCCCCCAGCACCATCACGACGAACAGGATCAGCACCATCTCGTCTTCGAACCAGTCGTTGCCGGGGCCTTCCTCGAGCACGAATTCCATGCCGCCAAGGAAACAGGCCAGCGCGCCAAGGCCGATCCAGTCGAAAGTGGAGAACAGCGACCATTCGGGCTTGTCAAAATCGATCAGGGACAGCGCGCCAATGGTCACCAGTATGCCCGCCGGCACGTTGACCAGAAACAGCCAGTGCCAAGACATCGCGTGGCTGAGAAAGCCGCCGACCGTGGGGCCGACCGTGGGGGCCAGCGTCGCCACAAGGCCAATCATCGGCGATACGATGGCGCGTTTGGACGGCGGAAAGATGGTAAAGGCCGCGGCGAACACCGACGGGATCATGCCGCCGCCCAGAAAACCCTGCACCGCGCGCCACAGGATCATCTCGGTGATGCTGCTGGAGGTGGCGCACATGAACGACGCCGCGGTAAAGCCCGCCGCCGACACGGCGAACAGGTAGCGCGTCGACATCATCCGTCCCAGCAGGCCCGACAGCGGGATCATCACCACCTCGGCGATCAGATACGAGGTCTGCACCCAGCTGATTTCATCCGACGAGGCGCCAAGCCCGGCCTGAATCTCGGGAAGCGAGGCCGAGACGATCTGGATGTCGAGGATCGCCATGAACATGCCGAACACCATGACGAAGAACGCCGCGATGCGACGCGGCGTCAGTTCGGGTTCTGGCTGGGCAGCGGGGGCGCTCATTGCAGTGCCTGCGCCACGGCGGTGCCTTCGGGGGCGGTGCGCCGGTCGATCTCGACCACGACGGACAGGCCGGCGCGCAGGCCCGGCGTGCCTTCGGGCAGCTCGATGCGCACCGGCACGCGCTGCACGATCTTGGTGAAGTTGCCTGTCGCGTTCTCGGTGGGCAAAAGCGAGAATTCCGAGCCGGTGGCCGGGGCGAGCGACACCACGCGGCCTTCGATCTCGTGGTCCTCCAGCGCGTCGATGCGGATCTTGGCGGTTTCGCCCGGCGTGATGCCGGCCAGCTGGGTTTCCTTGAAGTTCGCTTCGACATAGAGCCCGCGATCGGGGACCACCACGGCAAGCTGTGCACCGATGCTGACCAGTTCGCCCTCTTCGATGGCGATGTTGGCGACGGTGCCATCAAATGGCGCGCGCAGCACCGTGTGATCCAGATTGCGCTGGGCTTGGTCGATGTCGAGCTGAAGCGCGCGGCGCGAGGATTCGCTTTCCTCTCGCTGCGCCTTGAGCACATCGACATCCGCCTTCGCCCCGGCGATGGTGGCGAGCGCCGCCTGCCGGTTGGCGCGGCTGGTTTCCAGCGCCTCATTGGCATCGTCCAGATCGGCCTGAGACGAAACACCGCGCGCCCGCAACCCTTCGATCCGGGCCTGCGAGGTCTCGGCGGCATGCAACGCCGCATCGGATGCTGCAAGCTGGGCTTCGGCCTGCGTGACGCTGGCCTGCGCGGCGAGGATCTGCGCGTCGACCCGCGCCAGCGTGCGTGACAGCGTCAGCAGCTTGGCTTGCGCCTGTTCCAGCGCGATGCGGTAATCGCCATCTTCGATCCGCACCAGCACCGCGCCCTTGCTCACGTGCTGGTTGGCCTGCACCGGAATGTCGGCGACGTAGCCTTGCAGCTTGGACGATACCAGCGACATGTCGGCTTGGACATAGGCATCATCGGTCTCCACTAGAAACCGCCCATTCGTCCAGTACTGGTAGCCCTCATGGCCGCCCCCAAGCAGGGCCAACAGCGCGATGCTGGCCAGAATGGGTTTTTTGCGGCTTTTCTTTTCGGGCGTCTCGGCGGCGGTCATGGGGCGGTCTTTCGAAGAGGGGATATGGGGAGAGGGCGGATCGAACCACCCGGTTCGATGGCAACTAGGACATCCCGGACTCAAAATCAAGACTTCATCGAACCAGCGGGTTCGATTATACAGCGTGGCATGAGCACAAAGATCGATGAAAGCTGCGCGCAAAAGCGCCGTCATGCCGCCGGGCAAGACCCCGACAAACGTCGCCAGATTCTGGATGGCGCGTGGCGGATCTTTGTCGAACAGGGGTTCGATGCCGCCTCGATGAACAGCATCTGCAAGGCGGCGGGGGTGTCGAAGGGCACGCTGTATGTCTATTTCGACAGCAAGGAAGACCTGTTTGTCGCCTTGATCGAAGGCCGGCGCAGCGCCTTCTTCGCCGGAATCTCCGAGCGGCTGGCAGAGGCGGGCAGCACCGAAGAGCGGCTGCTGGCCTATGCCATCGGCCTGTCGACGCAGCTCAATTCCGATGACGTGATCCGGGCGCAGCGCATCGTGGTCAGCGTGGTGGACCGGATGCCCGAACTGGGCGTGCGCTTTTACGACGCCGGGGCGCGGCATTTCCTTGGCTGCCTGACCGATTTCCTGAGCTGCGAGGCCAAGGCGGGAAATCTGCGCATCGAGGATCCCGAGCTTGCAGCGGTGCAGCTGGTCGAACTGTCGACCGCTGGCACATGGCGGGCCCGGCTGTTCGGGCGCCGGCAGGACGTGCCGCCCGAGGCCGAGATCGAACACACCGCCCGCGCCGCCGTGCGGATGTTTCTGGCCGCTTACAGCACCTGACGCTCAGAGAGCGGGCCAGCGTTCGGCCAGCGCCCGCGCAAGCCGCGCATCGGTGTCGTCGATTGGCCCCTGCACGCCGGGGCGAAAGCGGGCGCGGAACGCGGCCAGCAGCGGCGCGTGCTGCGCTTCGGTGAAGACATAGCCAAAGCGGCGCAGGTCGGCGTGGAAATCGCCGGGGGCGTGGCCCGGCTCGGGGCACACCGCCAGAGCTTTGTCCGCCAGTCGCGACCAGTCAAACATCGGGCCGGGGTCGATCTTGCGCCCCGGCGCCATGTCGGAATGGCCGATCACCCGATGCGCAGGAATATCCCAGCGCGCCAGAATCCCCGGCAGCAGGGTTTCGAGCGAGCGCATCTGCGCCTCGGCAAAGGGCTCGGCCCCGGTGTTCGCCAGCTCGATGCCGATCGAGTGCGAGTTCACGTCGCTTATGCCGCCCCATGCGCCGCGCCCGGCGTGCCATGCCCGCATGTCTTCGTGCACCAGCTGCCAGCACTGGCCGGTGCGGGCGATGACGTAATGCGCCGAGACCTCCGAGGCGGGGTTGCACAGCCAATCCCGCGCGGCCGTTGCCGAGGCCATGGCGGTATAGTGGATCACGACGATATCGGGCCGAGCGCCGAGGCGGCGCTGGCCGAAATTGTCAGACGGATGCCAGACCGGGGTCAGCCGCCGCGCGCCGCGCGGAACGGCGCGGGATCCCACGAACAGGCAAAGCCGTCGCCATCGGGGTCAAGACCTTTGCGGTCTTTCTGCGGGCCACCTTCGGACAGGAAGGCCGCCTGCGCCAGATCCGGCGAAGCATAGGCGTTGCAGGCGGCGCTGATGCGGTTGCCGTCGTAGCGCCCCTTGCGATCATACATCGGCGAGCCGACAGGGTTCGACGTGCGCAGCGCGTATTCCACCACGTTCGGCCCGGTGCCATCGGGGCGCGGCGGCAGGTCGGTCGGCGCAACCACGTGATATTGCGATCGGTTCTGGGCGATCAGCGCGGCGTCGGCGCCGATGTCGCGCTCGGCGCTCACCGCTTCAAAGCTGTTTTCGTTCGAAATACCGGCGGCGTTGGTCACCACCTGCGGCTCGCTGACCAGCGGCGGCGGCGTGTTGCCGGGCGAGGCCTCGAGCGGAGTGATGCCACTGTTGGCCGCCGCCGCACGCACCCGCGCCGTGGCGTCGGCATCGCTGTCGGGGGTAGCGCCGGTGGGCGCCTGCACCACGCTCTGTCCCGGACGGATGCCGGGCAGGGGGGCCGCGCCGGCCTGCTCAGCCGCCTGCTGGCGCTGCGCGTAGGTCTGGTAATCCTCGAAACCCACACCGCTGTCCGGCACGCTTGGCGCGCAAGACGCCAGCGCTAGCGCCGCTGCGGTCATCATAAGTACAGTTTTCATCCTGCCCGTCACCCCTTGTTTCGGACTGCTTACCACCATTTCGCCGGCTTATCCACGAAGCCGACCGCGCGTTCCAGCGCATAGGCGGTGTTGAGAAGATCGCCTTCTTCCCAAGGGCGGCCGATCAGCTGAAGCCCCAGTGGCAGGCCTTCGTGGCCAAGCCCGGCGGGCACGCTGATGCCGGGCAGACCGGCAAGGTTCACCGTCACGGTGAAGACGTCATTAAGGTACATCTGCACCGGGTCCGCGTCCTGCATCTCGCCCAGCCCAAAGGCCGGCGAGGGCGTCGCAGGCGTCAGGATCGCATCGACGCCATCGGCAAAGGCCAGCTCGAAATCGCGCTTGATCAGGCTGCGCACCTTGCGGGCCTTGTTGTAATAGGCGTCGTAAAAGCCCGCCGACAGCACATAGGTGCCGACCATGACGCGGCGCTGTACTTCGGGCCCGAACCCCTCGGCGCGGGTCTTTTCATACATGTCATTGATGCCCTCGCCGCTGGCGAGCTTGGCGCGGTGACCGTAGCGCACCCCGTCATAGCGGGCGAGGTTCGAAGACGCCTCGGCAGGCGCAATGACGTAATAGGTCGGCAGCGCGTATTTGGTATGCGGCAACGAGATATCGACGATCTTGGCCCCCGCATCGCGCAGCATGTCGCGGCCACGATCCCACAGGGCGTCGATCTCGTCAGAGATGCCGTCGATGCGGTATTCGCGCGGAATACCGATGGTCTTGCCGCGGATATCGCCGGTCAGCATCGCCTCGAAATCGGGCACCGGCAGATTGGCCGAGGTGCTGTCCTTCGGATCGTGCCCACACATGGCGTTCAGCAGGATGGCACTGTCGCGCACGTCCTTGGTCATCGGCCCGGCCTGATCGAGCGAAGAGGCAAAGGCCACGATGCCCCAGCGCGAGCAACGCCCGTAGGTTGGCTTGATGCCGGTGATGCCGGTAAAGGCCGCTGGCTGGCGGATCGATCCACCGGTGTCGGTGCCGGTCGCCGCAAGGCACAGATCCGCCGCCACGGCCGATGCCGAGCCGCCTGAGGAGCCGCCCGGCGTCAGCGCCGCCGCGTCATCGCTGCGCCGCCACGGGTTCACCGCGTTGCCGTAACAGGATGTCTCGTTCGACGAGCCCATGGCGAACTCGTCCATGTTCAGCTTGCCCAGCATCACCGTCCCTGCCTCGAACAGCTTCGAGGTCACGGTGGATTCGTATTCGGGCTTGAAGCCTTCAAGAATGCGCGAGGCTGCCTGGCTTGGCACGCCCTTGGTGCAGAACAGGTCCTTGATCCCCATCGGAATGCCGCAAAGCGCGGGCGCATCCCCGGCCTGAATGCGCGCATCCGCCGCCGCCGCCTGCTGACGGGCAATGTCGGGGGTTTTGTGCACGAAGGCACCAAGCGCATCGGCGCCATCGATGGCGGCAAGACAGGCCTCGGTCAACTCGGCGCTGGTCACGTCCCCGGCCCGCAGCGCATCGCGCGCCTCGGCCACCTTGAGTTTGGTCAGATCGCTCATTCCACCACCTTCGGCACGGCAAAGAATCCCTCTCGGGCGTCGGGCGCGTTCGCAAGGATCTTGTCCTGCATCCCGCCATCGGTGACGCCGTCAACCCGGCGCGCCAGACGCATCGGCGTAACCGATACCATCGGTTCGACGCCACTCACGTCGACCTCGTTCAGCTGCTCGATGAAATCGAGAATGTCCGAAAATTCCTGCGCAAGCTCTGGCAGACGGTCTTCCTCGACGCGGATGCGTGCGAGCTTGGCCACCTTGGCGGCGGTGCCGGTGTCGATCGACATGGGCGGTTCCCTTGTCCCGTGAGGTTTTGCCCGCTTTACCGCCGCAGGGCGCGGGCCGCAAGCACCGGGGCGCCACCGCAGCGCTTTCCACGTTTCACAACAACGAAAGACGGGCGTTGCGCCCCGGTTTCTTCTGGCCTGAAATATCCCGGGGGGCCCGAAGGGCGGGGGCAGCTCCCCCTCCGCCCGCGCAATCCACGCCTGCGCTATGGTGTCAGGCGCAGTCTCACTCCAGCTCATAGGGCAGCAGGCCGCGCCGTTCGGGATGGATCGACAGCTGGCGCTCAAGCGGCGGAACCGAGCGCTGGTGGCACGTCGTGCGCTCGCAGATGCGGCAGGAAATGCCGATCGGCTCGAAGGCGCCGTCGCGGTTCAGGTCCATCCCGTCGGCATAGACCAGCGCCCCGGCGTGCTTGACCTCGCAGCCAAGCGCCATGGCATAGCGGCGCACCGGCGCGCCAAAATGCCCACCGCGCTTGGTCACATCGCGCGCCAGCAGTACATAGCGTGCGCCATCAGGGGTTTCCGCCAGCTGGCGCAGAAAATGACCCGGCGTTTCAAAGGCGCGGTGAACGTTCCACAGCGGGCAGGCCCCGCCGAACCGGGCGAATTGCAGCCGCGTCGCCGAATGCCGCTTGGTGATCGTTCCGGCCTGATCGACCCGCGCGAAAAAGAACGGAATACCCTTGGCCCCGGGCCGTTGCAGTGTCGACAGGCGATGCGCCACCTGCTCGATGCTGGCCCCGAAGCGCGCGGCCAGCAGCTCCAGATCGTGGCGGGTGTCCTGCGCCGCGGCAAGAAAGGCGCGGTACGGCATCAGCGCCGCCCCGGCGAAATAATTCGCAAGTCCCAGCTTGGCGATGGCGCGCGCGGCGTCGGTGTGAAACCGCGCCAGATCCAGCGTTGCCTCAAGCAGATCGTTCTGGCGCAGCAGCGCCACCTGCACCAGCAGCTGGAAACTCTGCGTCTCTGTCGGGACCAGCCCGGAAATCGTCAGCTTGTGCGCTGCGCTGTCATAGTTGCGCAGCGGCTCGGCTTGGGTGATCTCGACCGAGATCCCCCGGTTCTGCAGGTGCGAGATTACCGCCGTGCGGGTCTCACCGCTCAGCTTGCTGGCAAAATGTTCGGCAGCGCGATCGACCGCATCAAGGTAATTGTCGCAGTAATGAAAGAAGTCGCGCACCTCTTCCCAAGGTGAGGGTTGCAGCTGCGATCCCTCGCGCCCCAGCGCCTCGTCGAGGCTGGCAAGCCGCTCATGGGTTTGGCGATAGGCGCGGTGCAGCTCCAGAAAGGCCCGCGCAAAGGTGGGTGCGTTCGATGCCGTCAGCCGCAGATCCGCCAGCGGCGGCGTCTCGGCAAACAGCGGATCGGCCAGCGCCTCGCGCATGTCCGAGACCAGCCGTTCACTATCGCCCTGTCCCAGCTCGGTCACGTCAAAGCCGAATTCCTGCGCCAGCGCCAGCACCACGGTGGTCGACACCGGCCGGTTGTTGTTTTCCATCTGGTTGAGGTAGGGCAGCGAAATCCCCAGCTTTGCAGCGAAATCCTTTTGCGTCAGGGCGAGGCGCCCGCGCAGGTCTCGCAGTTTTGCGCCAGCGTAAAGCTTGCGTATCGCCATGGTCGTCCTCCTCCCGTTTGCAGATTAGCGCCGGGTAGAGGACTGTTTGCAAATCTTTGCGACCGGGTCCAGCCCGTCAGTAGCCGCGCAGCTTGCGCTCGCGGGCAAAGACGATGGCGATCGACACCATCGATCCCGCACCGGTGGCGAACATCAGCCAGAGCAGAGGGTTTGCGCCGCTGCCCGGTTGCAGCAGGCTGCCGGCAAGCGCCGACAGGCCAGCGCCGCCGCCGATCATGATCGCCCCCGACAGGCCCGATGCTGTGCCCGCAAGATGCGGGCGCACCGACAGCGCCCCCGCCGTGGCGTTGGGAATGGTCATGCCGTTGCCAAGCCCGACAAAGGTCATGCAGCCAAAGAACGTCCAGCGCGAATCGAACCCGGCGGCAAACAGCACCAGCGCCAGCGCAAGGCCTGCGGTGTTGATCATGCAGCCCCAGAGGATCATCCGATTGACCCCGACCCGCGACGACAACCGCCCCGACAGCCCGTTGCCGACGAAATAGCCGATGGCGGGCGCGCCGAAAAAGAACCCCAGCACCGAGGGTGTCATGCCAAACACTTGCGAGCCGACAAAAGGGGCGCCGCCGAGATAGGCAAAGAACGCCCCCGACGACAGCGCGCAGGTCAGCGCGTAGCCCCAAAAGCGCGGGCTGCGCAGCAATTCGGGATATTCGCGGAACTGCTGGCCCAGCGAAAGCCCGCGCGACACCAGCGTTTCGCCCAGATCGCGCCAGCTCAGCCAGAAGATACCAAGCCCCATGATCAGTAGCATCCAGAAGGTGCTTTGCCATCCAAAGATCTCGTCGAGCATGCCGCCGATCACCGGGCCGATCATCGGCACCACGGCCACGCCCATGGTGACATAGCCGATCATCGACGCTGCCTGATCCTGCGGAACGATGTCGCGCACCACGGCGCGGCTAAGCACCATGGCGGTGACCACCACCGCCTGACACATGCGAAAGATCAGGAATACTGCGGTGTTGGGCGCAAAAATACAGCCCAATGTGGCGATGCAGAACAGCCCGACCCCCCACAGGATCACCGGGCGTCGCCCCAGCTTGTCCGACAGTGGCCCGATGACGATCTGAAGCGCCGCGTTGACCCCCAGATAGATCGCCACCGACAGCTGCATCACCCGGTAGTCGGTGTCGAAATGGGTCACCATCTTGGGCAGCGATGGCAGGAACACGTTCATGGCCAGCGCGGAAAGACCGGCCAGCAGAATGAGTGTGACAATATGAGGCGGGGTGCTACGATCCAGAAAGCGGACCAAGGGCGGCTTGGACATGGGTCATGGGGTAAGCTGCGGCTTGTGTCTTGTCTATCCGGAATGCGTCACAGGTACAATTTGGCGATTTGCAATTTGCAAACATCTGCCTTTTCAGGATTTGCAAATTTGCCGAAATTCTCTTGAGCAATGGTGTTTCAGGGGTATGGTTCGCCCAAACGGAAAGGGACGGACATGAAAGACATTCTGCACGAACTCGAAGAACGTCGCTCCGGTGCTCGCCTTGGTGGCGGGCAAAAGCGCATCGACACCCAGCACGCCAAGGGCAAGTTGACCGCGCGCGAGCGCATCGAGCTGCTGCTCGATGAGGGCAGCTTTGAAGAATACGACATGTTCGTCGCACATCGCTGCACCGATTTCGGCATGGAAAAGAACCGCCCCTACGGCGATGGCGTGATCACCGGCTGGGGCACGATCAATGGCCGCATGGTCTATGTGTTCAGTCAGGATTTCACCGTGCTGGGCGGGTCGGTGTCGGCCACCCATGCGCAGAAGATCTGTAAGATCATGGATATGGCGGTGCAGAACGGCGCGCCGGTGATCGGGCTTAACGACAGTGGCGGCGCGCGCATTCAAGAGGGCGTGGATTCGCTCGCGGGCTACGCCGAGATCTTTCAGCGCAATGTCGAAGCCTCGGGCGTGGTGCCGCAGATTTCCGTCATCATGGGGCCCTGCGCTGGCGGGGCGGTCTACAGCCCGGCGATGACCGACTTCATCTTCATGGTACGCGACACCTCTTACATGTTCGTGACCGGCCCCGACGTGGTCAAAACCGTCACCAACGAGGTGGTCACCGCCGAGGAACTGGGCGGTGCGTCCACGCACACGAAAAAATCCTCGGTCGCCGATGGGGCTTTTGACAACGATGTCGAAGCGCTGGCCGAAGTGCGCCGCCTTGTCGACTTCCTGCCGCTCAACAACCGCGAAAAGCCGCCGGTGCGGCCGTTCTTCGACGATGTCGACCGCATCGAGACTTCGCTCGACACCATCATCCCGGAAAACGCCAACCAGCCCTACGACATGAAGGAGCTGATCCTGAAGGTCGCCGACGAGGGCGATTTCTACGAGATTCAGGAAGATCACGCCAAGAACATCATCACCGGCTTCATGCGGCTCGAGGGGCGCACGGTGGGCATTGTCGCGAACCAGCCGATGGTGCTGGCGGGGTGCCTTGATATCGACAGTTCGAAAAAGGCGGCGCGCTTCGTGCGCTTTTGCGATTGTTTCGAAATCCCGATTCTGACCTTTGTCGATGTGCCGGGCTTTTTGCCGGGCACCGGGCAGGAATATGGCGGCGTCATCAAGCACGGTGCCAAGCTGCTGTTCGCCTATGGGGAGGCGACGGTGCCCAAGGTCACGGTGATCACCCGCAAGGCCTATGGTGGCGCCTATGACGTGATGTCCTCCAAGCACCTGCGCGGCGATGTGAACTACGCATGGCCCACCGCCGAAATCGCGGTGATGGGCGCCAAGGGCGCGACCGAGATCATCCATCGCGCCGATCTGGGCGATGCCGACAAGATCGCCGCCCATACGGCGGAATACGAAGACCGCTTCGCCAACCCCTTTGTCGCCGCCGAACGCGGCTTCATCGACGAGGTGATCCAGCCGCGCTCGACCCGTCGCCGGATCAGCCGCGCCTTTGCCATGCTGCGCAACAAGAAGCTTAGCAACCCCTGGAAGAAACACGACAATATCCCGCTGTAAGCGGTCAGGGAGGGGCAATCATGAGCCGCTACACCCGCAAGGGCTGGCATCTGGCCAATGAGGACGGGGCGTTGATCCTTGCCCGCCGCTGGCCAGCGCGTTTCGATCTGGCGGTCGAAACGCTGCTGCCGAAGGTTCGGCACAAGGCGCGCCTTGCGCATCATGTGCGACAGGACCTGTGGCGCGCCCTGCAGGGGCTTCGCGGCTTTACGCCATGCATCCGCGTTGAGGAGAGCGCGGACGCGACCCGGCTGATCGCCGGGGGTCAGCTCGATGCGGGAGGGGCGCGCAACGCGGCGCTCGCCCGCATCGAGGCACTGCTGGAAGACCCGGACCGCCGGGCACGCTGGACAAGGTGGTCCTGAAATGACGTCGCTGTTTCCCATCATCTTGGCGGCTGCCACGACCCCACTGGCGCAGGGCGCGCCGGTGACGGTGCCTTCGGGCATGGCGGTCAGCTTTCATGACATGATCCGGGACGACACCGGGCAGGGGCCGGTCTTTCGGCTGCGCTTTGTTGCGCCGGCGCTGGCGGGCGAGTCGCCCGATTTCGACCATCTGGCCACCGACATGGATTCGCTTTGTGCGCAGCTTGCCGTTTCGGCAACTGACGACAGTGAATCGCAACCGACGCGCATCGTGATCTCGCTGATGGAATCGCCGGTGACCTTCGGCGAATTGGCGCCGCAGGTGACGCAGGTTTTCGAGGCCTACAGCCTTGAGAAGGGCCGCTGCATCTGGGAGGCATTCTGATGCAAGTCCCTAGTCTTGAAAGGTATTTTGTCAATGGGGCAGGCACTGCGTCTTTCCCGCCACAAAATGCCTATCTCGTTGCGATTACATGTTGCCCCCCAAATATTTGGGCTATGTTGAGGTCGGATTGCGCCCAAGCAATCTTTACCTCGGAACGAGGACGGGTCGGACCACATGGTCTTGCCGGTTCCGTTGAACATGACAGGAGACAAAGATGTCCAAGAGCATCAAAGTTCTGGCAATGCTCGGCCTTTTCGGCCTCGCAGCCTGTGGCCAGCAGGAAGAAGAGTACGTCGTCGCAGAACCGGAGCCGATCAGCGTCGAGCCCGTGTACACCGGCAAGTACAAGTGATCTGACGGGACGGGCCTCCGGGCCCGTCCCCCACCACCCGGGGCACGGCCTCGGGCGCATCGCCCCCGCGGCGCCCCCAACCAAGGAGGGCGCGCGATGCTGAAACACCGCGGCTTTCCCGGGCGACTGCCCGGAAGCGATTACCAATTCATTATTCGTCGGGGAAACCCGAAAGGTGCGACGCCGCTGACCAAGCGCGAGCGATACCGCGATCGCAAGTCGGCGGACAAGCGCGCAGATCTTGCCTTTATGGCGGCGCTCTGGGCGCATTTCGGAAGCGAGCCGTTTGAACGGGGCAACCTTGATGCCGGCCGCCTGTCATGGCTGTTCGGCCGCGAGGTGCTGCCCTTTGACGATCCCTTCGATCCCGCAAGCTACGAATCGCTGCTGGTGATCAACGAATCGGTGGCGCGGGTGTCTTTCCCCGAAGCCTTCGAAGAAGGGTCGGAATGGGCCTGATCGCGTTTGAACATGCGCGGGTTCTGTCTGCCGCTTTCCCGGGGACCGGGAAAGCGTGCAATGACGCCGGGGCAGGCGGGCAAGGTTCCGCCCACGCGCCCACAACGATGCGAATCCTGTGGAACATCCTTGCGGGCTGTGGCGTTGATGCGTTGATTGCAGTTTCGGAACACAGGGAGTTTTCCACATGGGCAAGACCATCCTCAAATCAGTCGCCATCCTTGGACTTTTCGGCCTCGCGGCCTGCGAATCGTCCGACCTGCCGCGCGCAGGGATCGGCGCAGGCGCCGGCTACTTGGCAGACCGCGCCCTTGGCGGCGACGGCATGGTCGGCGCGGCCGTTGGTGCGACCGCGGGTGTCGTATGTGACGACGTCACGCCGGGCGTGTGCAGATAAGAGCTTCCTGACCGCCGGGCAGCGCGCCCGGCCGGTTCAGTTTTGCAAGCCATCGGGGCCCCGTGCCCCGGTGGCTTTTTTCGTGCCTCGCGGCCAGTGCGCTGCGGGTGCCAGAGGATAAGAAGGAAAGGGACGGAGATGTTCGACAAGATCCTGATCGCCAACCGAGGCGAGATCGCCTGCCGCGTGATCAAATCGGCGCAGAAGATGGGCATCAAGACGGTGGCGGTCTATTCCGACGCCGACAAGCACGCACTGCACGTGGCGATGGCCGACGAGGCGGTGCACATCGGCCCGCCGCCGGCGAACCAGTCGTACATCATCATCGACAAGATCATGGATGCCATCAAGCAGACCGGCGCGCAGGCGGTGCATCCGGGCTATGGCTTCCTGTCCGAGAACCCGAAATTCGCCGAGGCGCTCGAGGCCGCCGGCGTCGCCTTCATCGGCCCGCCCAAGGGCGCGATCATGGCGATGGGCGACAAGATCACCTCGAAGAAGCTGGCACAAGAGGCCGGGGTCAACACCGTGCCGGGCTATATGGGCCTGATCGAGGATGCCGAAGAGGCGGTGAAGATCTCCAATCAGATCGGCTATCCGGTGATGATCAAGGCCAGCGCCGGGGGCGGCGGCAAGGGGATGCGCATCGCCTGGAACGACGACGAGGCGCGCGAGGGCTTTCAGAGCTCGAAGAACGAAGCGGCCAGCAGCTTTGGCGATGACCGGATCTTTATCGAGAAATTCGTCACGCAGCCGCGGCACATCGAAATTCAGGTGCTGTGCGACGCGCATGGCAACGGGCTGTGGCTGAACGAGCGCGAATGCTCGATCCAGCGCCGCAACCAGAAGGTCGTCGAAGAAGCGCCCAGCCCCTTCCTTGATGCACAGACCCGCAAGGCAATGGGCGAGCAGGCCGTGGCGCTGGCCAAGGCGGTGGATTACACCAGCGCCGGCACGGTCGAATTCATCGTCGATGGCGACAAGAACTTCTACTTCCTTGAAATGAACACCCGGCTTCAGGTCGAACACCCGGTGACCGAGCTGATCACCGGCATCGACCTTGTCGAACAGATGATCCGTGTCGCCGATGGCGAGGCGCTGACGATCACTCAGGACGATGTGAAAATCAACGGCTGGGCCATCGAAAACCGGCTTTACGCCGAAGATCCCTATCGTGGCTTCCTGCCGTCGATCGGCCGCCTGATCCGCTATCGCCCGCCCGCCGAGGGCCCGCATGGCAGCGGCATCGTGCGCAACGATACCGGCGTGTTCGAAGGCGGCGAGATCAGCATGTACTATGATCCGATGATCGCCAAGCTGTGCACATGGGGCCCGACCCGCGAGGACGCCATCGAGACGATGCGCAATGCGCTCGACAGTTTCGAAGTCGAGGGCATCGGCCACAACCTGCCCTTCGTGGCGGCGGTGATGGATCACCCGCGTTTCATCTCGGGCGATATCACCACGGCCTTCATCGAAGAGGAATACCCCGAGGGTTTCCACGGCGTCACCCTTGCCGAAGACACCCTGCGCAGCATCGCGGCGGCAAGTGCAGCGATGAACCGGGTGGCCGAGATTCGCCGGGCGCGCATTTCGGGCACGCTCGACAACCACGAGCGCAAGGTGGGCGATGTGTGGAACATCGCGCTTCAGGGCGTGGATTTCGACGTGACCATCGCGGCGGACAAGTCCGGCTCGACCGTCAGCTTCGCCGATGGCGCCGACCTGCGGGTCGAGGGCGACTGGACGCCGGGCGACGCGCTCGCGCATATGGTTGTGGATGGCAAGCCGCTGGTGCTCAAGGTCGGCAAGATCTCGGGGGGCTTCCGCATCCGTTCGCGCGGTGCCGATCTCAAGGTGCATGTGCGCACGCCGCGTCAGGCGGAACTCGCCCGGCTGATGATCGAAAAGCTGCCGCCCGATACGTCGAAGATGCTGCTGTGTCCGATGCCGGGCCTCATCGTCAAGATGAACGTCGCGGTGGGCGACGAGGTGCAGGAAGGTCAGGCGCTGTGCACCGTCGAGGCGATGAAGATGGAAAACATCCTGCGCGCCGAACGCAAGGCAGTGGTGAAAAAGATCAACGCTGACCCCGGCGACAGCCTTGCTGTGGACGACGTGATCATGGAGTTCGAATAAGGGCGCATAGGGATGGCGCGGCGCGACATATCCCCTTGCAAGGGCGTTCCGGTCAAGGCCGGGGCGGACCCGTTGCATTTGACGCAAACGCGCCGTTGCCGCCCCATTCTCCGGCCATGCAGGTCACCTTTGTTGGCCAGACTTGTCTCAGGTCTGGCCAAAGGGGAGTCTCATGGTCCGTCGCATGTTTGCGGGGTTTGTCGTCACGCTGTCTCTGAGCGGCTGCTTCTTCGATACGGAGACGTCGTTGCGCAAGCATCTCGAACAGACGGTGTATGTGCGCGAGCCGCTGTATTTCCGCGACCGGCTGGGCTGCACCGCGGCGATGTATTCGCTGTACGCGCGCTATCCCAAGGCGGGAGTGACGCAGGTCGGCGACCTGTCCGGCGCGCTTTACCTGCTCGAAAAGGGCAGGCCGGTCGCCTTCACCATGGGGCTCAGTCCGCACGAGATTTCCCTTGCCGTGCGCGAGCACGAGCAACGCTCGGGCCTTGGCATCATTCAGGCGGGGGCGGCGGGTGTCGCGATGTGCATGGACGAGGACATTCAGGATCTGCTGTTCGATGCCATGCTCAGCCCCGCCACGCTGACGATCTACGATCCCAATACCAAGATCCTGACGCTGGTCGACTGGAAGAACAAGCGCGCCTGGGCTTTGCGGGCGATGGATTACTGACCGCCGGGGGCGGTGGCCGCCGCCCTTACGGCTGCGTCAGGGTTCTGTGCTGGTCGCGCACTTCCTGCTGGCGCAGGGGCAGCTTGTCGATCGACCGGGTGATCTCGCGCACGTCCCATGGCGCCGGTTTGCGGAACAGGATGGTGCCATCCTTGGCGATCTGTGCCAGCATGAAGCCGCGCGGGCGCAGCGCCAGCCTGATCGGCGAGCGTGCCGCCGGATCGGTGTCGGTCAGCACGATCACATCGCGGGTTGCCAGCGCGTCCAGCCGTTCGGCGATGAATGCCATCTGCTGGATGTATAGCGGATCGGCGGGGTTGTCGGCAAAGACCACCAGCGGGCGCGCTGTCCAGCGGAACTCTTCCAGCGTTGCGCCCTCGGCGGAACGGATGATCTCTGCCCCGGGCTGCTCGGCGGCAGCAACAGGGCAGGCGAGCGTGGCGCCGATCAGCGCAATTGCGGTCCTTCGGATCATGCCTTGCAATATAGGTGCGATCGCGTCCGCTGCATATGGCTACCCTGTGCGCGGGGCGATTTTTCTCAGGATTAACCACATCGTCAGGGAAGGGACCGCATGATGCCGCGGATCTTTTCAAAGGACGATTGTCATGGATGTTATCCTGCATCTTGGGGCCCATCGCACGGGCTCCACCACTTTTCAGACCTATCTTCGCGGCGCCGATGCGCAGCTTGCCGGGCAGGGCATCGGCGTCTGGGGGCCGTGGCAGACCCGCAAGGGCCTGTTGCACGGCCTGATGGACCCGTCGCAACACCCGGCCGAGGCGCAGCGCGCGCAGGGGCGTGTGCGCCTCGCGCTAAAAGGCAGCGCCCGGCGTGGACTGTCGCAGCTGCTGGTCTCGGACGAGAACATGCTTGGCTCGCCGCGCGCCTGTCTGCGGGCAGAATGCCTTTACCCAGAGGCGGGCAACCGGCTGCGCCGCGTCGCTGCGGGCTTTCCGCAGCTGTCGCGCGCCGTGATCCAGATCCGCTCGCCGGAAATGTGGTGGGCCTCGGCGCTGGCGTTTCTGGTGGCGCGCGGGCTGCCCTTGCCGACGCCGGCGCAGCTGGGGCGGCTGGTGGCGGCACAGCGCGGCTGGCGGCAGGTGATCACCGATGTGGCCGGGGCGCTGCCTCGCACCGAGCTGCTGGTCACCCCGTTCGAACGCTACGTGATGCGACCCGACCGGCTGCTGCGACAGGCGAGCGGGCTGCTATACACGCCGCCGATGCCGCCAACCGGGATCTGGGCGCATCGCGCGCCCTCGCTGGCCGATTTGCGCGAGGCGCTTGCCCTGCGCGGCGAGGACCCATCGGCGCTGCCGCAGGGCGAGGGGCGCTGGATGCCCTTTACCCAAGCGCAAAGCGCGCAGCTGCGCGAACAATATGCGGACGATCT
This sequence comes from Citreicella sp. C3M06, assembly GCF_018860705.1. Classification (GTDB taxonomy): domain Bacteria; phylum Pseudomonadota; class Alphaproteobacteria; order Rhodobacterales; family Rhodobacteraceae; genus Salipiger. The sequence goes on from NZ_JAHKQA010000076.1 coordinate 32,262, forward strand.
GTTCTGGCTGCGCGCCGGGGCGGACGGGGTTGCACGACTGACAGAGGACCCGGAAGCGGACCAACGCAGGCCAGACCGGCCGCCCGCTCCACAAGAGAGAGGAGACACCCATGACAGCGAAAAGGGACGATTGGCAGGCGCTCGCTGAAAAGGAACTGCGGGGCAAGCCGTTGAGCGATCTGAACTGGCAGACGCTCGAGGGGATCGAGGTCAAGCCGCTATACACCCCCGAGGATATCGAAGGGCTGGCGCAGCTGGGCGAGATGCCGGGGATCGAGCCGTTTACCCGCGGCGTCAAGGCAACGATGTATGCCGGGCGGCCCTGGACGATCCGCCAATACGCAGGCTTCTCTACCGCCGAGGAATCCAACGCCTTTTACCGCAAGGCACTGGCGGCGGGGCAGCAGGGCGTGTCGGTTGCCTTCGATCTGGCCACCCACCGCGGCTATGACAGCGATCACCCCCGCGTGGTGGGCGATGTCGGCAAGGCCGGTGTCGCCATCGATTCCGTCGAGGATATGAAGGTGCTGTTCGATGGCATCCCGCTCGACAAGATATCGGTGTCGATGACCATGAACGGCGCGGTGATCCCGATCCTCGCCAATTTCATCGTCACGGGTGAGGAACAAGGCCACAGCCGCGCCATCCTGTCCGGCACCATTCAGAACGACATCCTCAAGGAATTCATGGTGCGGAACACCTATATCTATCCGCCCGAACCTTCGATCCGCATCATTTCGGACATCATCGAATACACCAGCAACGAGATGCCCAAGTTCAACAGTATCTCGATTTCCGGCTACCACATGCAGGAAGCGGGCGCGAACCTTGTGCAAGAGCTGGCCTTTACGCTGGCAGACGGCAAGGAATACGTGAAGACGGCGATGGATGCCGGCATGGATATCGACAAGTTCGCCGGGCGGCTGTCGTTCTTCTTTGCCATCGGCAAGAATTTCTTTATGGAAATCGCCAAGCTGCGCGCGGCACGGATGCTCTGGGCGCGGATCATGACCGATCTTGGCGCGCAGAACACCCGCTCCAAGATGTTGCGCACCCATTGTCAGACCTCTGGCGTCAGCCTGTCCGAACAGGACCCTTACAACAACGTCATCCGCACCGCCTACGAGGCGATGTCGGCGGCGCTTGGCGGCACGCAGTCGCTGCACACCAACGCGCTGGACGAGGCGATCGCCCTGCCAACCGAATTCAGCGCCCGCATCGCGCGCAACACCCAGCTGATCCTGCAGGAGGAAACCGGCGTCACCAAGGTCGTCGATCCGCTGGCGGGCAGCTATTACGTGGAATCGCTGACCGCGCAGCTGGCCGAAGAGGCGTGGAAGATCATCGAAGAGGTCGATGAGATGGGCGGCATGACCAAGGCCGTTGCCTCGGGGATGCCCAAGCTGCGGATCGAGGAAACCGCGGCCCGGCGGCAGGCCGCCATCGACCGCGGCGATGATGTGATCGTCGGGGTCAACAAGTACCGGCTCGCCAAGGAAGACCCGATCGATATTCTTGATATCGACAACGCCAAGGTACGGCTTGGGCAGGTCGCGGGGCTGGAACGGCTGCGCGCAAACCGCGATCAGGCCGCCTGCGATGCGGCTTTGGCCGAGGTCGAGCGGCGCGCAAAAGAGGGCGGCAACCTGTTGGAAGCCGCGGTCGAGGCAGCCCGCGCACGGGCCTCTGTCGGAGAGATCAGCATGGCAATGGAAAAGGTGTTCGGCCGCCACCGGGCCGAGGTCAAGACTCTGGCGGGCGTTTACGGCGCCGCCTATGAGGGCGACGAAGGCTTTGCCGCCATCCAGAAATCGGTCGAGGATTTCGCCGAGGACGAGGGGCGCCGCCCTCGGATGCTGGTGGTCAAGATGGGTCAGGACGGGCACGACCGGGGGGCCAAGGTCATCGCCACCGCCTTTGCCGATATCGGCTTTGACGTCGATGTCGGTCCGCTGTTCCAGACCCCCGAAGAGGCGGCGCAGGATGCCATCGACAACGATGTGCATATCGTCGGCATCTCGAGTCAGGCCGCCGGGCACAAGACGCTGGCGCCGCAGCTGGTGCGGGCGCTCAAGGATCAGGGCGCAGGCGACATCATCGTGATCTGCGGTGGCGTCATTCCGCAGCAGGATTACGAGTTCCTGTACAATGCAGGTGTGAAGGCGATCTTTGGTCCGGGCACCAATATTCCCAAGGCGGCGCAGGATATCCTGAAACTTATCCGCGAAGCGCGCGGCTGAGTTTCCCCTTTTGGGGGTGAAATCGCTGGGGCCGGGCCACACCCGGCCTCCGTTGGCGTTTTGCGGCTTGCGCGGCGTCGGGCTTTTCCTATCGTGGTTCGACCGCAACCGATATGACTGGCCGCATGACCCTGCAACTCGATCACATTGTCGTCCTTGGGGAAACGCTGGAAGAGGCGGCGGCCCATGCCGAGGCGGCAACTGGCCAGCCGTTGCTGCCTGGCGGCAGGCATGAACGCTACGGCACGCACAACCAGTTGCTGGGTCTGGGCGGCGTTTACCTTGAGGCGCTGGCAATCGATCCCGGCGCGCTGCCGCCCATTGGTGCGCGCTGGTTCGGGCTGGACCGGCTGAAGGGTCCGGCGCGGCTGGGCAACTGGGTCTGCCGCGTGCCCGACATCTCGGCGGCAATCGAGGCGCTGCCGATGGCGGGCCAGCCTGTGGCGCTGTCGCGCGGGCGGCTGCGCTGGATCATGTCGGTGCCCGAAAACGGCGAGCTGCCCTATGGCGGCATGTTCCCGGCGCTGATCCAGTGGCTCAGCCCGGTGCCCGCCGGGGCGATCCTGTCGGCATCGGGAACACGGCTCGAGCGGCTTGAGGTCACCCACCCGGACGCCGAGGCGCTGCAAGCGCTGCTGGCACCGCATCTCGATGCGCCGAAGGTGGCGTTTCGCAGCGGCGATGCGCCGGGACTGCGGGCGGAACTGGTCGGCGCGGGTGGGCAAAGGCGCATCCTGCAATGATCATCCGGCAGGCCCGGCCTGAAGATGCCGCAGCGCTTGTTGCCTTGTGGAACCCATGGATTGAGACCACGGCCATCACCTTCAGCACCGATTTGAAGACAGCTGAGGGCGTTGGTGCCGACATCGCCGCCCGCGGCGCGGCGTTTCAGGTGGCCGAAGACGCGGGGCAGCTGGTTGGCCTTGCCACCTATTTCCCGTTCCGCAGCGGGCCGGGATATCGCTTTACCAAGGAACACAGCGTGATCCTTGCCCCCGAGGCGCGCGGCAAGGGCGCTGGCCGGGCGCTGATGGCGGCGCTGGAAACCGCCGCGCGGGCCGAGGGCGTTCAGTCGCTGTTTGCAGGGGTGTCGGGGGAAAACCCCGAAGGCGTGGCCTTTCACGCCGCGCTTGGGTTCACCGAGGCGGCCCGCCTGCCGCGCGTCGGGCATAAGTTCGGGCGCTGGATGGATCTTGTGCTCATGCAGAAATTTCTGTGATCGCGTCGGGTTGCGCCTGACAGCCCCCGCTGTCTGGGATAGAATCCCGCCATGTCGATCTGGTCCCGCATCTCCGAAGCCATTGCTGCCCTGCGCGCCGGTGAAAGCCTTGGCGCCGTGTTCGAGCGTCTGCGCACACCGCCCGAGCAATCCGTCGCCTTCACCATCGCGGTGATCGCGCTGTCGGCCAAGATGGCCAAGGCCGACGGGCAGGTCACCCGCAACGAGGTCAGCGCCTTTCGCGAGGTGTTCGCCATTGCGCCCGAAGACGAGGCGGCGGCGGCCCGCGTGTTCAACCTTGCCCGGCAAGACGTTGCAGGCTTTGAAGAATACGCCACCCGCATCCGCCGCATGTTCGGCGCGCGCACCGAGCCGCTGCGCGATCTGCTCGAAGGGCTGTTCTATATCGCCATTGCGGACGATCATTACCATCCGGGCGAGGATGCGTTTCTGGAACGCGTGGCCGCGATCTTTGAGATCCGCGAATCCGATTTTCGCACCCTGCGCGCCCGTTTCGTGCCCGATGCGGTGCCCGATCCCTATGCGGTGCTGGGCGTTTCGCCCGATGCGCCGCTCGACGAGGTGCGCCAGCGTTGGCGCGCGCAGGTGCGCGCCTGCCATCCTGACGTGATGCAGGCGCGCGGCCTGCCTCAGGAAGCGGTGAAGCTGTCCGAAAAACGTCTGATCGACATCAACCGCGCTTGGGAAGAGATCTCCAGACGGCATGCCGCCTGATGCGGCTGGCGTCCTATAACGTTGAATGGTTCGACGCGCTGTTCGACGATTCCGGGGCGCTGCTGGAAGACGGCTGGTCGGCCCGCTACGGTGTGACGCGCATCCGACAGGCCGAAGCGCTGGGCATCGTCTTTACCGCGATGGACGCCGATGCCATCATGGTGATCGAAGCCCCCGACACTAACACGCGCCGGGACACCGCCCGCGCGCTCAGCAGTTTTGTCGAGGCATTCAACCTGCGCACTACGGGCGTTCTGACCGGCTTCATCAACAGCACCCAGCAGGAAATCGCGCTGCTGTATGATCCTGCGGTGCTCAGCGTGCGGCACGCGCCGATGGACAGCCCCGATGCCCCCCGCTTTGACGGGGTGCTGCGCATCGACCTTGATATCGACGCCAAGGCCGAAGACGTGACCTTTTCCAAGCCGCCGCTTGAGGTCGAGGTGGTCACCGCCTCTGGGCAACGCTTTCGGCTGATCGGGGCGCATCTGAAATCGAAGGCGCCGCATGGGGCCAAGGGGCATGATCAGGTGATGCGTCTTTCCATCTCGAACCGGCGCAAGCAGCTGGCGCAGGCGATCTGGCTGCGGCGGCGCGTCGATGCGCTTTTGGCTGCGGGCGAAGAGGTCGTGGTGATGGGCGATCTCAACGATGGGCCGGGGCTGGACGAATACGAGCATCTGTTCGGCCGCAGTTCGGTCGAGATCGTACTGGGGCAGGGCGCGGGGGCGCTGCGCGATCCGAATGCGGTCGAGGCGCTGCGCCCCGGGCTTGCGCCGCAGCCGACCTCGGCGCGGTTCTACATGGAAGATACCGGGCGCTACATGCAGTTCATGCTGGATTACGTGATGGTGTCGTCGGGGCTGGCCGAGGGCGCGCAATGGCGCATCTGGCACCCGTTCGACGATGCGGTCTGCTGGCGCGATGCGGATCTGTGCGCGGCGCTGCTGGATGCCTCTGACCATTTTCCCGTCACGGTGGATCTGGTCACGGTCGATCCGACGGCCTAACCAAAACGCGCCCCCGAAGGGGCGCGCTGGGGTCTCATTGGGCGGGCACGGCGGCCTTGTCGCCGTCAAGCCCGGCTTCAGCGGCGCTCAGCGGCTTTTTCAGCACGATCAGCAGGGCGGTGGTGATCACCGTGCCGATGGCGATGGCCATGGCGTAGCCGGCAAGGTTGGTCACCGCGTTGGGAATCGCCAGCACGAAGATGCCGCCATGCGGGGCCACCAGCTTGCAGCCCAAAAGCATCGACAGCGCGCCGGTGACGGCAGAACCGGCGACGATCGCGGGGATGACGCGGGCCGGGTCCTTGGCGGCAAAGGGGATCGCGCCTTCGGTGATGAAGCTCAGCCCCAGCACGGCGGAGGCGCCCGACGCTTCGCGTTCTTCGCGGGTAAAGCGGTTCTTGGCGATCCATGCGGCGATGGCAAGGCCCAGCGGCGGGGTCATGCCCGCGGCCATGGTGGCGGCCATCGGCGCGTAGGTGTCAGACGTCAGCAGCCCGACCGAGAAGGTATAGGCCGCCTTGTTGATCGGCCCGCCCATGTCGATCGCCATCATGCCGCCCAGCACAAGGCCCAGAAGCACGGCATTGGTGGTGCCAAGCCCTTGCAGGAAGCTGGTCATCGCCGCAAGGATCGCGGCCACCGGCTCGCCGACGATATAGACCATCACAAGCCCGGTCACGAGGGTCGATAGCAGCGGCAGGATCAGCACCGGCTTGAGCCCTTCAAGCGTCTGCGGCAGCTTGATATTGTCGCGCAGCCAGCGCGCCACGTAACCGGCAAGGAAACCGGCGACGATGCCGCCAAGGAAACCCGCCTGCAGGTTGACCGCTAGCATCCCGCCGATCAGGCCCGGCGTCAGGCCCGGTCGGTCGGCGATGGAAAAAGCGATGAACCCCGCAAGAACCGGCACCATCAGCCCAAAGGCGCCGCCACCACCGATGGCCATGAGCGCGGCGGCCAGCGTGCCTTCCTGTTCAAAGGCCTTGATGCCGAACACAAAGCTCAGCGCGATCAGCAGGCCGCCCGCAACCACCAGTGGCAGCATGTAGGACACGCCGGTGAGCAGGTGCATGTAGGGGCCGGACCGGCCCGCAGAGCGTTTGGCCTTGGCATCGGCGACCTGCCCGGCCAGCGACGCGGACCCGGCTTTGCCGCCCAGCACCGCGCCATTGGCGACGGCCTCGTCCAGCAGCTTGGGCGCGCCTTTGACGGCGGCGCCGACCGAGGTCTTGTAGACCTTTTTGCCGGCAAAGCGGCTGTCGTCGACATGGGTGTCGGCGGCGATCACCACGAGGTCGGCCTGCGCGATCTGCTCATCGCTCAGAGTGTTTTGCGAGCCGACCGAGCCTTGGGTTTCCACCGCGACGTCCCAGCCGCGCACGGCCCCGGCCTTTTTCAGCGCGTCGGCCGCCATGAAGGTATGCGCGATGCCGGTCGGGCAGGAGGTGATGGCGACAAGCCGTGTCACAGCTGCGGGGGCAGCCGCAGGCGCAGGCACTTCGACTGGCGCCTGCACGCGATCGCCCGTCAGCGCAAGCGCGGCGCGCAGGACCGCGCCGGTGTGCCGCACGGTGTCCGACGTGGAGGCCCGGTGCAGCGGCTTGTCAGCGAAGCGTGCGCCGTCGATGCCGATATCGGTGGCCAGAAGCACCACGTCGGCCTCGGCGATCTCGGCCGCGCTCAGCGGGTTTTCGGTGCCGTTTGCGCCTTGGCGTTCGATGCGGATCTGGTGGCCCATACGGTGGGCGGTTTCCGCCAGCGCCTCGGCGGCCATGTGGGTATGAGCAATGCCGGTCGAGCAAGCCGCCACGGCAACGATCCTGGTCATGCGTGGATCCTCCCTTTCGTATGATCTTCGAGCACGGTCACGGTGACCGCGCGGGCGTGGTCTTCGATGCGTGCGGGGGCGGGCAGATGCGGACCGATCTCGCCCAGAGCGCCGAGCGAAAAGGCGGTGGCCAGCCGGGCGCTGTCGGCCAGTGACAGGCCAAGCGTGTCGGCATGGATCAGCCCTGCGACCATGGCATCGCCGCAACCGACGGTGCTGACCACCTGCATTTTTGGTGGCACGGCCAGAACCGCTTCGTGCGGGGTCACCAGCACGGCGCCATCGGCGCCCATCGACACGGCGACAAGCGCGACGCCCTTGCGGGTGATCTCGCGCGCGGCGGCCACCACCTGATCGGGGCCGGTCAGCCTGCGCCCAAGCAGCGCGCCAAGCTCGTCGATGTTGGGCTTGATCAGGTCGGGCGCCGCGCGCAGCGCCTGTTCCAGCGGCGCGCCCGAGGTATCGAGCGCAACCTTCGCGCCGCTGCGTCTGGCCAGCGCGACCAGCCCGGCATAGGCATCGAGCTTCAGCCCGCCCGGCAGCGAGCCGCAGAGCGCGACCCATGACAGCCCGCCTTGCAGCAGATCCGTCAGCAGCTCGGCCACGACGCGCAGATCGGCGGCGCTGGCGGGCGCGCCGGGAAAGTTCAGGTCGGTGACGGTGTTCGCGTCGGGATCGACGATCTTGATGTTGGTGCGGGTGGCGCCATCGATGCGCAGGCAATCGTCATGCAGGCCAGAGGCCTTGAAATGCGCCTCGAACAGCGCGGCATTGTCGCGACCAAGCAGGCCGGTGACAGCAACGTCATGTCCGAAGCTGGCCAGAAAGGATGCCACGTTGACGCCCTTGCCGCCAGCGTCGGTGCGGGTCGATGCGGCCCGGTTGACGCTGTCGAGCGCAAAGCCGGGGCAGGTGACGGTCTGGTCGATGGCCGAATTGAGCGAGACGGCGGCAATGCGGGGACGGCTCATCGCGATGCTCCCAGCGCCCGGACCGACGCCGCATCGGGGCAGGCCAGCGCCCGCTGCGCCAGGTCTCGGCATTGCTCCATCGACAGGCTGCGCAGCTCGGCCTTGACCGAGGGGATCGACGGGATCGACACCGACAGTTCCACCAGCCCCAGCCCGCTGAGGATGCGCGCACCCAGCGGATCGCCCGCGACGCCGCCGCAGGCACCGACCCAGATGCCCGCCGCGTTGGCGGCCTGCACCGTCTGGTCGATCAGCCGCAGCACGGCCGGGTGCAGCCCGTCGGCCTTGCGCGCCAACGTCGGGTGCATCCGGTCCATCGCCAGCGCGTATTGGGTCAGATCGTTGGTGCCGATGGAAAAGAAATCGACGCGCTGCGCCAGTTCGGGGGCCATCAGCACGGCCGAGGGCACCTCGATCATGATGCCCATCTCGGCGCGCTCGGCCCCGACCTCGGCGCGGATCTCTTCGGCGATGCGCAGCGCGGCATCGAGCTCGTCGGTCATTGCGACCATCGGGAACATGATGCGCACCGGGCCGCGCGCCGAGGCGCGGAAGATTGCCCGCAACTGGGTGCGGAAGATCGGCTCGTGGGTCAGGCAGAAGCGGATGCCGCGCTCGCCCAGAAACGGGTTTTCCTCGACCGGCATCTGAAGATACGGGATCTCCTTGTCGCCGCCCACATCGAGCGTGCGGATGATGATCGGCAAGCCGTTCATCGCGTCGAGCATGGCCGAATAGATCGCCACCTGCTCGTCTTCGCTGGGCGCATGGTCGCGGTTCACGAACAGGAATTCGGTGCGCAGCAGGCCGACGCCTTCGCCGCCTGCCTCGATCGCCGCCGTCGCCTCGGGCACGTCCGAGATGTTGGCGACAACCTCGATGCGCGCGCCATCGGTGGTGATGGCGGGCTTGTAGCGATCGCGCGCCTCAATCTCGCGCTGCCGGGCAAGATCGCTCATCGCGGCCTCGGCCCAGTTGCGATCGGTGTCGGTCGGGCGCAGCACCAGCGCGCCGCCCATGCCATCGAGCAGCGCCGGGGTGCCGTTGGCCACGTCCAGCACCGCCTGACCGGCGCCCACCACGGCGGGAATATCCAGAGAACGTGCAATGATCGAGGTGTGCGAGGTCGGCCCGCCAGACGCGGTGCACAGCCCCTTGACCAGCGCCTTGTCCAGCTGCGCCGTATCCGAAGGCGTCAGATCGTCGGCCACCAGCACGCAGGGCGTGTCGGGCAGGCGCGCGCCCCCCGTCACCCGGCCCAGCAGCTTGAGCACCCGCAGCCCGACATCGCGCAGATCGGTGGCGCGGGCGGCCAGCGTGGCGTCATGCATGCCCGCCAGCAAATCGGCGCGTTCGGTAAAGGCGGCATTCCAGCCGGATGCGGCGCTGCGGCCTTGCGCGATCAGCGCGGCGGCGGCCTCGATCATTTCGGGGTCGCCAAGGAATTCCTGATGGGCGCGAAAGATCTGCGCCTTGGCGGGGCCGCTTTTCTTCCAGACCTCTTCGTAGAGGTCTTCAAGCTGGCGCCAGGCGGTCTGGATCGCGGCGTCGAGCTTTTCACGCTCGGCCACGGCATCGGCGGCGGTTTCGTCAAACGTGACATCTTCGCGCAGGAACTGGAAGACGGGGGCCAGCGCATAGCCGGGCGAGGAAGAAATCCCCGGCAGCACATGGCCCTCCCATTCGAGCGCCACGGCGGACGGGGCCGAGCCCGCCGCCGCATCCCCGACGCTGTCATCTTCGTCTTCCAGCCCCGCAGCGAAGGCGGCGCGCAGGGCATCCAGTGCCTCCGCGGCCTGAGGTCCCTCGGCGGACACGGTGATCTCGGTGCCTTTTTCCGCCCCGAGGCGCAGCAGCGAGATCAGCGATTTGGCGTTGCCGGACCGCTCGCCATGGCGCAGCTGGATCTCGGCATCAAAGCGTTTGGCGATATCGACCAGCGCCGTGGCGGGGCGGGCGTGCAGCCCGTGCGCCCCGCGGATGGTCGCGGTAAAGGACTGGTCCAGATCGCTCGCCGGTACGGTATCGTTGGCGGGCGAGGCGGCCTGCCCGGTCAGGCGCGCCACGATATCGGCAGGATCGAGCGTGGTGGCGAGCTTTTCAGCCTCGGCCTCATCGCCCAGCACGTCGGTCAGGTTGGTCAGCACGGCAAGGTGTTCATCAGAGCGCGCAGCGATGGCAACCACCAGCCGGGCGCGCTCGCCCGAGCCCCAGTCGACCCCGGCGGGCAGCTGCACCACCGCGATGGCGGTGTCATGGATCAGGTCGCGATCCTTGGGCAGGCCATGCGGAATGGCGATGCCATTGCCAAGAAAGGTGTTCGCCACCTTTTCGCGCCCCATCATCGACGCGCCATAGCGCGGATCGATCTTGCCAGCGGCAGTGAGGAGATCCACGGCTTGTGCAATGGCATCCGCCTTGTCGGTGGCACTCTTGCCAATCGCGACGAGATCGTTTGTCAGGGTAAGCACGGTGTTCTCCTCGGCCTGCGCGTGTCAGTATGGTCGCGCGGTCAGAGGCACCCGCCAGATGAACAGAGTATGTCGCGCAGCATGGACAGGATTGTAATATTTGTCATATGGGCCACGTTTGCCTGCCTTGGCGGGTCTGCGCAGGCGATCACCGTACTGACGCGCGATGGCAAGCCGATCGCGGGGCCGGCGCAGACGCATGGCGCAAGCTTTACCGCCGCCACGGGCACGCCGGTGCAGGTGGTGCGGCGCCCCTTCGATGGGCTTTACGCCGAGATCATGCTGGGCTTTGTCACCGGGCGCAGCAGGGCGGATGTGCTGATCTTTCCCGCCGCGTGGTTGCCGGATTTCGCACCCTATCTGGCGCCGGTGCCCGAGGCGCTGGTGAGCGGCCCGCTGGTGCAGGGCATCGCCCCGGCCTTTCGCGACACGCTGATGCGCTGGCAGGGGGCGTGGAAGGCGGTGACGCTGGACGGCGATCTGCACATGGGGGCCTATCGGCGCGATTTATTCGAAGACCCCGCCATCGCCGCCGCATGGCGCGCGCAGACCGGCAGCGCGCTGGCTCCGCCGCGAACCTGGGTCGAATACACCCGGCTGGCCGAGTTTTTCGCCGCCCGCCCCGAGGTGCGCTACGGCACGCTCGAGGCATCGGCGCAGGGCGGGCAGCGGCTGTGGTACCTGTTCAGTCATGTCGCCGCGCTGGTACGCTCGCCCGGGGCGTTGTTCTTTGATCCGCAGACCATGCGCCCGGCCATCGACAGCCCGCCCTGGGTCGAGGCGCTGACTCAGTATCTTGTGGCCATTGCCACGGGGCCGGGGGATCTTGGCAGCCACGAGGTGCGCACACGCTTTGCCGCTGGCGAGGCCGCGATGGCCGTCGACTGGTCGGACATCGGGCTCTATGCGTCCGATCCGGGGCTGTCGGCTGTGGCGGGGCGCACCGGGTTCTTTGTGCTGCCGGGCAGCGATCGGGTCTGGACCGGGGCTTCGTGGCAGCGGCAAGAGCCGCAGCCGGTGCCATTCCTTGCCTTTGGTGGCTGGATCGCCGCTGTCCCTGCCGATGCCGTCGATCAGGAGGGCGCGTGGGATTTCATCCGCTGGATGATGGACCCGGCCCGCGCCGATGCGGATGTACGCGACGGCGCGTCGGGATTGAACCCTTACCGCAAGGCCCAACTCGAAGACCTTGCGGGCTGGACCCGCGTCATGGGCAGCGCGGCGCAGGGCTATCTGGATGTACTGGGCGACAGCCTTGCCTCGCCCCATGCCGTGCCCGACCTGCGTATTCCGGGATATCCGGCCTATCTGGCGGTGCTCGATGCCGAGCTTGACGCCGTGCTGGACGGGCGCAAGCCTCCGTCAGAGGCGCTGTCTACGGCCGCTGCCGCATGGGATCAGATCACCGACCGTCTGGGGCGCGCGGCGCAGGGGCGCAATTACCGCGAAGCCATGGGCCTGAAGGAGACCGCCCCATGAGATGGCGCGGCATCGAAGGGCGGATGCTGCTGATCGTGGCGCTGTCGAGCCTTGCGATGGTGGTGGCAAGCGTTGCGGCGCTTGGCGCGTTGAATCGCATCGGTCGCGCCGCCGAAGAAGTCACAGAGCGTGACCTGCCCGAAGTCACGGCGGCGCTGGAACTGGCGCGGATCGGTGAGCGGCTGCAAAGCCGGGGGGCGTCGCTGATGGTGGCGGGATCGCAATGGGCGACGCTGGCGGCGCAGGCGGCCATCGATGCCGATCTTGCGGCCTTTACCGCGCAGGCCGAAGCCCTGCATGCGGTACGGCCCGATGTTCAGCGTATCCCCGCCGAGGCGCAGGATCTCGCGGCAGAACTGGCCCGGCTTCGCGCGCAGCTTGACAACCGCCGGGCGCTTGGCGCTGGGCAAGAACTCGCCCGGCGCAGGATGTTCGAAGACATCAACCAGCTGCGCCAGCTCATCGGCCCGTCGATCCTTGCGATCGAGGCGATCACCTCGGGCAACGCGCTGGCCGAGCCGGGGACATGGCGCACCGCGGTGCGCTCGCAGGCGCCGCTGCTGGCGGTCGAACGGCTGACCAACCTTGCAACGGCGGCGATCCTGCGGGCGGGCGGGGCCGATGCCTATGGGCTGGCACAGATCCGTGCCGGTTATGCCCGCAGCGTGGCGCAACTGGAGACGCAGGTGGCGGCGCTGCCGCAAGGGCTGCGCGCCGGGGCCGAGGCGGCGGCGCGCAGCTTTGCAGAGCAGCTTTCACCGGGCGGGCTGTTCGATCTGCGCGCGCGCGAGCTGGCGGCGCAGGCCGGTGCCCAGACCGCCTTGACCGGGGTCGGCAACCGGGCCGCGACGCTCAAGCGGATGGTCGATGCCGGTGCCATCGAGGCGGGGCAGCGCATGGCGAGCGTCACGCAGGGCCTGCGCCAGACCATCCTTGCGCGCAGTTCGCAATTCGCCGCCGTCGGGCTGACGGTGATCCTGCTTGCGGCGCTGGCCTCGTACCTGTTGGTGATCCGCCCGCTCGGGCGCAACCTTGCCGGGGTGACCACCGCCATGACCCGCCTTGCCGCCGGTGAGCGCGACGCGCAGGTGCCCGGCGCCGAGCGGCGCGACGAGATCGGCGACCTTGCCCGCGCCTTCACCGTTTTCAAGGACAACTCGGTCCATATGGAGCAACTCGACCGGCAACTGGCCGAACGCTCAAACCTGCTGCTGACCACCTTCGAGACCATGAAGGATGGCTTTTCGGTGTTTGACGAACACCGCCGTCTGCGGGCCTTCAACCCGCAATATGCCGCGCTTTACGGCTTTGATGCGGCGGATCTGGTCAACCGCCCGTCGCTGGAGAGGATCAACCGGCAGCTGCGCGTGCAAGGGGTGCGTGCCTTTTTGCCGGGCGGCGAGGAGCTGCCCCTTGACCGGGTGTCGCAGCGGCGGATGACACAGGCATACCGGCACGAATTGCGCTTTCCCGGCGGGCGGGTGATCGAACTGCGCTCGACCCCGAATCCGCGCGGCGGCTTTGCCACCATCCATATGGATGTGAGCGAACAGCGGAACACCGAAAGCCAGCTGCTACAGGCGCAGAAGATGGAAAGCGTTGGCCTGCTGACCGGAGAAATTGCGCATGATTTCAACAACATCCTTGCGGTGATTCTTGGCAATCTCAACATCCTCGCCCGCGAAGAGACGGTGCCTGAGCCGCTCAAGGGCCGGGTGCGCCGGGCGCAGGGCGCGGCGGAACGGGCGGCGGGGCTGGTGAGCCGCCTGCTGACCTTTGCCCGCCGCCAGCGCCTTGCGCCGGAAAACGTCGATGTCAACGCGCTGGCGCTCGGCATGGCCGATTTGCTCGAGACCAGCCTTGGCAGCGGGGTGCGCCTGCGCATGGATCTGGCCGAGGGGCTGGCAAAGCTGCGCGTCGATCCGGGCCAGCTCGAGGCGGCGTTGATGAACCTTGCGGTGAATGCGCGCGATGCGATGGGCGGGCAGGGCGAGATCACCATTGCAACCCGCCCGGCGGGCGAGATGGTGGCGCTCAGCGTCTCCGACACCGGGCCGGGCATCCCCGAGGCGCTGGCCGCGCAGGTGTTCGAGCCGTTCTTCACCACCAAGCCGGTGGGCAAGGGCAGCGGGCTGGGCCTGTCGATGGTCTATGGCTTTGCCCGCCAGTCGGGCGGCAGCGTGCAGATTGAATCGGCTGCGGGCGCATGCATCACCCTGCATCTGCCGGTGTCGAAGCTGGGCGACACCCCGACGCCCGTGTTTGCCGACTTGCCGCATGACGCCTGCATTCTTGCGGTCGACGACGATGCCGACCTGCTTGAGGTGACCGCCGAACAGCTGCGCCGGCTGGGCTATGCGGTGGTGACGGCGCGGGGCGGCCCCGAGGCGCTGGAGTTGCTGGAAGAGATCCCCGAGATTGACCTGCTGTATTCCGATGTCTCGATGCCCGGCGGCATGAGCGGCGGCGAACTGGCGCAGGCGGCGCGGCGGATGCGGCCCGATCTTGCGGTGCTCTATACCTCGGGGGGGGCTGCCGCAGGGCTCTCGCCCCTGTTGCGCAAGCCGGTGTCCGAAGAGCTGCTTGCCAGCTCGGTCCGCCGCGTGCTTGAGGATCAGAGCCGCGTCACCTCGGTATCGAACACATAGCCCGCGCCGCGTTCGGTGCGGATCAGGGTCGGCGCCTTTGGGTTGGGTTCGATCTTGCGGCGCAGGCGCAGGATCAGCACGTCGATGGTGCGGTCGAACACCTCGCCGCCATCGCTGCGGGTGCGCTCAAGCAGCTGGTCGCGCGACAGCACCTGTCGCGGCGATTTCACGAAGGCCTCGAGCAGCAGGAATTCGGCGTTTGTCAGCGCGGTCTGCGCACCGCCGGGGCTTTTCAGCTGCCGCGAATCAAAGTCGATCACCCAGCCGGCAAAGCCGCGCCGGTCGTGATCCAGTGCCGGAGGCTGCGCAGCGCCCGAGCGGCGCAATACTGCCTTGATCCGGGCCACCAATTCGCGCGGATTGAACGGTTTGACGACATAATCGTCGGCCCCCATCTCAAGCCCGAGAATGCGATCGACATCGCCGCCAAGGCCGGTCAGCATGATGATCGGAATCTGCGATCCGGCCCGCAGGCGCTGGGCGATGGCCAGCCCGTCGCCATCGGGCAGCCGCAGATCGAGCAGAATCAGGTCGGGCGTCGCGGCCTTGATCGCCGGGCCGATCTGCGCGGCGCACTCGGCCTCGCCGATTTGCCAGCCCTGTGCGGTCAACTCGAAGCGCAGCAGATCGCGCATGTCTGCGTCGTCGTCGACGATGAGAATTCTGACCATGCGCCCTGTTCCTCGCGAAGTGAGCAGCAGGTAGCGTGTTGTGCGCTTGCGGGCAACCATGCGCGCTGGGCGTGGGGCAGTTGCTGGCGCCCTGCGGCGCTTCGGTGATAGGCTTTGCTCCAAATGCCATTCGAAGGAGCTTTTCGATGCTGACCGAACCTCTCAACGCCCTGACCGCCCGCACCATGGACGCCTGCGGCAGCCCTGCCGCGCTGGACGTGGCGGGCGGCATGGCCGTGGTTTCTCCCGTTACCGGCGAGACCGTGGCGACGCTGGCGGTGCACTCTGCCGCCGATGCGCAGGCCGCGGTGGATCTTGCAAGCGCCGCCTTCAAGAGCTGGCGCATGGTGCCGGCGCCGCGCCGCGGCGAGCTGGTGCGCCTGTTCGGCGAAGAGCTGCGCCGCGCCAAGGAAGACCTTGGCCGCATGGTGTCGATCGAGGCGGGAAAATCGCCCTCCGAAGGGCTGGGCGAAGTGCAGGAGATGATCGACATCTGCGATTTCGCCGTCGGCCTGTCGCGCCAGCTTTACGGTCTGACCATCGCCACCGAGCGTCCCGGCCACCGGATGATGGAAACATGGCACCCGCTGGGGGTGGTTGGCATCATCACCGCGTTCAACTTCCCCTGCGCGCCGTGGTGCTGGAACGCGGCGCTGGCGCTGGTCTGCGGTGACCCGGTGCTGTGGAAGCCCTCGGAAAAGACCCCGCTGACGGCGCTGGCGGTGCAGGCGGTATTCGAGCGCGCGGTCGAACGCTTTGGCGATGCGCCCGAGGGGCTGTCGCAGGTGCTGGTCGGCGGGCCGGAACTGGGCGAAGCGCTGACCGACAGCTCCAAGGTGGCGCTGGTGTCGGCCACCGGATCGACCCGTATGGGCCGCATCGTCGGCCCCAAGGTCGCGGCGCGCTTTGGCCGCTGCATTCTAGAGCTCGGCGGCAATAACGCGGGCATCGTCTGCCCCAGCGCCGACATGGATATGGCCCTGCGCGCCATCGCCTTTGGCGCTATGGGCACCGCCGGGCAGCGCTGCACCACCATGCGCCGCCTGTTCGTACACGAAAGCGTCTATGACCAGATCGTGCCGGCGCTGAAAAAGGCCTATGCCAGCGTGTCGGTCGGCAATCCGCTGACCTCTGGCGCGCTGGTTGGTCCGCTGATCGATCGCGCGGCGTTCGACAGCATGACCGCCGCGCTGAAAGAGGCCGCCGAGCTGGGCGGCACCGTGCATGGTGGCAGCCGCGAGGCGGTCGAGGGCGAGGCGGCCTATTACGTCAAGCCCGCCATCGTCGAGATGCCGGTTCATGACGGCCCGGTCCTGCGCGAGACCTTTGCGCCGATCCTGTATGTGATGAAATACAGCGATTTCGATGCCGCGCTCGAGGCGCATAACGCTGTCGGGGGCGGGTTGTCGTCGTCGATCTTCACCACCGACCTGCGCGAGATGGAAACCTTCCTGTCGGCGCGCGGTTCTGACTGCGGCATCGCCAACGTCAATATCGGCACTTCGGGGGCCGAGATTGGCGGCGCGTTTGGCGGTGAAAAGGAAACCGGCGGTGGGCGCGAATCCGGCTCGGATGCATGGCGCGCCTACATGCGGCGGGCGACCAACACCATCAACTACAGCCGCGAGCTGCCGCTGGCGCAGGGCGTGACCTTCGACATCGGCTGAAGCATGGGCATGGCGGGGCAGGGTGCCCCGCCGCGTTCCTCAGCGCAGCGCCTCGAGCGCCTCCTTGAGATCAATTGCGCCATCATAAAGCGCCCGACCCGAAATCGCACCGTTCAGCGCCGCGCCGCAATCGCGCAACGCCTTCAGATCCCTGATCGAGGACACCCCGCCCGAGGCAATGACCGGAATGGTCACCGCCTGCGCCATGGCGGCGGTGTAGGTGACATTGGGCCCCTGCATCGCGCCATCGCGGTTGATGTCGGTATAGATGATCGCCGCAACCCCATCATCCTGAAAGCTTTTCGCCAGCTCGACCGCGTCGACATCGGTGATCTCGGCCCAGCCTTTGGTGGCGACCATGCCATCCTTTGCGTCGATGCCCACCGCGATCTTGCCGGGAAAGGCGGCGGCGGCCTCGCGCACCAGCGCCGGGTTCTCGACCGCGACGGTGCCAAGGATCACCCGTGCCAGCCCCCGCTCGAGCCACATCTCGATGGTGGCCATATCGCGGATGCCGCCGCCAAGCTGGGCAGGGGTGTTGGTCAGCCGCAGGATCTCTTCGACCGCGGCCCCGTTCACCGGCTCGCCAGCGAAGGCTCCGTTGAGATCGACCAGATGCAGCCATTCGCACCCGGCGGCGACGAATTCCAGCGCCTGCGCGGCGGGGTTGTCATTGAAGACCGTGGCCTTGTCCATGTCGCCGCGAAGCAGGCGAACGGCCTTGCCGTCCTTGAGGTCGATGGCTGGGTAAAGGATCATGACGTCCACACAATTCTGTTTTGTCCTACATTTCATGAGACGGGCCGTGATGCAATCGGCCCTTGCGCAGAGCCTCCTGCGCAGGACAGGCGCGCTGCCCGCAGGTGCCTCGCACCGGGCGCGAAATTCTGCGCGCAGACGCTCCAGCCGGTCTTGCCCGCCGGAATTTGCTCTGCTAAACGCTCGTCAGCGCCTTGGTCGCCCCATCGGGGTGCACCGCGCCAAAGGTGCCCCTATAGCTCAGCTGGTAGAGCAACTGATTTGTAATCAGTAGGTCCGCGGTTCGAGTCCGTGTGGGGGCACCATATCACAAAAACACCCCTGATTTTGCTTCGTTTTTGACGATAAGTGCCACACGGAAAATTGGGCGTGGGGCACCTCAACCCCAAACGATGTTTGAAATGCCCGACAAGGCCTGCTGCGAAAGCACGCTCCGCTGGGCTGTCTGTGTGTAAATTCTCGTTGTGGATGGCTGGGTGTGAGACAGCACCGCACCAATCTGTTGCTCGTTGGCCCCGGCCTCCGCGAGCATGGTCGCCATGCCTTTCCTCACCCCGTGCGAGGAGCGATTCTGAAGCCCGGCGTCATCGCACCAGCGGCGCACGCGGGTCCTCAGTGTCTCGACATTCTTGAACGGCTTTCCGCGCTCCGAAAGCAGGTAGGCGGGGCCAACGACCGGCATCGCCCGGATCGTCCGAAGCAGTGGTGGCAGGATTGGCATCGAGACGGGTGCGCTGCCCTTCTTTCCTGGCTGCCACTCCAACCATACCGCGCCATTGCGTGTCACCTCATGATGCCGCCCGAGGTGGCATAGGTCGCCGATGCGCGCGCCGGTGAACATCGCGAGCGTGAGCCACAGAAACGCCATGCTGCCGGGAGGATGCGACTTTGCGAATTGTCGCATGTCGGCGGCAGTCCACGGCGTTGTACCGCCCTTGCTCTTGTGGATCTTCGCGATGCCCTGCGCCGGGTTGTTCTCCATGGCGCCGGTCTCGATTGCGAAGGTATACATCGCCTTCGCCGCCTTCATCATGTTGTCGGCTTCAGCCGGCGTTGCGGCGCGCGCATTGCGGACACGGATGAGGGCGTGCTGGGGAAGATTCAGATGCAGGTCGCCGTAGCGGTCACCATCATCGTCGAGGTGGTCACAGAGGCGACTGAGCAAGCTGCGGCGTTGCTTGAGTGTGGACGGGCTGGCGTTGCCGCCCTCTACCATCTTCTCAAGATGCGCCAGGTATCTCAGGCGCAGCCCGTCAAGGCTTTCGCGCGGGACCTCTGGCGCTGCTGGCTCTCCCTGCCATTTCTCGCCGACGCGCGCGGCGCGGTAGTGTTCAAGGAAATCCGGGTGTTCCGGGCCAACTGGCACGGTGGTTCTTTTACCCTTTTGCCCTTTCATTCGGACGATATGCCGAGTGTTGCCCGAAGGCAGTTGCTCGGAGTACCAGCCGGGGAATGGGTTCGGGGGCGTCATTTTTCACCGTATCGCTTGAGCGATGTTACCTGCTTGCCGCGATTCTCGTCAGCGTCATAGCCGAATTTCACGCCGTCCGGGCCGACCGACACGATGCGGGCGCGAGGTTCGAGGGCTCTGACTGCCTTCCACGCGTCCTCAATCTGCCGCGGGGTCGGCATGGAAGGGGCTGCTGCTTTTGCCATGATCTTAACCTCTCGGCTTGTCGGCTGGCAGGATCTCACGCTGCCAAGCATCGTGTCCGAGGGCAAGAAACGCATCGAGGGCAACGCAGGATGTCGCGCAGCCGATTAGCACTTTGAAAGGGCGGATCATCCGAGCCACCCCGCAAGCGCGCTGATGCCTTCGGCCACGCCGTATGCCAGCAGCGCGGTGATGCCGGCGCCGGGCAGGATCCACATGACCGGGTTCATGCCAGCACCGGCCACATGCGAAACGCCAGCCACGTCGCCAGCCCGATGATCGTCAGAAGGGCGATGATGATGTACCACGCGGCGGCCGCGACGGTGTTGTCCTCCGGATCGGGTGAACGGTGCGGCGGGCAAAGGATGCTTGCGGGCTCGACACTCCATGCGTCGAGCTTGTCGCCGCTCTGGTAGGAGGTCAGTGCCTCTGGTGTGCGGATGTCGGGGTTGGTCATCGCCGGGTTCTCCTGTCTGGCTCATTGGAAGGCGCCCCCAGCGTGGGGGCGCTGACCGATGGGTCAGGCGGCGCGGTCTCTGATCGAGGCCAGCAGTCGCCGCGCGGTCTGGTGGTCGGAAAAGGTTGCCTGCGGATGATCGAGGACCAATCGGCAGGCCGACGTGACGGTGGTGATGTCGTACAGTGCCGCGTCTGCCATGACCTCGCAGGCATACCAGCGCGCGAGATCTTCGTGCTCGATTGGTCCGTGTCTGGGGCCGTGGGTCATGGCTGGGTTTCCTGGTATCTGGCGCGCCACGCACTCAGCAGGTCGGGCAATGTTCCCGCGCCGACGCCGATGTTTGCGGCGCGCAGGCGCACGTGGGTGGCGGTGATCGTGATGCTGATACCGTGGCGCGGTGCCATGTCGGCGATGTCGGAGGCAATCTTCTGGGGCAGGGGTATGCCGATCTGCGCTTCGGCGGCGGCGATGTGATCGGCAAATTTGCGAAACGTGGCGCGCTGTTCCGCGGATATCAGCGCGCCGGCCGGGATCTGCTGCGCGGGGGTGTTCATGCTGCATCGCCGCCGAACATGCGCGAGATGACGGCGCGGGTGCGGGGCAGGGCCCGGATCCGTGCGGCATCAATTGGGTTCGCACTGGGGGCAGGGGGCAGCGGATCGGGGTCGCCTTCGACGATCACCTCGACGAAGGGGGCGTCGGGGATGGCGGCGTGGCCGGGAAGGTGGCTGGGCATTGCATCCAGCCGTGCGATCTGCCGGGCGCTGAGCGGCTGCCCGCGGGCGGCCTTGGCGTCAAGCCAGGCGGATTGCAGCGCCGCCGGGCCGCCATGGGAAAGTTCCGGGGTGCAGAGCGTCTTGGCAAGTACTGTGAATTTCTTGGGAATGAGCATCGCTGCCTCCATCGGGGTTGATGGTTATGCAAGATGCAGGGGAATTTTACCCCTGTCAATAAAAAGGGGTAAAATTCCCCCATAAAAGTTGCTGGTCGCGTTTGGCATGGCTAGAGTGGGGTGCGCTGCATGGTATGGCGCACAGCAAAAAGCCTGGCTCGGGGTGGGCGGGGTGAGCACCGAGAAATTCCTCGAATTCCGTGCTAGATCCAATTCAGGAGGTGTCAGATGCTGGCCACAGAGTTTTTCGATCTTTCGCTGTCTTTGCAGGCAGCTCTCGCTGCAGGGTACTTGGGCTATGTCACTGCGTACGCGGGGTTCCGGCGTGATCATGCGGCGACAGATGTTGTATTCATCTCTCTTGCGTTCGCTTCGCTCGCGATGCTCGCGTTCGTACTTCTTGAGCGGTTCGGTCCGGTCGCCAGCTTCATCGCTGCTTTCGTGACGAGCCTGCTAAGTGCGGGGCTATGGCGAAAGTGGGGGCGGAAGGGTTGGCTTTGGTGCGTGGGAAGCGTTGGCGTACATCGCGATGACGGTGCGCATGGCGCATGGTCTGGTATTGTCCAGACTGACCGACGCGTGGGCCAAGTGTCGGTCCATACCGTCGGTGGGCGGGTGCTCTACATGAACGATCGCTCGAAGTACCACGACGCGCCATGGGGTGGGCTGTATCTCGGCGGAGATGGATCGGTCGTTATGGTCGTAGAGGAAGAAGAGTTGAGCGACGGAAGAGAGGAGGAGCGCACCGGCATCAATGACGAGCTCATGGGGGCGAGAATGACATACATCCCAGCAAGCCACGTTGCGCGGGTCAACATCCGAATGAAATAGGTTACTTCTTCGGTGGCGGCTTTAAGGTGCTGGTCATCCTGTTCGGGGAGGCGCTGGCGCCAGGCGGGGTTGTGCCTCTTGGGCTTGCGCTTTGGGTGATCGGCTTGGGCGATGCGCCATCAGTCATCGATGTTGGCTTTCGGGGTTTGTCAGTCATTTTCCTGTCCCGGCATAAGGTTACACCTTCCTTGCCAGGTCAGAGGGCCATGCCAGTCGCACGCGCGCCGCCCATTTTAACCGCTTGTTCCACATTGTCTGTGCGCCGGGGTTCAGTGAAATCAGGTGGAACAGGCCCGGCTCGTCGCCTGCCTTGACCTGCTTCACCCAGCCCATGCCGTCCTCATCCTCGACGACGCAGCGGTGGCCGATTACGTCGCTGGGGATGCCGTTATCGGTTTCGCGGGTGTAGAACAGGAGATCGCCTGCGCTGTACGTTGGCTCCATACTGTCGCCCTCGACCTCGACTGCGACGATGCCGTGCGGGGGCAGGCCGGGCGGGCATTCGACCTGGGGGCCGTCGCCTTTGGCGTAGGCGTCGAACACGGGAACCTGAGCGCCTGCGCCAACTTTTCCTGCTATTGCAATGGTGTTTGGCTTGCTGATCTGTCCGGCCATGAAGGCTTCCATGCTCACGCCAAACGCGTGCGCGACTTTAATAGCGTCATCAACATTCGTGCTACGGCTTTTACCTTGAAGGAATCCCTTGAATTGCTCGTAGGACACGTCAGCGCTGGCCGTAACCTCGCGGAGGGAGCGGCCAGTCACGCTTAGGGCAGATGCCAGCGCCTCTTTGAAGGTTCGGAACATGGGTAAAATATACCTAGTGCGATAGGGTTGTGGCATGGCGTAAGTTTACCCTTGTATTATGGGGTAAAAATCCCCCATAACTTTGCGCATGGAAGATTTGATCGCATACGTCGAAGCCTACGCGGCTTCTGTGAACCGGAAGCCCCAGTGGGTTTTGCGTGAGGCCATCGGCGCGGGCTGGAAGGAATGGGAGTCGTGGCGGGCGGGTGAGTCCAGCCCAACCATGATCCGCGTGGATCGGTTGAAGGCCTACATCGAGGCGAACCCGCCGCAGGAGGAAGCGGCGTGAATGATCATCTAAAATTGGTTGTATCGAATCCATGCTCTGAGCCTGAAACGCGCAATGGACTCGGGTCGCGGTCCAAAGATCTGGACCGATACAGGATCCAGGTGATCGCCGCCGACATCTGGTCTGGTTGGCTAAGGGTCGAATTCCGCCGCCCCGAAGATGTCGCGGCGTACTTCGAGGTGCGCAACAGCACCGCGTGGAACTGGTGGAATGCCAGCACCCGCCCGACCGCCGACAAGGTGATGATCGCGGTGCTCGAGCGGCCCGGGTTCATGAGCCATCTTTCCGATGTGCTCCTCGCAGATGCGCGGCGCGCCGGATGATTGGTGCTCCGTGTGTAGTTGCCCCTTCGGGGGCGAGCAGGGCGGGGTGTGAGCCACCCCGCAGCAGGGCGCGCGGGGCATTGTCCCTCGCCCGGCTGATCTCCTCCCCAGAGGTCGGGCGGCCCCGCGCGTCATCGTATCCCCCCAGGGGCTATCGGCTGTGTCCTTCCTGTCAGACTTCCTCCCGGCGTGTGCGGCGTCGGGAGGGCTTTCTCCGAGTTGAGCGATGTCACGCGGCGATCTCAGGCGCGCCGTGATGCGCGAGTTTACGGCGGACCCGGAGCGGACCTGTTTCGCAATCGCCCAGGCCGCAGGCTGTTCGGCGGCATATGTCCGGGTCGTTGCGCACCGCGAGGGCGTCACGTTCGGACGCGCGCTGAGGGTTCCGGCAAGGGCAACGAAAAACCGCATCTGGTTGGAGTGTGAGGCGCTGCGCATGAACTGCACGATCGGGGAGGTCATCGACGCGATTGTCACGGATGCCCGTCTTGATTCAGAGGAGGCCGACTGATGGTTGCGCGGGCAAATTTCTTTACGCGAGAGGATGATGAAACCCTGCTCGAGATGCTGGATCGGCGTGATCGGTGCGGGATGTCGGCGCTGGCGACGGCGCGCGAACTAGGCCTGACCACGGGTCGGGTATCGGGATCGCTGCATCGCGTCGACCGTGCGGAGGCGCAATTCGCGGAGGCCTGCGCCGCGGCACAGAGGTCGGTCTGTGTTTGTGCAAAGGCCGAGAACTGCGATGGCGGGATGCCGCGCGGCTGGTGGCGTCAATGAGCACCGCAACGCCTCTGGCCATTGTGGGGCGCCGGGCCTTCCCCCTCGGGCAGCTCGAGCTTGACCTGATGCAGAGCGCTTGCGGCGCGCGGCCCTGGGCACTGCGCACAGCGCCCGAGATGGGCGCGGCCTGCCGGGTTCTGACCAACGGATTTTGTGACAGCGCCGCTGAGCGCGCCGAGCTGGCAGCCCAGTTGCGCGCGCTGGCGGATGCAGTGGAGGCATGGGTAGAATGACCAAAACACTCAAAGCGGCCAGCAAGCGTGCGCGGCTCATTTTGGACTTGAGCAAGCAGGGGGCCCCGATCGCGGACATCGCAGAGAAGGCTGGGTGCTCGCGCGCAACCATTGGCCGTATCAGGGCAGAGAACGGATTTCGTGCGGAGAGGTCCGGGGTTCCGTCGAAGTTCAGCGATGAAGTGATCCGCTCGACGCATGAGCGAGGGTTGATCGACAAGCTGGCGGCGGAAGAGATCGGGATCTCGGTCGCCTATTATGGGCGGCGGCGGCGGGCGTTGGGCCTGAGATCGCATGCGTTGCCTGGAATGCCCCCCGCGATTTCGGACGACACGATCCGCGAGCTGCACGCCCAGGGGCTTAGCGATATCGAGGCCGCCGGCGTCTGCGGTTGCCACCCGAGCACCTTCAACCGGCGGCGCCTGCGGCTCGATCTGCCCGCCAATCGTAAAAGGGCGGATTGGCCGGTCCCTGGGTCGCCGACGCTGGTCTCGCCGGATGTTTCAAGGCCCAACTTGGTGGAAAAAACGGTTCGCGGTGCTTTTGCCATCGACACGGCGCGGGTCGAAATCCTGCGGGCTGCCGAGCCGCTTGTCGCGCGGGCGATGGGTGCGCTGACATGAGCGCAGGCGAGGACCTTGTCATCGCTGCATCGGCCATGGTGCTGCATCGCGGCGGTCTGCGCTTGTGCGGGGATCTTCTCGCGGCCCTGAAGTGCTCGCTGCGCTTCTGCCCACGGTCCGCGCGCCTTGGCCGCGCCATAGAGGCCGCGGAACTGGTTCTGGCCGCGCGCGATGCTTGTGACGATGTGGCCTTCGACGCGGCGCGTGACGCGTTGTCGCGTGAGGTATCGGCCCTGTTGGCTGGCAAGGCGCATGACCAGCTCCGCCGGGCGCGTGGCGTCTGAGATGGCGGGAACTATCGGATGGGTGCAGGCGTGAGCAGCACAGCGAAAGAATATGAGCTTGTCGCCCCCGAAGGGCGCCACTTGATCGTGCCCGGCGATTGGGAGCGGCTACGCTTTGGCTGGGTCGATGCAGTGATCAGCGATGCGTCCCTCGGGGCGCAGGCGCAGGTCGTCGCACACGTTCTGGCCATGCGCTATGCCAACCGCCACACTGCCCAATGTGACCCCGGTCTGGCCGAGCTTGAGCGCGCTACAGGCCGCAGCAGGTCGACCCTAAAGCGGGCGATTTCCGAGCTGATCGACGCCGGGTGGATCACCCGCGTGGTTGGTCGCGGTCGGGGCAATCGCAGCGGATACGGCTTTCTGACGCGCGCCCGAATCGTGACCCTAAAAGGGGCCAGATCAGTGCCGAAAAAAGGGGATAATCCTGAACCCTTTTCTGGGTCGGAAAAGGGTTCAGATCAGGGCTGTCAAGAAAAACAAAAGGGGTCAAATTTGAACGGAAAAGGGGTCAAATCTGAACCCCCCTATTATATAGATAAACCATGTAAGAACCATGGGGCCGCAGAACGGCCTCGAAATCTCTCCGACAACCCGATGGTGATCCGCGATTCGCAACGCGCCGTTGAGCGGTTTCGGAGTGGACACGCTGACGCCTTCGACGGGCTTCAGATCTGGATCATTGATCACATCATCGCCGCGAACCTGCTGACGCCCGAAGAGCGTGAGCGGGCGGAATTGGGCTGAGAAAGGGTAGAGCATGACCGAGGGGCAGACCATCGCAGAAACGAAGCGTGACCGGGTGCGGCGTATCCTGATCGAGCCGCTGACCGAGTGGGGGTTTCGCAAGCCTGGCGACATGCGGGCGGATCGGTTCAATGGCTTCATGGCCGCGCTGTGCGACGGGATGGGGTATCTGGCTGATGAGCAGCTTGAAACCTTGTGCGCGGCGCTCCGGACCCGCGGGGAAGGCAAGGACCGACGCGGATGGCCCCGCATGGCCACGATCACAGCGCTGGCGGAGGCGATTGCCCCAAGGCCGATCGAAGAGATCCCGGCGATGCGCCGGTGGTTCGCATCCGTCGAGGGACCCAAGGCCGTCCGGGATGGCGCGCTGGTGGCCCTGTTTCTGTTCTGGGAGAAGTTCAAGCGTCCGCCGCTCACTGACGGGGATCGGCGCGCGATCCGGGATAAAGCGCACGGGCTCGACAGCGACGTCCGTGTGCGCCGTGACCGGGAGCGTCGTGGTGTGGCGAGTGCGGACGATCTGCAGTGGCTCGCCTGGCACAGCGGGATCGAAGGGCGGGCGATGGCGCTCGTCCGCGAGGGCAGCAGACAAACAGCGGCGATACCGAACACGGGGGGTGAGGCATGATGCACGGGAAAGTCGAGGCCATGGCGATGGACTGGTTCGCGGTGCGCTTCCGCATGAAGCACAATCCTGGGCGCACAACCTGCGTGATCGGGGCCGAGAGGGAGGCATACGTCGACCGTCGTGGTCGGTCGCGTGTCAGGGCCGTTACGGGAACCGGGACCCGCGTCTTCGTTCCAGAACTGCTTTGCCGCCGCGCCGGGTTCGAGGTGTTCCTGCCGGTGCGCAAGGACTGGCGGCGCAAGAACCAGTTCTCTGCCGAGAAGGAACTGCGGTCTTTCCCGCTGATGCCCGGCTGGATGTTCGTCGGGTGGCAGGCGGGTGCGAGCCGCTGGCACGAGCTGGCGGCGCTCGACGTGATCGACGCGCCGTTCGGCGTGAACGGGCGTCCGCTCCGGATCCCGGAGCAGCGTATCGTCGCCCTGATGCGGCAATGGGGCGGTGGTCGTTTGTCTCCCGAGATGAATCGGTACATGCGCGCGGGGCATGAATTCGCGATTGGCGACAGGATGCGTATTGCATGTGGGCCGTTCGATGGGTTCGAGGCCCGCGTGATCGGGGTAGATGGGCCGCAAGCACTTGCATTGGTTGATTTTTTTGGCCGTGAACAGGTGGTGACGCTGGCCACTGAAAGCCTTGAGCAGTGGTGAGGCACGGCTGCGGGGCTGTGTATTTCTCGTTGACAGCCCCGCGACGGCACGCTTACCGATTGTGCCAGGACGATCCAGAGCGGTCCCTGCCATTGAGGTAATCACGCGTTACGGCGCGGAAGGGCAACACCGTGGACCCGAGCGTGCGGACGAGGCGATAGCCAATCCCGCAACGCAGAGTGCGACGCAGTGGCGACATGAAGATCTTGGAGCTGCGCCCCTTTCGAGGCGCTATTCTCTGTTGCGGGTCTGGTGGCGGATGTCATCGAGGATCAGGATGATCTTTTCGATGCCCTTCAACACGCAAAGGCTGAAAGGCCTGCGATGGCCCACCCCAAGGTCAGGGGGATGGCCCCGGCGTTCAGCGCAAAAGCGGCTGCAACAAGGGCGATCAACAGGCTCGCCCAGCGGCGAGGTGAAGAACCAGCATTGAGAACTCCTTTGGCTTCAACGGGCGGACTGTAGCGATCCGATTGACGCTGGCCATGCCGCAATCTGCGTAAGGCAAGAGATTTACACTCTGAAAAGCAGGCTGAACTTGTCGGAGTGGAAATTCCCGGCGGGTCCTTCCTGGGGCTGTGCGTATACGGGGGCGCAGAGCGCAGAGGTTTTGCAGCGGTAAACGTTCAGCAAAGCCTAAACGAAACAACAGTTTAGCGGGCCGGAAACGGTTTAGAGAGGCGATGGACCAGGCGGCATGGGCGATCGGGTGACCACGACAGAGCTGGCGGGGAAGCTGAACCTTTCCAAAGGCCGGATCAGCCAGATGGTTTCGAAAGGCCAGCTTGCCGGATGCTATGACGGTGACGGACGCGCTCGCCGGTTTGACCTGTCGAAGGTGGCCGAGAAACTTTCAGGGCGACTCGATCCGGGTCAGCTAATGGGGAACGGGTCGCAGACCAAGCGCGCGCTTCGCGACATTGCGGCCGGTCGCGATGAGCCAGAACCAAAACGGCCCGCCGAATCCAGTCAACTCACGCGACAAGACCCGGACCGCTATGAGTTGGCGCGGACGCAAAAGGTCGAGGAAGAGGCCCGGCGTCTGCGTCGGCAGAATGCGGAGGATGCTGGCCGCTTCGTCCTGGCGTCGAGCGTCGAAGCGCAAGTGCGCAGGCAGATGGCAAAAGAGGTTGCCCAGTTTGAGACGATGCTGCGGGATGGGGCGCGACGGGTCGCGGATGAGCTGGGGGTTGATTACCTTCAGGTGAGGCGCTGCCTTCTGGATGTCTGGCGGGCCCATCGCGGGCAACGTTCCGATGGTCTGGCCGAAGAGGCCGCTGCGGCAGCGATGTCGGACGATGAGCGCGATGCGGACTTCTGAGGGCTACTTGGCTGCAGCCGAACGGATTGTGCTTGCCGCTATGTCAGGCGCCATGGCGCCGCCGCCGCCGCCCGACATCACGCGCTGGTGCGAAGAAAACATTGAGTTCGATGAACGCTCGCCGATGCCGGGGCCGTTCCGGATCGATCGGTTTCCGTTCCTGCGCGAGATCCACGAAGTTCTTAGCCCGGAGCATCCGGCGAGGGACGTGACGATCCGAGGCAGCGCCCAGTGGGGCAAGACGGTCTCGATCGTCAATCCGGTGGTTGCTGCCTGGCACGAATACGGCCCGCTCGACAGCCTGGTGGTCCATCCGACAACCAGTGCGGCGACTGAGTGGGTCGACAACAAATGGTTGCCGATGCGGCGACAGGCCCCGAGCTTGCGCAAGATTTTTGGCGAGGGGCGGGGCGGCGACAACAAGGATGCCAAGTTCAATCAGGAGACGTTGAACCGCAACGGATCGTTGAAGATCACCTCGGCGGGGTCTCCGGATGACCTTGCTGGCACCTCGCGCCGCCTCGTGGTCCTGGATGACCTCGCCAAGTTCGAGATGACGCCGAAGGGCGATCCCGAAGCGCTGGCAGGGAGCCGAGCATCGGGATTCGAGGACGCCAAGATCTTGCGGGTCAGCACACCGCAGATCGCGGGAACGTGCCGGATCAGCAAGGCCTATGACCGAGGTGACCGGCGGCTGTATTTTGTCCCGTGCCCTCACTGTGGGCACCGGGCGCCGCTGACATGGGAGAACTTCCTGCGCAACCTCGACCCCGAGCGCCTGCACGCCGCTTGCTTCAGCTGCGATGATTGCGGCGGGGTAATTGGTCACGCAGAGAAAGAGCGGATCGTCGGCGCCGGGCAGTGGGTGCCGCAGAACAAGGCCGGGGATCACCCCAGCTTTCACCTGTGGCGGGCATATGCGCCGCAACGGGACTGGGCATCGATCGGCGTCGAGTACGCTCGCGTTATGGGCTGGACCAGCGTTTCGGTCTTGGGCGAAACCGAGGACGCCATCCGCGAACAGGTCGAGGCCGGAACCGAGCAAACCTTCTGGAACGATGTGCTGGGCTTGCCGTTTCAACAGGCCAGCAAAGGCCCCGATTGGGAAAAGCTGCGCGATCGTGTCGAGCACGCGCCCGAAGATGATCAGCGCCCGCGGGGCATTGTACCGGCGCGGGGCGTGATCCTGACGGCCGGCGTCGATTGCCAGTTGGATCGCACCGAAGTGCATGTCGTTGCCTTTGGCCCGGATAACCGGCGCTGGTCGGTCGATTACATGGTGATCCCGCATCACATCGGGGATCAAGAGGGCCGCGAGGCGCTGGATGCGATCCTGAAAACGAATTGGCGCACCGAGCGGGGCTTGCGTCTGCCGCTCGATATGATGGCGATCGATGTGGGCACCTATACAGACGATGTCTGGGCCTTTGGTAAGCGGCACCCGTGGAGCCGCGTGATCTTGGTGAAGGGCGCGACGAGCCAGACCGGCCCGGTGCTGTTGCCGATGAAATTCGAGCGGCGCAGCGACGGTAAGGCAAAGCGGCGTCAAAAGCGGGCGTTCATGTTGAACGTCAGCCAGATGAAGGCCGATTTCTACGGCTGGCTGGGCAAGGATGATCCTGTTGAGCGCGGCTATGTCCATTTCCCGGTCGGAATGGGCGATGAGTATTTCCGGCAGATCACCTCTGAGGTGCGCGTGCTGAAGCGTGGTCGCACCGGCGTGGTCACCAGCTCGTGGGAACTGGCCGAGACGACGCGCCGGAACGAAGGCCTCGACACGATGATTTACGCCGAGGCTGCGGCTCGCCGGAAGGGCTGGACCTCGATGACGGCAGAACAGTGGGCGCTGTTGGATGCGGAGCGCTCTGCAGCACCGGCTGACGCCCAGCCGGATCTGTTCGATGCAGAGGTCGCAGTGCCGGTTGCGCCCGCAGCCCCGGCAGAGACGCCGAAGAAACCTGAACCTAAACCCCGTGCGACAGCACCGGGCGACGATTGGCTGGGAGGCCGAGGAAGCGGATGGCAGTGAATTACGACAGCGCAATCGAGGCGCTTGAGACCGCCATGGCCTCAGGTACGCTCGAAGTCGAGTATGACGGCAAGCGGGTCAAGTATAGCAGCCAGACAGAGCTGCTGGCCAAGCTGTCCTATTTCCGATCGCAGAAGCGCGCGCAGGCGGGTGTGCCTGCCGTGGGCGTGTCGATCGGCGCGGTGTATCGCAGCTGATCATGGCAAACATTCTGACGCATATCGCCCCGGCCTTCACGGCCCGGAGGGCAGAGGCGCGCCTGCGTGTCGCCCAAGCGGAGCTGAACATGGCTGCGGTCACGAAGCAGGCCGAGCTGGTGCAGTCCTACGACGCAGCGCGCGTCGGTGGCCGGATGTCGGGCTGGGCCCGCCCGCACACATCGGCCACGACAGAACTTCAGGGCGCGCTACCGTTCCTGCGCGCCTCGGCGCGTGACCTTGTGCGCAATTCGCCCCACGCGAGCCGCGCGGTGCGGGTGCTGTCGACGCATATCGCCGGAACCGGGGTTCGCCCCCGCGCCAAGCCGGTTAGCCAAGACAAGGACGCGCGTGAAGCTGTGTCGCGCATCACCCGCGACCAGTGGGAGCGTTTTGTCGAGAACGTCGATCCCGAAGGCCAGATCGATTTCTTTGGTCAGCAGCGGCTTTTGATGCGTGCAGTGGTCGAGGGGGGCGAGGCGCTGCGGATCTGGACGCCTGTCGCCCAGGACGGGCGGCTGTTCTGGCGCGCGACGATTGTCGAGGGCGATCTGCTGGACCACCAGAAGACAGAAATGCTGTCGGACGGGGGCCGGATTGTGCAAGGGGTCGAGTTCGACGCTGCGGGGCGTCGGGTGGCGTATCACATGCATCGCTGGCATCCCGGTGAGCGGTATCTGCCGGGCGGGTTCACCTTTGACCTGCAGCGCGTCCCTGCGGCCTTTGTCGATCATGTCTTTGAGGTTCTTCGCCCCGGTCAGGTGCGCGGCGTGTCCTGGATGGCACCGTCAGCAACCACGCTGCGGGACACCGAGGATCTGGCCGAGGCCGAGATCGTTCGAAAGAAGCTGGAAGCCTGTATTTCGATGGTGGTCACGAACGCCAACGATGACGGCGACCCGAGCGGTGTTCCAGCGTTGGCCGGTGCGGAGGATGACAGCGGCGCACCCCTGCGGTCTGCCTCGGGCGCGCCGATCGAGCGAATGCAGCCGGGCATGGTTCTGCAGGCCCGCCCCGGTTGGGGGGTGGATTTCAACGCACCGCCTGCGAGCGAGGGGCTGGCGGAGCACATGCGCGAGCGCCTGCATGCGATCGCGGCGGGCATCGGCACCACCTATTTTCAGATGACCGGCGATCTAAGCCAGGCGAACTATTCCTCGATGCGAGGCGGTGAGCTTGAGTTTGGGCGGCTGGTCGAGATCTGGCAGGCGGATCTGATGATCACCCAAAGCGGACGCCCGGCGTGGCGACGGGTGATGGATGCAGCCCGCGTGAATGGTGACCTGCGATTGCCGTTCTCGCCCGTGGCGCAGTGGACTCCGCCAAAGCGCCCGTGGGTCGACCCGCAGAAAGACGCAGCCGCTGCAATCATGCAGATCAACGCGAACCTGATTTCTCCGCAGGAGGTCATCGAGCGCACCGGCCAGACCCCGGAAGAACTGATCGAAGAGCTGCGCGCCTGGCAGGAGATGCTGGCGGATGCCGGGATCTCCGCCGGCACCGCGCCGGAGGCGTCACCCGCGCCGCAGACAAAAGGAACAGACGATGCCGCAGACTGAGCAAACCACGACACAGGCTCCCGCAGCGCCGCCGCCGCGCACGGCCCCGCGCCAGCTGGTGCAGGGTGCGCGGCTGCAAACACTCGATGAAGCCGCGCGCACGGTCGAGGTCGTGTTCTCGACCAGCGATCTCGTAGAGCACTGGGTCAACCACAACGGCGTTGTGCAGCGGATGCCCACGCGTCTCGTGCTTGAGCAAGGTGCCGGGGATCTGACCCACCTGATCGAGCAGGGCGTGGTTCTGGACGCGCACATGGAATACGGCGCCAGATCGGTCATCGGTTCGATCGAGGATGCTTGGATAGAGCAGGGCGCGGCCAAGGCTCGTCTCCGCTTTTCGTCGGTCGAAGAGGTCGAGCCGATCTGGCAGCGTGTGGTCGAAGGCACCCTGCGCAATGTCAGCGTAGGTTTCGAGCCCGTAGAGCAAGAAGTCCGGATCGAACAGGGCGCAGATGGGGAGCGCACCGAGGTGATGTATTTCACCCAGTGGCGTCCGTTCGAGATCTCGGTCGTGCCACGCGGCGCGGATCGTGGCGCCCGGATGCAGTCCGCCCAACCCCAAGAACTCACCCCGCCCGGAGCCGCAGCGGTCCCGATCGAAGAAACCACCGAGGCGGCGCCAGCCGCAAACCATCAGCAGGAGGCAAACATGCCCACCCCCATCACTGGCGCCGTCACGCAGGCGCAGCCCCCGGTCGATCAGGCCGCCATCCGTCAGCAGGCCGCGCAGGACGAACGCGCCCGCATCGCGGAGATCCGTCAGGCCGCAACCCAGCTTGGCACCACCGACACGCTGGTGCAGAGCGCCATCGATGACGGCACCACCATCGACGCATTCCGTGCCCAGGCCATCGAAGCCTTCGCCCAAGCGGGGCAGTCCGCCACCGCAGGCGTGGGCGGGCCGCGCGCCAGCGTCACGCAGGACGCGACTGAGCGCTTCCGTCAGGGTGCCGCCGAAGGCCTGATGGCCCGTGCTGGCATGGAAGGTGGCCAGCGCAACGAGTTCACCGGCATGACGCTGGCCGAGCTTGCGCGTCAATCGTTGACCGTTGCGGGCGTTCGCGCCCCGTCCGATCGTCGTGACATGGTCGGCCAAGCCTTCGTGCAGTCGGGCGCGCATTCGACCAGCGATTTTGCGAATGTGCTGGCCAACGTGGCGCACAAGGCCGCGCTGCGCGGTTGGAATGAGGCCGAGGAAACGTTCCAGATGTGGACGCGCACCGGCACCCTGACCGATTTCAAGGCAACCAAGCGCGTCGGCCTTGGCTTGGCTGAAAGTCTGCCCGAAGTGGCCGAAGGTGGCGAATACACCTATGGCACCATCGGCGACCGTGGCGAGATGATCACCTTGGCGACTTACGGCAAGATGCTGAAGATCACCCGTCAGGCGATCATCAACGACGATCTGGCGCTGTTCTCGACCCTGCCGGGCAAGATGGGCCGTGCGGCCAAGCGCACCATCGGCAACCTCGCCTATGCCATTCTGACCGGCAACCCGACCATGTCGGACGGCACTGCGCTGTTCCATGCCGATCACAACAACCTTGCGGCCTCGGGCGCTGTGCCGTCGATCACCACCATGGCGGCGGGTAAGACCGCGATGCGGACTCAAAAGGAAAGCGCGACCGGCCCGGCCCTGAACATCACGCCGAAATACATGATCGTGCCCGCTGCGCTGGAAGTCGCCGCGGCTCAGCTGCTGCAATCCGCCGTCGACCCGACAGCCAACAAGGGGCACGCATCGAACCCGGTGGCCGGTATGGCGCAGCTGATCGTTGATGGACGTCTCGACGCGGCGTCGGCGACCGGCTGGTATCTGGCCGCAGACCCGAACGCCTATGACACGATCGAGGTGGCCTACCTTGACGGCGTCCAGGAGCCCTACCTGGAAGAAAAGACCGCATGGTCGACCGACGGTGTCGAGCTGAAGGTCCGCATCGATGCCGGTGTCGCACCGCTGGATCACCGCACGCTCTACAAAAACGCCGGCTCCTGATCCGGCGTTTGGCAAGCGGGCCCGGCGCTGGCCGGGTTCGCACCCATCTTTCCCCTTTTCGGAGAACTGAGATATGAAAAACTATGTTCAGGACGGCGACAGCGTCACCGTTCCCGCCCCTCGTGCTCTGGCATCCGGTGCCGGTGCGCTTGTCGGTTCGCTGTTCGGCGTGGCCGTGACTGCCGCAGAGTCCGGTGCTGATGTGGTGCTCAAGACCACGGGCGTCATTGCTATCGACAAGGCGCCGTCGCAGGCGTGGACGGTCGGTGCCAAGGTGTATTGGGATGATACCAATTACCGCATGACCACCGCCGCCTCGGGCAACACTCTGGTTGGTGTTGCACTTGCGACCGTTGGTGGTGGCGCGACCGAAACCACCGGGCGCGTCCGCCTGAACGGGTCGTTTTAAAGGTGACCGCCTTTTCCGCCGCCATGCTGACCCTGTTCGCGAATGGCGACCTGGCGGTGGATGCGATCTGGACGCCGGTGGCGACCGGCGTTCCGGTCGATTGCCGCGCCGTGCGAAGATCACCGGATCAGGTGGCCGAGTTCCAGGGCGTCCGGATGCACGTCTCGACAGACCTGTTCGATGTTCGCCAATCACAGGTGCCGAACCCGCGTCCAGGCGATGCCTTCGCCTGTGGCGGCGACAGCTTTGTCATTCAAAGCGAGCCAGAGGCCGATGCCGAGCGCCTGATCTGGACGCTCGACGTTCGCCCCGCCTGACCTCGAAGGAGATTTCCATGCCCCGCAAGATCCCTGCCTCGACCGCGGTCGAGATCGAAACCTGTATGACCGCCGAGGTCATCGCCGCGCCGGGCCGCAAGCGCGTGTTCCCTGCTGGATGGGCTGGAAAGGTGTCGGATTCGGTCGCTGACCAGCTGCGCGGACAGGGCGCGCTGGTCGATACGGATCTTGGATCCGAACCGGAAGCCGTGGCCGAAGAATGAACCGTTTGCGCATCGACGCAGCACTTGATGGTGATCTGCAGCGGTTCATGCAGGATGAATTGTCGACTGCTGAAAAGGCTGTGACGGCGGGCGTCCGCAAGACGGGCGCACGACTGAAGGCCGCACTGCGTCAGGATGTGATCGCGGGCGGGTTGGGCCCGCGGCTTGCGCGCAGCTGGCAGGCGCAGAACTATCCTCGATCAGGCGCTTCGCTCGACGCCGCTGCGGTGGTGAAGACAAAGGCGGAAAAGCTGATCGCGGCCTTCGATGAGGGCAGCGAAATCAAATCATCCGAAGGGTTCTTTCTTGCAATTCCGACGCCGTCAGCCCCAAAAGCCGGGGCCGGTCGCAAGCGGATCACCCCGTCAAATTTCCCTGAACATCGTTATGGGCCGCTGCGCTTTGTCTATGTGCGCGGCGGGACCTCGTTGCTCGTCGTTGACAACCAGCGGGCCAAGAAAGGTGGCGGCTACGCGCCGTCGCGCAGCAAACGGGCACTGCGGACGGGGTACGGGCTGCACACGGTGCCGATGTTCTGGCTGGTGCCCCGTGCGCGTCTGCGGCGACGTCTGAACGTCAGATCAGTCACAGCAGGGGCGGTGGCAGGCCTGCCACGCGATATTGATGAGGCGTTCCAGCTACAGCCCCAAAGGCGGGGGCTTCGCTGATGCCCAGCCCACATGAAGCCCCCGTTTTGGCGCTGTTGACTGCGATTGCCGGTCATGTCGCCAGCGTGATGCGCGAACACGACCTGCCCGTCGCCTGCCCAGACCAAGGATTGATCAATCTGGTACCCGGAGATCCGCAGGAAGAAGGCGTGCGTCTTGGCGCCATGGCGCGCGAGTGGATGCGCGAGATCGACTGCGAACTTGTCGTGCATGGCGCGACGGCTGCCGCGCGGGCCGATGCGCTGGATGTTGCTCTGGTG
>NZ_JAHKQA010000093.1 GCF_018860705.1 Citreicella sp. C3M06
CACCAGAGCAACATCCAGCGTATCCGCCCGCGCTGCTGCGGTTGATCCTCGCACAACAAGTTCACAGTCGATTTCGCGCGACCACTCACGGGTGCCAGCGCCAAGACGCACACCGTCTTCTTGCGGATCGCCGGGCACCAGATTGATCAATCCCTGATCGGGGCAGGAGACGGGCAAATCCTGCTCGCGCATCACGCTGGCGACATGGCCGTCGATCGCTACCAGCAGCGCCAAAACGGGGGATTCATGCGGACTGGGCATCAACGCAGCCTCCGCCGTGAAAGGGCGTTAAAGGCCGCGTCGATTTCAGAGGCAAGCCCGGACAATGCTGCTGCTTCGATTTTGGCGCTGTTCAATCGGCGGCGCAGACGAACCTGTGGCACCAGCCAGAACATCGGCACCGTATGTAAGCCATTACCGGTCCGGAGGGACTTCTTGTTCCGCGACAACGCGTAGCCACCCTTTTTCGCCGCACGCTGGTTATCGACCACCAGCAACGAGGTGCCGCCGCGCACATAGACAAAGCGCAACGGCCCATAGCGATGTTCAGGAAAATTCGCAGGACTGAGGCGATCTCCCTTAAGCCCCTTCTTCGGCGCGGAAGGCGTCGGGATTGCGAGATATTTGCTGTTTCCTGATCGGATCGTGACACCTTCATCGAACGCCGCCACCAGCTTCTCAGCCTTCGTGAACACATATGACGCGGCGTTCAGACTCGTATCACCCTTCGGATAGTTCTCCTGCTGCCAACTTTTTGACAGTCTCCGCCCAAGGCCACCTGCAATGACGTCTGCCCGCAGCGCATACTTGATGGCGGTCGCTTGGCTGTGGACCCCGCGCGTTACAGCAATCTTTGCGAGGGTCAGCTCATCGGCCATGAAATGCCGAAGATCGCCCACGAGCGCGGCGTCGATCCGGGCGCGGCTCATTCTTCTACCGGAGCCTCCGGTTCGGATCCAAGATCCGTATCGACCAGCGCGCCCTGTCCTCGCAGTTGGTCAGCGACCGAATCCGACACCTTTCCGGCCCATCCAGCAGGGAACACGCGCTTGCGGCCCGGCGCGGCGATGACCTCGGCAGTCATGCAGGTTTCGATCTCGACCGCGGTCGAGGCAGGGATCTTGCGGGGCATGGAAATCTCCTTCGAGGTCAGGCGGGGCGAACGTCGAGCGTCCAGATCAGGCGCTCGGCATCGGCCTCTGGCTCGCTTTGAATGACAAAGCTGTCGCCGCCACAGGCGAAGGCATCGCCTGGACGCGGGTTCGGCACCTGTGATTGGCGAACATCGAACAGGTCTGTCGAGACGTGCATCCGGACGCCCTGGAACTCGGCCACCTGATCCGGTGATCGTCGCACGGCGCGGCAATCGACCGGAACGCCGGTCGCCACCGGCGTCCAGATCGCATCCACCGCCAGGTCGCCATTCGCGAACAGGGTCAGCATGGCGGCGGAAAAGGCGGTCACGTTTAAAACGACCCGTTCAGGCGGACGCGCCCGGTGGTTTCGGTCGCGCCACCACCAACGGTCGCAAGCGCAACACCAACCAGAGTGTTGCCCGAGGCGGCGGTGGTCATGCGGTAATTGGTGTCATCCCAATACACCTTGGCGCCGACCGTCCACGCCTGCGACGGTGCCTTGGCAATGTCGATCACGCCGGTGGTCTTGAGCACCACATCAGCGCCGGACTCTGCGGCTGCCACGGCAACGCCGAACAGCGAACCGACAAGGGCACCGACACCGGACGTCAGGGCGCGGGGGGCGGGAACGGTGACGCTGTCGCCGTCCTGAACATAGTTTTTCATATCTCAGCTCTCCGAAAATGGGGGAAGATAGGGGCGCACCCGGCCAAAGCCGGGCCCGCGGGCCGGCACCGGATCAGGAACCGGCGTTCTTGTAGAGCGTGCGGAAGTCGAGCGGTGCCACACCCGCGTCGATGCGGACCTTCAGCTCGACACCATCCGTCGACCATGCGGTCTTTTCTTCCAGGTAGGGCTCCTGAACGCCATCGAGATAGGCCACCTCGATCGTGTCGTAGGCGTTCGGATCTGCGGCCAGGTACCAGCCCGTCGCCGAGGCGGCATCGAGGCGACCATCGACGATCAGCTGCGCCATCCCTGCCACCGGGTTCGATGCGTGGCCCTTGTTCGCGGTCGGGTCGACGGCGGACTGCAGCAGCTGGGCCGCGGCAACTTCCAGCGCAGCGGGCACGATCATGTATTTCGGCGTGATGTTCAGCGCCGGGCCGGTCGCGCTTTCTTTCTGGGTCCGCATCGCGGTCTTGCCTGCCGCCATTGTGGTGATCGACGGCACGGCGCCAGAGGCCGCAAGGTTGCCGTGATCGGCATGGAACAGCGCGGTACCGTCCGACATGGTCGGGTTCCCGGTCAGGATCGCGTAAGCGAGGTTTCCGATCGTGCGCTTGGCGGCGCGCCCCATCTTGCCCGGCAGGGTCGAGAACAGCGCCAGATCGTCGTTGATGATCGCCTGACGGGTGATCTTCAGCATCTTGCCGTAGGTCGCCAGCGTGATCATCTCGCCACGGTCGCCGATGGTGCCATAGGTGTATTCGCCGCCTTCGGCCACTTCAGGGAGGCTTTCAGCCAGACCCAGACCGACGCGCTTCGTTGCCTTGAAGTCGGTCAAGGTGCCGGTGCGTGTCCACATCTGGAACGTCTCCTCGGCTTCGTTCCAGCCCCGCAGCGCCGCTTTATGCGCCACGTTCGCCAGCACGTTCGCAAAGTCGCTGGTCGAATGCGCGCCCGACTGCACGAAGGCCAGGCCGACCATGTCACGACGATCGGACGGGGCGCGAACGCCCGCAACGGTCAGCGATTGACGCGCAAGCTCGGCC
This sequence comes from Citreicella sp. C3M06, assembly GCF_018860705.1. GTDB lineage: Bacteria > Pseudomonadota > Alphaproteobacteria > Rhodobacterales > Rhodobacteraceae > Salipiger. The sequence goes on from NZ_JAHKQA010000093.1 coordinate 2,852, forward strand.
AGCGTCATGCCGGTGAACTCGTTGCGCTGGCCACCTTCCATGCCAGCACGGGCCATCAGGCCTTCGGCGGCACCCTGACGGAAGCGCTCCGTCGCGTCCTGCGTGACGCTGGCGCGCGGCCCGCCCACGCCTGCGGTGGCGGACTGCCCCGCCTGGGCGAAGGCTTCGATGGCCTGAGCACGGAATGCGTCGATGGTGGTGCCGTCATCGATGGCGCTCTGCACCAGCGTGTCGGTGGTGCCAAGCTGGGTTGCGGCCTGACGGATCTCGGCGATGCGTGCGCGTTCGTCCTGGGCAGCCTGCTGACGGATGGCGGCCTGATCGACCGGGGGCTGCGCCTGCGTGACGGCGCCAGTGATGGGTTCGGGCATGTTTGCCTCCTGCTTATGGTTTGCGGCTGGCGCCGCCTCGGTGGTTGCTGCAACCGGGGCCACTGCGGCTCCGGTCGGGGGGTGTTCATGGGGTTGAGCGGATTGCATCCGGGCGCCACGATCCGCGCCGCGCGGCACGGTCGAAATCTCAAACGGGCGCCACTGGGTGAAATACATCACCTCGGTGCGCTCCCCGTCTGCGCCCTGTTCGATCCGGAGTTCCTGCTCGACGGGTTCGAACCCCACGCTGACATTGCGTAGCGTACCTTCGACCACGCGCTGCCAGATCGGCTCGACCTCTTCGACCGACGAGAACCTAAGGCGGGCCTTGGCCGCGCCCTGTTCGATCCATGCATCTTCGATCGAACCGATAACCGACCGCGATCCCCACTCCATGTGGGAATCCAGCACCGACCCCTGCTCGATAAGGTACGCCAGATCGGCAGCCCCCTGTTCAAGCACGATTCGGGTCGGCATCCGCTGCACGACACCGTTGTGCTTGACCCAGTGGTGAACCAAGTCGCCGGTCGAGAACACCACCTCGACCGTGCGCGCAGCTTCATCGAGCGTCTGCAATCGCGCGCCCTGCGCCAGCTGACGCGGAGCCTCACGGGGGGGCGGCGCGGCGGGTGCTTGGGTGGTGGTCTGGTCAGTCTGCGGCATCGTCTGTTCCTTTCGATTGCGGCGCGCGTGACGCCTCCGGATCGGTGCCGGGCGAGATCCCGGCGTCCGCCAGCATTTCCTGCCAAGCACGCAACTCCTCGATCAGCTCTTCGGGGGTCTGGCCGGTGCGCTCGATGACCTCCTGCGGAGAGATCAGGTTGGCGTTGATCTGCATGATCGCGGCCGCCGCATCTTTCTGCGGATCGACCCACGGGCGCTTGGGCGGGGTCCATTGCGCGACGGGCGAGAATGGCAGGCGCAGATCACCGTTCACGCGGGCCGCTTCCATCACCCGTCGCCACGCCGGGCGTCCGCTTTGGGTGATCATCAGGTCCGCCTGCCAGATCTCGACCAGCCGCCCGAACTCAAGTTCACCGCCCCGCATCGAGGAATAGTTCGCCTGGCTCAAATCACCGGTCATCTGGAAATAGGTCGTGCCGATACCAGCCGCGATCGCATGCAGGCGCTCACGCATGTGCTCGGCCAACCCTTCGCTCGCGGGCGGGGCGTTGAAATCCACCCCCCAACCAGGACGCGCCTGCAGAACCATGCCCGGCTGCATTCGCTCAATCGGCGCGCCCGAGGCAGACCGCAGGGGTGCGCCGCTATCATCTTCGGCACCGGCCAGCGCCGGAACGCCACTGGGGTCGCCATCATCGTTGGCATTCGTGACCACCATCGAAATACAGGCTTCCAGTTTCTTGCGCACGATCTCGGCCTCGGCCAAATCCTCGGTGTCCCGCAGCGTGGTGGCTGACGGTGCCATCCAGGACACGCCGCGCACCTGCCCAGGGCGCAGCACCTCAAAGACATGATCGACAAAGGCAGCGGGCACGCGTTGCAGGTCGAAGGTAAACCCGCCTGGCAGATACCGCTCGCCCGGATGCCAGCGGTGCATGTGGTACGCCACGCGATGCCCCGCAGCGTCGAACTCGACGCCCTGCACGATCCGCCCGCCATTCGACAGCATTTCGGTTTTCTGGTGATCCAGCAGATCGCCTTCGACAATCGTTGCGCGCCAGAACAGCCTCCCATCTTGGGCGACAGGCGTCCAGATCCGCAACGCCTCGCCACCCTCGACCACAGCGCGCATCAGCAACCGCTGCTGGCCAAAGAAATCGATCTGCCCCTCAGGGTCGACGTTCTCGACAAAGCGTTCCCACTGGTCGCGGGTGATACGCGACACAGCCTCGCGCGCATCCTTGTCTTGGCTGACCGGCTTGGCACGAGGGCGGACCCCGGTTCCGGCGATATGCGTCGACAGCACCCGCACCGCGCGGCTCGCGTGGGGCGAGTTGCGCACAAGATCACGGGCCGAGGCGCGCAGGAACGGCAGCGCGCCTTGCAGCTCTGTCGTGGCCGATGTGTGCGGACGGGCCCATCCTGACATACGGCCACCGACGCGCGCGGCATCATAGGACTGTACCAGCTCGGCCTGCTTCGCGACCGCAGCCATGTTCAGTTCCGCTTGGGCGACACGCAGGCGCGCCTCTGCCCTCCGGGCCGTGAAGGCCGGGGCGATATGCGTCAGAATGTTTGCCATGATTAGGGCCTTTGCGCCTCAACGCGCTGGCCAGGCTTGCCAATGATGTGAGGGATCACAAAGCCCCGCCGCGTTTCAAACGACTCTGGCGCGATGCTGATGTGCCGCTCATGTGCGATAAAACCCTGCGCATCATCTCCGCGCTTATGCGAGGCCACCCAAGTCCAGTACGGCTCCATGTTTTTGTCAACGAGCCGCCAGTGGCCCACAACCCAATGGCCGCGTTTGCTCGTCTGTTCGCCGCAAAGAACGGTGCTGGACTGTCGGCTGGTGCCGGGACGGATCATCCGCACCCGATTGAAACTGTAGACGGGGCATCCGCGCTGCGCCTTCCGGCGGTTCAGAATTCTCTGATCCTGAGTGTCGGCGCGGGGGATGATCCGCTCGCAAGTGGCGCTTCTTGGCGAATTAATCAGTGCGCAAAAAATGGCGAAGCTAGAAATGCCCACTTCCATTGCAGCAAGGCGCTCGGGGTCTTCTAAAGAAGCTTCAAGGTTAGGCGGATTATAGAAACTCATGCCTACACCCCCCCGTTTGCGGACGTCTGAAATCTTAAAGCCACCCACAGAAAGCACTAACCCGCGATCACGCACATATATCGTCACATCATCGCCAGCACAGTGATAACCAGACTGGGGCGTCTCTAGCCAAAACTCATTCATCGGCACCCGGAGATTATCCATCGCTGCTTGGTGTTCGTCCGACGAAAGCGTCAGTACGAATGGCAGGGCACCATCATCATCGAAAACGAACCGCTCCACCATCGGATGCCACTGTGGCGAATGATTTTCCGCAGGCATTGAAAGCCTTGCGGCCAAATCACCCGCCCATTCATCACTGGGATGCCGATTCTTTATCAAGCGATCCGCGAGGCTCATTCCCATCCGTTTAACTCCTATACACCGCGCCGATCGACACGCCCACGGCAGGCACACCCGCCTGCGCGCGCTTCTGCGATCGGAAATAGGACAGCGCAGACAGCAGCTCTGTCTGGCCGCGATACTTCACCCGCTTCCCGTCATACTCGACTTCGAGCGTGCCCGAGGCCATGGCGGTCTCAAGCGCCTCGATTGCGCTGTCGTAATTCACTGCCATCCGCTTCCTCGGCCTCCCAGCCAATCGTCGCCCGGTGCCGCCGCACGGGGTTTAGGTTCAGGTTTCTTCGCCGTCTCAGCCGCGGGACCGGGCGTCACCGGCACTGCGGCCTCCGCATCGAACAAATCGGGCTGGGCGTCAGCCGGCGCGGCAGATCGCTCCGCATCCAGCAGTGCCCACTGCTCTGCCGTCATCGAGGTCCACCCCTTTCGGCGGGCTGCTGCCTCTGCGTAGATCATCGTATCGAGGCCTTCGTTCCGGCGCGTTGTCTCGGCCAGCTCCCACGAACTGGTGACCACACCGGTGCGGCCACGCTTCAGCACCCGGACTTCCGAGGTGATTTGCCGGAAATACTCGTCGCCCATCCCCACCGGGAAATGGACAAAGCCGCGCTCGACCGGATCATCCTTGCCAAGCCAGCCGTAGAAATCGGCCTTCATCTGGCTGACGTTCAGCATGAACGCGCGCTTTTGACGCCGCTTCGCCTTCCCGTCGGAGCGCCGCTCGAACTTCATGGGCAGCAGCACCGGGCCAGTCTGGCTGGTAGCCCCCTTGACCAGGATCACGCGGCTCCACGGATGCCGCTTGCCGAAGGCCCAGACATCGTCCGTGTAGGTGCCGACATCGATGGCCATCATGTCGAGCTGCAGGCGCAGGCCCCGCTCGGTACGCCAGGTCGTTTTGAGGACCGCATCCAGCGCCTCGCGCCCCTCTTGATCCCCGATGTGATGCGGGATCACCATGTAATCGACTGACCAGCGCCGATTGTCCGGGCCAAACGCAACGACATGCACCTCGGTGCGATCCAGCTGGCAATCGACGCCCGCCGTCAGGATCACGCCCCGCGCCGGCACGATGCCCCGCGGGCGCTGATCATCTTCGGCCGCATGTTCGACCCGATCGCGCAGCTTTTCCCAATCGGGGCCTTTGCTGGCTTGCTGGAACGGCAGTCCCAAAACATCGTTCCAGAACGTTTGCTCTGTTCCGGCCTCGACCTGTTCGCGGATCGCTTCCTCGGTTTCGCCCGAGACCGAGACACTGGCCCAGCCCATCACGCGCGCGTATTCGACACCGATCGATGCCCAGTCGCGCTGCGGCGCGTAGGCCCGCCATAGGTGAAAGCTGGGGTGGTCCCCGGCCTTGTTCTGCGGCACCCATTGCCCCGCGCCGACGATTCGCTCTTTGTCCGCGTGACCTATGACCCCGCCGCAGTCATCGCAGCTGAAGCAAGCGGCATGCAGGCGCTCGGGGTCGAGGTTGCGCAGAAAGTTCTCCCAGGTCAGCGGCGCCCGATGCCCACAGTGAGGGCACGGGACAAAATACAACCGCCGGTCGCCTCGGTCATATGCCTTGCTGATCCGGCATGTTCCCGCAATCTGCGGTGTGCTGACCCGCAAGATCTTGGCGTCTTCGAACCCCGACGCCCGGCTTCCTGCCAGCGCTTCGGGGTCGCCCTTCGGCGTCATCTCGAACTTGGCGAGGTCATCCAGGACCACAAGACGGCGCGAGGTGCCAGCAAGGTCATCCGGAGACCCCGCCGAGGTGATTTTCAATGAGCCGTTGCGGTTCAACGTCTCCTGATTGAACTTGGCGTCCTTGTTGTCACCTCCACGCCCATCGCCAAAAATCTTTCGCAGGCTCGGGGCCTGCCGCCGCATCGGCAACCATTTGTTGTCGACCCATTCTGTCGCGGCGCTGGTCGTGGGGTGCACGACAAGGCTATCGAGCGGTCCATACTCATGCCAGGCACCAACCACCGGATTGACGATCGAAACTGTCTTTCCCCACTGGGCGCTGCCCCGGATCGTTACATCCCGCGCCGGGTGCTCGGGGCTGAGCACTTCGTGGATCTCGCGCAGGAATGGAAACCGCTCAATCCGGAATGGTCCGGGCATCGGCGAGCGTTCGTCGAACTCGATATTCTCTTCACACCAGCGCGTGATGTCGGGCGGCGGCGGCGGGGCCATGGCCCCCGACATCGCGGCGAGCACGACCCGCTCCGCTGCCGCCAGATAACCCTCAGAAGTCCGCATCGCGCTCATCGTCCGACATTTCGGCAGCAGCGGCCTCTTCGGCGAGGCCATCAGAACGTTGCCCGCGATGAGCGCGCCATACATCCAGCAGGCAGCGCCGCACCTGAAGGTAATCGACACCTATCTCGTCCGCGACCCGCCGCGCGCCATCCCTCAGCATCGTCTCGACTTGAGCGATCTCTTTCGAGATCTGCCTGCGCACTTGCGCTTCGACGCTCGACGCAAGAACGAACCGCCCCGCATCCTCCGCATTCTGTCGCCTCAGCCGGCGGGCTTCTTCCTCGACCTTCTGCGTCCGCGCCAGTTCGTAGCGGTCAGGATCCCGCTGGGTGAGTGGGCTGGACTCGGCCGGGCGGGGCGCCTCGAGCGCGGTGGAGCCAGACGCGATGTCGCGCAGCGCCCGCTTCGTGTCAGCCCCGTTGCCCATCAGCTGGCCCGGATCGAGTCGGCCCGACAGTTTCTCGGCCACCTTGGACAGGTCGAAGCGACGGGCGCGACCGTCGCCGTCATAGCATCCCGCGAGCTGACCCTTCGAAACCATCTGGCTGATCCGGCCCTTGGAAAGGTTCAGCTTTCCCGCCAGCTCTGTCGTGGTCACCCGATCGCCCATGCCGCCTGTTCCATCGCCTCTCTAAACCGTCTCCGGTCCGCTAAACCTTTGTTTCGTTTAGGCTTTGTGGAACGTTTATCGCCGCAAAACCTCTGCGCTCTGCGCCCCCGTATACGTTCTCCCCCAGGAGGGACCCGCCGAGGATTTTTCAATGGGCGAGTTCGCCCTGAATTTCAGAGTGTAAATCTCTTGCCTTGCACGAATAGCGGCAGGGCGTGGCCAAGGGGCCAGAAACGCGCAACGCCCGGAGCATCTCTGCTCCGGGCGCGGCTCGGTTCGGTGGTAAGATGTCAACAGAGTGACATTTGGTCAAGAGACTTTCTTCCATGGACTGCGCGGCGGCATCTCATCGACCACCTCGAAGCCCGTCAGATCGCAGCGCATCTGGAACGTGCAGCGAAGCTCGAGAAGCGCGCCCCACCACCCGAGCCATGCCCGCCGCGCCCTCGCGATGTCAGCGGGCGTGGCCGTGAAGACGACGCGGCAAGCATATCCGTCCGACTGCCCGAGCAGATGCGCCGGCCAGCGGTCCAACCCATCCCAAAGCGACCGAGCCGCATACATGCCGTGCTTGCATCGCCGCCATTCGACCGGCTCGCAGCCCGGCACCATGTTGCGCCCCCAGTCCGGCCAGCATCCCGAACGCGCCATCTCCGCAATTGCCACGGCCATACCGCGCCCACCGCAACCCTCTGGCAGGCAAGACACAGCCGACGCCACCAGGTCTGCGTCTGGGTGCGGGTCGGATTGGCCCCCACCATCGATGCTGCAGCCAAGATCGCCACGTTTCATCAGGATGTATTCCATCCCCACACCCGGACGCACACCGGAGGTACTTCCCACCTCGTCAAAGTCCAACCCCACGCGCTCGACCTGAAAGGCCCACACCAGCAGATCCCATATCGAAACCGGCACCTTGCCTGCACGACCGGGCCGAACCTTGGCCACCGCAAACTGCTCATGGTTCATGTTCATTCCTGACTTCCTCAATATTTTGTTGATTTTCTATCTTCAATGACAAGATGTTGATCTGGGCGGAGGTAAGAGCGGCCCGAGCGGCTGGAAACCAGAGGGCAACGGCCCGACATGGTTTGAACACTACGAACCACAAACCCCTGAAAACTAAGTGTAATAGTGGCGGGTCACGGCCTGAACGGCCTGAACGGCCCGAGGGGCAGGGTAATACATGAGAGAGTAATCCCCCCCGACCCCCAATGCCTCGCGCGCATGCGTTACCTTGCATCTCGGGCCGTTCAGGCCGTTCAAGCCGATAGTGCAGGATAAGACATTGAAAACATGCAATCCCCCCGACCCCAACTCCAATTGCGTCGAGCCGTGAAGCATAGCGTTCGGGCCGGTCCGGCCGGTCAGATTTCCGAAGGAAGGTAAAGGGGTGCGGGGTGCTGAGGGCCATCTTGGGCTGGATTGCACCCCGCCGGGTCATGGATCGAGCCCTTCAGGCGGCAATGACCGCAACCAAGCATTGACCTCTGCAGCTGGGATCTCGCACAGCGATGCCGCTGCCTTTGGCGTGGCGCTCACGGCGACATGAACCGCATTCGCAGCGAGCTGGCGCGCACGGTGCAGCGCGGCGACGCAATCAGACTTTCGACCAAATATGGCCTTGCCGTCGATATAGCCCTGATCTTTCGCCTGGGCGACAAAGGCATCCAGCTCCGCCCGCGTCATGCCCGAATGGACATTGGCCATCCGCCAGGCATTTGGCTTCCAAACCGTCATCGCCAGCCACCGTCATCGTGGCTGCCAGACCCTGCCGCCGATGCAACAGGCCGTCCCTTGGCGTCTTTCGGGGCGTTGTCGAACGTACGCTTGAACGTGTCGACAAATCGAACGCCGCGATATCCGGTCGCGTCACGTTTCCCCGGACTATAGCTCTTGCCAGACCTCGGATCGCGGTAACGGCCCGCCAGTCCCTTGAACTTGAGCGACACGGTCCTGTCGCCCCACATGCCCTCGCCGCGCATGTCCAGCCAAAGATTGAACCCCTGGATGATCTCGCGGGCGTAAAGAAAGTCATCGGGGTCACCGGACACAAGACAGGCATCGCCGAGGAACGTCCCGATCGGGTCGCTGTCAGCGCGATATTCCTGCGTTGCGTCCAAAACCTGCTGGGGTTCTTGCAGGCCGCTTTCCAGATAGGACACCAGTCCTTCGGCCAGCCAGTTCAGAATGCCTGCCCGCTCTGACCACAGCTTTTCGCCAAGCTTCTCATCACGCTCTGCCGCTGGTATCTGCACATCGAATGGCACCAGCAGCACCCGGCGCCAAATCCCATCATCGGTGCCGCGGATATCGGGCTTGTGGTTACCGCTCATGGTCAGCTTGAAGAACGGGTGGGCCTCAATGAAATCCGAGTTCAACTGGCGCACCATGATCGGTTCGCCGCCGGTAACTTCCTTGATCATGCCCTCTTGCAGGCGCTCACCCTCATCTGGTTCGGACGTTCGCACCATTCGGGCGCTTATCAGCGGAAAGATGTCTGGTGTTGCATCGCCGCCCCCGCGCCTATTGCGGCCGGTGAAGGATTCAATCTTGGCCGTGTGCGAGTAATCGCCAAGCATCCGACCGATCAAATCCACCAGAACCGACTTGCCGTTGGCGCCCGCGCCATAGAAGAAAGCGAACTTCTGAATCTTCAGGCCGGTCATCGACAGCCCGAACCATCTCTGAAGAAACCCGCGCATCTCCACATTCGGCTGCACACGCTCAAGAAAGGTGTGAAAAGTCGGGCATTCAGCGTTCGGATCAAACGCCACCGGCATCATCTTCGTTACCAACTGTGGCGCATCGCGACCTTCGACCGGCACTTCACGCGCGTGAGGATCGAGACGAATGCCGGCTGTTCTCGAGAACCCGGAATCGCCGCCGCCGTCGACAGAAAAGCGCAGCAATCCGGATTCGGTATTTACCGTCAAAGGGTCGGCATTCAGATCTTCGACTTCCCGCGCCACCTCGACCGTCGCCTCGGTCAGCATCGCGTCGATCTTGGCCTTGTTCCCTGTAGATTTGGCAAAGGTGCGATGATCGCCCTTCATCTTTGCCCGCTGATCCTTGATCTTGCGGATCCAACCCAGTCGTTGCGTCAGATCTTCAATCTCGATTTCCTGATCTGTCGACAATGGGCCAGCTTCTTGCTGGGCGCGCAGCGCGGCCTCACGGGCGCGGAACCCGGCCTCCTTCGCCAGCTCCTGCTGCTGCCAGTCCTCAAGCACAAGGTGTGGTATTTCCTTGATGATGTGGTCCTGGACGGTTTGCGCATGGCGCCGGACGGAAATGTCATCAGCGTCCAGCCTCCACCGGCGGCCATCCCAGACATGCCAGCCGATCCGAGGAACGACCATCGCGGAATCTCCACAATAAAGCGCAAACCTCTTTCCGTTGCCGGTATCGTTAAGGGCGAAACGCGCGCCCTCACTGTGAAGGCCGCTATCGTCATCCACGGCAGGCGGCGGGGGCGCGTCATCATCGCTCGACCCATGGGTCGGCTCTGCCGAAGGCAAACCAGCGAACTCGTCATAGTCCGCACCGAGATCTTCCGGCTCGTTCGTCATACCTCACCACCCCCGGTCAGCTCGGGATTCCGGCGATGGTGCGAATAGGTCAGGAAATCCGGGCGCGTCTTGGGGTCGAGGTCACGCCATTCGATAAATAGCCGTTCGACACGGCTCTGGCGGGATTCTTCAATCTCGCGCAGACGGCGACCAAGGACCGCATGGGCCTCGCTGAATGCGTAGACCGATACCAGCTCCGATACGACATGCTGAACCTCTCGGTCCCGCGGAAGCGCATCCCGAATTGCAATCGTCCGATCTTCACCCATCGATGACACCCCCGTTCGCATCCTTGGATCGGAACGCGTCGACAATTCGTCGCATGGTTGCGATCTGCTTATGTGACGGCTTGAAGGCACCCGCCTTGCTCCGCTTCACCATCGAGGCGCAGAATGACCGCTCCCAATCAGTCAGATCGTGAGACCGAACGACAATCGGCATGTAATGCAGCAGCATATCTACTTCGCCAGAACCCGCTGATGTCATGCAGCCCTCTTCATGACCCGAGACAGGAAGGCTTCGCGCTCTTCCACAGTCATGCTCTGCCAAAGCATCGCAAAGATGCGCCGCTTGGCTTTGGGCGCGAATGGGCGCCTTTCGATCGCGGCCAACGCCGCCCCCCCATAAAGCTCAACCTCTACAGGCGTGGCGCATTCCACCCACAGCGCCGCATCGGCGCGCATGTCGCCGAAAATCTCGTACCGCGGCGCGCCACCTGCAACCGTATCAAGCGCCACACAAAGCGCGGCTCCCAGAAGGCTCTGGCCATTCGGAACCTTCTGGGCTTCCGCAATGGCCAGACGCAAATGCGCGAAAATCCGGTCTTCCGGTGTGAATTCCTGAGCGGTCATCGGCGCGCCCCCGCTGGCCGTAGGACGCGGTCGGCATAATACCGCGACATCACGCTCCACAGCGCCTCGCGTGCATCTCCAAAGGCAACCTCATCCGTCGCCGACAGAACCCGGAAAGCGACCTTGCGCAATTCGCCAAGACCCGAGTCCTCAGAGCAGGCCGCATAGGCGTCAGCCAGCGCCGTAATCCTGTCGACGCAAATCCGCATGCCTCCCCGGTGCAGGGCAAGGCAGGTCGCAGCATCAAGAAAATCTTCTCTGGTATTCTTCATCGCCAATCCTCCACCGCATCCGCCAGCGCGCGCAGCTGCCCCGCCAGTTCGTCTCGTTCAGCGGCGCTGTCACAAAATCCGTTCGTCAGAACCCGGCAGCCCGCGCCCATCTCAGGGGCAGGCGCGGTCCGAAGCGCCCACATCCGCGCGCCGCAGGCGCTCAGCATCAGCTCAAGATCGAGTTGCCCAAGAGGCAAACACCGACGGCGTGTAATCGCCAGGGGAGTTGCGCCGCCGGTGCTTGCCATCAGACGCCGTCCTCTGCTTCACAACGCGCATCGGTCACGATCGCATCCAGCAGCGCCGGAACCGACAGGTTGAGCCGCGCCGCTTCGTCCTTCAGCCACGCAATGTTGCGGGTCGATTTGGCGGGCACCTTCAGCGCGCGACCGCAGACGATGCCCTCACGCCGGGCGATCGCCCGCGCGTAATTCGCGGTACATCCGGCTGCCTCCGCCACGGCGAAGCTGCTCCGATTTGGATCCCTTTCGAACTCGGCGATGATCGCCAATCTCAGTGCGCCATGTGCCATGTCACAACCCCGAAAAAGCCCCCGGCGCGCAAGACACCGGGGGAAGGTCCAACAGGGATGCGCGGGTTGCCCGCCGCGCCGGGATCAAAAAGGGCGCGCAGGGCTGGCCAGCCTCTGGGGAGGAGATCGGCTGACCAGGGGACAACACCCCGCGCGCCAGGTGGCGGGGGGCCTTGACCCCCGCCGAACAAGCCCGGACAGGCCGGGCATTCGTGGATTCCAACGCGGCGACCTTCATGCAGCCCTCCGCTGATCTGCCGCCACGCGGGCGGCGAGGTGTTCCATGAAACCGGGCCGTTCAAGCACCGCGATCATTACCTTGTCGGCGGTCGGGCGCGTGCTCGCGTTCCACCAGTTCCAAGCGCTGCTATTACGCACGCCAAAGAACACGGCGACAGCCTCGGGGTTGCGGAACTCCGCCCGCAACCAGTCCGACCAGATCTCGGCCGCGATGACTTGCATCCGGTAGCGGTCCAGACTCTTGGACCGGGACGCGAGTCCAGCGGACGATTCAGGCTCGGAGCATGGATTCGACACCACCAGTTTCAGATGATTGTTCATGCGGCGTCCTCCGCCGGAGGGTTGGCCTCGATGTACGCCTTCAGGCGGTCAACGCGAACCACGGTCGGGCTGGATTTGCCCGCCTGCCACGATTCCCATTCCCGCCAGCCCGCGCCGATGGCCTCTCGCAAAACCCACTGCGGCTTGCGGTTCACAGAGGCCGCGTAGGCCTCGACATATGCGATCAACTCTTCCATGCGGCCAGTTATGGGAAAAGATTACCACATCCACAAGGGAATTTATTCCCGTCGCGCAAACTCACTCAAAGTGGGAATGTATACCCATGAGTAGCGACCCCTTCATCAATGGCTTGAAAGCAATCTTTGCCGCCAACCCTTCCCTCAAACCCGCTAGGGTTTCAAAAGAGGCTGGCCTAAGCCAGTCAGCTATTCGGAAGCTGTTTGAGAACGACGGATCGTCCCCGACCCTGCGCAGCGCTCGGTTGATAGCCGCCGTTTTGGGCATGACTTTTGAAGAGGTCGTTGCGCAAAGCGGTGATGCACCTCTCAACATTCGCCCCACCATCGCAATCGCGGGCAAGGTCGGCGCCGGGGCGCAGGTGCCGGTCTTCGACGCCTATGCCAAGGGCGACGGCCCCCAGGTCGAATGCCCGCCCGGCCTGTCACCGCACGGCGTGGTCGCGGTCGAAGTCGAAGGTGACAGCATGGAACCGATGTTCAGCGCGGGCGATCTGCTGTTCTACACCCGCGACAGCCACGACGGCGTTCCCGCCGACGTCATCGGACACCGCTGCGTGGTCGAGGATGAAGACGGCATGGGCTGGGTCAAACAGGTCAAGGCAGGCGACGAACCCGGCCTGTTCCACCTGATTTCCCTGAACCCCGGCGCCAACACCATGTGGAACAAAAAGCTGAAATGGGCCGCGCGCGTGCGGCTGGCATGGCCTGCCGAACTGGCGAGGAAGGCTTGACCCCGCAAAAGGAGAGAGAAATGCCTGAGAAGACTGGCAAGCCGACATCGCTCAAAGATGGCGCATCGCCGAAGCCGATCACGCACAGCGCAAGCCCAAGAGGCACCACCCCTCCTGGGGCAAGCGCTTCGCCGAGCAAAATGTCTGGCACCTCGAACCCTCCGCCGAAGAAGTAACTTACTTCATTCGGATATTGACCCGAGCGACCTGGCTTGCTGGGACGTAGGTCATTCTAGTGCCCATGTGTTCGTCTTTGATGCCGGTACGCTGCTCTTCAGTGCCGTCGCTCAGCTCCTCCTCTTCCACGACCAGCACGACCGAGCCATCTCCACCCAGGTACAGCCCGCCCCAAGGCGCATCATGATATCTTGATCGGTCGTTCATGTATAGAATCCTGCCGCCGACAGTGTGAACCGATATCTGGCCAACGCAATGATCGGTTTGGACAATGCCGGACCATGCGCCATGGACACCGTCATCGCGATGCACTCTGGCGCTCCCTACACACCAAAGCCACCCTTTCCGCCCCCACTTCCGCCATAGTCCGGCACTTAGCAGGCTGATCACGAATGCAGCGATGAAGCTGACGACCGGACCGAACCGCTCAAGAAGAACGAACGCCAGCATGGCGAGGGATGCGAACGCGAGAGAGATGAACACCGCATCCGTTGTCGCGTGATCACGCCGGAGCCCGGCATAAGCCGTGACATACCCCAAATATCCAGCGCCGAGAGCTGTCTGCAAAGACAGTGAAAGATCAAAGAATTCCGTGGTCAGCATCTGACACCTCCTCAAATGGACCTAGCACGGATTTCGGGGGGTTGCGCGATCACCGTTTGACCGCTTACCCCACGCCCGCGGCCACCCACAGCCCGGCCCCGCGCCGGGCTTTTTGCTGTGCGCCGAACCCTCCGGCGCACCCACCCCTAACCGCGCCCCAGGCGCCGGTCAATCTTTGTAGAGGAATCTTTTCCCATTTTGTATTGACGAGGGAATTTATTCCCCTCATGCTGCATGTCATCATCCCCGATGGAGGCAGCGATGCTCATTCCCACGAAATTCGCAGGGCTTGCCCAAACGCTCTGCACCCCCGACCTCACCACCGCCGCCCCGGCGGCCGTCCAATCGGCTTGGCTTGATGCCAAGGCCGCACGCGGCCAACCGCTCAGCGCCCGGCAGGTCGCGCGGCTTGACGCGATGCCCAGCACCTATCCGGGGCGCACCGTCATCCCCGAGGCACCGTTCGTCCACGTCATCACCGAAGGCGATCCTGATCCGCTGCCGCCCGCCCCCGCCTTGAATGCGATAGACGCCGCGCGCATCGGGGCACTGCCCCGCACGCGCGCCGCCATCGCCCGCATGTTCGGTGGGGATGCGGCCTGATGCCATGCCACGAAACATGGCCTGCCTGCAGCACTCACGGACCCGCGTCCGAGCACGAAGACCTCGCGCTCTGGTACGCCTGCGAGGTCATGGAAGACGCGGACCTCTACGATTCAGAGGTGATCGCGTCCGCCTGCGAGTTGGTTCTGGACCACGCGCAGGCCACCTATGCCGACCGCCAGCTGGCAACGCACCTGCTGGCCAACACCAACCGGAACGCCGCCTGACCCATTGGTGACCGCCCCGCACGCGGGGTGGCATCCCATGTGTAAAAAGGAGCACAAGATGACCCCCGAAAAAGACAATACGCTCAACGGCGCGCGCACCGCCGAAGCGCTGACCTCTTTCCAGAGCGGAGACAGGCTCGCCGACTGGAGCGCAAACATCGTGCGCGCCCGCCGCCGCCATCCCTCGCCGGAAGCCAAGCCAACCGCCTGCCACTCATGGAGCTGGGCAGGACTCGCCATCGCGATTGTGCTGGGTTGGGCATCGTCGGCCCTGCTGCTGTGGACTGGTCACGCCGCGCTTTCGGCGCTGCTGGAGGTGTTCCGGTGACCACCCCAACCCAGATCCTCCGCGCCCGCCTGTCGCGGGCGCATGAGCAGTTCGAGGCGTTGCAGCGGGCAACGGCTGGCCGTTGGCTGCCTGCATCTCTCGCCCGCCAGATCGCAACGGCGGGCATCGAGGCAACCACTATCCGCTGCGACGAGTGCCGCCAGCCCGAGGGAGCGGCGCATCTGCCGTGGTGCCCGGATAAGGAGTGACCACATGAAGAACAAACTCAGCGACCTGAACGACCATCTTTTCGCCCAGCTGGAGCGCCTGTCCGACGAGACGCTGTCCGCTGAGACGATCGAACAAGAGGTGAAGCGGACCGAGGCGATTGTCTCGGTCTCAGATCAGATCACGGGAAACGCCGATCTGCAGCTCAAGGCCGCCAAGCTGTTCGCCGAACACGGGCAAGCCATCCTCCCGATGCTGCCGCAGATCCGCGGCAAGACGGAGGAATGAGCAATGAAGGGTCGACCGATCGAATACAGCGATGCTCAGATGTTATGGATTCACGACAACCACAAGCGGCCGCGCCGCGAGGCCCACGCCGAGTTTGCCTATCTCTGGGACCGGCCTGACGTCTCACTGGCCAACTTCAATAGCCTTTGCAAGCGCAAGGGCTGGATGACCGGCAGGACCGGTCGCATCGAGAAGGGCGCCGAAAGCTGGAACAAGGGCAAGAAAATGCCCTTCAACGAGAACAGTGTGCGCACCCAATTCAAGAAGGGCAAAGTCCCACACACGCACCGCGGCGCGGGCCACGAGCGCATCTGCTCGAAAGACGGCTACGTCATCATGATCGTGGACGAGGTGAACCCGTACACAGGTGCCCCCACACGCCCGATCCACAAGCACCGCTACCTTTGGCAAAAGGCCAACGGCCCCGTGCCCGCTGGCCACCGCCTCAAGTGCCTGGACGGCGACAAGACAAATTGCGCGCCCTCGAACTGGGAAGCCGTGCCGTATGCCCTTGCACCCCGCCTGAACGGTCGCTTTGGGCGAGGCTATGATGACGCCCCGGCCGAATTGAAACCCACGATCATGCTCACAGCGAAACTGGAACACGCAGCGCGCGAGGCGAAGAAGAGATGATCACGAAAGCGCAACGCCTCAGCCACGCTCAATAGGGGACAGCAGCATGAAATACATCCTTATCCAGAACCCAGACGGCATCAAAACCGCGATCACGTTTCCCGAACACATCGTGCATTCAAACATGGCCCGCTACGTCAAGGGCGTGGGGCGCGCGGTATCCGCAGGCAGCTTTGACCCCATCAAGCACGAAACGTCAGGCCGCAGCGACAGCCTTCGCTTGCACAGCCGTGCCGTAGATGCCGGGTACATCCTGTTTGGAGCAGCCGTGCGGACGGCGCCAGAACGGGCGGTCGAACACATGTTGGCGCAATGGCGCAGCAGATTCTCAGCACCCGACCTCGCCGCCCAGATCGCGGACAGCCATGCAGCCGAGGCCCGCATGAACGGCGATCTGACCGGCGCGACCATTGCCCGGCAGATCGCGTGGGATATTCGCGCAGCAGGAAAGGATTGAATGGCATGCAGATCGGACAAAAATACCTGATCACCCCTGACAACTGGTTCTTTGCGCCAGACCGGGAAAACTATCATGCCGCGTTCGGCACAGTACACGCAGTAGTGGATAGCGAGATGGCCTTGGGCCTGAAGACCAACCGCAATTCGACAAACTGGTACGTGGTGATTGGCGACATGATCATCGCGGGGTGCCAAATCCACTACGCGATGCGGGCAGATCGGTTCAATCCGAAGCCGAGCCAAGCCGTCGAAATAGACCATGACGGAAAACGGCTGGTCACCGAAAACGCGATCACTCGAATCTACAACGCCGACGCATCTGGCCTGACCGCGTATGTCGGCATTGACCAGCGCTCAGACAAGAGGGAATGACATGGCCAAGACCGCCGCACCATCCATGCCCACCCCACGCCAGATCGAGGACGCGTGGAAAGCAGTCAAATCCCTGGACCCCTCTGCGCGCATCGTGTCGGTCGGACCTGATGGGGTGAAATTCGACTACCGCACCGAAACGATTGCGCCAAGTTCAGAATCGCCCAAGGATAAGCGGGCGCCCCGACCTTGGACCTGACAGCCATGAAGATCCGATACCCCGGCCTTCTGGCCGAAAAGCTACCGTCCGGGGCAATTCGCTACCGCGTGCGCGTTGAAGGTGACAAGGCCCGCCGTATCCCCCTGTCGGTCACGCCGGACCATCCACAGTTTGTCGAAATATACCGTGCGGCGCGGGGGGGCGTGACCCTCGCGCCCGAGGCCACACCCGAAGAGCGCGCAATCCGGTATTCTATCGGATGGATCGCCGCGAAACACCTTGCCGCCATGGAACGCGATGTCGAGGCGGGCGCGACATCACCTCTCACGCTCAAGAAGCGCGCTGGCGTCATGAAGGTGCTGACCGATCGGTACTCTGATTACGCGATGAAAATGCCGCAAGCGAAGCTGATAGCGCTACGCGACGAGTTCAACGCGACCCCTGCGCGCGCAGACAGCATCATCGAAGGCGTCCGGTCCATGTATCGCTGGGCATGCGAGCGCGGCCTGTGCGAGGTAAATCCGGCTGTCGGCATTGGGCGGATCGACCCCGGCAAGGGCGGCGCGGTGCCGTGGTCTTCGGACGATCTTCGGAAGTTCCGCATCAGACATCCGGCGGGAACCACGCCCCACCTCTGCCTCACGCTGCTCATGTTCACAGCATGCCGTATCGGAGATGCGATCTGGCTGGGTCGCGGCAATGAGACCACTGTGCAAGGCGTGCAGGCGCTCAAATGGCAGCCGGCCAAGCGCGGGTCGGCGGAGGTCACAATCCCCATGCTGCCGCCCCTGCACCGCGCCACCCGCGCTGCGGCAGTTCAGGGCAAAACCTACCTGCTCAACTCGAAGGGCGCAGCGTTCTCTACCCCGGACTCGCTGGGCAATATGTTTCGGCGCTGGTGCGGCTCGGCGGGCCTCCAAGGCCGATCAGCTCACGGCGTGCGTAAAGCCGCCGGCCATCTCCTCGCACAAGAGGGCTGCTCGCAATACCAGATCATGACGATCCACGGGCACACCCAAGCTCAGACCTCCGAAATCTACACCAAAGGCGTCGAGCGATGGAAGATGGCTAGGGCCGCCATGGCGGCCTTAGAGGAGATGGACTGGTGAGATTATCGTGGGACACCCGGAAGGTAACTCATTGGTTTTGTTTGTGCGTCATTTCCCATGCCGTGGGACACTTGTGCGTTAAATTCATTGCGGAAAAGACGGCTTTCCGTATCCCTTCACCCGCTCCAATCTCCGCTCATTGCTGTGCCTTGGCCTGATACGGGCCCGCAGGCTGTTCGGCGAAAAATTGTTTCACCAGACGCCATCAGAGACCCTGCCCCGGGCCGCCACAACCGCGCCGGGGCGAAAGATTTTCACAGAACGTTTTTTAGCGGGCTGCGGGGTGCCTTAGTACAGGCGCTTGCCACGCCGGACCACGGCCAGCATCCCGTTCGGGGCTGGCAGAAAACAGCAGGCAAGCACGAAGCGCAGCGGGTTGATCATCATCATGCTGAAATCCCTCCGGGTGAAGCGTCCCGAAGCCGCTCTGCTTCGGTTCGCCTGACCCTTAGGAGATCAACGACTCGGTTCCGTGACAGCCATGAAACGATCCTGCGACAATCGCCACCTAGCGGCCGCGCAGCCCGTCCTCGAGCACGGCAAGGACCGTCTCGCGCGGCACATCCGCCGTGACAAAGGCCTGCCCGATCCCGCGCGCAAGGATGAACCGGATCGCCCCGTCGAGCACCTTCTTGTCCTGTCCCATCAGCGCATAAAGCGCTTCGGCCGAGGGAAGATCGCCGGGAACATCGGCCAGATCGACCTTCATGCCCATTTGCTTGAGGTGGGCGCGCAGCCGCGACGGGTCTTCCTGCGCGCACAGGCCCAGCCGCGAGGACAGCTCGAAGGCAAGCCCGCAGCCGATGGCAACGCCCTCGCCGTGCAGCAGCCGGTCCGAATAGCCGGTCGCCGATTCCAGCGCATGGCAGAAGGTGTGCCCGAGGTTGAGCAGCGCCCGATCGCCCTGTTCGGTTTCGTCCCGCGCCACGATCTCGGCCTTCATTTCAACCGAGCGCCCCACGGCATGGGTCAGCGCCGCCCGGTCGCGGCGCCGGATGGCATCGGCATTGCTTTCCAGCCAGTCAAAGAATGTCGCATCCCCGAGCAGGCCATATTTCACCACCTCGCCGTAGCCAGCGAGGAAATCGCGATCGCTTAGCGTATCGAGCACCGTGATATCCGCCAGCACCAGGCTGGGCTGGTGAAACGCCCCCACCAGATTCTTGCCAGACGGCGAGTTGATGCCGGTCTTGCCGCCAACCGAACTGTCGACCTGCGCCAGCAGCGATGTCGGAATCTGCACAAAGCGCACGCCCCGGCGCAGGATCGCCGCAGCGAATCCCACCAGATCGCCGATCACCCCGCCGCCAAGCGCCACCACCACGTCGCGCCGCTCGACCTTTCTGGCGAGCAGCCATTCCACCACATGTTCCAGCTCACGCCAGCATTTCGTCGCCTCGCCCGGCGGCAGGGTCAGCGACTCGCAGGCGATCCCCGACGTTTCAAGCGCGGCCTGAAATGCCCCGAGATGCGCCTTGGCGACGGTATCGTCGCTAACGATGACCACCCGCTTGCGGGGCAGCAGGGGCAGCAGCATCTCTCCGGCATTCTCCAGACCCCCGGCACCGATTTGCACGTCGTAAGCACGCGCGCCAAGCGCGACATGAACCGTCTTCACCCTCAGACCTCCTCGGCGGCCAGCACATCCGGCCGCGTTATCAGCAATTCGATCACCCGTTCGGCCATCTCGTCGACGCTGCGTCCCTGCTCGGACGTCACCGCCAGATCGGCCAGCCGGTAAATCGGAACGCGCGCCTCGTAAATGTCGCGCAATGTCGCGTGTGGATCGGCGGTGCGCAGCAGCGGGCGGGTGCTTTTGTGGCGCACCCGGCTCCACAGCACCGGAAGCGCCGCGTCGAGCCAGACGGCAACGCCGCGCTCGGTGATCATCGCACGGTTTTCGGCCCGCATATAGGCACCGCCGCCGGTCGACAGCACGGCGGGCCGCCCATCCAGCAGCCGGGAAATCACCTGCGTCTCGCGGTCACGGAAGAAGGACTCGCCGTCGCGCTCGAAGATTTCTGCTATGCTCATGTTCGCGGCGGATTCGATTTCGGCATCCGAATCGCGGAACGGCACGTCCAATGCCAGCGCCAGCGCCTTGCCGACGGCGGTCTTGCCCGCGCCCATCATTCCCACCAGCACCACTGTCTTTTTCAACGTAAGCGCCTGCACCCTTGTATCTCGGCCATCCATCGCCAATTGTTCCTCCCGAACGGTGAATGACGTGAGTTTGGCCAAAAGGCCAGTTATAAGTTCCCGAAAACGACACGAGGCAGGACACCTGAGCATATGGGACGCATCATCAAATGGCTTTTTATCCTGCTGGTCCTTGGCGGGATCGCGCTGGTGGCTTACGCCTATGTCGGCCCGTTCTTCGGCGCCGATTTTTCACCGCCCCAGACCGAGATCCGCCAGCCTGTGGAGCTCAATGCGAACTAGCGCCGCGCTCGCCGTCCTGCTGAGCCTTGCGGGCAGCCTGTGCGCCGCGCAGGGCCGCCCCGGTGCGCCGATGTCGGCCATCGGCTGGCTGGGCAGTGACAACGTGCCGACCGTGATGCCCGCGCCGGCCCCGATTACCCCGCTCAGAGAGCCGCCGACCGCCTCCAGCGGCGCCAGCCCCGAGGTCGAGACCCTGCCGCTGGGCGCGCCGTCGCCCGGCGCTGCCGGGCTGTTGCCGATGTCGGTGACCGGCCTGCCACGCTCGTTGTGGGGCAGCAGCGAGACCGGCACGCTGTCCTCGCTTCTGGCCGCGGTCGATCCGTCAGAACCGGCGCTGTCGGCGCTGCTGTTCACGCTGCTGCTGGCCGAGGCGGATGCGCCTGTGGCGGCCGATGGCGGCGCGCGCTTTCTGGCCTCGCGGCTTGATCGGCTGCTGGCAGAAGGCGCCATCGACCCGGCGCTGGCGCTGATCGAACAGGCCGGGCAGATCGAAACCCCGATCCTGTTCGAGCGCTGGTTCGATCTTGCGCTTCTGGCCGGGCGGGACGATGCTCCCTGCGCCGCGCTTCAGGACCGGCCCGAGCTGTCGGACGATCTGCCGACCCGCATCTACTGCGCCGCGCGTCGCGGCGACTGGGATCATGCCGCCACGGTGCTGGGCACGGCGCAGGCCCTTGGCCAGCTGTCCGAACGGGACGGCGAATTGCTGCTGCGCTTTCTCGAACCTGAACTGGCCGAGGGCAGCCCCCCCGTGCCGGTGCCGCCGCGCCCGAGCCCGCTGCAATTCCGCCTGTTCGAAGCGATTGGCGAGGCGCTGCCGACCCAGCCCTTGCCCCGCGCCTTTGCGGCCACCGAATTATCCGGCACCAGCGGATGGCGCGCGCAACTGCTGGCGGCAGAGCGACTGGCGCGGCGCGGTGCCCTGTCCGAGAATCGCCTTCTGGGGATTTATTCCGACCGTAAGCCCGCCGCGTCGGGTGGCGTCTGGGACCGGGTTTCGGCGGTGCAGAAACTCGATGCGGCGCTGGCCACCGGGCGCAGTGACCTCGTTGGTCCGGCGCTGGTGAAGGCATGGCCGCAGATGCGCAGCGCCGGGCTGCTGGTGCCCTTCGCAAAGCTTTTCGGGCCGCGGCTTGCCGAGCTGACCCTGAGCGGGCGCGCCGCAACGCTGGCCACCCGCGCCGAACTGCTCTCGGATGCCTACGAGCCCGCCGCCCAGAAGCTGGTCGCGCCCAAGGGGCTGATGGCGACGGTTGCGGCCGTGGCGCAGGGCGAGCCCCCGGCATTTGTGCCCGATGGCGGCACCCAAGGCGCCGTTGCGCGCGCGTGGTCAGGGGCAAGGCCGCCCGAGGCGCTGCGCAGCATGCTCGCCGAAGGCCGCCTTGGCGAAGTCATCCTGCGCGCCATGGCGCTGTTTGCCTCGGGCGCCGAAGGCAACCACGAAGACCTGACCGAAGCGCTTGCGACCCTGCGCACAGTCGGGCTTGAAGACACAGCGCGGCGCGCCGCCATTCAACTGCTGATCCTGTCCGACGAAGGCGCCCCGCGATGAGCGCCGCCAACTGGATCGGCGCGTTTCTCGAAGCGCAGGTGGCCGAACGCGGCGCCGCAGACAACACCACGCTGGCCTATGGCCGGGATCTTGCGGATTTCACCCGCTGGCTGGCCGGGCGCGACCTTGCGCTGGACACCGCACAGCGCCGCGACGTCGAGGATTACCTCGTGCATTGCGAAGCCCAAGGGCTGGCGCTGGCCACCCGCGCCCGCCGGTTGTCGTCGATCAAGCAGATCTACCGCTTCACCTTCGAAGAAGGGCTTCGGGCCGACAACCCGGCGATCCAGATCACCGGCCCCGGCAAAAGCAAACGCCTGCCCAAGACGCTGAGCCTCGAGGAAGTCGACCGACTTCTGGCCGCAGGCGCGGCGCATGGCCGGACCGAGGATGACCGCGCCCGCAACGCCTGCCTGATGCAGCTGCTCTATGCCACCGGGATGCGGGTGACCGAGCTGGTGACGCTGCCGATGTCCTCGGCCCGCGGCGATCCGCGGATGCTGCTGATCCGCGGCAAGGGCGGCAAGGAACGCATGGTGCCACTGTCGGCGCCCGCGCGCGATGCGCTGGCCGACTGGCTGTCGCGCCGCGATGCGATCGACGCCGCGCGCCGGGCAGAGGGCAAGCCCGTTCAGTCGCACCTCTTCCCCTCGCGCGGCAAGGCCGGGCATCTGACCCGCTACCATTTCTACGTGCTGATCAAGGTGTTCGCGGTCGAGGCCGGGGTGTCGCCCGCAAAGGTCACCCCGCACACCCTGCGCCACGCCTTTGCCACGCATCTGCTGCAGAACGGCGCAGATCTGCGGGCGATCCAGACTTTCCTGGGCCATGCCGATGTCGCCACGACCGAGATCTACACCCATGTGCTTGAAGAACGCCTGAAGGAGCTCGTGCTCGAGCATCATCCGCTGGCCAAGGACTGACCGCACCGCCCAGAGATTGCGCGCCGCAAGCCCCTGCCCGATCTTCGAAACGCAAGGGCCTCGATAAAAAATTTGCCACCCCGCTTTGCGCCCGTGGCCCTTGATCGATCCCCGCTGCGCCCCCATAACCAGAGCTGACCCCGAAGACCGAAAAGAACATCATGGACGCCACAACCACCGACGCCGCCCTCTGGATCACCGCAGGCGCAATCTTGCTGCTGATCCTGATGTCTGCCTTCTTCTCTGGCTCGGAAACCGCGCTGACCGCAGCCTCGCGCGGCAAACTGCGCGCCGCGCAGGATCGCGGCTCGAAGGGCGCCGAAACCGCGCTCAAGCTGACCGAGGACAGCGAGCGGCTGATCGGCTCGGTGCTGCTGGGCAACAACCTCGTCAACATCCTTGCGACCTCGCTCGCCACGACCATGTTCACCGCCATATTCGGTGACAGCGGCGTTGCGATGGCGACGCTGATCATGACCTTTCTGGTGCTGATCTTTGCCGAGGTACTGCCCAAGACCTATGCCATCACCAACCCTGAAACCGCCGCAGCGGGCGTTGCGCGGCCGATCAGAATAATCGTCCTTGTCTTCTCGCCCGTGGTGAACGCCATTCGCGCCATCGTGCGGCTGATCCTGCGCGTCTTCGGTGTGCAGACCGACCCGGACAGTCAGGTGCTCGCCGTGCGCGAGGAAATCGCCGGAGCGCTGCAACTGGGCCATTCCGAAGGCGTCGTCGAAAAGGAAGATCGCGACCGTATTCTTGGCGCACTCGACCTTGCCGAGCGCACCGTCGAAGAGATCATGCTGCACCGCTCGAACATCGAGATGGTCGATGCCGATCAGGAGCCGCGCGTCATTCTTCAGAAATGTCTCGAAAGCGCGTATACCCGCCTGCCGGTCTACCGCGGCGATCAGGAGAACATCATCGGCGTCGCCCACGCCAAGGACCTGATGCGCGCCATGTACGACACCATGGAAAAGGCCGGCGACAACGCCGCCGAAGCGCTGAGCGAATTCCGCATCACCGACGTGATGATGAAGCCCTATTTCGTGCCCGACACCACCACCCTTGCCGACCAGATGCGCAACTTCCTAAAGAAGCACACGCATTTCGCGCTGGTGGTCGATGAATACGGCTCGCTCGAAGGGCTGATCACCCTCGAGGATATCCTCGAAGAGATCGTCGGCGAGATCACCGACGAGCACGACCCTGACGCCGAGCATCAGGTCAATGCGGGGGCCGATGGCTGGTACTGGCTGGACGGCGCGATGACCATTCGCGACCTGAACCGCGCCACCGACTGGGCGCTGCCGGACGACGAGGCGAACACGCTTGCCGGGCTGGTCATTCACGAGGCGCAGATGATCCCGACCCCCGGCCAGCGCTTCAGCTTCCATGGCTTCCGGTTCGAGGTGATGGAGCGCGATCACAACCGCATCACTCGGCTGCGGGTGCGCCCCCTCGTGCAGCAACAGCCCGCGGGCTGATCTGGCCGGAATCGGCCTCGGCCCCGGCGTCGAGGTCGATCGGCAGTTCCGAGCGCAGCTCGAAGCCTTGCGGCGTCCGGCATTCGGTCAGCGTGCCACCAACCTGCGCCGCGGCAGCCTGCATCAGCCGCGCTCCGAGCGAGGCCGAGTTCAGCTCGTCCACCTGCGTTGTATCCCCGCACTCGGCGCCGTTGTCCCGGCACACGAGCGTCATCCGGTTGGGGCCGACGCGGCGCAGCTCGAAGCACACGCGCAGGCCCTCGCCATTGGCAGGCCGCGCGTATTTTCCGCTATTCGCGGCGAATTCATTGACGATCACGCCAAGCGCCGCCGCCACCCGGCTGTCGACCTGAATCGGCGCGGCGTCGATGTCGAATTGCGCCGCATCGGGGGCGTTGCGCTGAAGCAGCAGGGCAACCCGTTCAAGATAGCTGTCGAGCCGCAGATGGTGCATCTTTGACGTCAGGTTCAGCTCGGCATGCAACTGCGCGATGGCATCGACCCGGCGCCCCACCGCATCCAGCGCCTCGCGCGCCTCGTCCGAGCGCATCCGCGCCCGGTACAGCCGAATGGTCGAAGCGACGGTCTGCAGGGAATTCTTCACCCGATGATCGATCTCTTCGCGCAGGATCTCCTTGTTGCGCAGCGCGCGCTCGAGGTCGAGCTGGCGCATCACCTGACGCGCCATCACCTCGAGCAGCTTGCGCTCCGCAGCGCTCAGGCGGCGCGGTTTGTTGTCCAGAACGCACAGGGTGCCGATGCGATGCCCGGAGCGGGTGATCAACGGTGCGCCCGCATAAAAGCGCAAGTCTGAAACCAGCCCGCAGCACAGCGGGTTGTCCGCACTGCGCACGTCGTTCAGCGTGTCTTCGATCTCGAGCAGGCCATCCTCGAGAATGGCATGGGAACAGATGGACTGGTTCAACGGGGTCTCGGACGGCGCAAAGCCATGGCGGGCGCGAAACCACTGCCGATTTTCGTCCACAAGACTGATAAGAACGACCGACACCTTGAGCGTGGTGGCCAGCAGATCCACAACCTCGTCGAATGCCGGATCGGCTGCCGCATCGAGCACGCCAAAACTGCGCAGCTCGGCGAGCCGCTCGTCCTCGATCGAGGGTTTCCGCGCGAGTACCATTCTGAGCCCCGCCCACATCTTTGTTCACCTGTGTTCCAATTTTATGGATTCACGAAGTCTAGTCAACTCCTCACGCTCCGTCAGCGGACGCGATTCGCCCGTCTCCCCGCAGCGAAGGACTCGCCCTGTTCGGGCAAACTTGTCTGAAGTTTGCCCTGCCAAAAAATCCCCCCTCACCTCGCAACCTGCGGTATAAGGCTCGCATGGGAGGAATCGCTGTACTTATACCCGCCGCCGGCTCCAGCAGCCGGATGCGCGGAACCGACAAGCTGCTGATGGACGTGGGCGGCCAACCGCTGCTGCGCCGGTTGGCAGAGGCGGCTCTGGCCGCCGCAAACCATGTCTGCGTGGCCCTGCCGGGCCACCAGCATCCCCGCGCACAGGCGCTCGCCGGCCTGCCGGTTCAGATTGTCGAGGTGCCAGATGCGGATCTTGGCATGTCCTCGTCGTTCCGGCGGGGTGTGGGGCTGATGCCCCATGGTTTCGAGGCAGTCATCGTCCTGCCGGCGGATATGCCCGAGCTTTGCGCCGATGATCTGCGCGCCGTGATCGACACCTATCGTCGCTCGCCGCGCCCGGTGCTGGTGCGGGCCACCGCCGAAGACGGCACGCCGGGTCACCCGGTGCTGTTCCCGTCCGACTGCTTTCCGGCGCTGACCGCTCTGACTGGCGATATGGGGGCGCGCACCGTGCTCAGCGCCAACATGCACCGACTGCGGCAGGTCGCCCTGCCCGGCCAGCGCGCGCTGGTCGATCTCGACACGCCGGAAGCCTGGGCGGAATGGGAATCCGCACAGCAGGCGGCGGAGTAAACGCCAAGACGCAACAGATTGGCCCGGTGCAAAGCACCGGGCCTTTTTCATGCAGCGCGGGATCAGGCAGTGATCAGCACCGCCCGAAAATCATTGACGTTTGTGCCTGTCGGTCCCGGCGCAAAGATCGCGCCCACCGCATCGAACGCACCCCATGCATCGTTGCGGCCAAGCCGGGTCATCGCGTCTTCGCCCGTGGCGCGCAGCGCAGCGGCGGTGCCGCCATCGGCAAAGGCGCCAGCGTTGTCCTCGCTGCCGTCGATGCCGTCGGTATCAGCGGCCAGCGCCTGAACCGTGGCCACCCCGTCGATGCCATGGGCAAAGGCCAGCAGGAATTCGGTGTTGCGCCCGCCGCGCCCGCCTTTGCCGCGCAGAGTCACCGTGGTCTCGCCCCCCGATAGCAGCACCACCGGCGCGGCAAAGGGCCGCCCGCGCGCCGCGATCTCACGGGCCACCGCAGCGTGGACAAAGCCGACATCGCGCGCCTCGCCCTCGATGCTGTCGGACAGGATCGCGGCCGGAATGCCCTCGGCCTCGGCCTTGCGCGCGGCGGCCTCCAGCGACAGGCGCGCCGATGCGACCACCCGCACCTCGTTGCGGGCAAAGCAGGCATCCGACGGGTGCGGCGCGCGCGAAGCCTCGGAGCGGATATGTGCCAGAATATTGGCGGGGAGTGAGATATTCCACGCCGCGATCATCCGCAGCGCCGCGTCGGCATCCACCGCATCGGGCACCGTTGGCCCTGACGCCACCTGCGCCGGATCGTCGCCCGGCACGTCCGACACCACAAGGCTGACCACCCGCGCCGGTGCGCAAGCTGCCGCCAGCCGCCCGCCCTTGATGTCACTGGCATGTTTGCGGATGGCATTCATCACCCCGATCGGCGCGCCCGAGGCCAGCAGCGCGCGGTTCAGCGCCTGCTCATCCTCAAGCGTCAGCCCGGCGGGAGGCGCGGGCAACAGCGCCGAGCCGCCACCGCAGACCAGCGCCACCACAAGATCGTCTTCGGTCAGCCCCTCGACAGCGGCGAACAGCGCCTGCGTCGCCTCCAGCCCTGCGGCGTCAGGCACCGGGTGGGCGGCTTCCAGCACTGAAACGCTGCGGCAAGGCGTGGCATAGCCGTAGCGCGTGACCACGACACCGGTCAGCGGGCCATCCCACAGATCCTCGAAAGCGGCGGCAAGCTGCGCCGCTCCCTTGCCAAGGCCGACAACGACCGTGCGCCCCTTTGGCTTTTCAGGCAGTGCCCCGGCCAGCGCGACGCGCGGGTCTGCGGCGGCGACGGCGGCCTCGAACAGGCCAGTCAGAAAATTTCGATGGTCCACGCTGCGGCCCTCCTTGTGTTTCGTTCAGCCACCGGCGGCACGGATCTGCAAACCTGAGGCACGTGGGCGACCGGTTTCTTGCAGGCGCAGCATCAGATGCAGCTCGTCCAGCGCGCCGTCCTGGGCGATAACGTAGTCCTGCACCGTCATCAGCGCGGGAACAAGCGTAGCGATCGCCTGCGATTCCACGCCAAGCCCCGCAAGCAGCGCCATTGCCTCGCCCGCGCGCAGCGGCAGCAGGGCCGAAACCGATTGCGCGCGGCGGCGCAGGGTCATCACATAGCCAAAGTCACCAGCAGCAACCACGCCAAGCCGAACGCCGGGCGCCGCGGTGCCTGTCCCGGCGGGGAGGAATTCCAGCCCCTGCTCTGACAGCGCTGCATGGGCATCCTCGGGCACGCGCGGCGTGCTTCGATCCGGCACGAAGATATCTTCGGGAATGCGCCGAGGCCCACCCAGTTCGACGCAAGCGCGCAGCCCTTCAAGCGCCGCAGACAGCCCCGACAGCGGGATCAGCTTTTGCGCCATCAGCGCCTCGGCCAGCTCTTCGGGCATGCCCTCGGGCAAGGTCGAGACCAACGCCAGCGGCATTCCGACATTGCGCCGCGCCGCCGCCGCCGCATCGACCAGCTGTTTCCAGCTGTCATCGCAACTTCGATCAGCGCGCGGGTGATCCATGGACAACAGCGTCAGCACGGCCTTTCCCGACATCACCTCGGCGATGATCCGCGACACGCGCGCCGCCGATGTGCCCGCCGCCGAGCGCGCATCCAGCGGATTCGAAAGCGCCACACCCGGAGCAAGATCCGCGCCAAGCGCAATGCGCTGCGGCTCGGTCAGGGGCGGGAAATGCAGCCCCGCCGCGACGCCCAGATCGCGCAGCACCGCGCCCGATGTGCCGCTGAAGGACAGCGATGCAAAGGCATTGGCCGGAAGCACGCCCAGAACATGCAGGATCTTGAGGGCCTCGAGAAAGCCTTCGGGGCTGCGCACCCGCGCCATGCCGGCGCGCGCGATCAGGGCGGTGGCGGCGCGCTCGTCGCCCGCGCGCAGCACGACGACCGACTTTCCAAGCCGCTCGGCCTCGCGTCCTAGCGCGATGAACGCCTGCGGGCTGCCAAGATCCTCGGCCTGCACGCCCAGCGCGCTGATGCGCTCGTCCGCCAGCAGCGCGCGCGCAAGCGCCGAGATGCCGGTCTGTGCGCCACCCTGTGGTTGCACCGTGATGCAGGCAATGGGCAGCCCGCGGCGTTGCATCGACAGCGCTTCGGCAAAGGCGGCGCTGCGGGTCACGATGGCAACCCCGCGCTTGAGCGGGCGCAGCCCATGGCTGCGCGCCCAGATCGGCGCATGTTCCAGCGCGTTGAGCAGGCCGGGGCATTCCGGCCCCAGCAGCGCCATCTGCCCTGCCGCCTCGGCAAGCGCCCCGGCATCGGCTCGCCCTTCGCAGATCGCGCCGCCCGCGCCGCGCGCCGACAGCTGCGACACCGCCGTGACAGCCGCCGCGCCATGCGCTTCGATCAGGGCCAGATCCGGCGGCGCTGGCAGCCGGTCGATACCGACAAAGCACCGCACCCCGTCAATGGCCCCGTCCTTGCCCGGAACGGGCCAGATGTCCCAGACATATCCCATGCCACGCAGGTTTCGGATGACGGAACGGCACCAGTCTTCGCCGCCCACAAGGGCAACGGAGCGCGGGCTCAACAGGCGGGAAAAGTCTCGGTTCATTGCTCTTCTTGTCTTGCCCCATGCGGTGCAGGTTGCACCCAAGGATTAAGTTTTGAGTGAATTCGCAAGAAGTTGCGAGCGCTTTCGACCAACTGGACTGGGTATTAACCTATGTTAATGCCAATCGGCGCGGATGTCAGCGCAACATTCTGTCAAGCGCATAGCCATACCACGTCAGGATCTCGTGCGCGGCGCTCAGCCGCTCGCCCGGGGCTCCGCCGCGATCCATGATCCACACCCGCGTGCCTCCGGGCTCCCCCAGTGCCGCCGTGCGGTTGTCTGCGTCGATCCAGTGCACCCATATCGGCTGCCCGGCCAACCGAAAGCGCCCCATACCCTCGTCGGCAATTGGCATCGGCGCACCGTCGATGCGCATCAGGCCATCGTGCACGGCGATGCGCGCGCCCGGCCGCACCCCGGCGCCTTCGATGACGACCCAGTCTCCGGAAAGCCGCGCCAGACCGGCATCGACCTGACTGGCGATGGGCGCAGACTCATCGCGCAGCGACAGCGGCGCCGGAGGAAGCTTTGGGGCCGCGCAGGCGCAGAGCAGCAGCAAAAGCCCAAGCGCCCTCATGCCAGTACTTCCAGAGCCGAAGCGGGCACGCCCGCCATCGCCGCGCCAGACCGCGCGTGCTCCCCGCCCTGCGGCGAGACCCCCACTTGATCCCCCGTCGCGACAAAACCGCAGCCAAGCGGCATCGGCCGCGCGCCACGGGTGTTGCTGTCGCCGTAACACAGGATGGTGGTCATTGTTTTGCTCGCTCTCGCCTCTGTGCGCAGCCTGCGGCAGACCGCCCCCGGTTTCGAAGCGGTCGGCCTGCTCGCCCCGCAAATCGCCAACGCCCTGCGCGATCACGCCGCGGCGTCCTTTGACGCGCCGCCGCCAATCTAGGCGCGGTCAGGCCTGCGGGCCGCGAAAGCCCATGGCAACGACGAATTTCTCGGAGGAATCCGAACGGCTCGCCGCCGGTTTCACGTTCGCCACCTTGTCGAACCTCTTCTTCAGCAGCGCCTGCAAGCCTTGCTCGGCCCCGCCCGCAAGCACCTTGGCGACAAAGGTGCCGCCCGGTTCCAGCACGTCAAAGGCCAGCGCCGCCGCCGCCTCGCACAGCGCGATGATGCGCAAATGGTCGGTCTGCTTGTGGCCCGAAGACGAGGCCGCCATATCCGACATCACCACATCGGCATTGCCGCCAAGCCACGCCTTGACCTGAGCGTCGGCCTCATCAGCCATGAAATCCAGTTGGTGGATTTCCGCCCCGGCGATCGGTACGACCTCTTGCAGATCGACGCCGAGCACAAAGCCCTGCGCCTTGCCCGCCCGCTCGCCCAGCGCGTTGACGCGGGGAACGGCCACTTGGCACCAGCCGCCCGGCGCGCAGCCCAGATCGACCACCCGCGCCCCCGGCACGAGAAAATTGTACCGCTCGTTCAGTTCAAGGATCTTGTACGCCGCCCGACCGCGATAGCCGTCGATCTGGGCGCGTTTGACGTAGGGGTCGTTGAGCTGGCGCTGCAACCACATGGTCGAGCTGAGCTTGCGCCCGCGCGCGGTCTTGACCTTGACCTTCAGGTCGCGCTGGCCGCGCCCCGATGTGTTCTTGCCGGTCGGTGTGTTGCCGCCCGCGCCGCTGCCGGGTTTCTTCGCCATGTCTTGCGCCTCGCATAGGATCCGAGCGTCATGCCCCGCCCAGCGCCATTGTGCAACCGGATCAGCCGCGATCCAACCCGCTGCGCGCCTCGTTCAGCAGCCGCGCCGCCTCGGAGCCCTGAATTTTCGCGATGTCGTCCTGATATTTCAGGATCGCCCCCAGCGTGTCCGAGATCACCTCGGGCGACAGATCCACCACATCCAGCGCCAGCAGGCATTTCGCCCAGTCGATGGTTTCCGCCACGCCCGGCTTCTTGAAGATGTCCTCGGTGCGCAGCCCCTGCACAAAGGCGACGATCTCGTGGCTGAGCCGTTCGGCAAGCCCCGGCTCGCGGGCGTGCAGGATCTCTACCTCTCGCTCGAAATCGGGGTAGTCGACCCAATGATACAGGCAGCGGCGCTTGAGCGCGTCATGCACCTCGCGGGTGCGGTTCGATGTCAGGATGACGATGGGCGGCTCGGGGGCCGTGATGGTGCCCAGCTCTGGAATGGTGACCTGAAAATCGCTCAGCGCTTCCAGAAGGAAGGCTTCGAACGGCTCGTCGGTGCGGTCGAGCTCGTCGATCAGCAGCACCGGGGCGCCGTTGGCATCGGGGCGCATCGCCTGCAGCAACGGGCGCTCGACCAGAAAATCCGGCCCGAACAATTCCTGCTGCAACAGCTCGCGGTCGGCCCCGCCCTGCGCCTCGGCAGTGCGGATGGCGATCATCTGCGCCGGAAAGTTCCATTCATACACCGCCGAAGATGCGTCCAGCCCTTCGTAGCATTGCAGGCGGATCAGGCGGCGGCCCAGCATCAGCGCCAGCGCCTTGGCGATCTCGGTCTTGCCGACGCCCGCCTCACCTTCAAGGAACAGCGGCCGGCCAAGGCGCAGCGACAGGAACACCACCGTGGCCAGCGCCCGGCCACAGACATAGCCCGCGCCTGCGAGTTTTTCCTGCACCTCGTCGATGCTTGCGGGGATCTGCATGGGGGTCTCCTCTCTCCTCGGCTACCGGAGTGCCGTTCCTTCGCGCCCCGGTCAATCCCCCGAAAGTCGCGGCTCGATTGACGGGCGTTAAGCAAGCTGCGATGATTCGGCATTAGAACAGCTCACGAAGGATCAACTTTCGGGCGTTCAGGCAGACCGGGCAGGACCATGGCAGCATTCAGGGCAGACGACCTGCGCGTCACCGCGATAGCATGCGTCAAGAACGAGGGGCCATTCGTGCTGGAATGGATCGCCTTCAACCGGCTGATCGGAGTGACCGATTTCCTGATCTATTCCAACGATTGCAGCGATGGCACTGATGCCTTGCTCGATGCGCTGGGGGCGTATGGCGTGGTGCATCTGCCCAACCCGGCGCAGGGGCGCAATTACCAGATGGAGGCGCTGAAGGCCGCCGCCAGACACCCCCTTGTCGCCGGGGCGGACTGGGTCTGGGTGGCGGATGTGGATGAATTCCTCAACATCCATGTGCCCGGCCATGACATTGCAGCGCTGATCGCGGCCTGCGGCGATCCACAGGCAATTTCGGTGCCCTTCCAGTTCTTTGCCAATTTCGGCGTTATGCGGTTCGAAGACGCCCCGGTGATTGCCCAGTTCCCCCGCTCGCACAATCCCGACCTGTGGTGCGCCGACACGGCGATCGAGGTCAAGACACTGGTGCGCAAGGACTTCCCGCTGCACTATTACGGCGCGCACCGGCCCTTTGCCCGCAAGAGAGCACCCGCGCCGACCTGGACGGATGGCTCGGGCCGCGCGGTGCCGGGCAAATTCCTGACTGCCGCCAACCCGCGCCGCCTGCGCCGGTTCCCCGCCGCCGGGGCGCGGCGCTTCGCGACGTTGAACCATTACGCGCTGCGCTCGCTCGACAGTTATCTCGTCAAGAACGACCGGGGCGATGTGAACCGCGACGGGCGCGCTTTTGACGACAGTTACTGGCGCGAACGCAACGATCCCGCATGGGAGGATCTGTCGATCCGCCGCTATCTTCCCGCGCTGACTGAAGCGCTGGACGAGATGAAAACCCATGTTGGCGCACTGCACGATGCCTGCGTCGCCGCCCACCGGGCCCGCGCGGCCGAACTGGCGCAAGACCCGCACTACGCTGCACTGCGCAAACACCTACAGGGGCTGCCCACCTTCCCCCCCGGAGAGCTGGAGCTCGCGCGCGAACTGGGGCTGGCCCCATGAGCGTGCGGGTTATCAACCTTGGCCTGCCCAAGACCGGCACCACGACGCTGGCCGTGGCGCTGGAAAAGGCCGGGCTGGTGGTGGCGGATTTTCGACTGCGCCGGGGCTCCTGCCCCGACAAGGCCATCGCTGGCAGCTTTGTCGCGCGGCAACTTTACGATGGCTATTACGGCTCTGGTGATCCGCTGCAACGGCTTGGCAGCATCGACGCGCTGACCGAGATTTCGGTGCTGAACCAGACCTACTGCCTGTGGCCGCAGACCGATTTCGGCCTGATCGAAGCGCTGCGCAACCATCATCCCGATCTGCGCTTTGTTGCCTCATGGCGCGCGCCGCAGGATGTGGCGCAGTCGATGCTGCGCTGGTCCGATCTGGGCACCGACCGGCTGCCGCGCGGCAATGTTCCCGGCTTGCCACGCGGTTACGGCGAAACGCGGCTGCAACGGGTGCAATGGGTGACGCAGCATTACGCCTTTCTTGATCGCCTCTTCGCGGGCGATCCGCGCTACCTGTGCTATGACACCGCCGCGCCCGATGCCCCCCGCCGGATCGAGGCGCATCTTGGGCTGAGCCTGCCGTGGTGGGGCCGCGCCAATGAGAACCGCTCGGCATGAAGATCTTTGTCCATATCGGGCCAGACGCGCAGGCCGCCGACCGCCTGCAACGGGTGCTCGATGCCAAGCGCGCGCAGCTGCGCGGCAAGGGCGTGCTCTATGCCCGATCGCCGGGCGCGCGCAATCATTCGAGGCTGTTCATGGCGATCAGCGGCCCCGTCGATGCGTTGCGCTTCAATCGCGGCTACGCCGGGCCCGACCAGCAGGCCGCCCTGCGCGCCGAGGTTGCCGCCCAGCTTGCGCAAGAGGTCGCGGCGGCGCAGCCAGACACGTTGATCCTGTCAGCGCACCAGCTTGGCACCTCGCTGCCCAGCCACGCCGAACGGGTCCGGTTGCGCGAATTGCTTGCCCAGCTGTCCGACGACATTCGCATCATCGCCCAGATCGACGATCCGGCGCGGATGCTCGCCCGCCGCTATGCCGCGCAGCTGCTGGAGGGGCGGACATCTTCGCTCGACCTCGAACTCGGGCTGCTGAGCGCTTCGAACTGGTGGCAGGCGGCGTTGGCCAGCCATGGCGCGCCCGACCCGGCGCGAGGCCAGTTTCCCGATGTGCAGGGCGCGGTGTACTGGCTTGATAGCGCGCAGCTGTGCGCGCAATGGGATGCGGTTTTTGGCGATGGCGCGACGCAGCTGCACAGCCTCGATCTGCCCGGCCTCTATGGCGAAAGCGCGACAGAGCATCTGCGCATTCTGTTCGACATTGCGCCGAGCATTGGCAAGGCCGAACCGGCCCGCCTGCCAGATCCGCCCTCTGCCGCGTGGCTGACCCGCTGCCGCCTGTTCAACGACGCGCTCATGCGGCTGCTGGCGCAGCGCGGCGAGAGTTTGCCGCGCCGAACCTGGCGCCGCCTGCTGACAGAAATCAAGATCTCCGGCGCGCCGCTGGATCCGGGCAGCCTGAGCGCGATTTCAGCGCGGTTTGCCAAGGATCTGCACCAGCTTGCGCAGGCCCATCCGGGACTGCGCCTGCCAGCGGCACCAGAGCCGAAGGCGCCGTGGGTCGAGGCAGAGCCAGACAAGGGCTTTCGCGCCACGCAATATCTCATGGCGATGGGATGGCGCATATCGCAGGCGACCGCACCTCCCAAGCCCCCCGCCCCGCCCGCCGAAACCCGGCACCTGCCATCAGAGGCGCTGGCGCAGGTGATCCGGCTTGGCCGCTCCGGGCTTGCGCCGCACAACCGGCTTGGCGACATCGACGAGCAGACAGCGCAGCCCGCCTTTACCCCCGCCACGCGGCAAGGCGCTTACCGCCGTGTCATCGTGGGATGCATGAAAAACGAAGCGCCCTATATTCTGGAATGGCTCGCCTATCATCGCAGCATCGGCTTTGATGATTTCCTCATTTA
Source organism: Citreicella sp. C3M06 (assembly GCF_018860705.1). Lineage (GTDB taxonomy): Bacteria > Pseudomonadota > Alphaproteobacteria > Rhodobacterales > Rhodobacteraceae > Salipiger. Next base: position 38,215 of record NZ_JAHKQA010000093.1, read on the forward strand.
TACCAACGGATGCGAGGACGGCACCACCGAGCTTCTGCACCGGCTGGATCAGCTTGGCCTTGCGCAGCACCGTGACAACAATGGCTGGCAGGGCAAGTCTCCGCAGCAGCACGCGCTGGATGCAGCGCTGCGCGAGCCGGTGATGATCGGAGCGGACTGGATCGCCCATATCGACGTCGACGAATTCATCAACATCCGCTGCGGCAATGGCACGCTGGACGATCTCTTCGCCGCCGCCCCCGATGCGACCAACATCGCCATGACCTGGCGGCTGTTCGGTCATGGCGGCGTGACGCAACTGCACGACCGCCCCGTCATCGAACAGTTCGAGACCTGCGCGCCCAGCTACTGCCCCAAGCCGCACACCGCCTGGGGTTTCAAAAGCCTGTTCCGCAACATCGGTGCCTACGGCAAGATCTCGTGCCACCGCCCGAACAAGCTGATGCAAGGATTTGAAGACAAGGTGAAATGGGTCAACGGCTCGGGCCGCGACATGACCGCCGAGGCCAGCCGCAACGGCTGGCGCAATTCACGCAAGACCATCGGCTATGATCTGGTGCAGCTCAACCATTACGCCCTGCGCAGTGCCGAAAGCTTTCTGGTCAAACGCCAGCGCGGGCGGGCGCTGCATGTGGATCGCACGATCGGACTGAACTACTGGATCCGCATGGATTGGTCCGGCGCCCGCGACATCAGCATCCAACGCAACCTGCCACGCCTGCGCGCCGAGATGAGCCGCCTGATGCAAGACCCCGCGCTTCGGCGCTGGCATGACCACGGGCTGGCATGGCACCGCGCCAAGGCCGCCGAACTGCGCGCAACCCCCGAATTCGCCGAGCTGTACGATCAGGCCCTCCGCCTGAAGCTGACAGACACCGAGCGGGTCGCGCAATCCCTAGCGCATGACATGGAAAGCTGAGCGATGGACGCGCCAAACCCTTTCATCCGCTCGCGCGGCCTGAAAATCCCCAAGCACCCCGAAATCACCACCGGCCGCATTCGCGGCGCGCTGCGCGACGGGCTCTACGAGCGCAAGGAATGCGATGCGGTGATGCGCGTGGTGCGCCAAGGCGACCGGGTGCTCGAACTCGGGGGCGGCATCGGCTATATGTCGACCCTGCTCTCGGTGAAGAAAAAGGTCGCCTCGGTCGTAAGTTACGAGGCAAATCCGCAGCTGATCCCCTATATCCGCAGCGTGCACGACGCCAATGGCGTGGGCAATGTCGATCTGCGCAATGCCCTGCTGTCGCCCGAAGACGGCGCGCCGGTCGATTTCCATCTGCGGCGCAATTTCCTTGGCTCGTCGCTGGACCGTGAAAGCGACCCGGACACCATCGTAAAGACCGTGCAGGTGCCCCGCCACGGGCTGCGCCGCGTGCTAAAGGAAACCGCGCCCGACGTGCTGGTCTGCGACATCGAAGGGGCAGAGGCCGAGCTGCTTGCGGCCGCCGACTGGAGCGGGCTGCGTGTCGCGGTGATCGAACTTCACCCCCAGTGGATCGGCCAGAGCGGCGTTCAGGCGGTGTTCGATGCCATGCACCGGGCGGGGCTGAGCTATTTCCCCAAAGCCTCGGAGGCAAAGGTCGTGACGTTCAGGAAGGGCTGGTAGGTGGCCGGGATCGTCGCGGTGCTTTGCGTGCGGAACGAGGCGGCCTTTCTGCTCGACTGGCTGGCCCATCACCTTGTGGCGGGGGTCAGCCACGTTGTCGCGCTGTCGAACGATTGCGAAGATGGCACCGATCTGATGCTGCAACGGCTTCAAGAGCTCGGGCATGTCACCCATATCCGCAACGACGGCCCACATGAGGGCGGCGTGCAATTCGCCGCGTTGCGCCTTGCCGATGATTGCCCGGCGGTGCGCGAGGCCGATTGGCTGCTGCCGCTTGACGTCGACGAATTCGTCAACGTGCACGTGGGCAATCGTACTCTGCCCGCATTGATCAAAGCCCTGCCTCGCGCCGACGCCATCACCCTGACATGGCGGCTGTTCGGCAATGCCGGGGTGCTGCGCTATCGCGACACGCCAGTGACGCAGCAGTTCACCCGCGCCGCCCCGGCGGACATGGTCTGGCCTTGGCGCGCGGCGATGTTCAAGACGCTTTACCGCAACGATGGCACCTACCGGAAGCTGGGCGTGCACCGCCCGCGCGATCCCGATCCGGCCCGGATCGAGACCTCTGTCTGGTACGATGGCGAAGGCCGCACGCTGGAGCCGCATTTCCGCACCAAGCGGATCTTTTCCACCTACGGGCGCTCGAACTTCAAGCTGGCGCAGCTCAATCACTACCCGCTGGGCGCGATGGAAAGCTTCATCCTCAAGGCCGACCGGGGCCGTGCCGTGCATTCCGATCAGACACTCGGCATGGATTACTGGACCGAGCGCAACTTTGCCGCCGTCGAGGACAAGACCGTGCTCGCGCTTGCGGATCGGGTGGCCGAGCAGCGCAGGGCGCTTGCGCAGGACGCCGCTCTTGCCAGCCTGCACCGCGCGGCGGTGGCCTGGCGGCACGAGCGATTCGAGCGGTTGATGCTTGAAGAATCCTGCCGCGCCCTGATGGGGCGTCTGATGATGACCCCAGCCAGCCAGCCGCTGTCACCCGGGCTCGCGCGTATCTTGCACAGCCATGCCAACCGGGCGCAGGGTCACCATCACGACCCCTAGAATTTTCCCTTATTCGAGCACAATTTCGCCCAATACCGGGGGCATTGTTTCCAAGACCAACGAAAGATGTGGCCAATTCGGGCGCACATTGTGACAAGTGGCAGGCGGAAAACAGCGCCGGATCGGCAGGCAATCATGCAGGACCAGACAGATCTTTCAACGATCGACCTGAGCGGACTTCGCCGGGGGCAGTGGATTTCTCAGATCGCGAGCATTGGCGACGCCGAAGGCTTCTCCGAACCTTTGGGGCGGCGGCATCACGGCATCTTTGTCGAACGTGGGCATACGCTTCTGGTCAGTTTCGAATCGCTTCCCGGCATCGAGGCCCTGTCCGACAACGCCACCCCCCTTGGCTGGGAGCTGGCGCAGACCGAGGGTTGGTCCTCGCTGGCGCTGATCTCGGCGCGCGACACGTGGTTTCGCGATCAGCGGGTGTTCGAGTTCTTCGACCAGCTGCTCGACGACGGGTTTTTCGACGAATTCGAGCAGGTGATCTTTTACGGTGCTGGCCCCTGCGGCTATGCGGCGGCGGCCTATTCGGTGACCTCGCCCGGCGCGCGGGTGTTGATGCTGCAACCTCAGGCCACGCTTGACCCCCGCGTCACCGAATGGGACGAGCGGTTCGCCGAATCGCGCCGGGTCGATTTCACCTCGCGCTTTGGCTATGCGCCCGACATGCTGGACGCCTGCGAAAAGGCCTTTGTGCTGTACGACCCGCGCGAACGGCTCGATGCGATGCATTCGGCGCTGTTCGAACGCAAGGGCGTGACGCGCTACCGGCTGCCGTTCATGGGCGGCGCGTTGCAGGCCGATCTGATCGAACTGGGGCTGCTGGTGCCGCTGCTCAAGGCGGTGGCCGATGACAGCCTCACCACCCTTAGCTTTGCCCGGATGATGCGGGCGCGGCGCGATCATTTACCATACCTTCGCAAGCTTCTGGCAAAGGTTGAGAAATCCGGGCGCACCGCGATGGCTGAGAGGCTGTGCGAGAATGTCTTGAACCGGCTCGAAGCCCCACGCTTTCGCCGACGGCTGGAAGCGATAAGGGCGGTTGGCTAACCGGCGAGCGCCCTCAGCGCGCGGGCACGGGCAGGCGGAATCGCTGCCACCTCGACCCCGGTGAACACGTGCAGCGTGCCCATGGCACGATCGACGACCGCGTGATCGCTGACCCAGCCCCCCATCGACAGGTAAGTGCGCAGCAGGGGCGGCACCAACTTCAGCCCGTCGCGCGGCGCGGCGCAGGATTCGAACGCCACGGTTTCGGGTGCCTTGCGCCCGACCTGCCAGCGCTCTGGCGCGACATGCCCGGCAAGGTAGGACAAGGCCGGTGCAAGCGGCGTGGGGTCGGTGCCGTGAAAGCTTGCGCAGCCAAACAGCATCCCTGCCCCGCCCCGATCCACCAGCGCGGTGATCGCCGCCCATGACAGGCGCAGGATATCCGGATCGCTCGCGCCGGGCCGGATGCAGAATCGCCCAAGTTCAAGCAGCGGCGCGTCGAACGCCGCCAGCCGCCCAAGGTCGTAATATTGCGCCGAATAGCTGCGCCCGATCTCGGCGCCGCGCGTCAGCCACAGATAGCGGAAACAGGCCAGCGGTGCGCCGCCAGTGCTGGCCTCGACCAGCACATGCCGGCAGACCGGGTCCATCGGGTCGATATCGGCGCCGCCGCCATGAAAGGCGATCCCCCGCAGCGCCTGCGCCGCGGCCAGATCCGCCGCGCCCTGCGCGTGGCGCACCCGCAACCGCCCCCGTTGCAACAGCGTCGCGCCCTCGGCGGTATCGCCATGCAGGGGGGGCGACATGCCGGGCCGCCCTAGAGCCCGTCGCTCGTCAGCCCGCCAAGATTCAGCCCGCCGATGTTGCCAAAGAGCTTGCGGATAAAGCTGACCTCGCCGTCCGACGTGCGGGTGATGCGCCGTGACAGCGGCACCACATTGCCATCTTCCAGCCCGTAGCGGGTGATGTTTTCGACCACGCCCGCGCTATCGAAGGTCACCGCGACGACCTCGCGGTTGACCTCTTCGGGGGCCTTCCAGCCAAAGGTGCGGATCTCGGACGAGATGTAGTAAAAGCCACCCTCGTTCAGCACGCCCGACGTGGTGGGCACGCCGATGACCTCTTCGACCGTGGCGCGGGTGTCCACGCCGGGCACGATCTGTTGCAGATCCGCCTCCGCCGGAGCATAGCCATGACTGCTGTACTGCGCGGTGCAGGCTGCAAGGCTGAACGCGGCGGCGATGATCACCGTCGCCAATCTTCTGGTATTCGCCATGGACTGCGTCCTGCCCTCTGTCTATCTACTTGCCCCTTGCGGGGGTTCTATCCCCGATTACATAACCGAGCCAAGCCGTTCAAGCAAAGGAAAGGCCGCCGATGACCAGCACGACCCCCACGCCGATGCGGTTGCGCGTCGCAAGCCTGCGGACAGGCAGCCCGACCACCTTCGATCTGCGCCCTGACGAAACCGTGCGCAGCGCCGTTGCAGCCGAACTTGACCTGCTGTCGTTGCGCAAACTGCGCCTGTCTGGCGCGCTGATTCCCGAAGGCCGCGATGCCTGGCGGCTCGACGCGGTGCTGGGCGCCACGGTGACGCAGCCCTGTGTCGTGACGCTTGCCCCGGTGACCACCCGCATCGATGAGCCGGTGACGCGGATCTGGCGGCCCGAATCCGCGCTGTCCCATCCCGGCGAAGGTTCGGAGATCGAGATTTCGGACGAGGACATCGACCCGCTGCCCGACGTGATCGACCTGCGCGCCGTGCTGAGCGAGGCCCTGGCGCTGGCCTTGCCGCAATACCCCCATGCCGAGGGCGCAAGCCAAGTGGCCGAGGCGCTCGACGACGCCGCCGCCCCCGAGCCGGACGAGAAAAGACCGAATCCCTTTGCCGCCCTCGAAGGGCTGAAATCGAAGCTTGACCAAGACCCAGAGGGCGGCGAAAGCGGCTCGGGCCCGGTCTGAGCCGCAATTCAGTCTTGCGTTTCGATGCGAAATCCCTATTTTCGCGCCTTCATCGGAATTCCGGGTTGCCACGGCCCCTGCCTTGAGATTATGAGGCCGGGCACGCCCGAACGGAACCGGGCAAATCCTTTGCCCCCTAGAACGCGAAAAGGTTGAGACATGGCCGTCCAACAGAACAAAGTATCCAAATCGCGCCGCAACAACCGTCGTGCACATGACGCTCTTGTCGCCGGCAACCCGAACGAGTGCACCAACTGCGGTGAGCTGAAGCGCCCGCACCATGTGTGCCCGTCCTGCGGTCACTATGCCGACCGTGAAGTCATCGCGTCCGCCGATGACATCGAGCTGGACGAAGACGCAGCCTGATAAAGATCCAGGGCTAGCGCCGCATGACCTCCGTTTCGGACAAAAAGCAGGCTGCCGGGCCCTTGGTCCTCTCCATCGACGCCATGGGCGGCGACCGTGGGCCGGCAACCATCGTTGCCGGTCTCGCCTTGTTTGCAAAGCGCAACAAGCAGGCACGGTTCATCTTGCACGGCCCCGCGAGCGAGCTTGAAGCGCTCGTCGCGAAGCGTGGCCTGACAAAACGTGTCGAAATCCGCGATGCCTCTGGCGTCGTGTCGATGACCGACAAGCCAAGTTCGGTGATGCGCAACGGCCAGAACACGTCGATGTGGTCGACGCTCGAAGCGGTGCGCGACGGCACGGCCGCCGTGGCCGTGTCTTGCGGCAACACCGGCGCGCTGATGCTGCTGTCGATGGTGCGCCTGCGCAAGCTGCCGGGCGTCAACCGCCCTGCCATTGCCGTGCTCTGGCCCTCACGCAATCCGCAGGGGTTCAACGTCATGCTCGACGTTGGCGCCGACATCCGCGCCGATGCGGACGATTTGCTGAAATACGCGCTGATGGGGGTGTCTTACGCCCGCAACGGCCTGTCTCTGGACAAGCCCCGCGTTGGCCTGCTGAATGTCGGCACCGAAGAACACAAGGGCCGCGCCGAGCTCAAGCAGGCGCATGAGATGATCTCGGCGCAGGCCGAGGCCAACGGCTTTGAATTCGTCGGTTTCGCCGAGGGCGGCGACATTTCCGGCAGCCGCTGTGACGTTATCGTGACCGACGGTTTCACCGGCAACATCGCGCTCAAGACCGGCGAGGGCACCGCCTCTCTGATCGGCCAGTTCCTGCGCGAGGCATTTGCCTATTCGCCCCTCTCCCGCGTCGCGGCGCTTCTGGCGCTGACCTCGCTCAAGCGGCTTCAGGTGCGAATCGATCCGCGCCGCAAGAACGGCGGCGTTTTTCTGGGGCTCAACGGCACAGTGGTGAAAAGCCATGGCGCTGCCGATGCGACAGGTGTGGCGGCGGCAGTAGAACTGGCGTACGATCTGGCGCAATCGGGCTTTGGCGACAGGCTGGCAGCCCGCATCGCCTCTGCCGCGAGCACTGCCGAAACGGCCGCAGCAGCAGATTCTGCCGCGCAGCTGACTGACAAGAAAGACGGTACGAATTCATGACGATACGTGCGCAGGTGGCGGGGATCGGGCACTATCTGCCGAAACGTGTTGTTCCCAATTCGGAACTGGAACAATCGCTCGATACCTCGGATGAGTGGATTCGCACCCGGTCCGGGATCGAACGCCGCCACATTGTCGCCGAAGGCGAGACGACCTCGGAAATCGCCGCCCATGCCGCGCGCAATGCGCTGGCCGATGCCGGGCTGACGGCAGGCGATCTGGACGCGCTCATCGTCGCAACATCGACCCCCGATCTGACCTTCCCCTCCGCCGCGACCATGGTTCAGGCGCGCATCGGCATGGAAACCGGCTTTGCCTTCGACGTGCAGGCGGTCTGCGCCGGGTTTGTCTATGCGCTGGCCAATGCCAATGCGCTGATCGCGTCGGGCACCGCGCGCCGGGTGATGATCATCGGGGCCGAGACCTTTTCGCGCATCATCGACTGGAGCGATCGCAGCACCGCGGTGCTGTTCGGCGACGGCGCCGGCGCGCTGATCCTCGAGGCGAGCGATGGCGAGGGCACCCCGCAGGACCGGGGCGTGCTGTCGGTCGATCTCAATTCGGATGGCCGGTTCCGCGATCTTCTTTACGTCGATGGCGGCGTGTCGACCAATTCCATCGGATACCTGCGGATGGAGGGCAAGGAAGTCTTCCGCCACGCGGTCGCCAAACTGGCGGCCTCGGCAGAATCCGCGATGGAAAAGGCGGGCGTCACCGCCGCCGAAGTCGACTGGGTCGTGCCGCATCAGGCCAACATCCGCATCATTCAGGGCACCGCCAAGAAACTTGGCCTGCCGATGGAAAAAGTGGTGGTCACCGTGCAGGATCACGGCAACACCTCGGCGGCCTCCATCCCGCTTGCCCTGTCGGTCGGCGTGCAGAACGGCCAGATCAAGAAGGGCGACCTTCTCGTCACCGAAGCCATTGGCGGCGGGCTTGCATGGGGCGCAGTGGTCATCCGCTGGTAGAACACTTCGGTTTTTCCGGGTGCCGCAGGCCTTAAGTAAGCCACTGTCATTGACTTGGAAATTTTCCCACGCCTATGCTGCGTGTAACTCCGGGAGGATTTTTTATGAGTGAAAAGACCCTGACACGTATGGATCTGAGTGAAGCGGTGTTCCGTGAGGTTGGATTGTCGCGCAATGAAAGCGCTGAATTGGTCGAAGCTGTGCTTCAACAAATGTCCGACGCTCTGGTGAGCGGCGAGCAGGTCAAGATTTCGTCCTTTGGCACTTTTTCGGTGCGCGAAAAGGCGGCGCGAGTCGGGCGCAACCCGAAAACCGGCGAAGAAGTGCCGATCCAGCCGCGCCGGGTGCTGACCTTCCGCCCTTCGCATCTGATGAAGGACCGCGTGGCCTCGGGCAACAAGGGCTGATCCGCCCGCCCCGTGCGCAGCATTAAGGACCAGAAGACATGAACAAGTCCCGCGACGCTTTCCGCACCATCTCCGAGGTTGCGGAGTTGCTGGACACTCCTGCGCATGTGCTGCGCTTCTGGGAAAGCAAGTTCACCCAGGTGAAGCCGGTCAAGCGGGCCGGCGGGCGGCGCTATTACCGCCCCGGCGACATTGCGCTGATCGGCGGCATCCGCAAGCTGCTGCACGAGGATGGGCTGACCATCAAGGGCGTACAGAAGGTGCTCCGCGAACAGGGCGTCAAGCATGTGTCGACCCTTGTTCCGTTGCCGATCGACGATGCGGATTACGTCGAGGATGCGCCCTATACCGAAGTTCTCGCCGAAACAGCGATGGTTCTGCCCTTCGCTCCTGTCGATGACGAGTCGGCAAAGGCCTCGCACGGCGATGACCAGACCGCGATGCCCTCGCCCGGATCAGCCCCGTCAGATCTGCCCGATTTCGTGACGCAATCGCTTGAGGACCGGGCCAACGACGATACCGTGGTCGAGTCGAAACCGCCCGAGGACAGCGCAGAGCCGCCAGAGATGGTGCGCGGCCAGCCGGACATCGCGCCAGAGCCGCAGGGCAGTGCTGAAATGCCGGGCGAGGCCGAAGCCGCGCTGGCTGACCTTGCCGAAGACGACAGCACCAAAGCCCCCCCTACCTCGCGCCCTCCCGAGCCTGAAGCGCTTGATGAGCAGGACATCGGCCCAGAGGCCGCTTGCGAAGACGACACGCCGCAAGCGCCGGATTCGGACTCGAAGACCATGCCCGAAGCCCCCGGCGACGAGCACGAGGCAGAAACCGCCACGGAAACGTCGGTTGCCGAGCCCGATGCCCTTGAACAGCCGATCAACGATGGCCCGGACCTCTCTGAAGAGGACGATGCGGCCACAGGTGACACCGATGGCATCGAAGATGCGCCAGACACGTTCTGCGATGCGCAGGAGGCACAATCAGAGGCGTCTGATGCAGGCCCCGCGCCCCTCCATGACGCGCCCCTTGATGACGCCCCGCTGACGGCCACCGTTGAGCTTGCCGAGCCCGTCGAAGACAGCCCGGCCGACTCACATACGCCCTCCCCGATCATTCCACCAATCCCAACACTGGAAGACGTCGCGCCTGCTGCGCCCGGCCTGCTGGCGCATCTTGCCGGGATTGACCGGCTGTCGCCCGAACAAAGCGCCCGGATCGCACCGCAGCTTGCAGCGCTGCGCGCCCTGCTGGACGCGCCGGATCAGGGCCCGCGCAAATGATCCGGCTCCACAGCGAAAAACCTTGCGATCGGGGGTTGCCCCCGCTGGGAAAACCAGTATGAAACGGCGCACAAGTCGGGCTATAGCGCAGCCTGGTAGCGCGTCCGTCTGGGGGACGGAAGGTCGCAGGTTCGAGTCCTGCTAGCCCGACCAAATACGTCTAAGCGACTTGTACGAACGCCCGGTGCTTGCACCGGGCGTTGTGCTTTGTTTTCGCCAGTTTTCATTTCAGCCAACCCTTGCTAAGCACGGCCGAACCACAGGAGACGGGCATGACAGGCGTTCTGGCCAGCCAGCAGATCGAAGAGCTTATCGCCGCCGGACAGATCCGGTGCGCTGCCCCCCCTGTTGCCGGGCAGATCCAGCCCGCGAGCCTCGACTTGCGGCTGGGGACCGAGGCAATCCGCGTGCGGGCCTCGTTCCTTGCCGGTGCCGGGCGCCGCGTGGCGGACCGGGTAGAGGAATTCGAAATGCACCGGGTCGACCTCACGCAGGGCGCCGTGCTTGAAAAGGGCTGCGTCTACGTGGTTCCGCTGATGGAATCGCTGGCGCTGCCGCAAGGCATGACCGCCGTCGCCAATGCCAAGAGCTCGACCGGGCGGCTCGATCTGCTGACCCGCACCATCACCGATGGCGGCACCGAATTCGACCGGGTGGCGGTCGGCTACTCCGGCCCGCTCTACGCCGAGATCTGCCCGCGCAGCTTTTCGGTTCTGGCGCGCACCGGGATGCGGCTGAACCAGATCCGCTTTCGCCAAGGCCAGTCGGTGCTGAGCGATCCCGAACTCGTGGCCCTGCACGAGGCCGAAACGCTGGTCACGGGTGGCCCGGCGGTGATCGATCACGGGCTGGGATTTTCGGTCGATCTGCGCCCGAGCGACGGCGGCCTTGTAGGCTGGCGGGCCAAGCCGCACACCGGCGTGATCGACCTTGACCGCATCAACCATTACGACCCCGCCGAGTTCTGGGACCCGCTGCAATCGGCCAAGGGGCAGCTGATCCTTGACCCGGATGCGTTCTACATTCTTGTCAGCCGCGAGGCGGTGCATATTCCCCCGGCCTATGCCGCCGAGATGGCCCCCTACCTTGCGATGGTCGGCGAGTTTCGGGTGCATTACGCTGGCTTTTTCGACCCCGGCTTCGGCCATGCCGGGGCGGGTGGGACCGGCTCGCGCGGGGTGCTCGAGGTGCGCTGCCACGAAGCCCCCTTTGTGCTGGAACATGGGCAGGTCGTCGGGCGGCTGGTCTATGAGCGCATGGATACGCTTCCAACCCAGCTTTATGGCGCCGGGATCGCATCGAACTATCAGGGTCAGGGTCTAAAGCTGTCAAAGCACTTTCGCAGCTGACGACTGCTCTGCCGGGCCGTAGACGGGATGCCGCTACTGACCCGGCCTCGATGCTCAGTCCTCGAACAGCTCGGTCTGCCCCGGAGCCTCGTCTTCCGCTGCATCGTCTTCCGGTGCATCGTCCTTGGCGCTGCTAGCGTCCAGTATCCCCAGCGCCGGGCGACTTTCCAGCAGCCCCGCAGCGCGCAACTCCTGCACGCCCGGCAAGTCTCGCGCGGTTTCAAGGCCGAAGTGATCCAGAAAATCCTGCGTCACCACGAAGGTCACTGGCCGCCCCGGCGTCATCTTGCGACGGCCAAACCGGATCCATTCCATCTCGAGCAACTGGTCCACGGTGCCACGTGACACCGACACGCCGCGGATCTCTTCGATCTCGGCGCGGGTGATGGGCTGATGATAAGCGATGATCGCCAGCGTCTCGATGGCGGCGCGCGACAGCTTGCGGGTCTCGATGGTTTCCTTCTGCATCAGCCAGCCAAGATCGGGCGCGGTGCGCATCGCCCAGGCATCGCCGATGCGCACGATTCGCACGCCGCGCCCCTCATAGCGGGCACGCAGATGCACCAGCGCCTCGGCCGGATCGCAGCCATGCGGCAGGCGCTGCTCCAGCTCGCGCACGGTGATCGGCTCGGCGGTGGCAAACAGCACCGCCTCGACCATGCGTTCCTGATCTTCCATGGGCGGCGCCTCGAAAAGGCTGTCGTTGTCGCTCATTCCCGTCCATCCAGTTTGCGCAGCTGTATCGGCGCGAAGGTTTCCGATTGTCGGATCTCGGCTTGGCCTTCCTTGACCAGTTCAAGCGAGGCCGCAAAGGTCGCCGCCGTGGCCGAGCGCCATTTCACCGGATCGTCGTCCCAGCCATCGGGCAGCCACGAGGCGATGTCTGTCCAGTGACCGGCAAAGCCGAGCAGCCCGCGCATCCGGCCAAGCGCTTCTTCCATGGTGTAGACGCTGTCGCGATCCATCACGAAGGGGCGGAATTCATCCTTGGTGCGCAGCCGCGCGTAGCCCTGCATCAGGTCGAGCAGCGTCGCGCTGTAGCGCACCTTGCGCACCCGCTCGACGGTCTGGATCTCGCCGCGCGCAAAGAAATCGCGGCCCAGCCGGTCGCGCCCCATCAGCCGCGCAGCGACGTCGCGCATCGCTTGCAGGCGTTCGAGCTGAAAGGCCAGATGCGCGGCAAGTTCCTCGCCCGAGGGGCCGTCTTCGGTGGGATCGGGGGGCAGCAGCAGCCGCGATTTCAGATAGGCCAGCCATGCCGCCATCACGAGGTAATCGGCGGCCAGTTCGATGCGCAGCGCCTTGGCTTTCTCGACAAAGCCCAGATACTGGCGCGCCAGATCCAGCACCGAGATCTTGCGCAGATCGACCTTTTGCGAACGCGACAGCGACAGCAGCAGGTCGAGCGGCCCTTCGAAGCCATCGACGTCGACGATCAGCGCCTCGGCGGCAAGCCGGTCAGCGACGCTGAGCGTCTGGTCCAGAGGATCGAGATCATCTTCTTCCATCAGGGGCGCCCGGAGAGCAGGGCCTCACGCTCGGCCAACAGGGCCGCGATGTCAATCTCGGCAGGCACGGTGCGGGCGGCCAGCGCCGCCTCGGCGCGGCTCTGCGCGGCGCCGCTCATCACCCCAGCGCGGTCGGCAAGAGCCACCATTTCGGCGAAATCGCCGTTGCAATGCAGCACGCAATCGCAGCCTGCGGCCAGCGCCGCCTCGCCGCGCGTTGCCACCGTGCCCGAGAGCGCCTGCATCGAGATATCATCCGTCATCAGGAAGCCGGTAAAGCCGATGTCCTGCCGGATCAAGCGGATCATCGAGGGATCAATCGTCGCGGGCTGGGTGTTCAGCCCTTCGAACAGCAGATGCGCCGTCATGCCCAGCGGCATGTGGTGAAACGGGCGGAAGGCTGCGAAATCCACCGCGTCCAGTTCGGCGCGCGGGGCGTCGATGCGCGGCAGATCCTTGTGGCTGTCCAGCTGCGCAAGCCCATGGCCCGGCAGATGCTTGATCACTGGCAGCACGCCGCCCTCAAGCAGGCCCTGCGCCACGGCAAGGCCGATGTCCGACACGGCAGTGGCACTCTCGCCATAGCAGCGGTTGCGCAGAAACGGGTGGGTCTGCGGGCGCGCCACATCCAGCATCGGGGCGCAGTTGCCGTCGATGCCATAGCTCAGCAGCTCGGCGGCGATGATGCGATAGCGCAGCCGCATCGCCTGCGGCGCATGGGCGCCAAAGCGCATCACGTCATCAAGCGGCGGCAGCCATTCGCAAGCCAGCGGCGGGCGCAGGCGCTGCACGCGCCCGCCCTCCTGATCGATGAACACCGGCGCGCGGCGGCCCACGACACTGCGCAGATCAGCCGTAAGCGCGCGAATCTGATCCGGCTCGGCGAGGTTGCGCGCGAACAGGATGAAGCCATAGGGGTTGGCATCGGCAAAGAACCGGCGCTCGCGATCGCTCAGCGTCAGCCCTTCGGGGGCAAGGATGGTGGCTCCAAAACGGGTGGTCACCGCGTGGTCACCGGAATGCAATCGGTGTTCTCGGCCACCAGTGCGGCGCAGAAGCGGCGGGCGTCGGACAGGTCGGCGAAGCCAGCGGCGCGCAGCCGGTAGAACACCCGCCCGCCCGAGGTGGCCCGCTCGATCACCCGGTCCTTGCCCTGCATGAATTCGCCAAAGCGGGTGGAAAAGCGCTCCCATTCCTTGCGGGCGGTTTCGGGGCTGTCATAGGCCCCAAGCTGCGCCAGCCGGGTGCCCGCAGGCAGCGCGGCGGGGTCAAGATCCTTGGGCCCGGCCGAGGCCTGACTGGCGACCAGCGCCGCGACCTGCTCTGCCATCGGGGCCTTGGCCAGCGCGCCGGGGCGGGTCTTTGGGCGCAGCGAGCGTGCCAGCGCGCCCGGTGGCGGGGCCTTGTAGATCGCATCCGAGCTGTCCTCGTTCTCGGGGAACAGATCAGAGCCATCGGTGACGATCACCGGCTCTTCCTTGGGGATGGTCGGCATGTCGGGGTCTTCGGCGCTGTCGGCCATGTCGCCCAACGGCGCGGCCCCGGCGGCGATCTGGTCGGCCAACGCAAGAATGTCGACCTCGCCGTCCTTGGTGCGCGGCACCGGCTGGGCCTCTGGCCCTTGCGCGGCATCAAGCGCGGCCTCTGTCGCAGCTTCGGCCAGCACCGGCGCGCCGAATTCGGTGCGCACCGGGGTTGGCCTTGGCGCAGCTGCGGGCAATTCCGATTGCGGCAGGTCTTCGGCAGACAGTCCGGGCTGCACCGGGGCCAGCATCAGCCGGTCCGGTACTGGCGCGGCAAGGCCGGTGCCCGCGATATCATTGACCGCCAACCCCTGATGTTCGGCCAGCTTGCCGCCCGGATCCTCGGGGGCAATGCGCATCGGGCCTTCCATCGCCATGACGACCGGAACCCCGGTCACGTCGCGCATCAACAGTTTGTAGCCCCAGACAGCGACCCCTGCCACCAACGCAAGCGACACCGCGGCCCCAGCCCAGTTGGCGAGGGTCGCGATCCTGCGTCCTGCGGGGGCCTGCGCCTCATCCGGCGCGGCCTCGTCATAGGTGAAATCCGCCATCTCTGCCTCTTGCCCCGCGGGGCGCGCCCCGCGGCAGTCTGCTCTGCCGTCTGTCCCCGGGGCGGCGCGGCTGCCGTGGCTCAGCGCATTTCTTCCGCCGGGGTCACGCCCAAAATACCAAGGCCCGCCGAAATGACAACCGCAACAGCCCGCGCCAGCGCGATTTTGCTCTGGCTTGTGGCGCCGTCATCCTGAAGAAACCGCAGCGACGGTTCGTCATGGCCGCGATTCCACAGGCCATGCAGGTCGGCGGCCAGTTCGTTGAGCCAGATCGCCACCTTGTGCGGCTCGTGGCCCTTGGCGGCGATTTCCACCAGACGCGGCCATTCAGCCAGCTTCTTCATCAGGCCAAGTTCGGCATCATGGGTCAGGATCGAAAGATCCGCCGCCAGCAGCGCCGCATCCGAAACGTCGATGCCCTGCTCTGCCGCCTTGCGCATCACCGAACACACCCGCGCATGGGCGTATTGCACGTAGAACACCGGGTTCTCGCGGCTTTGCTCGATCGCCTTGTCGAAATCGAAATCCAGCGAGGCATCGTTCTTGCGCGTCAGCATGACAAAGCGCGTGACATCCGCCCCCACCTCTTCGACCACATCGCGCAGGGTGACGAAGGTGCCCGCCCGCTTGGACATCTTGAACGGCTCGCCATTCTTGAACAGCTTCACCAGCTGGATCAGCTTGATATCCAGCGGCGTCTGGCCATCGGACAGCGCCGAGACCGCGGCCTTCATCCGCTTGACATAGCCGCCGTGATCGGCGCCGAACACGTCGATCAGCTGGTCATAGCCGCGCTGAACCTTGTCGTAGTGATAGGCGATGTCGGGAGCGAAATAGGTCCATGCGCCATCGGATTTCATGATCGGGCGGTCGACATCGTCGCCATGTTCGGTCGATTTGAACAGCGTTTGCTCGCGCGGCTCCCAGTCTTCGGGAGTCTTGCCCTTGGGCGGCTCGAGCACGCCGCGATAGATCAGCCCCTTGGCGTCGAGCGAGGCGATGGCCGCCTCGATCTTGCCGGTGCCGTAAAGCGATTTCTCCGAGAAGAAATGATCCATCCGCACGCCAAGCATCGCCAGATCGGCGCGGATCAGCTCCATCATCTCGGCGGTGGCAAAGTTGCGCACCTCTTCAAGCCAGAATTGCTCGCCGGTGTCGAGGAACTTGTCACCGACCTGATCCTTGAGCTTTTCGCCAACCGCGATCAGGTACTCACCCGGATAGGTGCCATCGGGGAATTCCACCTCTTGCCCATGCGCTTCGAGATAGCGCAAGTAGACCGACCGTGCGAGCACATCGACCTGCGCCCCGCCGTCGTTGATGTAGTATTCGCGCGTGACATCATAGCCAGCAAAATCCAGCAGGCTGGCGAGCGCATCGCCAAACACCGCGCCGCGGGTGTGGCCCACGTGCATCGGGCCGGTGGGGTTGGCCGAGACGAATTCGACGTTGACGCGCGCGCCCTGCCCCATGTCCGAGCGGCCAAAGCCGGTGCCCTGCGACAGGATTGCGGCGGGCAGTTGCTGCCAGACGCCAGGGGCAAGCCGCAGGTTGAGAAACCCCGGCCCGGCCACTTCAGCGGCGGTAATGCGCGGATCGGCAGCGATCTGCGCCGCCAGCGCTTCGGCAATGTCGCGCGGCTTCAGCTTTGCGGGCTTGGCCAGCACCATCGCGGCATTGGTGGCCATGTCGCCGTGCAGTGCGTCTCGGGGAGGCTCCACCGTCACGGGCGCGGTGTTCAGATCGCCGGGCAGCATACCCGTGGCCTGAAGCGCTTCGATCGCGGAAATCACGAGCGCGCGAATGTCGGTGAAGAGGTTCATCTGTCTGGTCTCCTAACGGTCGAGCAGACCTGTACCACCTGTGCGCCCGACGTCAAATGGCCCGCGCACCGGGACAGGCCGCTACCGCCTGAGGCGCAGGGCGATGAGCGCCGCGAGCAGCAACGGCAGACCCGCAGGCAAAGGCACCGGCATCGGCGCGGGCACCGGATCGGGCTCGGGCGCGGCGTAGCTGTAAACCTCGAGCGCCTCGACCCGCCACGCATCGTAGCCATAGCCCGAATTGCCCCAGCCACCGCCGGAATCCCCATGGATGGCGATCTGCCCCTGCGCCGTATCGTAGCTATAGGAGGCGCTGTACCCGTCCTGCTGGATATTGCTGCCCGGATCGGCCACCCCAAGCGTGCCGATGCCGGCGAACAGATCGTGCCCGCCGCCAAAGGTCGAGAAATAGGCCGGATCAGTGTAAACGGCCTGAAGACCGCTCAGCGCAGCGGAAGGGCGCTGAATCTCGATCTCGGTCAGATTGAAGATGAAGGCTTGGGAATCGGCGTGAAACCCGCTTTCGGTGCCCCAGTCGATGGTGCTGTGCCCGCCGATCAGGGCAGAACTGCCATCGTAAAGCGTGATCTGGAAGATCGACACCGTCGGCCCCATGCCATCGACGCCGACATGAAACGACTCCGCACTCGCGCTGCCCGCGACACCGCGCCAGATACGGGTGAACCCCTGATCGCCAAGGCCGATCCAGCTTTGCAGCTGCGCCTGCCCCGCGGCATCAAGCAGCTGCGGCCCGGCCTCCACGGTCGATGATTGCGCCACCCCCGGCGCGGCAACGCAAAGCACAAAGGCCAGCCGGGCAAAATACATTCAAGCCTCTCCAATGTGCGGCGGGCCACACAACACCCGCCGGAAAAAACGCACATCTTGGGCTATCAGCAGAAGGTTAAGCGATCATTAACCTCGATTCAGCTCTTCGGGTTGGCGGCTTTCAACGTATCCTGCCCGTTCTCGTCGCGCCGATCATCCTTGCGCTCTTCGCGCTTGGGGCCAAAGAACAACAGACGCGTGCCATCGGTGGATTTGACCTTATCGTCGGGGCCCAGCAGACGCAGCGTGCCGCCCGGCCCCAGATCGGCCACCGGAACCGCATCGGGGTGGCGTGCGCGCCATTGTTCCAGCGTGAATTCCTCTGAAAGCTTGGTGACACGGAATTCCCAGCCCTCGGCAAGGCGGGCGTTGGCCTCGAAATAGGTCTCGTCGGCGGCGATCTTCTGGCCGCCCAGCGTGGCGGGCAGCGCATGGCGGGCAGACTGGCGCAACCGCTTGAGCTGAAAGACGTGCTCGCGGCCAAATTCCGGCGCGAGGTCGGTCGCGACCAGCGTATTATAGGCATCGTTGTCCGACGCCGCGATCACCTTGTCATAGGTCACAAGGTCAAGATTGTGCTCGGCGGCTTCGGACAGGATATCACCCCAGAAGGTTTCCAGCCCGGCATCGCGGGCGCGGCGCAGATGCGCGTGGTTGGGATCGGCGATCATCACCGGCAGTTCCAGCTTGCGAAACGCCAGCCCCAGCGCCGTCGACCAGCGCGAGCCACCGACGATCAGAACCCCCGGCGTTTCGGTCGCGGTCAGACCCAGCCAGCGCGCCATCGGGGTGAGGGTAAAGCCGTGCAACACCACCGTCGCCGCGACCAGAGCGAAGGCCAGCATTGTCACCTTGGAGCCGTCTTCGATCCCGACCTGAACCAGCAGGTCTCCGAACAGCCCTGCCACCGCGACCAGCACCACGCCGCGCGGGCCGGTGAAGGCGACAAGCAGGCGTTCCTTCCACGGGATATCCGAGAACGCCAGCGCCGCCAGCACCGGCAACGGCCGCGCCAGCAGGATCACCGACGCCACAAAAGCCAGCGTGCGCCAGTCCATCGCCAGCAGCGTGGCGCGATCCATGTTGGCGGCGAGCAGGATGAACACCCCCGACACCAGCAGAATCGTCGCGTGTTCCTTGAAGCGGCGCAGCTCGACATAGCTCGGCAGATTGGCATTGGCGATCCACAGCCCCATGACGGTGACCGCGAGCAGCCCGCTTTCGTGCAGGATCGCATCCGACACCGCAAACACCAGCAGCAGCAGCGCGAACAGCACCGGCACCTTCATGTATTCCGGCACCAGCGCATTGCGGAAGGCCTTGGCCAGCCCCCAGCCCGCGGCGACGCCGAACAATGTCGCAGCGCCGACGCCCACCAGCATCTCGACAATCGCGGCGCCCGCCGAGGCGCCATTGGCGAACACCACGACCACCTCGAACGCCAGCACAGCGGCCAGCGCGCCGACCGGATCGTTGACGATAGCCTCCCATTGCAGCAGCGCGGCGGGGCGCTTGCGCAGCCGTGCCTGCCGCAGCAGCGGCGCGATGACCGTCGGGCCGGTGACGATCATGATGCCCCCGAACACCGCCGAGCTCTGCCAGCTGAGCCCTGCCGCCCAGTGCAACGCGGCGCTGGACGCCGCCCAGCCCAGCGGGCCGCCGATGAACACCAGCCGCCGCACGCCAACGGCGGCATCCGACAGCGAGCGCATGTTCAGCGTCATGCCACCTTCGAACAGGATGATCGCGACGGCGATGGCCAGCATCGGCTGCATCAGATCGCCGAATTGCTCGGACGGGCTAAGCACACCAAGGCCCGGCCCGGCCACAAGCCCGGCGGCCAGCATCAGCACGATGGCCGGCATCCGCAGCCGCCACGCCAGCCACTGCGAGCCAACGCCAAGCGCGCCCACCAATGCAAATCCCAACACAGGGCCAAGCCCCGCGGTTTCAGCTACCGCCATCCTCGTCCTTTCCAGTGACCTCGGCCCATGACGTATCCTTTAGCACACCGCCCCCCGACAGGGCGCGGGTGATCGGATGCGACAGGGCCAGCATCAGATCACCAGATGAGGTGCATCGCGTCGCTGTCCAGTGCTTTGAGGCTTGAGGGATCATCACACCGTGCAATTTTGCCGGGGAAAGCGCCACATTCCACTGCCGCACCATCGCCCCGAGCATCCCGGACACCGCGCCGTCATCATCGCCCGGCAGCCCGACGATGGCGCGCCCCATGCCGACCCGAAGCCCCTGCGCGATCGACGACAGCAGCCCTTCGCTGCGTTCGGCCACCTTGCCGATGCTATCATTGCGCAGTGACAGCGCCGAGAAATCATAAACCAGATGCAGCGGCTCGACCCCCCAGCTTTCGCCGAGGATCAGGCAAGCTTCGGGATCGGCCAGATCCAGCGGCAGGGTTTCGATGCGATCCGGGCAATGGGCGGCGAGCCCGTGCATCGCCTTGGCCTCGGTGTCGATGGCCACAACCATCGCCCCAAAGCTGGCAAGACGTCGCACCAGCGCCCGGCCCAGCGGATGCCCTGCCCCGGACACGAGAACCACCTTGCCGGTGAATGCCGACACTCCGAATAGGCGCGTCATGCCTGCCCCTGCCTTTCCTCGAAGCCTGGTCCCGGCTCCTTGAGGCACAATGGCTGCATGTTTTTCCGCCCCGTGCAAGGGCGCTTCATGCCCGCGAGGCGAAATCAGTGCCGCTCGTGCAGCACATCCTTTCCGGTCAGCCGCGCATGCGCCTGAAGCGCGTAGCGGTCTGTCATGCCGGCGATGTAATCGGCGACGATGCGCGCCAGCGCCGCCTTGTCGACGCAAGCGGCGATCTCGGGTTGCCAGCGCTGAGGCAGCTGCGCCGGATCGTCCATATACAGCGGGAACAGCTCTTCGACGGCCTGTGTCACCATGGCCCGCACCTGCATCACAGAGGGGGCGCGATACATGCGGGTGAACAGGAAATGCCGGATTTCCCTGAGCATGGCCCACATCTCGTCGGAAAAGGCGATGATCGGGCGGCCAAGATGGCGGATGGCATCGGCACTGTCCGGCGCGGCGGCATCGATGCGCGCGCGGGACGTGTCGATCACATCGGACACCATATAGCCGAACACCCGCCGCAGCGCCTCGTGGCGACGCCGATAGCTGTCGAGGCCGGGATAGAGCCGATCGACCTCGACATAGGCGGGGCCGATCAGGGCCAGCTCGGCGATTTCGTCTTCGGAGAACAGCCCGGCGCGCAGCCCGTCCTGCAGATCGTGGTTGTTGTAGGCGATATCGTCCGACAGCGCCGCCACCTGCGCTTCGGCGCTGGCATGGGTGTGCAGTTCCAGATCGTGCCGCGCGTTGTATTCCGCCAGCGTGACCGGCAGCGCCTTGCCCGGTGCCAGCGGCAGCAGCGGGCCATTGTGCTTGGCGATGCCTTCCAGCGTGTCCCAAGTCAGGTTCAGCCCGTCAAATTCGGCGTAATGGCATTCCAGCGAAGTGACGATGCGCAGCGCCTGCGCATTGTGATCAAAGCCGCCATAGGGCGCCATCAGCGCGTGCAGCGCGTCCTCGCCCGTGTGGCCAAAGGGCGTGTGGCCCAGATCATGCGCCAGCGCCACCGCCTCGGTCAGGTCGGTGTTCAGCCCCAGCGCCCCGCACATGGTGCGGGCCACCTGCGCCACCTCGATGCTGTGGGTCAGGCGGGTGCGGTAGAAATCGCCCTCATGCTCGACAAACACCTGCGTCTTGTGCTTGAGACGCCGGAATGCCGAGGAATGGATGATCCTGTCCCGATCGCGCTGAAAGCACGAACGAAAGGCGCTTTCCTCTTCCGGAACCCGCCGCCCGCGCGATTGCTGCGGAATGCATGCGTAGATCTCCATGCCAAGCCCTTTCCAATTCCGGGCCAAGCGCCCTGAGCCCGGTTGCCGCCCGGTCCGACCCTTCCTATATTGGCAATACGCCCCAAGTGAAACACCTGCGAGACCCTTGATGAACCTGCCTCCCAAAGTAACCGACCGCGCCTTTGCCCGCCTCGAAGAGATCGGCGCAGCCTCGCAGGGCAAGGCCCTGCGCGTTGCGGTCGAAGGCGGCGGCTGTTCCGGCTTTCAATACGAGATCAAGCTGGACGACCCCGCCAGCGACGATCTGATCCTGTCGCATGGCAGCGAGCGCGTGGTGATCGACGAGATCTCGCTGCCGTTTCTGGCCGGCGCGACCATCGATTTCACCGAAGAGCTGATCGGCGCGCGCTTTGTCATCGAAAACCCCAATGCCAGCAGTTCCTGCGGCTGCGGCACCAGCTTTTCGATGTAACCGACCGATACGGCATGAAAAAAGGCGGGCTCCTCGCGGGGCCCGCCTTTTTCGTGGTCTGAAAACCGATCAGGCGGCGCGCAGGCCAAGCACCTCGTCGACCTGACGTGCGGCAGCAACCTCGTCTCCGCCAGCAACGGCGGCGACTTCACGGGTCAGACGCTCGAGCGCGGCTTCGTAGAGCTGACGCTCCGAATAGGATTGCTCGCGCTGATCGTCGGCGCGGTGCAGGTCGCGCACCACTTCGGCGATGGCGATCAGATCGCCCGAGTTGATCTTTTGTTCGTATTCCTGAGCACGGCGCGACCACATCGCCCGCTTGACCTTGGCCTTGCCCTTCAGGGTCTTCATCGCCTGGCTGACGACATCGGGGGTCGACAGCGAACGCATCCCGATTTCGGTCGCCTTGTGCGTGGGCACACGCAGGGTCATCTTGTCCTTTTCAAAGGAGATCACGAAGAGTTCCAGCTTGAGGCCGGCGATTTCCTGCTCTTCGATCGACATGATCTGGCCCACGCCATGCGCAGGGTAGACAACGTAATCGTTGGGGTGGAATTCGTTTTTCTTGGTCTTGGTCATACAACAGGGTCCTTAGCAGCCAAGCCCTATAGCAACAGGAAAACGGATCGATCAAAGACGACAAAGACGGACGGAAATGCAACGTGCATCCCGTACGTGAGAACTTTACCGTTCCTAGATCAACCTTTGGGGCGCAAAGAGGCCCTGATTTCTGTGCGTGGCTTCGTCATGTGGGGTGAGTATACCACAAGAATCGTGACTTTCCCACAACCTTGCTTACCCACCAATATGTCGCGACAAATCAGATGCTTGCGCAGGGCCGTCTGACCCTGTGTTCACACTGGATGGCGAATCAAGTCTCAGCCGCCCTCGCCCGGCGCTTCCGAGAAATACTTTTCCATCTTGCCGGACTCGCCGTCGCGCTCTTCGGCCTCGGGCATCGGATCTTTCTTCGAAATGATCACCGGCCAAAGCTCGGAATACTTGCGATTGAACTCGACCCATTTTTCCATGTCCGGCTCGGTGTCGGGCCGGATCGCATCGGCGGGGCATTCGGGTTCGCACACGCCGCAGTCGATGCATTCGTCGGGATGAATCACCAGCGTGTTCTCGCCCTCGTAAAAGCAATCCACGGGGCATACCTCGACGCAATCGGTGTATTTGCAGGCGATGCAGTTCTCAGTGACCACGTAAGTCATGGGCGTCCATCCGTCAGGGTGTCAATCTGTATCCTGCGCAACTAGACCAGCGCGCCGGATCATTCAAGCCTATCCCGCTGCCGATCCATGATCCGGCGGTCACGCTTTGTTGGCCGCCCGCCCGCCTCGGCCACGGGCAGCGACGGATCGGGCACGCGGGCCTTGGGCGGATCGAGGTCGGCGTAAAGCGCCTGCGCCTCTGGCGCCGGGCCGCGCCGCTCGCCCAAGGCGAGGATGCGGATCACCCGCACATCCCGGCCCTGCGCAAAGGTCAGCACGTCGCCCGGACCCACCGCAAAGGCCGGCTTGGCGATGGACTGCCCGTTCACGCGCAGCCCACCACCAATCACCTTGGCGGCAAGGCTGCGCGTTTTGAAGAACCGCGCCTGCCACAGCCACTTGTCGAGGCGCAGCTTTGACGGTGCCTCGCTCACTCAGGACTTGTTCTTGAAGCCCATGAGCGCGGCGGCAAAGGGGTTGTCCGGATCGATGCGGTCCGCCTTGCGGGGGCCCGATTCGTAGGACTTGGACTTGTTGCCCGGCCCGCCTTGCGGCTTGCCACCCTTGCCCTTGCGCGGACCCTTGCCCTGAGCGCCGCGGTCTCCCCGCTCGCCGCCCTGCCGTTCCCCGGCCTGACGTTCGCCCTGAGGCTTGCCCTTGCCGCGC
This sequence comes from Citreicella sp. C3M06, assembly GCF_018860705.1. Taxonomy (GTDB): domain Bacteria; phylum Pseudomonadota; class Alphaproteobacteria; order Rhodobacterales; family Rhodobacteraceae; genus Salipiger. The sequence continues at coordinate 61,780 of NZ_JAHKQA010000093.1, forward strand.
GGTGCGCCGCTGCGGGCCCCGCCCTGCTCACGGCGGTTGCCACCGCGTGCGCCGCGGTTGCCACCCCATGTGAAGGTATAGATCACCTCGATCTCGGGGCCCGACAGCGCCTCGTCGGGCGCGGTGCCCGGAAGCAGCTCTTCCTCGGGGGTTTCGGCGATGTTGTCATCGTCCTTCACCGGTGCGGGGTCTTCATTGATCGGGGCATAGCCCGCATCGTCGATCGACTCGGTCCCTGCGACCACATCCGCAGCCGCCGGGGTTTGCGCCATGTCAGGCGCAGCGCCGGGGCTGGTTTCCTCGATCTGAGCGGCATCGAAGACGGGGATATCCTCGCCCGACTCGCCCTCGGGGGTGGCGCTTGTGGTAACGACCGTATCGGCGGCGCGCACCTTGCTGCGTTCGGCCTTTTCGGCCTTGTAGCCCAGCCCGCCCATCAGATCAGAGAACTGTTCCAGCGTCATGCCGGTGATCGACAGCATGTCGGGATTGGCCTCAAAGCCGCCCCGGCTGTCCTGCGCGCGCAGAAGATCGGCCAGCCGTTCCAGCATGTCGATGCGGATCGCCCGCTCGCCCGACGGACGATAGCCCGCCAGCGTATAGTGCTGCATCGGCACGTCGCGGATGTTGGGCACGGTCACCAGACCCGGCGGCGGTGCCTCGGGGAAATGATCGAGATCGTTGAACAGCGACCAAAGCACCAGCCGCAGCCGCGTCGGCGCCGGCTTGAGCAGCAGCGGCATGAAGATGGTGTACTGCCCGAAGCGGATGCCATGCTTGCGCAGCGCGCCGCGCGAGTCCTGATCCAGCTGCTTGACCTCGTCGGCGACCTGCGCCCGCGGCACGATGCCCATGGATTCGACCATGCGGAAGGCAAAGCCCCGCGCCAGCCCGGTCAGCGCCTCGTCATCGCGCAGGTTGAGCAGCGGCTCGAACAGCGCGGCGATCTTGCGGTCGATGAAATGCTGCAGGCGGCGTTCCACCTTTTGCACCACATCCGCGCCCGCCGTATCGTCGACAAACGCCACGATGCGCGGCTTGAGCGCGTCATCGCCCTTGGCCAGCCGACCCACTGCCTGGTCGCCCCACATGAGGCCCCCCTGCTCGGTGAAGTCGATCTCGGTATCCGGCGCGTTGTAGAAACGGTCCGCCCTGAGATGGAAATGCGGCGCGAGCGCCTGCAACGACGCCTGTTTCAGCGTCTTGGCTTCCTGCCCTGTCGCGCCCTGGTCCTGACGGAACCGGAACCCTTCAAGCCGACCGACGAATTCGCCTTCGACGGTCACTTCACCCTTGTCGTTCACATCGGCCAAGAGGGCCTCCTTCTGCTTCAACCGGCGAAGCAGCACTGATGTCCGCCGGTCAACAAATCTTTGAGTCAGTCGCTCGTGGAGCGCATCCGACAGTGCGTCTTCTACAGCGCGGGTCGCGTCGCGCCAATGCATTTCGTCATCGACCCATCCCTTGCGCTGCGCCACGTATGTCCATGTGCGGATATACGCCAGCCGTTTCGACAGCGCGTCGATGTCTCCGTCCGTCCGGTCGATGCGTTTGACCTGCCGGGCGAAGAAATCCGCCGGGATGCTGCCCCGCTCGTGCAGGTGCTGGAAGATAACTTGCAACAGCCCCGCATGTTCCGCATGAGAGATACCCCGGAAATCGGGCACCCGGCAGACATCCCACAAAAGCTGGACAGAGGCGGGATTGCTGGCGCGGGCAAAGACCTCTGCCTCTCTCGACAGCGACTTGAGCACCTGAAGGTCATCCGCCTCGCGCGCCTTCATCAGCCATTCGTTGTCGGGCGACATCTCGAGCGATTGCACCAGCGCGTCGATCGAACCAAACCGCAGATCGGAGTTGCGCCAGCCCAGCTTGCGGATCGGCGTGAAGCTGTGAGAGGTGATCGCCTCGACCCAGTCATCGGGGATCTGCCCCGCATCGCCGGTGGTGCCGAAAGTGCCGGGCTTCATGCCCCGCCCCGCGCGCCCGGCAATCTGCGCCAGCTCGTTGGGCTGCAACTCGCGCATCCGCCGCCCGTCGAACTTGGTCAGCGAGGAAAACGCCACATGGTCGATATCAAGGTTGAGCCCCATGCCGATGGCATCGGTGGCGACGAGGTAATCGACCTCGCCGTTCTGGTACAAATCGACCTGCGCGTTGCGCGTGCGCGGGCTGAGCGCGCCCATCACCACCGCCGCGCCGCCCTTGGTGCGGCGGATCAGCTCGGCGATGGCATAGACGTTGTCGACCGAAAACCCGACGATGGCCGAGCGCGCCGGCATCCGGCTGATTTTCTTAGAGCCGAGATAGCTCAGCTGGCTCATCCGCTCGCGGCGGATGAATTCGACGCCCTTGACCAGCTGCGAGATCGGGCCGCGCATGGTGTCGGCCCCCATGAACAGCGTCTCGTGCAAGCCGCGCATCCGCAGGAGACGGTCGGTAAACACATGGCCGCGTTCGGGATCGGCGCAAAGCTGGATCTCGTCGATACCGACAAAATCGGTGCCCATGCCTTCGGGCATCGCCTCGACGGTGCAGACCCAGTAGGCGGCACGCGGCGGCACGATGCGCTCCTCGCCGGTGACAAGCGCCACCACGCCGGGGCCGCGGGCGGCGACGATCTTGTCATAGACCTCGCGCGCGAGCAGCCGCAGCGGCAGGCCGATCATGCCTGTGCGATGGCCAAGCATCCGCTCGATCGCGTAGTGGGTCTTGCCGGTGTTGGTCGGGCCGAGAACGGCCGCGATCCTTGCGCGCTGGGGCATGTGGGCCCTGGTCCTTCTCGCCGTTCCTTGCCGTCGGGGGTTCCGGGGCCGGGCTCAGATCTCGATACCCTGAACGCGGCCCGCGAGCCGCTCCAGCGCATCTGTCACCGCTTCATCGAACGGCCTGAGCTCCAGTACCCGTGCATAGGCCTCATAGGCAAGCGCCTCGTTGCCGATCTGTTCATGGATCGCGGCGACTCCGCGCAGCGCCCCGAAATGCACCGGGTTGAGCGCAAGGGTGCGTTCCAGCGCATCCATCGACGGGCCAAGCATTTCCGCCTGAAAATAGGCCAGTGCCAGCACGTACCAGCCTTCGGCGAAATCCGGCGCATGGTCGGTCAGCGCGGTCAGATGCTGGATGGCCGGGCCGGTCTGCTGCAGCTCGAGCGCATCGCGCCCACGCTTGAGCAGAAGGTCCATCACCGCAGAGCCGCTTTTGGACCATTCCATGTCCAGCGCGCGTTCGGCCCGCGCCGCCGCCTCTGGGGACTGGGCCGCGCCCAGCTCTTCCAGCAGCTCGCCCGCGCGATCCTGCGCCTGCGCAAGACCGGGTATGGAAAACATGACTGTGGCACAAACTGCCGTCACGATAGAATTGCTTATGGGGACACGCATGCTCATACCTTCCGAGTGTAGACTGAAGATGCTGAATTGCCAGCACAGGATTTCGTGAAGGAAGAACAGGACATGAGCGACGTTATATCAGCAGCGGTGGATGCCCTGAACGCAAGGCTGGACGGAACAGGTTTTGACGGCATTGCCAAATTCGTCATCGAGGACGAAGGCAGCATCATCATCGACGAAAACGGCGCCCGCGCGGGCGACGACGAGGCCGATGTGACACTCACCGCCGAGACTGACACTTTCCAGCAGATCATTGAAGGAGATCTTAACCCAACCAAGGCATTCATGTCGGGTCGGCTGAAGATCGACGGAGACATGGGCGCGGCGATGCGTCTTGGAGGAGTATTGTCCTGAGATGATGTCAGACGCGCCTTTTTACGCCGAGCTTGCCGAGGGGCCAAAGGGCACGCGCGCCTTCTGGGTGACAACATCGGATGGCCTGCGCCTGCGCGTGGCGCATTACCCGTCCGCAGATGCCAAGGGCACCGTGCTGCTGTTTCCCGGCCGCACGGAATATGTCGAGAAATATGGCCGGGTTGCTGGCGATCTGACCGATCGCGGCTATTGTGTGCTGACCATCGACTGGCGCGGACAGGGGCTGGCCGACCGGATGCACACCGATCCGCGCACCGGGCATGTGATGCAGTTTCAGGACTACCAGCAAGACGTCGACGCGATGATGCACGCGGCGGCGGCGCTGGAGTTGCCAAAGCCGTACTACCTTTTGGGTCATTCCATGGGCAGTTGCATCGCCCTGCGGGCGCTGATGCGCGATCTGCCGGTGGTGGCGGCGGGCTTTACCGGCCCGATGTGGGGGATTCGCATGGCGGTGCCGCTGCGCCCCGCCGCGTGGGCGCTTGGCTGGGGCAGCTCGCGCGTCGGGATGGGGCATGTCTATGCGCCCACCACCGGCCCGCTGAGCTATGTGACCTCGGCCCCGTTCGAAGGCAACCTGCTGACCACGGACCGCGACGGCTGGGATTACATGCACCGTCAGGTGAGCGAGGTGCCCGAGCTGCAATTGGGCGGTCCGTCGCTGCAATGGCTGCATCAGGCGCTGATCGAATGCCTTGCGCTGGCCCGGATGCCCTCGCCGCAGGTGCCCGCCATAGTCTTTGTCGGCTCGAACGAGCGCATCGTCGATGTTCCCCGCATCGTCCAGCGCATGTCGATGTGGCCGGGCGGGCGGCTTGAAACGGTGAGCGGCGGTGAACACGAGGTGCTGATGGAAAGCGCCCCGGTGCGCCGCCGCATCCTGACAGAGATGCTGGATTTTTTCGAAACCGCCCGCGCCTCTGACACCCCTGCCCTCAGCGCCTGATCTGGTCGACATCACGGCGCGGGCTAACTCCGCAGGTATGAGCGAGCCGGTCCTGATCTTTACCGACAAGGGCATCTATTGCCCCGCGGGCGGTTTTTACATCGACCCATGGCGCCCGGTCGACCGGGCGCTGATCACCCATGGCCACGCCGATCATTCGCGCTGGGGCCACGCGCGCTACCTGTCGAGCGATGCCGCCGCCCCGGTGATCCGCCACCGGCTCGGCGAGATCGCCATCGAAACGCTTCCCTACGGCGAGGCGCGCCGCATTGGCGATGCACAGGTCAGCTTTCACCCCGCCGGGCACATCCCCGGCTCTGCGCAGATCCGCGTCGAGGTCGGCGGCGAGGTCTGGGTGGTGTCAGGCGATTACAAGGTCTCTCCCGACGGGCTGTGCGAAAGCTTCGAGCCGCTGCGCTGCCACGCCTTCATCACCGAATGCACCTTTGGGCTGCCGGTCTTTAACTGGGCCCCGCAGGCAAAGATCGCCGCACAGATCAACGCATGGTGGGGCGCCAATGCCGCCGAGGGCCGCCCCTCGCTGCTGGGGGCCTATTCGCTGGGCAAGGCGCAACGGCTGCTGGCACTGCTCGATCCAGCCATCGGCCCGATCCTGACCCACGGCGCGGTGGAAAACACCAACGAGGTGCTGCGGGCCCAAGGCTACGCGCTGCCCGACACCCTGCGCGTCACGCCGGATCTCGACGTCAAGGCTCATCCGGGCGCCATGGTCATCGCGCCGCCCTCGGCATTGGGGGCAAGCTGGGCGCGGCGGTTCCGGGGGGCGCAGGTCGGCATGGCGTCGGGCTGGATGGCGCTGCGCGGCGTGCGCCGTCGCCGAGGCGCCGACCGGGGCTTTGTGCTGTCGGACCACGCCGATTGGGGCGAATTGCACAGCGCCATCCGCGGTACCGGCGCGGAAAAAATCTTTGCCACCCATGGCTATACCGAGATCTTTGCCCGCTGGTTGACGGCGCAGGGCTATGACGCGCAGATCGTGCCGACCCAATTCGGCGGTGACGAAGACACCGACGGCGAGGCGCCATGAAAGCCTTTGCTGCGCTGTTCACCGCCATCGACCAAAGCACCAAGACCACCGTCAAGACCGCCGCGCTGGCCGAGTATTTCCGCACCGCCCCGGATGACGACCGGCTGTGGACGGTCGCGCTGTTCTCAGGCCGTCGGCCGAAACGCGCCGTCACCACCACGCAGCTGCGCGAATGGGCCGCCGAGCGCGCCGGGTTGCCGCTCTGGCTGCTCGAGGAAAGCTACCCCATCGTCGGCGATCTGGCCGAGACCATCGCGCTGATTCTGCCGCCGAACGAGCACACCTCCGACCGCCCGCTCAGCGCATGGCTGGGCGATCTGCTGAACTACCCCTCTCTCGATATCGAAGCGCGCAAGGTGCGAATCCTTGATGCGTGGAACCGGCTCGATGCCACTGAACGGTTCCTGTTCAACAAGCTGATCACCGGCGGCTTTCGCATCGGCGTGTCGCGCAAGCTGATGACCCGCGCGCTGGCGCAGGCCACCGGGCAGGACGAGGCCGCCATGGCGCTGCGCCTGATGGGCGACTGGACGCCACAAACCACCACGTGGCAGCGGCTGGTGGCCGCCCCCGAGCCCGAAGAAGACGACAGCCGCCCCTACCCGTTTTACCTAGCCTACCAGCTGGAAAGCGCGCCGCAGACGCTTGGCCCGGCGCAGGACTGGCTGGCGGAATGGAAATGGGATGGCATTCGCGGTCAGCTGATCCTGCGCGGCGGCGCGCATCATGTCTGGTCGCGCGGCGAAGAGCTGATGAGCGACCGCTTTCCCGAACTGGCCGCCGCAACGGATTTCCTGCCCGAGGGGTTGGTGTTTGACGGCGAGATTGTCGCGTGGGATGGCCGTCAGCCGCTGCCCTTCAACACGCTGCAACAACGCATCGGGCGCAAGAGCGTGCCGAAAAAGCTGCTGCGCGACGCGCCGGTGGTGATGCTAGCCTATGACCTGCTCGAAGACGGGCAAGACCTGCGCGACACCCCGCTGCATGCGCGCCGCGCCCGGCTGGAAACGCTGCTCGCGGGTCTGCCGCCCGAGGCCAACATCCGCCCCTCGCCCCGCATCCCGTTCGAAACATGGGAAGATCTGGCACAGACCCGCAACATGGCGCGTGATCACCGCGCCGAGGGGGTGATGCTGAAACGGCTCGATGCGCCCTATCTCGCAGGGCGCAAAAAGGGCGACTGGTGGAAGTGGAAGCTCGATCCGCTTTGCGTCGATGCGGTGATGATCTACGCCCAGCAGGGGCACGGGCGGCGCGCCAATCTGTTCACCGATTTCACCTTTGCCGCGTGGAACGGCAACGAGCTGGTGCCCTTTACCAAGGCCTATTCCGGCCTCACCGACGCGGAATTCGCCAAGATCACCGCATGGGTGCGCCGCAACACGCTGCAGCGCTTTGGCCCGGTGCGGCAAGTCAAACCAGAGCTGGTGTTCGAGATCGCCTTCGAAGGTATCCAGCCTTCGCCCCGGCACAAATCCGGCCTGTCGCTGCGGTTTCCCCGCATGGCGCGCTGGCGCCACGACAAGCCCGCGCAAGAGGCCAACACGCTGGACGATCTGCGCGAGATGCTGGCGCTTTACGGCTAGGACCAGTCTGGCTCGGGGTCAGCCCGGCTGCTCCGGCCAGCATGCGCGCAATAATGACCGGGCGCTCGATGCCTTCCGGGCCTCTTCCCGCTTACACACCCCGTCTTGGCAATGACAAAGCCCCCACGGGCCGCGGTACAAGGCCCATCGCGCCGCCGCCTCGCCAGCAGAGGATCACGCCAGAGCGCATCGGAAGCTCCGGGCGCGCCGGGGCGCTCGCCTTCAAAATCCGCGCTGAACCATTGCTTTCCGCAAGGCGCGCCCCCTATGTCTTGGGTCAAACCTTCACGACGAGGACCCCCATGCTTCCATTTTCCCTGCCCCGCCCCGGTCATGATCGCCGCACTTTCGATGCCCGCGTCTCCGGAGGCCGCGATCTGGGCGAGCTGCCGGAATGGGATCTGTCCGACCTGTATCCCGCCGTCGACGCGCCCGAGCTGAAGCGCGACATGGACTGGCTCGAAGATGCCTGCGCCCGCTTTGCCGAGGATTACGAAGGCAAGCTGGCGACGCTGGATGCCCCGGCCTTCCTCGACATGGTCAAGCGCCACGAGAAGATCGAGACCATCGGCGGGCGGCTGATGTCCTTTGCCGGGCTGCGCTATTACCAGCACACCACCGACGCCGAGCGCGCCAAGTTCCTGTCGGACCTTCAGGAAAAGGTGACGATCTACACCACGCCGCTGGTGTTCTTTTCGCTCGAGCTGAACACGCTGGAAGATGATGCCTATGCGGCGCTGTTCACCGCCAGCGATGATCTGGCCCGCTACAAGCCCGCCTTCGACCGGGTGCGCGCGATGAAGCCCTACCAGCTGTCTGACGAGCTGGAACGGTTTCTGCATGACATGGGCGTGGTCGGCGATGCGTGGATGAAGCTGTTCGATGAAACCATCGCCAGCCTCAGCTTTACCATCGACGGCGAAGAGATGGGCATCGAATCGACGCTGACCCAGATGACCGAACAGGATCGCGCGAAGCGCGAGGCCGCCGCGCGGGAACTCGCCCGCGTCTTTGGCGAGAACATCAAGACCTTTGCCCGCGTCCACAACACGCAGGCCAAGGAAAAGGAAATCATGGACCGTTGGCGCGGCATGCCCTCGGCGCAGATGGGCCGCCACCTGTCCAACGATGTTGAGCCCGAGGTGGTCGAGGCGCTGCGCAACGCCGTTGTCGCCGCCTACCCGCGCCTGTCGCACCGCTATTACGCGCTGAAGGCCAAGTGGCTTGGCCTCGACACCATGCAGATCTGGGACCGCAACGCGCCGCTGCCGATGGAGAGTGACCGCATCGTCGGCTGGGATGAGGCGCGCAAGACGGTGATGGAGGCTTATGCCGGGTTTGATCCGCGCATGGCCGAGATCGCCGAGCCGTTCTTTACCAAGGGCTGGATCGACGCCGCCGTGAAGCCGGGCAAGGCGCCGGGGGCCTTTGCCCATCCCACCGTCACCGAGGTGCACCCCTACGTGATGCTCAACTACCTCGGCAAGCCGCGCGACGTGATGACCCTCGCGCATGAACTGGGCCACGGCGTGCATCAGGTTCTGGCCGCCGGGCAAGGCGAGATGCTGGCATCAACCCCGCTGACCCTTGCCGAAACGGCCTCGGTCTTCGGCGAGATGCTGACCTTCCGCGCCATGCTTGACGGGGCAAAGACGCAGAAGGAACGCAAGGTCATGCTCGCCGGCAAGGTCGAGGACATGATCAACACCGTGGTCCGGCAGATCGCGTTCTACGATTTCGAATGCAAGCTGCACGAGGCGCGGCGCGGCGGGGAACTCACCCCCGATGACATCAACGCGCTATGGATGTCGGTTCAGGCGCAAAGCCTTGGCCCGGTGTTCGACTACATGCCGGGATACGAGACCTTCTGGGCCTATATCCCGCATTTCGTGCACTCGCCGTTCTATGTCTACGCCTATGCCTTTGGCGATGGCTTGGTGAACGCGCTGTATGCCGCGTTCCAAGAAAATCCCGAGGGCTTTCAGGACAAGTATTTCGACATGCTCAAGGCGGGCGGATCGAAGCACCACAAGGCGCTGCTCGCGCCCTTCGGCCTTGATGCGTCGGACCCCAGCTTCTGGGACAAGGGCCTGTCGATGATCGAAGGCTTCATCGACGAGCTGGAAGCCATGGAAGAGTGATCGCGCGGCGCGGCCTTAACGGGCCGCGCCACCTCGGCCGGGGAACCTGATCCCGGCTTGCCGCGTTTCGCTACAACACCCGACACAAGATTTCAGGAACAAATGCCCAACCCGCTAAAGCCCAATGGCCGCAGCCTGAAAGGCCGCCTCATGCGGTTTCAGGTGCATGTGCGCAGACGCGTGCCGCCCGGACTGCGGCTCTTGCTGGGCGCGCTGCTGATGGTCGGGGGCGTGCTGGGGTTTCTGCCCATCCTTGGCTTCTGGATGATCCCGCTGGGCGTGGCGGTGGCCGCGCTTGACGTTGTGCCGCTGTGGCGCGCCGGGCTGAAACATGCCGGGATCACGCCGCAAGACCGGCACAGCGACTGATCACTTCAGCTGCGAATCCTTGGAGCCGCGCCGGTTGATGCCACCGCGCGCCTTGAACGCGCCGTCGCGGTCCTGCTGACAATCGATACACAGCTTGACGCCGGGAATGGCGACTCGCCGCTTTTCGGGAATCTCTTCACCACATTCGGCGCATTCCGTCAGGCTCTCGCCCTGCGGCGCGCGCCGAGAGCGCAGGCGCTGCAACTCGTCGGAAATCGACGCTTCGATCTGTTCGCTCACCGCTCCGTCGCGGCTCCAGCCTCCGGCCATGGCGGCACCTCCTGATGGATCAAGGATAGCGCGGGAAATGCACTCTCGCCAGCCTCGTTGAAAAGCGGCGGGCCCACGCTACCCTGAGGAACCAGAGGAGAACCAGAGATGTTCCGCAGGATCGCCATCATCATCGCCCTGCTAGGCGCCGCTCCGGCCTTTGCAGACAGTTTTACCTTTGACAGCATCGACGGCAGCACCCTGTCGCTGGACGATTGGAAGGGCCAACCGGTGCTGGTGGTCAACACCGCCTCGCGCTGCGGATTCACCCCGCAATACGACGGGCTTCAGGCGCTGTATGATACCTATCGCGACAAGGGGCTGGTGGTGCTGGCGGTGCCATCCAATGATTTCCGGCAGGAACTGGCCAGCGAGGCCGAGGTCAAGGATTTCTGCGAGCTGAACTTCGATCTCGATATCCCGATGACCACCATCACCCGCGTTACCGGGCCGCAGGCGCATCCGCTGTACAAATGGCTGGCGACGCAAGGCTTTGCGCCGGGCTGGAATTTCAACAAGGCGCTGATCGCGCCCGATGGCCGCTTTGTCAAAGGCTGGGGGGCCACCACGCGGCCCATGTCGGCGCCGATCACCGCCCAGATCGATGCTGCGCTGAACTGAGCGGCCTTAGCGGCCTTAGCGGCGGGCGGGGCGCCAGCCGGCAGCGCGCGCCTCGGCTTCGGAACAGAACCAGCGCTCGCCCTTTTCCGGGGCAATCCGCGTGCCGTCGTACCATGCCTGCCCCGGCATGTGGTAGATGCGGCCGCTCTTCGAGATGTTGCCCTTGATCGTGCAGCCCTGCGGCGCTGTCGCAAGGTTAACCTGCGCCCGAGCCGCGCGCCCGGCGGCGCGGTATTCCGCTGGCGGCATTACCCCGGCCCCATGCAGGCCAACATCGTTCACCGCAGCGATCTTTTCATCCAGATCGTAGATCATGGAATATTTGCGATAGGCAAAGGCCAGCCCGTTTTGCACCAGATGGCGCCCGATATCCTCGCCGTCGACATCGCAGGTCGCCACCGTGCGCCCATAGCGATCGGTGTCATGCACGGTGCAATGCGCGGTGCGCCCCTCGTATCGCGCGCGCACGGTCTGGGTGACCCACGATCCGCAGGCCCACATCGGCACCCCGTCGCCGCCGCAGGACTGGTCGGCCTCGGGGGCATCAACGCCCAGCAGGCGCACGCGGATTGCGCCAACATCGATCGTGTCACCATCGATCACGCGGACACGCCCATCCGGCCCGGCAAGGGCAGAGGTCGCAACGCAGATCATCAGAACAGAACAGAGCTTGAACATGCCCTGTAGCTGAAGCGAAAATCGCGACTCATCAAGACGGAACGGGCCAAAAAGGTTAACAAATCGTTAATCTCTTGACGTCAGTTCAAAATAAATAGGCGCAGCCGGTCTTCGTTCAGATCTGGAAGACCCCAAGCATCTGGTTTTGCGGCAGACGCGCAACCTCGACCCCCGCGTCAGTGCGGCGCAGGTTGTAGCCGTAGCCGCGCATGCGGAAACGCCAATCGGAGTCGCTCAGCGACTTGGCCCGCTCGGCGCGCAGAAACTCCTGAATCTCGGTGATGTCGTCGGTCAGCTTGTTCTGGGCAAACATTGCGCTCTCCTGTTGGGCGGCGCCATGCCGCCACGCCAGGCTGCGGGCCAAATGCGGCAAAACCTTTCCGCCCCGGAGGAGTCTTCGCGAAGCCGAAACGATGCGTTTCCGATACCGCTAAAGGTGGGCTTCGTGCGCCCGTTGCGCGATGCGACGCTTCAGCACCACCTCGCGCCATGTGATGAACGCAACCGCGCCCATGATCACAAGGCCGCCCGCCACCACATAAGGATCGACCGGTTCGGCAAAGAACAGCGCCCCAAGCAACACCGACCACACCAGCTGCAGGAAGGTGACCGGCTGCGTCACCGTGACCGGCGCCGCGGCAAAGGCCAGCGTCATGGCGTAATGCCCGCCGGTGGCAAAGCAGGCCACCGCGAACAGGATGCCCAGATCGGTCAGTGACGGTGTGACCCAGACCGCTGCCGCAAAGGGAAACAGCCCGATAGTGACTGCAATCGACAGCAGGGCGACCACCATGGCCGGGCGCAGCTCTGCCGAGATGATCTTGGCGATCATGTACGAGATCGAGAACAGGAACGCCGTGCCGAGCATGGCGAAATGCCCCGGATCAAGGGTGCGAAATCCGGGCCGCAGGATGATCAGCGCCCCGATCAGCGCCGCGACAATGGCCAGCATGCGCCGCAGCGCCAGTGTTTCGCCCAGAAAGAACACCGCAAGGATCGTGACATAGACCGGCGTCAGATAATTCATCGCCGTCACCTCGGCGAGGGGAATGCGGGTCATCGCGAAGAACCAGCAGATGACCCCCAGCGTCTGGACCACCCCGCGCACTGCCGACAGCCCGATCTGGCGGCGCGTCAGGCGCAGCGCGACCAGCCCGCGCCAGCTGGGGATCAGGAAGGCCAACCCGAGAAAATAGCGCAGAAAGGCAGATTCCGCGGCAGGCACCCTCCCTGCCAGCATCTTGACCAGCGCCGTCACCGAAACGAAGCACAGCCCCGTCACCATCATCCACGCGATGCCCTTGCCCGGGCTTGAAACCGTCTGTGCCATGGCGCTGAGAGATAACGCGGCGCTCGCCCCGCGCAAGGGCAAAGCGCGCTATGCCCCCAGCAGCAGCTTTGCCGCGATGGCCCACATGGTCAGCCCGATGAACAGGTCAAGCCAGCGCCACGCCACCGGGCGCGCAAAGACCGGCGCCAGCGCCCGCGCGCCATAGCCCAGCGCAAAGAAGAACAGCACCGATGCGGTCATCGCCCCCAGCGCAAAGCCGCTGCGGTTGTCGTAAGACGACGACACCGCGCCCAGCAGCATCACCGTATCGAGATAGACATGCGGGTTGAGCCAAGTCAGCGCGAGGCAGGTCAGCACCGCCGTGCGCCGTGACCCAGCCGCCTGCCCGGCCGCAAGCGCCTCGCCGCCGCGCCAGGCCGACAGCAGCGTGCGCGCGCCGTACCAGCCAAGGAACGCCGCCCCGGCCAGGCGCATCGCCATCTCGACCCATGGCAGCGCGCTGCTTAATGCGCCAAAGCCCGCGACCCCGGCCGCGATCAGCAGCGCGTCCGACAGCGCACAAACCGCGCAGACTGCAAAGACATGGCTGCGCATCAGTCCCTGCCGCAGCACAAAGGCATTTTGCGCGCCGATCGCCAGAATCAGGGTCAGTCCAAGGGCGAATCCGGCGAGGGGTGCGTGCATCTGGGTCTCCTTCTGGCGCTGCGATACCGTAGGGCGCCGGATTTCCATAGCTCAATGATCTTCACCTTGTTAAGTTTTGCTAATGTCATTCGATCCCTCCCAGTTGACGGCGCTCGCAACCGTCCTGCGCCTTGGCAGCTTCGAGGCGGCGGCGCGGGCGCTGCATGTCACGCCCTCGGCGATCTCACAGCGGATCAAGGCGCTTGAGGAAAGCATCGGCGCGGCGCTGGTGATCCGCGCCAGCCCCTGTTCAGCCACGCCCACCGGTGCGCGTCTGGCGCGCCACGCCGCCGATGTGGCGCTGCTGGATGCGGCCTTGCTGCGCGAATTGTCCCTGCCCGCCCCGCCCGCGCGGCTGCGCATCGCCGTCAACGCCGACAGCCTTGCGACGTGGTTTCTGCCGGCGCTGAGCGGGCAGGATCTGCTCTATGACATCGTGCTGGATGACGAGGCGCATTCTGCTGCGTGGCTGCGGCGCGGCGAGGTGTCGGCGGCGATCACCGCCCATGCCCGCGCGGTACAGGGCTGCGATGCGACCCCGCTGGGCCATCTGCGCTATCTCGCCACCTGCGCCCCCGGCTTTTACGCCAGACATTTTGCGCAGGGCCTGACGCGGGCGGCCTTTGCCCACGCGCCCATGCTGCAATTCAACGAGAAGGACATGCACCAGCACGATTGGCTGCAGGCGCGCTGCGGCGAGGCGCTGTCGCCACCGGTGCACCGGGTGCCGTCATCGCAAGGGTTTGTCGATGCGGCACGGCTCGGGCTGGGCTGGGGCCTCAACCCCGAGCCGCTGGTGCGCAAGGCTTTGGCAGAGGGAACGCTGATCGCCATGGCACCAGAGGCCCCGCGCGACGTGCCACTGTACTGGCAGGTCAACCGGCTGGTCTCGGGCGCGATCCGCGAGCTAAGCGATGCGGTACGCGCGGCGGCGCGGGCGCTGCGCTAACGCTCGACCTCGCGCAGCCCTAGCGCCAGCAGCCCGCCGATACCGCTGAGAACGGCAAAGCCGTTCAGCGCCAAGTCCGCGATGGCCATGACCACCGCATCAAAGCCATGCCCCGGCGCGCCAAGAACTCAAGCCGATTTGCGATGCCGCATCTGCCGCACGCCCTCGGCCAGCGAAAGCTGCGGCAGCAGCGCCCCGCCTTCGCGGATCGGCACCCCCGATCAGCACGGCTTGCACGCCAATCGCCTGCGCCAGCCGCGCCAGGATTCATGACCATCGACGGCGCGTCGATTGACGCAGCCCGTTGCGGGCCTCGCGCCGCGAGGCGTCGCCGTCGCTCAACCTGCCGAACAGGCCCTGCCCCTGGGTCCTAGCCTTGATCTTGCCCACGTCAGGCCGCTACTGCCACAAGCCCCCCTAATGGCGACGCTCAGGAAAAAGCGCCGGGCAGGTCAGTCGGCGTCTGCCGCTGGGCTATTGATGGTAACATCATCCGACGTCGCCGCATCGGCCGGGCTCACCTGCTCGACCTGACCGCTGGCCCCGTCCATCTGCGTGACCGGGGTTTCAGACTCTGCACCATCCTCCGTGCCTGCGCCCACGGTCATGAACAACCAGCCAAGGAACAGGATGGCAACCAGGCCCAGCCCCGCCCACATGCCAAGCAAGGGGGGACGGTGGCGTTTCTTCTGGGTGGGAACGTCTGTGTCGGGAGCCGACATGGGGGTTCTCCTTTGAATCTGGGGCGCACGGTTGCCGCGCACCGATCTACGGCCTAACACTTGCGCAAAGGCGAAGGTTCCCAGCCGCGCCGCACACCCCCGGCCACAGGACCCCGTGATGAAAGACACAAGCCCCCAGACCATCTACCTGTCGGATTACACCGCCTTCGGCTGGACCATCGCCGAAATGCATCTGACCTTTCGACTCTCGCCCAGCGCCACCCGCGTGCTGTCGCGCATCCGCTTCGAGCCCAACCCCGATGCGCCGCAACAGCCGTTCTTCCTGCACGGCGAAGAGCTTAAACCGATCCGCGCCGCCATCGACGGCACCGAGATAACGCCTGAATACAGCGCGCAGGGCCTGACCTGCGCCGTTCCGAGCGGCGCCTTCACATGGGAGGCCGAAGTCGAAATCGCCCCAGCGGAAAACACCGCTCTCGAAGGGCTTTACATGTCGAACGGCATGTATTGCACCCAATGCGAGGCCGAGGGCTTTCGCAAGATCACCTTCTACCCCGACCGCCCCGACGTTATGGCAACCTTCACCGTGCGCATCGAAGGCGATGAGCCGGTGAAACTGTCCAACGGCAACCCCACCGCCAGCGGCGAGGGTTTTGCCGAATGGCACGATCCCTGGCCCAAACCGGCCTATCTGTTCGCGCTGGTCGCGGGCGATCTGGTCAACCACCCCGGCAGCTTCACCACCATGTCGGGCAAAGAGGTCGAGCTGAACATCTGGGTGCGCCCCGGCGACGAGGGCAAATGCGCCTGGGGCATGGAAAGCCTGATCGCGTCGATGGCCTGGGACGAAAAGGTCTACGGACGCGAATACGATCTCGATATCTTCAACATCGTCGCGGTCGATGATTTCAACATGGGCGCGATGGAAAACAAGGGGCTGAACGTGTTCAACTCCTCCGCCGTCCTCGCCTCGCCCGAAACCTCGACCGACGCCAATTTCGAACGCATCGAGGCGATCATCGCCCATGAATATTTCCACAACTGGACCGGCAACCGCATCACCTGCCGCGACTGGTTCCAGCTGTGCCTCAAGGAAGGGCTGACGGTGTTCCGCGACAGCCAGTTCACCTCCGACATGCGCTCGCCCGAGGTGAAACGCATCGGCGATGTGATCGATTTGCGCGCCCGCCAGTTCCCCGAGGATCAAGGCCCGCTCTCGCACCCGGTGCGCCCGGAGAGCTTTCAGGAAATCAACAACTTCTACACCGCCACCGTCTACGAAAAAGGCGCCGAGGTGATCGGGATGCTCAAACGGCTGGTGGGCGATGACGCTTACGCCAAGGCGCTCGATCTGTATTTCGAACGCCACGACGGGCAGGCCTGCACCATCGAAGACTGGCTGGCCGTGTTTCAGGACACCACCGGCCGCGATCTGACCCAGTTCAAGCGTTGGTATGCGCAGTCGGGCACGCCCCATCTATCCGTGAGCGAAAGCTTCGAAAACGGCACCTACACGCTTGATTTCACTCAAAGCACGCCGCCCACCCCCGGCCAGCCGGACAAGCTGCCGCAGGTGCTGCCGATTGCGGTCGGGCTGCTGAACCCCAACGGCGACGAAATCGTGCCGACCACCGTGCTGGAAATGACCGAGGCCACGCAAAGCTTTCGCTTCGAAGGGCTGTCCGCCCGCCCGGTGCCATCGATCCTGCGCGGGTTCTCAGCCCCCGTGGTGCTGGACCGCGACACCCCGCCCGAGGAAAAGCGTTTCCTGCTCGCGCATGACACCGACGCCTTCAACCGCTGGGAGGCCAGCCGCGATCTTGGCCGCGCCTGCCTGTCGGCGATGGTGACGCAGGGGACCGCCCCTGACACCGCATGGCTCGACGCGCTGGAACGGGTGATCCGCGACGAGGCGCTCGACCCGGCGTTCCGGGCGCTGATGCTGGCGCCGCCGACCCAAGCCGAAATGGCGCAGCAGCTGCACGCGCAGGGTATCACCCCCGATCCCGATGCGCTCTACGCGGCATCAGAAGCGCTGCGCGAGGCCATGGCGCAGCGCTGGTCGGGCTGGCTTGCCGACCTGCGCGCGACCTGCGCCGTCGATGCGCCCTACGATCCGGGCGCCGCGCAATCGGGCAAACGCGCGCTTGGCGGCGCGCTGCTGTCGCTGCTGACCCGCCTCGACGGCGGCGCGGCGGCGCAGGCGCAATACGACGCGGCCGACAACATGACGCTGCAACTCGGCGCGCTTGGCTGCCTCGTGCAGGCCGGCGCAGACACCGCCGCGCTGGCCAGCTTCGCCAAGCAATGGCAGGGCGACCGGCTGGTCATGGACAAATGGTTCGCGCTTCAGGTCGCGGCCATCGCCCCCGATGCCGCCGTCGCGCGCGCCGAGGCGCTCACCCGCCACCCGGATTTCGACTGGAAGAACCCCAACCGCTTCCGAGCCGTCTTTGGCGCGCTGGCAATGAACCATGCGGGCTTTCACACCAAAGACGGCAGCGGCTATGCCCTGCTCGCCGACTGGCTGATCAAGCTCGATGAAAAGAACCCGCAGACCACGGCGCGCATGTGCTCGGTCTTCCAGACATGGAAACGCTACGACGCAGATCGCCGCGCCCAAATGCAGACCCAGCTCGAACGCATCGCCGCCCGCCCCGGCCTGTCGCGCGATGTCACCGAAATGGTCACCCGCCTTCTGAGCTGATCCCGGACGAAAAACGCGCCGCCCCATCGAAGGGCGGCGCGCCTATGCTTCATCTTGCCGGATAAACTCCGGGGGTGAGGCCGCAAGGCCGAGGGGGCTGCCCCCCTGCCCCCTCAATCAAAAGCGCGTCGACCCCGCCTACTCGGGGCTGGCACCGGATGTGGCGATGACCGGATCAATGCCGCCGCGCAGGATCGCGCCGTCTACCGCAAAGGCAACGACCCCATCATACTCTGGCACCTGCGCACGCCCCCCGGCATCGGCCATCATCGCCCCCCAGTTCACCGGGCGTGCCACGGGCTTGAGCGATTTCGGCAGACCGGCGCAATACGGCTGAGCCCGGGTCCAGGCCATCATGTCTTCGCGCTTCTTGCGCGAATGAAACGGCCCCCAATCCGCGGCCACGCCGCGCATGTTGCGGCTCACCACCCCATCCCGCGCCACGGTGCGCGCCATGATGCGCAGCCCGCAGGCAAGGTTCAGCCGCGGATCCTTCAGCGCATCGCCGCTGCGGGCCTGACAATCATAGCTGCGCGCCGTCGCGGGCAGGATCTGCAACAGTCCGTACCAGCGCCCGCCGCCGCCAACCGCCGTCGGCCGGTAGGTGCTCTCGTGGCGCGCCAGTGCCGAGACCAGCCCGACCCAGAACGCCTCGCGATCCTGCCGCCCGGCGCCGGGATAGGCCGGGCACCATGAGGCAATGTCTTCGGGGACGATTTCGGGCAGCCGCTCTGCCGGGCCACGCAACGCCGAAAGCGCCGCAATGGACCATTGCTTGCGATTTCCGGAATTGCCCCAGCGGGCCTCGGGAAGCTTGTACTCGATGCGCCGCGCCTGCGGGCGGGGCGATTCAGACACGGCGTGCACCGACGTCGTTGCCGCAAGCGGCGCAGGATCGGCGAATGCGGTTCCGGCCATCAACAAGGCCGCGAGGATCGTGGAAAGACGCTGTACCATGGGTGCCAGATGCCACAGCCGGGCAAACCGGTAAAGCGCGCCGGTCCGCCGCGGATGTCCCGCTGTGGAACATTATCGCCGCGCATTGGGGTAAGCCGTTGGGATTCAATATGGCTTTGGCCAAAGTGATCTGCGCGGAATGCCGCCCATTCATCGCAGATGCGCCAAACCTGCGCCCGAATTGCCCACCATTCCTTGCCCAATGTCGAGCCCTGCCCTCCCTATTCCCATCCGTCCGAGACGCGCACCCATGTTCCAGCCCGTACGTTCCCTCAGACAGCGCGTTGCCTCGTTGCGCGCGGCGCTCACGTCGCGCAACGCTCCGGTGCCCGACGGCGCGCCGACGCTCGATCTGCGGCCATATGTCGACCTGCCGCAGCGCACCCCCTCCCCCGACGCCGCCGAGCGAGAACGCATCCGCGCCCAAGGGCGCTATCTTGCCCGGCAGGACGACTGGGAGACGCTGTCGCGCGGGCTGCGCGAGGCCGATGAAGACCGCGCGCGCACGCTTGGCGGCACCCCGATGGCATTGCTGCTGGCCGAGGGCGCGCATGTCGATGCGCTTTCCAGCGCCTGCGGCGCAATCGCGCGCGACGATCCGACCGCCGTGCGCGGCATTCTGTATACCCTGCGCGATTGCATCGAGCGCTCCGAAGAAGACCCGTGGCTTGGCTATACGCTGGCGCTGGCCCATGTCGCCGTCGCCGACGCATGGAACGCCGCGCCCACCCCCGGCCCGCTGCACCGCGATGCCCGCGCCCAGCATCTGGAAACCGCACATCATCTGATCACCCGCTTCGATCCCATCGAATGCAATTCCGCCGCCATCGCCGCGCTGCGCTGCACCCTGCTGGATGTGGCCGAACAGCCCTGCCGCCGGGTCTTTGACGATTACGAAGACCTGATCGACCTCGACCCGGGGTGCGAGCACCATCTGCGCGCCCTTGGCCGCGACCTGCGCCCCTCGCGCTTTGGCAGCTGGGACAAGCTCGACCGCGAGGCCCGCCGCACCGCCGCGCGGGTGGCGGACCTGTGGGGCATGGGCGGCTATAGCTGGGTCTGGTTCGACGTGCTGGCCGTGGGCGAGACGCGCGGCTTTGCCTATGTCGACCCCGAGCTGTTCGTCGAAGGTCTGCATGACATCCTTGCCCGCCGCCCCGATCAGCACATGGCCAACAGGCTTGCGGCCTATTGCGGGGTGACCCTCGCTGGTGCCGCATCGGCCCGCTCGCCCCGGCAGCGCATCGCGACCTGCCTTGACTGGATCGCACAGGACCACCTGCACGAGATTCATCCCGATATCTGGGCCCGCGCCCTGCCCGTTCCCCGTGCCGCCGATACGGCCGCCCCCCTGCGCAGCGGGCAGGCCCGCACGCTTGAAACGCTTGGCAAGCTGGTTGCCGATCCCGGTCGCGACCGCACCGTCCGGGTGAGCGAAGCAGCCGTCCACGACACGCCTGCCCCCTGAGCATCCTGTGCCCTTGCCCCCTGCGCCGCTCTGACGTATCCCCGTCCTGATCGCGAGACGAGGATACACCATGCTTGACCTGACCTACGAGTCCCCGAAACCCAAGGTTATCGCCGGGGCAAAGCACGACTGGGAACTGGTGATCGGCATGGAAATCCACGCCCAGATCGCCACCGAGGCAAAACTGTTCTCCGGTGCCTCGACCACCTTCGGCGCCGAGCCCAATTCCAACGTGTCCTTCGTGGATGCGGCAATGCCGGGGATGCTTCCGGTCATCAATGACTATTGCATCGCACAGGCAGTGCGCACCGGTCTGGGCCTGAAGGCCGAGATCAACCTGACCTCTGCCTTCGACCGCAAGAATTACTTCTACCCCGATCTGCCGCAGGGCTACCAGATCAGCCAGCTGTATCACCCGCTTGTGGGCGAGGGCGAAGTGCTGGTCGACATGGAACCGGGCATCGCGCGGCTGGTGCGCATCGAGCGCATCCACGTCGAACAAGACGCGGGCAAGTCGATCCATGACATGGATCCGAACATGTCCTTCGTCGATCTCAACCGCACCGGCGTGGCGCTGATGGAAATCGTCTCGCGCCCCGACATTCGCGGCCCCGAAGAGGCCGCCGCCTATGTCGCCAAGCTGCGGCAGATCCTGCGCTACCTCGGCACCTGCGATGGCAACATGCAGAACGGCAACCTGCGCGCCGATGTCAACGTGTCGGTCTGCCTGCCGGGCCAGTACGAGAAATATCAGGCCAGCCAGGATTTCGGCCATCTCGGCACGCGCTGCGAGATCAAGAACATGAACTCGATGCGCTTTATTCAGGCGGCGATCGACTATGAGGCCAAGCGCCAGATCGCCATCCTCGAGGCCGGCGGCAAGGTCGATCAGGAAACCCGGCTATACGATCCGGACAAGAACGAAACCCGTTCGATGCGGTCCAAGGAAGAGGCGCATGATTACCGCTACTTCCCCGACCCCGATCTGCTGCCGCTGGAAATCGAACAAGGCTGGGTCGACGACATCGCGGCCACGCTGCCGGAACTGCCCGACGCCAAGAAGGCGCGCTTCGTGGCCGATTTCGGCCTGTCGGAATACGATGCGGGCGTGCTGACCGCCGAAGTGGTGAACGCCGCCTATTTCGAAGAGGTCGCGGCCACGGCAGGCGATGGCAAGCTGGCCGCCAACTGGGTGATCAACGAGCTGTTCGGCCGTCTGAAAAAGGAAGGCCACGACATCACGCAAAGCCCGGTGTCGCCAGCGCAGCTTGCCGGCATCGTGCGGCTGATCAAGTCGGACGCGATCAGCGGCAAGATCGCCAAGGACCTGTTCGAGATCGTCTACACCGAAGGCGGCGACCCCGAAGCCATCGTCGAAGAGCGCGGCATGAAGCAGGTGACCGACACCGGCGCCATCGAAACCGCGGTGGACGAGATCATCGCCGCCAACCCGGCGCAGGTCGAAAAGGCCAAGGCCAACCCCAAGCTGGCTGGCTGGTTTGTCGGTCAGGTGATGAAGGCCACGGGCGGCAAGGCGAACCCGAAGGCCGTGAACCAACTGGTCGCGGCCAAGCTCGGTCTCTGACCTCGGGTTTGAATTGGCAGGGCGCCACAACGGCGCGCCCTGCCCGCCCCTGCGTGTTTTTGTTTGACTGACCGGCGCCGCAGTCTGCGCCTTTGGGTTCATGTGACCTGATCCCGGCGTCTCTGGTTGCCACTGTCCGGGTTTGAAACCGCTCTGGCATCCCCATCGCCCATCCCAAAGCGATTGTCTGTTCCAATCATTCGTTGACGCCTGCGGCGAAGGTCTATGGCCTGACAGCGCCATTGCCGGGGGCGGCCTTGGCCTGCCGTACCCCTTCGAATGTTCGAATGACCGGGTAGCGTTTCGATTCGCGGGCAGCGCAAGCGATTGCAACCCTGACGCGTTGCGGGACAATCACAGAACCGCATAACAGCAAGTCATTCTGCTATTAGATGATCTGAAACTGTACTCTTCGCCAAAGCTTGCTAGTCTGCAGGGCAGGATTGTTTCAGGATTGTCAGTTCAACCGTGCCCAGAGTCATCATCGCAGACGATAACCAAGCCCTGCTCGACCTGCTGTCGGAGTTTTCCCGCCGCGCTGGCTGGACCCCCGAAACCTGCCTGACCGGCGCGCAGATCAAGGACGCGATAGGTTCCGGAACAGAACCCGCCCTGCTGCTGATCGATATCATGATGCCGGTCATGGACGGGATCGAGGCCATCGACCAGATCAGCGAAATCGACCGCCCGCTTCGCATCCGCTTCATGACCGGCGGCAACAGCGCCTCGCTGATCGCGGCAAAGCTGATCGCATCGGCGCGCGGCTTGCAGGTCGGGCGCAATATCTTCAAACCGATCGGGCGGGAGAAATATCTGCAAATCCTCGAAGAAGAGGCCAGCCTGCTCGCCGAATTGGGTCATGTAAGAAGCGGCAGCACATGACGCGGGATCGGATTGCACCGGGGCACGTCAGATGATCCCGAACGCCGTTCAGAGCCTCGCCGATCTGGTGCTGGCCGGCGTGCTCTGCTATGTGATCTTTTCCCATGCGGCGACCCGGCGGCGCCCGCAGTTGCAGCAAAGCCTGATCGGCCTCGCTCTTGGCGGGCTGGTCATCTTGCTTGGCGTCGAGGCCCATCTTCATGGCGATCTTCAAATCCCGCTCGAAGCCGATCCCGGCCCGCTGCTGTTTGCAGGCTATCTCGGCGGGCCGATCGGCGGCGCAATTGCCGCCGCCATGAGCAGCCTGTTCCAGATCACCCTTCATAGCCCGCTGCCGGTGGTTCTGGCCGAGGTTTTCACCAACATCGCCCTTGTAGCATTGGGTATCTTGCTGCGCTTCGTGATGCCAACGCCGAACTGGCCGAGGATCCCGGCCCGGGTGATCTGGCCGATGCTGGCGGGATTCATCGTCTTCCAGTTTGTGCCGCCCTACATGATCGGCCTGTTCACCCTCAGCAATCAAAGCGCCGACACCATCATGTTCGACAACAGCGTCGTCTTCGCGGTGGGCATCGCCTCGATCCTGCTGACATGGCAGGTCCTGAACATGACGCATCATCTGGCGCAGCGCAGCACCGCATTCGCACAGATGGCCGATCGGCTCAAGCTGGCCCTTCATGCATCCGGGATGGGCTATGCCGAACGGGCCGCCGGTCAATCCAGCGTTCAACTGGATGCGCGGATGCTCGAAATAAACGGTCTGACAGACCGCGAGCCCGGCGAGGTCCCGCTGGAAGAGCTCTGGGCACTTACCCATCCGGACGACGTCGCCCCCCTCGACCAGACCATGGCGCAGGCGGCGCATATCCATGATACGCCGATGCATTTCGACATTCGCATCTACCGCAAATCTGACGGCGATCTGCGCTATCTTCGGGTCCATTGGATCAACAGCGAAGACCCCGAGACCGGCGCGAGCCGCACGATCTCGACCATTCAGGATCTCACCGACCTGCGCCGCGCCGAAGCCGACCGCGAAGAGGCGCTCGAGCGCCTGCGCATCGCCTCCGAGGGCTTTCCCGGCGTGATCTACCAAGGCCTCTGGGCCGAGGACCGAGTGGTGCGACACCTCTACATCAGTTCCAAATGCGAAAAATACTGGGGGATCACCGCGCAGCAAGCCTATGACAACCCCGATCTTCTGGGCGGTCGCAGGCACGCCAAAGAGATCAAGGCGGCAGCGCGGATGATGCTGGAAAGCGCGCAGGGCGGCGTACCGATACACATCCGGACAAAGGAGCTCGACGGCTGGATCGACTTTTACGGCAATGCCACCGATCTTGGCGATGGCACCTTCCGGGTCGATGGTGTCGCGGTGGACGTGACCGCCGAGGTTGCCGCGCAGGACGAGGCAAAGCATCAGGCCGACCTTGCGCAGCGGGCGCAGCGGATGGAAAGCATCGGCCGGCTGACGGGCGGGATCGCGCATGATTTCAACAACCTGCTGGCGGTGATCATGGGCAACCTCGAATTGCTCAAGGACGATCTGAGCGATTCCGATCAGCTGCGCATGATCGAGGCCGGTCTGGCCGCAACCCGCCGCGGCGCCGACCTGACGCGCAGCATGCTGGCCTTTGCCCGCCGCGCCCGGCTCGCCCCCGAGCCGCTGGACCTGAACGAGATCATTCGCCAGTCACAGATATGGATGTCCCGCACGCTGCCCGCGACGGTCGAGATCGAAACCTCGTTGCTGGCCGGGCTGTGGCAGGTGCGTCTCGATCAGACCTCGCTTGAAAGCGCGATCCTGAACCTGCTGCTCAATGCCCGCGACGCCATGGACGGTCACGGCAAACTGACCCTCGAGACCGCCAATGTGCGCATCGACGAGGCCTATATCGACAGCCGGGATCAGGAACTGACGCCGGGCCGTTACGCGATGCTGGCGATTTCGGATACCGGCACGGGCATTGCGCCCGAAACCCTGAAGCACATCTTTGATCCGTTCTACACCACAAAGGCACCGGGACAGGGGTCTGGCATCGGGTTGTCGATGGTCGAAGGGTTTGTCAAACAATCGGGCGGAACCGTTCAGGTTTACACCGAACCGGGACAGGGCACGACATTCAAGCTGTACTTCCCGGCGCAATGTACCAGCGCCGTCTCTGCGGTGGCCGACAGCGATCGCCCCGCGGCGCAGGCGACGACCGGTCAGCGCATTCTTCTGGCAGAAGACGAAGCCGCCGTGCGCAACGTCCTGTGCGCGACGCTGTCGGCGGCGGGCTATCACGTCACCCCTGCCGCGAGCGGCGATCAGGCCCTCGCGATCTTTGAGAACACGCCGGATTTCGATCTGCTGATCACCGATATCGTGATGCCGGGCAGTCTTCAGGGAACGGGCCTCGCACGCGCCTTGCGCCTGCTCGCGCCCGAGCTGCCGATGATCTTTATGTCCGGTTATGCCAGCGAGGCGACCGTGCATGGCAATGGCCTGCGCCCCGAAGACACACGCCTGATGAAGCCCGTGCCAAAGGATGATCTGCTGAAAGCCGTGGCGCGGGCGCTTGCGGGTACAAGGCCCGGCGCAAGCTGAAGCGCCGCGTGCTGCGCAAGGCACGGAGTCGCGGTCTGGCGAACCCAGGCAGCCTGCGCTGCCGCTGCTTTGCCGGGACAGGCCTGTCGGTCAGCGAGGAGTCACCCAAGCCAGCTGTTCTGTCTCGCAGCTTTTCAAACACAGCATGTGGCCGCCCGCCGCTGTCTGCCTGGTAATCGTCTCACCCGACGTCGCTTCGATTTTTTTTGCCAGAACCGCGACGGAAATCATTCCGCCAAACGTAAGAGCCGTAACGGCCCGGAGACAATCATGACAACCCTTGCAGACTCAGCCGACCGATACGGTCCTGTCAGCCGCGCGCTTCACTGGGGCATGGCGGCGCTTTTCGCGGTGCAATTCCTGTCCGCCGCGGCACATTGGGCGCTCCCCCGTGAAAACGCCCTGCGCGAAACCCTCTGGAGCTTCCACCCCGCGCTGGGGGCGACGCTGTTCCTGCTGGTCCTGCTGCGCGGGGTCTGGGGGCTGGCCAATCTGGCAAACCGCCCGCCCCATCCGGGCAGGACCGGGCGCGTTGCCGTTGCCGGGCATGTGGCGATCTACGCGCTTATGGTGATCGTGCCCGCGGTGCGGCTTCTGGCCGCCGCTGGCAGCACCCGGGGGCTTGATTATTTTGGCATTCAGATCTTTGCGGCCCGCGAGGTCGAGGTCGCGTGGATGCAGGCTGCGGCCCAATGGCATGACGAATTGGGCTGGTGTCTGGCAGGGCTGGTGCTGGGGCATATCGCCATGGCGACGCTCTGGCATCGCCTGATACAACGGGACGGCGTTCTGGAACGCATGGCCTGACAAATCTGATTTTCTCCGAAAGGAAAGGTATCCCGATGATCTGCGGCACCCGACTGTTCTCAATGACCGCACTGCTCGCACTCTGTATCCAGCCCGCCCACGCTCAGGGCCTTGCCTATCCGGTGGTCGACACGATGCAGGACAGCTGCTTTGATCTCGTTGGTGATGCGATCCCCTGCCCCGCCGAGGGCGAGCCCCTTCATGGACAGGATGCCCAATACACGCTGACCCCGGCCTCCTATACCGATCTGGGCGACGGCACGGTTCTGGACAACAACACCGCGCTTGTCTGGCAGCAGACCCCGCAAAAGGACCGCCTTCAGTACGCCGACGCGCTTGGCTATTGCGCCGCTCTGGAACTGGGCGGGCGCACGGACTGGCGCGTGCCGTCGATCAAGGAGCTCTATTCGCTTGCCGACAATCGCGGCGAGCTGCTGACCCCCGAGCAAGGCGAGCCGACCCCCTACATCGACACCAGCGTCTTTGATTTTTCCTATCCCGACGGGCGGATGGCCTTTGCCGGCCAGTACTGGAGCTCGACGCTTTATATCAAGGGGCCGGTTCAGAATGGCCGCAATCAGGCCGCTTTCGGGTACAACTTTGCCGACGGGCACATCAAGGCCTATGGCACCGGGCTTGATTTCTACACCGGCGCGGCGGCCAGCGGCGGATTGCCCGGACAAGACGGCAAGACACCGGGCAATTTCGTGCGCTGCGTCAGCGGCGATGAAGGCGTCTACGGTGTGAACGCCTTTACCCCCAACGGCGACGGCACGGTCAGCGACGAGGCCACCGGCCTGATGTGGCAGCAGGCCGATGACGGTATCCGCCGCGAATGGGCCGAGGCGCTCGCCTATTGCGAGGCGCTTGATCTGGCCGGCCATGACGACTGGCGCCTGCCGTCATCCAAGGCGTTGCAAAGCATCGTCGATTATCGCCGCACCGGATTTCCCGCGATCGACCAGAGCGTGTTCGACATCACCGAGGATTCCGAGACGCTGGATTACTGGACCAGCACCACCTTTGGCGACTGGAAGAACTACGCCAATGTCATCGCCTTCGGCAAAGCGCTTAGCAAGTCGGGCAATCAGACGGACTATACCGACTGGCACGGCGCAGGGGCGCAACGCTCGTCGATCAAGACCATCATCGATCAGGAAATGACCGAAGACACCACCTGCTCGGTCAATGCCTGCGATTACAATCGCTCCGACAACCTCGTGCGCTGTGTGCGCTGACAGTCCTTCAGGAAAGGTTGATAGATGATCCCCGGCCCCCGCATGATCGCAAGATCCGTTCTGCCCGCCCTGATGCTGACCGCCACGGCGGCGCAGGCGCAAACCGAGGCCGAAACCGCAAGGTTCGACCAGCTTGTCGCCCGGTTTCAGACAGCAACCATCGTCGGCGTGCCAAGCATCGCCGATTGCACCCTGTCCGGCGGAACCGAAAGCCTGTGCTTCAAGATCACCACCGTGGCGGCACCGTCTGACCATATCACCGGCCCCTTCTGCCCGCGCACGATCAGTGACACCGCCGAACAGGGCGGGACATGGTTCGTCGATGGCAAGGTGCGGGATGTCGACGGCGCGTTCATTGCCAATCTCGCCGAGATATATGGCGACGATGCCTGGCAGATGTATGACCCGGAAACCGGCGAGATCTATCGGCGCGGCGAAGAGATCGGCTGCATCGTCGCGGGCGATCCGCACAACGAGACCGGCCAGCCCGACAATATCTGCGTCGATTGCGAGCTCGGCTATATCGGCACCACCGTCACCCAGACCTATTTCATCCCGCTGACGCCTGTCGCCGCGACCGACATCAGCGGGCGCATCGGCCCGGACTCCGGGATCGGGCTGGCGTTCAACGGGGTGAAGTTCGATGCCCCCGCCCCGATGGACCTGATCCTTGGCGGGCACACGCTTGGGCCGTTCGATGATTGCACCGGGCATATCAACCCGCATACCGGCTATCACTACCACGGCGTCACCGACGGCTGCGGCGTGCGGATTCCGGCAGATGTCGATGGGCATGCCGAGATGATCGGCGTCGCCATGGACGGCTTTGACATTTATGCCCGCCTTGGCGCGGATGGCGCAGAACCGGACGATCTTGATGCCTGCCGGGGCCATGATGTGGATGGGCTGGGCTATCATTACCACGTGAGCGCAGCGGCGGAAAATCAGGTGATCGGGTGCTTCACCGGGCAGACCGGATGCAGCACCGGCGATCCGGATGCGATTTGCGATGCCTCCGCCCGGCGCGGCCCGCCGAGACCATGAACAATCCCCCGTCAGGAGTCCCCCGATGAAACACAGCCTCACCGCAGCAGCAGCGCTTTGCCTCACCGCCAGCGCCCTGAGCGCCGAGACCTATTCCGCCGATGTCTGGGCCGACAACTGGTTCGAGATGCGCGTCAACGGGGCGCAGGTCGCCGAAGACAGCGTGCCGATCACCACCGAGCGCTCGTTCAACGCCGAAAGCTTCACCTTCGAGGCCGAGCGCCCCTTTACCATCGGCCTCGTCGCCAAGGACTTCATCGAGAACGACACCGGCCTCGAATACATTGGCACGCGGCGCCAGCAGATGGGCGACGGCGGCGTGATCCTGCAGATCACCGACGCGCAAG
This sequence comes from Citreicella sp. C3M06, assembly GCF_018860705.1. GTDB lineage: Bacteria > Pseudomonadota > Alphaproteobacteria > Rhodobacterales > Rhodobacteraceae > Salipiger. Next base: position 90,435 of record NZ_JAHKQA010000093.1, read on the forward strand.
GCACCCACGTCGCGCTCAGCAATGCCGACTGGCGATGCCACGTCATCCACACCGCCCCGCTCGACAAATCCTGCGAGAACGAGGCCAGCCCGGTCGCGGGCGAAGGCGTCTGCACGTTCGACATCTCGGCAGAACCCGAAGGCTGGGACGAGGCCAGCTTCGATGCGTCGGATTGGCCGCAGGCCGATGTCTATTCCGCGGCGCAGGTGGACCCCAAAATGGGGTATAACGATGTGGCGTGGGCCAAGGATGCGGATTTCATCTGGGGGCCGGATCTAGAGCAAAGCAACACGGTTCTGTGTCGCCTGACGGTCGAATGAGCCTGCCGATACACGCCGCCGCGCGGGGCGCATTCGCGATTGATGCGGGCTTTCGTGCCGAACGCCGCTTCGGTCAGCATGCGCCATCACCGGCGGCGGGCTGTCACACCGCCGAAACGCAGGACCGCCGATGCCACCTGTAGGCGCGGCCCGCCAATCAAAGACCCCATCGCAAGGACATACGCCATGATCAGACACGCCGCTCCTTCCGCCGCAATCGCCGCCCTGCTCAGTGCCGGAATGGCGCAAGCCAACACTGTCGAGGTCTATCTCGTCGACCCGCTCGACAATCTTCAGAACGGCTATTGCGTCGATATTTCCGGGGGTCAGGGCCCGCTGGCAGACCCTTCTGCCGGATTGCAGGGCCACACCTGCTACAGCCCGTCCGGCAATATTTTCGTCGATCAGGGCTTTGGGCCAGACCGGTTTGCCGATGGCATCTTTTATATGCCGGAGTTCGACGTCTGCATGCAGGCGCCCTCGACAGAGCCCGGCACGGCGCTGGAGCTTGTGAGCTGCGACGGCTCTGAGGCGCAAAACTTCATCTTTTCCGGCGCGGGCACGATCACACCCGCCTCCGCTCCGCAGCTCTGCGTGACCGTCGGCGCAGACACACGCTTTGGTCGCAGCGAGGAAAACCAGATCAAGGCCTTGACGCTTGAGCCCTGCACCGATGCGCGGGCCGCCTATCAGATCTGGGGCAACCGCAGCGCCGAATGAACCGCAAGCCCTGCGGGTCGCATCCGAAGGCTCTACAAGCGGCCTATGGCGAGGCCTCTGCGCAAGACGATAGCGCAGGCCCCGCCGGGCGCGCCGGGGGATTGATCCGTCGCAGCCTGTCAGGGCCGCCTCGACGGGGCTCCACCACGTTGATCTCCAAGCTTTGCAACTGGCGGGGGCAGTCCCCGCCAAACGGGCACTTGCGAACTGGTTCAGGCCGCGCCCAACGGGGCGCTCGCTTTGCGGGGCGGCGCCGAAAAAGAGCCCTCCAATGTGAAATGTTTCGGTCCGAGCTTGGCACATTGATGCCGACGCAGGCGGCTTCGGCATCACCGCGCTGCCTATTCTGAATGGCGCGGCGTCGTGGGGAAGACCGTTCCGGCTCGGGACTCACATGGCGTGATCCGGGCGCCTGAAAACAGCCCTCGCCCCCGGTGTTGCGCTTAAATACCAAGCACTCAGGCGAACCAATCCACATGAACAAACCAATTGGTTTGACTATTCACACCACCCCATTGCTTTCTATGACCGACCAGCGAGGGTCTGATGCCGGATTCGTTCACCAGCAAGCGTGTTCGGCGGGTGCCAGCGCCAGTTTACAGGGTTTCCGTGGGCCTCATCGCTCGGCGTGACCGATCCATGACGAGCGAGGACTGACATGCAGCACCGATTTTGGACGCATTATACGGCACGTGATTTTGCAGCCCTCGACCGCGAGAGCCTGATTGCGGTGCTTCCCATCGGCGCGATCGAACAGCACGGGCCGCATTTGCCCCTGTCGGTGGATCAGGCGATTGTCGATGGCATCGTCGCGGCGAGCGCACCGTTGATCCCTGATGACGTTCCGGCGCTGTTCCTGCCGACCATGCCGGTCGGCAAATCGACCGAGCATTCCGCATGGCCCGGAACGCTGACCTTTTCCACGCAAACGCTGATCTCGATCTATACCGAGATCGGAGACAGCGTCGCGGCCGCCGGGGTGCGCAAGCTGGTGTTCCTGAACTCTCACGGCGGGCAGATCGCGGTGATGGATATCGTGGCGCGCGATCTGCGGATCAAACACAACATGCTGACCGTCGGGGCGAACTGGTTCGCCATGGGCCTGCCCGAAGGCCTGCTGACGCCCGAAGAAGAGCGCTTTGGCATTCATGCGGGGGATATGGAAACCTCGGTGATGCGGGCCTTGCACCCCGATCACGTGCAGATGGAACATGCCCGCGATTTCCCGGCGAAGGCGGCGGAACTGGCGGGCAAGTTCAAACATCTGGGATTGTCGGCGGCAGGCAAACTGGGCTGGCAGGCGCAGGACATGAACGCCGCAGGCGCTTGCGGCGACGCGAGCAAAGCGACAGCCGAAAAGGGCGAAGCGTTCATTCAGCACGCCGCCGAGCAGATCGTCACCCTGCTGCAGGAAGTGCACGCAACGCCGCTGTCGTTCCTTGAGACCGAGGCAAACCCGGAGGCCCACGCATGAGCACTCCCATCATACGGATGGATCGCGTCACGCGGCGCTTCGGCAAGGATGTTCTTGCTGTCGACAATATGTCGATGGACATCGAGGCCGGCGAGTTCATCAGCTTTCTCGGCCCGTCGGGGTGCGGCAAGTCCACCGCGCTCAAGATGATCGCCGGCTTGCTGCCGGTCAGCGCGGGCACGATTGACATCGAAAGGCCGTCGGGCGCCTCGGAACAGGACCTCGCCTTCGTGTTTCAGGAACCAACCCTGATGCCTTGGGCCACGGTGTTCGACAATGTCTACCTGCCGCTGCGCTTGGCCGGTGTGAAACGCGCCGAGGCCATGCCGCGGGTGATGGCGATTCTGGCCGAGGTCGGGCTGACGAAATTCGCCAAAACCTATCCGCGCGCCCTGTCCGGGGGCATGAAGATGCGGGTGTCGATCGCGCGGGCCATGGTCACGCACCCCCGCATCCTGCTGATGGATGAACCCTTCGCGGCGCTCGATGAAATGACGCGCTCGAAGCTGAACAATGATGTGGTGCGACTGGCCAAAGAACACGGGCTGACGGTGATCTTTGTCACCCACTCGGTGTTCGAAGCCGTCTACCTGTCGAGCCGCATCATCGTCATGGCGGCCCGCCCGGGGCGCGTTGCCGCCGATATCCCGATGCAAACGCCATGGCCGCGCGACGAAAGCTGGCGCACCAGCGTCGAATTCTCTGCCGTCGCGCAAAGCGTTTCGGAAACGTTGAAAGGGACATTGCATGTCGACGACCTTGATCACTGAAGACACGGATGCGCCGATCAACACCGAACAGCAAAGCCGCGAGAAACGGGACCGTCTGCTGTCATGGCTGATGCCGATTGTCATGCTTGGGGCAGCCATCGGCTATTGGGAATGGGCGGTCTGGTATTTCGAAGTGCCCCACTACCTGATCCCCGCGCCCAGCCGCATCGGGCAAACCCTGATCACCGATGGCCCGTCCCTGATGGTCTCGGCGTGGTTCACCGTGAAGCTGACGCTCTTGTCGCTGCTGCTGGCGGTGGTCGGCGGCGTGGCGCTTGGCGCGCTCTTTGCCCTGTCGCGCACCGTCGAGATGAGCCTGTTTCCCTTTGCCGTCATCTTGCAAGTGACGCCGGTGGTGGCGATTGCGCCGCTGATCCTGATCTATGTGCATTCCACCTTTGCCGCCCTGCTGATCTGCGCGTGGATCGTGGCCTTCTTCCCGATCCTGTCGGGCACCGTGATCGGGTTGCGCTCGGCGGATCACAACCTGCGCGATCTGTTCACGCTGTATCGCGCCACGCCGTGGCAACGGTTGCGGTTCCTGCTGGCCCCGTCCGCCTTGCCGCAGTTCATGTCGGCGCTCAAGGTCGCCGGTGGTCTGGCATTGATCGGCGCCGTGGTGGCGGAATTCGTCGCCGGGGCTGCGGGGCAGAACACCGGGCTTGCCAGCCGGATCATCGAATCGTCGTTCCGAAGCGAGATCCCGCGCATGTTCGCGGCCCTCGTTCTGGTGTCGCTGCTGGGCATCGTGATCTTCCTGCTGACCTCGTGGGCCTCTCGCCGCGTGCTTGGCCACTGGCATGAAAGCGAGCTGCGCCGTGAGCATTGATCTTTCTTGCATCCGGCTGAACGGTGAGACGGTCAGCCTGACCCTGCGAGATGGCCGGATCGCGGCGATAACGCCAACGCAAGGCCCGGCCACCGCCGTTGCCATGCCTCTGCCGGTCGATCCGCATGTCCATCTCGACAAGACCTTTACGATCAGCCGCTGCAGCGACATCAAGCCCGGCCTGTTCGGAGCAATCGAGGCCTGCCACGCCGACGCGGATCACTGGACCGAAGACGATCTGCACAGCCGCGCGTCCAAGGGCCTCGCAGAGGCCTACGACAATGGCCTGAGCGCGCTGCGCAGCCATGTGGACTGGGTGCAGCCCGAGCCCCCGCTGGCCTGGTCCGTGCTCAACCAGCTTGCCGGCGACTGGCAGGGCAAACTCAGCTTGCAGCTTGCCGCGCTTGTCCCGCTGGATCTGCTCAGCGACGAAGAGTCGGGGCGCCGGATCGCCCGTCGGGTTGCCGCGGATGGCGGTGTTCTGGGCTGCTTTGCCTATTGCAACGAAGACCTCGACGCCAAGCTCGAAAAGGTCTTTCGCCTTGCCGAACATCACGGGCTACCACTGGATTTCCATGTCGATGAGGGCCTGTCCATCGACGCCTGCGGGTTCGATACGATTGTCGCCCTGACGGCGAAATACGCCATGTCGGGCCGTGTGCTTTGCGGGCATGCCTGTTCGCTGTCGATCCGCCCAGAGGAGGACGTGGCCCGCGTGATGGAGGCGGCCGCGAGGGCGGGCACCGCCCTGACCGTTTTGCCGACGACCAATCTTTATCTGCAGGACATGCAACAGGGGCGCAGCCCGCGGCTGCGCGGGCTGGCTCCGATGCAAGAGCTGCGCAATGCCGGGGTGAATGTCGTGCTCGGGGCGGACAACGTCGCGGACCCGTTCTATCCGCGCGGCTGTTACGACGCGATCGACACGCTTCGTCTGGCCTGCCTTGCCAGCCACCTTGACCCGGCTGACTGGGTGGGCGCGATTTCATCCAATGCCGCGCGGGCCATGGGGCTTGCCAGCCGTGAGCTGACCGTGGGGGCACCCGCCGATTTCCTGCTGATTGGCGGCACCGACTGGGGCGATGCCCTGCGCAACCCCCGCGCTGCCCGCCGGGTGATCCGCGCCGGGCAAACTCATTCCACAGAAAAGGACGCAGCATGAGCGTTTCCGCAGAGCGCATCGCCGCATTCCGCGCCGATATTGGCGACATCGCCTGTCAGGATCAGCAGCGGGTGCTCGAGGTAAAGTCGAAGGACTATTACTGGTACTCGCAGATCCTGACCGAACAGCTGGACGGCAAGCTGGGGCAGATCGTGGTCTTGCCGACCACCGAAGAGCAGGTGATCACCGTCGCCGCCGCCGCCGCGAAACACCGTATTCCCGTCACCGTGCGCGGCGGCGGCACCGGCAACTACGGGCAATGCGTTCCGATGCAAGGCGGCATCATCCTTGATGTGACCAAGCTCAACCGGGTGCTGGAAATCTCGCAGGGTCGCGTGATCTGTCAGGCCGGCGCGCGGATCGAAGCGGTGGAAACCGCTGTGGCCGAGACCGGCCAGATGCTCACCATGTTCCCGTCGACCAAGCGGCTGGCGACGATTGGCGGCTTCATGTCGGGCGGCTCTGGCGGCATCGGATCGTTGCGCAACGGCATGCTGCGCGATGGTGGCAACGTCAGCTATGTGCGGGTCGTTACGGTCGAGGAAACCCCGCAGGTGATCGAACTGCGCGGCCCCGATATCCTCAAGGTGCAGCACGCCTATGGCACCAACGGCATCATCACCGCGATGGATTATGCGCTGATGCCTGCGGTTGACTGGCAGCACACCATTGCCCTGTTCGATGGCTATGACACCGCGCTGGCCTGTGCCACCGATGCGCAGGAAGATGGGATTGATGCCTATCTGATGACCGTGGTCGAGCGCCGTTTCGCACGTTTCTACAAGCGGCTCGAAGGGGTTTTCCCGTCTGATCGCGACGCGGTGTTCGCGATGGTCGCACCATCGGATGCCGAAGCCTTTGCCGCCAAGGTCGCGGCGCATGGCGGCACGGTGACGGTGTCCAAATCGCTGCATGATCTTGAAGCGGCAGGGCTTCCCGCCACGTGGGAATGCGGCTGGAACCACACCACCTTGCAGGCGCTGAAACACGAGCGCGGCGAGTGGACCTATCTGCAGGTGGCCTACCCGCGCCCGTTTGACCCCGCGCTCGCGCTGCGCCAGCAGGAACGTTACGGTGAAGAGCTGTATTTTCACCATGAGATGGCGCGGATGGATGGCGATATCCAGATTTTCGCCCTGCCCATCCTGCGCTGGACCAGCCGCGCGCGCACCTACGCGATCATCGACGAACTGGAGCGTCTGGATGGCTGCACGGTGTTCGATCCGCATGTCATCACCATCGAGGATGGCGGCATGAAGGAAATCGATAGCGCGCAGATCGACTTCAAGAAACGCGCGGACCCGCACGGATTGATGAACCCCGGAAAAACACGGGGATGGACCGCCGACATGGCACAAGACTGACCCGGATTAGGACAATGGACATGATGAAGAACTGGCTCCTCGCGGCTCTGAGCGCGACCCTCGCCACAGGCGCTGCCGCGCAAGACAAGGTCGTTTTCGCGACGAACTGGCTGGCTCAGGGCGGCCATGGCGGGTTTTATCAGGCGCTGGCCGATGGCACCTACGAGGAATTCGGCCTCGACGTTGAAATTCAGCAGGGCGGGCCGCAGGTCAACAACCGCCCGATGCTCGCCGCCGGGCGCATCGATTTCCTGCTGACCGGAAACCTGCTGCTGTCTTTCGACAACGTGCGCAATGGCATTCCGACGGTGGTGGTTGCGGCCTATTACGAAAAGGACCCGCAGGTTCTGATCGCCCATGAAGGCCAGTACGAAGGCTGGGACGATCTGGCGAGCGCCCCCGAAGTGCTGATCGGCAAGGATGGCCAGTTCAGCTTCTGGCAGTGGATGACCGCCTCGCAGGGCTTTAGCGACGAACAGCTGCGCCCCTATGGCTACAACCTTGCCGGCTTCCTCAATGATGAAAAGATGGTGCAGCAGGGCTACGCCACCTCCGAGCCGCTTTATGCCGCGAAACAGGGCGCGCCGGTCGATACCTTCCTTCTGGCGGATCAAGGGTGGAGCACCTATGCCTCGACGATCGAAGCCCGCGTCGAGATGGTCGAGGACAACCCCGATCTGGTGCAGCGCTTCATCGATGCCTCGACCATCGGTTGGTACAACTACCTTTACAATGATCCCTCGCTTGGCAACGCGGCGATCATGGAAGCCAACCCCGAGATGACCGCCGAAGGGCTGGCCGCCGAGGTCGAGCAGCTGCTGGCTCTGGGCATCATCGGCTCGGGCCTTCAATCCGAGCTCGGCATCGGTGCCATCGATCTGGACCGGGTGCAGGCCTTTTATGACACCGTGGTCGATGCGGGCATCCTCGAAGAGGGGTCAGTCGATCTGTCCAAGGTCGCCACCGATCAATTCGTCAACCACAAGGTTGGCATGGACCTTTTGAAGTAAAGGATCGGCAGATGCGCCTGCTCGTTGTCTTTTCGCACCCAAGCCAGGAAAGCTATGGCGCTGCCCTTTATGAAACCGCCTGTCGCACGTTGCGTGCGGCGGGCCACGACTTGCGCTGCCATGATCTCTACCGCGAGGGGTTCAACCCCGTCCTGTCCACAGATGAGTGGCATGGATACCTCGACAAGACCGATCAGATCATCGCCCGGCACCCTGACCATGTCGCGGATCTGCTCTGGGCCGAAGGCATCGTGGTGATCTATCCAACATGGTACTACGGCCCGCCCGCGATGCTGAAAGGCTGGCTTGAACGGGTCTGGCTGCCCGGCATCACCTTCGAGGTGTCCGACGCCAAGCAACGCCGCCCAAAACCGAAGATGTCGCATATCCGCCTGTTCGTCGGAATCACCACATCGGGCAGCCCATGGTGGTGGATCAAATTGATCCGCGATCCGGGCCGCAGCCTCTGGACCCGCGGGTTGCGCGTGCTGTTCAACCGCCAGTGCAAGACGGTCTGGCAGCAGCTATACAACATGAACCACACCAGCGATGCCGACCGCGCGGCATTTCTGAGGAAAGTCGAACGCCGCTTGGCGTCATTGTAGGAAAGCGTCATGTCAGACACCGCAAAACCCCTTGCCCGTTATTCCGCATGGACCCGGCGCGGCGATTTCATCTTTCTGTCCGGGGTGATTGCCGTCGACCCGCAGGCGGGAAAGATCATCACCGGCTTTCAGGATCTGCCCCCGGAAATCGGCCCGATGATCGGGCAGACGGGCGAGTTTTCGGTGGATGCCAAGGACGGCCCCATCCTAGCGCAAAGCTGGTTCGTGTTCGACCGCATCCGCGCCACGATGGAGGACGCGGGCGGCACCATGGCGGATGTCTTCAAACTGGTGCAGTATTTCCGCAATCTTGGTGATTTCCCGCGCTACAACACGGTGCGCCGGATGTTCTTTCCCGAGACGCCTCCGGTGTCGACGGTGGTCGAGGTGTCGGCGATGATGCCCTCGGAAACGATCGTCATCGAGGTCGAAGCAACCGCTTATTTGCCGGAAAAACCGTGACCCGCCCCGATCTCGCGCAGAAACGCGCTGACCTGAAGCTTCAGATCCGGGAGGCCGCGATCAAGGAGTTTGCCGAGCATGGTCTTGCGGGCACCTCGACACAAGGGATCGCCGATCGCGCGGGCATCACCAAGAACAAGCTGCATTATCACATCGAGAGCAAAGAAGAGCTTTATCAACAGGCTCTGGACCATGTGCTGACGATCTGGGCAGAGATGTTCAGCGGCATCGATTTGAATCAGGGCCCCGAGATCTTCTTGGCCGATTATATCGCCCGCAAGATCAGGTTTTCGCTGACCCACCCGGCCGAGGTGAAGATGTTCACCGGCGAAGTGATGCGCGGCGCTCCGTTCCTGCGCGAACATTGGGCCGGATCGCGCGACGTTACCCATGCCGCCGCCGCGCAGATCCAGAAATGGGTGGCGGATGGGTCGATCCGCCCCGTCGACCCGATGCTGTTGCAATTCAACATCTGGGCCATGACAGAGGCCTATGCCGTGCTTGGCCCCGAGCTGCGGTTCATGCTGGATCTCGACGAGGGCGCGGCTCTGGACGAAGACGCCATATGCGCCGAGGTTACGGCGCTGGTTGTACGGGGGCTGAGGCCTGACAGAGAAACGGCGCGAGCGTAGCGCTGATCCGGCGGGGTCGAAACCTTCGCCCCCGGTTCAAGGCACCCCCTCAGCTCCTCATCTCGGCAAGTTGCGACAGGATGCTGGTGTAATTGTCCACGCCCTGCGCGCCGGTCACGAGGTGCTTTTTGTCAAACACCACAGCGGGCACGCCGGTGATACCCTGCTGTTGCCAGAACTGTTCGATGCCGCGCACGTCATTGGCAAAGCGTTGATCGTCAAGCACGGCGGCGGCCTCGGCCCGGTCCAGCCCGATTTCGCCAGCAATATCGGCCAGCACGGCATCGTCCGACAGGTTGCGCTGCTCGGTGAAATGCGCGGCGAACAGCGCCAGCTTCAGATCGTGTTTGCGCCCCTGCGTGCCGGCCCAATGCAAAAGCTGATGGGTGTTGAACGTGTTGTGCATGCGCGAGTCTTTGGTCCACCGGAAATCAAATCCCAGATCATCGCCCAGCGCCTTCATCTGCTGTCGCGATTGTTCGGATTGCTCCGGCGTGCTGCCATATTTCTCAATGATATGTTCGCGGGTGTTCTGGCCTTCGGGGGGCATTTGCGGGTTCAGCTCGAACGGATGCCAGTGGATTTCATGCTCGGTGCCAGCGGCCTCCAGCGCTTGCGACAACTGCCGGTAACCGATGATGCACCACGGGCACATCACATCGGAAACGATATCGATACGTAGAGGAGTGGTCATTTTTGCACGTTCCGTTCTTGGCAGCTGACATGGCGGCTGACCGGCCCGCTGCCGGTTCGTAGATCATTGATTTCAAGCGGCAGCGCGCAGGGCTTCGCCACCAGACCTGTGGTCAGATAGGTCCCCTGTTCGCCATTTTCCATAGGTTGCGCCAAGATCGGCAGTGGAACTGGCAAGACCGAAAGGATGACCGGGCCGCGGGGCGTTGTTGGGACGCGTCAGGCCTGTTGTGGCAGTTTCCCTGCAACGAAAGGTCGATGCCGGACCATCAGCCAGAGCAGGCTGCAGGTGGTGCCGATGACAATCAGCAGGATGCCGTAGTTGCGGATCAGATCGTGGGAATTGGCCGACACGATCTGCACGCCTGCCGCCCCCATCAGGGTTCCGCTGAACTGGATCAGGGCCGCAGCCGATCCGGTATCCCTTGTTTGCTGATCCAGCAGCAGGTTCGCGCCCGGAACCCGCATGACGATCACTGAAATGGTGATCATCGCCGCCAGCGCTGCAAAGATCCACGGGGATTGCCCGCCAAGGAACAGCATCGCCGCCCCCCCGGAAAACACCACCGCAAAACAGGTCGTGATGATCGTCTGAACCGGAATGAACCGGGACAGCCGCAGGTACAGAACCGGCCCAAGCGTGGCGCAAGCGGCGTTGAAGGCGAAGATAAAGCTGAACGCCTGCTCTGACATGCCAAAACCGTCGATATAGACGTAGGCCGCGATCCCAAGGAAGGACAGCAGGCACATTGGCATCAGCGAGAACACCAGCAGCAGGTAGGCGAAACGCGGGTTCGCCAGCACCACGCCAAGGCGGTTCCATGATTTCAGCACCGGGGCGGTGGATCTCTCCACCATGGTTTCACGAAACAGCGCGACAAGCCCGCCCGCGAGGCACCCGAACACCGCCAGAACGACAAACATCGCCCGCCAGGTCGCCACCTTCAGCAGGAATGCCCCCAGAACCGGGGCGACCATCGGCGCAATGATCACCAGTGACATGACCGTCGCCATGACCTTTTCGCGTTCACGCCCGTCGAACAGATCCTTCACGATCGAAGTACCGACAACCGTGACCCCGCCGCCCGCAAGCCCTTGCAGGATGCGAAAGACAATCAGGCTTTCGACATTGAAGGCGAAGGCGCAGAGCAGGCTGGCCGAAATGTAGATCGCCAGCGCCGTGAACAGGATCGGCTTGCGCCCTGTCCGCTCGCTCAACGGCCCCCAGAACAGCATGCCAATGGCAAACGAGACCATATATGCGCCAAGCGTCAGATTGATCATCGCGTGGCTGGTCGCAAAGATCTCTGCCATGCGCGGCAACGCCGGAAGATACAGGTCCATGGTCAAAGGGGGAAACGCCCCCAGAACGATCAGCAAAAGAAGTGTTCCGCGTTTGCCCAGTTTTGGCTGATCAACGTTCATTTCAATACGTCCTGTCATGCATTGCCGGTTGTTCGGCGCGCTGTCGCCGGCCCTGTTTCCGGGGCTAGCGACGGCAAGGGTCTGTGCGGCGTCACCCGCCTGACGATTTCAGTGTCACGCACCAGCCGGGCGTGATTTGTGATCCGGATCGCAACGCCCTGCGGGCCGAATCCCTTTGGGACATCGGCTGCCACGCCGCCCCTAGAGCCGCTGGGTTGCGCAGCTGCGCCATGCACGTCAACCCATTGATCCTGCATGCCGCCCATGGCACGGCCAAAATTGACACAGGGGTGGCGCCTGCCCAAGATGATGGCTGCCACCCGCAATCAAAGCGGCACTCAGCGCTGTTTTCCGGTTTCAGATGTCAGCCAGTCGATTGCCTCTTTCACGGCTCCCTTCGAAGCCATGTTTCGCGGTGACAGCAGGTAGAACCCCTGCGCGTCATTGGCAATAGCGTGCCCAAGCTCGATGAGCTTGGCGTCGTGAATTTCCCTCAGCACCAGAAAACGACTGACCAGCGCAACCCCTTGTCCGGACACGGCAGCATCGACCGCCAGCGCCGTCTGGCTGAGTTGCAGGCCGCGTTTGCTCTGATCGGGCACGCCGATCTGGGCCAGCAGCTTGGGCCAGAGATCATGGCTGTCGTGTATCTTGGGCAAGCGCGACAGGATCTCCGGGTCGAGCGGCAGCGCCTGCCCCTTGACCAGTGTCGGCGCGGCGACTGCGATCACCTCTTGCCGAAACAGCAATGTCGCGTCGAGCGCGGCTCCGAACGGGGGTTTGCCCTGTCGGATCGCCAGATCGATGCCATCGCTGTGAAAGCTGGAAACCCGTTCCGTCGCAAGGATGCGCAAATCAATATCCGGGTGCTTTTGCGCAAAATCCGGAAGGTTGGGGATCAGCCATTTGGCGGCAAAGGTCGGCGTGACGCTGATCAGAACCTTGCCCGGCTCTGGCTTTATCTGCGCCGTGGCAGCGCGTAATTCCTCGAACGCTGCGGAAATCCTGCCGTGGTAGCGCCGCCCCGCGGGCGTCAGGGCCAGACCTTTGGGCAGCCTGTCAAAAAGCATGGTGCCCAGATGCGCTTCGAGCTGGCGCACATGTTGCGCCACGGCGCCTTGCGTGACGCCCATCTCGTCGGCGGCCGCCCGGAAGCTGAGACGGCGCCCGGCGACATCAAAGGCACGCAGCCCGTTGAGAGGAGGAAGGTTCGGCATCTCTCGATAGTATTTCTATCGCCAGAGGAGATCAATTCTCGTTCGCGCGGCACGTATATGTCGCCTATCTCTGCTTCCAGAGATGATGGAGATGGACATGTCAGTAGAAAAAGTAGCACTGGTGACGGCTGGTGGCAGCGGCATGGGCGCCGATGCCGCGCGCAGGCTTGCGGCGGACGGGTTCAAGGTCGGGGTCCTGTCGTCCTCGGGCAAAGGCGAAGCGCTTGGCAAAGATCTCGGCGGCTTCGGCGTCACCGGCTCCAATCTGGACATCAGCGCCCTCACCGAACTGGTCGAGGGCGCGCAGAACCGCTGGGGCCGCGTGGATGTGCTGGTCAACTCGGCAGGCCATGGCCCCAAAGGCCCGGTGCTAGAGATCAGCGACGAAGACTGGCACCGGGGCATGGAAACCTATCTGCTGAACGTGATCCGCCCGACCCGTCTGGTCACGCCGCTGATGCAAGAGCAGAACGGCGGCGCGATCATCAACATCTCGACCTTCGCGGCCTTTGAACCTGACCCGTTGTTCCCGACATCCGGCGTATTTCGGGCCGGGCTGGCGGCTTTCACCAAGCTTTATGCCGACAAATACGCCGCGCAGAACATCCGCATGAACAATGTCCTGCCCGGCTTCATCGACAGCCTGCCCGAAACCGAGGACCGCAAGGCGCGCATTCCGATGGGGCGCTATGGTCACGCCAGCGAAGTCTCGTCGCTGATCGCCTTTCTTGCATCCGACGGTGCTGGCTACATGACGGGCCAGAACCTGCGCGTTGATGGAGGGCTGACCCGTGCCGTTTGATGCCGTGGCGGCGATACCATCGCGCGAACGCATGGTGTTCGCAGTCAAATGGGGCGCGTCGGTGCTTCAGATCCTCGGCTACGCAGCGACAGGGTTCGGCTGGACCCCGTGGAACCTGTATTTCTTCATTGTCGGTGTGCTTGGCTGGTTTGCGGTCGGGGTATTGTGGAAGGACAACGCCTTGATGCTGGTCCATATCGTCGCCTTGGGCGGTATGATTGCGGGCATGGCGAGCGGTTGAGGCAAACCGATGCTACGGCCCGACGGGCGCTGCCGCCTTGGCCCCTGCCGACTGCCAACGGTGTCAGCGTTTCACATATCGTGCGGCTTAAGCCCCCCGGAAATGAGACGGATGTGTCACCCCATGCCGACCGACAGATGCTGCGCGTGGCTCCATTGCCTTGGGGATTGCCCGTACAGGCGTTTGAATTCCCGACTGAACTGCGAAGGGCTTACATAGCCGACATCCAGCGCCGCCTCGCTCACACTCATGCCAGCGGCGATCTTCATGGCGGCCTTGTTCAGCCGCATGGATTTGACGAACTGGATCGGCGACATGGTGGTGGCCTGCTTGAACTTGCGGTGAAGCACCGCGCGGCTCATGCCGACCTGCACGGCCATGTCATCGATGGTGACAGGCTCGTTCAGCCGCGTGGACAGGTAGGCGATCGCCCGCGCCACTTCGTTGCCGACGCCATAGGCGCGCCGCGCCGACCGTCCCGCCTCGCCCGTCAGGACGGCGTAGCAGAGTTCCCGTAGCCGCCCAGCGCCCAGCACCGCCAGATCAGTCGGTGTTTCAAGCTGCAAGAGCCGCAGCAGCGCCTCGGTAAAGGCGTCGTCCCACTGCGCAAGAGCAAATCCCTGCGGCAGCGCCCCACCCTCTGGCCTGCGGATCGCCCCGGACGCGCTTTCCATCTCGATGGCCATTTCGGTCATGACGCGCGCATCCAGCGCGATATAGACCCCGAGCAGCGGATTATCGGCTGAGGCTTGCGGGATGCCCGCCTCGATTGGCATCGACATCGGGCAACACATGTACCGGCTGGCATCGTAGACATGCGAATTGCCATCCAGAATGGCTTCCTTGACGCCGCCAAGGATCGCCACGACGCAGGGCTCGACCACCGCCGGAGCGCAGCGCATCGGCTCGCTATAGCGGAAAAGCTGCACGCCTTTCACCCCGGTTTCCACCATGCCATCGCCGCTGATCCGGGCTTGGACGATTTGCGTGATCTGATGCTTGCTCATGGCGCCCACCAAGCACCGGAAAAAGCGACATTGCAACAGGGACGATACAATCAGGCAAGTATACGCGAGGATCGCGCCTATTTCCGCCCCTGCCAACTATCTATCTGTCAGGTCAAGACGAAGGGCGACCCTTCGCACAGCCACATTTTTAGAAGGACCCACGACATGGCAGATACCACATTCGGACCGAAAGGCTGGACGCCCGAGCGCCTCGGCCCGCAGGCAGGCAAGACCTATCTCATCACCGGCGCCAATGCCGGAGCCGGGTTTCAGGCGGCGCGGATTCTTCTGTCGAAGGGGGCGCGGATCGTGATGCTGAACCGCAGCGCCGAGCGATCGACTGCGGCCATCGCCAAGCTGAAACAAGACTTCGGCGCCGGGGCCGAGGTGAGCTTTGTGCGCATGGACCTGTCCGATCTTGCCAGCGTGCGCGCGGCGGCGACAGAGCTGCTCAACACCGTGCCGCGGATCGACGCGCTGATCTGCAACGCCGCCATTGCGCAGGTGCCGACGCGGAAACTGACCGTGGACGGTTTTGAAAGCCAGCTTGGCACCAACCATTACGGCCATTTCTTGCTGTGCGGGATGCTGTTCGATCGCATCGAAGACTCGAAAGGTCGGATCGTGGTCGTGGCCAGCCTTGGCTACAAGATGGGGCTGCGGACGATCCGCTTCGATGACATGAACTGGGACAAGGGTTACAGCGCCAATCCTGCCTACAGCCAGAGCAAGCTGGCGCAGATGATGTTTGCCTACGAGTTGCAGGACCGGGTAAAATCCGCCGGCAAACACGTCGATATCCACGTCTGCCACCCCGGTTCGTCGGCGACCTCGTTGATCAGCACCAGCGGTGGGCTGATGACGCGGGTCACCTGGTGGCTGATGACCAAGACGCCCCTGGTGCAAAGCGCCGAACAGGGTGCCTATCCCGAAGTCATGTGCGCAACCGAAACCGGGCTGGAACAGCGCGCGCTGTATGGCCCCACGGGCCGTATGGGATTCACGGGCCCGGTCGGCAAAGCCCCGCTGGAACCCTACGCCCATGACAAGCCCGTCATGGTCAGGCTATGGGAGCGCTCGGAACAGGACACCGGGTTCAACTGGAACCTGTAAGGCTGTCATGACCGGGCAAAGACGGGGCCAAGCGTCGCCCATCATCCCCAGCGCCACACCTGCTGAAGAGAGGAAACCCATGGATATCTTGAAAACAGCGACGGACTGGACAAAGGCCGAGACACTCTCTTCCGTTGTCTTCATCCTTTTCGGCCTGTCCTTTCTTCTGGCAAGCTGGGGGTTCTGGCACTGGGGAAAAACCGATGTGGCCAAAGCCTATGTCATCCCGATGCTGGTTGCGGGCGGGCTGCTGCTGATCCTCGGGCTTGGGCTGTTCATCCCCAACCAAGCCCGGCTGACCAGCGTTCCACTGGCCCACAGCACCGACGCCTCGGGCTTCATCGCATCCGAGATCGCCCGCGCCGACAAGGTGTTGAACGATTACCGCATCGCCGTTTTCAGGGTATTTCCGCTGATCATCGCGCTTTGCGCGCTGTTGATCCCCGTCCTGACGTTTGCGCACTGGCGGGCGAGCCTCATCACGACCATCGCCATGCTGGCGATCATCCTGATCGTCGACACCAACGCCAACGCAAGACTGGAAGCCTACAAAGCGCAGCTGTCCCTCGCCGCCCGATCAGGGTGATGGGACCGACGATGCAAGAACCGCAAGGATGCGCGATCAGAGCGTTTCGCGGACTGAGATGTTTAGGCAGGCGCTCGGCAAGCCTCTGAGATCTTGTGCCCCCTGCCCTTTTGCGGCCAATCAACTGCCAGAGATGGGAAAGCGTACCCTGTTCCGGGCGCGGCCTTCGCCCCCTGCGCGGCGGCACTTCTGACGGCTCATCGCGCACCGCCCAGACCTGTTCCTTACCCCTCGGGATTACCATTTGCCGGAAACGATGCCGGACTGCGGGGCGAGGACATGGCGCGGCGTCGCCCCCCTCTGCGCGTGCAATCGCGTTAGCCCGTGATCTCGATGCCGATCTTGCCCATGTGGGTTTTCCCGAGAAACGCCTCCTGCGCCGCCCGCATCTCGCGCAGCGGGTAGGTATCGGCAAGGATGGGCCGGATTTCGCCGCGTTCGATATAGTCCACGAGATCGGTGAAGACCTCCGGCGCCTGCCGGGTACTGCCGACCAGCGTCAGATCCTTGAGGTAGAACGTGCGCAGGTCCAGCTCGACAATCGGCCCTGCGATCGCCCCCGACGCCGCGTAGCGCCCGCCAACCGCCAGCGCGTCAAGCAGCGCAGGCCAGCGCGGGCCGCCAACGAGGTCCAGCACGACATCGAAGGCCTCGGCAGGCAAGGCACCATCCCGGCTGAGAACGACATCGGCACCGAGCGCCTCAAGCGCCGATGCCTTGCCCGGGCTGGTCACCGCCGTCACATGGGCACCGCGCCGCTTGGCAAGCTGCACCGCCGCCGAACCGACCCCGCCAGACGCGCCGGTGATCAGCACCCGCTCGGCCGTCAGCTCTGCCCGCTGGATCATGCCCTCGGCGGTCGAGAAGGCGCAGGGAAACGACGCCAGTTCGACATCCGACAGCGGGCTGTCGATGCGCAATGCATGAGCGCTGTCCACCGTGGTGAATTGCGCGAACCCACCGTCGCGCTCTGAGCCGAAAGTCACCAGCGCCTTTGCGTCCCCGCCCGCAGGCCGGTGCATCGGACGCACCAGCACTCGCGCGCCGATGCGAGCCTTGTCCACCGCCTCGCCCACCGCGACGATCTTGCCGCAGCAATCGGCGCCCTGAATGCGCGGAAAGCTGAGCGCGCCGGACCATGCGCCATCGGCATCCGAGGCTCCGTCATAGCCCGTGGTCCCGGCAGCGTTGGTATCGCCGCGCACCGCCTTGGAATACCAGCCGGTGCGGGTGTTCACATCGGTATTGTTGAGCGCTGAAGCGCCGACCCGGATCAGCACCTCGCCCACGCCGGGGCGCGGCACCGGCACGTCTTCGCGCCACTCAAGCTTGTCGAGGCCACCATGGCCGGTCAGAACCATCGCCTTCATCGTGTTGGGGAGTGTCATGGCATCGCTCCGTCAGGTAGAATGTTTACTCTACTTGCGTGGGTAGAGAGATCACTCTACACCGTCAAGCATGACCGATACGATGATCAAGATTGCCGCCGGGCTCGAGCGCGCCTTTGCCGCCCGGGGGTTTGCCGAACCCAGCGTCGAGCATCTGCGCGACGCGGCGGGCGTCAGCCTGCGCACGCTTTACAAATACCTGCCATCGCGCGCCGACATGGTGCTGGCGGCGCTGGAACATCGCCACACCCGTTACCTCGCGCGGCTGTTCGACGATCTGCCAGAGGCGCCAGACGCGGCACTGGATGCGCTGATCGACCGTATCGGGGCGTGGATGGCGCGCGAAACCTCGCATGGCTGCCTGTTTCACGGCGCTGTGGCGGCCGATCCGGGCAGCTCCCGACTGCGCGAGATGCTCCAGCGCCACAAGGGCGAGGTGGCTCATCGCGCCGCCGCCGCGACCGGTCTGCCCGGGCATGAGACCGAGCTGCTGATCATTATGGAGGGCCTCACACAAACTTGGTCGCTACAAGGCGACGCGGTGACCGGCGCGAAGCGGTTGGCGCACAGCCTGCGCAGGCGTGACGGTTAAGGGCTTGGCCAAACTGCAAACGGTCTGGGCGCGTCGAACGACAGCTGACGCGCCATGACGCGGCTTCGCCGCTGAAGGACGATCCGCGCGATGGGCAACCGTCAGCCGGTTGATCGGATGATTTCCCCCCATTCCGTCGGCACGTTCGCGGTAAGCCGGGCGATGACCCTGCTCATGGTTTCGGCATCGGGGGTACATCCCGCCTCGGTCCAATGCAGAAGCACCGCAGCAACGGCCCCCGCATAGAAGCTCGCGACAAAGCCCTGAAGATCTGCCGGAACATGTTCAAGCGGATCATTGGGGGCATCACTGCGCAAGGCGACAAGCTGCGCGCGCATGGACGCCAGCGCATCTTGCCCCGCCTCTCCGCTCAGGATTGCGCGCGAGATATGGGGCTGCGCGGCGACGCGCTCGCAGGCAACAAGGGCGACCTGTTGCATCCAGTCTGCCTCGTTTCCTTCGCTGGAACGGGCGAGCTCGATCTGTTCGGCCATGCCAAACTGCATGCGTGCGTCGACCATGGCCCCGATGCTGTCGAAATGCCTGTACAGGGTCTGCCGACCAACGTTCGCACGTTTGGCAAGGGCGCTGACGCTGATCTCGCCAAAAGGCATTTCGGCAAGCAGCTCATCCAGCGCAGAAAACAGTGCCTGCCGGGTTCGTTCGACGCGCGGATCTGTCATGGGGCTCCTGACCAATGCTGGCTGTTCGAAAACCCTACCAATGGAACACTTGTTCCACAAGTTGCGTCACACTATATACTAAGCTAACTTCATCACCCTCCCGCAGCGGGCCCAGCGCCACTGCACGCTCCTCGAGATCGCAAAAGCAGGGCAAGTTACGAAAGGGACCGCTCCATGACCCCCACCGGACGCCCAGACCGCGCTGGCGATCTGCGCAACGATCCTATCGTGGCGGCCATCGGCGACATCGCCGGGCGGGCCTATGGGTCGTGGCCGGTTCCGCTCTGTCTTGCGGCCAACAACGGCACTGTCATGGCCGAAGATGGAACCGAAGGCCGCATGGCGAGCCAAGGCATTTTCACCGACAAGATGCCCGAGCCCCGGCGCAGCGCCGCAATATCGTCCGGCATGGGCCCCGCCCATCGACGTTTTGAGACCCCTGCCCCACGCAAGCAGATGTCTTTCGGCCATACCCGCACGCCTGACATTCAGGACGCTGGCGCCCCAATTGCGCAGCAAACCGCCACAGATCAGTGAAGGATCGCAAACATGTCCAAACGCATCGCAATTATCGGGGGCGGCTATATAGGCGCGCCGCTTGCGCAGGCACTGGAACGCAGCGCCGATGTCACCTTGATCGAACCGCGCAGCCATTTCGTGCATGCCCCGGCGATGATCCGGGCGGTGGTGGATCCAACGCTGCTGGACCGCGCCCTGATCCCCTATGACGGGCTGCTGGAAAAGGGCCGACGGATCTGCACGCGCGCCACCGGCATCGACGCGAACGGGGTCACGCTGGAAGACGGTCAGCGGGTCGAGGCCGACTGGATCATCGTCGCGACCGGCTCCTCCAACGCCATGCCGTTCAAGCCCGAAGGGGCGGACATTGCCGGGCTGCGCGCCGACAACCAACGCATCCATGCGCAGCTCAAGGCCGCAAAGACCATCGGCATCGTCGGGGCTGGCGCCGTCGGCACCGAACTCGCCGGAGAGATCGCCAGCGCCATGCCGGACAAACAGGTCACGCTGATCTCTTCGGATGCGGCGCTGTTTCCGGCTGTTCCCGGAAAGCTGGGCCGGTCTTTGGCAGACAAACTGCGCAAGATGGGCGTCACACTGATCCTTGGCACGCGCGCAGAGGCTCTGGCCAGCCAGGCCGAGCCCCATGCGGGCAGTCTGACGCTGGGCGGGGTGGAGCATAGCTTCGATCTAATTTTTCCGGCGATTGGCTCGCGCGCCAGTTCGCAGCTGCTGGAAAGCCTGCCGGGCGTCCAGAAATCCACGGCGCAGCGGATCAGGACCGATCCGTGGATGCGCCCGTCATCCTTGCCCAATGTCCTTGCCGCAGGCGACGTTAGCGATGCAGGCGACGCCATGACCATCGTTGCCGCCAGCCGGCAATTGCCCTGGCTGGAACGGACCTTGAAAGCGCTGGTGCAGGGAAAGGCTCTTGAGCGGATGAAACCCTACAAGCCTTGGGGAGCCAAGGCGCCGATCCTCGTGCCGCTTGGCCCCGAACGCGGAAACTCTTTCCTCGTCGCATTCACCGCGGGTGACTGGGTGACCCGAAAGATGAAGGGCGAAGATCTGTTCCTGACCAAATATGGCAAGCTTATGGGCCGCAAGGACTGATCCAGATCATCAGGACACAGTCCCTGTAAGGATACCGATAGGACCGGTTCTCGAAACATGATGCGGTGCATCTGCCGTTCCCGATGGGAAATCGGACGAGCGATTGAGAATGATGGGACTTCGACGCTGATCGGGGCAGCGGCGAATATGTTCTTGTCATGTATTCCACCAATGATCCCGGTCTGTCGCCCCGACAGCCAACGATGATCCTGAACATTTACGCGCCCGATGGGGGTGAAATCAGCGAGCTGGTCCGCTACTCAGGTAATCCCCCCGTTTTTGCGGGGGCTTGGTCGTAGAATTTACGCGGCCATCTTCAGTTTATGGGCGGGTGTCATCCCGCCGTTGCCCATGTTGGGGCGTTCGTTTTTGTAGGACCAGAGAAACTCGGTGGCAATCTGCTGCACCTGGTCGATGGTTTCGAAGATGTGGAGGTCCAGCCACTCGTGCCGGACCGTCCGATTGTAGCGCTCGACATAAGCGTTCTGCTGCGGTTTCCCGGGCTGAATATGGGCTAGGGTCAGGATGCATTG
>NZ_JAHKQA010000069.1 GCF_018860705.1 Citreicella sp. C3M06
GACACCGGTCAAGTACCCCTCTCGGGACATTGCTTTGCAATGCCCTGCCGGGCAAGGGACAAGCGCAGATACAAGCGGCGCAACCGCATCGAGATCATGTTCGGCAGGCTCAAGGACTGGCGGCGGGTGGCGACACGCTACGATCGCTGTCCCAAGGTGTTCCTCTCCGCCATCGCTCTCGCGGCTCTAGTCATCTATTGGTTATGAATCCTGACCCTAGTGCGGTTTCGGGGGGAACAGCTTGCACGACGGCCGACATCATCCGCATCGCCTGATGTCCATGGCAGCCGGAGCCGGCCCACCTTGGGCAGGAGGTCTGCAAAACCGCCCATTCCATTTAGCGGCTCAACCTGAGCAGATTGCGCCCGGTTGACACAAATCAGCCCTCACAAAGATGCGCAAGAATTCGCCAGCGGTACAACTTTGCATATTGACGGCGAAGGCCTGCTGCCAAACTCTGTAGAGAAGGATTTCGGTGGCGCGCGGCGGCAAGATCTGTAGAAGCGGCGAAACGAAAAGCGTGGTCAAACGCAACAACCACAGAGCAGGAGCGCAGTTTCCCTGTGCAGGATAATGACGCAAGGCATTGGCCCACAGGTGGTTCGGTGCGAACAGAGCCGTTTCAGGTTCGCGGTCGCTTTCTTACAGCCATCGCGATCAGAATCGACGTCGAGTCGCCAGACGAGAGCTTTTATGCCGCGCTGGATGAAAAGATCAAAACCGCTGCCAATCTGCTGATCGGCGCCCCTGTCTTGCTGGATCTCGCTGCGGTGCCGGGACTGGTGAGCCGGGATCTTCTGCACAATGTGATCCGGGCGATCCGCTCCAAAGGGCTTTTGCTTTTCGGTGTGCAAAACGCCAATCCGCAGCAGAAGGCCCTCGCCGAAGAACTTGGCCTGATTCAGGTTCTGATCGGCCGGGACACGCCGCTGCAGCAGCCAACGCGTGCTGCGCCGCCGAGGCGGCAGCGTCTTGTTGAGCCCCCTGAAAACAAGATCATACGCAGGCATGTACGGTCCGGTCAGATGGTCGTGGCCGAACGTGGCGATCTGACGATTGTCGGTTCGGTCTCTTCCGGTGCGGAAGTTGTGGCCTCTGGCAATATCCACATCTATGGCACCCTGCGCGGCCGCGCCATGGCGGGCGCCACCGGCGACGCAAGCGCCAGAATCTTCTGCAGCAAGCTCGAGGCCGAGCTTCTTGCGATCTCGGGACTCTTCAAAACAAGCGAGACGATCGACTCTGACCTGCGAGGTTGCAACGTTCAGGCTTTTCTCGAAGACGAAACACTCTGCATTGAGAGGTTTGTATGACACAACTGAAAGATAAAGATCCGCTTGGCAAAGTGATCGTCATCACGTCGGGCAAAGGTGGCGTGGGCAAGACAACCTCTGCCGCAGCGATCGCTGCCGCACTGGCAAAACGCGGCCACAAGACGGTCGTGATCGATTTCGACGTCGGCCTGCGCAATCTCGACATGATCATGGGCTGCGAACGTCGCGTCGTCTTTGACTTCATCAATGTCATTCAGGGCGAAGCGCGCCTCAAGCAGGCGCTGATAAAAGACAAACGGCTCGATACGCTTTCGATCCTGCCGACCTCGCAGACCCGCGACAAGGACGCCTTGACTCAGGATGGCGTCGAGAAGGTGCTCAATGAGCTGAAAGAGCAGTTCGATTACATCATCTGCGACAGCCCTGCCGGGATCGAACGCGGCGCGCAACTGGCGATGTATTTTGCCGATGAAGCCGTTGTGGTCACCAATCCCGAAGTGTCGTCCGTGCGCGACAGCGACCGGGTTCTGGGCCTTCTGGCAAGCAAGACCAAGCGGGCCGAAGACGAAGGCACAGAGGTCAAGGCGCAGGTGCTTCTGACCCGCCATGACCAGCGCCGGGTCGATGCCGGCGAGATGATGACGATCGACGACGTGCTCGAAATTCTTGCGGTGCCGCTGCTGGGCGTTGTGCCCGAAAGCCCGGCTGTGTTGCGCGCCTCGAACGTCGGCATGCCCATCGTGCTGGATGAGCCCTCTGAGGCGAGCAGAGCCTACGAGGCTGCCGTGGCGCGTCTGCTTGGCGAAGAAGTCGACATGAGCATGAGCAAAGAGAAGAAACCCGGCTTCTTCAGCCGTCTCTTTGGAGCGCCGGCATGAGTCTCTTTGGTTTTTCGCTCAGACCACGCCGCGCCAAAACCGCGCAAACGGCAAAGGACAGGCTGCAGATCCTGCTTGCCCACGAGCGCCACGATGGGTCGGATGGGCCGGATTACCTGCCCATGCTTCAGGCCGACATTCTCGCGGTTATCGGCAAGTACATGCAGATCAAGGAAGATGACGTCGACATCCAGATGGAACGGAACGACGAGATTTCCAGCCTTGAGATCAACATCGAAATCCCGTCGGCAAAGCAGGAAAAACCCGTGGCCTCCGGGCTTAGAGGCAGAAGAGCAAGATAGCAGGGTTTTTGTCGCGCAGACCGGGTGAACTGCCCTCTTCCTCAGGCGGATTTATCCTACGGTCACGGTGACCGCTATGCCACGCGCACAATAACGTTTGAGCGCTGCGATACGCATTTGGATGTCCGCGACCTGGCGGTCGAAGTCCCGTGCCATGAAAGATTGGCCCATCCGTTTCCGGCAGAGCCTCCGCTGTCCGACCAGAACGAAGGGCGCGCATTGCATGGCAATGTCACGACAGGTTAGGTCTCTACCGTCTTCGGCAGGGATATCCGCTCCAGCATCGCCGAGGCAGTCCTGCGGCTGACGTCGACGGCTTGATGGGTGCCGGACGGCACGAGCGGGCTGACCGCCGCACGACGTGGCGCAATTCCCAGCGCGACACGGCGCTGGTGCCCCGTCTTCGCTGAACCTGCGGCCCGGGCCTGGGGCCGCCCGTGGCCGAGACCATCTGGACGGAGTTCCTGCGGTGGGTGTGCGTACCTCGCCCTGCTTTAATCGACGATGTGTAGAGCATCTTGAGCGTGGGAAGGTCTTTCCATCGGTCATACCGACCTGACTGCGGCACTCGTCGGGCAGCTTGCGCACCCCTTTCCGCGCCATCGAAACACCGCGATTACCAGCGGCGCGGCCCAGACACCGGCATGGAGGCGCCGAGGCCGGAGCCGGCGCCCTGAAGCCTCAATGCCTGCGCCATGGCTTACATCTCCACGCCGTTCTGCGCCTTGATACCATCGCGGAACGGATGCTTGACCAGCGTCATTTCGGTGACAAGATCCGCCGCCTCAATCAGTTCGGGTTTCGCGTTGCGCCCGGTCAGGCAGACATGGGTCATCTCCGGTTTCTGATGCAGCAGGAAATCGACGACCTCGTCGATATCCAGATAATCATACCGCAGGGCGATGTTGATTTCATCAAGCAGTACAAAGCGGATCTTGGGGTCGAGGATCTGCTCCTTGGCGAGTTTCCAGCCGTTTTGCGCCGCCGCGATGTCGCGTTCGCGGTCTTGGGTTTCCCAGGTGAAGCCTTCGCCCGAGACGAAGAACCGGCATTCATCGGCAAAGCGTTCGCGCAGGAACATCTTTTCGCCGGTCACCCAATTTCCCTTGATGAACTGAACCACGGCGCAGGGCATGCCATGGGCGATGCAGCGCATGATCATTCCGAACCCCGATGAAGACTTGCCCTTGCCGGTGCCGGTATGGACGATGATCAGACCCTTCTCTTCGGTTTTGGTCTGCATCATCTTGTCACGGGCCTGCTTGATCTTGCGCATCTTTTCCGCGTGGCGCGTGTTTAGCTCATCGGTCATTGACGGTCCTTGTTCTTGACAATGCAATCGGATTGCGAGCATCTGCACCCGTGTTGGTGCCTGTGTAAACAGGTGAAAAGGGAATGTGCACCCGAAGCTTTTCGGTCAAGCACAGCCGCCCCCGCGACCGTGAACGGAAGGACTGGGGATCACCGCCACTGGCCGATGGCTGGGAAGGCAGATCCACCGCAGGGCATTGCCCAAACCTCTGTGAGCCGGGAGACCTGCCAGCGCGTTTTGCCACGACCGGACGGGGTGTTCCGGTGTCGGGGATCGCTCTGCTGGTCAGTGCCGCCTCGCCATCAGACCCGCGTTCCATTTTAAAATGGGACCGAGGACCATGACAGACATACAAGACCCCGCCAGTGGGGATGGCCCGGCGACGCAGCTTCTGGTCTGCGTCAAATGCCGCCGGGGCCGGGATATGCCGCCGGACGGGCGCCGCCCCGGACAGGCGCTTTATGAGCGGATCAGGGCGCTGGAGCTGCGGCCCGGCATCAGCGTTGCGCCGGTCGAGTGCCTGCAAAACTGCGATCACGGCTGCACCGTTGCCCTGCGCGGCGGCGATGACAAATGGACCTACGTCTTTGCCAATGTCGACGAGGCGGATCATCCACAGATGATCCTCGACGGCGCCGCGCGCTATCACGCCACCAGCGACGGGCTGATCCCGTGGCGCGAGCGCCCCGAGCATTTCAAGCGCAATTGCGTCGCCCGTATCCCCCCGATGACCCTACCCGAAGAGGCCCTCAATGACTGATCTTGCGAAACTTCCCGTCACCGTGATCACCGGGTTCCTTGGCGCGGGCAAGACCACGCTGATCCGCGGGCTGATGCAGAACCCCGGCGGCAAGCGTCTGGCGGTGATCGTCAATGAATTCGGCGATGTTGGCGTCGATGGCGACATCCTCAAAAGCTGTGCGATCCCCGAATGCCCGGCGGAAAACATTCTCGAACTGGCCAATGGCTGTATCTGCTGCACGGTCGCCGATGATTTCATCCCGACCATCGAGGCGCTGATGGCGCTGACCCCGCGCCCCGATCACATCCTGATCGAAACCTCGGGTCTGGCCCTGCCCAAACCGCTGCTCAAGGCGTTCGACTGGCCCGATATCCGCTCGAAGATCACCGTGGACGGGGTGATTGCCCTTGCCGATGCCGAAGCGGTGGCGGCGGGCCGGTTTGCGCCCGACGTGGCGGCGGTTGATGCCCAGCGCGCGGCCGATGACAGCATCGATCACGAAACGCCCCTGTCCGAGGTGTTCGAGGATCAGATTTCCTGCGCCGACATCATCTTGCTGACCAAGCCCGATCTCGCCGGTCCCGAAGGCGTGGCCAAGGCCAAGGCGCTGATCGCGGCCGAAGTGTCGCGCCCCTTGCCGGTGATCGAGGTCGCGGAAGGCGCCATTGATCCGCGCATTCTCCTTGGGCTCGAGGCCGCTGCCGAAGATGACATGGACGCCCGGCCCAGCCATCACGATGACCACGGTGATCACGAGCATGACGATTTCGATTCCATCGTTGTCGATCTTCCCGAACAGGCCGATCCCGCCACGCTGGTCGCCGCCATCGAAGGTTTGGCACGCGATCACAACATCCTGCGCATCAAGGGCTATGCCGCCATCACCGGCAAGCCGATGCGCCTGTTGGTGCAAGCGGTGGGCGCGCGGGTGCGCCATCAGTATGATCGCCCGTGGCAGCCCGGCGAGGCCCGCCAAGGCAGGCTGGTGGTGATCGCCGAACATCACGACATCAACCCCGACGTGATCCATGCCGCCCTTGGCGCAGCCCGGCCCCGGGCGGCGGAGTAAACCCCGATGCATGTCGTCTTTCGCGAAAGCCACGGGCTGGAAGAGACCGAAACGCCAACCGATCTGGGGCAGGATGCCGCGGATCTGGTGGTGCTGTCGCTGTCGGATTCCGATCTCGGGGCCTTTGCGGAAGGCTGGCACAGGGGCGGCGGCCCCGAGGGCCGTCTGCCCTCGCTCAGGCTGGCCAATATCGCCGCGCTCAAGCATCCGCTGTCGGTCGATACCTATGTCGAGAACACGCTGTCCGGCGCAAAGGGCATCCTGATCCGGCTGATCGGCGGCGTGCCCTATTGGCCCTATGGGCTGCAACATATCCAGTCGCTGGCCCGCACCCATGGCATCGCGCTGGCGGTCCTGCCCGGCGACGGGCGGGCCGACAGCCGGCTGGACGAGCTGTCTACCCTGCCGATATCCACCCTGCGACGTCTGGCGCATCATTGTGACACCGGCGGGGCCATCGCCGCGCAGGCGGCATTGGCGCAACTGGCGCTGGCGGCGGGGCTCTACGCCGGCCCGGTGCAAGGCCCCAAGGCGCTGCCCTCGGTCGGGGCATGGACACCGGAAACCGGGCTGACCTGCCCTGCCGCAGTGCAGGCGCTGACGGGGCAGCGCCGCATCGTCATCGTGTTTTACCGATCCTATCTGGTCGCGGCCGATCTGGCGCCGATCAAGGCATTTTTCCACGCGCTTCGCGACCGCTGCTGCGATGTGGTGGCGCTGTTCGCCCCATCGCTCAAGGCACCAGAGGCCGCGGGCTGGCTGCGCCGCCAGATCGCGCGTCTGCGCCCGGATGCGATCCTCAACGCCACCGCCTTTTCCGGCAAGGGCGGCGATGGTCGCTCGCCGCTCGATGCCGCCGGGGTGCCGGTGTTTCAGGTGGCGCTCGCCACCTCGACCCGCGACGCATGGGCTATGGGCGAGCGTGGCCTGTCGCCTGCCGATCTGGCGATGCATGTGGTTCTGCCCGAGGTCGACGGGCGCATTCTGGCCGGGGTGGCCTCGTTCAAGCAGCCCGGCCCGCGCGATGCGCATTTGCAGTTTTCCCGCCACGCCCATCAGCCCGACCCCGAGCGGATCGACGCCATCGCCACCCGCGTCATGGGCTGGCTGGACCTTGCCGACAAGCCGCCGGTCGAACGTCGCGTCGCGCTGATCCTGTCGACCTATCCCGGCAAGGACTGGAACATGGGCCATGCGGTCGGCCTTGATGCGCCGCAATCGGCGCGGGTGATCTGCGAGGATCTGGCTGCTGCGGGATATGACACGGGCACTGGCAGCCCGCCCTGTGGCGATGTGCTTCAAACCGGGCTCGCCGCGCGCCAGACCCGCTGGCCTCTGGCGGAATACCAGAGCGCGCTGGCACGGCTACCGGCCGCGATGCAGGAGGCGCTGACCACCGCTTGGGGGGCGCCCGAGGATGACCCGGATGTCCATGACGGCGCCTTTCATTTTGCCGCCATGCCCTGCGGCAAGCTGTGGATCGCGCTGCAACCCGAACGCGGGCTGCCGGGCGGGCGCGAAGACAGCTATCACGACCTGTCGCGCGTGCCGCGTCATGCCTATGTCGCCTTCTATCACTGGCTTCAGCAGCAATGCGATGCGCTGATCCACATCGGCGCACATGGCACGCTGGAATGGCTGCCGGGCAAATCCGTCGCCCTGTCGGGAAGCTGCTGGCCCGAGGTGCTGACCGGTTCCTTGCCGGTGATCTATCCGTTCATCGTCAACGACCCCGGCGAGGCGGCTCAGGCCAAGCGCCGCATCGGGGCCGTGACATTGGGCCATATCCCGCCTCCCTTGCGCAACAGCGGCACACCGGACCGGCTGGCCCGGCTGGAGTCTCTGCTGGACGAATTTTCCAACGCCGACGGGCTGGACCCCCGCCGCCGCGACCGGCTGCAAAGCGACATCCGTGCCGAAGCGCAAACCCAAGGGATCGAGCGTGACCTAGGGCTCGATGGGGCGTCTTGCAGTGCCGAGGCGATCACCCGCATCGATCGTTTCGTCTGCGACATCAAGGACAGCCAGTTTGGCGAAGGGCTGCATATCTGGGGGCGCCCCCCGCGCGGCAAGGCGCCTTTTGCCACGGCTGGGTCCGTCGCGGCAGAGCGCCAATCGCTGCTTGATGCGCTCGACGGGCGGCGCATCGCCCCCGGTCCATCGGGGTCGCCCTATCGCGGGCGGCGCGATGTGCTGCCCACGGGCCGCAATCTGTTCACCACCGATCCGCGCGCGGTGCCGACCCGCGCGGCCCATGCTCAGGGCGCCCGGCTGGCGCAAGAGCTGATCCGCCGCCACCTTCAGGACGAAGGCGATTGGCCGCGCGGGGTGATCGTCGATCTTTGGGGTTCGGCCACCATGCGCACCGCGGGCGAGGATTTCGCCATGGCGCTGGATCTTCTGGGCGTGCGCCCGGTCTGGGATGCCGGGTCCGAGCGGGTCTCGGGCATCGAAGTGGTGCCGCTAAGCGAGTTGGATCGCCCCCGGATCGACGTCACCTTGCGGGTGTCCGGCCTGTTCCGCGATGTGTTTCCCACGCTCTCGGCGCTTTTTGCGCAGGCCGTGCGTGCGCTAGCCGCCCGCGACGAGGCAACGGACTGGAATCCCTATGTCGGGCGCGACGATCTTGCGCGGGTCTATGGCCCGGCCCCCGGCGAATTCGGTCTGGCGATGGGCGCGGCGCTTGAGGATTACACCGATGCCGGGCGGCGCATGGCGGGTGAGGCATGGCTGAGCGCCAGCAGCTGGGCGCTCGATGGCGAAACCGCCTCGCAGGACATCGTCGGCATCCGCAACCTTGTGGCACAGGCCGACGGCTTTGTTCACGCACAGGATCTGCCGGAAACCGATCTTCTGCTGGCCAGCGACTATGCCACGCATGAGGCGGGCTTTGCCGCGGCGCAACAGATCACCGGCGGGCGCGCCGCGCTCTATCATCTGGACAACACCCTCCCCGAGCGTCCCCGTGCCCGCGCCCTGACCGAAGAGATCGCCCGCGTGGTGCATGCCCGCGCCGCGCATCCCGGCTGGATCGCGGGGATGAAGCAACATGGCTTTCGCGGCGCCGCCGAGATCGCCGCGACGCTGGACAACATGGCCAGCTTTGCGCATCTGGCCGGAGCCGTTTCGCCGCATCTGTTCGACCTCTATCACGACGCCACGCTTGGCGATCCGGAAACCGACGGTTTTCTGCGCGATGCCAATCCGCAGGCGCACGCGGCGATGCAGGCCCGATTTGCCGACCTGCTGCGGGCCGGTCTGTGGCGCACCCGGCGCAATTCGGTTCTCGCCGATCTGGAGGATCTGCAATGACAGTGCCTCCCACCGTCAAGGGCTGGTGCCCCGGTGCCTACCGGCCAATGATGTCAGTCGATGGGCTGGTCGTCCGGGTGCGGCCAAGGCTGGCGCGGCTGACCGCCCTGCAAGCCGCAGGGCTGTGCGACATCGCGCTGCGGTACGGATCGGGATATATCGACCTGACCAATCGGGCGAACCTGCAAATTCGCGGCGTGGCTGACGCGGATCATGAACCGGTTCTGGCCGGGTTGAACGCACTGGGACTGCTCGACAGCGATCCAAAATTCGAGGCGCGCCGCAACCTTCTGATCGCGCCCTTCTGGGTCGAAGGCGACGTGACCGCCCGGCTTGCCCACGCGCTGCTAGATCGCCTTGCCGATCTGCCTGACCTGCCTGCGAAAATCGGCTTTGCGATCGACTGTGATCTGGCGGGTCCGCAGCTGACGCAGTGCTCGGCGGATATCAGGATCGAACAGGGCGAAACCGGGCTGATCCTGCGGGCGGATGGGGCCGCCCTTGGCCGCGCCGTGACCGAGAAAACAGCGATCCCCGCGCTGATCGAAATGGCGAACTGGCTGGCCGATCATGTCACGCCGCAGGCGCGCCGGATGGCCTCTGTCGTGGCCCACGCCCCCCTGCCCCCGGATTGGGCAAACCTGCCGCCCCGCGCCCCCGCGCGTGCGCCGAAAATCGGTCTGCATCCCCTTGGCGCGCTGGTCGGCGCACCCTTCGGGCAGATCGACGCGCGTGCCTTGGCCAAGGCCCTGACGGGCACAGCGGGGCTAAGGCTGACGCCGTGGCGCAGTTTCCTGCTCGAAGGCGCGGGGATGCCCGCGCCGGAGGAATTTATCACCGCGCCCGACGATCCGCTGTTGCGCATCGATGCCTGCCCCGGTGCGCCGCTTTGCCCCTCCGCCAGTGTCGAAACCCGCCGCCTTGCGCGGGCGCTGGCCCCAAAGGTGCAAGGCAGCCTGCATGTGTCGGGCTGCGCCAAGGGCTGTGCCCGCGCAAGGGCCGCCGATGTGACGCTGGTCGGGCGAAGCGGCAAATTCGATCTCGTGCAGGGGGGCTGTGCAGGCGACAGACCCCTCAAGACCGGGCTGCACCCCCAAGACCTGATGACCGGAGCATTCTGACACCCGATGCCGTATACCTATGAAACCGACGGGGCCGCGATCTATCGCCAGTCCTTTGCCACGATCCGGGCCGAGGCCGATCTGGACCGCTTTGCCCCCGCAGAAGAGCCCATCGTGGTGCGCATGATCCATGCCGCCGGGCTGGTCGGTCTGGAACGCGACGTGCGCCTGTCGCCGGAATTTGCCGAGGCCGCGCGCGCGGCGCTTGAGGGCGGCGCGCCGATCCTGTGCGATGCGCGCATGGTGTCCGAAGGCGTCACCCGCGCGCGCCTGCCGGCGGACAATCAGGTGATCTGCACGCTGCACGACGACGGCGTGCGCGATCTGGCGGCGCAGTTGGGCAATACCCGCTCTGCTGCCGCGCTGGAGCTGTGGCGCCCCCATCTTGGCGGGGCGCTGGTGGCCATCGGCAACGCGCCCACCGCGCTGTTTCACCTTCTGAACATGCTCGAAGACCCGGCCTGCCCGCGCCCCGCCGCGATCATCGGCTGCCCTGTCGGCTTTGTCGGGGCGCGTGAAAGCAAGGACGCGCTCTGGGCGGCGCAGCCGGTGCCCTGCTGTATCGTCGAGGGCCGTCTGGGCGGCAGCGCCATCACCGTCGCGGCGATCAACGCCATCGCGAGCCGCGCCGAATGAGCGTCGGCACGATCCACGGCGTCGGCCTTGGCCCGGGCGATCCTGACCTGATGAGCCTGCGCGCCCATCGGTTGCTGAGCAACGCGCGCCATGTCGCCTATTTCCGCAAGGCCGGACGCACCGGGCAGGCCCGCGCGATCATCGACGGGCTGCTGCCCCCGGACGTGATCGAATTCGCGATGGAATACCCGGTCACGACAGAAATCCCCCTGAGTGATCCGCGCTACAATCAGCTGCTCTCGGGCTTTTACGCCGACTGCGCCGGGCATCTGCGGGGCCTCGCCAATCGGGGCGAGGATGTGGTTGTCCTCAGCGAGGGGGATCCGTTCTTTTATGGCTCGTTCATGCATCTTTACACCCGGCTGAAGGATGAGGTTCCGATACAGGTCGTGCCCGCGATCACCGGGATGTCGGCCGCATGGACCGCCACGGGCATTCCGATCACGTGGGGCGACGATGTGCTGACCGTGCTGATGGGTACGATGAGCGCAAAGGACTTGACCGAGCGGATGAAAACCACCGATGCGCTGGTCGTGATGAAGATCGGGCGCAACATCGACAAGATCCGCGCCGCGCTGGTGGCCGCCGGGAAATACGACGATGCGTGGCTGATCGAATATGCCAGCATGCCGGGCCAGACCGTGCAGCGCCTGTCAGAGGCGGCGGGGCGGATCACGCCGTATTTCTCGATCATCGTCGTGCATGGACAGGGGCGCAGACCGTGACGGGCTGGGTAAAGATCGTCGGGCTGGGCCCGGGCGCGGATGAACTGGTAACGCCGCAGGTGTCCGATGCGCTGGCGGCAGCCAGCGATGTGATCGGCTATACTCCCTATGTCGCCCGCGTCGCGCCGCGCGCCGGGCTGACTCTGCATCCCAGTGACAACAGGGTCGAACTTGACCGGGCGCGCCACGCCCTGACGCTGGCTGCACAGGGGCACAGGGTGGCGGTGGTCTCCTCCGGCGATCCCGGAGTCTTTGCCATGGCATCGGCCCTGTTCGAGGCGCTGGAGCAGGGGCCGACCCATTGGCGCGACCTGCACATCGAGGTGCTGCCCGGCATCACTGCGATGCTGGCCGCCGCCGCGCGGGCCGGGGCACCGCTCGGGCATGATTTCTGCGCCATCAATCTCAGCGACAACCTGAAACCATGGGCCCTGATCGAAAAGCGCCTGCGCCTTGCGGTCGAGGGCGATTTCGCCATGGCATTTTACAATCCCCGGTCGAAATCCCGGCCCGAAGGGTTTGCGCGCGCGCTGGATCTGTTGCAGCAGGCCTGCGGCGATGCGCGCCCGGTGATCTTTGCGCGCGCCGTGTCCACGCCGGAGGAAGACATCCGCGTCGTGCCCCTGCCGGACGCGCAGCCCGAAATGGCGGACATGCGCACGGTGGTCGTCGTGGGCGCGTCGAACACGCGGGTGATCGACGGCGGGCAGCGGCCGATCGTCTACACGCCCCGATCGGTCCTGTCATGACCCAGCCAGCGCAGAACCGCTGCAACGTCATGCGTTTCAAGCCGCGCGGGCAAAGAAGGCCGGTCGATCATAACCACCGGAACGCCCAGCGCCCGCGCCGCCAGCAGCTTGGCCTGCGCCCCGCTGCCGCCGGAATTCTTGGAGACGACAAGATCAATTCGTTGCGTCTGCATCAGGGCAAGATCGCCCGCATAGGTGAATGGGCCGCGATCCTGTACGACCTCGCACTGCGGAAAGGGCAGCGGGGCATCCGGCGCATCGATCAGGCGCAGCAGGTAGAAATGCTGCGGATTGGGGGCGAATTCGGCAAGATGCATCCGTCCCACGGCCAGCATGATCCGCGCCGCGGGGCGGTTCAGCGCCGCGACCGCGCCTGCGATATCCGGCACATGGGTCCAGCTGTCGCCCGGCGCGGCGCGCCACGGCGCCCGGCTAAGCGCGATCAGCGGCACATCCGCCTCGGTGCAGGCGCGAACGGCATTACGGCTCATCTGTGCGGCAAAGGGGTGGGTGGCGTCGATCACATGACTGATGCGCTGCTCTTTCAGATAACGCACCAGCCCCGCCACGCCGCCAAAGCCACCGACGCGCTGCGGCAGCGGCTGGCGCACCGGACGCGCCACGCGCCCTGCAAAGGATATGGTGCCGCCAATGCCAGCCTCGCTCAGCGCAAGGCACAGCGCTGTCGCCTCGGTGGTGCCGCCAAGGATGAGGGGGTTTTGCGCCATGACTAAGGCTCCTTGGCTGACGATCATCGGGATTGGCGAAGATGCGCCGGACGGGCTGCCGCGCGCAAGCCTTGAGGCGCTTGAACAGGCGGAAATCATCATGGGCGCGCCGCGTCATCTGGCGCTGCTGCCGCCACTTGAGGCAGAGCTTGTGACCTGGCCGGTGCCCTTCGCGGACGGGATCGACATCTTGCTTAGCCATCGCGGGCGGCGCGTTGCCATGCTGGCCTCGGGTGATCCCTTCTGGTTCGGGGCGGGGACCAGTGTAACCCGCCACCTTGCGCCCGGGGACTGGCGCGCCCTGCCCGGTGTGTCGACCTTTTCGCTGGCGGCCAGCGTGATGGGCTGGCCGCTGGAAACGACGCGCTGTTTCGGGCTGCACGCGGCCCCGCTGACCCGGCTGCGCCCGGCGCTGGCGGCCGGCGTGCGGCTGATTGTGCTGCTGCGCGACGGGGCGGCAGTGCGGGCCTTGGCGCAGTATCTGAGGGCACAGGGCTGGGGCGAGTCCCGGATCAGCGTGCTGGAATCGCTGGGCGGGCCGCAAGCCCGGCGCAGCGATCTGCGCGCCGCCGACGGTGTGACCGGCGATCCTGCCCACCCGGTCTGCGCGGCCATCGAGATTGCCGGCACGGGCACGGCGGTGCCGCTGACCAGCGGGCGACCGGACGCGCTGTTTGACAGTGACGGCACGATGACGAAACGCCCCGTGCGGGCGCTGACCCTGTCGGCGCTGGCCCCGCGCCCGTTCGAACATCTTTGGGACATCGGCGGCGGATCGGGCTCGATCGCCATCGAATGGCTGCTGAGCGATCCGAGCCTGAGCGCCACGACCATCGAACGACACTCTGCCCGCGCCGCGCGCATTGCGCAGAACGCCGCCGCCCTTGGGGTGGACCGGTTGCAAATCATCGAGGGCGACGCCCCGACCGCGCTAGAGGGCTTGCAAACCCCCAATTGCGTCTTTGTCGGCGGCGGGCTGTCCGCGACGCTTCTGAGCTGGCTTGAGGCGCGCCTGAAGGTCGGCACGCGGCTGGTGGCCAATGCCGTGACGCTGGAAAGCGAAGCCTTGCTGATGCAAGCGCAGGCGCGGCTGGGGGGCGATCTGCTGCGCATCGATCTGGCCCGCGCCGCGCCACTGGGGCCGCGGCGCGGCTGGAAAGCCAGCTATCCCATCGCGCAATGGGCGGTGACGCTATGATCGTCGCAGGGTTTGGATTTCGCAGCGGGGCGGATGAAAGCAGCCTGCGCAGCGCGCTTGATCTGCACGGCATCGCCCCGGACCGCCTTGCCACCGCAGCGGCCAAGGCGCAGGCCGCGCCCTTCACCGGGCTTGCGCGGACGCTTGGCCTGCCCATGGTCGCGGTGCCTTCCGATCACCTTGAAAACCAGCCGGTGCTGACGCAATCCGACGCGTCGCGCGCCAGCTACCGCACCGGCAGCGTTGCCGAAGCGGCGGCGCTGGCCGCGGCAGGGCCCGGCGCGTGCCTGCTCTCGGCGCGGCTGATTTCCCCAGACAGGCTGGCAACCTGTGCAATCGCGATAGGAGACGCGACTTGACCGTTCACTTCATCGGCGCCGGTCCCGGCGCAGCGGATCTACTGACCCTGAGGGGCCGTGACATCATCGCGGCCTGCCCGGTCTGCCTCTATGCCGGATCGCTGGTGCCAGAGGCGATCCTTGCCCATTGCCCCGAGGGGGCAGAGATCATCAACACCGCAGCGCTGGATCTGGACGCCATCATCGGGCATATCCAGACCGCCCATGCCAAGGGGCAGGATGTGGCACGGCTGCATTCGGGGGATCTGTCGGTCTGGTCCGCCATGGGCGAGCAGATGCGCCGGTTGCGCGCGCTGGATATCCCCGTTTCCGTCACGCCGGGCGTGCCGTCCTTTGCCGCCGCCGCCGCCGCGCTTGGCACCGAGCTGACCTTGCCGGGGCTGGCGCAATCGGTGGTGCTGACCCGCACGAGCGGGCGCGCCTCGAGCATGCCCAAAGGCGAAACGCTGGCCAATTTCGCCGCCACTGGGGCGACGCTGGCCATTCACCTGTCGATCCAGAACATCGCCGCCGTCACCGCCGAGCTGACCCCGGCCTATGGCGCCGACTGCGCCGTTGCCGTGGTCTATCGCGCCAGCTGGCCCGATGAGCAGATCATTCGCGGCACACTGGGCGACATTGCCGGGCGGCTCGGCGCAGAGATCACCCGCACCGCGCTGATCCTTGTCGGCCCGGCGCTCGCTGGCGAAGGCTTTGACGAAAGCTGCCTCTATGCGGTGGATTACGACCGGCGCTACCGACCGCAAACGGCAGACAGCCCCTGGGCAGGATGGAGCCACGGCGATGATTGATCCAGCCGCCCTTCCGCCCGGCCTGCTGATCTCGGCCCCGTCTTCGGGCACTGGCAAGACCACGGTGATGCTGGGCCTGCTGCGAGCGCTGCATGACGAGGGGCTGTCGGTACAGCCCTATAAATCCGGCCCCGATTACATCGATCCCGCGTTTCACCGCGCCGCCTCTGGGCGAGCCTCGTTCAATCTGGATAGCTGGGCGATGGGGGCCGACCTTCTGGGCGCACTCACGGCGCAGGCGCAGGGCGCGGATATCTGTATCGCCGAAGGGTCGATGGGGCTGTACGATGGGGTCGCCACACGCGGCCAAAGCGGGTTTGGCAGTTCTGCCGAAACCGCGATGCACATGGGCTGGCCGGTGGTGCTTGTGGTCGATGTCAGCGGGCAGGCGCAATCCGCCGCCGCGACCGCGCTTGGGTTTTTGGCCTACCAGCCCGATCTGCCCTTTGCCGGGGTGATCCTGAACCGCGTGGCATCCCCGCGCCATGAGCGGCTGGCACGACTGGGGATGGAGCGGGCCGGAGTGAGGGTGCTGGGCGCCCTGCCCCGGCGCGGCGATCTTGCCCTGCCAGAGCGGCATCTGGGCCTTGTTCAAGCCGCCGAGCATCCCGATCTGGAGGCCGCGATCACCGCCTACGCCGCCTTCCTGCGCGCGCATGTCGATCTGGACGCGCTGCGAAGCGCCGCGCGGGGGCGGCATGGTCTAGCAGCCGCGCGCCCGCTGCCATCGGCACCGGCGGGGCGGATCGCGCTGGCGCAGGATGCGGCGTTTTCCTTTACCTATCCGCATCAGCTGCAAGGCTGGCGCGCGGCGGGCGCGGAAATACTGCCCTTTTCCCCCTTGGCCGACGAGGCCCCCGACGCCAGCGCCGATCTGGTCTGGCTGCCGGGCGGCTATCCCGAACTGCACGCCGGACGGCTGGCAGCAGCGCACAACTTTCGCGACGGGCTGATCCGCCACGCCCAGACGCGGCCCGTTCACGGCGAATGCGGCGGCTATATGGCGCTTGGCGCCGCGCTGATCGACAAGCAGGGCACCGCACATCAGATGGCCGGTCTGCTCGGCCTTGTGACCAGCTATGAAAAGCGCAAGTTTCATCTGGGCTATCGGCGCGTCGATCTGCTGGCCGCGATGCCGGGGCATGCTGTGGGGGCGCAGTTGATGGGCCATGAATTCCATTACTCGACCATCATCGAACAACCCGATGCGCCGCTGGCGCGGGTGACGGATGCCGATGGCGCGCCGGTGCCCGAAACCGGATCGCGCCGAGGCCATGTCACCGGCACGTTCTTTCACCTCATCTCCGCACAAGAGGCCCCGCGATGACCGGCTTTGTCAGCTTCGTGGGCTCTGGCCCCGGCGATCCCGAATTGCTGACGCTCAAGGCGGTGGACCGTCTGAAACGGGCCGATGCCGTGCTGTTTGACGATCTCAGCGCTGGCCCGATCCTTGCCCATGCGCGCAGTGGGGCCGACCTTGTCGGGGTCGGCAAACGCGCCGGGCGCGCCTCGCCCCGGCAGGATCACGTCAGCCGCCTGCTGGTGGATTACGCCCGGATCGACCAACGGGTGGTGCGGTTGAAATCCGGCGATGGCGGCCTGTTCGGTCGCCTCGAGGAAGAGCTGCTCGCCCTGCGCGCCGCCGGGATCCCCTATGAGATCATCCCCGGCGTCCCCTCCGCCGTGGCGGCGGCGGCGGCGGCAGGCATCCCCCTGACCCGTCGCCTGACGGCGCGCCGGGTGCAGTTTGTCACCGGCCATGACGTGACCGGCAAATTGCCGGGCGACATCAGCCTGACCGCGCTGGCCGATCCGGCCGCGTCGACCGTGATCTTCATGGGCAAGCGCACCTTTCCGGGGCTTCTGGCGCAGCTGCTGGCGCATGGGCTGCCGCCGGGCACGCCCGCAATCCTTGCCGAGGATGTCAGCCGCCCCGAACAGCGCATCACCCGGTCGGACGTCTCCGATCTGGCCGAGCGGCTGTCGCATGAGTTCGGCGACAGCGCGGCGCTGATCCTCTATGGCCCGCTGGCCGAGGCGCCGTCATGACGCCCGCGCCCCTCGATCTCTGGCTGATCGGCATCGGCACCGGCAGCCCGGCGCATGTCACCGGCGAGGGCATGCAGGCGCTGCGCGACGCGGCGGTGATCTTGGTGCCGCACAAGGGCGCGGGCAAGGATGATCTTGCCGCGCTGCGCCACGACATCCTGAGGGCCAGCGGCACGCAGGCGCAGGTCATCGGCTTTGACTACCCGCAGCGCGACCCTGCCCTGCCCTATCGCGAACGTGTCGCGCATTGGCATGACGAGATCGCCCGCCGCTGGCAGGGCGCTCTGGCCAAGGCAAAACGGTCCGGCCCGGTGGCGCTGCTGGTCTGGGGCGATCCGTCGCTCTACGACAGCACGCTGCGCATCGCGCGCCGGCTTGCCCCCGTGCCGCGCGTGCGCGTGGTGCCGGGCATCACCGCTATTCAGGCCCTGACGGCGGCCCATGCGCTGACGCTGAACACGGTGAATGGCCCCGTGACCATCACCACCGGGCGAAGCTTGCGCGATCACGGCTGGCCCGATGGCGCCGAGACGCTGGTGGTGATGCTGGATGGCGATTGCGCCTTTCAGACCCTGCCGCCCGAGACACATATCTGGTGGGGCGCCTTTCTGGGGATGCCCGAACAGATTCTGGACCATGGCCGGATCGGCGATGTCGCGCAGCGCATCATCGAGGCGCGGGCCGAGGCGCGTGCGCGCCATGGCTGGATCATGGACACCTATCTGCTACGGGCGCAAACCGCTGATCCCTAAGCCTCGCGCCACGCATTACCAATTGACGCGGCGCGGCTTGGTCTGTCAGGTAAGCGCCATGACCGGTCCCGTTTTTTCGGGCGAAAGAGGGAATGCAGTGCGGCGCCCGCGCCAAATCTGCAGCTGCCCCCGCAACTGTCAGCGGCGAGCAGGGCCAACATGCCACTGGAGCAATCCGGGAAGGCTGGTCCAACGCATTGACCCGCAAGCCAGGAGACCTGCCGGACATGTGCCCCATGGTAAACGGGGCGCATCCACCAGACGCCGGGGTGCGTGTTTGGCCGAGGCTCCGCGCGCCGATCCTTGGCGCATCGTCCCGGTCCGATCCGACCCCGCCGTTGTTACGCAAAGGCGCCGGGTGTGGCGCCATAAACGGGACGGATCGATGAAAAAGACCCTGATTGCCAGTGCCATTGCGCTATGCCTGCCTGCGATGGCCTCGGCGCATTTCCTGCTGGAATACACCACGCAGACCATGATCGAGCGGCCCGGCGATGTGCCGGTCAAGCTGATCTTCTGGCACCCGATGGACAACGGGCATGTGATGGACATGGCGCTTCCGCAGGAATTCTACGTGATCCATAATGGCGAGCGGACCGACCTGATCGACACGCTGACGCCCGTGCCCTTCACCGGCGGTGAAAACAGTGGCGATGCCTTCAAGGGGCATGTGCCGGTGAAACGCTCGGGCGATTACGTTCTGGTCACGGTGCCCACGCCCTATTACGAGGCCTCCGAGGATCTTTACATCCAGCAGATCACCAAGGCGTTCCTGAACCGCAACGGATTGCCGACCGACTGGATGACCCCGGTCGGGCTGCCCACCGAAATCCTGCCCCTGAACAAACCCTATAATATCCTCGCCGGGTCCACCTTTACCGGGCAGGTTCTGGCCAATGGCCAGCCGGTTGCGGGCGCCGAGATCGAAATCGAATACATGGCGGCCGAACCCGACATGGACAGCGCAGCCTCTAGCGCGCCGGTTGTCGGCGCCATGCCGGGGGGGACCATCGTCGCCATATCCGATGCCAGTGGTTATTTCACCTTTGGGATCCCCAAGGCCGGGTATTGGGGCTTTGCCGCGCTGGGAACCGGCCCTGCCAGCGAACATGACGGCAAGAACCTGAGCCAGGATGCGGTGATCTGGATCCGCGCCTGGGACATGGAGTGATCTTGCCATGCATATCGTAGATGGCGCGCTGTCCAATCCTGTGGTGATCGCCGGGGCGTTTGCTGCGGCGGGTGGCATCGCGCTTGGCTTGCGCAGCCTGACACTGGAACGCATCCCTGCCGCGGGGGTGCTTTCGGCCAGTTTCTTTGTGGCCTCGCTGATCCATGTGCCCATCGGGCCGTCTTCGGTGCATCTTATCCTGAACGGTCTGGCCGGGATCTTGCTGGGCTGGGCGGCGTTTCCGGCGCTGTTTGTCGGCCTTTTGTTGCAGACGGTGTTCTTTGGCTTTGGCGGGGTGACGGTGCTTGGGGCCAACACGGTGAACATCGCGCTGCCCGCGGTGCTGGCCTGGATGCTGTTCGGGCGGCTGATCGGGCGTGGCTCGCCGCTGGCGGGGGCGATCTGGGGCGGCATCGGCGGGGGTTTTGCCATCGCGGCCACCACGGCAATGGTCGCTGCGGCGCTGGCGCTGTCGGGTGACGCATTCCTGCCCGCAGCAAGACTGGTTTTCTTTGCCCATATCCCGGTCATGGCCATCGAAGCGGTGCTGACCGGCTTTGCCGTGCTGCTGGCCCGTCAGGTCAAACCCGAATTGTTCCAGACCGGAGCCTCCGCATGAAAGCCCTGATAGTTGCATTGGCGTTGATCATCGGCCCTGCGCCGGCGCTGGCCCATAAGGTGATCGCGGGCGTGTTTGCCGCCGGAAGCGCGATCGAGGGCGAAATCGGCTTTTCGAATGGCGACATGGCCGTCGAAGCGCAGGTTCTGGTGCTTGGGCCGGATGGCACTGAGCTGGGGCAGGCGATCACCGATGCGGACGGGTTCTTTACCTTTGTCCCGACGCAGCCAATCGCCCATCTGTTCCGCGCCGATCTGGGCGCAGGCCATCTGGC
Organism: Citreicella sp. C3M06; assembly: GCF_018860705.1. Taxonomy (GTDB): domain Bacteria; phylum Pseudomonadota; class Alphaproteobacteria; order Rhodobacterales; family Rhodobacteraceae; genus Salipiger. Next base: position 20,062 of record NZ_JAHKQA010000069.1, read on the forward strand.
CGAGGTGACGATGCCCGCCGATGAGGTGGCCGCAATCCTTGGCCTCGCGCCCATAAAAAGCGCAGAGGTCACGGAAACCGCGCCCCCCTCATCCGCGCTGAGCAACGCCGAGCGGCAGGCCATCGCCGAGGCCGTGCGCAACGAAATCCGCCCCCTGCGCCGTGAGATCGCCGCCTACAAAGAGCACACCGGGCTTCAGACGATCCTTGGCGGCATCGGCTATATCGCAGGGCTTTTCGGCTTGGGCTTTTATCTAGCGGCGCGCCGCAAGCTGGCGGCTTGACGCGTGGCACATGCGCTTGGACCGAATGAAACGACTTTGACACACCCCGGCAGCCGCCGCATTGCAGGCTTGATCGGCAGCATCGATCCACGACTGCGCATTCTGGCCGCCATCCTGTTCGCCATCGTGGTGGTGGGGCTGTCATCGCTGATGACGCTGGGGATCGCGATGGGCCTGTCGCTTGGGCTTTTGGTCCTGTCGGGCCTGCCGTTGCGGGCAACCCTGAAGCGCATGGCGATGATGGACAGCTTCATTGTCTTCATGGTGCTGTTTTTGCCCTTCACCGTGCCGGGCGATCCAATGTTCATTCTGTGGGGCATGCCCGCCACGTGGCAGGGGCTGTGGCAGGGCGTGGACATCGCGCTGACCGCCAATGCGGTGATCCTTGCGCTGATGACACTAGTCGGCACAATGGAGCCAGTGACGCTGGGCCACGCGCTGCACGCGCTGCGCCTGCCCGAAACGCTGGTACATCTGCTGATGTTCACGATCCGCTATATCGAGGTTCTGCGCGAGGAATACCTGCGCCTGCGCGCCGCGATGAAGGTGCGCGGCTTTCGCCCCGGCACCAACTGGCACAGCTATCGCAGTTTCGGCTATCTGGTCGGAATGATGCTGGTGCGCGCGATCGAACGGTCCGAACGGATCTTGCAGGCGATGAAATGCCGCGGCTTTTCCGGGCGCTTCCACCTGTTGCAGGATTTTACCCTGACGGCGAAGGATCGCCGGTTTGCAACGGTGTTCGCGGGCGCATTGGGTCTTCTGATTTGTCTGGAAATCGCATGGCATTGATCGAGCTTGAGGATATCCATATCCGCTATCCGGGGCAGGCTGCGATCCTGTCGGGGGCGGGTTTGCGATTGCTTTCGGGCCAGCGCCTGTCCTTGATTGGGCCGAACGGCTCGGGCAAATCCACGCTGCTGCGGGTGATCCTTGGGCTTCAGACACCGCAGCGCGGCGTGGTGCGCGCCTTTGGCCAGTCGCGCGCACGCGAGTCCGACTTTCACGAGGTCCGGCGCCGCATCGGGTTGGTGTTTCAGGATGCCGACGACCAGCTTTTCTGCCCCACCGTCGCCGAGGACATCGCCTTTGGCCCGCTGAACCTTGGCAAATCAAAAGCCGAGGCGCTGAAGATCGTCGACGCGCTGCTGTCGGTCCTTCGGCTCACCCATTTGCGCGACCGCATCACCCACAAGCTGTCGGGCGGCGAAAAACGTCTGGTGACACTGGCAACCGTTCTGGCGATGCAGCCAGAGGTGCTGTTGCTGGACGAGCCGACGAATGGGCTGGACCCCGAGAACGAGGCGCGGCTGATCGACATTCTGCAAGCGCTGCCTCAGGCGATCCTTCTGGTCAGCCACTCTGCCGAATTCCGGGCACAGATCACCAGCGCAGAGGTCGAAATCCGCGACGGTCTTGTCCATCCCGTCTGATGCTGTCTGTTCGGGATGGCCGTTTAACCGCGGCAGTTCTGCCGCAAGATGGCTCATCCGGTCTATCGACATGAAAAAACCGCGCCGGGGTCCCGGCGCGGTTTCAATCTGCTCACAGGGGCTTGGCTCAGGCAGCCAGCGCGCCCTTTGCCTGCTCCACGATGGCACCGAATGCTTCGGGCTCGTGCACGGCGAGATCGGCGAGAACCTTGCGGTCAACCTCGATCCCGGCCTTGGTCAGACCGTTGATGAACTTGGAGTAGGTCAGAGCCTCGTCATGCGAGCGAACGGCCGCATTGATCCGCTGGATCCACAGGGCGCGGAAGTTGCGCTTGCGGTTCTTGCGGTCGCGGGTCGCGTACTGGTTGGCCTTGTCGACGGCCTGGGCTGCAACCTTGAAGGTGCTCTTGCGGCGGCCATAATAGCCTTTTGCCTGATCGAGGACCTTCTTGTGACGGGCGTGGGTAACCGTACCACCTTTGACTCGTGCCATTTGTCAGCTCTCCTTCGTTCAGCGGTCGTAGGGCATATAGCCCTTGACGATCTTGGCGTCGGGGGCCGACAGCGTGGTGGTGCCGCGCGCGTCGCGGATGAACTTGGTGGTGCGCTTGATCATGCCGTGGCGCTTGCCGGCCTGACCTGCGACGATCTTGCCGGTCGCTGTCACCTTGAAGCGCTTCTTGGCGCTCGACTTGGTCTTCATCTTGGGCATTTCCGTCTCCTTGACGTACTGCGGTGAACGCGCGACTCGGCATGCCACTTCGGGCCGGCCACACGGTAGGAAGCGCTCCTATAAGGCGGTGCGCCCTGCGATGCAAGAGGCGCTATCGTCTAGCGGATCACCTGCGCAATGACGCCATAGATCGCCTCGGGAATGTCGGCGAGGCGATAGCCTCCGGGCGCCTGCAGGTTGCCATACAACAGCACCGCAAGCCCGGCCACCGCCACCACCGCCCCGACGCGCGGGGCCTGCCCGTCGGACCATGCGGAAATGATTGCGGGAATCGAAATCGCCACGAGGAAAAGCCCGAGCACAAGATATTGGTCTGGCTGCATCAATCCACGCCCTGTCAGGTTTAACGCCAGCCTAGCACGGGCGCCTTTCTGGCGACACCCGTCCCGCCGCTTTGCCGATCGACAGGGCAGGCTGTGCCGAGGGATGGCAGCTGGATAATTGAGAAATTGGTTCAAAGCCTCGGCATAGCCGCAGGGCCAGGCCGGATCGCGAAACCACCCCGAGGTGACGGCACGCCGGTCTCTTGATCCGCCTTGGTCGCGGAAGGCGGCGGTCAAGGATGGGGCGCCCCGTCACCATGTCCGGAGCGCCCCAGTTTTAGATGAATCCGCGCATCACTCGGGATCGGTGGTGTAGATCAGCCGTTCGTTGCAGGGCGCCACGCGCAGGATGTTGGTGGTGCCGGGCATGTTGAAGGGCACACCGGCGGTCACGACAATCTGGTCCTCGGTGCCGGCATAGCCCTGCGCGCGCGCCGCACGGGCGGCATTCACCACCGCCTGCTTGAAGCGTTCCAGCTCTCCGGTCATCACGCAATTCACCCCCCAAGTCAGCGACAGCCGCCGTGCGGTGCCCCGCAGCGAGGTCATGGCGATGATCGGCACGCGGGGCCGCTCGCGCGCCACCTTGGCGACCGTGGTGCCCGACGAGGTAAAGCAGCAGATCACCTTGATGTTGCCCGATTCCGCGATCTCACGGGCGGCGGCAACGATGCCATCGGCAATGCTCTTCTTATCGATGTTGCGGCTGGCTTCCATGACCTCGGTGTAGGTGGGGTCATTCTCGACGGCGATGGCGGTGTTGTTCATCGTGGTCACCGCCTCGACCGGGTATTGCCCGGCGGCGGATTCCGCCGACAGCATCACCGCATCGGCGCCCTCGTAGATGGCGGTCGCCACGTCCGAAACCTCGGCTCGGGTCGGCATCGGGCTTTCGATCATCGATTCCAGCATCTGCGTCGCAACGATCACCGGCTTGCCCGCCTTGCGGCACATGCGGATCAGCTGCTTCTGGATCGGCGGCACCGAATGCACCGGCAGCTCGACGCCCAGATCGCCCCGCGCAACCATCACCCCGTCGGAAACTTCGAGAATCTCGGCGAAGCTCTTCACCGCCGAAGGCTTTTCGATCTTCGACAGGATCGCGGCGCGGCCATCGGCCAGCTTGCGGGCCTCGATCACGTCTTCGGGGCGCTGCACAAAGCTGAGCGCCAGCCAGTCGACACCAAGCGCGGCGGCGAATTCCAGATCCTTGCGGTCTTTCTCGGACAGCGCCGCCAGCGGCAGCAGCACGTCGGGCACGTTCACGCCCTTGCGGTTGGAAATCGTGCCCCCCGCCTCGACGACGCAATTGGCGAAATCCTTGCCGCATTCCTCGACCCGCAGGCGGATCTTGCCGTCGTTCACCAGCAGATGCGCCCCGACGCCAAGCGCCGCGAAGATTTCGGGATGCGGCAGGCAAACGCGCTTTTTCGTGCCGGGCGCCGGGTCGAGATCAAGCCGGAAGGTCTCGCCCCATTCCAGCTCTTCTTCCTTGTTGGCAAATTCGCCCACGCGCAGCTTCGGCCCCTGAAGGTCGGCCAGAATGGCGATCGGGCTGTCCAGATCCTTTTCCACCTGACGGATCAGGCGGTGCATCTTGGTGATGTCGTCGTGGGTGCCGTGGCTCATGTTGAGGCGGAAGACGTCGGCGCCGGCCTCGTGCAGCGTCCGGATCATCTCGTAGGTGTTGCTCGCCGGGCCGAGCGTGGCCACGATCTTGACTTTGCGCAGTCGTCTCATCTTCCGTCTCCCCTGCCCGGTCGGTACCGGGCGCTTCGTGATTGTTCAACGCTGAACGCGTTACCGCTAACGCTCGCATCGAGGTATCGCGCAATTCCATTTGTCGTGCAACTGCTCTAATCCAAGGCACAGCAGCACGACGGATACCATGACTTATACACCCTGCACGATAGAAGGAGAGGACCGGAAAAGTCGCTTTCTGGTCACCTGTGATCACGCCACGAATACCGTACCGCCCGACCTCGGGGGAAGCCTCGGCTTGCCCGAGGCGGACATGGCGCGGCACATCGCCTATGATATAGGCGCCCTTGGCACGGCGCGGGCGCTGGCACAGGCGCTTGACGCGCCACTGGTGGCGTCGAATTTCTCGCGACTGGTGATCGACCCGAACCGCGGCGAAGACGACCCGACGCTGTTGATGCGGCTGTATGACGGCTCGATCATTCCGGGAAACCGCCATGCCGATGCGGGCGAAAAGGCGCGCAGGCTCGATGCCTACTGGCACCCCTACCATGCCGCGATCGAGCGGATGGCGGCGGGGCGGCATGACATCGCCCTGATCGCGGTGCATTCCTTTACGCCGCAATTGCGGGGCCGGGGCCCCCGCCCGTGGCATGTTGGCATTCTGCATGCATGGGATTCGCGCCTGTCGGATCCGCTGATCGCGCAGCTGAGCGCCGAGCCGGATCTTGGCCCCGAGCGCGTCGGGCGTAACCAGCCCTACCCCGGCCATCTGCCCGGCGATGCGGTTCACCGCCATGCCCTGCGCCACGGGCGCAACAACACCCTGCTTGAACTGCGCAGCGACCTGATCGCCGAGCCAGAGGCGCAGCAGGCATGGGGCCGCAGGCTGGCCCCGCATCTGCAGGCCGCGCTGGACGCGGTCGCCCCTTGACACCCTGCCCCTGACATCCACAAGGAGACCCCGATGGACGACGCAACCCGCACCGAAATCGAAGCCGCGGCTTTCCGCAGACTGCGCCAGCACCTGATGGAAGATCGCCCCGATGTGCAGAACATCGATCTGATGAACCTCGCCGGATTCTGCCGCAACTGCCTGTCACGCTGGTATCAGGAGGCCGCCGCCGAGCGCGGCATCGAGATCGCCAAGGACGAGGCGCGCGAGATCTATTACGGTATGCCTTATGATCAGTGGCGCGCGCAGAACCAGACCGAAGCGGACGACGCGAAAAAGGCCGCCTTCAAGACGGCCTTCGACGAAAATGTCCTAAAGAAGTAACGCCCCGCGGGGCAGCAGGCTTACAGCTTGCTGTCCTGCTGGCGCAGTTGGCGGGCACGGGTCAGAATGGCATCCTCGACCGTGCGCGTGGTCGCCGCCGCAACTGGCCCCGAGCGCGACATCAGCGCCACGTTGAGCGAGCGGGCGTCCAGCGCCGGATCGGAGACATAGATCGTGGCGCGATAGGCCTGCCCGCCGCCCGGAGGCGTGCCGTAGCCGGTGATGATCACCCCGGTGAACGGATCGACCGATTCCACCGGCAGGAAATCCAGCACATCCAGCGACGCATCCCAGATGTAGCGGTTGACCGCGCCAACCTTGCCCGCATCCTCGCGCGCCTTGAAGATGTCCCAGATCGTCGAGGTCGGCTTGCCCTCGCGGCCATAGATCTCTTCTTCGATGATCCGCTGCGATGTTTCGGCGTTGCCCGGCGGCACGACCAGCGTATCGTCGCCCTTCCGGTCGAACCAGCCGCAGCCTGCCAGCGCCAGCATCCCGCAAAGAAGCGACAGCCTCGCCATGTCACGCATCAAAGTCATTCGCCCAAGCTCCTGCCCGTCCGGTCCGTAAATCTGCTCCCTGCATACCCATGCGCCGCGGGCGCGACAAGTCGTCAATGGCTTGCCCGCCGCGCAGGCCCTCGCAAGGGACAAAAACCGTTGTGGCAGAATCGCATCACTGCCTAGCTTGTTGCCGGGCCCACCCCGGCATCAGTTGCCAACCCAAGGCCCCGGGGCGCATAGAGAGGCACATCAAGGCCGGGCAACCCGGATTGAGACGTGCCTTACGAACACATGAGGGAAACAATGAAAAAGATTCTGTTTGCGACTACCGCACTGGTCGCGACCGCAGGCGTCGCTTCGGCTGATGTTGCACTGACCGGCTCCGCCGAAATGGGTGTCTTTGGCGGCAACCAAGCTGACACGCAGTTCTTCACCGACCTCGACGTCACCTTCACCATGACCGGTGAAGCAGACAACGGTCTGACCTTCGGCGCGACCATCGACCTCGACGAAGCAACCGATTCCGAGCTTTCGGCCGACTTCGAAAACCCCGCCGTTCAGGGCGGCGAGAACATGTTCATCAGCTTCGGCGGCATGACCCTCACCATGGGTGACACCGACGGCGCGCTGGACAAAATCGTCCCCGAGATGGCGCTTGCAGGCGGCTCGCTGGCTGACGACGAAACCATCCACGCTGGTTTCCAGCACGCAGACGGTGGCGCATCCTTTGCTGGCGTTGCAGCTGCATACGGCCTCGACGGTTACGGCGACGGTCAGATCGCTCGCCTCGACTACGCCTACGACGCATTCACCTTCTCGCTGTCGGCTGAGCAGGTTGCAGACGGCGCAGACGTCTCCGGCGGCGACACCATCTGGGGTCTCGGCGTTGGTTACAGCGGCATGATCTCGACTGTCGACCTGACCGCTGGTCTCGCCTATCAGGCGCTTGACGACGCCGCAGCAACCACCGGCTTCGGTGTTGTTGGTAGCTTCGGCGGCGGCTTCTCCGCCGGCATGGACTACTCGCTCACCGACGTCGACGGCCGCTCGGACGACATCACCCACTGGGGTCTCGGCCTTGGCTACGAGATGAACGCACTGGCAGTTGGCTTCAACTGGGGTAAGTTCGACTACGGCGACGGTTACGAAGACAACGGCTACGGTCTCGCAGCTTCCTACGACCTCGGCGGCGGTCTCTCGGCCAAGTTTGGTTATGGCCACTCGGACGGCGACTCGTTCTCCGACGAAGTCAACACCTACTCGCTGGGTCTGGCGATGTCCTTCTGATCTCTCACGAGATACAGATACGAGGGAAGAGCGGGCATTGCCCGCTCTTTTCTTTTGTGCGACCCACAGGGCGCATAGCCGACCGGAGCCGACCCCATGTTGCCGCTTTCTCCCCAGCGCCTCGCCACCCTGCGCCAGCAGGCTGCAAGCGCCATGGCGCGCGGACAGCTCGCGCAGGCCAAGACCGCGCTGCAACAGATCGACCTTGTCGATACCACCAGCGCCGACACCCCGTTTCATTTGTCTCGCATCGCCTATGAAGAGGGCGACCGCGATGCCTGCCTGTCGCATCTGCGCCGCGCCGCGCAGCGCGCACCGGCCAACGCCAAGCTACTGATCCACGCCGCCGAGCGATTTCGCGCACTTGGCGCCGCAGACGAGGCGCTGCCGCTCTACGATGCGCTGGCCGCCTTGCCCGGTCAGGCCGTGAAGGCGCGCGCCGACAAGGCCCATACCCTGCAATTGCTCGGCCGTTTTGACGAGGCCGAGGCGATCTTTCGCAAGCTGATCCGCGCCCACCCGCGCGAGGCGCAGCTGTATCGCATTTTTCTGGCCGCGCGCAAAACCCCGCCAGGCGATCCGCTTCTCAAAGCGATGGAACAGCTCTGGGCGCGCAAGGATCTGGCGCCCGATCAACGGGTGCATCTTGGCTATGCGCTTGGCAAGGCGCTGGATGAAACCGGCGATCCGGCCCGCGCCTTTGCCTGCTGGTCGCGCGCCAATGCCGCCCAGCGCGAGGCCGCGCCGTTTGACTCTGCCGCGCAGGATCGCGAATTCGACGCGGTGATCGCGGCGCAATCCGCCCTGCCCCAAGGCACGGCCAGCGGCGCACCCGCTCCGATCTTTGTCACCGGGATGCCACGCTCGGGCACCACCCTTGTCGAGCGTATCCTGTCGGCCCATTCCAGCGTCGGCGCGGGCGGAGAGCTCGGCCATGCGCTGCGCCTGTCCTATCAGGTCTTCGGCGCTGGCGAGGCGATGCAACCGATCACCGACGCCGCAAAGATGCGCGCCTTTGCCGAGCGCTATCGCAGGCTTGCCCGCCGCGACGTGCCCGGCGAATCCCCGGTGATCACCGACAAGTCGATCTTGTCCTATCTGGTGATCGGCCTGCTGCACGCCGCGATGCCGGATGCGCGCTTTGTCGTGGTGCAGCGCGATCCGCGCGACATTGCCCTGTCGATCTGGCGCAACCATTTCGTCACCGGCACCCATAGATACGGCAACGATCTGGCCGATCTGGCCCATAGCATCAAACGCTTTCGCGCCATCGTGGCGCAGTGGCAGACCGCCCTGCCCGGGGTGATTCACCAGATCCGTTACGAAGACCTCGTGACCGATCCAGAACCGCAATCGCGCGCTTTGATCGCGGCGGCCGGGCTGGAATGGCAGGACGCCTGCCTTGCGCCGCAAAACAGCAGCGCCGCGGTCAAGACGCTGAGCGTGGCGCAGGTGCGCCAGCCGATCCACGCCGGCCGCGCCCGCGGCTGGCAGAAGTATGAACAGCAACTGGCGCCCTTTATCCGGGCCTGGGGAGACGATCCATGGGACTGACCGACATTCGCGAGCGCATCGCCAAAGCCTGCGCCGCCGCCGAGCGCAACGCCGAAGACGTGCAGCTGATCGCTGTCAGTAAGGTGCAGCCGAACGCCCGCGTCGAGGCGGTGCTGGATCAGGGCCACCGCCTGTTCGGTGAAAACAAGGTGCAGGAAGCGCAGGGCAAATGGCCCGAGTTCATGCAGCGCTACGACGGCGTGCAGGTGCATCTGCTCGGCCCGCTTCAGACCAACAAGGCCCGCGCCGCGATGGAGCTGTTCTCGGCCATTCATTCGGTCGACCGCCCCAAGCTGGCGCAGACCCTTGCCCGGCTGGCGCAGGAAACCGGCGCCTGCCCCGATCTGTTCCTTCAGGTGAACACCGGCGAAGAGGAGCAAAAGGCCGGGGTGCTGCCCGCAGATGCCGATGCCTTCATCGCCGAGGCCCGCGCGCTTGATCTGCCGGTGGTTGGCTTGATGTGCATCCCGCCGGTGCATGAGACACCCTCGCTGCATTTTGCCCTGCTGCGCAAGATCGCAGAGCGCAACGGGCTGGCCGGGCTGTCGATGGGCATGAGTTCGGATTTCGAAGAGGCCATCGCACTCGGGGCAACCCATGTGCGCGTCGGCTCGGCGATCTTCGGAGAACGCGACTACAGCTGATGCCCAGAGCTTCGGCATAGCTTGTGTGCGTATGATCAAAGCCGCCGCTGGCGACTTGCGCCTGCGCGCGGGCGCGGCTAGGGCTTGGCCCATGCGGATCGTACGAGACTACCAGTTCGTCGAAGATCAGGACCGGGGCGCCAGCGTCGCCATCGGCAACTTCGACGGTGTGCACATTGGTCATCAGGCCGTGATCGGCCTTGCGCGCAAGATGGGCGGCGATGCGCCTCTTGGCGTGCTGACCTTCGAGCCACATCCGCGTGAATATTTCGCGCCCACATTGCCGCCGTTCCGCCTGATGTCACCGCAGGCGCGGCTCAGCCGTCTGGAAAAGCTCGGCGTCGATCGGCTGTATGAGCTGAATTTCAACGCGGCGCTGGCCTCGCTGACCCCGCGTGAATTTGCCCAGAACGTCATCGCCGATGGGCTGGGCCTGAGCCATGTCGTGGTCGGGGCCGATTTCTGCTTTGGCCATGACCGCGCGGGCACCACCGACGCCTTGCGCGCCTTTGGTGACGAGATGGGCTTTGGCGTCACCATCGCCGACCTGCTGGCCCAAGGCGAGACCCGCGTCAGCTCCACCGCGATCCGGCAGGCGCTGAGCGATGGCCGCCCCCGCGATGCCGCCGCGCAGCTTGGCCACTGGCACCGCATCGAAGGCGTGGTGATCGGCGGCGAACAGCGTGGCCGCGTGCTGGGCTATCCCACCGCCAACATGTCGATCGACGGGCTGCACCAGCCAAAACTGGGCGTCTACGCCGTCCTGGTCGAGGTGATGAACGGCCCGCACAAGGGGCAGTATCACGGCGCCGCCTCGATGGGGGTGCGCCCGATGTTCGGCGAGAACACCCCGAATCTCGAAACCTTCCTGTTCGACTTCTCGGGCGATCTTTACGGCGCGACCCTGTCGGTCGGGCTGGTCGACTATCTGCGCCCCGAACAGAAGTTCGACGGGCTCGAGGCGCTTGTCGCCCAGATGGATCGCGACTGCGACCGCGCGCGCGGCATTCTGGCAGCCCTATGACAGATCCGATCGCCCGCCCCGGCCTTGCCCCCCGTTTCTGGGAAAACAAGCCGCTGACCAAGATGAGCGACAAGGAATGGGAAGCGCTGTGCGACGGCTGCGGCAAGTGCTGTCTCAACAAGCTCGAAGACGAAGACACCGGCGCGGTGGCGCTGACCTGCGTCGCCTGCCGCCTGCTCGATGACGAGACCTGCCGCTGCTCGCAATATCCCATCCGCCACCAGTTCGTGCCCGAATGCATCGTGCTGAAGCCGACGAACATGGAAGACAACCTGTACTGGATGCCCGAGACCTGCGCCTACAAGCTGCTGTGGGAAGGCAAGCCTCTGTTCAAGTGGCACCCGCTGATCTCGGGCGACCCGGATTCGGTGCATCGCGCCGGGGTCTCGATGCAGGGCCGCACGGTTTCCGAATTCGAGATCGATGACGACGACTGGGAAGACTATATCATCGAGGAGCCGACCTGATGTTCTTTGCCTCCGACAATTCCGGCCCGGTGCCGCCGCAAGTATTTGAGGCCATGGCCCGCGCCAATGACGGCCATGTCAGCGGCTACGGTGCCGACGCGCTGTCGCTGGACGTGGCCGACCGGCTGCGCGATCTGTTCGAAGCGCCGGAGGCGGCGGTCTACCTCGTGCCCACCGGCACGGCGGCGAACGTGCTGTCGCTGTCAGTGCTCTGCCCGCCCTATGGCACGGTGTTCTGCTCGCCCGTGGCACATATCCATGAAGACGAGTGCAACGCGCCGGAATTCTTTACCGGCGGCGCCAAGCTGACGCTGGTGCCCGGAGCCGACCGCATGACGCCCGAGGCGCTGCGCGCCAGCATCGAAGGCGAAGAAAGTCGTGGCATCCATGGGCCGAAGCGCGGCCCGGTGTCGATCACGCAAGTGACCGAGCGCGGCAACGTCTATGCGATGGATGAGCTGCGCGCGCTCACCGCCGTGGCCCGCGAGTATGGCCTGCCGGTGCATCTGGACGGGGCGCGGTTTGCCAATGCCGCCGTCAAGCTGGGGGTGAGCCCGGCCGAGATGAGCTGGAAAGCCGGGGTCGATATCTGCGTCTTCGGCGGCACCAAGAACGGGCTGATGGGCGTTGAAGCGGTGATCATCTTTGATCCTGCCAAGGCGGAAGAGTTTGAATACCGCCGTAAGCGCGGCGCGATGCTGTTTTCCAAACATCGCTACCTTGCGGCGCAGATGGATGCCTATCTGCGCGATGAGCTCTGGTCCGATCTCGCGCAGCGCGCCAATGCGCGCGGCGATCAGCTGGTGCAGGGGATGAAGGGCATGGGCGTGACCATCCGGCACGACACCCACGCCAACATGGTGTTCTTTGATGCCACGCGTGCGGTGCATCGCGCGCTGCACGATGCGGGCGTGGCCTATAACATCTGGGGAACGCTCGACGGAGCCCCGAAACAGGAACTGATGGGCCGCCTTGTCTGCGACTGGTCGCTGGAGCCGGCGCAGGTGTCCGAATTTCTTGACGTGCTTGGCCGCGCCATCTAGCGCGGCCTCTCTGCCAGCGTCAGACCGGCAGCCCATGGCACGCCGGTCGGCGTCAGATCAGTTGAGCGCGAAATGCAGCTGGTAGCTGCCGTCCGAGAACGCCCCGAACAGGTCGGCAATGTCGGGATGGTCCACCGGCTCGCCGGAGTAATCCGCGATCAGATTCTGCTCGGAGACGTAGGCAACGTAAAAGCTCTGCTCGTTTTCGGCCAGCAGGTGATAGAACGGCTGGTTCTTCACCGGACGCGCGTCCTCGGGAATCGCCTCGTACCAGTCATCGGTGTTGCTGAACTCGGGGTCGACATCGAAAACAACCCCGCGAAACGGGTGCTTACGGTGGCGAACGACCTGGCCCAGATAATATTTTGCGCGGAGTGTGTGCATTAGATACCTCTTGGTCCAAGTGTTGTCATCATTATGGCGGAAAGTCCAACTTTAGGGCATAATTTAGCGGAAACACTCTGTGTTCCCCCACCCAACAGTCCTAAAGGCGAGCAGTTCCGCTGACATTCGCCCGGCGTGTGTATGCCTGCGGCGTGAGCGCGCCGCAATTCCGATTCCATCAGAGGGATTGATGCGGTATCGTCACCGAAGGCAAGAAACCCATAACGACAAGCCGATTCACGGCGAAAAACCAAGAAGAGCGAGAGGCAGATGAGCAGATGGCTGCGCGCGCTTGTGCTCGTGTTGCTGGCGGCATCCTGCGGGGGTGGCGGTGGCAACGGGACAGCACCACGCGATTTGGAAAACGCCTGTGCAATCCTGAACGAACGCCCCCATTACGCCCGCGCCTTCCGCGCCGCAGAGCGCAAATGGGGGGTTCCGATGCATGTGCAGATGGCGACGATCTATCAGGAAAGCAAATTCATTTCCGACGCGCGGACACCGTTCCGCTATGCGCTTGGGGTGATTCCCTATGGGCGGCAAAGCTCAGCCTTCGGCTACAGTCAGGCGCTCGATGGCACCTGGGATGAATATCTCGAAGACACCGGCCAGCGCCGGGCCCGGCGCGACGACATCCGCGATGCCGTCGATTTCATGGGTTGGTACATGAGCGGAACCAACGCCTCGCTCGGGATCAGCAAGTATGATGCGCGCAACCAGTATCTGGCCTATCACGAAGGCCGGACGGGCTATAAGCGCGGCACCTACAACAGCAAGGCGTGGCTGGTGCGGGTGGCCGACGATGTTGGCAAGCGCGCGCTGGTCTATCAGGTGCAGCTGGCAACCTGCCGCGCCGCGCGCTGATCGCAGGGCGGCGCCCGCCGGGCGCCGCCGCCGGTATCAGTTGCCGACCCGGTTCACATCGAAGGTGGCATTCGACAGCTTCGTTGCCGTCAGACCGCCCAGCACCACCGTCGTGGTCTGACCATTGCCATCGCGCACGATCCACTGACGCAGCTCCACCGGGTTCGCGGTGAACTTCATCTGGATCGAGCCGTATTCCGGGCGGGCCGGATCCTGTGCGGTGACCGTTGTCGCGGTGCCATCATAGCTGTGCCCCGTCACCATCCCGGCCCGGCCAAGATTGACGTTACGATCAAGGATGATCGACAGCGGCGTCTGGGTCAGCGGATAGGTCTCGGGCTGCCCGCCGACCTTCTTGTCAAAGATATACACCGCGCCGGACCATGCCAGCACCATGGCCTGTTCGGGCGGGTTGTATTCGAAACGCATCTTGCCGGGGCGCTTGATATAGACCGTCCCGGTCGAGATCGTGCCATCACCGTTGATCTGGGTGAACGGGCTTTTGGCCGACTGGATGGTGTTGAGATACTGCGAGATCTGGCCAAGCGACAGCTGGTCTGCGGCCACCGGAACGGCGGTCAGCGCAAGCGCGGTCAGCGCGGCGAGGGCGGTGCGGAGCATAAATCGTCCTTCCTGCTCTGGTCGATGGCGGCAGACATGGCACCGGCTGTCCGGTTATGCCATATCCGCCGCGCCTTGCAGGGATAGATAGGCGCTAACCGCGCCCAGCCAAGGCTCAGCGTGCCAGCACACCGGCGAGGGATCGCCTGTAGTCCGCCTTTCGAAACATCCCGGCGCGCGCCTCGCGGTCAATCCAGCCCTGATCAAAGGCGATCTTCAGGGGCAACCGGTCAGCGGTCCGTGCGCGAGCTGCCCTGTCCTGCCGCCCGCGCCAGCTTGGCCTGCGTATCATGTGTGCGGCGTGGCAAAAGCGACTGGAGAAGCAGTCCGCAAGGCCGCGCCAACCCAAGGCTGCTAAACAATTGTTCATCCGTGGCGGCCCATTAGCCCAGCCTGTGTGAACAATGCCACGCTTACCCGCCGAACCCTGCGCGATCCGGGCTGGAGGTTGGCAGCGATTGCGCGGGCGGGCAAAGGTGGCGCAAACACAACGACGACGGTGGCCGTTTGCGCCCGCCGCAAGACAAGACACCGTGGAGAATGGACATGCCGGTTTTGAACAGGGCTGGGCGAGGTCGAGTCGCCGCGCGTGCCTGTGTGCTGGCGGCAACGACCTGCGCCCTGTCCGCCGGGGCGGCCCTGCCACAGGAAAGCCCGTGGATCTGGAATCGCCCGGTGCTGAACTTCATGGGCGTGCCCGGCATCATCGACATGCCAACGGCGCATTCGGCCCGCGATGCCGATATCGACGTATCGCTATCGATCCTTGACGGCAGCCGCCGCCTGACCGGGCATTTCCAGATCACGCCGCGCCTGTCGGGCGTGTTCCGCTACGCCAATCTGGACAGCTATCAGGGCATTGACCCCTATTACGACCGCAGCTTCGATTTGCGGTTCCTGCTGCACGAAGAAACCGCCCGGATGCCCGCCGTGACGGTGGGGCTTCAGGATTTCGGCGGCACCGGCATCTATGCCGGCGAATACCTCGTTGCCACCAAGACCTTCGGGCGGCTGCGCGCGACCACCGGGCTTGGCTGGGGGCGTTTTGCCGGTCGGGACGGGTTCGACAACCCGCTCGGCCTGTTCAGCGATGAATTCAAAACCCGCCCGTCGGGGCCTTCGGGCGTGCAAGGCACCGGCCAACTCGACGCAAAGCAATGGTTCCGCGGCGACGCCGCGCTGTTTGCCGGGCTGCAATACGCGGTGAACGACCGGCTGACGCTGTCTGCCGAATACTCGACGGATACCTATTCCAATGAAGAGCAGTACACGTCATTCGAATACCGCTCGCCCGTCAACGTCGGGCTGTCCTACCGCTATAGCAACAGCCTGTCGATCAGCGGCGCGTGGCTTCACGGCTCTGCCGTGGCCGCCGGGCTGACCTATACGTTCAACCCAAAGACGCCGAACCGCTATCCCGGCGGATTCGACCGCGCGCCTTTCCCGGTGACTCCGCGCCCCCCCGGCAGCGCCGCCGATCTTGGCTGGACGCAGCTGGCCGACGCAGACGGCATCCTGCGCGACAACATGCAGCGCTATCTGGCCATCGACGATCTGCTGCTCGAAGGCTTCGACGTCGGGCCGCGCAGCGCCCGGATCTCGTTGCGGATGGGCCGCCAGACCGCTCCGGCGCAGGTCATCGGCCGGGTGGCCCGGATGATGACCAACAACCTGCCGCCCTCGGTCGAACGCTACGATATCACCCTGATCGACAACAACGGTCTGGCGGTCAGCACGGTGACGCTTACCCGCTCCGACCTCGAAGAACTCGAGCACGCGCCCGATGGCGCATGGCAAAGCTTTGCCCGCGCCAAAATCGTGTCAGCGCAGGATTTGCCCACCGTTGTCGATGCCGCCTACCCGAAAGCCAGCTGGCGGTTGGGGCCGTATCTCGAGGCGAGCTATTTCGACCCCGAAAGCCCGATCCGCCTGACCTTCGGCGCCGAACTTAGCGGCCGTTACGAGCCAGCCCCCGGGCTGGTGCTGCAAGGCGCGCTGCGCCAGAAGCTTGCGGGCAATGCCGGCGATCTGCCCACATCGAACTCGGTGCTGGAACATGTGCGGTCCGACAACGCGCGCTACGCCGATCAGGACGGCATCACGATGCCGAGCCTGACAGCGGCGAAATTCTTCCGGCCGGGCGAGGATGTTTTTGGCCGCATCACCGCTGGCTGGTTCGAGCCGATGTTCGGCGGCCTTTCCGGAGAGGTGCTGTGGAAGCCGGTCGACAGCCGCCTCGGCCTCGGGCTTGAAATCAACTATGCCAAGCAGCGCGAGTACGAACAGGGCTTCGGTTTTCAGTCTTATGACGTCTGGACCGGCCACGCCTCGGCCTATTGGCAAGGCGATGGCGGCTTTGCCTACCAGCTTGATGCCGGGCGCTATCTTGCCGGCGACTGGGGCGCGACACTAGGCATAGACCGCACCTTCGGCAACGGCATCAGCATCGGCGCCTTTGCCACGCTGACCGATGTCAGCTTCGACGATTTCGGCGAAGGCTCGTTCGACAAGGGCATTCGCTTCGACATTCCGCTGTCCGCCCTCACAGGCCAGCGCACCCGTGCCAGCATCTCGCGGACGATCCGTCCGGTGCAGCGGGACGGCGGCGCTCGACTGGAGGTCGACGGACGTCTTTACGAACAGGTGCGCGATTTCCAACAACCGGCGCTGCAATCCGACTGGGGGCGGTTCTGGCGATGAAAATAGCATCCATGGCATTGCTCTGCGCTCTGGCGCTTGCCGCCTGCAGCAGCGATGGCGCAACGAAAAAGACGTTCACCGAGCTGAGCGCTCTGATCAGGGTCAGCAAAGCGCCCGCGGTCAATCTGCGCGCGCAGCTGACCCCCGAGATCGCCGCCCAGACCGACGCTCCGCTGTTCCTGCTGACGCTGCCACAGCGCGACGCGGCGCAGGCGCTGTTCGCGCAGGAACAAACCAGCGGTGCCAATACGTCGTGGCGATCCGGATCTGGTGAAGGCATCGTGCTGCAAGGCGGTGTGCTGCAGGCGACACGGGGTCTTGGCGGCGACCTGATCACTTCGGATGTGGCGGATGTGCGCGCCGCGCTGGCCGGTCGCATCCATCGGGGCGAGCGGGTGCACCGGCATCTCGACGGCGAAGACAAGCTGATCGCCGAGGCCTATGTCTGCGACTACACCCGCAGCGCAGACAGCACGCAGGCCTATTTCCAGACCCTGCCCGCGACGCGAATCAACGAAAGCTGCACCGGACTGGTGCAGGAGTTCGACAATACCTACTGGGTCGACGGCACTGGCCGGGTTCTGCGCGCAATCGAATGGGCCGGCCCGGCCATCGGCTATATCGAGCGCGAACAGCTTCAATAGGCCGACACTCCGCCGCCCCGGGCGGCGGAGACATCGAATCCACCAAAAACTCATTCTATTGTGCTGAAACTCTGCGCGACAAGACCGCGCGCCGGGCAGTTGGCATTGCAGCACCGGCCAAAGGCTGGCAAAAGCAGCCACAAGGGGTTGCGAATATCTGTACCTGTGCAACCTTGGTGATGTGTAACGAGTTCATTGTTGGAGTTATGACATGGTTCATGTCAGATCTGCGCCCTGCCGCGTGCCTTTTCTGGTTGCGGCGCTTCTTCTGCCTGCAACAGGCAGCCAAGCGCAGGACGTTGTCCCGAGATATCCCGAAGAGCCAAGCGAAGCATCGCCGCTGCTTCCAACCCCGTCGTTGACCACGACGGCGCTGCTGACTGCCACTTCGACGTCGGACGGAGGGTCCTCCGGCAGTACCAGCAGCACCAGCAGCACCAGTTCGACCGTCCGCGACTAAGTTCGGACACCGCGCGCCGCACTCACAACGGCGCACGGATTGGGCATTGGCCGATTTTCAAGCACCGGGACAACACCCGGCGCAATAATTTTGCTTGCCTTCACAACACGCTTTGCGTGCAGCCCTCTGAAATGTTATCGGAAGGAAACGTCTTTCAGAGGAAATCTCGCAATGACTCGCATTCTTGCACTCGCCGTCGCAGGCCTAATTACCCTCGCACCGATCGCTCAGGCTCAGGAAGTCGCAACGCGCGACCCCAATATCAGCACGCAAAGCACCCTGCTGCTGCCTACGACCACGCTGATCGCAGGCTCCATGGCTGCCGTCGTGGTTCTTGCTGTCTCCAGCAGTCAGTCGACCTCTTCAACCTCGTCAACCAGCACCAGCACGACCTCCCGGCAGTAAGCGCCAAAACACTTTGCACAAAAACAATACCGACTGAGGCGAACCTGCATCGGGTTCGCCTTTTCGCTGCCGGTTTGGTGGCGTGAAGACCCTTTTGACAGTACTGCTTTCGAAAGAAGAAGCGGCTCACCGACAGACCATCGAGACGAGGACGAGACATGGCCAAGAACACTTTCAGGGGACTCGCCGCAGCGAGTCTGTTGGCGCTAGGGGCCTGCGGCGTTGCCTACCAGTCACCCTCGGTGAACCCGGTGCGTGGCAGTGATGCCAAGGTCCGGGTGCTCAAGATCACGCCCGAAAGCACCATCGTTGCCAATCGCTCGGACTATGCGCCCAAGGAATTGCCGCCGTTCTTCTTCAACACCGCCGGGGGTGGCAATGTCCGGCCCGGCGTGGGCAGCGCCCCTGCCCCGGTGGTCGAATATCAAAGCAAACCTTCCTCGCTTCAGACCCGCGTTCCCCCTGCGCCCGCAACCGGCCCCTACCAGATCGGCGTCGGTGACGTGCTGCTGCTTGCCACGCCGCAGGCCGGCTCGACCGTCGAGCAGCTGACCGGCCTTCTGGCCGCCACCAACTCGCGCCAAGGCTATACCGTGCAGGACGATGGCGCGATCGCGATCCCCAATGTCGGGCGGATTCAGGTCGCCGGATTGACCATCGACGAGGCCGAGAACAGCCTGTTCCAGCGGCTTGTCGAGAATGACATCGAACCGACCTTCAGCCTTGAAGTCACCGAGTTCAACTCGAAGAAAGTGTCAATCGGTGGCGCCGTCGCGAACCCGACCGTTGCGCCGATCACCCTGACGCCGCTGTACCTCGACGAGGCGCTTGCCGCTGCCGGGGGCGTCAACGCCGCCGATCTCGATTATGCGTCGGTGCGGATCTATCGCGACGGCACGATCTACCAGATTCCGCTTGATGAGCTGTATTCCAACCGCAGCCTTGCACGGGTGCAGCTTGCCGACGGCGACGCCGTGTTCGTCGATACCCAATACGAGCTGACCCGGGCGCAGGCCTATTTCGAGGAACGCATCCGCCTTGCGGAATTCCGGCAATCCTCGCGTATTTCCGCGCTGAACGAGCTGTCCGCGGAGGTCTCGCTGCGCCGTCAGGACATGTCCGAAGCACGCACGAACTATACCACCCGGCTCGAGCTGGATTCGGTGGACCGCGATTACGTCTATCTTGCCGGCGAGGTCGCAAACCAGTCGCGCTACACGCTGCCCTTCGGCAAGACGGCCTCGCTGGCCGACGCGCTCTATTCCAATGGTGGCATACCGACCCAATCCGGAAACGTGCGCGAAATCTACGTGCTGCGCGGCTCTGCCGATGCGCGGGAATTCGGCGCGATCACCGCTTGGCAGCTTGACGCGCGCGATGCGACGAACCTGCTTCTTGCCACCCGCTTCGAGCTGCGCCCGAACGATGTGGTCTTTGTTGCAGAGCAACCGGTCACACGCTGGAGCCGCGTGGTCAACCAGATCACCCCGTCGCTGATCGTCAGCGCCACGAACGCCGCAACGAATTAAGCAAGACTGGCCGGGCGTTGTTCTACAGCGCTCTGGCTTTTTCGCACAATCGTGCCAGATCCAGCTCATGAGACTGTTTTCACGGCGCAAGCCCGCCCCCACCCTTGCCCGGCCCTGCCGGGTATTCGACACCCCCATCGCCCCCGAAGCGCCGTTCTGGGCGATCGGTGACGTTCACGGCTGTGCCGGGCTGCTCGATGGTCTGTTCGACCGGATGTTCGGCCAAGGCAGTCCGGCATCGATGCTGATCATGCTTGGCGACTACGTAGATCGCGGTGACGACAGCCTTCAGGTCCTGCGACGCCTGCACGGCATCCATGCAGAGCTTGGCCACAAGGCAGTGGTCTGTCTGCGCGGCAACCACGAGCAGATGTTTATCGACTTTCTCGACCGCCCCGACACCACCGGGCCGCGATGGGTCCGGCATGGCGGGCTGCAGACTCTGGCCAGCTTCGGTGTCCCCGCCCCGCGTCCCAGCGCCGAGCCCGCGCAGTGGAACGAGGCACGCGACCGGGTGCGCGAGACGATGGGCGCGCCGATGGAACGCTGGCTGCGCGCCCTGCCCTCTAGCTGGATGTCGGGCAACGTCTTCGCCTGCCACGCCGGGGCCGATCCGGCGCGTTCGGTGGAGCATCAGGATGAGTCGGTGCTGACATGGGGCCATGCGGATTTCGAAAAGGAAGTCCGCGACGATGGCATCTGGGTTCTGCATGGCCACACCATTGTTACCACGGCCAACGCGACGTCGGGGCGTATCGCGCTCGATACCGGGGCCTATGCCACCGGCAAACTGAGCGCGGCGTTGATCGAACCCGGCAACGTCACGTTCGTCTCGACCTGAGCGAAGGCAGGCGCTCGGCGCCGGATAGCCGCCCGCCTTGGCGTGCTTACAGCACTTCCACGCCGGCGCGCTTACAGCAGTTCTTACTTGGCGTGCTTACAGCACTGTTTCTTGGCGTGCTTACAGCACGACGATCCCGCTGTGCTTTGCCTTGTGCTCGGGTTCGACGTGGATGGTAACGCGGCTGCCCTCAAAGGCATTGTGCAACGCTGTCTCGATCCGGTCGCAGATGTCATGCGCCGACTCGACGCTCATCTCGCCCGGCACCACGAGGTGGAACTCGACAAACAGCGCCCGCCCGGCACGGCGCGAGCGCAGATCATGCGCCTCGACCGCGCCCTCGGCATTGGCCGAGATCAGCACCCGCAGCTGCTCGATCTCGCCTTCCGGGGCGGCTTCGTCCATCAGCCCGCCGACGGAATGGCGCATCACTTGCCAGCCAGACCACAGGATGTTGAGCGCCACCAGCGCCGCCAGCAACGGATCGAGCCACGCCCAGCCGGTCAGCACCGCCGCAACCACCCCGATTGTCACCCCCACCGACGACACCACGTCGGTCAGCAAATGCTTGCCATCCGCCTCGAGCGCGGGCGAGCGCAGCCGCCGCGCCGTGCGCAGCAGAATCATGCACCAGAGCGCATTGATCATCCCGGCCACAAGGTTGATCGCGAGCCCCGTCCAGGGCGCGTCGATCATGCGCGGGTGCTGCCAGCCGTCCCACGCCTCGCGCAGGATGAGAATGGCAGCGACCACGATCAGCACACCTTCAAGCACGGCGCTGAAATACTCGGCCTTGTGATGGCCATAGGGGTGATCGGCATCGGCCGGCATGGCCGAAATGCGCAGCGCCACAAGCGCCGCAAGCGCGGTGGCGACATTGACGATGCTTTCCAAGGCGTCCGACAACAAGGCGACCGATCCGGTCAGCCACCATGCCAGCGTCTTCAGGGCAAGAACCGCGATACCCACGACAACGCTGCCGTAGGCGATTTTCAGGACCTGGCTCATGACTGCCTCTGTGCCGTCTTGTCGGGAATGCCGCTGATAGCGAAGCGGTCCCGAGTGCGCAACAGTGCACCCGGATCGCGGTGGCCTACTTTTTCAGCGCATCCCGGATATCGATCAGGATGTCGAGCTGCGACGGCCCGGTCTCGACCTCGGGGGCGACCTCATCGGGCTTTTCGGCGGCGGATTTGACCCGGTTCACCATCTTGACCAGCATGAAAACCACAAAGGCGATGATGAAGAAGTTGATGATCGCCGTGATGAACGAGCCATAGGCAAACACCGTCGCGCCAGCTTCACGCGCGGCATCAAGGCTGGCGTAGCTGGCATCGCCCATCGTCCAGTACAGGTTGGTGAAATCAATGCCGCCAGTGAACAGCCCGACGATGGGGTTGATCATGTCCTGAACAAGCGATTGCACGATGGCGGTAAAGGCGGCGCCGATGATGATGCCCACCGCCATGTCCATGACATTGCCCTTGGCGATAAAATCCTTGAATTCCTGAATCACTGGCCGTCTCCCTCGCTGAGCGTGTTGCATTGCGGCATGAACCGCCATTGACGTGATTGTGACATGAAATGCCACGTCTCCAGAGAGAAATTGCGCAGCGGGGCGCGGTTCGGTCTTCAGACGTTGCGCCGTGTCCGCACCAAGATGCCCGCCGGGCAGTTGCGCAACCCGCCTTCGCGCCGGGGGTTAACACCGGGAAACGCGGCATCACGCATGCGGGTCGGCTGCTGCGGCGCAGCGCCGGTTTTGCGCAAACGCCGGGCCATCGCGGGCCGGGGCCCTGACCTGGCCGCGCAATGCAGAGAATTTCCCCGAAAACTCATCACCTTCGCGCGCGGCGGCGATATCACGCGCATTTGCGGGGGCGATGCCCTTTCGCGCCCCTGCAAGCAGTCCTATAAGGGCCACGGCTTGGGCTCGGAGAGTCGCAGGCCCGTAATGTTATTACGCGCTCACACAAGACGATTGGGGACAGGCACGGCATGTTTGGATTGGACAGACTCATGGGCGTCTTCTCGGCGGACATGGCCATCGACCTCGGCACCGCGAACACGCTGGTCTATGTCAAGGGACGGGGCGTCGTGCTGTCCGAACCATCGGTGGTGGCCTATCACATCAAGGACGGCGTCAAGAAGGTGCTGGCCGTAGGCGAGGACGCCAAGCTGATGCTCGGCCGCACCCCCGGCAGCATCGAGGCGATCCGTCCGATGCGTGAAGGCGTGATCGCCGATTTCGACACCGCCGAGGAAATGATCAAGCATTTCATCCGCAAGGTGCACCGGCGGTCGACCTTTTCCAAACCCAAGATCATCGTCTGCGTGCCGCACGGCGCGACCCCGGTCGAAAAGCGCGCCATCCGCCAGTCGGTGCTGAGCGCTGGCGCCCGCAAGGCAGGCCTGATTGCCGAACCGATCGCGGCGGCCATCGGCGCCGGGATGCCGATCACCGACCCCACCGGCAACATGGTCGTGGACATCGGCGGCGGCACCACCGAGGTGGCCGTGCTGTCGCTGGGCGATATCGTCTATGCCCGCTCGATCCGCGTCGGCGGCGACCGCATGGACGAGGCCATCGTCAACTACCTGCGCCGTCAACAGAATCTGCTTGTCGGCGAATCCACCGCAGAGCGGATCAAGACCTCTATCGGTACCGCGCGGATGCCCGATGACGGGCGCGGCAGCTCGATGCAGATTCGCGGCCGTGACCTGCTCAACGGCGTGCCCAAGGAAACCGAGATCAGCCAGGCGCAGGTCGCCGAGGCGCTTGCGGAACCGGTGCAGCAGATCTGCGAAGCCGTGATGACCGCGCTCGAAGCAACCCCGCCGGATCTGGCCGCCGACATCGTCGACCGCGGCGTGATGCTGACGGGCGGCGGCGCGCTGCTGGGCGATCTCGATCTGGCGCTGCGCGAGCAGACCGGGCTTGCGGTGTCGATCGCGGATGAACCCCTCAATTGCGTGGCGCTTGGCACCGGCAAGGCGCTGGAATACGAAAAACAGCTGCGCCACGCCATCGATTACGATTCCTGACCTTTCAGCCGCGCCCAAAGCGCGGCAAACTAGGACCGAATGGCGAAGAACGGCTCGCATTCCGAACATTACTCCGGCCCGCTGAAGCGCCTGCTTCTGGCGGTTCTGATGTTGTGCCTTGTCGGGCTGTTCATCTTCTGGCGCATCGACAGCCCGCGCGTCGAGCGGTTCCGCGCGCAGGTGGTCGACCGGGTCATTCCGGGATTCGACTGGGCGATGGCCCCGGTCAGCGGCGCGGTCCGGCTGCTGCGCGATTTCCAGAGCTACCAGCGCATCTATGATCAGAATCAGGAACTGCGGCGCGAATTGCGCCAGATGACCGCGTGGAAAGAGGCCGCGCTTCAGCTGGAACAGGAAAACGCCCGGCTGCGCGATCTCAACAATGTGCGGCTCGATCCACGGCTGACCTATATCACCGGCGTGGTGCTGGCCGATTCCGGTTCGCCGTTCCGGCAGTCGGTGCTGATCAACCTCGGCTCGCGCGATGGCATCGTCGATGGCTGGGCGGCTATGGATGGCATCGGCCTTGTGGGGCGGATCTCGGGCGTGGGGCCGAACACCAGCCGGGTCATCATGCTCACCGATACCACCAGCCGCATCCCGGCGGTGATCCAGCCGTCAGGCCAGCGGGCGCTGATCACAGGCGACAATTCCGCCGCCCCGCCGATCGACTTTCTCGAAGACGACGATCAGGTGCGCCCCGGCGATCGGATCGTCACCTCCGGCGACGGCGAGGTGTTTCCGCCCGGCCTGCTGATCGGGCAGGTGGCCGAAGATCCGGGCGGGCGGCTGCGCGTACGCCTTGCCGCCGATTACGAACGGTTGGAATTCTTGCGGGTGCTGCGCGACCATGGCGCGCGGCAGGTCAGCGCCCCATCGGCGCTGATCCTGCCCGACGTGACACCGGGTATGGATCTGCCCGCGCCCAACGTGCCGGAGCCGAACGGTGGCTGAGGCGCGCCCCGGCAGGATCTGGCTGATGCGGCTGAGCTTTGTCGCTCTGGCCGTGCTGATCCTGTTCTACCACCTGCTGCCGCTCGACCTGATGCCGCCGCGCTATGCCGGTCCGGATCTGCTGGTGTCGCTGTGCTTTGCATGGTCGTTGCGCCGCCCCGATTACGTGCCCGCGCTGTTGATCGCCGCTGTGATGCTGCTGGCCGATCTGATGCTGGGGCGGCCCCCCGGCCTGTGGGCGGCGCTGGTGCTGCTGGCGAGCGAAATGCTCAAGCGGCGCGACCGGCGCGGCCCGGAAACCACCTTTGTCATGGAATGGATCGCCGTAGCCACCATGTTGATGGCCATCACCCTTGTCTATCGGCTGGTGCTTGGCCTGCTGCTGGTGCCTGCCGGCCCGCCCTTCCTGTCGCTTATGCGATTTGCCATGACCGTGATATGCTACCCGCTTGTGGTCGTGCTATCGCAGGTCCTGCTTGGGGTCCGTCGCATGGCCCCTGGAGATTTTGACCACGCCGGGAGAAGCCTGTGAGACGCACGCCCCGCGAGACCGCCGAGAGCAGCCGCAAGATCGCCCGCCGGGGCCTTTTGCTTGGCGGCAGCCAGCTGGCATTCGCCGGGGTGCTGGCCCTGCGCATGCGCCACGTTCAAGTCGATCAGGCCGATGAATTCCGCCTTCTCGCCGAAGAAAACCGCATCAACATCCACCTGATCCCGCCGTCGCGCGGGCGGATCTTTGATCGCGAAGGCCGGGTCATCGCCGACAACGAGAACACCTACCGCATCACCATGCGGCGCGAGGATGCGGGCGATCTCGAGGACACCATCGGCAAGCTGGCACAACTTGTCAGCCTCGATCCCGAAGATGTCAGCCGCGCGCTTGACGAAATGCGTCACTCGCCGCCCTTTTTGCAGGTTGCGGTCGCGGATCGGGTCAGCTGGGATGAAATCTCTCGTGTGGCGGTGAACGCCCCTGCCCTGCCCGGCGTCACCCCCGAGGTCGGGCTGAGCCGGGTCTATCCGCAGCACGAGACCTTTGCCCATGTGGTGGGCTATGTCGGCCCGGTGTCGGAACGCGACCTTGCCCGCTATGAGGACCCCGAGCCGGTGCTGCGTATCCCACGTTTTCAGATCGGCAAGGTCGGGATCGAGGCGAAATTCGAAGAAGCCCTACGCGGCTCTGCCGGGGCCAAGCGGGTCGAGGTCAACGCCGTGGGCCGCGTCATGCGTGAACTCGACCGGCGCGAGGGCACCGCTGGCGCCGATCTGCAACTGACCTTGGACAGCGATCTTCAGGATTACATCAAGGCGCGGCTCGGCCCGGAAAGCGCCTCGGCGGTGGTGATGGAGGTCGAGACCGGCGACATCCTCGCCATCGCCTCGTCGCCGTCCTATGATCCCAACAAATTCGTGCGGGGGATCTCGACGAGGGATTACAGCGCGCTGCGCGACAACAATCACCGCCCACTGGCGTCGAAGACCGTGCAGGATGCCTACCCTCCGGGATCGACCTTCAAGATGGTCACCGCGCTGGCCGGGCTGGCTGCCGGGGTGATCGGCCCCGACGATACCGCCTATTGCCGTGGCCATATCGAGGTCGGCTCGCGCCGGTTCCACTGCTGGAAGCGCGCCGGCCACGGCCATGTGAACCTTGAAAACAGCCTGCGCGACAGTTGTGACGTCTATTATTACGAACTGGCGATGAAGGTCGGTATCGAGAACATCGCCGCGATGGGCCGCAAGCTCGGCCTTGGCATCGCCCCCGATGTGCCGATGTCGGCGGTGACCCCCGGGCTGATGCCCGACAAGGACTGGAAGCGGCGCGAGCGTGGCGCGGAATGGCTGGTGGGCGATTCGGTGAACGCCTCGATCGGCCAGGGCTTCGTGCTGACCTCGCCCCTGCAGCAAGCGATCATGACAGCCCGCCTTGCCACCGGGCGCGAAATCATGCCCCGCCTCGTGCGCAGCATCGGTGGTGTGCAAACCCCGATCGAGGGCGGCGGAGACCTCGGCATCGACCCTCGGCACCTGAAATGGGTGCGCAAGGGCATGATCTCGGTGGTCAACAGCCCACGCGGCACCGCCCGCAGCTCGCGCATCGAAGCCGATGACATGCGCATGGCCGGTAAGACCGGCACCAGTCAGGTGCGCAACCGCGTCGTAAAGAATCAGGACGTGCCGTGGGAAGAACGCGACCACGCGCTGTTCGTCTGCTACGCGCCGCTTGATAACCCGCGCATTGCGGTTTCAGTGGTGATCGAACATGGCGGTGGCGGTTCTGCCGAGGCAGCGCCGGTGGCGCGCGACGTCATGCTTCAGGCGCTGTATAAGGGCACCCCGCCGCTCGAGGCTTACCCCTCGTCCGACCGCGGCAGAATCCGCGAGCAGCAGGAACGCATCGCCCACGAACGCGCCAAACGCCACGAAGCCGAGGGCCGCCGCGCATGAGCTATCTTGAATATTCCGTCAAGACGGTTCCGACCGGCTGGCGCAAGATCCTGTTTCTGAACTGGCCGCTGGTGGTGCTGCTGAGCGCGGTGGCCAGCGTCGGTTTCCTGATGCTGTATTCCGTCGCCGGAGGCTCGTTGCAGCCATGGGCAGAGCCGCAGATGAAGCGCTACCTGCTGGGGCTGGGCGCGATGTTCTTCGTGGCGATGGTGCCGATCTGGCTGTGGCGCAACCTGTCGGCGCTGATCTATCTTGGCGCGCTGGGGCTGCTGATTTTGGTCGAGCTGTTCGGCGCAATTGGCATGGGCGCCCAGCGCTGGATCGACATCGGCTTCATGCGGCTGCAACCGTCGGAACTGATGAAGGTCTCGCTGGTGATGGCGCTGGCCGCCTATTACGACTGGCTGCCGCTGAAACGGGTCTCACGGCCGATCTGGGTGCTGCTGCCGCTGCTGCTGATCCTTGCGCCGACCATTCTGACGCTGATCCAGCCCGACCTTGGCACCGCGCTTTTGCTGATGATCGGGGGCGGTGCGATGATGTTCATGGCCGGGGTGCACTGGGCCTATTTCGCCGTGGTGATCGCGGCAGGCGTCGGCACGGTGTACACGGTGTTTCTGTCGCGCGGCACGCCGTGGCAATTGCTCAAGGACTATCAGTTCCGCCGCATCGACACGTTTCTGGACCCCTCGACCGATCCGCTTGGCGCCGGGTATCACATCACCCAGGCCAAGATCGCCATGGGGTCTGGCGGCTGGACCGGGCGCGGATTCATGCAAGGCACCCAGTCGCGGCTCAACTTTCTGCCCGAGAAACACACCGATTTCATCTTCAACACGCTCGCCGAGGAATTCGGCTTTGTCGGCGGGCTGTCCTTGTTGCTTCTTTATGTGCTGATCGTCATCTTCTGCGTGTTCGCGGCAATCCAGAACAAGGACCGTTATTCGTCGCTGCTGATCCTTGGGGTCGGGCTGACCTTCTTCCTGTTCTTCGCGGTGAACATGTCGATGGTGATGGGGCTTGCCCCGGTGGTCGGCGTGCCGCTGCCGCTGGTCAGCTACGGCGGCTCTGCCATGCTGGTGCTGATGATCGCCTTCGGCCTCGTACAAAGCGCCCATATCCACAGACCACGTTAAGGCTTCTTATGATCAATATTCTCTTCGCCGCCACCGATAGTCGCTGGCCGGAATACGCGGCGCCGCTGCGCAAGGCGCTGGACGCGCTCGGCCTGCACTATGTGCTATCGCGCGAGCTTGCGCCCGAGGACGTGGATTACATCGTCTACGCACCCAATTCCGACGTGCAGGATTTTCGCCCCTACACCCGCCTGAAGGCCGTTCTGAACCTCTGGGCCGGGGTCGAGAAAGTGACGCAGAACCCGACCCTGACGGTGCCGCTGGCCCGCATGGTCGATGACGAAGGTCTCACGCAGGGCATGGTAGAATACGTTACGGGGCACGTTCTGCGGCATCATCTGGGGATGGATGCGCATATCGTCAATCCGGGGCACGACTGGCCAAAGCTGACACCGCCGCTGGCGAGCGAGCGCCCGGTGACCATCCTTGGCCTTGGCACGCTGGGGGTCGCCTGCGCCAAGGCGCTTCGCACCCTTGGGTTCCCGGTGACCGGCTGGTCGCGCAGCCCAAAGCAGGTTGACGGCGTGCGCTGCCTGCACGGCATGGACCAGCTTGATAAAGCGCTGGAAACCGCGCAGATTCTCGTGCTGTTGCTGCCGGACACCCCGGCGACGACAGACCTGCTGAACGCCGAGCGCCTTGCCCGCCTGCCCAAGGGGGCGATGATCGTCAACCCGGGGCGAGGGCCGCTGATCGACGATGCCGCGCTCGTTGCCGCGCTTGATGGCGGGCAGATCGCGCACGCGACGCTGGATGTCTTTCGCATCGAGCCATTGCCGCAGGATCACCCGTTCTGGGCCCATCCCAAGGTGACGGTCACGCCGCATATCGCCTCGGAAACCC
Organism: Citreicella sp. C3M06; assembly: GCF_018860705.1. Lineage (GTDB taxonomy): Bacteria > Pseudomonadota > Alphaproteobacteria > Rhodobacterales > Rhodobacteraceae > Salipiger. Next base: position 49,210 of record NZ_JAHKQA010000069.1, read on the forward strand.
GCGCGCCCAGCGCCGCCCGGGTCATCGCCGAGAACATCCGTCGCGGCGAAGTCGGCGAGCCCTTCCTGCATCTTGTCGACCGGACTTCGGGCTACTGATCTTACGGCGTGTTCATGCGTCAGACCTGACGACGCTTGAACACGCCGGTTCCCTTGGCGACCAGCGTGCCAAGATCGTCGGTCAGGGTCGCCTCGGCGTAATAGATGCTGCGCCCGCCACCCGTAAGATGCGCCTCGCAGATCAACCGGCTGCCTTGCGCCTTGCCGATATACTGCACGTTCAGCGACAGGGTCAGCGACGTCATCCGCAGCTCGGCATCGCCAGTCCAGCAGCCGGAAATCCCCATGGCGCTGTCGATCAGCGTGGCATGCACCCCGCCGTGCGGAATGCCTTGCCGGTTTCCCAGCTTGTCCGTGATGTCCATCTCGTAGCGGGCAAAACCCTCGCGCCAGTCGGTCAGCTCATAGCCCAGCAGCGTGGCAAAGGCGCTTGGCGGATCGGTGATGTCGCTCATGCGTCGGGGGTCTCCTGTTGCAGCTCAAGCGGCGCGGCCGGCGCTTTGAGATCGTCGATCCGCAATGGCCCGCTCGGACGCGACAGCCTCGGGCGCACCACCCAGTACAGCCGCTCCGAAGCCCGCGTGATCGCCACATAGGCCAGCCGTTTCCACAGAGGTTGCCCGGCCTCGACCCGGCCCATCCGCGCGGCGGCGTAAAGATCCGGAGCGAACACCTGCACCTGCTCCCATTGCGAGCCCTGCGCCTTGTGGATCGTCACCGCTGCGCCGTGCAGAAAGGTCGCGCCCATGCGCGCGGCGAAGGGAATGAACGGCTCGGCCTCGTCAGGCTTTTCGATCTTGACGATCGAGGCTGCCGACAGCTGCGGCTCTGCTGCGCCCATCACATGCAGACGCGAGAACCCCGGCTTCTTGCCCGGCCCGAGATAGATCACCTGCGCGCCCTTGATCAGGCCGCGCGCCTCGAGATCGAGCCGCTTCTTGCGATGCTTGAGCGGCAGTTCAAGCCCGTCGCAAATCAGCGGCTCGCCCGGCAGAAGCTCGGTTTCGGGGGCTTCGAAGACGTTGCGAAAGGCGTTGATCAGCCGGATGCGCGTGGCATTGCGCCAGACCAGCACCGGAGAGCGCGCCATCAGGTCAACCTCAACGCGATTTGCCCAGACCACGCGATCATCCTGCGCCGCCTTTTCTTCGACCATGCGTTCGAAATCGTGAAATTCCAGCGCCGGGTCGGCCAGCGCGTGGGCCAGATCCAGAATCGGGTTTTCCGCCTGCTGGCGGTGAATGCGGTGCAATTCGATCTTGTTCACATCGGCGATGGTGTCGAACACCATCTTGCCCGACTGGTTCACCGGCGCCAGCTGCGCGGGGTCGCCGAACAGCACCAGATTGGGAAAGATCTCGCGCAGATCGTCGAACTGCCGCTCATCGAGCATCGAGGCCTCGTCAACAAAGCCGATGTCCAGCGGCTCTTCGCGCCGTTTCCAGCCGGTGATGAAATCGCTGCCCCGCAACCCGGCCGAGGCCAGCGCAGCAGGCACCGATCCGTGGGTCTGAAAGCTGGCAAAGGCGCGGTCGAGCGCGTCTTCGCCAAGATCTTCGATCTCGGGCTTTTCGCCCTCGCCCATCAGCCATTCGGCGATGCGCTCGTATTGCGGATCATAGACCGGGGTATAGATGATGCGGTGGATCGTCGTCGCGGGAACGCCGCGCATCCGCAACACGCTTGCCGCCTTGTTGGTCGGGGCCAGCACCGCGAAACTGCGCTTTTCCGCCAGCTTGCGTGGCTCGTAATCGCCCGAGACCAGATCGAGCCCCGCCGCCTTCAGCGACTTGCAAAGCTCTGACAGCAATAGCGTCTTGCCCGAGCCCGCCTTGCCCATCAATGCCATGACACGGTTGCGGCCCTCGATTGCGGGCTCGGCTGTCCCGTCGTCAAGATCGACCCCGGCGCCGCGCAGCATGTCCGCCACGCGGTCCCATGCTTCGGCCTGGTCTTCGGAGAATGTAACGGCGGGCAAATCCATGCGCCGGACCCTACCCGCCCGCTGTGCCAGATGCCAGATGCCAAGCGCTCAGGCGGCCACCGAAAGGCACGGGGAATCGGCGCCAAACGCCGCCTCGAACCATGCCCGCGACTGGGCCGGGTCGATCCCGGCGCTGGCCGCCACGCGCGCCTGTGCATCGGCGCTGAATTCCCACAAGCCGACCGAGATCCGCTCGCGCCCGTCGCCCTCGCTGCCCAAGACGTCCGGCGATGCGCCGATGCGATTGTAGATCCGCACCATGCGGGCATCGAACACGCCGACGTAATGTTCGACGCCAAAGCCCTTCATGACCTCGCCGCCGGCCAGCATCAGCGCCGCCGCTGCGCCTGGATCGGTGTTACGGGCCAGACAGAAGCGGGTGCATTCCCAGATGATCGGGCTTTCGATATGCACCCCGCCCGTCAGGTTCAGGAAATGCTCGTTCACCATGCAGCGCCCGACCGTCGGCAGCAGCCGCATCGATCCGCCATGGGTACCGTCGGCCTTTTCCCAGATCACGTAAAGCGGTCTCAGATCATCGTATTCGTCGCGCTCATAGCCTTGGCTGTCGACGGTGACATCCCATCCAAGGCGGGTCTTGAACTGGTCCGCCCGGTCGCGAAACATGGTCTGTGCGAGAAGCGGAAAGTGCTGAAGCTGGTCTGCGTAAAGGTAGCGGATCATGTCGTTTCTCCCGTTGTCCGATAGGATCAGACTGCGAGACGACGGTTAACCGGGTTCCCCAGCGCCGTTCGGTCGGCTTAAACGAAGACGACAGCACCGTGCGCTGCAATTAACAAGCGGTAAAAACGACAACGCGCCCGGCGAAGACCGAGCGCGCAGCAACGACTTGATATGCGTGACTAGACGACGATCAGCCCCCGAGACAGCGCGCGGGCAACGGCGTGGGTGGTGTTCATCGCGCCCAGCTTGAACCGGGCGCTTTCGATATAGACCCGCAGCGTGTGCTCCGAGATGTTCAGCGTCTCGGCGGCCTGCGCCCGGCTGTAGCCCACGGCCAGCAGCGTCATCGCCTCGACCTCGCGCGGGCTGAGCGGTTGCGCGGGTTCGGGCTTGCGCCCCGGCTCGAGTTCGAGCGCCTTTTGATTGAAGGCGTGTGAGATCAGGATCAATTCGCGCCGGTTGGTTTCGGTGAACACTTGCCACGAGTCGTCATCGCAATGGTGGCTGACGCTGAATAGCGCGAACTGCCCGTTTGGCCCCCGGATCGGAATGGAATACCCCTGATTGCCGACCCTGTGCGCGATGGCGTCCTTTTGAAACGCCCGCGCCGCTCTCGACGACCAGTCGAGCCGTTTCCAGTCGACCGGGTGGAAGCGTTGATAGCACCCCTGGATCACCGGGTCGATCCGCAGATATCCTTTTTCGAGGTAGCGCTGGACCCAGACCGGGTCATACGTGCCGCAGCCGAATTGTTCGCCAGCTGCGCTGACCCAATGATAGACCAGATGGTCGATCGCGTAATAGTCTCTCAGCGCAACGGCCACCGCCTGAAAATCCTCGGGCTTCGAGGATTTCTCAAGCTGCTCCAGTAACCCGTCCGTTGCGGGGAAGTTCGCCGCATATCCCAAAGGCACCCCCTTCGGCGCCCGACGCGATTTCCAGCTGCGCGATGAGTTGTGCCTCATCGAGCTGCTCGGCCAGCGCGTTCATTGCGTTGGCACGGGCAAAGGTCTTCAGGTCCGTCAAGACGTCGATGATCCAGTCATGTGTCATGGCTAGCCTTCCCTTCGAGAGTTAACAAATTGTTAAGAACAACTATAGCATGCGCCGATCTGGTAAGAAATTCACGGATTCCACATCCCCAGAAATGGCGATGGTGTGATTTGCAACCTCTTGATCGACTTATCCACAACCCTGAAACGCAAGATGTTCGCGGACCGACAGAACGATCCGCGAACATCTAATACCAACCGAATCCTGAAGCTTCGGTTAACTACGTGCCGCCAGCGCCTCTTCAAAGGTGCGCAGCCCGGTCTTGGGCGCCTGCACCAGCACCGACATGTTGCCGGGCTTGTGCTCGTTGCGCAGCATCTTCATGTGCGCCTCGGGGATCTGCTCCCATTCGAACACCTCGGACATGCACGGATCGAGCCGCCGCTCGACCATCAGGCGGTTCGCCGAGGCCGCCTGCTTGAGATGGGCGAAATGCGAGCCCTGAAGCCGCTTCTGATGCATCCACATGTAGCGCACGTCGAAGGTGCAATTGAAACCGGTGGTGCCAGCGCAGATCACCACCATGCCGCCTTTCTTGCAGACAAGGCAGGACACCGGGAACGTCGCCTCGCCCGGATGCTCGAACACCATGTCGACGCTGACGCCCTTGCCGGTGATATCCCAGATCGCCTTGCCGAACTTGCGCGCTTCCTTGAGCCACGCGTTGTATTCCGGCGTATTGACCGTGGGCAGCTGGCCCCAGCACTTGAAATCCTTGCGGTTGATCGCGCCCTTGGCGCCAAGGCCCAGAACGAAATCGCGCTTGTCTTCCTCCGAGATCACCGCAATGGCGTTCGCCCCCGCCGTGTTGATCAGCTGGATGGCATAAGAGCCAAGACCGCCCGAGGCGCCCCAGACCAGCACATTCTGGCCGGGCTTGAGCTCATGCGGGTGATGGCCGAACAGCATCCGGTAGGCGGTGGCCAGCGTCAGCGTGTAGCAGGCGCTTTCTTCCCATGTCAGATGCTTGGGGCGCGGCATCAGCTGCTGCGCCTGCACGCGGGTGAACTGGCTGAACGAGCCATCGCCGGTCTCGTAGCCCCAGATGCGCTGGGTGGGCGAGAACATCGGATCGCCGCCGTTGCATTCCTCGTCGTCGCCATTGTCCTGATTGCAATGGATGACAACCTCGTCACCGACCTTCCAGCTGGTGACCTTGTCGCCCACCGCCCAGACGATGCCAGACGCATCGGACCCCGCGATATGATACTCGGCACCATGCACATCAAACGGTGAGATCGGAATGCCCAGCCCGGCCCAGACACCGTTGTAATTGACCCCGGCGGCCATGACGAGCACCAGCACCTCGTGGCTGTCGACCTGCCATGTATCGACGACTTCCTTCTGGAACGACGTGTCGGGCTCGCCGTGACGTTCGCGGCGGATCGCCCAAGCGTACATCTTTTTTGGCACGTAGCCGAGAGGCGGCATTTCACCGATCTCGTAAAGATCTTTTTCGGGCGCGTCGTAGGGCGCAATACCAATTTGCGTGTCCAGAGCCATTCGAGGCCTCCTTCCTCAAGCGATCCTTGCGGATCTGTGTCCTCTCTCTCGACGCCGCAGTGCAGAATCGCGGCCCCGGTCTACGATTGAGATAACTTTCGTCGCGCAACAATGCAACATCATTACCATGCATTTTGTAATTTTATGACCGAGCGGATGCAGCATCACCGCAAGCGGGCCAGCCAGAACCGCCTGCTCAGGCAAAATCTCCAAGTATCTGGATTAAAATACATGGTGCGCCGCGATTCCCTTCACGGAACCGACTGACGCGGGCGTAAACTGCCTCAAAACGCCGCGAAACCTGCCCAAGATCGTAACGCCGCCGCGTTGCGGCGAATTGACGAGACATTTTCTTTCTCATATGACGACATGAACGCAACAAGCTTGCTCACCCATTCGGACCTGCTGACGGAGACCGACATGACGGAAGTTCTCAAAGACCGCCCCTGGCTGATCCGCACCTATGCGGGCCATTCCACCGCCAAGGCCTCGAACGCGCTGTACCGCAGCAATCTTGCGCGCGGGCAGACCGGCTTGTCGGTCGCCTTCGATCTGCCCACCCAGACCGGCTATGACAGCGACCACCTTCTGTCGAAGGGCGAGGTTGGCAAGGTCGGGGTTCCGGTCTGCCATCTGGGCGACATGCGCGCGCTGTTTCAGGACATCCCGCTGGAACAGATGAACACCTCGATGACGATCAACGCCACTGCCCCGTGGCTGCTGTCGCTGTATATCGCGGTGGCCGAAGAACAGGGCGCGGATATCACCAAGCTGCAAGGCACGGTGCAGAACGACCTGATCAAAGAATACCTGTCGCGCGGCACCTATATCTGCCCGCCGAAACCGTCGCTGAAGATGATCGGCGACGTGGCGGAATATTGCTATACCAACGTGCCGAAATGGAACCCGATGAACGTGTGTTCCTACCATCTGCAAGAAGCCGGTGCGACGCCCGAACAGGAGCTGGCCTTTGCGCTGGCCACTGGCATCGCGGTGCTCGACGAGCTTAGGCCCCGCGTCGCCGATGCGGATTTCCCGGCGCTGTGCGGGCGGATTTCGTTCTTCGTCAACGCGGGCATCCGGTTCGTGACCGAGATGTGCAAGATGCGCGCCTTTGTCGATCTGTGGGACGAGATCCTTGAACAACGCTATGGCATCGCCGACGCGAAATACCGCCGCTTCCGCTACGGGGTACAGGTGAACTCGCTTGGCCTGACCGAACAGCAGCCCGAAAACAACGTCTACCGCATCCTGATCGAAATGCTGGCGGTGACGCTGTCGAAAAAGGCCCGTGCCCGCGCGGTGCAGCTTCCGGCGTGGAACGAGGCGCTTGGCCTGCCTCGGCCGTGGGATCAGCAATGGTCGATGCGGATGCAACAGATCCTCGCCTATGAAACCGACCTGCTGGAATTCGGCGATCTGTTCGATGGCAACCCGGCGGTGGATGCCAAGGTCGAAGCCCTGAAAGACGGTGCGCGCGCCGAGCTTGGCAATATCGACAGCATGGGCGGCGCGATCGGCGCCATCGACTACATGAAATCGCGGCTGGTCGAGTCCAACGCCGAGCGCCTCAACCGGATCGAGCGCAACGAGACCATCGTCGTCGGCGTCAACAAGTGGACAGAGGGCGAGCCCTCGCCGCTGCTCGGCGAAGACGGCGGCATCATGGTTGTCGACCCAGCGGTCGAGCAGGAACAGATCGACCGCCTGAACGCTTGGCGCGCCGAGCGCGACCATACCGAGGTGCAGGCTGCGCTTGCCGAGCTGCGCGCCGCCGCCCTTGAGGGTCGCAACGTCATGCCCGCCTCGATCCGCGCGGCGCGCGCCGGGGTCACCACCGGCGAATGGGCGCAGCAGATGCGCGCCGTGCACGGCGAATACCGCGGGCCGACCGGGGTGTCGCGCGCGGTGTCGAACAAGACCGAAGGGCTCGACGACATCCGCGAGGCGGTGAACGCGGTCAGCGATCGCCTTGGCAAGCGCCTGCGCTTTCTTGTCGGCAAGCCGGGGCTGGACGGGCATTCGAACGGCGCCGAACAGATCGCCTTTCGCGCCCGCGACTGCGGCATGGAAATCGACTATGAAGGCATTCGCCTGACGCCCGAACAGATCGTCGAGGCCGCCAAGTCCGGGGCCCATGTGGTCGGGCTTTCGATCCTGTCGGGAAGCCACATTCCGCTGGTCGAAGACCTGATGCAACGGATGCGCGCCGAGGGTCTGGGCCATGTGCCGGTGGTTGTCGGCGGCATCATTCCCGATGACGACGCAAAGCGACTGACCGCAATGGGCGTGGCAAAGGTCTACACTCCGAAAGATTTTGTGCTGAACACGATCATGACGGATATCGTGTCCCTAGCCGATCCCAAGGCAGAAGCTGCGGAATAAGCCTTGAGTTACAATACGGTTACTCTACCCCAGCCATCCAATGAAATAGGGATACCGTCGCGTTTGTGAATTGCTGACACATATTTAAACTTGTTTTTACCTGAAATTAACAAAAATAGAGGAGCGATAAGCTTCCACTAGAAAGGCAAGAATATGGATATCGATCTCGACATGCTTTCCCACGACGAGTTGAAAAAGCTCAAGTCCGATGTGGAACGTGCGATCAATACGGTAGATGCCCGCCGCAAGGCCGAAGCGAAACGAGCTGCGGAACAGGCGGCAAAGGAATTCGGCTTCTCGCTTGAAGAAGTGCTCAACGCACCGCCGGTCAAAGGTTCGAAGGGCGCGCCGAAATTCGCCAATCCCGCCGATCCCTCGCAAACATGGACAGGACGCGGTCGCAAGCCGAACTGGGTGAACGAAGCCCTTGCCGCGGGCAAGGCACTGGACGATCTGGCCATCTGAATGACCATCCATATCGGTGCCGAACCGGGGCAGATTGCCGAAACCGTCCTATTGCCCGGTGATCCATTGCGCGCGGAATGGGCCGCAAAGACCTTTCTGGAAAATCCTATATGCGTCAATCGCGTACGAGGTATGTTGGGGTTCACCGGCACTTGGAATGGTCATCGCGTGACGATTCATGGCTCGGGCATGGGAATGCCGAGCCTGTCGATCTATGCCAATGAATTGATCCGCGATTATGGCGCAAAGACGCTGGTGCGTATCGGGTCTTGCGGCGCGATGCAGCAAAACATCGGCCTGCGGGATGTCATCCTTGCGATGACCGCGTCTTCATTGTCAACACCGTCTCTCGGCATATTTCGGGAATTGAATTTCGCGCCTTGCGCGAATTTCAATCTTTTACAAAATGCTGTTACCGCAGCAAAGAATATCGGAGCGACCTGTCATGTCGGCGGCGTCTATTCGGCGGATGTCTTCTATGACGAGCGCCCCGATCTGAATGACATCATGATCCGGCACGGCATTCTTGGCGTCGAGATGGAAGCGGCAGAGCTTTATAACCTTGCCGCCCGCCACGGGGTGCGCGCGCTTGCCGTGCTGACCGTCTCGGATCACCTGCTGACCCACGAGGCGCTGCCGTCCGAAGACCGGCAGAGCTCTTTCGGGGATATGGTGCAAATCGCACTCGAGGCGGCCTTCGCCTGAGCGTCAGCGTCCGTGGCTGCGGTTGTACCCGTTGGCCACGGGCGGGTTCCAGCCCTGCAACGCGCCCGCCGCCGGGGCCAGCACCTCGACCTGCAGCGGAAAGCAGGCGGCGCTGTCCGAACTGTGCTGCGCAGAGCAATCGCCGCCCGGACAGGCGCTGAGCGCGCCCAGCAGGTCAATCTCGGCGAACAGCGTCAGGTGATCGCCGGGGCGCACCGGACTGGCCTTCATGAAATATTGCCCGGTGTCGCGGGTGAACCCGGTACACATGAAGACGTTGAGCACGTCATGCACATGCGGCTCTGCCTCGAGCAGCGGCAGCCCGGTGGCATCCGACAGCGCGCGGGTCAGGTTGGAATGGCAGCAATGGTGGTATTGTGTGCCCGCCAGAAGATTGCCGGTGTAAGGATCGCAGCGGGTGCCGATCACATCATGCACAGACCCGCCGAACCCGTCGATACCATACCAGCCCAGCGTATCCTCCACGATGGTCGCCATCGGGCGCAGGTGCGGAAAGCTCGACCACAGCCGCTCGGCGGTGCTGACATGGGTGCCGTGCAACGCCCGTGTCTTTCCCGAATAGAACCGCTCTGTCAGATCGCCGTCATGCCACAGGTTGAGGTCTCCGACCTGCGGCCCGTCCACGCTGGTGATGCGAAAGAACTGCCCCGCCCTGACCCGGAAATGGCAGGCCTCACGCGGCGGCGCCAACACGGATGACACGACCTGCGCGCCCTCCAGCGCAGAGGCGTAAAGCGCCATGTCCGGCACCGGCAGCGTGTCGTTCGGGTAGCAGATCACCGGCGGGATGGCGCGGCGGGCGTCAGCATCGGGCGGGGCTTGGGTCATGGTCGTGTCCTGTCCTGCAAGACCCCGATCTACCCGCAACACCGGAACGGTGGCAAGTCAGACGACGGTCATTCGACCGGCTTCATCCCATGTGCCGTCATTGCGGCATCTGTCTCCTGCGCGCCGATGGTGCGGCGGATCAGCCAGTCTTTGTGGCTGGCGGTGAAAATCACCTTCGTCCGCCAGACCCAAGCGGAATTATTGGCGCGTTGGCGTGACTCCGCCGCGCGGCGTGGATCGGTCGGTCATGGGTCTGGTCACAGACCTAGCATCGCCTCGACCACGTCAGGGCTCAGCGCCGACATGGTGCCATCCCAGACACTGCGCCCGCGTTCCAGAATGACGACGCGGTCACAGGCGCCGCGCAGTTCTTTCAGCGACTTGTCGATGACCAGCATCGACATGCCGCTTGCCTTGAGCGTCGCGATGGCGGCCCAGATCTCGGCGCGCACGGTCGGGGCAAGGCCCTCGGTCGCCTCGTCAAGGATCAGCAGCCGCGGATTGGTCATCAGCGCGCGCCCGATGGCCAGCATCTGCTGCTCTCCGCCCGAAAGCGAACCGGCAAGCTGGCCGCGCCGCTCCCCGAGCCTTGGAAACAGCGCCTCGACCTTGGCCGCATCCCACGCGCCGGGGCGGGCGGCGGCGGACAGGTTCTCGGTCACGCTCAGATCGCGAAAGCAGCGCCGCCCTTCGGGCACAAGCCCGATGCCAAGCCGCGCCGCCCGGTGCGATGGCAGGCGCGACAGGTCGTGCCCATCGAACACCAGCGCGCCCTTCGCAGGCATCATCCGGCAGATGCAACGCACCGTGGTAGTCTTGCCCATGCCGTTGCGGCCCATCATGGCCAGCGCCTCGCCCTCGGCGATCTCGAAATCGACGCCGAACAGCGCCTGCGTTGCACCATAGGACGCGGTGAGCTGGCTGAGCGACAGCAGCGTCATGCCTCGTCCCCCAGATAGGCTTCGCGCACGCGCGGATCGGCGCGGATTTCATCGACTGTTCCGGTCGCAATGACGCGCCCGTAGACCAGTACGCTGATCCGGTCGGCCAGCGCGAACACCGCATCCATGTCATGTTCCACCAGCAGGATCGGCGCGCGATCCTGCAGCCGGTCGAGAAAGCCGGTCAGCCGTTTCGACCCTTCGGCCCCCAGCCCCGCCATCGGCTCATCCATCACGAAAGCGCGCGGCCTGAGCGTCAGTGCCACGGCGACTTCAAGCTGGCGGCGCTGACCGTGGCTCAGCTCGGCGGTGCGGGTCTGGGCAAAATCGAGCAACCCGGCCTCGTGCAGCGCGCTCTCGGCGATGTCGCGCAAGGCTTGATCAGCCGAGACCCGTGAGAAAAACCGCCACGGCCGCCCTGACGCCCCAAGCGCGCCCAGCAGCGCGTTCTGCAGCACCGTCTGTTCCATCGCCAGCGCCGAGGTCTGAAAGGTGCGGGCAAGGCCCATGCGGGCGCGCGCCTCGGTTGGCAGGGCGGTGACATCGCGGCCAAGGAATTCGACACGCCCGGAATCGGGGCGCAGCGCCCCGCAGATCTGCGCGATCAGCGTGGATTTTCCCGCGCCGTTGGGGCCGATGATAGCGTGGATCTCGCCCTGCTTCAGGGTGATCGAGATGCCTTCGCTGGCGCGCAGCGCGCCAAAGGCCTTGTGCAGTTCATGGGTGCGCAGGATCGTGTCAGGCATCCGGGCGCTCCTTTCCGCAGACAAGGCCGATCAGCCCGCCGCGCCCGAACAGCACCACCGCCAGCAGCACAACACCAAGGATAATCTGCCAGTAATCGCTGACACCGCCGAGCCAATGTTCGAGCGCAACGTAGAACACCGCGCCGACAACCGGACCGAACAGGCGCGCAACGCCGCCGATGATGACAAACACCATGATCTCGCCCGACATCTGCCAGCTGAGCATCGACGGGCTGACAAAGCGGTTGAGATCGGCAAACAGCGCTCCTGACAGCCCCGTCACCGCGCCCGAGATCACCAGCGCCACGAGGTACAGCCGCTTTGGATCCAGCCCCACCGCCTGCACCCGCGCGGGCACCTGCCGCGCCGCGTCCAGCGCCAGCCCGAAAGGCGAGCGGCGCAGCCGCGCATGACCCCACAGCGCAAGGCACAGCCACGCAAGGCAGATGCCGTAGAACTGGATCGGGTCCAGCGTGTTCAGCCCCGGAAAACCGTTGCGGACATAGATGCTCAGCCCATCTTCACCGCCATAGGCCGGCCATGAAATCGCGAAGAAATACGCCATCTGGCCAAAGGCCAGCGTGATCATGATGAAATACACCCCCGAGGTGCGCAGGCTGAGCAGCCCGATCAGCCATGCCGCCAGCGCCGAAGCCGCTGCCGCCACCAGCCAGATCACCGGCATCGCCTTGGTGCCCTCCAGCGTGAAGAGCCCGTCATAGAGCGGCGTGTAGCTCTGGGCATGGCTTGCCAGAACACCCATCGCATAGCCGCCGATGCCAAAGAACACCGCGTGGCCAAGGCTGACCAGCCCGCCCATCCCCAGTGCGATGTTCAGCCCGACCGCCGCCAGCGCAAAGATCACCGCCCGCGTCGCCAGCGTGATGGTGAACGGTTCGTCCGCCCAAAGCGCCCAGCCCGGCACCACAACCAGCCCGGCCAGCAGCAACGCGTTCAACAGACGTTCGCGGCTCATGCGCGGGCACCGTACAGGCCGGTGGGTCGCCAGATCAGCACCGCCGCCATCAGGATGTAGATCGCCATCGAGGCAAAGGCCGACCCGGCGCTCGCGGCGCTTGCCGGATCGGTGAACAGCCGGAACAGCGCGGGCAGCAACAAGCGGCCCAGCGTATCGGTGAGCCCGACCAGCAGACCGCCAACCAGCGCCCCCTTGATCGACCCGATGCCACCGATCACGATAACCACAAAGGCAAGGATCAGCACCGGCTCGCCCATGCCGACTTGCACCGACTGGATCGGGCCGACCAGCGCCCCGGCCAGCCCTGCAAGCCCGGCGCCAAGCGCAAAGACCACGGTATAAAGCTTGCCGATATCGACCCCAAGCGCCGCGATCATCTCGCGGTCGTTCTCTCCGGCGCGGATGCGGATGCCCAGCCGGGTGCACGTGTTGAGCCACCAGAGCCCCGCCGCGACCAAAAGCCCCACGGCGATCAGCGCCAGCCGATAGGTGGGGTATTCGATGCCGCCGGGCAGCAACACCGTGCCTCCCAGCCATGGCGGAACGTCAAGATACAGCGGAAACGAGCCGAACAGCCAGCGCGTCCCTTCGGAAAAGATCAGGATCAGCGCAAAGGTCGCCAGTACCTGATCGAGGTGATCGCGATCATAAAGCCGCCGGATCACCAGCAGCTCGACCATCGCCCCTGCCCCGGCCGCCGCCGCCAGCGCAGCCACCAGCGCCAGCAGGAACGAGCCCGTCGCCCCCGCCACGCTCGCCGCCGCGAACGCGCCGACCATGAACAGCGCCCCATGCGCAAGGTTGATCAGCCCCATGACCCCGAAGATCAGCGTCAGCCCGGCAGCCATGAGGAACAGCATCACGCCGGATTGCAGCCCGTTCAGGACTTGCTCGGCAAACAGTATCGGAGTCATCTTTTGCCTTCATCGGGGCCCCGCAGCGGGGGCCCCATGGTCGTTATTTCATCGTGCAATCATTGACATAGGCCGAAGAGCGATCTGTGATCGCCGTGGCAACCAGCGTATTGGTGAAGACATCGCCTTCCTTGATCACCTCGCGGATGTAGATGTCCTGAATCGGGTGGTTGTTGCTGTCGAAACTGAACTTGCCGCGCACGCTGTCGAAATCGGCGGATTTGAGCGCCGCCCGGAAGGCATCACCATCGGACGGCTGCGCCACATCCAGCGCCGAGCGCAGCAGATGCGCCGTGTCATAGCCATAAGCGGCGTAAAGCGACGGCAGGCGGCCATATTCCGCCTCGAATGCCTCGACAAAGGCCGCGTTGGCCGGAACGTCCAGATCCTTGGACCAGTTCGAGCCATTCCGCACCCCAAGCGCCGCATCGCCGACCGCCTGAAGGATGTTCTGATCGAACGAGAACGCCGGACCAAGCAGCGGCAGATCGACCCCGCTGCCCGCGTATTGCTTCATGAAGGAAATCCCCATGCCGCCCGGAAGGAAGAAGAACACCGCATCCGCGCCCGACGCCCGGATCTGCGCGATCTCGGCGGCGTAATCGGTCTGGCCAAGCTGGGTGAACACCTCTCCGGCCAGATCGCCGCCGTAATAGCGTTTGAAACCGTTCAGGCTGTCGTGACCTGCCGGATAGTTCGGCGCCATGATGAACGGCTTGGTGTAACCCTGATCCTTGGCATAGGCCCCTGCCGCCTCGTGCAGGTTGTCGTTTTGATAGCTTACGGCGAAATAGTTCGGATGACAGCCTTTCCCGGCCAGCAGCGCCGGCGCGGCATTGGTCGACAGGTAGAATTTGCCCTGCGCGGTGGCGGCAGGCACCACGGCCATCGCAAGGTTCGACCACACGATGCCGGTCAGCACGTCGACCTTGTCGGACTGGATCATCTTGTCGGCGATCTGCACGGCCACGTCGGGCTTTTGCTGGTCATCCTCGACGATCACCTCGACTTCGCTCGCCCCCTTCATACCCAGAAGGAAGCCGTCGCGCGTGTCGATGCCAAGGCTTGCCCCTCCGCCCGACAGCGTGGTGATCATGCCGACCTTGACCTCGGCCTGCGTCGCCGAGGCCAGCGCGGCAAGGCTTGCCGCCGCAAGCAGCGTCTTGATGGACATAAAGTGACTCCCTCTTTCCCTGTCGTGCCCCGGATCTGCGCCCAAGGGTCGCGCAGAGAATTGACGCAATTGCCCGAGATGTCCATGCAGCCCGTCGCCCGTGCCGCCGCTTTTCCCAAGCCGGGCCAATCTGTCGCCACAAAGATGCGGCTTGCTTGCCCGCAACAGACCCGCAAGCCGGGCCAAGTCAGGGGCAGACCAGATGAACATGGCAAACACCGCCGTCGTGGCACCGCCGCCACCCAAGCGGCTTGAGGAACTCAGCCTGCCGCGGGTCTTCATGCGCGACGTGGCGCTGAAGACCATCTTCCGCAAGAACGCCAACACCGTCACCTACCTGTCAAAGGCGATCTGCCTGCCGATTGGCATCACCCAAGAGATCATCGACATTGCCCGCGGCCAGGGCCTGCTGGAGGCGATGGGCACGCTCGGCGCGCATTCCACCACCAATGAGATGGTTTATCAGCTGACAGACAGCGGCAAGGCGCGCGCCATGGATGCGCTGGCGCAATCGGAATATTTCGGAGCCATGCCGGTGCCTCTGGATGTCTACTCGCAGCAGGTCAAGCGCCAGTCGATCCGCAACGTCCACATCACCCGCGAGCAGCTGATGGGCGCCATGGGGCATCTGGTTCTGCCCAGCACATTGATTTCGCACCTTGGCCCGGCGGTCGGTTCTGGCCGGTCGATCCTGATGTATGGCCCGCCGGGGAACGGTAAATCGTCGATCTCGAACGGCATTCGCGACGCGATGGGTGACAAGATCTACATTCCACGCGCCGTGGAATATTCCGGGCAGGTGATCACGGTCTTCGACCCGATCGTGCATTCCGCCGCCGAGGTCGAAGAAGACGACCCCACCGCACTGCGCCGCCGCAACCGGTTCGACACCCGGTACGTGCTGTGCGATCGCCCTACAGTGATCACCGGCGGTGAGCTGTCGCTGAACATGCTCGACCTTGTCTACAATCCGACGGCGCGGACCTATCAGGCGCCGCTTCAATTGAAATCTACCGGGGGCATCTTCATCGTCGATGACCTTGGCCGGCAGGCAGAACCGCCGCAGAAGCTGGTCAACCGCTGGATCGTCCCGCTGGAGGAAAGCAAGGATATCCTCGCCCTGCAATCGGGTGAAAAATTCGAGGTGCCGTTCGATACACTGGTAATCTTCTCGACCAACTTCCACCCCAACGAGATCTTCGACAAGGCTGCGCTGCGCAGGATCTTCTTCAAGATCAAGATCGATGGGCCCAATCAGGAAGACTTCCTCAAGATCTTCGCCCTCGTCGCGCGCAAGAAGAAGATGCAACTGGACGAAGAGGCGCTGATCTACCTGCTCAAGACCAAGTACCCGACCATAGACAACGTTTACGCCAATTATCAGCCGGTGTTTCTAATCGA
Organism: Citreicella sp. C3M06; assembly: GCF_018860705.1. GTDB lineage: Bacteria > Pseudomonadota > Alphaproteobacteria > Rhodobacterales > Rhodobacteraceae > Salipiger. The sequence continues at coordinate 65,052 of NZ_JAHKQA010000069.1, forward strand.
CCAGATGATCTCGGTGTGCGATTTCGAAGGATGGCCCTACAAGATGACCAAGGAATTGGTCGACCGGGCTTGGGCGAACATGTTCGTGAAGGACGAGCACATCGTGAAGTGAATCCACTACGACCGGCGGCCCTCAGTACCTGCTCGCCTCAAGTGTGGCTGAATGGCTTGGACTGCCCCATTGTATCGACCCAGCGGAATCTGCTCAGGTTAGGGTCAGGATGCATTG
>NZ_JAHKQA010000102.1 GCF_018860705.1 Citreicella sp. C3M06
CCGATATGTGCAACAACGTCGGTTTTGGGTAAAGCGGTCGCCTGCATGACAGCGTCGAACGGCAGCTTGGTCCGCGCAGCCGACCTTGGACCGGCAAGAATGCTGCACAACGTGTCGAACGGCGGCTTCGAAGGGCCGCGCTGCAGTCAAGTTGAAGGTCGGCTTCGGGCCGAAACTGTCCGGCGACTCAAGGGATTACTTGCTGCCGCGCCGACCAGCCCTTTTCTGCGAAGCTGCGATAAACGCCGCTCGATCTGCTTGCGCATTCGGGAGCCTCTGATCGCGTCTTCCCATGCCTCTAGCTCACAGATTGAAGCGGGGAGGATAGTAGACCGTTGTCTCAGGTAATCGCTGTAGTGCGCGGTACCGCCTGTAACGCTTCCAAGCTACGTCAGCCTTGCTGCCGCAAAGGAATAATTGTGGCCACTTGGGGAAGACTTCAGTGGCAATCCACACTTTTTCAAACTGGTCGGGCTGAGAGGATTCGAACCTCCGACCCCCTGCTCCCGAAGCAGGTGCGCTACCAGGCTGCGCTACAGCCCGACCGTGGCGGGCGGAATAGCCCAGCCCGGCAGGCTTGGCAAGGGGTCATCGCGTGGTTTCTTGCATGACTTTTTCGCGGCGCTTCATGGCACGGATCATCGGCCCCAGACGCAGCGAGGTGCCGGTCTCGAAACGAGAGCGGGTGCGCAGCACCGGGGTGTTCTCGGAGACGCTCGTGCGACCTTCGCGCAGCACGATATAAACCCCCGACCCGATGATCAGCGCCGCCCCAAGCAGCGTCATCCCGTCCGGCCATTCGGCAAAGAACAGCGCCCCGTACAGCGTCGCCCACAACATCTGGGAATATTGCATCGGCGCAACGATCACCGCCTCGCCCTTGCGATAGGCCGCGATCAGCACCAGCCCCCCGACCAGCGCAAAGGCCGCCATGACGAACACCCCGCCCAGATGTTCCAGCGGCATCGGCTTGTAGACGAAGGGCAGCGCGCAGGCCATGACGATGAAGTTGGTCGTCATCGGATAGATCATCAGCACGACCGAGCGTTCCTCATGGCCAATCTTGCGCACCACGATGGCCGAAAGCGCCCCAGACAACGCCCCCACCAGCGCCGCCGCATGGCCCAGCGTCAGCTCGGTGCCGCCGGGGCGCAACACCACCAGAACCCCCGCGAGGCCCACCAGCACCGCCAACCAGCGCCGCAGCCGCACCGTTTCGCCAAGGATGGGAATCGCCAGCACGGTGATCAGCAGCGGCTGCGCGAACAGGATCGCGTAGGTCTGCGCCAGCGGCAGCACGGAAAAGGCATAGAATACGCAAAAGCCGGTGATCACCGCCGAAACCGTGCGCAGCGCCGTCCACCATGGGTGGATCGGGCGCAGGTGGCCCGGCGTCGTGTCCCGGATCAGCATCAGGCTGACCAGCGGAAAGCTGAACAGCACCGAAAAGAACACGATCTGGAACGGCGCGTAATGGGCGCCAAGCATCTTCACGATCACATCGTGCGCCGAGAATATCCCGAAGGACAGCAGTGCGAACAGCGCACCTTTTGCGTTGTGGCTCATGGCGGGAAGGTCCGGTGGATGAGTTGCAGAATTCGGGCCCGACTCGCACAGCCCTGCCCCTAGCTCTGAAAGCTTATCCCGCGATGGTCAACGCAGCGCTTTGCGCGCCTGCGAAGTTTCGCACAAAGCCCCGCCCCCGTGCCTGTCACGGGGGCGGTAGCGGTATCAGAGGCTGGCGTCGAGCGCCGCAAGGATCGCATCGCCCATGCCGCTGGTCGACACCGGGGTCACGCCCTCTTCGCCCAGCAGATCAGCGGTGCGCACACCATCCGCCAGCACCTTGTTCACTGCGGCTTCAAGCCGCTCGGCCTCCTCGCCCAGATCGAAGCTGTAGCGCAGCGCCATGGCAAAGCTCAGCACGCAGGCGATGGGGTTGGCCTTGCCCTGACCGGCGATATCGGGGGCCGAGCCGTGCACCGGCTCGTAAAGCGCCTTGGGGCGGCCATTGTCCATCGGCGCGCCAAGCGAGGCCGACGGCAGCATCCCCAGCGAACCGGTCAGCATCGCGGCAGCATCCGACAAAAGGTCGCCAAACAGGTTGTCGGTGACGATCACGTCGAACTGCTTGGGCCAGCGCACCAGCTGCATCGCGCCGGCGTCGGCATACATGTGGCTCAGTTCGACCTCGGGGTACTCCTTGCCGACCTCGGTGACCACCTCGCGCCAGAGAATGCCCGATTCCATCACATTGGCCTTCTCCATCGAGCAGACCTTCTTGCCGCGCTTCATCGCCAGCTCGAACGCCGAGCGCGCCACCCGGTCGATTTCCGACTCGGTGTAGCGCTGGGTGTTAATGCCGACGCGCTCGTTGCCCTCCTCGATGATGCCGCGCGGCTCGCCGAAATAAATGCCCGAGGTCAGCTCGCGCACGATCATGATATCGAGGCCCGCAACCACATCGCGCTTGAGCGACGAGAAATCCGCCAGCGCGTCAAAGCACTGCGCAGGGCGCAGGTTGGCGAAGAGGTCCATTTCCTTGCGCAGGCGCAGCAGGCCGCGCTCGGGCTTTACCGAGAAATCCAGAACGTCGTATTTCGGCCCGCCCACAGCGCCCAGCAGCACCGCATCGACCGATTGCGCCTTCGCCATGGTGTCATCGTGCAGCGGCGTGCCGTGCGCGTCATAGGCCGCGCCGCCGACCAGATCCTCGGATACGTCGAAGGTGATGCCGCGCTTGTCGCCGTACCAGCCGATGATCCGCTGCACTTCGGCCATGACTTCGGGGCCGATGCCGTCACCCGGCAGGATCAGAAGCGAAGGGTTGCTCATGAGACGTGTCCTCTCCTCGGAATTGTCCCGTTTCGCCTAGCCTTCCGCGCGGTGATGGTCAAGAAATCAGGGCAGATCGAGGGTGACCAGCACCATGCGGTGCGGATCATCGACGATCGGAGGCCGGGTTTGCGCGTCCAGCACGGTGAGCGTGGCCGAGGGCAGGATATAGCTGACCCGCATCGGGCCGGTCTGCTCCCAGATAACCGTGTCGGTGCCGGGCAGCGGATCTTGCAGGCGCGGATCGTCAAGCGCGGCGCGGATCGCGTCGTGGCGCCCTTCGCCGCGCGCCGGGTCGATATTGGCATCGCCGATCAGCACCGGGATCTGCGGCGGCGCGCCAAGCGCCCCGTCGAGCAGCCGCAGCCACAGCGCCAGCTCATCCGCGCCGCGCCGGCCATTGCGATCATCGGGGCCGTCAAACACCGGCGGGGTGGCATGCCATGCCAGCAGCGACAGCGGCGGCTCGCTGTCCAGTCGCAGCTGCCAATGCGCCGACGACGACAGCCGTTGCAGATCCGGCGCAGGGTCTTCGGCGATGCGCAGATTGCCCGGCAGATCGGCCCAGAGCAGCGCCGAGAAATCACGTTCCAGCGTCACCGGCAGCCGCGACAGCACCGCCATGCCGCCCTGCCCGGAAAATTCCCCGTAGCCCTGCGCATCCCCGGCGCCGCCAAGCCGCCCGTCGCCATCCAGATCCAGCCCGGTTGGCATGCCGCTGTTGGGCCGCGCCGTGAGTCGATAGGGATAGACCGCGCCCGCCTCAGCCAGCATCCTCGCAAGCTGCGCAAGTGCCACGCCGTCGTGATCATGATCGATGTCGGTCAGCAGCAGCACATCAGGATCGGCTTGCGCAATCTCGCCAACCACAGGCCCGAGTTTTCCCTTGAGCAGGTCGCGCAGCAGCAGCCCGGGCCCCTTGCGCGTCAGATCGACATTCCAGGTTGCCAGCGTCACAGGCTCTGCCCGCAGCGGAGGCGCCCAGAGGCACAGCCAGAGACAGGCCCAGAGCAGAGGGGTCAGACAGCCTGCAAATCGGCCTGCTCGTAGGCGCGACGACGCTTTTCCTCGATCAGTTCGGCGATACGCATCAGCGCGATGCCTCGCATGATCAAGCTTGCCGGAAGAAAGGCCCATGCACTCATCGTCCAGATCAGGGTCTGCGGTTCGGTCAACGAGATCGGATCGATGATCTCGGTCGCCATCTTCATGATGGCGGGGATCAGGAATGGCAGAAGAAACCCTAAGGCCACGTTAACTTTGCCGTCCCGCTTGAGCCGATACAGCACATCCTTGCCCACCGCCGGATCGAACAGCGGCAGGTTGATCCAGAAATTGAATGCCCCGCGCCGGACCGGCCAGTCGAGCACCCGCACCATGAAAATGAAAGAGGTGATCGCCACCAGCGACACCAGATAGGACAGCCCGGCACCGGTACGCATCATGTCGATCTGGCGCGGCGTCATCTCGTCGGTGGCGACAAGCACCATCAAGCGCACCGGCGAATAGGGGAAATCCAGCAGATTGCCCACGCCACTGCCCACATGCTCGAACAGCAGGCTGAGCGAACTCGGATGCGTCTCGCCCCGGCCGATGAGGGTCAGTGTCAGAACGGTGAAGAGCAGCGCCAGAAAGCGGATGCGGTTGAACGGCGGCGCATCGCGGAATTCGATGATCGACGGATAGTCGCCGACGTATTCTACAAAGGTCAGAAGGGCAGCGACAAGCGCTACCAGCGCAATGATCTGCGCGCCGTCCTGCGAGCGCTCGGCGAGAAAGAGCGCCGGCATTGCCACGAGCAATGCGATAAGTACGGCACGCGCGCCCGCGTGCACCATCCGGCTGATCACTGCTTTCTGCCCCTTCGGTCCGGCCGGGCGTGGCCTGATGCCATGCCCTGAATTGTACCCGACCCCGCCTTTGCGACGGCTTGCCTCATTCTTGCCCAATTTTTGCCGCCTTTCGCCACGCTCAGCAAGGAGTGGTTCCGTAAGACAGCCGAAACCGGGCATTTTCGTGAATGAATCGGTGCGTTTTTGCATCAATTTTTCTGAAATTTCGGCGCGATACGCGATCGCACACAACATTTTACGGCTGCAGGGCGCCGCAGCACGTCACCGGCTTAATCCAGTCCGATTTGATGCAGCGCATGGCCGCCCTGCGAAAACAGGCCTTGATAGGATACCGACTGCTGACGTCTGGAAAGGACCACCCTGATGCATCTGGCAATAACCTTGGAAGAGGCCGTGGCAATGATCCCCGACGGCGCCCGCGTGATGCTATCCGGCTTCATGGGCGTCGGCACTCCGGACGGGCTGGTACATGCGCTGGCGGCCTCCGGCAAAAAGGACCTGACGATGATCGTAAACGATGCCGCCCGGCCAGACACCGGGGTTGGACCATTGGTCACAGCAGGCTGCGTGCGCAAGTTCATCGGCAGCCACATCGGGGTGAACCCGGATGTGCAGGAAAAGATGCGCTCAGCCGAGATAGAGGTCGAACTGGTGCCGCAGGGAACCCTTGTCGAACGCATCCGCGCCGCCGGCATGGGGCTGGGCGGGATCCTGACGCCGACCGGCCTGGGCACGCTGATCGCAGATGGAAAGCAAGTGATCGAGGTCGACGGCAAGCCGTTCCTGCTGGAAAAACCACTGCGCGCGGATTTTGCGCTGATCGCGGCGCGCAGCTGCGATTACGTGGGCAACCTGACCTACATGCTGTCCGCGACGAACTTCAACCCGATCATGGCGCTTGCCGCTGACGTGGTGATCGCCGAACCCGAAGAAATCGTGCCCGTCGGAGTCATCCCTCCGGACGCGGTAAAGACGCCGGGGATTTTGGTCGATCACGTGATCAAGAGGACAGCGTAATGGTGGATTTCGAAACCATGGACCCCAAGGAAATCATCGCGCGGCGCGTGTCGCTCGAAATTCGCCCGAAAACGCTGGTGAACCTTGGCATCGGCATTCCGACGCTGGTGTCAGACCATCTGGATGAAAGCCTCGGGGTGTTCTTCCAGTCCGAAAATGGCGTGGTGGGCCTTGGCCACCGCCCACCCGAAGGCATGACAGACAGACACCTGACCGACGCGGGCGGCAGTTTCACCTCGGCAGTGCCCGGGGCTTCGATCATCGATTCCGCGTTTTCCTTCGGCCTGATCCGGGGCGGGCATCTCGATCTGACCGTGCTCGGAGGATTGCAGGTAGATGCCAAGGGCCACCTTGCCAACTGGATGATTCCCGGCAAGTTCGTGCCCGGCATGGGCGGCGCGATGGATCTCGTGACGGGTGCGAAAAAGGTGATCGTGGCGATGATCCACACCGCCAAAGGGGTGTCAAAGATCGTTCCGGAATGCACGCTGCCACTGACGTCGCAGCGGCGGGTGAACCTGATTGTCACCGAGATGGCGGTGATGGCCCCCCTTGATGACGGGCTTCACCTTCTGGAAACCGGCCCTGGCTACAGCGTCGAGGAAGTGATCGCCGCCACCGATGCAGAGCTGGTAATCAAAGGGGATGTGCCTCAGATGAACTTGTCGCTGTCGGTCTGACGACGCTTCGGATCGACATACCGCGATCCGATTCACCGGGGGTTTCACCCCCGGACCCCCAGGATATTTCAGGCCAGAAGAAACAGGGGAGCAGCACTCTGATTTCTTCTGGCTCTAAATATCCCCGCCGGAGGCATCCCGTCCCGACAACATGCGCATCGGCCGAAACGACGAAAGGCGGGGCAAACAACCCCGCCTTTGCAATCCGAGCTGTCTGCGTTCAGACCCAAGGGCGACTTTGGGCAGCCTGAGCTTCGAAACTGTCAATCGCGCCGACTTTTTCCATCGTCAGGCCGATGTCGTCGAGTCCTTCGAGCAGGCAATGTTTCTTGAAGGCGTCGATCTCGAAAGAGAATGTCTCGCCGTCCGACGTGGTGACAACCTGGTTCTCGAGGTCCACGGTCATGCGGGCATTGGCGCCTTTTTCCGCGTCCTTCATCAGCACGTCGACCGCTTCTTGCGGCAGCACGATGGGCAGCATGCCGTTCTTGAAGCAGTTGTTGTAGAAGATATCGGCGAACGAGGTCGAGATGATTGCCTTGATCCCGAAGTCGGCCAGCGCCCAAGGCGCGTGCTCGCGCGACGAGCCACAGCCAAAGTTATCACCGGCGACGATCACCTGTGCCGCGCGGTAGGCGGGCCGGTTCAGCACGAACTCCGGGTTCTCCGAGCCGTCTTGGTTGTAGCGCATTTCGTCGAAGGCGTGTACGCCGAGGCCTGAGCGTTTGATCGTCTTCAGGAACTGCTTGGGGATGATCATGTCGGTGTCGATGTTCACCAGCGGCATCGGTGCTGCGATTCCGGTGAGCTTCTCGAATTTTTCCATGGCGTCTTCTCCTGGCCCCGCCCCGTGCGGATCCAGATTTCCCTATGACAAATCCGCGCGCGCGACAAGCATCGCAGGCCCCCGCGCGGTGAAAACGCCCGTGCGCGGCGGGTGGCCGCATGTCTGCCGAAGGTCATCACGATCAGCGGATCATCCAAAGCCCGGAAAATCCGAAGCGCCCTTCTGGCGGGACGTCGACCTTCTGCGCAAGGAACGGCTTGACTGCCAAGACGGTTGCTCCGGAACGCCAGAAGAGTCTCACATGAGTTCCGAAGAAGGCATCTGCGTCGCGTGAGACTCGGGCAATGGTACCGGAACCGGCACCGTGGCAAAGGTCTGCACCCGCAAGACCACTCTCAAGATCGAGGGTGCCGAGATCACCCGCGATGGGTCGGCCTACGGCATTGCCCAGCAGCACGGCGACGGAGCTGTCAAGTCGCACAGCGCATTGCGCAAGGCGTGACGCTCGGCATGCAAAAGCCGCGCCCGAGAATTTCGGGCGCGGCCAAGTCAGGTCTTGTACCGGATCAGGCGGGAACCGGCGCGTCCGTCAGTTCGCGCACATCGGTCAGCCGACCGGTGATCGCGGCAGCTGCGGCCATCGCCGGCGACATCAGGTGCGTGCGCCCGCCCTTGCCTTGACGCCCTTCGAAGTTGCGGTTCGAAGTGGCGGCGCAGCGCTCGCCGGGCGCAAGCTGATCGGGGTTCATCGCAAGGCACATGGAGCAGCCCGCAAGACGCCATTCAAACCCGGCGTCGATGAAAATCTGCGCCAGCCCCTCTTCCTCGGCCTGCGCGCGCACGAGGCCCGAGCCCGGCACGACCATGGCGCGGATGCCGTCCTTCTTTTTCCTGCCCTTGAGGATCTCGGCCGCGGCGCGCAGGTCCTCGATCCGGCCATTGGTGCACGAACCGATGAACACCGTGTCGATTTCGATGTCGGTCAGCTTCTGACCGGCGGTCAGGCCCATGTAGTCCAGCGCCCGCTTGGCCGCTGCGACCTTGCCGCCGGTGAAATCCTCGGGCGCGGGCACCAGCGCCGAGATCGGCAGCACGTCTTCGGGCGAGGTGCCCCAAGTGACCACCGGTTCGATCTCTTCGCCCTTGAGGGTGACGACCTTGTCCCAATGCGCGTCGTCATCGGAGTACAGCGTCTTCCACCACGCCAGCGCGGCTTCGAACTGCGCGCCCTTGGGGGCGTGCGCCCGGCCCTTGACGTAGTTAAAGGTAGTCTCGTCCGGCGCGATCAGGCCAGCGCGGGCGCCACCTTCGATCGCCATGTTGCAGACGGTCATCCGGCCTTCCATCGACAGATCGCGGATCGCTTCGCCGCAATATTCGATGACATAGCCGGTGCCCCCGGCGGTGCCGGTCTTGCCGATCACCGACAGGGTGATGTCCTTTGCGGTCACACCGGGGCGCAGCTTACCGGTGATCTCGACCTTCATGTTCTTCGATTTCTTCTGGATCAGCGTCTGGGTGGCCAGCACGTGTTCGACCTCGGAGGTGCCGATGCCATGCGCCAGCGCGCCAAAGGCGCCGTGGGTCGCGGTGTGGCTGTCGCCGCAGACCACCGTCATGCCCGGCAGGGTCCAGCCGTTTTCCGGGCCGACGATGTGCACGATGCCCTGACGGACATCAGTGACCGGGTAATAGTTCACGCCGAAGTCGCGGGCGTTCTTGTCGAGCGCGTCGACCTGAATGCGCGATTCCTCGTTTTCGATGTGAGTCTCGCGGCCTTCGGTGGTGGGCACGTTATGATCGGGCACGGCGATGGTGCGCTCGGGCGCGCGGACCTTGCGGCCACTCAGGCGCAGACCTTCGAAGGCCTGCGGGCTGGTCACTTCGTGTACGAGGTGACGGTCGATATACAGAAGGCAGGTGCCGTTTTCGTCTTCGCTGACAACGTGGGCATCCCAGATCTTGTCGTAGAGCGTCTTGGGGGACATGGGTCCTCTCCCTGGATGAAGATTGAACAAAGTCTGAGGGGCGGATGGCCCGGCCTTATAGGCTGGCGCGCGCGGTGCGTCGGGCACCGTGGAAACGCCACGGCAGGCGGGCGCGGTCGTCCATGTCGAAGATGCGTTTCATGGTCGGATCAGATACAGCGCAAGCGCGTCTCGCGCAAGGGCCGGACAATCAACGGGCCGCCCTGCCCTGTTGCGGCGACGGCGCATCAGCCACGCAAGGCCGGCGATTGCGCCCGATGCTCTGCTGCGGCCTCGCCCGCGCCGCTCTGCCCCCTTGCCCCGCGCCATGCAGGGTGCAAATCTGGCCTTCTTCAAGGAGGCCGCATGAACCAGCCCGAGGCGACGCAGCAAAGCCCCTTCCACACCCTGCTCGCAACCTTGCAGGATCTGCTGACGCTGGCAGAAGGGTTTCTGGCCACCTTCCTGCGGCCTTGGAATTTCTACCAGCTCGGCATCGCGGTGGCGGTGTTCGTGCTGGCACATCTGCTGGCGCATTGGTTCACCCCGGCGCTTCGCGACTGGATGCGCAGCCGCGAAGGCTGGCCCACGTGGCGGATGCGACTGCTGATCATGGTGCAGCGGCGCCTGCGGATGATCCTGTTCGTGGTGCTGATCTGGCTTGTGGTCAACGTGATGAAAGAGGTGACATGGCCCTCGCGTTCGTATCTTCTGACGATCATCGCCGAGCTTGCCAGCGCCTGGCTGCTGATCGCCTTTGCCACCCGGCTGATCGTCAATCCGGGGGCGCGCTCGCTGATGCGCTACGCGGCCTGGACCTGGGTGACCATCTCGATTGTCGGGCTTGCGGACGAAACCCAGAACCTGCTGGAGAGCGTCGCCATCCAGATCGGCGACTCGCGCCTGTCGCTCTGGCTCGCGGTACAGGCCGTCGTGCTGCTGGTGGCGCTGGTGGCGCTGGCGCGATTCCTTGCGGGGACCGGGGCCGCGAGCATCCGGCGCAACGACAGCATCAGCCCGTCGATGCAGGTTCTGGCGGTGAAGTTCCTGCAGGTCTGCCTGTATGGCGCGGCGTTCTTCATGGCGCTGAAGCTGGTCGGCGTCGATCTGACCGGCCTTGCGGTGCTGTCGGGGGCGATCGGCGTCGGGCTTGGCTTCGGCCTGCAAAAGGTGGTGTCCAACCTCGTTTCGGGGGTGATCATCTTGCTCGACAAGTCGATCAAACCCGGCGACGTCATCAGCCTTGGCGAAACCTTCGGCTGGATCAATTCGCTGGGCGCGCGCTATGTCTCGATCACCACGCGCGACGGCAAGGAATACCTGATCCCGAACGAGGATCTGATCACCGGACAGGTGGTCAACTGGTCTCATTCAAACGATTTCGTGCGGCTCGATATCTTCTTCGGCACGTCCTATGGCGACGATCCGCATCTGGTGCGACAGGTCGCGATCGACGCGGCCGCTGGCGTGGGCCGGGTGCTGACAGATCGTCAACCGGTCTGCCATATCGTCGGCTTCGGCGACAGTTCGGTCGACTATATCCTGCGCTTCTGGATCTCGGACCCGTCCGCAGGGCTGACCAACATCAGGGGCAACGTCTATCTTGCGCTGTGGGATGCCTTCAAGGCGAACGACATCAGCATTCCCTTCCCGCAGCGCGAGGTTCGCGTGGTGAACGAAACCTTGCCAGCGATCCGCGATTAAGCAGCGCAGTCCACCTCTCATCAACCCCAAACGTGCAGACTGCGGCGCATGACAGAGCATTCACGCTACCAGCCGCCGCCTGCCACGCCTCAGCGATACGTGTCCGTCGGGCCGCATGTGCCCAGTCGCGGCGCGCCGCCCCGGGCGGTGCTGCCACGCTGGTTGCGACGGCTGCGCGTGCTGCTGCCCCGCAGACCAAGAGCCCCGCATACGCTGCCAAGGTCTTTGCGCCAGTGACGGGACGTCGCGGCTGACATCCTTTCCGCGCGCGGTCATCCTCGGCGTGACAACCGTGGACCGGCCATCCGGGAAGGAGACCCCATGACCCTCACCTCTGACGACATCGTCATTCTTGACGGTGCCCGTACTGCCATCGGGACCTTCGGGGGCAGCCTGTCGAGCGTCGCGCCAACCACCCTTGCAACCATCGCCGCCCGCGCCGCGCTCGCGCGCTCCGGGGTTGCGGGCGGCCAGCTGGGGCACGTGGTGTTCGGCCATGTCATCAACACCGAACCGCGCGACATGTACCTGTCGCGCGTGGCCGCCATGGATGCGGGCGCGCCCGAGACCGTGCCCGCGATGAACGTCAACCGGCTTTGCGGATCGGGGGCGCAGGCGATCGTCTCGGCGACGCAATCGCTGATGCTGGGGGATGCGGATTTCGCCTTGGCCGGCGGGGCAGAGTGTATGTCGCGCGCGCCCCACATCGTTCAGGATCAGCGCTTTGGCCGCAAGATGGGCGATATCACCAGCGTTGACATGATGATCGGCGCGCTCAGCTGTCCGTTCGGCACCGGGCATATGGGCATCACGGCGGAAAACGTCGCGGAGGCGGGCGGCATCAGCCGCGAGGATCAGGATGCCTTTGCGCTGGAAAGTCAGGAACGGGCGGCGGCGGCAATCCGGGCGGGGCGCTTTGCGTCGCAGATCGTGCCGGTAGAGGTGTCGTCGCGTCGGGGCGTGGTGGTGGTCGACACCGACGAGCATCCCAAGCTCACCACCGCCGAAGCGCTCGCGGCGCTGCGCCCGGCCTTTCGCAAGGGCGGCTCGGTGACGGCGGGCAATGCCAGCGGCATCAACGACGGGGCGGCGGCGCTGGTGCTGGCGCGGGCAGATGCGGCGAAGGCCGTCGGGCTGACTCCCCGCGCCCGCGTGCTGGGCTATGCCCATTCCGGGGTTCGCCCCGAGGTCATGGGCCTTGGGCCGATCCCGGCGGTCGAGTCGCTATGCGCCCGCACCGGGCTGGCCATCGGCGATTTCGACGTGATCGAATCGAACGAGGCTTTTGCCGCGCAGGCGCTGGCGGTGAACCGCGCGCTGGATCTCGATCCTGATCTGGTGAACCCCAACGGCGGGGCCATCGCGCTGGGGCATCCGGTGGGGGCCACCGGTGCGATCCTGACGGTCAAGGCGCTGTACGAGCTTGAGCGCATCGACGGGCAGCGGGCGCTGATCACCATGTGCATCGGCGGCGGTCAAGGCATCGCGCTGGCGATCGAGCGGCTCTAGCGCAGCTCGACCGACACCCGGCCCGACCGGCCCGCCGCGTCGATCACCGACAAGGTGGTGAACCCCGGCCCGCGCGGCGGCACGGTCAGCAGCGGGCCGCGCTGCTGCGTGGCGACGACCTCGCCATCGGCCAACACGGTAAATGGCGGCTGTCCGCCGCGCAGCTTCAGCGCAATGCCCGCGCCGTCTTGCAGCAGCCGGGCTCCGCTGGGCGGAAAGATCACCTCGAGCGGCGCGGCGCGGGTCTCGCCGCCAAAGCGGCGCAGGTTGACGGGCAGATCGGCGTTGCTCACCAGCAGCGTCTCGGGCGGCGGCGCGGGCAGCGGGACCGGCTTGGGGCGCACCCGGCCCAGCGCCTCGAACAGCAGCGGCGCGGCAAGATCCCCGCCAAACGCCCCCGGCACCGGGGTGCCATCGGGCCGCCCGATCCACACCGCCACGACATAGCGCCCATCCCAGCCCAGCGCCCATGCGTCGCGGTGGCCATAGGATGTGCCGGTTTTCCACGCCACCTGCCCCGGCGGCCCCGACGCGGCGGGCGGCGCCAGACCTGCAAGCACATGCCCGACCTGCCACGCCGCCCTGCGGCTGAGGATGCGCTGCGGCGCGCTCGCAGCGGCCTCCATGCCCCAGCGCAGCGGGCGGGCCTCGCCGCCCTGCGCCAGCGCGGCGTAAAGCGTCAGCATCTCCAGCGGCGTCACCCCGACCCCGCCAAGGCTGACAGCCAGCCCGGCCCGCCCTCCCGGCAGCTGCGGGTCCATCCCGGCGGCGCGCATCGCCGCCATCAGATGCGCCGGGCCCATAGCCTCGGTCAGCCGCACCACGGGAATGTTCAGCGACAATTGCAGCGCGCGGGCGACACGCAGCTCTCCGCGAAACACTCCATCGAAATTCTGCGGTGCATAGCCGTCGAACATCACGGGCGTGTCGGCGATCAACGTTTCCGGATGCGCCAGCCCGCGATCAAAGGCCAGCCCGTAGACCAGCGGCTTCAGCGTCGAGCCGGGCGAGCGCAGCGCATGGCTCATATCGACGAACCCCTGCCCGCGCCCTGACGCATAGCCGCCAGAGCCGACCGAGGCGAGCAGCTCGCCGCTTTGATGATCCGCCACCAGCAGCGCCACCGACAGGCGCGCATCGCGGCCTGTCATGTAGGCGCGCACCAGCGTCTCGAGCCGTTGCTGAAGCCCGCCATTCAGAGTGACCCGCCGAACGCCTTGCGCCAGCGCCCGGTCGGCCAGATGCGGCGCAAGCATCGGCATGGCGCGCCGCGCCCCCGGCAGCGCAGCCCGCATTGCAACCTGCGCCGTATCGCTGTCGAGCACGCCCGCCCGCGCCATCCGGGCCAGCACCCGATTGCGGGCGGCGCGCGCCTGTTCGGGGTGGCGATCCGGGCGGCGGGTTTCGGGCGACTGCGGCAAAGCGACCAACAACGCCGCTTCGGCGGGGGTCAGGCGGCGTGGCTCTTTACCGAGCCATGTCAGCGACGCTGCGCGCAGGCCTTCGATATTACCGCCATAGGGGGCCAGCTCCGTGTATAGTTGCAGGATCTGCGCCTTGCTCAGCCGCCGTTCCAGCGCCAGCGCCACCCGGGCCTGCCGCAGCTTGCCCTGCCAGTTGCCGGTCGGCCCATCCTCGAGCAGCCGCGCCACCTGCATCGTCAGCGTCGAGGCCCCCGACACCACGCCTCCCGACACCACCGCCTGCCAGCCAGCCCGCAGCGCCGCCCACTGATCGACGCCGCCATGCGACAGGAAGCGTCGGTCCTCATAGGCGATCAGCATCTTTATCAGCGCGGGATCGATGGCATCGGCGCTGATGGCCATGCGCCACAGACCGTTTTCCACGGTATAGGCCCGCAGCAGCGCCCCGTCCCGGTCGCGGATCTCGGGAGAGGTGGCGTGCACCAGCACCGGCAGGTCGGTGCGCGTGATCCAGTCGTCGGCGCGGTCACGGGCAAAGGCGCCCCCCCAAAGCAGGGCGACAAGAACGAATAGCCTAGCCATCCGCCTCCCACAGTCCCGGATAGGTCATGACGAAGCCGTCCGGCCCAACCACAAGCTGCTGGCAAGTGCCGGTTTCCTCGGCCTTGTAGGCGACAAGCTGGCCGCGCTCGCGCGTGTAGCTCTGGCTGAGCGTCACCACCATCGATCCGGGCGGTCCAGGGCAGCGCAGCCATGCGGCCTGCGTTGTCAATCGCCCGACATCGGGCAGACGGCGCAGCGGCATCAGGTTGGTCGCCGGGGTAAAGGCGAAATCCACATCCTCGCAGCCATAAAGCTGCGGCTGCGCGGTGCCGTTCAGCGTCCAGTCCGCGCCGCTGCGCACCAGCTTCACAGCAACATCGTCGCCGCCGTGGCGGCCGGTGACATCGGCGGACAGCGTCTTCCAGTCGGCCCCGATGCGCACCACGTAATCCAGCGCCGCCCAGCCCGCGCCGTCGCGAAACCGCGCATGGCCGATCAGCATGTAGCCATCGCCAAGCTGCGCAAGCCGGCACTTGTCCTCGCCGTCGCGGTCGAGCGCCCGCCAGCGGATGGTCGTAAGGGTCTCTGTCATCTGATCTCCAAGTCTCCCGACGCGGTGGTGGCGCGGTATTCGGGGTGGTACATATCCTGCACAAGCGCCGCCGGGTGGTGGAACATCCCCGGAGACACCGCCCGCACGACATAGGCGAGGCGCATGGGCTCGCCCCCCTCCTGCGTCAGGGCGGCAAGGAAGCGTTCGGCGCGAAACTCGGTGTGCTCTGGCTCGGCGGTTTCGAGCCAATCCAGCGCCCGGATGTCGCCGGCGCGCAGGATCGCGGGGTTGTCGATTTCGAACCCGGCGGGCAGCGCGTCGTCGATCATCAGCCTTGCGCGGCGATCCTCGGCGGGGCGGATGGTCAGCACGGCGACAAGGCGTTCCCCCTGCTGCGCCGGGAAGGACGCCGGTGTGCCGTCGAGCCTGTAGAAATCCCGTTGCAGGCTGTAGCCATAGCCACTGGCCGCCGTGTCACCCTCTGGAACGCCAAGCGTGGTGAGAGTCAGCGGCACCGGGCCGGGGCCGGTGTTGGCGATCTCTGTCCGGTCAAGCGCATCGCCGGGGATACGCCGGATCAGCGGGCCATCAACCGCAAGACCGTCGATGGCCAGCCCCGCGCCCGCGTCCCCGGTCAGGGCATGGGCCGCCAGAAGCGACCATGCCTGTTCCTGCGTCGACAGCGGGCGGTCCACTGCGGAAATGCGGGTGATCAGCGCCTCGAGGTCAACCACGTCAGAGCGGGCCGTCGCCGCCAGCGACAGCACCCCCGCCGCATCGCGCAGCGCCGATCCGTAATCGTCGCGCCAGCCGGTCCCGGCCTCGCGCGACAGCGCGGCGGCAGCGCGCAGGAACATCGCGTCGCTGCGCTGCTGGTCGCCGTAGCTGGCCAGCGCCGCGCCAAGCTGGGCGCGGGCAAGCGGCGTGGCAAAGGCCTCGCCGCGCGCGTCACTGTAATAGCGCAGATCGCCGACGGCGGCACGCCCCTCGCGGGCAAGCACCATCAGCGCATAGGCGATATCCTCGCCGCCATCGTCGAAATCGGGCGCGTATGAAATCCGGTTGGCAAGGTTGTCGAGCGCCGCCTGCATCGCCTGCGCGGGCACAGCCTGCCCCGCCGCCTGCGCCCGCGACAGGAAGTCGGTGACATAGGCGTCGAGCCAGAAATCCCCCGACCCGGCCTGCCACAGACCAAAGGCACCGTTGGCGTTCTGCCGGGTCAGCACCACCGTCACCGCCTCGGCAATGCGCTGCGCGATGCGGGCGTCATCGCCAAGGCCCAGCGCCTGTGCCGCATCCGACAGGTACAACAGCGGCAAGGCCTGCGAGGTCACCTGTTCAGTGCAACCATAGGGATAGCGGCTGAGCGAAGCCAGCAGCCCCGGCACATCGAGCCGCGCCAGCGGCCCCGCCGACAGCAGCAGTTCAGAACCCTCGCGGTGCAGCCCCTCCAGCAGGGGGCTATCGAGCACAAGGCTCTGCCCCGGCCCCAGCACCAACCGCCGGGTGCGCCCCACCGGCGGATCGGTGGCGCGCACGCCGAGGCTCAGACGCTTTTCCAACCGCTTGCCGTCGGGCGTGGTCAGCGCCACCGCGATGCTGTGATCGCCCACCTCCCCCGCCAGCAGCGGCAAGGCGATGCGCTGCGTGCCGCCTTGTTCGAGCACCACCTGCGGAGCGTCGCCAAGCGTCAGCCCCTTGGCGTTGATCTGCAGCGGCATCTCGCCCGCCGGGCCAGAGGCGTGGGTCAGCTCCAGCAGCAGCCGCGTCTGATCGCCCGGCGACAGGAAACGCGGCAGCGCGGCGCTTATCACCACCGGGTCGCGCACCAGCACATCTGCCTCGGCCTGCCCGACGCCCGCATCGGACCATGCGATCGCCATCAGCCGCAGGGTGCCGTTGAAATCGGGCAGATCGAAGCTGAACTCGGCCCGCCCGTCGACCACCGCCACCGGGTCGGAAAACTGCGCCACCAGCTCTTCGGTCGGCGGCGGTGCCTGCATCAGCATCGACGCGCCAGCATCGCCGCCCGAGCGGATTTTCCCCATCGCGCCGTTCATCCCGTCGATCAGGCGACCGTAGATGTCGCGGATCTCGACCCCAAGCCGCTGCTGGCCAAAGTAATGCGCCGACGGATCGGGGCTTTGATAGCCCGTCAGGTTAAGGATCCCGACATCCACAGCCGCGACGGTGACCCAATCGGCGCCCTCGGCGGTCAGGCTGACGTTCAGCGGCGCGCGCGGGGCGCTTTGATCGGGCGCATCGAATGCGACCGCCAGCGCCTTGCCCTCGGGGTCAAGCGCCGCATGGGCCACCCCAAGGCTACGCGCCGGGTTTTGCCCCGCCGCCACATCCATCGGCCGCACAAGCTGTACCGTGACATAGGCGCCTGTGCCCCAATCGTCGCTTACATCAAGGGCGATGGTGTTCTCGCCCTCGGCCAGCGTCACCGACTGCATCGAGATCACCCGGTCGGCCAGCACCGTCACCAGCGCCTCGCCTGCCGCGCGCGGCACCACGCGCAGCTGCGCGGTATCCCCCGCGCGATAGCGTTCCCGATCCAGCGACAGTTCGAGCGTGTCAGGGCTGGCAAGCGCCCCGGCGGGCGCATACCAGCCCGCCTCGAACCCGACGGACGAGGCAAGATACTGACCGCCCTCGCGCGCCACCACCAGCTCGTAATCGCCCCAGTCGATGTCTGCGGTGATCCGCAGCGGATCGTCGCCCAGCATCGCCGCCCCCGAGGCGACGGTTTCGCGCGTGGTGATCGGCTCCCAGTTCCAGTTGCCGTAAAGCTGGTACCATTGATAGCGCGTGCTCACCCGGTTGACCTGCCATGTCACGGGCATTTCCCCGCCTACCGCCTGCAACAGGAACGACGCTTCGGCGCCTTCAGGCAGGGTGCCGTCGAACTCGGGGCGAATGCCGATCATCGGGCCGATGGGCGGAATCGCGGCGGTGATCTCGCGCTCGACCGGACGGCCCGAACCTTCGGAAGCGCGCAGCGTCACACGGACGCTGGCAGGGCGACCAGAAGGCGCCTCCGGCAGCGCCAGCGGGATGCGCGCAAACCCCGACGCATCGGTGCGCAGATCGGCGGGCAGCGCCTGCGTCTGCGGCGCGGCGTCATCGTCGTGGCGGCCAAAGCGATAGCCCGGCCATGCCTCCTGCGTGGTTTGCGGCAGCACCGCGACCTCACCTTCCAGCGCCAGATCACCGCCGGGCGCGCCGAACAGATAGCGCGCCGTAACCTCGAGCGCGCGCAGCGGCTGCGGCAGCGCCAGTGTGACGTCGATGCGCTCGGGGGTGAAATCCTCGACCAGCAGCGTCGAGGCAGCCAGCGCCGGGGCGGCAGGATCGGCGAACAGCTCCAGCCGCCATGTGCCGCGCGGCACGGCGCTGGACAGCGGCAGATCAAAGACATGGCCGCCCGCGCGCCCCTCGGCCGAGACGAGGCGCGCCTGTTCCACCCCATCGGGGCGGGTCAGCACGGCGGTCAGCGGCACGCCCGCCACCGCCTGCGCATTTGCATCGCGCAGCAGCGCGGTGGCATGGATCGTCTCACCCGCGCGATAGGCCCCCCGGTCGGTGGCAAGGAACGCATCGAGCGGCCCGGCAGGCGCACGCCCTTCGACGCCCCGGTCCGACAGATCAAAGGCGGGATCGCTCAGCGACAGAAAGGCGATGTCATCCTCGCCCCGCGCCGCGGTGATCAGCGCCGGTGCCCCCGCCCCGGTGCCGCGCGACAGCCCGGCGGCAAAGCGCGCCACGCCTTGCGCATCGCTCACCGCCCGGCCCAGCACCGCGTTGGCCCGCGACACCAGCGTAACGTCCAGCCCAGCCAGCGGCGCGGCATCCCTCAGCCCGCGCGCGATCACGGTCAGCCCATCGCTGCCGTCAAAGCTGGTCAGCCCGATATCCGACAGCACGAACCATTGCGTCGCCGCCGCGCTGTCCCACGGGTCTGCGCCGGGCACCGAGGCGGCCAGCGCGTAGATCCCGGCGGGTTTCCCCGCGATGGCCTCGGCCATCGGCAGCCGCGTCAGCATGTCGGCGTTGAGCTGATTGCCGGTCTCGCCGGTGCCAGTCCAGACCTGCTCGGCCAGCTGCTCGGAGAACTGCTGCAACTGCCAGTGCGACATCGGCGCGGCGAAAGACCCCTCCTGCATCGCCCGCACCAGATTTCGGTCGGACAGGCGGTACAGGGTCAGCGCCACCGAGCTGAGGTTCACAGTCTCGACCGGCAGCCCCGCATCGGCGCTGCGTGGCAGCACATAGGCGCGGCCCGGAAACCGGACCGAGGGCGTTCGGTCGCGAACATAGGCGGTGATCTCGACATCGCGGGCCAGCGTTTCGCCATCAGCGGCGGGCAGCCCGGCGCGAAAGGTCAGCCGGTAACGCGCGCCGTGCTCGATGCCGGTGACACACAGGCGGCGGTCTTCGGCGACCACCGCCAGCTTTGCATCGGGCAGCCGGACATAGGGGGCATAGTCCTGCCCGGCACGGATCAGCGGGTCGGAGAATTCGGCGCAGATGCGCGGCGCGGCGCTGTCGGCCTCGACCACGTGGTCGGTGATGCGAAAGCCGAACTGCGCCACGGCGCGATCCAGCGCGGCGGTAACGCGATCGGACGGGGCCACCTGCGCCGCCAGCCGCAGCGCGGGCACTGACAGGCGCGGCGCGCCGGTGGCCTCCAGCGTTTCGGCCAGCAGCAGCATCGCCTCGGCCTGCGCCGGGGCGCCACCAAGCCGCAGCCAAGCGTTGATCGCCGCCAGCTTGGCGCGCTGTTGCAGGCTGTCGGCCGCGCTGTCGCGACGGGTGCTGGCAAGGCGCATCTCGAGTTGACCATAGGCCAGCCAATCGGCACCGGAATCGCTTTGCGCCACCGCGGCGCCGGTCCAGTTCATCGCCTCCTCAAGCCTGCCTTCCGCCTGCGCGGCGCGGGCGGCCTCGCGCAAGTCTGCCAATGTCGACGCGCCGCCGCCATGGCGCAGCCCGAGGGCGGCAGCCTCGCCGCGCGCCGCCTCCAGCGCGCCGAGAAACGCCAGATCCTGCGCCCGCAGCGCGGCGCGGGCACGAACCGCCGGATCGCTCGCAATCACAACCGCAGACGTGGCGCCCTCATAAGGCACGCGCCGGGTCACACCGGCCTTGGGGAAACAGGCGTTCGATCGGGCATTGAAGGTGAAAGCCTGACAGGACGGGTTGCCAAGACAGGCCTGTTCGCAGATCGCCAAGGTGCTGTCGAACAGCGGTTGCAGATCGCCGCCATGGAAATCTGTATCGCGGCTGACCACGATGCGCCGCTCTGGCAGCGGCTCCTGCGCCATGGCGGCCCCTGCAAGGCACAGCATCGCAAGGGCACCCAGCAAACGCAGCATATTCAACTCCCCTCCCAAGGAACCTGCCGCCATGGTGGGCCTGCCCTGCTTGAAACGCAACGATTCCCCGCTGTTTTGCCGCGGCGGGCTTAATCCGATCTTCACCAAGGCCGGTCAATCTTGCTCGCGGTTGCAGAGGACAGCAGGCACATGAATCTCACGGCACGGCTGGCAGAAGAGCGCCGCGCACGTCTGGCGGCGGAACGCTTGCTTGAGCTCAAGCAGGCCGAGCTGTTTGCCGCCAATCGCAAACTCGACAAACATGCCCGCGCCCTGTCGAGCCAGATCCACGAGACCCGCGCCGAGATCACCCAGACCCGCGCCCAGATCACCGAGGTGCGGACCGAAAACCAGCTGGTCAAATCGCAGCTTGGCCTTGCCAACGAAAAGATCGAACTGGTCGAGGGGCAGCTGTGGAAGGCGCTTCAGACCATGCGCGACGGCTTTGCGATGTTCAACGCCGACAGGGTGATGGAACTGGCGAACCCGGCCTATCTTGCGCCCTTCGAAAATCTAGACAGCGTCGGGGCGGGCGCAAGCTATGGCCACGTGCTCGGCATGATGATCGAGGAAGGCATCGTCGATCTTCAGGGCGAGGCCCCGCGCGCCTGGTGGGACCGGATGATGGGGCGCTGGAGCCACGATCCCATTCCCCCGGTCACGCTGCGGCTGTGGGACGGGCGGTTCCTCAAGATTCAGGATCGGCACATGGCCGACGGCGGTGTGGTATCGCTGTGCGTCGACATCACCGACCTGATGCGCATGTGGTCCGCAGTCGAAGAATTGCCCGACGGGTTTGCCATCTACGACGCCGAGGACCGGCTGCTGATGTGCAACGAGCCCTACCGCGACATCTATCGCAGCAGCGCCCCCGCCATCGAGCTGGGCAACAGCTTCGAAGAGATCCTGCGCTACGGGCTCGAGCATGGCCAGTACAGGGATGCCATCGGCCGCGAGGAAGACTGGCTCGAAGAACGTCTGTACGCCCATCGCACCGCAATCACCGAGACGGAACAGCAGCTTGACGACGATCGCTGGCTGCGCATTTACGAACGCCCGCTGCGCGACGGCGGCCGGGTCGGCCTGTGTTTCGACATCAGCGCGATCAAGCAGACCCAGCAGGAACTGCAAGAGGCCAAGCTGCGCGCCGAAATGGCCAGCCGGGCGAAATCGGCCTTCCTCGCCAACATGAGCCACGAGATCCGCACCCCGATGAACGGCGTTGTCGGCATGGCGGGCCTGCTGCGCACCTCCGATCTTTCGGATGAGCAGAAGCTGTATGTCGACACCATCCGCAGTTCCGGCGAGGCGCTGCTGGTGATCATCAACGACATTCTCGACTATTCCAAGATCGAAGCCGACAAGCTGCAACTCAAGCCCGAGCTGTTCGACCTTGAACGCACGGTCCATGACATTCTGCTGCTGCTGCAACCCGCGGCGCGGCAGAAGGGACTCGAGCTGCTGCTCGATTACGACATGTTGCTGCCGACCCACGTGGTGGCCGACCCCGGTCGCATCCGGCAGATCCTCACCAACCTCGTCGGCAACGCTGTCAAGTTCACCGCCGATGGTCATGTTCTGGTGCGGCTGAATGGCGAGACCGGGCAGGACGGCAGCGCCGCGATCCACATCACGGTCGAGGATACCGGCATCGGCATCGCCTCGGACAAGCTCGAACATGTGTTCGGCGAGTTCAATCAGGCCGACGACGAGCGCAACCGCCAGTTCGAGGGCACCGGGCTGGGCCTCGCCATCACCCGCAAACTGGTCTTGATGATGGGAGGCGAGGTCTGGGTGGAATCCGAGCTTGGCAAAGGGTCGTGCTTTGGCCTTCGGATGCCGCTGAGCATCGACGCCGCGCCGGGAGATCCCGCACCGGTTCTGCCAACAGCCCTGCGCAACGTGCTGCTGGTCGACGATCACAAGATGACCCGCGCGATCCTCGGCGCCCAGCTTGAGCGGCTTGGGCTCAGGGTCACCAGCTGCAAGACCGGCGAAGACGCGCTCGACCGGATGAGCGAGCCGCCGGATCTGGTGATCGCAGAGCAGGATCTTGCCGAGATTCCCGGGGCAGAGCTGGCGCAGCAGCTCGGGCGGCTGGTGCCGGGGCTGCCGGTGATCCTGCTGACCTCGGACGCGCAGGCGCTCTCCGAAGAGGCACGCCCCGCCGGGGTTCACGCGGTGCTGCCAAAGCCGGTGCAACGCCAGCTGCTGATCGCCGCCCTGTGCGCGCTGTATCCCGCGCAGCCCGAAGACGCGCCCGAACCACTGCCCGCGCCGGACCCGGAGGAATCTTCCGCCGGCCTCCCGACGTTCCGGCATCGCGACATGAACGCAGGGTTTTCTTCGGTTCGCAACGCCCCGGAGCCGCCGCCCGAACCCGTCGCCGCGAAGCCGCTCGACATCCTGCTGGCCGAGGACAACCCGACCAACCAGCTGGTGTTCCGCAAGATGATCCAGAAGCTTGATATTCCTCTGAAGCTGCGCTTGGCCGGCAATGGCATCGAGGCGGTTCAGGCCTATCGCGACCAGCGGCCCGACATCATCTTCATGGATATCTCGATGCCCAGAATGGACGGCAAGGAAGCCACGCGCGAGATCCGCAAGATCGAAGGGAATGGCCCCCGCGTGCCGATTGTCGCGGTGACCGCCCATGCCATGGCCGGCGACAAGGACGGCATTCTCGACGCCGGGCTGGACGATTACCTCACCAAGCCGCTGCGCCGCACCGAACTGGCGCATCTCGTCGACAAATGGACAGGGCCGGATGCGCCGGGCGCTCAGGCGGCGCGGATGAACACCGGCTTGTCAGGCTCTGACAGGCTGGCCGACCAGGCATAGCCGCCGCTGTCGAAGGCCGTCAGGCTGTCCGGATCGGTCAGGCGGCGCTGCACGATATACCGCGCCATCGCCCCGCGCGCGCGCTTGGCGTAAAAGCTGACGATCTTCGGCTCGCCGCCCTTGTCTTCCATGAATTGCGGCGTGACCACCCGCAGCCCGAGCGCCTGCGTATCCACCGCGCCGAAATATTCCTGACTGGCGCAGTTCACCAGAACCTGCGCGTTCACCGCCTCGGCATCGTCCTGCAAGGCCTTGGCAATCCGGTCGCCCCACCAGTCATACAGGTTCTTGCCGCGCGGCGTCTTCAGCCGCGAGCCCATTTCAAGCCGGTATTGCTGAAGGCCATCGAGCGGGCGCAGCACGCCATACAGCCCCGACAAAATGCGCAGATGCCCCTGCGCAAACGCCATCTCGTCAGCGTCAAGCGAGCTCGCTTCGAGCCCTTGATAGGTATCGCCTGCAAAGCCAAGCACCGCCGGGCGCAGCACCTCGGCCGAGGGCGTGGCGGAGAAATCGCGAAACCGCTCGTGGTTGAGCTTTGCCAGATCGTCCGACAGGTGCATCAGCGTCTTCAGCTCGGCCTGTGTCAGCTTGCGGGCAATCGCCGCAAGGCGCGCGGCCTCATCCGCAAAGCGCGGCTCTGTCATCGTCTCGTTTCGTTCGGACCAGTCCAGCTTCTTCGCCGGGGACACCACAACCAGCATCGTCTTCCTCTTGTCTCGTCGCATTCCCGGAACGGAATGCAAAGGCGGACCTAGTCCGGCTGGGCGAGCAGGTCCAGAAAAACCTGACCGAAACGATCAATCTTTTGTTCCCCCATACCGGCGATCCGCGCCAGTTCCGACAGGGTCGCGGGGCGGCGTTCGGCGATCTGGCGCAGCGTGGCGTTGGAGCAGCTGAGCGGTTTGCCAGTGCCGTCCTCGCCGCGTGCCAGTTCCAGCTGCGCCTCTTGCAGCCGGTCAAACAGCGCGCCAGCGTCCTGCCCGGCCAGCTTGCGCCGTGCCGGGTGCATCTCTTCCTGCGCGGCGCCGGTGATCACCGACAGGAACTGCGCGCCGTAGCTTTGCAATTTCTTGGCACCGACGCCGTTGATATTCGCCATGTCGTCAAAGCTTTGCGGGCGCTTTTCGGCCATCTCGATCAGCGTGCGGTCGGGGAAGATCATGTAGGGCGGCAAGCTGGCCTCGCGCGCCAGCGACGTGCGCATCGCCTTGAGCGCAGACATCAGCGGCGCGTCCTCGTCGGACACCAGCGTCTTGACCTGCGGGCGGCGGTCGGAGGCACGGTCCATCACGTCCTGCCGCAGCTGGATCGATTCCTGCCCCTTGAGGATCGGCAGCGCCGCATCGGTCATCACCAGCGCGCCGTGCCGGTCGGCATCGGGGCGCACCAGATCAAAGCCCATCATCTGCCGGAACACCGCCTGCCACTGACCCTTCTTCAGATCGCGCCCGACGCCAAAGGTCGGCAGGCTGTCATGCCCGCGCTGGCGCACCTTGTCGGTCTCGTTGCCCATCAGGATGTCGACCAGATGCCCCATGCCAAAGCTCTCGCCGGTGCGCAGCGCGGCGGACAGTGCCTTGCGCACCACCTCGGTGCCGTCGAACACCTTGGGCGGCGCATCGCACAGATCGCAATTGCCGCAAGGCTCGGAACTTTCTCCGAAATATTTCAGCAACTTCTGGCGACGGCAGCCCAGCGCCTCGGCCAGCCCCAGCAGCGCATTCAGCCGGCCATGATCGGCGGTGCGCCGGTCAGCCGGGGCGTTGCCTTCGTCGATCTGCGAGCGGCGCAGGCGAATGTCATCGGCGCCATAAAGCGTCATGGTTTCGGCCGGGGCACCATCGCGCCCGGCCCGGCCGATTTCCTGATAATAGGCTTCGATGCTCTTGGGCAGATCGGCATGTGCGACCCAGCGGATATCGGGCTTGTCGACCCCCATGCCGAAGGCGACGGTGGCGACCACGATCAGCCCGTCCTCGACGGCGAAGCGTTCCTCGACGGCGCGGCGGTCTTCGGGATACATCCCACCGTGGTAGTGACAGGCGACGTGCCCGTCGTCGCTCAGCGCCTTGGCGATGGCTTCGGTCTTGTTGCGGGTGCCACAATAGACGATGCCCGAACGCCCCTTGCGCGCGGCGGCAAAGCGCAGGATCTGGCTGCGCGGGTTGTCCTTGGGCAAGAAGGCAAGGTGGATGTTGGGCCGGTCGAAGCCGCGCAGGAAAGTGCTGGGCGTCTCGCCATCGAACAGGCGGCGGACGATTTCCTCTTGGGTTTCCTGATCGGCGGTGGCGGTAAAGGCCGCCAGCGGCACGCCAAGCGCGCGGCGCAGCTCGCCAATGCGCAGGTAATCGGGACGGAAATCATGGCCCCATTGGCTGACGCAATGCGCCTCGTCGACGGCGATCATGCTAACCCCCGCTTCGGCCAGCATCCGCTGGGTGCCGCCATTGGCCAGCCGTTCGGGCGCAAGATACAGCAGCTTCAGCCGCCCCTCGCGCAGCATGTCCCAGACCGCATCGGTTTCCTCGGGGGTGTTGCCCGAGGTCAGCGCCCCGGCGCAGACCCCCGCCTCGCGCAGACCGCGCACCTGATCGCGCATCAGGGCAATCAGCGGAGAGATCACCACCGTCACCCCGTTCCGCATCAGCGCGGGCAGCTGGAAACACAGCGATTTGCCGCCGCCCGTGGGCATGATCGCCAGCACGTTGTCGCCGCGGGCGACAGAGTCGACGATCTCGCCCTGACCGGGGCGGAAGGCATCAAAGCCAAAGACCTGCTTGAGCAACGCCTCGCCCGAGGCGTCATGATCTGCGTCGCGGGGCATCACCGGTGATCCTGCCATTACTAGCTATATCTGCGTCAGTCGGCAGGGTCGCATACTAAGATTTGCGGAACAAGGCCGGGGCTGCGTCAGAACAGCAGGCTCGGCAAGATGTAATCGCGCAGCGAGATGATGATGATGAACACCACCAGCGGCGCAAGATCCAGCGGCCGCGTATCCGGCAGAATGCGGCGGATCGGGTTGTACAGCGGTTCGAGCAGGCGGTTCAGGCCGGTCCAGATCTGGCCAACGATCGGCTGGCGCAGGTTGAGGATGTTGAAATTGATCAGCCAGCTCATGATGATATGCACGATCATGATGAAGAAGACCGCATCAAGGATCAGTTTCAGCGGTCCGTAAATTGCCATCATGTGCCGGGTGTCCATTTCGTTCCATTGTTTGCCGGGGTTATTTAGGCACCGGGGCGCTTAGGGACAAGAGTGCCGTGAGGTCGCGGTTGACGCGATGGCGCAGCGCGGCAGTCTCGCCACAAATCAAGGAGCGCCGCATGTATCCCTTCATCCGCATGGCCAAGGAAATCCGCAAGTATCGCAAGGCCGATCCGCTTGGGCTCGATGGCATCCATGTGTCGCACCACACCTGCTGGCCGTGGGACATCGACCTGTGGAAGGAACTTAACAACGGCCGCACCCTGACGCTGTACGATCTGGGGCGCATTCCGCTGGCGCAGCGGGCCGGGCTGCTGGGCACGCTCAAGCGCGAAGGCTGGGGGCTTACGATCGCCGGGGCCTGCGTGCGCTATCGCCGCCGCATCCGGGTGTTCGAAACCATCGAGATGCGCTCGCGCATGGTCGGCTGGGATGCGCGGTTTCTCTACCTGGAACAATCCATGTGGAGAAAGGACGGCGAGTGCGCCAATCACGCGGTCTATCGCAGCGCGGTGACCGGGCCGGGCGGCATCGTGCCTCCCGCTCAGGTGCTGACCGCGATGGGTCATGAGCCGCACTCACCTCCCCTGCCCGCGTTCGTGCAGAAGTGGATCGAGGCCGAAGACCTGCGCCCATGGCCGCCGCAGTGCTGAAGTTTTCACGCAGGTGGCACGGTTTGCCGCTTGCCTGACCTTGCGCCGGGCTGGTCTAACGCCCTCGCGGGCACGGAGGGCGGCATGGCACAGGTTTCAAAAAAGCGCATCTGGGGCTGGATGATGTTCGACTGGGCGCAGCAGCCCTACGCGACGCTTGGCCTGACCTTCATCTTCGCCCCCTATTTCGCCGCCGTCGCCGCCGATCACTTCGCGGCAGAGGGCATGACCGTCGATGCCGCCAAGGCGCAGGCGCAGGGGCTGTGGTCGTCGGCGCAGACAGTATCGGGGCTGTTCATCGCGCTGTCGGCGCCGCTGCTCGGGGCGTGGGCCGATGCGTCGGGGCGCAAGATGCCGTGGCTGGCGGGCTTCACCGCGCTGGCGGTGATCTGCGCGGCCAGCCTGTGGGGGCTGTTGCCGGATGGCACCGGGCTGATGATGGCGCTTGTGGCGTTCTGGGCCGGGTACACCGCATCGGAATGCGCTTTCAACCTCAACAACGCCACGCTGCCGCAGCTGGGCACGCCGCAGCAGGTCGGGCGGATCTCGGGCAGCGCCTCGGCCTTTGGCTATTGGGGCGGGGTTGTCTCGCTCTTCGCCATGTTGCTGCTCTTCGCGGAAAACGAGACAGGCACCACCCTGATCGGCACCGCGCCTGTTCTGGGGCTGGACCCTGCCGCGCGCGAAGGCACCCGCTTTGTCGGTCCGTTCATCGCGATCTGGTTCGCGCTGTTCATGGTGCCGTTCTTCCTGTGGAACCGCGACCCGGCGCCCACCCCGCGCAGGCGTGCGCAGGCCCGGACGATCATCGCAGAGCTGCGCGCCGCGCTGCGCGATCTGGCAGAGCGCCCGTCCTATCGCAGCTTTCTGCTGTCTTCGATGCTGTACCGCGATTCGCTGGCGGCGCTTTATGCCTATGGCGGCATCTATGCCCGGCTGGTGCTGGGATGGGAAATCACCCAGATTGGCGTTTTCGGCATCATCGCGGCGATTTCCGCCGCCATTCTCAGCTGGGCAGGCGGGCATGCCGACCAGCGCTTCGGGCCAAAGCCGGTCATCCTGTCCTGTGTCTGGCTGCTGATCGCGGTCAGCACCATCATCATCGGCATGTCACGCGACCATCTGTTCGCGCTGCCCCTGCCCGAAGGTTCGCCCCTGCCCGATATCCTGTTCTACATCTGCGGCGCCATCATCGGCGGCGCGGGCGGGGCATTGTATTCCGCCTCGCGCTCGATGATGGTGCGCCACACCGATCCGGCCCGCGCTGCCGAAGCCTTTGGCCTGTTCGCGCTGAGCGGCAAGGCCACCGCCTTTCTCGCCCCGGCGCTGATCACCTTCTTCACGCTGTGGACCCAATCCAATCAACTCGGCTTTCTTCCGGTGATCTTCCTTTTCCTTGGCGGCCTCACTCTGCTACGTTGGGTACAACCTGACGGAGACCGAGCAGAATGATCCGCACCCTGACCGCCCTTCTTGCTGCCACGGCAATCCTGACCGGCTGCGGCGAAAAGCGCCCTGCCGCGCAGGCCGACCTTCCGCGCGTGACAGGCGTGCTGTCGACGCAAAGCGCCAAGGCGGCGTTTGGCGCGCCGTCTTTTGCGTCGCGGCAATCGCCCGCCCCCTTCGGCAGCTACGCCAAGGGCTGCGCCGCGGGCAACGTGCAACTGCCCGAAACCGGCGCGACGTGGCAGGCCATGCGCCTGTCGCGCAACCGCAACTGGGGCCAGCCGGAGATGATCGACTACCTTCAGGATCTGTCGCGCAAGGCTGCGCAGCTGCCCGGCTGGAACGGTCTTTATATCGGCGATATCGCGCAGCCGCGCGGAGGCCCGATGCTGTCGGGCCATGCCAGCCACCAGCTCGGGCTCGATGCCGATATCTGGATGCTGCCCGCAACCGACCTGACCCTCAGCCGTGCCGCGCGTGAGAGCATCTCGTCAATCTCGATGCGCCGCGCCTCGGGGGCCTATACCAACGACAACTGGACCCGCGCCCATCACGAGCTGCTCAAAGCAGCGGCGAGCGATCCGCGGGTGGCACGGATCTTTGTGTTTCCCGGCGCCAAGGTGCAGATGTGCAACGATGAAACCGGCGATCGCAGCTGGCTGCGCAAGATCCGCCCGTGGTACGGGCACCACTATCATTTCCACGTGCGGCTGAGCTGCCCGCCGGGTGCTGTCGGCTGCATCAATCAGGATCCGCCCCCCGCCGGAGACGGCTGCGCCGATGCGCAGGCTTGGGTGAACAACATCCTCAACCCGCCGCCCCCCGATCCCAACGCGCCGGCCCCCAAACCCAAGCGTGAACTCACCCTCGGAGATTTGCCGGCACAATGCGCTTCAGTCCTCGCGGCGCAATGATTGCGCTCGCCGCGCTCTGCCTCGCCCTGTCAGCCGGCGCCGGCGACAGCACCGCAGGGTTTGTCGGCAGCTTCCGCTGGACGATGGACGATGACGCCTTCGGCGGTCTGTCGGCGATCGAAATGTCCGACGATGGCAGCCAGATCACCGTGATCGGCGATCGTTCCGCCTATCTGACAGCCCGGATCACCCGCAAGAACGGGCGTATCGTCGGGGTCGAGGCCACCCGCCCCGCCCTGCTGCGCGCCCCCAATGGCAAGCTCGCCGCCGGCGACAGCGAGGGCCTCGCCATCAGGGGCGACCGGCTTTACGTCTCGTTCGAAGGCCCGGCCCGCGTCATGTCGATTGACAGCGAGCTGCGCGCGCATCCCCTGCCCAGCGTTCCGGCCTTTGCCACATATCCGGGCAACAGCGGCTTCGAGGCGCTTGCCATCGACGCCAAGGGCCGCCTGCTGACCCTGCCCGAACGCTCCGGCGCGCTGCTGCGCGCGTTCCCGGTCTGGCGCTTCGATGGGCAGCGCTGGACGCAACCTTACGAGATCCCGCGCCGGGGCGGCTTTCTGGTTGTCGGGGCCGATGTCGGCCCGGACGGGCGGCTGTACCTGCTGGAACGTGAATTCACCGGCTTCGGCTTTCTGTCGCGGGTGCGCCGGTTCGACATGTCCGACGATGCGCTCAGCAATGAAACCGAGCTGCTCAGCTCGTCGGTCTTCCAGTTCGACAACCTCGAAGGCATCGCCGTGTGGCGCGACGACACCGGCGAAATCCGGCTGACCATGGTGGCGGATGACAATTTCAACCCGCTGCAAAAGACCGAGCTGGTGGAATTCCGCGTGCCCGAAACGCTTGCGTCACGGGGCGAAACGCCCTAACAGACCGCGTCCGGGCGCATTCCGGAACAAGTTCCCCGCAACCTTGTAAAAACGGGTCACCTCATGACACGCAAACATCTTCCCGGCATTCTTTCCATGGCCGCCATCGTGCTGGCCTCGAATATTCTGGTGCAATTCCTGTTCGGCCAGTGGCTGACCTGGGGCGCCTTCACCTACCCTCTGGCCTTTCTGGTCACCGATGTGATGAACCGCCTGTACGGAGCGCCCGCCGCGCGCAGGGTGGTTTTTGCCGGGTTTGTCGTGGGCGTGATCTGCTCGCTGATCGGCACGCAGATCATGCTGACCGGCGACGGCTACACCTACCCCGCCGTGACGCTGCGCATCGCCATCGGCTCGGGCCTTGCCTTCCTGACAGCGCAACTGATGGATGTGGCGATCTTTGATCGCTTGCGCGATGGCGCATGGTGGCGCGCACCGCTGGCATCGACTTTGGTCGGATCGGCGCTCGACACCGCTCTTTTCTTCGGCATCGCGTTTTCCGGCGCCTTCGGCTTTATCGAGCCGGGAAATGACGTCAGCTGGGCGCAAGAAACCCTGCCTTTGCTGGGGGTTGGCCCGATCGTGCCGCTTTGGGTGTCGCTGGGAACGGCGGACTGGCTGGTCAAACTGGCGCTGGCGGTTATTGCCCTCGTGCCCTTCCGGATGATCGTTTCGAAGGCACTTTCACGAAACGCTTACGTTTGATCTGTTAAAAACGCTTTGCGGGTTCGCTATTCCATGGCAACCTGAACTTGCGTTTTTCAACAGCTGAAAGGAGGTGATCCAGTGTCTAGAGTCACATTGGAGAGAGGTGTCGGAACAGCCCGGAGGATGACCTGCTAGGGCAGCCCCTGGCAGCGAGTCCCCTCAGGGTTGGCATAGCCTAACCGGCCCGCCTCCTTGACGTCTCGAATGGGTCACCCCACAGGCAGGGTGGCCCATTTCAGTTTTTCAGCGCTTGCCCGGATCGCCTTCCGGCAAGCATTCAGGGGCCGCTTCGGGAAACCGTGGCGGCCCTTGCGTTTCATGCTATGTGATGCCCCATGCTCAGGATCAACGACCGCATATCCATCGAAGACTGGGAGATCACCGAACAGTTCATCCGGGCCTCGGGGCCGGGCGGGCAGAACGTGAACAAGGTCTCCAGCGCAGTCGAGCTGCGATTCGAAGCCGAGCGTTCGCCGAATCTGCCGCAGCCCGTGAAGACGCGGCTGCGCACGCTGGCCGGGCGGCGCTGGACCAAGGAGGGCGCGCTGGTGCTTCAGGTCGACGAGACCCGCAGCCAGGTACGCAACCGAGAGATCGCCCGTGAACGTTTGATCGACCTGATCATAAAGGCCTGCGAAAGGCCCAAGCGGCGTGTCGCCACCCGGCCGACGCTTGGCTCTAAACGGCGGCGGCTCGAGTCGAAAAAGCAACGCGGAGAGGTGAAATCCCTGCGCGGCAAGATCGATCCTTCCTCCTGAATCTTGCCATGCCCCGGTGGCAAACGAGCGCCGCCATGTTTGTCGCCCGTCGGATGAGGCCACCTGCGCCCTCATCCACGATGCGCGGCGCCGTTGTCAGGCGTGCTGGCCGCCATTCACATCGATCACCGCGCCGTTGACATAGCTCGCCTGCGCCGAACACAGGAACAGCACCACCCGCGCCACCTCGTCGGGTTTGCCGAGCCGGCGCAGCGGAATCACCTGCGTCATATTTTCGGTGCCCGGGGACAGGATCTCGGTCTCGATCTCGCCCGGCGTCACCATGTTGACGCGCACGCCGCGCGGCCCAAGCTCTGCCGCCGCCTCGCGGGTCAGCGCCTCGAGCGCCGCCTTGGAACAGGCATAGGCAACCCCGGCAAAGGGATGCACCCGCCGCCCGACGATCGAGCCGACATTGACCACCGCGCCCTTGGCCTCGCTCAGCTCGGGCAGCAGGTCGCGCATCAGCGCCGCCGGTCCGACCAGATTGACGTTGAGCACATGTTTCCACACCGCATCAGAGCTGCCCTCGATGCCAAGCCGCGCGCCGCCCTCGCCCTTGGGCGAGATGCCGGCGTTGTTGACGATGGCGTGCAGACCGCTGCCGCCTAGCGCCTCGCGCACCCGCGCGGCCATCTCAGCCCGCGCCACCGGGTCGGCAAGATCGCCCTGAATATGATCGGTGCCGCCAGCGTGCCACGGGCAGCGCGAATCGAACGCGGTGCGCGAGACGGTCAGCACCCGCCAACCCGCCGCCTGAAACACCTTGACGGTGGCGTGGCCGATGCCCCGGCTGGCGCCGGTCAGCAGCAATGTTTTCTGGTCCGTCATCGCGGCCTCCTGTGAGTGCGTCTAGATGTGGAACGCAACGCCGCGCGCCGCAAGCCCCCCGGCACGCGCGGACACGGCTCCGTCAGCGCGCCAGCCGGCGCAACGCAAATGGCGTTCACAACGCGCATTTTACGCATGGCGGATGCGCCACGCCCTGTGACCCGGACGCAGCGGCCTTGCGGCAGGTAAACATCATTCCGGAAGGGCATCCACCGTAACCGTGCGATCCTTGAGCCCGACGCCCGAAAGCCCCAGCTTGAACGCCTCGCGCACCAGCCACGCGGCGCGATGCGCCGCATCGGGCGCGGCCAGCCCGCCGGGGCGGATGTTCGAGATGCAGTTGCGGTCGGCATCGCTGCGCCCGAGCCGTGGCCCGAAGGTCAGATACAACCCAAGGCTGTCGGCCGCCGACAGGCCGGGGCGCTCTCCGATCAGCACCACCACCATCCTTGCGCCAAGAATTGCGCCGATCTCGTCGCCGATCGCCACGCGCGCCTGCGTTGCGGCAACCAGCGGCGCAACGCTGAGCCCATCGAGCATCGGCAGGAAGGCCGCCAGAAACCCCGGCGCCTGATCCTGCGTCGCCAGAGATGACAGGCCATCGGCCAGCACGATGGCAATGTCGGCGCCTTTGGGCTGCGCTTCGAGCGCCTGCGCCGAGGCGTCATCCAGCCGCCGCCCCCAGTCGGGGCGCTGAAGATAGGCGGCGCGGTCCGGCGCGCGCGAGGCCGTGCGGATCAGCGGGCCGGTCTGCTGTTCCAGCAGGTCCAGATCCAGTACGGAATGCACCGCCGTGCGCGCCTGCGCATGGGCGATCTGAAATTCAAGGTTGCGCGCGGTGCTGAGCGACACGCCGGTGCGCCCGAGCGCAATCCGCGCCGAGGTATGGCGGCGCAGCCGCGCCCAAGGGTCTTGGTTGCGTTGATCGGGCAGGTCAGCCATTCACCCGGCCTCCAGCAGCGACAGGCGCTGCGAGAGCACCGCCGGGGGCCGCGCCGCCGGGGTGAAACCACCATCCTTGGCCATCAAGCCGCTGCGGTCGAGCCAGTCCTCGAATTCCGGCGCGGGGCGCAGCCCGAGCACCCGGCGGGCATAAAGCGCATCATGAAAAGAGGTGGTCTGATAGTTCAACATCACGTCATCCGATCCCGGAATGCCCATGATGAAATTGATCCCTGCCGTGCCAAGCAGGGTCAGCAGCATGTCCATGTCGTTCTGATCGGCCTCGGCGTGGTTTGTGTAGCAGATGTCGCAGCCCATCGGCACGCCCAGCAGCTTGCCGCAGAAATGATCTTCAAGGCCGGCGCGGATGATCTGCTTGCCATCATACAGGTATTCCGGCCCGATGAACCCCACCACGGTGTTCACCAAAAGCGGGCGATAGCGCCGTGCCACGGCATAGGCGCGCGATTCCAGCGTTTGCTGATCGACGCCGTGATGCGCATCGGCCGACAGGCAAGACCCCTGCCCCGTCTCGA
Source organism: Citreicella sp. C3M06 (assembly GCF_018860705.1). Taxonomy (GTDB): domain Bacteria; phylum Pseudomonadota; class Alphaproteobacteria; order Rhodobacterales; family Rhodobacteraceae; genus Salipiger. Next base: position 33,968 of record NZ_JAHKQA010000102.1, read on the forward strand.
AATACATCACGTTGTCGCCCACCGTGCCGCGCCCCAGCGACAGCGTCGCCTCATGCGCCTCGGCCAGCAAAGCCAGCGAGATGCCGAAGCTTTCGTTGGCCTTTTGCGTGCCCGCGATGGATTGAAAGGTCAGATCGACCGGCGCGCCCTCTTCGATGGCGGCCATGGTGTTGGTGACATGACTGAGCACGCAGCTTTGCGTCGGGATGCCGTGCTCGTGGATGATCTCGTCCAGCAGATGCAGCAGTTGCACCGTGGCGTGCAGGTTGTCGGTCGCGGGGTTGATGCCGATCACCGCATCGCCCGAGCCATACATCAGCCCGTCAAGGATGCTGGCCGCGATGCCGCGCAGATCATCGGTCGGGTGGTTCGGCTGAAGCCGCGTCGACAGATGCCCCGGCAGGCCCACGGTATCGCGAAACCCTGTCACAACATGGCATTTCTTGGCGATCAGGATCAGATCCTGTATCCGGCACAGCTTGGACACGGCGGCGGCCATCTCGGGCGTGAGCCCCGGCGCCAGCGCTGCCAGTGCCGCGCTGTCGGCGCTGTCCGACAGCAGCCAGTCGCGCAGATCGCCCACCGTCATCGACGACACCGGCCCAAAGGCCGCCGCATCATGCGTATCGATGATCAGCCGCGTGACCTCGTCGGTCTCATAGGGCACCACGGCCTCGGTCAGGAAGGTCTTTAGCGGCAGCTCCGCCAGTGCCACCTGCGCCGCCACCCGTTCGACATCGCGCAGCGCCGCGACTCCAGCAAGCTGGTCGCCAGAGCGCAGCGGCGTGGCCTTTGCCATCAGCGACTTCAGGTCCGCAAAGCGGTAGGTTTCCCCGCCAAGGCTGGTGCCATACATGGCGCGCTCTCCTGTATCGTCCTTGCGAAAACAGTTAAGGGGCCGCGCGAACGAGGTCCACGGCAGATGCTCCGGCAGGCCGGATGGGCGCAACACCTGCCGCCAAATCAGGCAGATCGCAGCGCGCTCAGCCCACGATCAGTTGCTTGAGTTGCAGCGCCTCGTATTCCAGTGCCGTCACGCGGTAGTTGACCACATCGCCGACCGAGATCATCCCGACAAGCTCGCCGTTATCCATCACCGGCATGTGGCGGAAACGCCCGTCGGTCATCCGGCGCAGAACCCGCACCAGCGGTTCGGCGGGGGTGCAGGTCTCGACCGCCTTGGTCATCAACTCCTTGACGGTCTGAGGCAAGGTCTGGCCGGGGGTGTCCGCGAGGCGGCGCACGATGTCGCGCTCGGAGAGGATGCCGACGATCGCGCCGCTGTCATCCAGCACAAGGATCGCACCGATCTTGCGATCCCGCAGGACTTTCACAACCTCGCCGATCGTATTGTCCGGTCCGGTCGACACGACCTCCGCGCCCTTCTGTTCCAGAACATGGTGCACCGTGGCCTCGGCCACCTTGACGTTGCTGGAGAGCGACTGGCTCACGGTCTTGTCCGATTCATCATCGGCCTTGATATGCGGTTGGTACGACATGGGCATGGTTGTTCCTCCCTTGCTCCTCGAAAACCGTAGTGCGATCAGGGTAGAACCAAATCACCCGATCCGGGAAGGAAATAATCCGTGGAAGAGCTTGCGCTCACCCCGTTCAGCGCAACAACGCTGTTCATCGCCGCCTGTATCGCCGGAATGCAGTACCGCAGAGCGTGGAAAGCCGAAGGCCCGCGCTGGCAGCTCTGGCTTTACGGGCTGATCGCGGCGGGGGCTTTGCTGACGCTCGGGTTCCTGCCGATGTCGGCCTGAAACGCGAAACGCGAAACGCGAGACCTCAGGCCTCGCGCTCCATGTCATCCAGCATCTTCTTGGCGCGCGGGCAACTGCCCAGACGTTCCTTCAGCGGTGAGTCGGGGTCGATCTCGCGCTGACAGACGACGCAATGGTCGGCGTCCGAAATCGCGTTCAGTCCGCCGCAGCTGCCCTTGATCGTGCGCCCGTTGAGGATGACGCCAAGCGCCATGCCCAGCATCACGATCATCAGCAGGCCAAAGGCCAGAAGAAAGGTCGTCATGGCGCGTGCTCCTTTCGGATCGGGGCCGGGCCCCGCAGGTTCAGGCGGTCAGCGCCGTGAACCGGTCGCTGGCCGTTGCCACCACATCGCCTGCCGCGTCGCCGCGTTCAAGGAACAGCACCGCCATGTCACGATCATTTGCGATCTTCAGGCCCTCTTCGCGGCCCAGCACCAGCAGCGCGGTCGCCCATGCGTCGGCCAGCATGGCGTTGTCGGTCATCACGGTGACCGAGGCGGTCTTGTGGGTGACCGGGCGTCCGGTGGTGGCGTCGAGGATGTGCGAATAGCGCACCCCGTCCTGTTCGAAGAAGTTGCGGTAATCACCCGAGGTCGCCATGCCCATGTCGGACACGCCAACCACCTTCATGACGCCGCGATCATAGGCATCGGGGGTTTCGATGCCGATTTGCCATGCCTTCCCTTCGGGGTTCAGACCGGCGGTATAGATATCGCCGCCCACCTCGACCATGTAATCGGTCAGGCCGAAGCCTGCGAGGGTCTGTGCCACGCGGTCGATGCCATAGCCCTTGCCGATGGCCGACACATAGATCTCGGCCTCGGGGCGCAGCTTGCGCAGGGCGTTGCCGTTAACCTCGATCGAGTCGGCCTGACCGCAGCAGGCCAGCGCTTCGGCGATTTCCGCATCCGACGGCGCATCGCTGCGCGTCTTGCCAGCGCCAAAGCCCCAGAGGTCGAGCAGCGGGCCGACGGTCACGTCAAAGCGCCCGTTCGATCCGTCATGCACCTGCTGCGCAGCCGCGATCACGCCCGCCAGTTCCGGCGAGACCGCGAAGGCCTCGTTCGAGCGATGCGCGTTGAAGCGCGACAGTTCGGATCCGGCCTCCCAGTTCGACATCTGCGCGATGACATCGCTCAGACTGGCATCGACTGCCGCCTGAAGCTCGGCCTGATCGACATTCTTGGAATGATCGACGGCGATGACGTTATAGCCCGTGCCCATGGTCAGCCCGGACAGTTCCAGCACGTTCCAGCCTGTCTTGCAGGCGGCAAGAGCGAGGGGCATGACAAGAAAGCTGCGGCGGGAGAAGGTGAATTGCTCGGGCACGTTTTTGGTCTCCACGAAGGGGGTCTGTCGCATTCGGTGGCGTATGTTCGGGCTTCTGAGCCGTTTTCGACAAGGATTCAACATTAATCTAGGTTTTGCCCCGTCTGGCCTCTTCAAAAACGCCGCGTAGCGGCGCATAAGACCGCAAAAATGGACAGGACGAGAGTGACGTGCAGCGATTTACGTTAAGAAAAGGACTCGACCTTCCGGTGCTCGGAGCGCCAGAAGGCGGGATCGAGGATGCCCCCGCGGTTCGCACGGTCGCGATCCTCGGGGCAGACTACATCGGCTTGAAACCGCGCCTCTCCGTTCAGGAAGGCGATCTGGTGCGCGCGGGATCGCCCGTATTTACCGACAAGGACATGCCGCAGGTTCAGGTGACCTCGCCGGTGGCCGGACGGATCAAGGCGATCAACCGCGGCGCGCGCCGGGTTCTGACCAGTATCGAGATCGAGGTCGATCCCGCCTCGGGCGAGTCGGTGGATTTCTCGAACACCGGCGACATCCACACCGCCGAAGGCCTGACCGAACGGCTTTGCGCGGCGGGCCTGTGGACCTCGTTCCGCACCCGGCCCTATTCCAAGGTGCCCGCGCCCGATAGCCGCCCCACCGCGATCTTTGTCACCGCGATGGACAGCGAGCCGCTGAGCGCCGATGCTGCCGCGATCATCGCCGAAGACAGCCATGCCTTCACCCATGGCCTGACCGCGATCACCCGGCTGACCGAGGGCCACACCTACCTGTGCATGGATGCCGAAAGCACCGTGCCGGGCGCGGGCATTCCCGGCGTCTATGTGGCCGGTTTCGAAGGGCCGCACCCGTCGGGCCTTGCCGGCACCCATATCCATTTCCTCGAGGCGTCCTCGGCCACGAAAACCGTCTGGACCATCGGCTATCACGACGTGATCGCCATTGGCCGGCTGATCGACAGCGGCGAGCTGGACATGAGCCGCACCATCGCCATCGCCGGGCCGCTGTGCAAGCGCCCGCGCACCGTGCGCACCATGGCCGGGGCGTCGATGCTGGAGCTGTGCCACGACGATCTGGCGACGCAGCTTCCGGTGCGGATGATCTCGGGCTCGATCCTGTCGGGGCGGATGGGGGCGGGCGAAACCGCCTTTCTGGGCCGCTACCACCGCATGATCACCCTGATTAAGGAAGACACCAAACAGAACACGTTTGGCTGGATCCTGCCGATGAGCGACAAATACGCCTACCAGCCGGTGCTCGGATCGGCCTTCACCAAAAAGCTGCACGCGCTGACCAGCAACCTCAACGGCGGTCGCCGCGCCATGGTGCCGCTTGGCACCTTCGAAGAGCTGATGCCGCAGGATTACCTGCCCACCCAGCTTCTGCGCGCGCTGCTGGTGATGGATACCGACACCGCGCAGGCGCTTGGCGCGATGGAACTAGACGAGGAAGACCTCGCCCTCTGCGGTTTTGCCTGCCCCGCCAAATATGAATATGGCCTCGCATTGCGCGACAGCCTCACCAAGATCGAGAAGGAGGGCTGACCTTTGGGTCTTCGTCAGGTCTTTGACCGGATCGAACCGCACTTTCACAAAGGCGGCAAGCTCCACAAGTATTACTCCATCTACGAGATGGTGGAGAGCCTCGTCTACACGCCGAAAACCGTGACGACCGTTGCGCCGCACGCGCGCAGCTACGTCGACATGAAGCGGATCATGACCTACGTGGTCCTCGCGACGATCCCCTGCATTCTCTTCGGCCTGTGGAACGTCGGCTATCAGAGCAACCTTGCCATCGCCGAATATGGCGCATCGGGCTGGCGCGCGGCGATCATCGACGGGCTCGGCATAGGGTTCAACCCCGCCAACCCGCTCGCCAACATGCTGCACGGGCTGCTGTACTGGCTGCCGATCTACATCGTCACGCTTGTCGTGGGCGGCATCTTCGAGGTGATCTTTGCCGTGGTGCGCGGCCATGAGGTCAACGAGGGCTTTCTCGTCTCCTCGATGCTGTTCACGCTGATCCTGCCCGCGTCGACGCCGCTGTGGCAGGTCGCGCTGGGGATCGCCTTTGGCGTGGTCATCGGAAAGGAAGTCTTTGGCGGCACGGGGAAGAACTTTCTCAACCCCGCGCTGGTGGGCCGGGCCTTCCTGTATTTCGCCTATCCGGCGCAAATGTCGGGCGACAGCGTCTGGGTGCCGGTCGATGGCTATACGGGCGCGACTGCGCTGGCGGTCGGCGCGTCCGAAGGCCATGCCGCCCTGCCCCAGCATGGCATCACATGGTTCGACGCCTTCCTTGGCACGATTCAGGGCAGCATCGGGGAAACCTCGGCGCTGGCCTGCCTGATCGGCCTTGCCTTCCTGCTGGTGACCAAGATCGCCAACTGGCGGCTGGTCGCGGGCTGCCTTGTCGGCATGATCGCCTTTGCCTCGCTGCTGAACCTGATCGGATCGGACAGCAACCCGATGTTCGCCATGCCGTGGTACTGGCATCTGGTGATCGGCGGCTATGCTTTCGGCCTCGTGTTCATGGTGACCGAACCCGTGTCTGCCAGCCACACCAACACCGGGCGCTGGATCTACGGCGCGCTGATCGGCTTCATGGTCGTGATGATCCGCGTCATCAACCCTGCCTTCCCCGAAGGCATGATGCTCGCCATCCTGTTCGGCAACGTCTTCGCGCCTCTGATCGACTACTTCGTCGTCCAGGCCAACATCAAACGGAGGGCCAAGCGCAATGCCTGAGTCCACGCCCCGCAAGGGCCTTATCCGCCGCTTTCTCGACACCCCGCCCGACAATACCGCCAAGACCGTCGGCATTGCCGTCGCGCTGTGCCTTGTCGGCTCGATGGTGGTGTCCGCCGCCGCCGTGTCGCTGCGCCCGGTGCAGGACGCCAACCGCCTGCGCGACAAGCAGCTCAACGTGCTTGAAGTCGCCGGTGCCTACGATCCGGACGTGCCGGTGGCGCAAGCCTTTGCCGCGTTCGAGCCGCATGTGCTTGATCTCGACACCGGCGAATTCACCGACCAGTTCGACATCGAAACCTTCGACCAGCTCGCCACATCGTCCGATCCGGCGATCGTGCGCGCGCTTGACGAAGACCCCGCCGGGCTGGGCGGCAAGCAGCAATATTACCAGATGATCTATATCCTGCGCGACGAAGCGGGCGAGATCGACAAGGTGGTGCTGCCGGTTCAGGGCTATGGCCTGTGGTCAACGCTGTACGGTTTCATCGCGCTCGAGGCCAATGGCAACGATATCTTCGGCCTGCAATTCTATCAGCAGGGCGAGACCCCCGGCCTTGGCGCCGAGGTCGACAACCCCCGCTGGAAGGCGCTGTGGCGCGGCAAGAAGCTGCGCGACGACGATGGCGAACTGCAGATCACCGTCGCCAAAACAGTGCCTCCCGCGGGCCCCGAATACCACGTCGATGCGCTGGCGGGCGCGACGCTGACGTCGAACGGTGTCGACAACCTCGTCCGCTTCTGGATGGGCGAGCAGGGCTACGAACCCTTCCTCGAACGGCTCAAGGCAGGAGAGATCTGATATGGCGCAGACCTACAAATCGCAACTTGTCGATCCGCTGATCGACAACAACCCGATCACGCTGCAGGTGCTTGGCATCTGTTCGGCGCTGGCCGTCACCTCGTCGTTGCAGGTGGCGCTGGTCATGAGCATCGCGGTGACGCTGGTGACGGGCTTCAGCTCGATGTTCATCTCGATGCTGCGCAACCAGATCCCCGGATCGATCCGCATCATCGTGCAGATGGTCATCATCGCGTCGCTGGTCATCGTGGTCGACCAGCTGCTCAAGGCCTATGCCTATGAAATCTCGAAAACGCTGTCGGTGTTTGTCGGCCTGATCATCACCAACTGCATCGTGATGGGCCGCGCCGAAGCCTTCGCCATGAAAAACCCGCCGGTGCAAAGCTTCATCGACGGCATCGGCAATGGGCTGGGCTACGGGCTGATCCTGATGACCGTAGGCGTGATCCGCGAGCTGCTCGGCTCGGGCTCGCTGTTCGGCATCACCATCCTGCCGACGGTCAACAACGGCGGCTGGTACGTGCCCAACGGCCTGCTGCTGCTGCCGCCCTCGGCCTTCTTCGTCATCGGCCTGCTGATCTGGGCGGTCCGCACGTGGAAGCCCAAGCAGCAGGAAGACCGTGAATACAAGATCCAGACGGTGGAGGCACATTGATGGAAGGGCTCGTATCCCTTGCCGTAAAGGCGATTTTCGTCGAGAACTTGGCGCTGTCCTTCTTTCTCGGAATGTGTACCTTCATTGCCGTTTCGAAAAAGATCCAGACGGCCATGGGGCTTGGCATCTCGGTGATGATCGTTCAGGCGATCACCGTTCCCGCCAACAACCTGATCCTGACCCACCTGCTTGCCCCCGGCGCGCTGGCATGGGCCGGGTTTCCGGATGTCGACCTGACCTTCCTTGGTCTGATTTCCTATATCGGGGTGATCGCCGCGCTGGTGCAGATCCTCGAGATGGTGCTCGATAAGTATTTCCCGCCGCTCTACAACGCGCTGGGGGTCTTCCTGCCGCTGATCACGGTGAACTGCGCCATCCTTGGCGGCTCGCTGTTCATGGTGGAACGCGCCTATGATTTCCCCGAGGCGCTGACCTACGGCGTGTCGTCGGGCTTTGGCTGGGCACTGGCGATCACCGCCATGGCCGGCGTGCGCGAAAAGCTGAAATACTCCGACATCCCGGACGGGCTTCAGGGCATCGGCATCACCTTCATCACCGCTGGACTGATGGCTATGGCCTTCATGTCGTTCAGCGGCGTCAAACTGTAAGGGAGGCCTTTACGTGATCACCTTCTCCCTTGGCGTCTTCCTGTTCACCCTGATCGTGCTTGCGCTGGTGGCTCTCATCATCGCGGCGCGCTCCAGATTGGTGTCCACGGGCAACGTCAACATCACCATCAATGGTGAAAAGACCATCTCGGTTCCGGCGGGCGGCAAGCTGCTGCAGACGCTGGCGGCGGAAAAGCTGTTCGTGCCCTCTGCCTGCGGCGGTGGCGGCACCTGCGCGCAATGCCGGGTCAAGATCCACGAGGGCGGCGGGTCGATCCTGCCGACCGAGGAATCGCACATCACCAAGCGCGAAGCCGCCTGCGGCGACCGCCTGTCCTGTCAGGTCGCGGTCAAGCAGGACATGAAGATCGAGGTTCCCGAAGAGGTCTTCGGCGTCAAGAAGTGGGAATGCACCGTGCGTTCCAACGACAACGTCGCGACCTTCATCAAGAACCTCGTGCTGGAACTGCCCGAAGGCGAAGACGTCAACTTCCGCGCCGGTGGCTACATCCAGATCGAAGCGCCCGCGCACAAGCTGTCCTACAAGGACTTCGACATTCAGGAAGAATACCGCCCCGATTGGGACAAGTTCAACCTGTGGCAGTATGAATCGGTGGTCGACGAGCCGATCGAGCGCGCCTATTCCATGGCCAACTACCCCGATGAAAAGGGGCTGATCATGCTGAACGTGCGCGTGGCCTCGCCGCCTCCGGGTTCGCAGGGCATCCCGCCGGGGCAGATGTCGTCGTATATCTTCAACCTCAAGCCCGGCGACAAGGTCACCATTTCCGGCCCGTTCGGCGAATTCTTCGCCCGCGACACCAACAAGGAAATGGTCTTCATCGGCGGCGGCGCGGGCATGGCCCCGATGCGCAGCCACATCTTCGACCAGCTCAAGCGTCTGGAAAACCGCGACCGCAAGATCACCTTCTGGTACGGGGCACGGTCCAAGCGCGAGATGTTCTTTGTCGAAGATTTCGACCAGCTCGCGGCGGAATTCCCCAACTTCACATGGCACGTTGCTCTGTCCGATGCCCTCCCCGAGGACGACTGGACCGGCTACACCGGCTTCATCCACAACGTGCTGTATGAAGAATACCTCAAGAACCATCCGGCGCCCGAGGATTGCGAATTCTACATGTGCGGCCCACCGATCATGAACCAGTCGGTGATCAACATGCTGCTTGATCTGGGTGTCGACCGCGAAGACATCATGCTGGACGATTTCGGCGGCTGATCGTCCCGCAGATCTGAAACGTTGAAAGGGGAGGCTACGGCCTCCCCTTTTTCATGCGGGCTGGATGGTCAGCGAGATGCCCGGCTCTGGCCGCACGGTCATATGCATGACCGGCTCTGGCGGCGGCCCCTTGGGGGCAAAGACAAAGCGCGACAGCAGTGTGGCAAGGATGATCTGCGCCTGCATCATCGCAAAATTCGCCCCGACGCAGATGCGCGGCCCCGCGCCGAACGGCAGGTGCAGATAGCGGTCGCGCCCCGCCTTGGCCTCTGGCGAAAACCGATCCGGATCAAAGGCGTCGGGATTGGTCCAGTACTGCTGGTGACGCTGCATCGCCCAGATATTGAGGAACACCGTCTCTCCGGCACGAATGTCGCGATCATAGATCCTGTCTTTGTCCAGCACGTTGCGTGCCAGAAACCCGACAGGGGGATACAGCCGCATGGTCTCGTCGAGCACCTGTTCGATGAACGGCATCGCGGCAAGATCCTCTGCCCCGGCGGCTCGCCCGCCCAGTACCGATTGCGCCTCGCTTCGGGCGCGATCCTGCGACTCGGGATCGTTGGCCAGAAGGTACAGCGCCCAGCTGATCGCCAGCGCCGTCGTCTCATGCCCGGCGACGATGAAGAACTGCATGTTGTGCAACAGCTCCTGCGGCGACATGGTCCGCCCGCTTTGCGGGTCGATGGCGTTCAGCATGTGATCGAGCAGGTCATCCTGTGCCCCCGCGCCGGTCTTGCGTCGCTTGGCGATGGCCGCGGCCACCATGCGATGCATGGTCTTCACTGCGCCCCGCCCAAAGAATTCCCCCGGACGCGGCACCCAGGGCGGCACTTCGAGGAAATCGAGCAGGGAGGCGCGCCCGACGGTCAGGAAATAGCGGGTGATCGCGGCGCCGTATTCTTCGGCATCGAAATACTCGCGCCCCGACAAGGCAACGTCGCAGATGACATCGAAGGTCGCCGACAGCATTTCCTTGACCAGTTCTGCCTCGCCCGCACTGGCCAGCCGCTGCGCCGCCCGCTCTGCCGTTGCCGTCATCACCGGGGCCAGCGCCTCGACATGGCGCGCCGCAAACACCGGCGCGATGGCGCGGCGCTGCCAACGCCACGCGGCGCCTTCCGATGTGAACAGGCTGTTGCCCACGGCGGGGCGCAACATGCGGATCATCACCTCGGATTTCGGGTAGTTGCCGACATTGGTCTGAAACACATGCTTCATGCCCTCGGGGCCCTGAACCATGTGCCATCGCGCCGGCCCGGTGGTGCCGGTCACGATGGGCTGGGTATAGGCAATCGCCGGGATGATCCCCAGCACATTGCGCCGCGCCGCGCGCAGGCTTGGCAGAATGCCAAGCGGCTTTCCGGGCGGGGTGATCTTTGGGGGCAGGTAAGGTTGCATCGGGCGGTAACTTCCCTTGCGTTGCGGCCTCAAGACGTCGGATCGCTGCGACAGCATCGGCATGGACCGATGTGCGACTGACAACCTAAGTCTGGTCGGCTGCAAATCCAGAGCTTTTGTCGAGACGAGAGCTTCGGCTGTGCGCTTGTCTAGACGACCCGCTCGGAAGCGGGATTGGCGGCATGTGCCCCGACAGGCCCGCGCTGGTGCACGCGCCGATCAAGCGGCCGCTGGGGCGCAGCAGGCTGGGCACCGTCGTAATCCGCCTATGACGACAGCACCGTCGCTTTAAAACGCGCGGGAAAGACTGTCAGCATTTGTTCGATCCACTGCGATCTGCCAGTCTGCCCGGGCATAATAATGAAAAACGACTGGAACTGACATGTACGATACCCAGACCGGTGCGCCGGTCCTGTCGGTGCGCGACCTGACCGTCGCGCTGCCCGGCGACCATGATCGCGCCTTCGCCGTCAAGGACGTCAGCTTTGACCTGCGCCCCGGCGAGATCCTCTGCATCATTGGCGAAAGCGGGTCCGGCAAATCCGTGACCGCAAGCGCGGTGATGGGGCTGCTGCCGCCGGTGATGACCGTGCGCAACGGCGAGATCATCTTTCGCGACAAGAACCTGCTGACCCAGAGCGAAGCCGAAAAGCGCAAGATGCGCGGGCGCGCCGTGTCGATCATCTTTCAGGACCCGCTGTCGGCGCTCAACCCGCTGATGACCATTGGCGCGCAGATCCGCGAAGTGCTCGATTACCACGACGAGGGCACCCCGGCGTCGCGCCCTGCCCGCGTCGTCGAAATGCTGACCGAGGTTGGTCTGCCGGACCCCGAGTTGCTGCAGCACCAGTACCCGTTCCGCCTGTCGGGTGGCCAGCGCCAGCGGGTGATGATCGCCATGGCCATGGCACTGAACCCCGACATCCTGATCGCCGACGAGCCGACCACCGCGCTTGACGTCACCACGCAGGCGCAGATCCTCGAACTGATCCGCAAGGTGCAGCGCGCCAAGGGCATGTCGGTGATGTTCATCACCCATGATTTCGGCGTGGTGGCGGAAATCGCCGACCGCGTCATCGTCATGGAAAAGGGCGACATTGTCGAACAGGGCATCGCTGGCGACGTGCTGACCGCGCCGCAGCATCCCTATACCCAAAAGCTGATCGCCGCCGTGCCAACCCTGCGCGAACAGGACCGCAGCCGTGCCAAAGAGCCGCCGGTGGTGATGCAGGTGAGCGGGCTGCAAAAGACCTATCGCACCCGCAGCGGCTTTCTTGGCAAGATGCGCGAGGTCCACGCGGTGAACGGCATTTCCTTCACCCTGCGCAAGGGCGAGACGCTGGGCGTGGTGGGCGAATCCGGTTCGGGGAAATCCTCGCTCGGCAAGGTGCTGATGAAGCTGACCGATGCCGATGGCGGCGAGATCCGCTTTCAGGGTGAAAACCTCGTGACGCTGGATGAGCAGGCCTTCCGCCCGCTGCGCCCGCGTATCCAGATGATCTTTCAGGACCCGTATGCCTCGCTCAACCCGCGCTTCACCATTGGGCAGGCCTTGACCGTAGGGCCAGTGGCGCATCGCCTGATGAGCCAGACCGCCGCCCGCAAGCGCGCCGAGGACACACTGGAACTGGTCGGGCTCGATGCGTCGGCCTATGAGCGCTATCCGCATGAATTCTCGGGCGGGCAGCGGCAGCGGGTGGGCATCGCCCGCGCGTTGATGTTCGACCCCGAAGTGATCGTTGCCGACGAGGCGGTCTCGGCGCTCGATGTGTCGATTCAGGCGCAGGTGCTGGAATTGCTCGACCGCATCCGGCGCGAACGGCACCTTGCGATGATCTTCATCACCCATGATCTGCGCGTCGCCAGCCAGATCTGCGACGACATCCTTGTTATGCACAAGGGCAAGGTGGTCGAGGCTGGCCCGCCCTCGCGCATCTTCCGCGACCCGCAGGATGCCTACACCCGCTCGCTCGTGGCGGCCATTCCCGGCGGCTGAATAGCCCGCAAAGGGGCGGCAATCGCCCCTTTGCCTGCATTTTGAACCGGTTCAGGGCGAATTCAGCGACGATCTCACAAAATCCCCGCTCGCCGGCGCAAAGTAGTTGTGAAGAACAACTACACTTGTCACCCTACTGTCATCAGGCGCTTGCCTGACCCAGATACACTCACCGCCCCCACACCAACCGCCTTGGCGGAACAGGACAGGCATGACCGCAGCCCACGATCATACCCCGGAAGACGAGCAGCCCTTTGAAATCGCCGGGCTGCGCATCGACATTCTGGAAGGCGCGTTCAGCTGGTACATCCGCTCGATCGATTTTGCGGTCTCCAAGGATCTCGATGCGCGGATGGGCCATCTCGAGGTGGCAAAGGGCAAGGGCAAGATCACCACGCTGTTCCTGATCGACGACTATCCCGGCATCCGCCCCTCGGCCATTGCCGGGGTTCTGATGCGCGATCGCCCCGCAACCGGGAGGATCATCGACAAGCTGGTGACAGCCGGGCTTGCGACCCGCGAAACCCATGCCGGCGATGCCCGCGCCCAGGCGTTGCACATCACGCCCAAGGGCCACGCGCTCGCCGAGGAGGTCCGCGAGATCATCCGCCAGCAGGAACGCGAGTTCTTCGATGTCATCCCCGACGAGGATCGGGACCAGTTCATGCGCTTGCTCAAGCGCGCTTACATGGGAATACGAGACAAATGGCAGTAGACAAGGTTGCCCTGATCTCTGGCGCCAGCCGCGGTATCGGCGCGTCGGTGGCGAAAACGCTGTATGAAGCGGGCTGGAAGGTGTCGCTGGGAATGCGCACGCCGAAACTGCCCGATTGGGCCAACCCTGCGCGCGTTCATGTCATGGAATATGACGCCGCCGACCCCGAATCCGCCACAGCTTGGGCCGAACAGGCCCGCGAGGCGCTTGGCCCGATCACCGCCATCGTCGCCAATGCCGGCATCATGATCCCGAAAAACGTCATCGAGGCCGAGGATTCCGATTTCGACGATATGTTCGAGGTCAACGTCAAGGCGCCCCGCCGCCTTGCCAAGGCCGCGTGGGACGATCTGATCGCCTGCGGGGCGGGGCGGATCATCGTGCTGGCCTCGCTGTCGGGAAAGCGGGTGAAATCCGCCGGATCTTCATCTTACAGCGTCAGCAAGTTCGCCGCGGTGGCGCTGACCCATGGCTTCCGGCAGGTCGGCTTTGACCATGGCATCCGCGCCACCGCAGTCTGCCCCGGCTTTGTTGCCACCGACATGGCCGTCAGCCTGACCGGCAAGCCCACCACCGAAATGACCCAGCCCGAAGATCTTGCCGCCGCAATCGCCATGCTGCTGGCGCTGCCCAACACCGCCTCGGTCACCGAATTTCACGTCAACTGTCAGGCCGAGGAGTTTTTCTGATGCCCGGACCTTATGTCGTTCCCGTTCACGGGGATGTGGATCTTCCTGAAAAAGTCGACGTCGTCGTCATTGGCGGCGGCATCATCGGCAGCTCGACCGCGCTTGAACTGGCCGAACGCGGCCTAAAGGTGGCGCTGTGCGAAAAGGGCGGCATCGGGCACGAGCAATCGAGCCGCAACTGGGGCTGGGTGCGCATCACCCGGCGCGATCCGCGCGAAGTGCCGCTGATGGCCGAATCGCTGCGGATCTGGGACGGCATGGCGACCCGCACGGGCCGCGATCTGGGCTACAAACGCTCGGGCGTGATGTTCTCCTGCGCCACCGACAAGGAATACGAACAGCACGAACGCTGGCTGAAGAACCTTCAGGATTACCAGTTCGAAAGCCGCATGGTGTCAAAAGCCGAAATGGCCGAACTGGCCCCCGGCATGGGCAACATGGATGTGAAGGGCGCGCTTTTCAACGCTGTCGATGGCCGGGCCGAGCCGCAAAAAGCCGCCCCCGCCATCGCCGAGGCCGCCCGTGATCGCGGTGCGCATGTGCTGACCGAATGCGCCGTGCGCGGCATCGAGACATCGGGGGGCAAGGTTTCCGGCGTGGTGACCGAACGCGGCCGCATCGCCTGCGAACAGGTGGTGCTGGCGGGCGGCGCGTGGTCGTCGCTGTTCGCGCGCAACACCGGGCTGCGGCTGCCACAGCTCAAGGTCAAGAATTCGGTGATCCGCACCAAGCCTCTCGAAGGTGGCCCGGAAACCGCGATCTGGTCCGAAGGTTTTTCGATCCGCAAGCGGCAGGACGGCGGCTATACCATCGCCGACGGCTTCCGCAATATCGTCGACATCGTGCCCGACAGCTTCCGCTACATGAAAGATTTCCTGCCCGCGCTTGGCGCCGAATGGAAATCGCTGATGCTGCGTTTCGGCGGGCGCTTCTATGACGAGGCGCGCATTCCCAACAAATGGTCGCTCGACGAGGCCAGCCCGTTTGAATACTGCCGCGTGCTCGACCCCAAACCGGCGTTCAAATTGCAGGACGAGGCGCTGGCCAACCTGCGCCGCGCCTTCCCGGTGTTCGAAAAGGCCGAGATCGCCCAACGCTGGGCCGGGGCCATCGATGTCACGCCCGATGCGGTGCCGGTGATCTCGGCCATCGACAGCACGCCCGGTTTCTTCATCGCCACCGGCTTTTCCGGCCATGGCTTTGGCATCGGCCCGGCGGCAGGCAAGCTTGCCGCCGATCTGGTGACCGGCAAGACGCCCATCGTCGATCCGACCCCGTTCCGTTTCAACCGCTTTTCCGATGGCTCGAAGATCGAGATCATCAGCGGTTTCTGATCCTACCCGGCCTGCATCAGGGCCGGGCCAACCCGCGACACAGAATCCGGCAAAACGGGTCGTCGCCTTCAACCAACCAACTGGGAGACGCTATCATGACCAAAGACCTGCCCGGCAAGGGCTTTACCCGGCGCGGCGCGCTGCAACTTTTCGGGGCTGCGGGCCTGATGTCCGCCACCGCCCTGTCCGGCACCCGCGCGCTTGCGGCCAATGCCGACCCCAAGGGCCAGATCGTGCTGTCCTTCAGCCAGGAGCCCACCGTCTTCAACCCACTAATGCCGCATATCGAGGTGGATGAAGGCGTCTATTACGCGATCTTCGACACGCTGATCGATTTTGACGAGAATGGCGAATTCTTCCCGCTGCTCGCCGCCGAGGTGCCCACCGTGGAAAACGGCGGTATCTCCGAGGATGGCCTGACGTGGAAGGTTACGCTCAAGGACGGCGTCACATGGCATGACGGCACGCCCTTTACCGCCGAGGACGTCAAGTTCAGCCTCGAGCTGCCGATGAACCCCGATTTCATCAGCTTCCGGTCCACCGGCTATGAGCTGATGAGAAACATCACCGTGCTGTCCCCGACCGAGATCACATGGGAGATGACGGCCCCCTTCGCCCCGATGGGCGCGATCCTTGCATCGACCTTCATCATCCCCAAGCACGCCTTCGACGGTGTCGAAGATCCCAACACCGCCCCGTTCAACAATGCCCCGATCGGCACCGGCGCCTTCAAGTGGAAGGAACGCATGGCCGGGGATCACATCGAACTGGTCGCCAACCCCGATTACCACGGCGATGGCCCCTACATCGAAACGCTGATCATCAAGTACATCCCCGATCTCAACGTGATGTACACCCAGTTCAAATCGGGCGATGTCGATGTGATCGGCCTTCAGTACATCTCGCCGGACCATCTGGAAGAGGCGCAGACCCTGGACGGCAAGACCGTGCAGGTCATGGGCCGTGCCACCTTCGAATCCATCGGGTTCAACAACATGCGCCCGGTGTTTCAGGACCCGGCGGTGCGTCAGGCGCTGTACCTTGCGGTCGACAAGACCTCGATCATCGACGCGCTATATTACGGTGTGCCGACCCCGACCGAAACCTACATGCCGCAGCAGTCGTTCTACTATAACCCCGACCTGCCCAAGCACGAGTTCAACATCGAAAAGGCCAACGCCCTGCTGGATGAGGCCGGCTGGGTCATGGGCGGCGATGGCGTGCGCGAAAAAGACGGCGTGCGGCTGGAATTCACCAACTCGACCACCGCGGGCAACCACCTGCGCGAACAGGCACAGCAGTTCATTCAGCAGACCTTTGCCGAAATCGGCGCCAAGATGGAAATCAAGAACCTGCCGCCCGCCGTCATGTGGGGCGATTACTGGATGAACTCGGAATTCGACTCGGTGGTGGTGGGCCTGTCCACGCTGTCGGGCGCCGACCCGGATTCCTCGGACTACTGGATGTCGACGAAGATCCCGGCAAAAGGCGGCTCGGGCCAGAACACCATGGCCTATGCCAATCCCAAGGTCGACGAGCTTCTGACCGAGGCGGCGAACCTGTTTGTCCCCGAGGACCGCAAGCCGCTGTACATGGAACAGCAAAAGATCATGCGTGAGGATCTGCCCTTCCTGCCGCTGTTCCAATACGCCGTGGTGGCTGGCTGGAAAGAGGGCGTCGAAGGCCCAACCCAGAACGTCAACAACCGCATCGGCACGTGGAACGTGCGGTCGTGGAAATGGACGTCCTGATCTGAGAGCTGCGCGCACCGGGGTTTTCCCCCCTTTGCCCGGTGCGCACAACCGCCCGGTGCGGCCGATCCCGGTCGGTCGCGCCGGGCCACTGACCACGCACCCATGAGGCCCCCGCCATGCTGCGCTACCTGTCCGGCCGCCTCGGCCAGAGTCTGATCCTGCTGTTCATCGTCTCGCTGATCGGTTTCTTCGTCCTCAGCCTCGCGCCCGGAGGCCCGCTGTCGCAATTCGCACTGTCGCCCGGCATGACGCAGGAACAGATGGACCGGGTGGCCGAACAGATGGGCCTGAACCGCCCCATCATCGTGCAATATTTCGACTGGCTGACCAGCATGCTGGCCGGCGACTGGGGCACCAGTTACCGCGATCAGCAGCCGGTGCTGACGATCATCGCCGATCACCTGTTCGCCACCATGCTGCTGATGGGCACGGCGACGGCCATCGCCGTCACCGTGGGCACGACCGTGGGCATCTGGTCGGCGGTGCGGCGCGGATCGGTGTTCGATTACACCACGACGGTGCTGGCGATGGTGGCGCTGTCGATCCCGACCTTCTGGTTCGGTCTGATCGCCATCTACATCTTTTCGCTGGAACTGGGCTGGCTGCCGGCGGGCAACATGTACACGGTCGGCGATGGCTCGATCGGCGATTACGCCGTACACCTGATCCTGCCCGCGCTGGTGCTGGCGCTGGTCGATGTGGCGGTCTGGTCGCGCTACATGCGCACCGCGACGCTGAATGTCATCAATCAGGATTTCGTGCGCACCGCGCGGGCCAAGGGCCTGCCGAACCGGCGCATCCTGTTCAAGCACATCGTCGGCAACGCGCTGGTGCCGATGATCACCCTTGCCGGGCTGCAACTGCCCGTGGTGCTGGGCGGCGCGCTGGTGACCGAGACGGTGTTCACATGGCCCGGCATGGGGCGGCTGTTTCTCGATAGCCTCGGCTATTCCGATTACCCGGTGGTGATGGGGCTGCTGATGGCCTCGGCCATGCTTGTCCTGATCGGCAACCTTGCCGCTGACCTGATTGTCGCGGTGGTCGATCCGCGCGTCCGCCTGTCCTGAGAGGCCCTGATGACCATGACTGCAAACGCCCCCGCCCGCCGCGCGCCGCGCATCAAATCCCGCGCTGTGCGCCGGTTCATGCAGCACAAGCTGGCCATGCTGGGCCTTGTGATGATCGTCACGCTTGCGCTGGCCTGCTTTGTCGGACCCTACCTGCTGGCCTTCGACGAGCTGTTCATCGACCTGCGCGCCCGCTTTGCCCCCCCCTTCACCGGAGGCCATATCTTTGGCACCGATCCGCTGGGCCGCGACATCGCCGCGCGGCTGTTTCACGCCGGGCAGGTGTCGATGACCGTGGGCTTTGCCGCGATGATCATGAGCACCTGCATCGGCTCTGTGGTGGGCGTGCTGTCTGGCTATTACGGCGGCGCCGTCTCGGCGGTGCTGATGCGCATCGTCGATGCCTTCCTGAGCTTTCCCTCGGTGTTCCTGCTGCTGGCGCTGGCGGCGTTCATCCAGCCGGGGCCCGCGATGATCACCGTCATCATTGCCGCCACCAGCTGGATGGAGGTCGCCCGCATCGTGCAGGCCGAGGTCAAGACCCTGCGCGATCAGGATTTCGTTCAGGCCGCCCGGATGCTGGGCCTGTCGGGCCGCTGGATCATGTTCCGCGAATTGCTGCCCAACGCCATCGGCCCGATCATCGTTGCCGCCACGCTGACCGTGGCCCGCGCGATCCTGCTCGAGGCCTATATCTCGTTCCTTGGCTATGGCATCCAGCCGCCGCTGCCAAGCTGGGGCAACATGCTCAACGGGGCGCAGCAGTATCTGCAATCGGCGCCGTGGCTGGCGATCGTGCCGGGGCTGGCGATCACCATCGCCGTTGCCGGGTTCAACTTTGTCGGTGACGGGCTGCGCGATGCGCTCGACAGCCGGTCGGAGGCGCGCTGAATGACACGCTTTTCACCTTTCGAGGACACGCTGTGGTACGCCACCGCCCCCGCCGCGCCCGAGACCTTTGCGCTGGAAGGCACCATCAAGGCCGATGTCTGCATCGTCGGCGCGGGCTATGCCGGGCTGACCACCGCGCTGGAACTCGCCAAGGCTGGCGTGTCGGTCGCCGTGATCGAGGCGCAGGAGATCGGCTTTGGCGGTTCGGGCCGCAACGCCGGGCATTGCACCCCGACCTTCACCCATTACACGCCGGACGATCTGCGCCGCGTCCTTGGCGCGCCTTGGGCCGAGCGGCTGATCCATCGTCAGACCCGGGCCAATGACCGCGTCGGCCAGATGATCCGCGACTACGGCATCGATTGCGAATGGGACCAGAGCGGCTATGTGCAGGGCGCGCTCAATCCCGGCCATCTCAAGACGCTGCAAGCCAAGACCGACCAGTACAACGCCGTCGGCGCCAAGACCCGGATGCTCGACGCCGCCGAGGTGCAGCAGGTCACCGGCTCGCCGCGCTTTCTTGGCGGTTGGTTTCATGAGGAAGCGGGCGCCGTCAATGCGCTGGCCTATGCGCGGGGCCTTGGCCGCGCCGTGATGTCCGAAGGCGGGCGCATCCTGACCCGCTCGCCGGTCACTGGCTGCGAACGCATTGGCACCGGCTGGCGGGTGAGCACCGAACGCGGCGCGGTGCTGGCTGACAAGGTGATCTTTACCACCGGGGCCTATACGGTCGCGGGCTGGCCAAAGCTCGAAGAGACCTTCAAGATCATGCGGGTGTTTGTCGCCGCGACGCAGCCGCTGTCGCCGGAAACCCGCGCCGAGGTGCTGCCCCGCAACACCACGATGCACGACGGGCGCGGTGATATCTACGTCTATAAATACGATGGCGCGGGGCGCATCGTTGCCTCGATGTTCCCGATGGGCCGCCGGGGCCGCGACATCGCCTATACCAAACAGGTGATGAGCGACCGGCTGACATGGCTGCACCCGCAGATCCGCGAGACCCTGCGCTGGGAATATCTGTGGTTCGGCGAGCTTGACATGCAGCGCCGCACCATTCCACGCCTGTACGATCTGGCCCCCGGCGTCGTTGCCATGACTGGCCTGTCGGGGCGCGGCGTGCCCACCGGCTCGATGCTGGGCGGCATCCTGTCGGAATGGGCGCTTGGCCTGCCGCCGCAGGACCTTGGCCTGAAAATCGAACCGTTGAAATCGCAGCCCTTCTACATGTCCTTCGCTCCGCAGGCGCATCTGCGCATGTACCGCCTGCGCGACAATATCACCGCCAAGCGGCAGGGTGCCCCCCTGCCGCCCCATGCCTGACCCATCACAACACGGACCCCTTCTCATGTCGCTCGACACAACCACAGCCATGCCGACCAACGGACGCCCCATCCCCGACCCGGTCCCCAACGACCTGACGCTGCCGCAAAGCGTCGACGTGGTGGTCATCGGCGCGGGCATCGCTGGCGTTTGCACCGCGCTGGAGCTGGCCGAACGCGGCCTCAAGGTGGCGCTGTGCGAAAAGGGCGACGTTGGCGCCGAGCAATCGAGCCGCAACTGGGGCTGGGTGCGCCTGTCGCACCGCGACCCGCGCGAGATGCCGCTGATGGTCGAATCCGTGCGGCTGTGGAAGGGCATGAACGAACGCACCGGGGCCGAAACCGGCTATCGCCAATGCGGCATCACCTTTTCCGTCACCACCGACGAGGCGCTCAAGGAAGAGGAAGACTGGGCCCAGATCCTGCAGGAATACCAGATCCCGGCCCGCGTGCTGCCCGCCCCCGAGGCGCTAAACGCGTTTCCCGGCCTGACAGCCCCGATCAAGGGCGCGCTTTACAACCCGCATGACGGGCGGGCCGAGCCGCAAAAGGCCTCCCCCGCCATCGCCAACGCCTTCCGGATGCTGGGCGGCACGGTGCATCAGAACTGCGCAGTGCGCACGGTGGAAACCTCGGGCGGCAAGGTGTCGGCGGTGGTGACCGAAAACGGCACGATCCGCTGTTCCTCGGTGGTGGTCGCGGCGGGCATCTGGTCGCGATTGTTCCTTGGCAATCTCGGGATCGACCTGCCGATGCTGAAGACCACCGGTACCGTGCTACGCACCGACCCTGTGCCCGATGGCCCCGAGGGCACGTTCAAGTTTCAGGATTACACCTTCCGCCGCCGTCTGGATGGCGGCTACAGCATCTCGGGCCCGCAAACCGGGCTGTACGAGATCACCCCCGACAGCTTCTGGCTGGCGCCCAAGTTCTTCCCGGCGCTGAAAAGCGAATTCACCCGGCTGAAATTCCGTTTCGGCAAGCGCTTCGTGCAAGAGATGAAGCTGCCGCGCAAATGGGGCGCGACCGACCGCACCCCGTTCGAAGACACGCGGATCTATGACCCCCAGCCCGATACCAAGGCGATCGACAAGGTCTATGCCCAGCTTCAGGCGGCCTATCCGGCGTTCCAAGGCGTCGGCATCGCCCAGCGTTGGGCCGGCTATATCGACGTGATGCCAGACATCATCCCGGTGGTCTCGTCCACCGAAGGGGTGCGCGGCCATATTCCCGGCCTGTTCGTTGCCAGCGGCCTGTCGGGGCATGGCTTCGGCCTTGGACCGGGGATCGGCAAGCTGATGGCGGATCTGGTGACCGGCGCGGTGCCGGTGGTCGACCCGTCGCAATACCGCCTGTCGCGGTTCAGCGACGGATCAAAGATCGCCCCGATGGAAGGCATCCTGCGCCGCTAAAGATACCCCTTGATCATCGCCAGATCGGCGGTGGTCAGGGCGACGCCCTTTTGCGCCGCCTCGGCGCGGATGCGGTGGCGGCGGTCTCCGGGCAGCCGCGCGCTTCCCGAGGCGCGCACCGCGTCCGACAGCTGCGCCACCCGCTGCGCAAAGCCATCCGTGTGCGACGGGTCCATCACCAGAAGAAACTGCCCGGTCAGCGGGATCTTGGCGCCGGGGTGGTCCGACCAGTCGACCTCCGAGGAAAACGCCCCGCCGGTAAAGGCGGCGGCGAGGATCTCGATCAACATGGCGATCGACGCGCCCTTGTGCCCGCCAAAGGGCAGCAGCGCGCCACCATTCAGGATCTTGTCCGGATCATCGGTCGGGGTGCCTTGCGCATCGACCCCGGTGCCCGGCGCCAGCTTGTGGCCCTCGCGCGCGGCGATCTGCACATCGCCATGCGCCAGCGCGCTCGAGGCCTGATCCCATGTGTAGGGCGGCTGGCCGGCCCGAGGGCTGGAAAACGCCATGGGGTTGGTGCCAAAGACCGGCGTCGCCCCCGGCGCAGGCGCCACCACCGCCATGGAATTGACCACCGACAGCGCCACCAGCCCTGCCTCGGCAAAGGGTTCGACATCGGGCCAGAGGGCGCTGAAATGCTGCGAATTGCGGATGCTCAGCGCCGCGATGCCCTGCGCGCGCACCCGCTCCAGCAGCAGCGGGCGCGCCGCGTCCAGCGCCACCTGCGCAAAGCCACCGCAGGCATCGACGCCGATCAACGCGCCCTCTCCCGCGTCGATCACGGGCAGCGCCGAGGGCGACCCCCAGCCGCTCTGGATCGTCGAGACATAGCCCGGAATGCGAAACACCCCATGGCTGAGCGCGCCATCGCGCTGACAGGCGGCGCAATTTTCGCCCAGCACCGCCGCGATGCGCGCGGGCAGCCCCTGCGCTTCGAACACCCGGCGCAGCAGCAGGGCAAGCTCGTCAAATGAAAGTCTCGTATCGGCCATGTCGCCCCTCTTGGTTCCGCTGCCGCCTAAAGAAACCCGCGCGAGCAAAGGGTCAAGCCGGGTTGCCTCATTCGCCCGACAAGCGTGCCCGCCCACCGGGCCTGCTGTGCAAGCACCATGCACAACTGTCTCCGCGACCGCTTCAGCGTCGACGCTGCGTCGAGGGGGGCAGAAACGGGATCGGAACGCACCCTGCGCCCCCAAGATATATCAAGCGGGCCGATCCGTGGACAGGATTTCGTATACCCTTGAGTACACAAATACCCAAGGGTATCTTAACTTGGAAGTCTTCACGCCAATCGTGATCGCAGTCTAAGGGAGTGGCCCGCAATGAACCAACGCATGACCCGCAAGCAAGCGGCGCAGCGCACCAGAGATCGCCTGATAGAAGCGGCGGAAACGCTGTTCGGTGCGCGCGGGTACAATGCCACCTCTCTTGATGCCATCGCCGCCGAAGCAGGATACACCAAGGGCGCGGTCTATGCCAACTTTCCCGGCAAGGAAGCGCTGTTTCTGGCCGTGCTTGAAACCCATGGCGGAAGCGACCTTCTTCAGCTTGTCGACGCGATCGCCGCTGCCCCCGGCCGCGACGAAATCGAAGAGCTACTGATCGACTGGGCCGGCGCGCGGGCAGAAAGCGGGTCGTGGCCGCTGACCCTGATCGAATTCGTCCGCCAGAAACGCGACGACGCAGAAACAATCGCCCAGCTGACCGAGATTCTGCACCGCAACTGGCGCACCCTTGGCGAGGCGGTTGTCGGCCCGCTGAACCTGACCGAAAGCCCGCTGCTGATCGGCGCAGCGCTGTTCGAGACCGCCTATGCCCCGGCGATGTCCATCGTTTCGAACCCGTCGGCCCGCGATCTGATGCGCCTGTTCCTGAGGTCTCACCGCAGCTGACCGGATCGGCTAGTTGCCATTCCCAGCCATCGCGGCATCCCAGCTGCGCAGCACCTCTTCGCGTTTCAGCCGGTCGAGAAAGGTCAGCAGCCCCGGCCCCAACCGAATCGGAAGAAAACTGCCACTGCTGGCGCGCAGCAACCGCGCGCTGTCGGTCAGCGGCGCGCCAGCCGCGGCAATCGGGATCAGCGGCGTGTCGCGGTCGATCAGGCTCTGGCCTTCGGGCGAGAGCAGGAAGGCGACAAAACGCGCCGCCATCGCGGGCGCGCGGGCGGTTTTGGGGACAAAGGCGGTGCGAGACATGACAAGGTTGTAATCGCTCAGGAAATGCACCCCGACATCGGGGTGATCGGGGACCAATGCCATGGCGTAGGAACTGATGACATTCAGCGCCAGCGCGATTTCCCCGCTGCCCGTCGCCCGCGTCATCTCGGCCGTGCCAAGATAGACCCGCGCCGAGGCCCGCCCCAGCACCTCGAACAGGCGCTGCGCCTGAACGCTCTGGATCAGATCCTGCGTGGCATACAGATAGCCGATCCCCGAGCGGCGCAGATCGTACCCCCCGACCCGGCCCTTCAGCTCGGCCTCATGGTCGCGGATGAATGACGACAGGTCGCGGTGCGAGTTTGGCAGATCCTCGCGCGACAGGATGCGCTTGTTGTAAAGGATCGCGGCGGGTTCGAAGGTAAAGCCGTAAAGCTCGTCGCGCCAGCGCGCCCAGTCCGGCGGCTGGCTGTCTTCGGGCAGGACAAAGCGCTGCGCCATGCCGCGGTTCACCAGATCGACCTGCAGATCCATCGCCGAAGAGATCACCACATCGGGCGGCCCCTCGCCCGCGAGCACCGCGTCATACAGATCGACGGTCTGAAATTCGCGGTATGAGATGGTCCAGCCCGGCACCTTCGCCTCGAACGCGTCAAGCACCGGCTCGATGGCCGCGCGATCTGTGGCGCCGAAGATGGTCAGCTCCGATGCCTTGGCAGCGATGGGCGTTAGCAGCAGCGCCGCCAGCAGCGCCGCCAGCCGTGGAAAGATCAGCGAAGCACGCAGCCCGCCCAGTTGCGACGCCCCGAGTTCCAGCTTGGCGTCATGCCCCTCGGCCACCGAGCGCACGATGGCAAGGCCCAGCCCCGACCCGGCGGTGTCGCGGTTGATCGAGGTGAACCGCTCGGTCGCCCGCGCCCGATCCGCTGGCGCAATGCCCGGCCCGCCGTCCGAGACGGTCAGGCGGATGCTGCGGGTGTCACCGTCCAGTTCGATCAGGATCGAGTTTTCCGGCCCCCCATGTCGGATCGCATTGTCGATCAGGTTGCGCAGCGCCTCGCGGATGGAGATCGCATCGCCCCGGATCCGCCCCACCCCGTCGGGCAATTGCGCGTCTTCGTAAGAGATGGTGATCTCGCGCAGCCTGCGGTCACGCAGCAGCTCTGCCAGCGTGTCGCGCACCAGCGGGCGCAGCTCCATCGGATCAAGCTGCGCCTGGTCAGAGCGATGGATCACCATAGCGTTGGCCAGCAGTTGGTTGGTCAGGTGAACGGTCTTGTTCCCCTGCGCCTCGGCCTTGACCAGCCGGGCGCGCATGGCCTCGGGGCTGTCGGCATCGACGGCAAGCGCCAGTTGCCCCTGCACCGCCGACAACGAGGTGCGGGTCTGGTGCGCCACATCCGCGATGAAGCTTTCGGTCAGCGCGCGGGATCGCCGCAACTGGGCGATAAAGCCGTTGATGGCGCGAAACAGGTCCGAGATTTCCTGCGGAGGGGCGCCCTCGATGGGCGACAGATCGCGCGGATTGCGCGCCAGAAGGCTGGCCGCGATGGTGCCCAGCGGCGCCAGAGACGTGCGGATCGCCAGCCAGACAAAGCCCAGTCCGATCAGCGACACCCCGGCCAGCCCGGCCATACCATAAAGAAACAACGTCCCCTGCTGTTCGCGCCGGGCGTTCAGCGTCTGGCCGATCTGCACAAAGACCCAGTCGCGCCCGGCGGCCGAGGTGATCTGCCGCCCCTGCACGATGAAGCGAAAGCCCTCGTTCAGCTTGTCGTTGTAGAACACCGGTGCGGCCGAAGGATCGGCGGCGGGCAGCGGCAGGTCGGGGGTGCCGGTTATCTCGCCATAGGCCGGAGCAAAGACGCGGTAGACCACCCGGTCGTCGCTTGCCAGCGCAAGGATATCCATCGCCGATTGCGGCAGATCGACCGTCGGGCCATCGGCGTTGAACGACACCCGCTCCAGCATCGCCAGCGCCGCCCCCGCCAGAAGCAGATCGAAGGTGCGATTTGATGCGGCGCGCGAATAGTTCCACAGCAGTACCGACATCAGCAGCAGCAGCAGCGCGAATCCCGCCGCCATCGACGACAGCAGCCGCCACTTGAGCGAGCGCGGCTCATCTGGCGTCGCCTCGGGCCGGGGTGCTTCATTCCCCGCCCCCAGTCGGGGCGCATTATTCATCGCCCCCAAGCGGGGCGCCTTATTCGTCGTCGCTGACATAGGGCAGATAGCCAAGGCCGCGCGCCGTCTTGATCACCAGCGGCGTGCCTTCGAGTTTCCGCCGCAGCCGCGTCACCAGCTGTTCGACGGCGTTCAAGCTGGGGCTTTCGCGAAAGGTGTAGAGCTTGTCGGCCACCTCTTCTTTGGTCAGCATCCGGCCAAGATTGTCGATCATCACCTCGAGCAGCTGCAACTCCTTGGCGCGCAGCTCGATCGGTTTGTCGCTGACAAAGGCCAGCTTGGCGGCGCGGTCGAACCGCAGCGTTCCGGCGGTGAACAGGTTGCTCGACGCCCCGGCCCGGCGCCGCGCCAGCACCCGGCAGCGCGCCGAGAGTTCGCGAAAATCGACCGGCTTGACCATGTAATCATCGGCCCCCGCATCCAGCCCCACCACCCGGTCGTCGATTTCCGACCGGGCAGTGAGCACGATGACCGGCGTCGAATCCCCGCGCGAGCGCATCGAGCGCAGCACCTCGTAGCCGCTGCGCCCCGGCAGGTTGATATCCAGCAGGATGATATCGAAACGGGCATGGCGCAGCAGGGCGTTGGCCTCTTCGCCGTCGGCCTCGCGATCGACCGAATGGCCCTCGTGGCGCAGCCGGTCAAGAACCGTCTCGGCCAGCTCGTCATTGTCTTCGACCAGTAGCATTCTCATGTTACCGGAACTATCCGGTCGCGGCGCATCCGCATAGCCATATCTTGCGGCGCAATGCCCATGTCAGCGTCCTGTCAGCCACGCGTCAGGACATTCACAGCCTTGGCAGGTCATAAGCGTCGCAGCCCAAGGGGCCATGACTAGATGGGAGGAACATCATGATCATCACCCGCGTTTCCGCGGCGCTTTTCTGCGCCCTCAGCCTTGCCGCACCGGCATTGGCACAAAGCGACATCCGCAAGCCCGAATGCGTCGCACCGGCCAACCCCGGCGGCGGCTTCGATCTGACCTGCCGCGTGGCACAGACCGGCCTCGAGCCGCATGTCACCAACCCCGTGCAGGTGACCTTTATGCCCGGCGGCATCGGCGCCGTGGCCTTCAACCAGTTCAACACCAACCGAACCGATGACGGCTCGGCCATCGTCGCATGGTCGACCGGTTCGCTGCTGAACATCATCCTTGGCAAATACGGCGCCTTCGATGAGAACGACGTGCGCTGGCTGGCGACCGCCGGGGCCGATTTCGGCGCTGTCGTGGTCAAGGCCGACAGCGAATACGACTCGCTCAAGCAGATCATGGATGATCTGGCCGCCGACCCGCAATCGGTCGTGGTGGGCGCAGGCGGCTCTGTCGGCTCGCAAGACTGGATGAAGGGCGCGCTGCTGATGCGCGAAGCCGGCGGCACCCCGATGCAGATGCGCTATGTCGCCTTCGACGGCGGCGGCGATGCCATCGCGGCGCTGCTCGGCGGCTCGATCGAGGTCTATACCGGCGATGTCGGCGAAATGGTCCCGTATCTGGAAAGCGGCGACATGAAGATCCTCGCGACCCTCGCCCCCGAGCGTCTTGAGGCCCCCTTCGCCGAGATCCCGACCGCCAAGGAGCAGGGCTATGACGTCGAATGGACGATCATGCGCGGCTTCTACATGGGCAAGGACACCTCTGACGAGGATTACCAGAAATGGGTCGATGCGTTCGATGCGGCCTATGCCACCGACGCGTTCGCACAGATCCAGGCAGAGCGCGGGCTTCTTCCGCTGAACCTGTCGGGTGAGGCACTGACCGCCTCCATCAACAACACGATGGACGAACTTCGTACCATCGCGACCGAAGCGGGTCTGATCCAGTAATCCGCTTTTCTCCCCGCGGGGCCGCCTTTTGCGAAGGGCGGCCCTTGCGGCGCATCTGAACGCTTTCAGACCGTCCCGAAATTTCAACAGGAGGCCCCCATGGCTGACCGCATCTTCGCGGCTGTCCTGCTTGCGGTGACCATCGGTTATGCGGTGATCGCCTTCACCGTCATCAAGGCACCGTTCCAGTACGACCCGCTTGGCCCCGAAAGCTGGCCGCAGATCCTTTCCATCGTTGCGATGCTTTGCCTGCTTGGCGTGCTGTGGAGGCCCGACGTCGATCACATGGACGTGCCGAAGGCCGTCTGGTTCCGCCTTGGCGCGGCGGTGGTCATGCTGATGGCCTACAGCCGCCTGTACGAGCCCCTGGGCTTTGTCGTTGCAACCGCCCTGTTCGGCACCGCCATGGCGCTGATGCTGGGCGCGCCGCGCTGGCGTGCGCTGGCCTTTGGCGTTGGCGCCGGCATCGCCGGCTGGCTGCTGTGCGTCACCTTGATGGATCTCAACCTGCCCGAAGGCGCGGTCGTCGAAGCCGTGCTCGAAAGCTTCCAGACGGAGGCCAACTGATGGATACCGTTCTTTCCGGTCTGGCGACCGGCTTTGCCGTCGCTTTCGACCCGTTCAACCTGATGCTGGTGCTGGTCGGCTGCTTTGTCGGCACCCTGATCGGCGCGCTGCCGGGGCTGGGGCCGATCAACGGCGTCGCGATCCTGCTGCCCATCGCCTATGGCCTTGGTTTTCCGCCTGAATCGGCGCTGATCCTGCTGGCGGGCATCTATTATGGCGCCGAATACGGCGGGCGGATCTCTTCGATCCTGCTCAACGTGCCGGGGGATGCGGGCGCGGTGATGACCACGCTCGATGGCAACCCGATGGCCCGCGCCGGTCAGGCCGGGCGCGCGCTGTCGCTGTCGGCGGTGGCCTCGTTCATCGGCGGCACCTTCGCGGTGATCCTGATGTCGCTGTTCGCGCCGGGCCTTGCGAAATTCGCCGTGACCTTCAGCCCCGCAGATTACGTCGCGCTGATGGTCTTTGCCTTCGCCTCGCTGGCGTCTCTGGTCGGCAAGAGCACGGTCAAGACGCTGCTGGGGGCAACCATCGGCCTGATGCTGGCGACCATCGGCATCGACGCCAACACCGGGGTCAACCGCTACACGTTCGGCATCCCCGACATCCTTGCAGGCATCGACTTCCTGATCGTCGTGGTGGGCCTGTTCGGCATGGCCGAACTGCTGACGCTGGTGGAACATCAGGCACGCGGCACGCTCAAATCGCTGCCCGTCGACAAGAGCTTCGTGCAATGGGCCGATCTGAAGCTGGCCAAGTGGACGATCCTGCGCAGCTCGATCATCGGCTTCTTCATCGGCATCCTGCCCGGCACCGGCGCATCGGTCGCTTCGGCCGTGGCCTATGGCACCGAAAAGCGGATCTCGGACAAGGAAGGCACCTTCGGCACCGGCGACGTGCGCGGCCTTGCGGCCCCCGAAGCGGCGAACAACGCAGCGGCGGGCGGTTCCATGGTGCCGATGCTGACGCTGGGCATCCCCGGCTCGGGCACCACCGCGATCCTGCTGGGCGCACTGCTGATGTTCAACATCCAGCCCGGCCCGATGATGTTCACCCAGCGTCCCGAAGTGGCGTGGGGCCTTGTGGCATCGATGTATATCGGCAACGTCGCGCTTTTGGTGATCAACCTGCCGCTGGTGGGGCTGTTCGCCCGGATGCTGACGATCCCGCAGCATTACCTGACGCCGCTGATCGCCATTCTTGCCTTCATCGGCATCTACACCATCGTCGGAAACCCGCATGATCTTTACATGATCACCGGCCTTGGCCTGCTCGGCTGGTTCCTGCGCAAGCTGGAATTTTCCCTCGCCCCGGTGATCCTTGGCTTTGTGCTTGGCTCGCTGTTCGAGAACAACCTGCGCCGCGCCCTGTCGATTTCGGGCGGCGACTGGGGCATCCTCGTGGCAGACTGGAAGAGCCTGCTGCTCTACGGTCTGGCGCTGCTGGTCGTTGTGCTGCCGATCTGGCTTGCACGGCGCTCGCGCAAGCGCTCCGGGGGGCAGGAAGCCATGGCGGACTGAGCCTCATGCAGGACAAGGCATATCTGAAGGCAACGGCGCTTACCGCCGTTGCCGCCCTTGGAGGCGCGGCGCTTGCCGCGTCTCTTGGCATTCCGGCCGGGGCGCTTGTCGGCGCGATGCTGGCGGTCGCGGTATTGGCGGGGCTCAAGCAGCCGGTGGTCATGCCGGTTGGCGCCCGCGATCTGGCGTTTCTGGTCATCGGCCTGTCGCTGGGATCGGGGATCAACGCCTCGGTCATTCCGCAATTGTCGGGCTGGTCGATCAGCCTGCTGTTGCTGGTGCTGTCACTGGTGGCCACCATGGCCGCATCGACATGGCTGCTGACGCGCGTCTTTGGGATCGACCGTGAAACCGCCGTTCTGGCCAGCTCTCCGGGCACCATGTCGAACGCCGTGGCCATCGCCATCGAGGGCAAGGGCGACGCGGGCGCCGTCACCATCCTGCAACTGATGCGGCTGATTGTTCTGGTGGCGCTGGTACCGCCGCTGGCCGCGGTGCTGAACATCCCCACCGCACAGGCCGTTACGCCCGAACCGATGCCGCTGTGGGGCATTGCGCTGCTGCTGGTGATCGGCCTGCCGCTGGGCCGCTGGGCCGGGCGGCGCGGGGTGTCGGCGGCCTGCCTGCTGACCGGCATCGTGCTGAGCGCCGCTGCCCACCTGACCGGGCTGCTGCACGGGGTCGCGCCCGGCTGGATGATCTTTTCCGGCTTCACCGTGACCGGCGCGGTGCTCGCCACTCGGCTCAGCAAGGTCGAACCGCGCGCGGTGCTGCGCCTGCTCTGGACCGGGCTGGCGGTGGTCGCCATGGCGCTTGGCATGGCGCTGGTGTTTGCGGTGATCACGCAGGCGCTGACCGGGCTGCCCATCGGGCAGGTGCTGATCGCCTTCGCTCCCGGAGGCGTCGAGGCCATGGCCGCCATCGCCCTCGCCCTTGGCTACGATCCGGCCTATGTCGCGGCGCATCACTTTGCCCGCATTGTCATTCTGCTGGCGCTGGTGCCGCTGTTCCTGCGGCGGCGCGGCTAAGGCCAGCCCGGATCAGACAGGCCGAGCGCCGCGCGGCAATAAAAAAGGCGGACCCGAGGGCCCGCCTTTTCATTATTCGATGCAGTCCAAAGATCACTCGGACGCAGCAGCAGCCACGTCGATGGTGACGCCCGGGCCCATGGTCGAGCTCAGCGAGATCTTCTTCATGTAGGTGCCCTTGGCACCGGCCGGCTTGGCCTTGGCAACCGCGCCGATGAACGCCTTGACGTTCTCGATCAGCTGCGCCTCGTCGAAGGAGACTTTGCCGATGCCGGCATGCACCACACCGCCCTTTTCAGCGCGGAACTGGACCTGACCGCCCTTGGCGTCTTTGACAGCCTGAGCGACATCCATGGTCACGGTGCCGACCTTGGGGTTCGGCATCAGGTTGCGCGGACCGAGGATCTTGCCGAGACGGCCGACGATCGGCATCATGTCCGGGGTCGCGATGCAACGATCGAACTCGATGGTGCCGCCCTGAATGGTTTCCATCAGGTCTTCGGCGCCGACGATGTCTGCACCGGCCTTCTGGGCCTCTTCAGCCTTGGGGCCACGGGCGAACACGGCGACGCGCATGGTCTTGCCGGTGCCGTTCGGCAGGCCGATCACACCACGAACCATCTGGTCGGCGTGACGGGTGTCGACGCCGAGGTTCATCGCGATTTCCAGCGTCTCGTCGAACTTGGCGTTCGCGTTCGACTTGACCAGCTTGACGGCATCTTCGAGCGACAGCTCTTCCTTGCCAACAAAGGCCTCACGGGCGGCGCGGGTACGTTTTCCGAGCTTTGCCATTACTTCACCTCGATGCCCATGGACTTGGCCGAGCCAAGGATGATCTGCATTGCAGCTTCCACGTCGTTCGCGCTGAGGTCCTTCATCTTGGCCTCGGCGATCTCACGCACCTGCTTGGTGGTCACGGTGCCAATCGTCTCGCGACCCGGGGTGACGGCACCCTTGGGACGGTTGCGCTTGCCAACCGGCTTCAGGCCTGCGGCCTTCTTGAGGTAATAAGACGCGGGCGGCGTCTTGATTTCCATCGTGAAGGATTTGTCCTGATAATAGGTGATCACGGTCGGGCACGGCGCGCCGGGCTCCATTTCCTGCGTCTTGGCGTTGAACGCCTTGCAGAATTCCATGATGTTGATGCCGCGCTGACCCAGCGCCGGGCCTACGGGCGGCGACGGGTTGGCTTTGCCTGCAGGGATCTGCAGTTTCATCTTGCCCATCAGCTTCTTGGCCATGAGCTTACTCCTTTTCCATCTGCCGAATGACGCGTCATCCAGCGTTCATGTGGCGTGGTCAGGTCTGCACATCGCGATGCGCGCGCCTCCCACGATCGGGCGAGTCGCCTGGGCAATCGCTCGAAGCCCGGCGCATACCTCGATCCGGGGTGAAAATCAAGAACCGATCGGCCATGTTCCGGGATCTGCTGGATGCACCTCGCGCAGACCGGCGAGTCTCGCAAAGCGGTGCAACTCGGCGCTCAGCCGGGCATCGCGCCCCGAAGAGGCGCGCAGGCCCGGCTCCCACCACAGGTTGGTGACGCTCAGGGTTCCGGCCTTGCGATCGCCCTTTGCTGCGATGCGCCCCACCATCCGATCCCCTTCGAGCAGCGGATAGACGTAATACCCCCAGCGGCGTTTCGCCTCGGGCACGAACATCTCGACCGTATAGTCGAACCCGAACAGCCGCTTGAGCCGGGCGCGATCACGGATCGCCGGATCGAACGGGTTGAGCAGACGCAGACGCCGCGATGGCGGCGCAGCCTGCAACCGCTCTTCTATGTCCGGGCTGCCAAGCGCCGACGTCCACCGCCCGTCTGCGCCCTCGATCATCACCGGAACAGGCTGCGCGCGGGCGGCCCAGCCCGCCACCTCGGGCGCCTCGGTGGCATCCCAGAATTTGCGGATCTCGCTCAGGGTGCCGACGCCGAGCCGCTCCAGCGCCGCCGTGCAAAGCCCGTCGATCTGCGCCTCGTCAGGCAGGCGCTCGACCTGCGGGAACACCCGTTCCGCCAGATCGTAATATTTGATGACCCCCTCGCGATGGCTGGTCGCCAGCACCCCCGCGTACCACAGGTAATCGAGCGCCTTCTTATGCGGTGGCCGCTGCCACATCGCCCGCTCTTCGACCACCGTATCGAAATCGCGCGTGCACAACGGGCCCTCGTCGCGAATCCGCGCCAGAATCTCGGCGGTGAGCGTGTCGGACGCGATCCCCACGTACCAAGAGCCAGCGACCTTGCGACGCATACGGTCGAATTGCCGCTGCCAAAGCGGCAGCATCTCCATCGGCAGGGCAGAGGCGTCATGGGTGAAATGTTCGAACACCGCCTGCTTGCGCAGAAGCTTGTCCAGCATCGGCTCGCGATAGGACTGCGCGCGGGACCACAGGATGTGATGATGCGCGCGGCTGACCACCTGAATGGTGTCGAGTTGCACGAACCCCAGCGCGCGGATCACCCCCAGCGCATCGGCGCCCGAAGGCATGCCGGACAGCCCGTTCGCCCCAAGCCACAGGCGGCGGGCATCGCAATTGGCGATACGAAGCGGGGCTTGGCGAAACAGGGCTGGCGCGGTCATGCGCCCATGTTTGGCGATGCGCGCGCCCGGGCGCAATCCGCGCAAGAAAAAACCCGCCAGAGATGTCTGGCGGGTTTCACTATTCCGGGCGTTGCCGCGGATCTTACTGCTTGGTCACCTGAGTGAATTCCAGCTCGACCGGGGTTTCGCGACCAAAGATCGACACTGCGACGCGCAGACGCTGGTTGTCGTCGTCGACGCCCTCGACCATACCGTCGAAACCTTCGAACGGACCATCGTTGACCTTGACCCGCTCGCCCACTTCGAAATGGATCAGCGTGCGCGGCGCTTCCTCGGTTTCCTGAACCCGGCCAAGGATCGATTCGACCTCGGCATCGCGCATCGGCATCGGCCGCCCCTGCGGGCCCAGAAAGCCGGTCACGCGGTTGATGTTGTTCACAAGGTGAAAGCCACGATCTGACATTTCCATGTGCACGAGCACATAGCCGGGCATGAAGCGACGCTCGGTCGTGACCTTCTTGCCGCGCCGCACCTCGATGACCTCTTCGGTCGGAACGAGGACTTCGTCGATCTGATCCTCGAGCCCCTGCTCTTCGACTGCCTGACGGATCTGTTCCGCGATCTTCTTTTCGAAGTTCGACAGAACGCTGACCGAATACCACCGCTTCGCCATCTGGACCCTCTTCCAACCTTGCGCCGGGCATCCCGGCCATTCACCTTCCGCCACGCCCCGGGCGGGCGAAACGGTTGTCCCTGAAACAAAACCGGCGTGCAACACGAATCGCTGCACGCCCGCTCAGGTAATCGCCTTGCTCTTAGCGCCTTCGGCCGCCGGATATCAAGGGCACACGCGCGGGTTTCCCCGCCGCGCCGCCCAGGCAGCTCAGCCGAAGAACGACAGAAGCCCTTGCAGGCCGCTGCGGATCAGGATGTCGACGATCGCAAAGAATGTGGCGGTCAGCGCTGCCATGACAAAGACCGTCACGGTGGTCAGCAACACCTCGCGGCGCGACGGCCAGACGATCTTGGCGACCTCGGAACGGGTCTGCTGAATGAACTGGACGGGATTGGCCATCAGGGCGCCTTCGGTTTTCGATTCAGATTTTGCGGCGGTATACGCAGATGGAGCGCCCCTGACAAGCATTGCCGGGCCGCTGCGCCGATTGAGGCAGCCAGTCGGTCACGTCAGCGTGCGGAGCGATCGCGATCTTCTGAAGAGATCGCCGTGATCGGCACGGAACCCGGCTGCCCGGCAAGCGTTCGCGCACACGTAGCGCCGGCGCGCCAGTTTCCAGCGTAACAGGTCGAAATCTTTGCCCTTCTCGCCTCGGAACCAGCGGCGGGGAAGCCGTGTTGTAAAGACATACCGACGCAGCGACGACGCTACGCTCGATAGATCGAAACGCAAGACCGGAGACGGCCCTGTTTGATCCCGCAATGGCATTTGCCACGGGACCGAGCGGACAAGGCGCCCGGTCGCTGCAAACTGGAACTTGTGAAAGGACTCAACTATGAAACGCTTTCTCACCGCCACCGCCCTCGCAACCGTCCTCGGCACCAGCGCGTTTGCTGCCTCGCAGGCAGAAGTGAACGCCATCACCCAATACTACCCGGAAGCCAACTTCTCGGCGCTGAGCGATCAGCAGATCACCCAGATGATGGCGATTGCCCAGTCCGGCGAGGACGACAATGAAAAAGCCGCCCGCATGGAACGCATTGCAGCGGCTGACAGCAGCGCCGGTCGGGCCATGCCCTCCGAAGCCGAACAGGCCGCGATCCGCGCCTACTACCCGGACGTGAATTTCGCGGCCCTGAGCCAGTCTCAGGTCGCTGAAATGATGGCCATTGCCCAGTCCGGCGACGAGGACACCGAAAAGTCCGAGATGATCGAGGAAATTGCGGCGGCGGACAACCCGAACGTCGATACCGCCGACATGCTGATCCTGACCGATTACTTCCCGCAGGTGCGCATCGAAGAGATGACCACCGCCGAAAAGGACCGGATCGTCGCCCTGGTCAACCGCGGCGTGGACCCGGATTCGATCCGCGTGCAACTGCTTGATGGCATGAACGAAGCCGCACCGAACCTGACACCGTCTGAAATCAGCGCCGTGCAGCAGCTGGTGCCCGAGGCCGACCTTCGCGTGCTGACCACCGAGCAGGTGAACCGCCTGCGCGCCGCACTTTACGGCGAAGATAAGGACACCGAGCAGCGCCAACTGATCGAACAGGTTCTGGGCTCGTAAACTCTGCCCGGACAATGGAAAAGGTCGCACTTCGGTGCGGCCTTTTTTTCATGCGCAATGCCGATCCGGAGGCCCGGTTCGGAAGTTTGTCCGCAATATCGTGAAAGTGGCAGGGGCACACGGACTCGAACCGTGGGCCTACGGTTTTGGAGACCGTCGCTCTACCAACTGAGCTATACCCCTAAGGCCGATGCCCGTTTACGAAAGGCCGGAAGGCTTTGCAAGCGGAAAGCTCTGCCTAGATCCACTTCAGTTTGCGCAGGATCGCAAGCTGCGCCGCGACCACCACAACCAGCGCCCCGATGAAGATCCAGAAGGCGTCGCCGTCTTGCGCGCCCGGCATCCCTGCGACGTTTATTCCGAACAGCCCGGTCAGGAATCCCAGCGGCAGAAACAGCGCCGACAGAATCGACAACAGGTACATGTTGCGGTTCAGCTTGTCCGACAGCTGGCTGGCAATTTCGTCGCGCACCAGCGCCATGCGGTCACGCATGGCATCCGCGTCTTCGACCACCCGCTCCAGCGCGTCGACCTCTTCGGCAAGGTGGCGCAGATCATCGGCCTCGAGCCAGAACGGGTGCGCGGGTTGCAGCCCCCTCAACGCGTCTCGTTGCGGCTGTAGATAGCGGCGCAGGATGATCGCCCGGCGCCGCAGATCAGCGAGACGTGGGCGGATTTCGGGGGCAGCCTCGGTGAGCACCGCCTCTTCGAGATCGTCAGCCTCGTCGTCAATCCCACGCCAGAAATTCTCGATGCACTGGGTCAGCCGTTCGACCAGATCCACAAGGAATGACGCGCAATCATCCGGCCCGTGCCCGCGGCGCAATTCGTCGGCGATGTCGGAAATCGCGCGAACCCGCCGGCGCGACAGGCTGATGATCCGCTGCGGGTCGATCCACAGGCGGACAGAAACCATGTCTTCGGGGTCTTCCCCGTCGATGGTGTTGATGCCGCGCAGAATCACGATCAGCCCGTCGCCAACGCGGGTGACGCGCGGGCGGGTTTCTTCGGCGACCAGCGCATCGATGATCGTCGGATCAAGATAGGACAGGTTCTCGATGATCCAGCCGGGGGTGTCCGGATGCTGCGCCCGCAGATGCACCCAGCCAAGCGTGTCGCTGCGCAGGATGTCGCAGGCCTCAGAGGGGGCCAGCGAT
The DNA here is from genome assembly GCF_018860705.1 of Citreicella sp. C3M06. GTDB lineage: Bacteria > Pseudomonadota > Alphaproteobacteria > Rhodobacterales > Rhodobacteraceae > Salipiger. The sequence goes on from NZ_JAHKQA010000102.1 coordinate 70,893, forward strand.
TGCCCATGCCTGTCCCCCGCGAGGATGAACCCGGTTTCGATGACATCGTCAGGGGACGGGACAAGCGCTCTCATGGGCTGAATTTAGAGGGTTTTCAAAGCGCGGCAAGACGGCGTAACGCGCCCCTTACAGATGTGCGCCTGTGCACACTGAGGGTGTGAAAAGGAAACTTCTCGGTTTCCAAAAGCTTACCTCACGCGATATCACGCAATCGCGAGCAAACTTGGCCATTTTTTCCAATATTTACAATGGTACAATTGTGAATCCACAAACCTGTCATGAACAATTCACGGTCAAGATCACGGAAAGCAGATCGTTCGAGAGCGATTGTGTGATTTGAAGATCATGCGCGCTGGTGCGATATGTGCTGCATCGAAAGACGAAAGATACTCATTCACGCACCAAACGGTGCGAACAAGATCAAACAGGAGACTGACCATGAACCGTTTTGCAATCCTCACCGCCGCTGCCCTGACCGCAACCGCCGCCCTGACCGGCGCAGCATCGGCGCAAGCCTACAACACCGGCGACCAGGCCCGCGCCGCGCTGAGCCGGATCGTGCCGAATGCCGACGTGTCTGCCCTCAGCAATGCCGAAGCTGTTGCCGCCTATCAGGCCGCATCGGAAGCCTCGAACCCCGCCGAGGCCCGCGAGAACGCCGCGTCGCTGATCCGCGCCTACGCCGAGTAATCGCAAGCAAAAGGGACAGAGGCCCGGCACCGGCGCTTCCGTCCCTCACCGCCTGACCGACAGGCCACAAGGGCGCCCATTGGGCGCCCTTTATGCATTTGGCAATGCACCTGCCACAAATGAAAAAAGCGGGCCCAAGGCCCGCTTTTGTCTTGTCGCAGCGCCTCGCCGCGAAGGGCGAGACCTGTCAATTTACGCGAAGATCTTCGAGGCAGCAGCCTTGCGCGCCTCTCGGGATCCTGCTTACGCGAGGATTTTCGAGA
>NZ_JAHKQA010000005.1 GCF_018860705.1 Citreicella sp. C3M06
CGGATCTTGGCGGTAATCGATGGACCTGTCGCGCTTTGATGCCGCTCCTTTGATAGCATTTATTGCAGCAAAGGAGACGAACTATGGGACTGAAACGGACGGACGAATTCGGTGCTGATGCGGTGCGGATCGCGCTGACTAGCGGGCTGACCAGAAAGCAGGTGGCATCTGACTTGGGCGTTGGCCTGTCGACGCTGAACAAATGGGTCACGGGGCATCGCGACATGGATATTGTGTCTGACGAAGATCTGGACCTTGCCCGCGAGAACGAACGGCTTCGTCGTGAGAACCGTATCCTGAAGGCGGAGAGGGATATTCTAAAAAAGGCCACGGCCTTCTTCGCGAGCCAAAAGCCATGAGGTTCCGGTTCATCGAAGAGCATGGCCGCGAATTCCCGACCAACCGCCTTTGCCAGATTTTGGATATCAGCGAACGTGGCCTGCGGGCCTATCGCAGCCGACCAGCCAGCCAAAGACAGCGGGCCGACATGGTTGTCCTGGCCCACATCAAGGAACAATCACGTCTCAGCCTAGGCAGCTATGGCAGGCCGAGAATGACGGAGGAGTTGAAAGAACTTGGTCTGGACGTCGGGCATTGTCGTGTGGGACGTTTGATGCGCGAGAATGGTATCCGTGTCGAACGATCCAAGAAATACAAGGTGACCACCGACAGCAACCACGCCTTTAACATCGCGCCCAACCTGCTGAACCGAGACTTCCATGCCGATCAATCGAACCAGAAATGGGCCGGCGACATCAGCTATGTCTGGACACGCGAAGGATGGCTTTACCTAGCCGTCATTCTGGACCTGCATTCAAGGCGCGTGATTGGCTGGGCCCCCTCTCGTGACATTGCTTTGCAATGCACTGCCGGGGAATGGTGCAGCAACCGGATGAAGCGCGACCTAGCGATCCGGGCGTTGAAGATGGCGGTCGCACTGCGCCAACCGCCTCGGGGCTGCATGTTCCACAGCGACCGCGGGTCGCAATACTGCTCACATGACTACCAGAAGATACTGCGTCAGCACGGGTTCAAGGTATCGATGAACGGCAAAGGCAATTGTTACGACAACTCCGCTGTCGAGACCTTCTTCAAAACCATCAAAGCAGAGCTGATCTGGCGAAGGTCGTGGCAAACGCGCAGAGACGCCGAACTGGCCATCTTCCAATACATCAACGGCTTCTACAATCCACGGCGCCGACACTCAGCACTGGGCTGGAAAAGCCCGGTCGCCTTCGAACGGAAAGTGGCATAAACGAGCACTTGGGGCGGCTCTAAAACGGGACAGGTCCACATCCCTTCTCGAGTTGATGATGGAGATCGGCAAACGGGTGCAAGAGTTCGACCGGCGTATCGACTAGATCTTCCGCGCCAACGAGGCCTTCCAGCGCGCCGGTCGAATGCGGGGTGTCGGCCCCAAGACGGCGACTGCCGTCATCGCCGCAGTGGGTGATGGGCACGACTTCGATAACGGGCGCCACATGGCCGCCTAGCTGGGCTTGGTCCCGCGTCAGCGTTCCAGTGGGGATAGAACGATTCTCATGGGGCTCGGCAAGCGCGGTGACCAGCACCTCCGAACCCTGCTGGTCCATGGCGCTCGTGCGGTCGTGCGAACCGCGGCCGGAAAAACGGACCGGTTCAGTCGATGGGTGAACGAGCTCCGGGAGCGCCGAGGAACGAACCGGGCCATCGTCGCCGTTGCCAATAGAAACGCGCGTATCATCTGGGCACTGCTGGCCAAGAATGAGGAATACCGCCCCGCGACCTGATGCGGGACGGTTCGAGGTGCAGGCGAAAGAGGAAATGAAACGACCGGACGGACCCGGTGCAAGGAAACCCTGGCTTCTATAAAGACCCTTGAGGCCGACCATTTGTTGAGGGCCTTGCTTCGCGGATTACCCATTTGGGCGCGCCACCATCGACCGGCGACGCCGGATAGATGTCAGCACCCGTCACGCTCGATGACTGCCTCGAAACGCTTGCAAAGGGAGAGCCGTACATAGATGTAGACAGTTGCATCGCTGACCCCATGCTTGCGGCACAGATCGGCCTCGGAAATCCCGGTCTCGCGCTCCTTCAAAATGCCAATAATCTGGTCTTCGGTAAATCTGCTGCGCTTCATCTCTGTTCCTTTCAGTTGGGCCAGGGGCTATCCCAAACTGGATTAGCTGCAGGTAGCAACGTCAGCGGCCATCCGGAAATAGATGATCTGCTACAACCACCAGCGACCTCGCTCAGCCCTCGCCGGCAAGCCATCCACGCTGGTCTATTGGAATAGAGAAGATATCAACCAACCCGATCAGCAGGTTGCAACGAGTAGCTCAAATTACGCCAGATCCTGTCCAGCCAATGGGGGTAGCCCGGTGCATGGCCCGCGACTTCGATCAGCACGTCGCTGAGCTCCAGATCAGGATCGAGGTGCTCAACCGCTATACCGTTCTTGCTATTCCCGTCACATAACCTGTAGGATAACTCCCCCCGGGGAAGGAGAAGTCCGCCCTTAAATCCTTTTGTGCAGCAAAGCTCAGAAAAGACGAAATCACGTCGCATTACTCAGTAGCGTTAGAGCGATTTTCTGGGACCCATAGCTGTTCTCCGGCGAAAGCTGATCCTGCAAAAGATAGCTGTGGATGATCTTGTTCAAAACGCCTTTATCTTCTAGGTCGCTGAATGACGAAATACCAAAACGAGCCTCAGCTTTCTCCTGTATCATCTCTAGCTGCTTGTCGATATCAATTTGACTAAAACCATCTGGCAACCCAAGTGCTGTTTCGAATACACTGCGCATAAGTGTACTTCCAAGAACGCTGTACCATTTTGCATTTTCGCTAATGCTGTTCGACGCAAGGCTAGGGACAGATTTTTGAAATTGCAGAGCTGTGCCGATAGACGAATCGACCTCACTTACTGAATTCATGAATTGTTGCCACATGAACTCATTCGTGATGTTTTCGGCAAAGTTATCTCGCTGAAGCGATGTTTTATCTTCAGCGTCGTAGAAGGCAAATGTCTTGGCAATCGACACCATATTCTTGTCCCCGAGAACCGTCGACATTGATCCCGACAGTTCAGGATCTTCGGACAAGATACGTTTCAGTATAGTAGTGCTTCCTGCCCGATCCTCCAAGTCGAAGGCCTTTAGTACGATTGAGGTTAGATCGTGGTCATTTAGGAGATCTTCAACGGATTCGATACTCTTGATATTATCAAGAAAATATTCTCGCATATCTTCGATGTTTGAGGTTACCTGAGCCTCGAAGACCGCAGCATATAACGGATCGTCTTCATATTGAGGTTGCTGCAGGGTTGCTTCGAGTTCTGATCTCATTTTTCCTTCATATGTAGAAAAAATGGCTTCCCCAAATCCTTCCTCTTGTGTCCGATGCTTTGTGACTGGCTCAAAGTCAAACGTCTGAGCGAGGGTGATGTACCGACTATCACCAAGTCTATTGGCTAGCGAGCTGTCGTCGTCGGCGCCTTCCTGGATGATCCGTTGAATAAGATATTTGCTATCAATTTCCTCGGACATTCCAAAAGCGGAGAGCGCCACGCTGAGCAGCCGTCGGTCATTGACAAGCTCTTCGGCTGACGAGATGCTCCCGATCTTCTCCTGAAAATAGTTCGTTTCTCGCGTGATCTCAGCACTGTTATTGAAGGCAGCCTGCTGCGAGGACATCGTTGCTTGAAGCATCTGCCAGCCAACAAGGCCAGAGCCAGCAATTGTGGGTGTGTAACTCATTGCCTTGTCGCGGCGAGAAGCCGATCCTCTCGTGGGATGAGGGCACGAAGTGCCTTGAGACACTGATAGAATTGTTCTTCGAGAAGAGCGTCAGTGGCTGTTGTCAACAGCTTGCGGCTGTCCGGGTCCGTGAGAATGCGGCTCAGTTCCTCGATGTTACGCAGCAACTGAGACTTTGCCACGTCAGCTTCTGCATCCCCCGTGAGAACAAGTTGGGCAGTGTAGCACAGACGGCGAACCGGCGTGCGCGCGTCATCCGGGTGAATCGCATCACGCAGGCGGAGGATGTTCGCGTTTGGCGTCACAATCGACAAACGGCTGCGCCGATCGCCATTTTCGATTACAGCGCCATTGATTAGAACCCGTTCACGCGGGCCCAGCTTGAGAACGAGGCCGCTCATCGCTTCGTTCCTCCGGCGCTGAGGCCGCGCATGATCGCGGCATTCACTTCAAGAAGGGGGGCGAGGCGTGCCTTGCGCGCCAATACCTTTCCGGTGTGAACCTGTGTAAACTCGGCCAGATAGAAAATCTGCGCACGCAATTCCGGGGAGAGCTTGTTCCCGGGGTCCGCCACATCGATGGCGAGCGCCGTCCAGAGCTTCTGGTTGTCATAAAGGGCTTGCACCAGTCTCGGGTACGCGGCCTTGCCAGCTTCGGCAGCGGCTTTGATACGGTGCGTCACGCGTGCGAACAGTTCGTATTCGATGGACCGATCGGTGCGTGTGCTTAGGGCATTTTCTGCGTAGGCGCGTTGCGCCATTGTTTGGGCGTTCACGGCAGAACCTTCTGACTCTGTTTCTATGATTTAACGGATCAGGAGTTTCGGAGGCCGGACTGGCCAGCCTCCGACTGTCTGCGTTAGCGGAACAGAGACAGAAGCTGCTGCGGTGCCTGGTTGGCAATCGACAGCGCCTGAATGCCCAGCTGCTGTTGCACTTGGAGCGCCTGAAGGCGCGCGGAGGCTTCTTCCATGTCAGCATCGACAAGCGTGCCGATACCGGACTTGAGCGAGTCGGTCAGGCTCGAAATGAACGAGCTTTGCGTCTCGATGCGTCCCTGGACGGAACCGAAAGAAGACGCCGAGTCGATCGCGGTCTGCAACAGATCCTCGATATCGTTCAGAGCCGAGTCGACGCCCGCCTGAGTCGTTACGTCGATTTCGCCCAGCTTTTCGAGGCGCCCGCCAATGGTGGTGTCCGCCGTTGCAGCGGTCTGGAACTGTACGCTGATGGCACCTGTACCTTGCGAATCATCCGGGCCGGTGATGTCGATCTGGTTCAGGTTGGTCGCATTCACCGACGCCGAGATACCCGCTGCGAGTGCGGTATCGTTCTCGCTGATGTAGCTGTTGAAAGCATCAACAAGCCCTTGCGCGACGTCCGCTTCGGTATCGCCATCGCGTGCGACGTACACGATTTCCTGATTGCCCGCGGTTGTGGTGGTGTTCATACCGGTGGCGAAGATGCCGGAACCGGCCGTGATTGTGGCGGTGAAGCCGGTGCCGGCGGCAACCGAATCAGTGCCCGTGCCCGCGGTCTGGCCAACGACGGCAACGGTCGTCACGGGAGTTGCGTTGCTGGCCAAGGCAATGGCACCAGTGTTCGCCGCGCCGCTCATAGCGTCGGATCCAGCAGCGGTGTAGCCTGCTGCTGCGACGTTGATCGAACTTGCAGAGGTCCCAAGGTCTTGCTTCGCCACACTGATGTCGCTTGCGGCGACCCCGGAGGAGGAGCGGTCAAGGGACGCCAGCACGTTGATGCTGCCGCTGCCTGCGGTGGTTTCAGTGTTCGAAAGCAGGTTCAGACCGTTGAACTGGGCTGCGCCCACCACCGCACCGATCTGGTCGCGGAGTGCGTCGATGTCGGTCTGGATCTTGCCGCGGTCGACATTCTCTTCCTGGGCGGCGACGATCTTGCCCTTGATGTCAGTCAGAAGCTCAGTCACCGTTTCGGCGGCGGAGCGGGCAACTGACACTGTCGATTGGCCAAGTGCAAGGCTGTCGCTGATGCCTGCAAAGCCTTTGACGTCCGCTTCCATCGTCTTGGCGATGGCCCAGACGGCGGCGTTGTCTTTGGCGCTCGACACGGACTTGCCGGTCGAGATCTCGCCCTGCGTGGTGGCGAGGTCCGAGTTGATGCTTTTGAGGGTCTGCAGCGCCACCATGGCGCCATTGTTCGTCAGGATGCTAGACATGGATATTTCGTCCTTACAGTCATGCGATGCTTTGCACCGCTTTGTGATTTTGCCGGAACCGGCTTCCTGAACGTCTTTCTGACGATGGCAGCCCGGGCGTCTCGCCCGCTGCGTCATCCGCTCTGGATGCAGGCACAACATGCGCCTCGAATCCTAATACCGCCCTAAGACCCGCTGGTCGGTTGCGCTCGATTTGACTCAAATCCTGTCACGCGCGCTTCTCGAAGCTGCCTGTCCCATCACCGCCAATCGACGAGCGATGACCCTTGGCATCATAGACATCGATCGAGCGGCGGACCTGTCGCATGTCGCCCAGCCGGTTTGCGACATTTCTTATCCCCGCGAGAGCCTGATCAAAGAGATCCTGGTTGCGACGCAATTTAAGCTGCACCGGGCGGATCGCTTCGGCCTCGTCGGGCGAGGCGTCATCGAGCTCTGAGATGAGGGTGGCCTTATGTTCAAGAAGCACCCCGATCATATCAAGATCGCCCTGCAGAAGCGCTTTTCGCTCTTCTTCGAGAAGCGCATCGAGCGCTGTGAGAATCGCCTCGTGTGATTTGGCTGGTTCAGTCATGGATTCTGTCCTTCATTGCTTCGAAGATGGATTCAGCGATGCCAATTCCGCCATTTTCGGCCAGTGCGCGCGCGTGTTCCTGCCTGAGAAAGGAACTGAACTGCGCTTCGCCTTCGCCGCCACCAAAGGCGCTTCGCGGCTCACCGAAACGGGCTGCCTTCAGCATTTCGTCAAGGAATGTCGCCTCGAGCGCGACGGTCGCAGCGCGCAACGCTTCGGTGCGCGATTTCGCCTCAGGTCGGGGGGGGGCGGGCATGCCGCTGATGTCCATCTGGTTTCTCCAATTCGACTCAACTGACCCAATCTGACTCGGGTGCGGTAAAGAAGCGGTAAGGATGTTCTGTTTAAGCTCTCGGCAGTGGAAGAACTCCCGGAGCGACCAATGTTGAGTGAACTGTCAGGTCTGTTCGGGCTATTGCAGGCCCCGAAAGACAAGCAATCAGGTGCCGAAGGTGCCTTGGACGAGCTAATTTTCGATGACGTCTACAAAGAGGTCACCCCCGATTCGGAGCTCGAGACAAACGTCGAGAGTGAACCGGCCTCTCCGACAGAAGAACCGGCCGCGACGGCAACGGTCGATTCTGAGGACGCCAAAGATGCCGGGCAGGACGAAGATGGACAATCAACCGACACTTCGGACGAGCTGATCCCGGAAGGCGTTCAAGTCGTCGAAGGCCAGTCCAACGGGGACGCGATTGAAGCCACGCAAGAGCCGCTGGTTGATCACGTCGACGCTATTGAAGTTGAAACGAAGGTCGCAACGAACGGTCCCGTCACTATCAAACCGGACGGCTCGCCTGCTGAAAGGGGGGCACCCAAGCCAGCGATATTCGCCAAGGATACTGACGTTACCTCTACCTCGTCGCAGTCGAAGATGCTCGATGATATGTCAGATCCGGTTGCGACAGTCGTGCAAACAGAACAGTCATCGGCAGAGGTGGCTGAAACACCGACTGCACCCTCGGTCGCGAAGGCCGCTCTCTCCTTGACCGCTTCATCGCTTACTCCAGATGTGACGCGCCAGCCCGAAATCGTTGCGGACCGGCTTGTGATGCGCCAGGCGGAGCAGAAGGCCGACGCGGTGACTCCGCTGTCCTCTACGCAGGTACCTGCCGGTAAAGATGCAGTCCGAAGCAGCAACTTGGGCGGGCGTCATTCCGAAAAGGTGACTCCGGAACCCTCCGGTGCGATGCAGAAAGGCGTCCACGGGCCGGCGAATTCCCTTACGGGCGCCCAAATCCCCGAGCATATTGATGTCGAGGTCTCTGGCGTTGGATCGGCATCGGAAGCATCGGTCAAGGAAGGCGTGATTGCGCAGCATGTCTTTGTCGCATCGCAAGAGCCCTCCTGGGCAGCGAAGACCCGCGAGCCGATCCTGTCAGGGCAAGCATCGCCGATCCCTCGGCCACAGGTTGAAGGTTCGAGCCTTGTGGACACCTTGATCAGCGCCCGGGTGCAGGCGCCGTCGCAGGATGTGCCAAAGGCGATCGAACAGGGCCGTCCGATCTGGCGTAGCGCCTTGGCAATTCAACGCTCTGCTGGTCGCAATCTGGCGTCACCAGCGTATCAGAGCGGCGTATCTGCCCAAGGCGGGATGCCGAATAGAGCTGAGAGTTCGGCGAACGGCACCTCGGCCCATCAGGCGACTTCTACGTCAGGTATGGCGATCACGGCGCATCAAGATGCGGTACAGGGTCGATCTGACGTGAATGCCAAGCCCACAATCGCTGCCAAGGCCGACATTGATGTCAACTCCGGATCATTCGTTGATATCATGTCTTCAGCAGTGACTTCCAATGTACCAACGAACAGCGCTGGCCCCACACTGCGCAGCGCGCTTTTTCCGGACGGGGAAGCGGTCTCTATTGCCGTGCCGCAGGCCGCGCAACGCTCGCCTTCCCTGAGACCGGAGTTCCCCGAAATGGCTCCGAACCGGGACGCGACAGAGACCAGATCTGCAGTCATCGCCGACGGCGATGCGGACCCCGACCAGATCGTCGGTTCACCCCCGGCGGAGCGTCCTGCGCGCTCGAACCCTGATTTTAAACCTGAACCCTTATTGCGCGATACACAGAATACTTCGACCGCAGGATCTGATCGGATGATGCCAATTGACCCGATTCAGGTTTCAACCCTCAAGGGCACTGCACCAACGCAAGCGCAGCCCTCCATTACGTCTCACGCTCCGAGCCCGCGCGCATCAGTCATAGAAGGGCCCGCCGCGACGGGCGCAAACAATATCAGCGAGGTTTTCGAGCCTGGGGCGACTTCCGCAACAGCTTCGAATCAGGCGGTTTCCGCAGCTGCAACGGCGGCGTCTTCTGTCGCATCCATACCCGACAAAGCGGTCGCGACATTCCGCGAGATCCCGGCCAAGGGTCCGGTATTGACAGGCGACACGTCGATCCAGCTTACACGCGCCGCCGCATCACCTGACACTTCGCCGATTGACGTACCGTCCGATTCGGATGAAGCGCCCGCTGCCTCCAATGCACAGACACCGCCGGTGTTTCGAAGCAGTCGCGCGGGGGCTCACTTTGACACGGTAAGTGTCGCGACGGGGAGCCGAGCGTCGATTGATCTGCCCTCTACCTCTCCGGCCGGTGATTCCGCCGTCGGCCAAATGGACCGAAGCGAACTCTCTGATGACAAGGTGTTGCCCGGCGACGCCATCGGCGTGACCTCGGGCGATATACGAAGTGCATCGGCCTCGATGCATGCGGCCTCGCCGCCCTCGGCACGGGCGGAACACACGTCGGCCGTGATGCGCCAGATTGCTGACGCCGCAACGACCGGCACACCAAATAGCGATGGGTCTATCGAACTTCAGCTTCGTCCTGTCGAACTCGGGCACATGCGTTTCAAGATGATGCATGGCGAGCATGGGATGACCATGCATATCTCGGCCGAACGCCCCGAGACGCTCGACATGCTTCGCCGGAACATCGACCAGCTCTCTCGCTACCTTGATGAACTTGGTTACGAGTCGACCAGTTTTACCTTTGGAGACGGTCACACCGGAAGCAATCCTGGCGGAGGCCGCGCGATGCCGGTGACCGCGCAGAATGTGCCGCAACTTACCGACTCACCTGATACTGCCCCCCCGCTCTCGATCGCTTCGGGCGGTCTTGATCTTCGTTTTTAAGGAGTTTCCGATGGATACCGGAACTGTCACATCCGCCACCACTGCCGCGACCGCCACGACCAGCACATCGGCAAGCACCAGCACGCCGGTCGTCAGCTCGGATTTCGAAACCTTTCTGAAGATGCTCACCGCTCAGATGCAGAATCAGGATCCGCTCGATCCGCTCGATTCTGCCGACTATGCGACGCAGCTCGCGACGTTCTCATCGGTGGAACAGCAGGTTCTGACAAACGATCTGCTCTCGGACCTGACTGCCGCTCTGACCGGCGGCACGTTCAAGGAGCTTGGCTCGTGGATCAACCGCGAAGTGTTGTCCGAGGCGCCGGTCTATTTCAATGGCGATGCGATCATCTTGCGACCCGATTATGCGAGCGGCGCGACCAGTGCCAAACTGGTGGTTCGCGATGAAAGCGGTGCCACGGTCGAGACTCTGGCGCTTGACCAATCGGATCCTCTGGTAGGCTGGCAAGGCACCGGCAGCGATGGCAATCAGGTGCCGAGCGGGATCTATTCCTTTGCGATCCAGAGCTATACCGACGGTGTGCTGAAAAGTGAAAGCCCGGCACAGGTCTATAATCCGGTGATCGAGGTGCGGCAGGTCGGTGCATCGGTGAAGCTCACGCTGTCCGATGGCAGCGAGGTGAACGCCGACGACATCACCGCAATACGTTGATGCCTTTGCCAGTCACCCGCTATTCCGCAGTCGCCCCATAACATGGGTGGTGGTGGGCAAAGATCAGATCAAAGACGCCCAGATCAGCACCGGGATCGCGCCAACCGCGACCCCGGCTGCCCCCCAACCAAGACGATGCAGCCACGGGCTGATGGTTTGCGACACCTCATGTTCCGCTTGCCGGACAAGCGCCGCCTCGACCAGACCGGGCAGGCGGGGTCCGAAACGGGCAAGCACGCGGGCGGTCTCGGCCAGATCTTTCAGCGCGGCTCGGGGGCCGATGGATTTCTTGATGTAATCCTCGACAACCGGCTGGGCGACGTTCCAGATGTTCATGCGTGGGTTCAGCGATCGCGAGACACCTTCGACCACCACCATGGTGCGCTGCAGCAGGATCAGTTCGGTACGGGTTTCCATGCCGAACCGTTCGGTGACGTCGAACAGGTAGGACAGCAGCCGGGCCATGGAAATCCGCGTCGCATCCATGCCGAAGATCGGCTCGCCGACCGCGCGCAGCGCACGGGCGAACTCGTCGACATCACGGTCGGCTGGCACATAGCCTGCCTCGAAATGCACCTCGGCAACACGCTTGTAGTCGCGGCGAATGAATCCGTAGAGAATTTCCGCGTAAACCCGGCGGGTGTATTCGTCGATATGCCCCATGATGCCGAAATCATATGCGATGATATCGCCGTTCGGGGCCACCTTCAGGTTGCCTTGGTGCATGTCTGCGTGAAAGAATCCGTCGCGCAGTGCATGATTCAGGAACAACTGCAGGACCCGTTCCGACAACTCTTCGCGATCATGGCCTGCCGCATCGATCGCGTCATTGTCCCCCAGCGGCACGCCTTCGGCCCAGTTCATTGTCAGCACGCGCCGGCTCGACAGGCCCCACACCACCTCGGGCAGCTGAAACCCGGCGTCGCCTTGCGTGTTCGCCGCGTATTCGCTGGAATTTGCGCTTTCAAGCCGCAGATCCAGCTCGCCCATCACCACGCTTTCGAAATGCCGGATCACCTCGCGCGGCCGCAGCCGGCGGGAGGAGGGCGACAGCGTTTCGATCATGTTGGCGGCAAAGTAGAATGCGTCGATATCGGTGCGAAACGCGCGCTCGATCCCCGGGCGCAGCACCTTTACCGCGACGACCTGCCCGTTGTCCGCCCGCCGCGCCTTGTGCACCTGCGCAATCGATGCGGCGGCGACCGGCGGGCTGAATTCCGAGAACAGCTCCTCCACCGGATGGCCGATCTCGGCCGCGATCTGCTCGCGCGCCTCGTCGAGACCAAAGGGCGGCAGTTTGTCCTGTAGTACCCGCAACTGCTGCGCAAGCTCGTCGCCGACCACGTCGGGCCGCGTCGACAGAATCTGCCCGAATTTGATGTAGGCCGGCCCAAGCGCCGTCAGGGCGCGGGTGGCTGGAGGCATCGACACATCGCCCTCGATTCCCAGCCAGCGGAACGGCCAGACCAGCGTCCGGAACGCCACCCGGATCGACGACGGCGCATCGAAGGCATCGAGCACGACGCTCATCGCGCCGGTGCGTTCCAGCGTGGCCCCGGTCCGGATCAGGCGAAGGATGTTGTGCGGGCCGCGCATCTCAGATCTTCCAGCCCGAATGCAGACAGGCGATGCCCATGGAAAGATTGCGATACTTTGCGTTCTCGAAGCCCGCCGCGCGCACCATCGACAGGAAGGTGTCCTGATCCGGGAATTTGCGGATCGATTCCACCAGATATTGATAGCTGTCCGCATCGTTGGCGATCAACTTACCCATCTTCGGGATGATGTTGAACGAATACAGATCGTAGACCTTTTGCATCATGTCATTGGGAATCTGTGAAAATTCCAGAACCATCAGCCGTCCACCGGGCCGCAGCACGCGGTAGGCCTCGTTCAGGGCCTCTTGCGGGCGGGTGACGTTCCGGATGCCGAAAGAGATGGTGTAGACGTCAAAGCTGTTGTCCTTGAACGGCAGCGCCATGGCGTCGCCGACCACCCAGTCGAGCTGATCGGCCATGGCGTCGGCTTCGGCGCGCTGGCGCCCTGCGATCAGCATCGGTTCGGTCAGGTCAAGCACGGTGGCGTGCCCCGACCCGGCCCGCTTGAGAAAGCGGAACGACACATCGCCGGTGCCACCGGCCACATCCAGCAGCTTTGATCCGGGGCGCGGCGCCAGCCAATCCATCATTGCATCCTTCCAGATGCGGTGAATGCCGAACGACATCGCGTCGTTCATCACGTCATATTTCGACGCGACCGAGCCGAACACGCCACGGACGCGACCGGCCTTCTCGGACTCGGGAATATCGGTGAAGCCGAAATGCGTGGTTTTTGGGCTCTGGTCGCTCATGGGTCTTGTCGTCCTTATGCTCTGTCTCCTTATAGAGCGCAGGAAAGCCGCTGCAATGCGGCCCATGGTCAAGGAGACGTCATGCCGGAGCTGCCAGAGGTCGAAACCGTCCGCCGAGGGCTTGCGCCGGTGATGGAAGGGGCGCGGATCGCCAGCGCGCAGGTGAACCGGCCGGACCTGCGCTGGCCCTTCCCCGACCGCATGGCCGACAGGCTGACCGGCGCGCGGATCGAGCGGTTGCGGCGGCGGTCGAAATACATTCTTGCCGATCTCGATACCGGAGAGACTTTGCTGGTGCATCTGGGCATGACCGGGCGGATGCTGGTGTCGGGCGATGCGCTGGGGCGCTTCGTGCACGACCATCCGGTGGCGCAAAAGCATGACCACGTCGTGTTCGACCTGGAGGGCGGCGCGCGCGTCACTTTCAATGACCCGCGCCGCTTTGGGGCGATGGACCTGATGCAGACCGCCAGCGCCGACAGTCACCCCCTGCTGGGCGCGCTGGGGCCCGAGCCGCTGGGCAATGCCTTCAACGAGTCGCATCTGGCCAAGGCGCTTGCGGGGCGTTCGATGCCGGTGAAATCGGCGCTGCTCGACCAGAAAATCGTCGCGGGACTGGGCAATATCTACGTCTGCGAGGCGCTTTACCGGGCAGGCATCGACCCGAGACGTCGCGTCAACGCGATTGCCGCCGCGCGCATCGCCTCGCTGGTGCCGATCATCCGGCAGGTTCTGGAAGAGGCGATCACTGCGGGCGGGTCAAGCCTGCGGGATTTTCGCCAAGCCGATGGCGAACTTGGATATTTTCAGCACAGCTTTGATGTTTACGGGCGCGAGGGCCAACCTTGCCGAACCCCCGGATGCGGCCGCCAGGTGCAGCGCGTGGTGCAATCTGGCCGCTCGTCCTTCTACTGTGGGGCGTGTCAAAGATAACTTGATCAAGAGGCCCAAGCTGGTAAGGCTGCGTTTTGACGCTAACGGACGGGAGCCCGCAGTCATGGCCTACGAGACGATCATCGTCGAAGTCGAGGACCACGTTGCCACGATCACCCTCAATCGACCCGACGCTCTGAACGCTCTGAACAGCCACCTTCTCGCGGAACTTGCGCAGGCGCTGACCGAAGCGGATGCGAACGAGAAAGTGCGCTGCATCATCCTGACCGGCTCGGCCAAGGCCTTTGCCGCCGGGGCGGACATCAAGGAGATGTCGGAAAAGAGCTTTGTCGAGATGTTCCTCGGCGATTTCTTCGAGCCGACGGTGGATGCTGCGGCGAAGGTGCGCAAGCCGATCATTGCCGCGGTTTCGGGCTACGCGCTCGGCGGCGGTTGTGAGCTGGCAATGATGTGCGATTTCATCATCGCGAGCGAAACAGCCAAGTTCGGCCAGCCCGAGATCAACCTTGGGGTCATTGCCGGAATCGGCGGCACGCAGCGCCTGACGCGCTATGTCGGTAAATCCAAATCGATGGATATGCACCTGACGGGGCGCTTCATGGATGCCGAAGAGGCAGAGCGCTCGGGCCTCGTGTCCCGCGTGGTGCCGGTAAAGCAGCTGATGGAAGAGACCCGCAAGGCCGCCGACAAGATCGCCGAGAAATCGCTGATCGCCACGATCGCGGCCAAGCAGGCGGTGAACCGCGCCTATGAGACCACGCTGGCCGAAGGTCTGCTGTTCGAGCGTCGCCTGTTCCACTCGCTGTTCAACACCGAGGATCAGAAGGAAGGCATGGCGGCCTTTCAGGAAAAGCGCACCGCGCAGTTCCGCGACCGCTGATCCGATCGGCCCGCCTCTTGGCGGGCCGATGTCTTTCACGATTGCAGTGCCCCGCGCTTGGCCCGGATCGCGGCTTGTATAGCGCTCCAATCCTCCTGTTCGGCGGTCTTGCCGGCGGCCTCGCATTCGCGCGCACGCCGTGCGGCCTCCACTTCGGCCTGGGCGCCATGGGCGTTGTAAAGCGCAGTCGCGTATTCCGAGATCTTGATTGCGTCCATCTCTGATTCCTCCTCTCAGTGAGAACTGCTCCTGCCGAGGCAGGACCCCGACCATAAATCATATGAGCCGATTCTACGAGCCTTGCAGGTTTCCCCTTTGCATGGCGCGGAGAATGATGTATTGGCGGCGGCTACATGCGCGTGATGCCCGCTCAGGCAAGAATCGGTCCGGCGACAGATGTTCGGGTCTGAGTGCTATTGCGCGACCCCGAATCCATGACGCCCTGGCGGAACAAACCGCCGAGTTGTCGTAACTTACGAAAATAAGGACTGATCATCATGGCAAATACGCCCCAGGCAAAAAAGCGCGCCCGTCAGAACGAAAAGCGTTTCGCCGTCAACAAGGCACGCCGTTCGCGGATCCGCACTTTCCTGCGCAAGGTCGAAGAGGCCATCGCATCGGGTGACAAGGAAGCCGCAACTGCAGCACTGCGCGCCGCCCAGCCCGAGCTGATGCGCGGTGTGACCAAGGGCGTGTTCCACAAGAACACCGCGTCGCGCAAAGTTTCGCGCCTGTCCTCGCGCGTTAAAGCGTTGGGCTGACGCCTTTTCAGGCACCTCCTGAAGGGGGGAAGGCTGGGCTGAAAAGCCACAGCTGCCGAGATTTGATGACCGAAAAGGCGCCACAACATGTGGTGCCTTTTTCGTTTCCGGGCACAATATATTCCTCTTAGAGATTCTTTTGCTGTGGAGTCCGGAGTCAAGATTGAAGATCGGTTGCCGCCGATGAGGCAGGCTTGCTAATTTCACCCAGCGAGTCACATTGCTTGGGGGGACAGGCAAACGGGGCGGCCATTCAAACTGCTTGAGGTCGTTCTGTTAATGTCGGTGGTCTGCTGTAAACCTGCCGAACTGGGCGCAAGCCCTGCCAGTCCGTAATATCATACGCTCGGAGAGCGACCGGATCCGCCCCCACTTGGGATGAGGGGGCTGGCGCGGCTACTTATCCGTTTCAGGATGCGTGTTCATCTTCGCTTGGGCCATCTGGCCCGGGATCGGAGGTGTTTCCCTATTCAAGTGTCTCGTGCGGGTGCCGCGGCTGGAACGCTGCGGATGAAAGAAACGAGATGGGCAAATGGCAGAAAAAGTTTCGGAGCTGGGCAAGATGACGAAAGAGCATTGGGGGGCAATGCAGGACCAGCTGAGCAGCTCGGTCGGAGAGAATAACTACAAGACCTGGATCGCACCGATCGATTTCGAGCGCATCGAGGCGGGTGGCGTTGCGGTGTTTACCGTCCCGACGAATTTCTTCGGGACCTACGTATCGCAGCATTACGGCGATCTGCTTCTGGCGAAGCTGAGCCTGATCGATTCCGAGGTGAGCCGCCTGAAGTTTCAGGTTGCCAATGTCGACGCCCGCCCGCGCCCTGCGGCGCAGGCCGCGCCGGCGCAGGCCCCGGCGCAGGCACAGGTAGCGACGCCTCAGGCCGAATTGCTGCCGAGCGCGCCGCTTGATACCCGCTTTACCTTTGACCGCTTCGTGGTCGGCAAGCCGAACGAGCTGGCCCATGCCGCTGCCAAGCGCGTTGCGGAAGGTGGGCAGGTGACCTTCAACCCGCTGTTCCTGTATGGTGGTGTCGGCCTCGGCAAGACCCACCTGATGCACGCCATCGCCCATGATCTGAAGAACAACCGCCCGGATCTGAACGTGCTGTACCTGTCGGCCGAACAGTTCATGTACCGTTTCGTTCAGGCCCTGCGCGAACGCCGCATGATGGATTTCAAGGAGCTGTTCCGTTCGGTCGACGTTCTGATGGTCGACGATGTGCAGTTCATTGCGGGCAAGGATTCCACTCAGGAGGAATTCTTTCATACCTTCAACGCGCTGGTGGATCAGAACAAGCAGATCATCATCTCGGCCGACCGCGCGCCGGACGAGATCAAGGATCTGGAAAACCGCATCCGCTCGCGGCTTCAGTCCGGCCTTGTGGTCGACCTGCACCCGACCGACTACGAGCTGCGCCTTGGCATTCTGCAATCCAAGGTTATGACCTATCGCGAACAATACCCGTCGCTGCAGATCGACGATGGCATTCTCGAATTTCTCGCGCACCGGATCTCGACCAACGTTCGTGTACTCGAAGGTGCGCTGACCCGTCTGTTCGCCTTTGCCTCGCTGGTCGGCCAGCCGATCACCATGGAGCTGACGCAGGATTGCCTTGCCGACGTGCTGCGCGCCTCGGATCGCAAGATCTCGATCGAGGAAATCCAGCGCAAGGTGGCCGAGCATTACCACATCCGCCTGTCGGATCTGATCGGCCCCAAGCGGGTGCGCAACTTTGCCCGTCCGCGTCAGGTGGCGATGTACCTGTGCAAGCAACTGACCGCCCGCTCGCTGCCTGAAATCGGCCGCCGGTTCGGCGGGCGCGATCACACCACGGTCATGCATGGCGTCAAGCGCATCGAAGAGCTGCGCATCAAGGACAGCCAGATTGCCGACGATATCGAGCTGCTGCGCCGGGCGCTTGAAGCCTGACGCGTGAGTTTTCCTGACAACACAAACGGCTTGGGGCTGCCTTTGGGCAGCCCCGCGCACTTGACGTCCCTGTGAAACAGTCGGATCAATTGCGGAACATTTGCATTGGAGCGACCGTGCGATGGCGCTAACCTGCGCTTCCGGTCAGCTGAAGAGGGTGAGGGCATGAAGGTCAGTATCGAGCGGGCAACGCTGCTAAAGGCGGTGAGCCAGGCGCAATCGGTGGTGGAGCGGCGCAATACGATTCCGATTCTTGCCAATGTGCTGATCGAAGCCGAGGGGAATACCGTGACGTTCCGCGCCACGGATCTGGACATCGAGGTGCTCGACAAGGCGCCCGGCATGGTCGAGCGGGCAGGGGCAACCACGGTGTCGGCGGTGACCCTGCACGAGATCGTGCGCAAACTGCCCGACGGCGCGATGGTCCAGCTGGCCGACGATGGCGCGGCGGGGCGGCTGACGGTGACGGCGGGGAAGTCGAACTTCAACCTTGCGACCCTGCCAAAAGAAGATTTCCCGGTCATGGCCTCGTCGGAATACGCGACGAATTTCAGCGCCAAGGCCGAGGTGCTGCGCCGCCTGTTCGACAAGTCGAAATTCGCCATCTCGACCGAGGAAACCCGCTATTACCTCAACGGCGTCTACATGCATGTGGCCGACGGTGAAGACGGGCAGGTGCTGCGCTGCGTGGCGACCGATGGGCACCGCCTTGCCCGCATCGATGCACCGCTGCCCGGCAATGCCGAGGCGATGCCCGGGGTGATCGTGCCGCGTAAGACGGTGAACGAGATGCGCAAGCTGCTCGACGAAGACGATATGGATATCGCGGTGTCGGTTTCGGAAACCAAGGTGCGTTTCGCGACGCCGAACATCACGCTGACCTCCAAGGTCATCGACGGCACCTTCCCCGACTATTCGCGGGTTATTCCGTCGGGCAACACCCGCCGGCTCGAGGTCGATGCGACCGATTTCGCCAAGGCGGTCGACCGGGTGGCAACGGTGTCGTCGGAACGCTCGCGTGCGGTGAAGCTACAACTGGACGAGGATCGCCTGATCCTGTCGGTCAACGCGCCTGACAGCGGCGCCGCCGAGGAAGAACTGGCCGTCGCCTATGCGGACGAGCCGCTCGAGATCGGTTTCAACGCGAAATACCTGCTCGAGATTGCCAGTCAGGTCGATCGTGAGAACGCAGTGTTCATGTTCAATTCGTCCGGCGATCCGACCCTGATGCGCGAAGGCTCCGATACCAGCGCCGTCTATGTCGTCATGCCGATGCGAGTTTGAGCCGGACCCGCTTGTTCTGCCAGTTCAGCACGACCTGCAAGGCCGCGTTTGCCGACCCATGCGCCCCTGACGGCGCGGCGTCTTGCCCCGCCGTCATGCGCTGTCTGCGCCAGATACGGGCATGAGCCTGCATCTTACCACGCTCGCCCTGTCGCATTTCCGCTCGTATCAGCGGGCAGAGCTGCGCGTCGATGCGCGCCCGGTGGCGATCTGGGGGCCGAACGGTGCAGGAAAGACCAATCTGATCGAGGCGATTTCGCTGCTGTCTCCGGGGCGCGGCATGCGGCGAGCCTCGGCGCAGGACATGACGCGCCGACCCGAGGCGCTGGGGTGGAAGGTGTCCGCCTTGCTGCAGGGGCAGGCTGGTCCGCGCGAAGTGATGATCCGCTCCGAAGCGGGCGCCGCGCGGGTGACAGAGATCGACGGCAAGCCCGCGCCGCAAGTGGCGCTGGGGCGGGTGGCGCGGATGTTGTGGCTGATCCCCTCGATGGACCGGCTGTGGATCGAGGCCCCCGAGGGGCGGCGACGGTTTCTCGACAGGATGACGCTGTCGTTCTTTCCCGACCATGCCGAGGCCAGCCTGACCTATGAAAAGGCCATGCGCGAACGCAACCGCTTGCTCAAGGAACAGGTGCGCGACGCCCATTGGTACGCGGCGCTGGAACGACAGATGGCGCAAAGCGGCGCCGCAATTCAGGACGCGCGTCAGGCGTCTCTCGACCGTCTGGCGCAGGCGCAACAGGGGGCCGAAACGCAGTTTCCTGCCGCCGATCTGGAGCTGATATCGACCGAGGCCGACATTCCCGGCTCGCAGCAGGATCTGCGCGAGGCGCTGGCCGAGGGGCGCTTTCGCGACATGGCGGCGGGTCGCACGCTGGTTGGGCCGCATCGCGCCGACCTCTACGGTGTGTTCGCCGCCAAGGGCGTGCCCGCGTCGGACTGTTCGACCGGCGAGCAGAAGGCCCTACTGATCTCGCTGATCCTTGCCAATGCCCGCGCGCTGGCGGCGGAGGGTGAGCCGCCAATCCTGCTGCTGGACGAGGTGGCGGCGCATCTTGATGCGCAGCGGCGTGCGGCGCTGTACGATGAGATCTGCGCCCTTGGCGCGCAGGCTTGGATGACCGGAACGGGGCCGGAACTTTTCACCGAACTCGGGCCACGGGCGCAACAGCTGAAGGTTCGCGACGAGCAGGGACAATCCTTCGTTGAAAAGACGGCGGACTGACCCAAATCTGGTGTCATACGCGTGACAAACACGCGTCTTCCCCCTATAAAATGCGCAAACAAGACAAGAGGATGGCTACATGGCCGAGCCCGCAGGCGCTCCGCAGGAATATGGCGCGGATTCCATCAAGGTTCTCAAGGGCCTGGAGGCCGTACGCAAACGCCCCGGCATGTATATCGGGGATACGGACGACGGCTCTGGCCTGCATCACATGGTCTACGAAGTCGTCGATAATGGCATCGACGAGGCGCTGGCCGGGCACGCGGATTTCGTTCGCGTCAAAATCCATGCCGACAGTTCGGTTTCGGTACGCGACAATGGTCGCGGCATCCCGGTCGATATGCATCAGGAAGAAGGCGTCTCGGCGGCCGAGGTCATCATGACCCAGCTGCACGCGGGCGGCAAATTCGACCAGAATTCCTACAAGGTGTCGGGCGGTCTGCACGGCGTCGGCGTTTCGGTGGTGAACGCGCTGTCGGTCTGGCTCGAACTGCGCATCTGGCGCAACGGCAAGGAATATTACGCCAAGTTCAGCCATGGCGACACGGTTGAGCATCTGCGCGAGGTCGGCGACGCCCCCGGCGAGAGCGGTACCGAAGTGCGCTTTCTTGCCTCGACCGAGACGTTCAGCAACCTCGAATTCAGCTTCGAGACGCTGGAAAAGCGGCTGCGCGAGCTGGCGTTCCTGAATTCCGGCGTGCGCATCATCATCGAAGACGAGCGCCCCGCCACCCCGATCCAGACCGAGCTGCACTATGATGGCGGCGTCAAGGAATTCGTAAAATACCTCGACCGTTCGAAGCAATCCGCGATGGAAGAGCCGATCTACATGACTGGCGAACGCGACGGCATCGGCGTCGAGATCGCGATGTGGTGGAACGACAGCTATCATGAAAATGTGCTGCCCTTCACCAACAACATCCCGCAGCGCGATGGCGGCACCCATATGGCGGGGTTTCGCGGCGCGCTGACCCGCTCGCTGACCAAATACGCCGCCGAGAAGGGCATCTCGAAAAAGGAAAAGGTCGCCTTTACCGGCGATGATGCGCGCGAAGGTCTGACCTGCGTGCTGTCGGTCAAGGTTCCCGATCCGAAATTCTCCAGCCAGACCAAGGACAAGCTGGTGTCCTCCGAGGTACGCCCGGCGGTCGAGAACCTGATGAACGAAAAGATGGCCGAGTGGCTCGAAGAGCATCCCGGCGAGGCCAAGGTCATCGTCAGCAAGATCGTCGAAGCCGCCCATGCCCGCGAAGCCGCCCGCAAGGCACGCGAACTGACGCGGCGCAAGAACCCGATGGACGTGAACTTCCTTGCCGGAAAGCTCAAGGATTGTTCCGAGAAGGATCCGTCGAAAACCGAACTGTTCATCGTCGAGGGTGACTCTGCCGGTGGCTCCGCCCAGACCGGGCGCGATCGCGGGACGCAGGCGATCTTGCCGCTCAAGGGCAAGATCCTCAACGTCGAACGCGCGCGGTTCGACCGGATGCTTGGCAGCCAGGAAATCGGCAACCTCGTGATGGCGCTTGGTACCGGGATCGGCCGCGATGAATTCAACATCGACAAGCTGCGCTATCACAAGATCATCCTGATGACCGACGCCGACGTCGACGGCGCGCATATCAGGACCCTGCTGCTGACTTTCTTCTACCGGCAGATGCCGCAGCTGATCGAGGGCGGCTATCTTTATATTGCCCAGCCGCCGCTGTTCAAAGTGGCGCGCGGCAAGTCAGAGGTCTATGTCAAGGATCAGGCGGCGCTCGACGATTACCTTGTGAATCAGGGCATTGACGGGGCGCAGCTGCGTCTTGGCACCGGCGAGGCGATCGCGTCGCAGGATCTCAAGCGTGTGATCGACGAGGCGCGGCAGCTCAAGCGCGTGCTTGATGCCTTCCCGACCCATTATCCGCGTCATATTCTGGAACAGGCGGCGATTGCCGGGGCCTTCACGCCGGGCGCGGTCGATGCCAATCTGCAAGGCGTGGCCGACAAGGTAGCGGCGCGGCTCGACATGGTGGCGCTGGAATATGAAAAGGGCTGGAATGGCCGCATCACTCAGGATCGCGGCATCCGTCTTGCGCGGATTCTGCGCGGCGTCGAAGAGGTGCGCACGCTCGACGGTTCGATGCTGCGTTCGGGCGAGGCGCGCAAAACCGGCAGCTTCACCCAAGCGCTTCAGGCGGTGTACAACACCCCTGCCAGTTTCGAGCGCAAGGACCGGCGCGAGGCGGTCTACGGCCCGCTCGGCCTGCTCAAGACCATTCTGGACGAGGGCGAAAAGGGCCTGTCGCTACAGCGCTACAAGGGTCTGGGCGAGATGAATCCGGGGCAGCTCTGGGAAACCACGCTCGATCCGGACGCGCGCACGCTGCTTCAGGTTCGCATTGACGACATGGCCGAGGCGGACAACATCTTTACCAAGCTGATGGGGGATGTCGTCGAGCCGCGCCGTGAGTTCATCCAACAAAACGCGCTGAGCGTTGAAAACCTCGACTTCTGATTGTTTTCAAAGAAGCCAAAATTCTTGACGGCGCGCAGGATCCTGTGCGCCGCGAGGCTGCAAGAATAGATATTTTTGTATATTTGCTAGATGGCTAGATTAAGCTGTGCGGTGGTCCGTTACGATCCCTGTAGCCATCATATCTACGCCCAAACTTTCACACTCAACTCTTGGCGCGGTGGTATCTGCCCTTGCAACAACTGGCGCGGAGGCGCAGCCTGTTGTTTCTAACCAGGCCATCCGTGGCGCGCATTCTACGCATTGGTAAAATGCCGCGCTGGCGGGAACTGTCCTGCCATTCGGAGCGTTGGACACATGACAACCGAATTTTCCGGAGGACTTCGAAATGGCGAATGCACAAACCACCCCGGTGACCGAGACCGCTCCCGGCAAGCAAAGCGACATTGATGCGCTCAAGGATCAGATCTCGACCTTGCGCGGAGATCTCAAGGCGCTGACCGAACTGATGGGTGATGTTGGCAAGTCGCGCGGCACCGATGCCAAACTGAAAGCCGAAGCGAAAGTGCACGAGCTGCGCGGTCGCGGCGAAGACGCGCTGCATGAGGCAGGTCGCAAGCTTAGCGAGCTTGAGGCCGAGACCGCTGGTCACATCCGCACCTCGCCGTTTCAGGCTGTCGGTATCGCGGCGGCGGTCGGCTTCCTGATCGGCTACATCGGCCGGAAGTAACAGGCGCAATGATCTACGCGATACAGGCGCGCCTGAATTATACCGTCCGGCGCGTCATAGGCAGCGTTCTGGGCGGGTTTCTTATGGCCATCGGCGCAGGTTTCCTGACTGTTGCCGGGTGGATTTATCTCGTCGATGCCTATGGCGCATTGACCGCCGCTTTGGGTCTTGGCGGCGGCTTCATCCTTCTCGGTCTGATCGTCATGCTGTATTTCCGCCGCAGACGCGCCTATGTGCCACCTCCAACCGCCGGCCTTGGTGCGCTTATCGAGGCGTTTATTGCCGGTCGGGCTGCTGGCGCGTCGATGCGCCCGCGCAGCGACGACGAGGATTGAGGCGGAGATTTTTCCGTAACCGGAATGCATCGCCGCTAGGCGCATTCCAACCAACGCGATTGCGAGGCCGCGTCATCTGTGGCACAACCGTCTTCAGCGAATACTGAACGGAAGAGTTTAGCGGATGACCGACTTCGCAACGCGCCGCCGAGTGATGGTGGATACGCAGGTCCGACCCTCGGACGTTACAAAGTTCCCGATCATTGATGCGATGTTGCGCATCCCGCGCGAGGCGTTCGTGCCCGCGTCAGAGGCCGAGGCAGCTTATGCCGGCCGCAATCTTCACCTGTCGAAGGATCGTGTCGTGCTGGAAGCGCGCACTCTGGCCAAGATGCTGGATGCGCTGAACCTCGACGATGATGATCTGGTGCTCGATATCGGCACGGGCTTTGGTTATTCCTCTGCGGTCATCGCGCGCATCGCCGAAGCGGTGGTTGCGGTCGAGGATGACGAGAGCTTTGCCGCCGAGGCGCAGGCCCTGCTGGGCGAACATGCCGACAATGTCCTGCTGCACACCGGCCCTCTGGCCGAAGGCGCGGCGGCGCATGGCCCCTATGATGCGATCATCGTTCAAGGCGGTGTCGCCGTTCTTCCCGATACATTGCTGGCGCAGCTCAAGGATGGCGGGCGGATCGCCTGCATCTTTATGGATGGCGCGCTTGGCACGGTTCGGATCGGCTGGAAAATAGACGGTGCGATCAGCTGGCGCTTTGCGTTCAACGCTGCGGCGCCGGTGCTGAAAGGTTTTGAAAAGAAGGCGGAATTCGCGCTTTGACTCATGCGGGCCGCCGATACTGACTGATTAGTCGCGGCAACAGCGGCAAAAGGCAAGCAATACAGGGGCAAGGGATCGGACCATGGCACGCAAGATCATCGGAATCATGGCGGGGGTCTGCCTTGCGGCGCTGGTGCCTGTGCAGGCCGGCGCCGAGACGCTCGCAAGCGCCCTGTCCAGCGCCTATATCACCAGCGGATTGCTCGACCAGAATCGCGCCGTTCTGCGCGCGGCTGACGAAGACGTGGCGCAGGCGTTGGCGGCGCTGCGTCCGGTGTTGAGCTGGCAGGGCGAATTCCAGCGCAGCTATGGCGACACCAACAGCGAAAGCTCCACCACTGGCAAGTATGTCTGGAGTGATCTCGCATCGACCAGCGCCAGCCTGAGCCTTGTGGCGACTCAGGTGCTTTATCAAGGCGGTGCGTTGAATCTGCGGCGGGCTGCCGCCAGGGAATCGGTGCTGGCGACACGGGCGGGGCTGATCAGCGTTGAGCAGCAGGTCCTGCTGAACGGCGTTTCCGCTTTCATGGAAGTCCGACGCGCCGAGGAAACGGTCGAACTCAGTCGCAACAACGTCCGGGTGCTGGGCGAAGAGGTGCGCGCTGCCAATGACCGCTTCGAGGTTGGTGAGGTGACACGTACCGATGTCGCCGCCGCCGAGGCACAGCTGGCCGCGGCGCGCAGCAACCTGACCGCTGCCGAGGGGCAGCTGGCCGTGAACCGCGAGGTCTATAAGTCCGTGGTCGGTCATTATCCGGACCGGCTGGAGCAGCCCAAGGGGCTGCCGCGCCTTCCCGGTTCGGTCGACACCGCCAAGACGATGGCGCTGCGCAACCATCCCGATATCGTTCAACTGCGCCACACTGTGGCGACCAGCGATCTGTCCGTGCAAATCGCCGAGGCATCCAAATCGCCCAAGTTCACGCTGCAGGGCAGCTACGGGCGGACCGAGACTTGGGAAAGTCCCGCAGCGACCTACGGCGGCTCAGTGACGCTTGGCATGTCCGGGCCGATCTACCAAGGGGGGGCAATCGCGTCGCAGGTCCGTCAGGCCATGGCGAATCGCGATGCGTCGCGTGCGCAGCTCTACACTGCCGGGCGCAATGTCGAGCAAAGCGTCGGCAGCGCCTATGCGCAATTGCGCATCGCGCAGGCGTCGCAGATTTCTGCCCGTGAACAGGTGCGCGCCGCTCAGGTCGCCTTTGATGGCATCCGCGAAGAGGCGACGCTGGGCGCCCGCACCACGCTCGACGTGCTCGACGCCGAGCAGACCTTGCTAGATGCGCGGGCGTCGCTGATCTCGTCTCAGGTGGATGAAACCATCGCCGCCTATGCGGTGCTCTCGTCGATCGGGCAGCTGACATCGGATGCGTTGGGGCTGGCTGTGCCGAAATATGACCCCGAAGCCTATTACAAGGCGGTCAAATCGGCTCCGATCAGCTCGAAGCAGGGCAGTGACCTTGATCGCGTCCTGCGTGCACTGGGAAAAAACTAGCTTTCTCTGCATCTGTTGTCTGATCCCCCGGCTCGGGGTACGCTGTTCGTGTGGCAAATGTGGTACTTGAATGTCAGACCCCGTGACGAATCTGGAAATCGAGGATGTCCTGTCCTCCATCCGCCGCCTCGTGTCCGAGGATGCTCGCCCTCGAAGCGAGCCGCCGACCGAGGCGCCTGAGCGGCCTGATCGTCTTGTTCTGACCCCGGCGCAGCGTGTGAATGACGTCGCAAAGGGTGGGCAAGACCCCGAAATGCCTGTCGCTGATGCCGCCACGCCTCAAGCCAGCGAAGACACCCGGGATGCCAAGTTTTTCAAACCGGAGCCAGAGCTGACCACAGCTGCCGTCGACGAGCGATCGGGCTTCATTACGCGTCTGGTGTCCGACGAGGTCGAGCGGATGCTTGCAGCGCAAGAGGATTCGGCGCCCGAGTCTGACGTGGATGTTGCGCCGGACCCCGCCGAAGACAGCCTGTCCGCCAAGATCGCAAGGCTTGAAGCGTTGATTGCGCGGGGCGCGGCCCCCGAAGCTCAAGCGGAACAGGGCGAAAACCCGGCCTCGGCAACCTTTGTGCACCGCG
Source organism: Citreicella sp. C3M06 (assembly GCF_018860705.1). Taxonomy (GTDB): domain Bacteria; phylum Pseudomonadota; class Alphaproteobacteria; order Rhodobacterales; family Rhodobacteraceae; genus Salipiger. The sequence goes on from NZ_JAHKQA010000005.1 coordinate 26,023, forward strand.
CCAGAGACTCGCTCGATTGGGAAGATCACGTCGCGCACGAAGACGCCGATACCTTTGTGATCGAAAGTCCGGGTGCAGATAAAGCCGACCCTGCAACCGACGTCGCAGAGTCGACGCAGGAGCGTGTTGAAACTGTCACGCCGCCGGCGCTGGTTCTTGGCGGGCCGCCGTGGCGGGGCTCTCAGGTTGAGGGCGGCGCCAAGGATCTGCCTGTCGACGCGCGCAAAGAGCCCGGCACCGCCGTCGCCACCATCGACGAAGAGATGCTGCGCGATATGGTTGGCAGCATCGTCCGTCAGGAGCTGCAAGGCGCGCTTGGCGAGCGCATCACCCGCAATGTCCGCAAGCTGGTCCGCCGCGAGATCCATCGCATGCTGGTCAGCCACGAACTGGACTGAGCCTGGCGCGAAAACTGTGACTGCAAAAGGAAAGGGGTGCCCCATCGGGACACCCCTTTCTTCACTTCAGACGCTGCATCCCGATCAGGCGGCTTCGGCCTGCTCGGCAGCAGCGGCAGCATGGCGACGCTCGCTCTCTTCACGCGACAGCGCAACAGAGGTCCGCACGCCCTTGCCGACAAATTCCATCAGGCCGGCGACAACCCGCTCGTTTGGGTCGATACCGGCACAGCTCAGAACCTCACGGCCGTCGCGTGAGCGCGCCCAGCGGGCGATCTGCTCGGGACCGTTGCCGTACTTCTTGTCATCGGCGATCGCGTCGTCGAGCGCAGCCAGTACCACGGCGGCAAAAAGCTTGCGCGCGCGGTTGCCCTGTTCGGCGTTGTAGGCTGTGCTATCCACGAAATCTTTCATGATTCGACCTTTGATTATTGCTCTTGTCTTTTGCGGCGTGTGTGGCGTTATGGACCATTCCGATTGATTCGGATACACCGCGATTGCATGCCTGCCATGCGACTTTTGCATATCTCTAATCGCTGCCGCTCAAGATCTCGTTGTCTTGCACGATGGCAACAGGCCAGATATAGGAGCTGCCAGAGACTCATCAACCTTTTGCCAAAGTTTTGCCCATGCCCAAGATCAACGGAAACGAGATCCGCCCCGGTAACGTGCTGGAGCATAACGGAGGCCTGTGGGCTGCCGTTAAGGTCGACCATGTGAAGCCCGGCAAGGGTGGGGCCTTCGCACAGGTTGAAATGAAGAACCTGCGCAACGGCTCCAAGCTGAACGAGCGGTTCCGCTCGGCGGACAAGGTCGAGCGTGTGCGTCTGGAACAGAAGGACATGCAGTTCCTCTACGAAGATGCCGGCCAGCTGATCTTCATGGATACGGAAACCTACGATCAGGTGCAGATCGACGCCGAGCTGCTGGGCGAGCGTCGCCCCTTTCTTCAGGACGGCATGACCATTCTGGTGGAATTCCACGAGTCCGAGGCGCTCAATGCCAGCCTGCCGCAAAAGGTGACCTGCAAGATCGTCGAGACCGAGCCGGTGGTCAAAGGTCAGACTGCCGCCAACAGCTTCAAGCCCGCCGTGCTCGACAATGGCGTGCGGGTTCTCGTGCCGCCCTTCGTCGGGCAGGATGAAGACATCATCGTGAACACCGAAACCATGGAGTATTCGGAACGCGCATAACCCGCGCGCCGACTGCTTTGTCCCCGTGCGATCCGGGGGCGCATATCAGATCCAAAAGGGCCTCCGGCGCATAGCCACCGGAGGCCCTTTTCAATGATCGATCCCCTTTCCAAACACGACCTGCCGCAGGTTGCGCCGCTGCTGCGAGGGCTCAACGCGCTGCACGTGTCGCGGGTGCCGCATCGCTTTCACGGCGCATCGGATGATGCGGCGCTTGGCGGGTTTCTGGCGCAACAGCTTGATGATGGCGCGTTCGGGCTGGTGTACCGCGCCGAGGGTGTCGTGCGCGGCTACCTGCTCTGGCGTGTGCGCGACATCCCTGCCAGCGCGGTCGAGCAGGGCAGGCGGGTGGCGCTGCTCGATCACATCGCAGTTGCGCCGTCGTGGCGGCGGCGCGGGATAGCGCGGCGGCTGGCACGACGGTTCGAATCCGAGGCGCGCGCCGCTGGCTGTGACGGCTGGGTGGTTTCTGTGCACAGCTTCAACGCGGCGTCGTGGGCATTGATGCGCGGGCTTGGCGCGCGGGATGCGGTGCAGATCCTTGAAAAACTGCTGGTCTCAGACCCCGGCCGCACCGATCAGGCGTGAGACCAACCCTTGATAGGCGGCGCCGAACAGCCGGTAATGCACCAGCGCCGGAAACAGCTGATAGATCGGGCGGCGCGCGGCGCGGCCCGGCGTTTCCGGCCCGTAGCCTGCGTGGAAATCCGGCGCGGGCGCGCCGAACAGGTCGAGCATGGCAAGGTCGACCTCGGCGTGGCCATAATAGCAGGCCGGGTCGATCAGATAGGCACCGTGGGCGCTGAACAGCGCGTTGCCTGTCCACAGATCGCCATGCAGCAGCGCGGGTGGTGGCGACGCAGGCAGCCGTTCGGGCAAGGCACGGGCGACGGATTCCAGCCGCCTTGCCATCGCCGGGGGCAGGGCGCTCAGAAACGGCAGCAGGCGGCGTTCGGCCCAGAAACGCGGCCAATCCGCGGCTGGTGCGTTGTCGATGACAACCTTGCCAAAGGCGTAATCCTCGGGCCAGCCATACCCTGACCCGCGCGCCGCGTGCAGCTTTGCCAGCCCGCTGCCCAGTGCCCGCCAGCCAGAGGCGGACGCGGTCGTCTCCTCTAGCCATTCGAGGCATAGAAGGTCGCCTTGCAGGTGCAGCACCTTTGGCACGGGTGCACCGGTGGCGGCCATGGCGCGCAGCATGGCCGCCTCTGTCGCCACCCTTGGCCCACGCTTGACCGCAACGGCGGTGCCATCCGACAGATCCATCCGTACCACTTCAGACAGATCGCCCCCGTGCAACGCGCGCGTCGCAACCACATCCTTCCCAAAGATCCGCGACGGTCCCTGCACGGTCATGGCTCGTACCGCAGCCGCGCGTCTGCGGCGGTAAGCGTGCCGACGGCGCGATCGAACCGCAGATAGGCGATGCCGCGCCCGCCCGACTGGGTATACAGCACGCCTGCAGGCTTTTCGCCCGACAGGATCTCGGTGCCGACCGGGGCCGTGCCATCGACGACAACCGGCGCGAGGCCTTTGCGCAGCTCGGCCTTGTGCTTCATCCGGGCGGTCACTTCTTGCCCGACATAGCAACCCTTGCGGAAATCCACCCCGTGCAGGCGTTCGAAGCCGGCCTCGAGGATAAAGGTGTCCGGCGTCAGCTCGATGCCGCTTTCCGGCACCAGCGCCTCGACTCGCAGCGCATCCCAGTCGGCGGTTTCCGAGGGCCGCCCATCATAGGCGCGCCAGCCAAGACGCGGGTCACGCGGATCGGCGAAGGCCCCGTCGGGGGCCGCACCGGGGCCGCGCGCAACCGCAAGGTCGGTCGGTTCGACCGTCACCTTGGCCCGCAGCTTGTACATGCTCAGCGCGCGCAGCAGGTCGCCGGCCAGCGGTTCGGCCACATCGACAAGGATGTCATCGCCATCCGGCACAAGGAAAAAGTCGGCCCGGTATTTGCCTTGCGGCGTCAGCAGCGCGGTGTAGACGATGCCGTCCTTCAACCGCGTCACATCGTTGGTGACCAGCCCCTGAAGGAAATGTTCAGCCTCCGGGCCGCTGATCCGCAGAATTTTGCGTTCGCTCATGGTCGCCCCCTTCTGATTTGGGGGGCACTCTACCGCCGCGTCGCAGCGCTGGCGAGAGCAGGGCGATCAGCTTTCCGCGAATTGCAGTGCATGAAGCCGCGCATAGGCGCCTTGTTGCGCAAGTAGGTCATCATGCGTGCCTTGTTCGACGACCTTGCCCTGATCCATCACCACGATCTTGTCGGCGTGCCGCACCGTCGATAGCCGATGCGCGATGACCAGAGTCGTGCGCCCCTGCGCCAGCTTGTCCAGCGCTGCCTGCACCACGGCCTCGGATTGCACATCAAGCGCGCTTGTCGCCTCGTCCAGCAGCAGGATCGGCGTGTCGCGCAGCAGTGCGCGCGCGATAGAAACCCGCTGGCGCTGGCCGCCTGACAACGACGAGCCGCGCGGCCCGACGCGGGCGTCGAGCCCGCCTTCGATCCGGGGTAGGAAATCGGCGACATGCGCCGCCTCCAGCACCTTGTTCATCTGCTCGTCAGACACGCCCTTGCGCCCAAGCAGGATATTGTCGCGCAGGGATTCATCGAACAGCAGCGATTCTTGGCTGACAACGGAAAACAGGCCACGCAGATCCGCCAGCGTCATATCCGACACCGCTACGCCGCCGATCTCGATCAGCCCGCTTTCGGGGTCGACCAGCCGCGTCAACAAGTTGAACACCGTCGACTTTCCCGCGCCCGAAGCACCGACCAGCGCCGTGGTCTGCCCGGCCTCGGCGACAAAGCTCGCGCCGCGCAGCACCGGCGAGTCTCCATAGGACAGCCGCACGTCGCGCAGTTCGATTCGCGGTGTGCCAGTCGGTGGCGGCAGCGGATGCTCCGGGTCGCGTAGCTCGGGGATCATATCGAGCAACTCTTTCAGACGCTCGATCGAGGCCGCCGCGATCTGCCAGCTGCCGCTGACCGATCCCAGCCGGCGCAGCGGTTCGAAGGCCAGCGCGATGGCGGTGAAGAACGCCATGAAATCACCGACAGTCTTGGTGCCGGACAGGATCTCCCCACCACCGTAGAACAGCACACCGACAAAGCCGATGCCGGCCATCAAATCGATCATCCCCGGAATCGCCGCCTGCCCCATCGAGGCGCGGGTCTCGGTGCGGATGCGCTGATCGGTCAGATCGCGGTATCGCTTGGCCTGATAGCTCTCAAGCCGGTTGAGCTTGACCGGGACGATGCCGTGAAACACCTCGTTCAGGCGCATCGACAGCGACGCACCGACATCGCGTGCCTGCCGCGCGAATTTGCGCACATAGCGCTGAAGGCCAATCGACGGCAGCACCAGCAGCGGCGCGCCGACCAGCGCCACCAGCGTCCAGCGCCAGTCGATGGTCATCGCCACCCCGAATAGCGAGAACAGCGCGATCACGTCGCGCCCCGCCCCGGTGATGATGATCCGCCAGACTTTGCTGATGCCACCGACGTCGCCTTCGATGCGCTGCATGACATAGCCGGGGCCAAAGTTCTGGTGAAAGGCGCTGTCGAGCGTCATCAGGTGGCGCATCAGATCGTTGCGGATATCACCGACCGAGCGTTCCGAAACCTGCGTCATCACCACCTTCTGCACGACGCTGGCCAGCGCCCGCAGCAGGAAAGAGCCAAAGATCACCGCGCCGACCCAGACCAGCGCCGAGCCGTCCCCGCCGATGAACACCGTATCGAACATCGGCTTCATCATGTAGCTGAGCAGTCCGAACATCGAACCTTCGATGAACATGAACAGCATGGCGACGACCAGCAGCACCCGGTAGCGCCACAGATAGGTCCACCAAAGCCAGAGAAAGAGGTTTTTGCGTTCGCGCGGTGCAGGCGGGGTGCCGTCGCTCATTCCAGCTCTTTCGCGATGTCGGCGGGCGGGCGGCGGGCGTCGAACCCGGCCTGCGCGGCCTTCTCGTCATATTCTGTGGCGACCCAGTCTTCGAAGCTGATCGGCGAGCGGGCGTTGCGGGCTGCGTACATGTCCAGAACATAACCCTGAATGCCGGTGCGTGTGAATTCCAGATGGATGTATTTCAGGCCAAGCTGCTTGCGGGCGATCTCGACCGGGGTGTTCTCGAACACCATCAGGTAGACCGCCGAGGCAAACCCGGCCCGGTCCGCCCCTGATTTGCAGTGGAACATGAACGGCCTTTGCGCCTGCCGCATGGTCGCCAGCAGATGCTGGATGCGCACCCGGCTTGGCGCAGTGCGCGCCCAGAGCTTGGCGTGCAGCAGCGTCAGACCAAGCGCCTCGCAGCTTTCCTTTTCAAACAGGTAATGCGAATATTTCTCTTCGCCCCGCAGGGTGATGACGGTCTTGATACCCATCGCGGCGTATTTCTCGAACCGCCGGTGGGTCGGATGGTTCGACCGCCACACGCCGGGCGCGATCTGCCAGAAATTGGTCCAGACCGAGCGCAGCCATGCATGGTCGAACAGGTTGTAATGCAGCTGCGACAAGGCACGCGAACCGGGGCTCGAAATGTCCTTGCCGAAGGATCTGCGAACCCTGCGTTCGGTGGTTTCGATCTTTTCCCAGAGGGTCTTGAGCATCGTTACGGTCCCGGTCCCTTTGCGGGCGGTTTAAGGGGGCGGGCCCTGCGTGGCAAGCATGAGGGCATGCGCAACGGGCGATTGACGCGACCGTCTCGACGGATAGGTTGGCGCTGGCCCCGCAATTTCAAGGGGCAGTTCTGCGGAGTCTCCCCCTATGTCCCTAGCCTACGGCCGCCCTTACCTGGCCATTCCCGGCCCGTCCGTCATGCCCGATGCCGTGTTGCGCGCGATGCACCGCGCCTCTCCGAACATCTACGAGGGCGAGCTGATCGACATGGTGCGCGGCATCATCCCCGATCTGCGCCACGTCGCGCAGACCGACGGCAACGCCTGCATCTATATCTCGAACGGTCACGGCGCATGGGAGGCGGCGCTGTCGAACGTGGTTGCCGAGGGTGAAACGGTGCTGGTGGCCGCGACCGGGCGCTTTGGTTTTGGCTGGGCCGACATGGCCACCGGGCTGGGGATCGAGACGCAGATCATCGACTTTGGCCGGCAGACGCCGGTCGACCCGGCCCGCGTCTTCGAGGCGCTGAAGGCCGATTCCGGCCATGCCATCCGTGCGGTACTGATGAGCCATGTCGACACCGCAAGCGCCATTCGCAACGATGTCGCCGCGGTGCGCCGCGCCATCGACGAGGCCGGGCATCCGGCGCTGTTGATGGTGGATTGCATCGCCTCGCTGGCCTGCGATGTGTTCCGCATGGATGAGTGGGGCGCGGATATCATGGTGGCAGGCTCGCAAAAGGGGCTGATGGTGCCGCCGGGCATGTCCTTTGTGTTCTTCAACGACAAGGCCGCTGCGCAGCGCGAGTCGATGAAGCGGGTCAGTCGCTATTGGGACTGGAAGCCGCGCGCCGACCCTGAATTCTTCTACCAGTATTTCGGTGGCACAGCCCCGGCGCATCATCTTTACGGGCTGCGCGTGGCGCTGGACATGATCAAGGACGAAGGGCTCGACGCGGTCTGGGCTCGCCACGCGACACTGGCGCGGGCGGTCTGGGCGGCGGTCGAGGCGTGGGGCAAGGACGGGCCGCTGGCGCTGAATATCGCTGATCCCGCGCATCGCAGTCACGCGGTTTCGGCGCTGCGAATCGGTGCTCCCTACGGCGCGCAGCTGCGCGAATGGACGGACAAGAAGGCCGGCGTGACGCTGGGCATTGGCCTTGGCATGTCGGAACCCGGCGATCCCCAAGGCACCGGCTTCTTTCGCATCGGCCATATGGGACACGTCAACGCCCATATGGTGCTGGGCGCACTTGGCGTGATCGAAGCGGGGATGCAGGCGCTTGGCGTGCCGCATGGTCGGGGCGGAATCGCCGCCGCCGCCGAGGTCATCGGCAAGGCCTGACGGCCAAAGGATCTGCGGGAAGGGCGTCAGCCCTTCTCGCCATTGATGCGGTTGTCGAGCAGCGTGATCAGGTGGTTGACGACCACCCCGGCAATGGCCACGGCCTCAAGCCCCCAGTTCACCCAGACCACCCCAAAGATCCACAGCATGTTAATGAAGATGAAAAACAGGGCAGAGGTCGTGTATTCGGGGGTCGTCTGTCGTGTGCGCTCGTCCATGACATGAATCCTCGCTCAGAGCTGATCATGAGTCCTTCCGGTCTGCGCCGACATCCGGCGACGCAACCGATCATGCAGGATCAACCCTTGCGAAATCCTTATGGTTCCGCGCCGATCAGCCCACAGGCACGGTTTCGCGGGCCTGCGCCAGTGCTATTGGCAGTTCCGCCGCCAGAATATCCAGATCTTCAGGGGTTCCGGCACTGATCCGGATACAACGATCCTGCGGCGCCACGAAGGGCATCCGCACGAATACGCCCCGCGCCGCAAGCGCCTGCAGCACGGCTTTCGCCAATCGCCCGTCGCCGCCGCAATCCACCGCGACGAAATTGGTTGCCGAAGGCAGCACGCTCAACCCGTTTTGCTGCGCGACCTCACCGATCCGAAGACGCGCCTTGGCAACCTTGTCGCGCACTTGCCCCAGCCAGTCGTCGTCTCGCAGCGCCGCCAGCGCGCCAGCCTGTGCGGCTCGGTTCATCGCGAAATGATTGCGAATCTTGTCGAAAGCACGGATCAGCGGCTCGGCGCCAAAGGCATATCCGACCCGCGCCCCCGCCATGCCATAGGCCTTGGAAAAGGTCCGGAACCGGATCACCCGGGGATCGTCGATCGCGATGCGCGGCGCCGTCCCCTCGGGCGCGAATTCGATATAGGCCTCGTCCAGTGCCAGCACACAGCCCGCTGGCAACTGCGCAAGCGCAGCCTCGATTTCGGCGCCGCTGTGCCAGCTGCCCATCGGATTGTCGGGGTTGGCAAGATAGACGATCTTGGCGTCGACCTCTGCCGCGCGGGCGAACAGCGCCGCCATATCTTCGGAATCGCCCGCATAGGGCACCTTGTGCAGCGCCCCGCCATAGGCGTTCACGTGAAAGTTGAACGTGGGATATGCCCCGTCCGAGGTCACCACCGCATCGCCCGGCGCCACCAGCAGCCGGACCAGATAGCCCAGTAGCCCGTCGATGCCCTCGCCAAAGACAATGTTTTCGGGGCCGCATCCCAGCCGCGCCGACAGCTCGGCCTTCAGGTCGCAATGGCTTGGGTCGGCATATTTCCAGATTTCAGAGTCCGCCGCGCGCAGCGCCGCAATGGCCTTCGGTGACGGGCCGAACACATTTTCATTCGCGCCAAGCCGGGCACGAAACTCATGCCCCTGCGCGCGCTCAAGCTGTTCGGGGCCGACAAACGGCACCGTGGCTGGAAGGTCGGCGATGAGGCGGGGAAATCTGGGTCCGGTCATGGCGCGGGACTATGCCTGCCCGGCGCGCGCGGTCAAGAAAAATGCCATGCCGGGCGAAATCCCGGCCCCAGTCTTCATCTTGCCAGATAAACTCCGGGGGGCCCGAAGGGCGGGGGCAGCGCCCCCTCCACGCCGGAATGCCCCGCGCAACTCCATGGTCTTGCGCATAGCGAAACAAGCCAATCTCCGGCATTGCACGGCGCTGTGCCTTGACCGCAGAAGGCGGGCAGGCCAGTTGTTGCCCCAACAGCCGCATCTAGGAAAGGCCGCGCCTGAATGGCTAGCACACCGCCCCCCTTTGCCCCGTTCGAATGGATGATCGCATGGCGCTACCTGCGTGCCCGCCGTGCCGAAGGCGGGGTCAGCGTGATGACCTGGATCAGTCTCGTCGGCATTACCCTTGCGGTGTTCGCCCTGATCGCGACGCTGGCGGTGCGCTCGGGCTTCCGGGCGGAATTCGTCGACACCATCCTTGGCGCCAACGCGCATGTCACCGTCTACGCTCAACAGCGGCAAGACGACGACGGTCGCATCCTGCGCACCTTTCCCGACTATACCGAGCGTGCCGAGCGGGTGGCCGAGGTGCCCGGCGTCACGCGGGTTGCCCCGCTGGTCAAGGGGCAGGTCATGGCCACCGCCAACAGCCGCAACGCCGGTGTCGAGGTGTTCGGCATCGCCGCCGATGATCTCCGGGCCATCCCGCGCATCGCCGATCCCGAAACGGGGCGCGGCACGCTGGACGATTTCGGCGTTACGCCCGAAGCGCCGCCACTTTCGATGCCCGAGATCGTCGAGGGCGATGACGTGATCGAAGACGACATCGACGGCGGCGAAGAGGCAGAGACCATTCCCTTCACCGTGCCCGCCGCCACAGGCATCGCCATCGGCTCGGGCGTCGCCCGCGAACTGGGCGTCGGCGTCGGCGATGAGATCAAGCTGATCTCGCCCGACGGTGTGCGCACCGCCTTTGGCGTCAGCCCGCGCGTCAAGACCTATCCGGTCAGCTATATCTTCACCGCCGGTCGCTATGACATCGACCGCACCCGCGTCTATATGCCCTTCGACGAGGCGCAGCTGTATTTTAACCGCGAAGGCGTCGCCGACGAGCTTGAGGTGATGACATCCGACCCCGAAAGGGTCGAGGATCTCGCGCTCGATATCCAGCAGGCCGCCGGGACGGGGGCGATCATATGGACATGGCAGGATGCCTCCGGCGCCTTCCTGCGGGCGCTCGAGGTTGAGGATAACGTGATGTTCGTCATCCTGTCGGTGCTGGTGCTGATCGCCACCATGAACATCGTTTCAGGGCTGATCATGCTGGTAAAGAACAAGGGCCGCGACATCGGCATTTTGCGCACCATGGGCCTGACCGAAGGCTCGGTGCTGCGGGTGTTCTTCATCTGCGGGGCCTTCACCGGGGTGATCGGCACGGTGATGGGCGTGGCGCTGGGGTGCCTGTTCGCCATCTACATCGACCCGATCTTTTCCTTCGTGAACTATGTCTCGGGGGGCGGGGTCTGGGACCCGGCGGTGCGCGGGATCTATTCGCTCCCCGCCAAGCTTCAGCTGCAGGACGTGGCAAGCGCTATGGCGCTGTCGCTTGGCCTGTCCTTCGTCGTCACGATCTTTCCCGCCCGCCGCGCGGCGCGGATGAACCCGGTAGAGGCACTGCGCTATGAATGATCCCGTGCTGAGCCTGTCGGGCATCACCAAGACCTACAACACCGGCCAGCCCAACGAGATCGCCGTGCTGCGCGGCGCCTCGCTGGATCTGGCCCGGGGAGAGGTGGTCGGGCTTGTCGCGCCCTCGGGGGCGGGCAAATCGACGCTGCTGCATATCGCCGGGCTGCTCGACACCGCCGACGCGGGCGAGGTGTCCATCGCGGGCGAGGCGCTTGGCGGTAAATCAGATCGTCGCCGCACCATCCTGCGGCGGCAGGAGATCGGGTTCGTCTACCAGTTCCACCACCTGCTGCCGGAATTCACCGCGCTCGAGAATATCTCGCTGCCGATGCTTGCCAACGGTACCGCGAAGGATGCCGCCGAAACGCGCGCCTTGCAGCTGCTTGCCAGCGTCGGGGTCGAAAGCCGCGCTCATCACCGCCCCGCCGCCCTGTCAGGGGGCGAGCAGCAGCGCGTCGCCTTCTGCCGCGCCATGGCCAACGGGCCAAAGCTGCTGCTGGCCGACGAGCCGACGGGCAACCTCGATCCCGGCACATCCGACACGGTGTTCGGCGCGTTGATGACGCTGGTGCGCGAAACTGGCCTGTCGGCGCTGATCGCCACCCATAATCTGGAACTGGCCGCGCGCATGGATCGCCGGGTGCGGCTTGACGGCGGCGCGCTGGTTCCGCTCTAGCGCATCGCCATCCAGACCCCTGCGGCCATCAGACCGATCCCGGCTGCCCGCGACAACGTCAGCGGCGCCGGGATCGCGCCCATCAGGCCGAAGTGATCAATGATCGCGGCGCTGATCAGCTGGCCGATCAGCACGAAAAACACCGAGCGACCAATGCCGAAATGCGGCGCCACAAAGGTGATGCTGAGCACATAGAACGCCACGAACAGCCCGGCGAGAAACAGATGCTTGGGCGCGCCCCACGCCCGCACGATCGGCCTTGGGTCCAATGTGAGCAGCACCAGAATCGTCGCCGACAGCGCCACGCAGAACAGGATCACCGCCGCCGCCGGGGGCGAGCCGATGTAAGCGCCCAGCCGGGCATTCAGCGCGGCAAGGATCGGAATGCCGATCCCGGCGGCAAGCATGGTCAGGGCATAGGCAGGCATGTACAGTCCTTGTGATGAAGGCTTGATCCGGCTCGCCTCGCAGGCGAAACAGAAGGCCGGGAAACGACGGAGCGAAGTCATGAAATACGTGATGGTGGGCGCATGGCTCATTGCTGGGGCCGGGCTTGTGGCCTGCGTTCCCAAAGAAATGCCGCAGGCGCGTGACGGGCGGGCGCTTTACATGGAGTACTGTTCGGTCTGCCACGGCGAGACGGCCAAGGGCGACGGCGAGATGGCCCGCGCCATGAGCAAGCCGCCCAAGGATCTGACGCTGATCTCGCTGCGCCACGGCGATACCTTTCCGCGCGCCAAGGTGCTGTCGTATATCGACGGTTACGCCCGCTCGGACCTTGACGGCCCGCAAATGCCGGAATTCGGCGAGCTGCTCGAAGGCGATTTGATCCCGCTCGACACCGGCGACGGCAAGATGACCCCGACGCCGCGCAAGCTGGTGGCGTTGCTCGAGTATCTCGAATCGGTTCAGGTCACGCGCTGAGCTCATGGCGCGCCGACCGAGCGGCGCACCATCTGCCAGTAGATGCCGCTGATCTCGTCGATGCTTAGCCGTCCCTGCGCGCGGTACCACGTGTTGACCCCGGTCAGCATGGCGATCAGCGCGCGGGTGGCGATGGCCGGATCGGCGACGGTAAAGGTGCCCGCCGCCTCGCCGTCGCGCAGAATGCCTTCAAGCACCGCCTCGTAGCGTTTGCGCAACCCCTCGATGACGGCGAAATTCTCCGGCTCGAGGTTGCGCAGCTCCATGTAGGAAATAAAGATCGCCTCGGGCCGCTGCAGGTTGAACCGGATGTGGAAACGCACGAAACATTCGAGCCGCGCCATCGGGTCATCGCCCTGCGGTTCGCCCTTCCACGCGTCCAGCAATTCGTCCATATGGCCCTGTAGCAGCGAAAACAGCAGCGCCTGCTTGTCGGGGGTGTAATTGTACAGCGCCCCGGCCTGCACGCCGACCTCGGCCGCGATCTGGCGCATCGACACGGCGGCATAGCCGTGCTTGGCAAAAAGCCTGAGCGCCGCCTCGCGGATGCGGGGGCCGGTGAGTGCGGAATGGGAACCTTGGGTGCGCGCCATGCCACATGAATGAACTGAACATTCGTTCAGATCAAGCGGCGCGCTTGCTCCGAAGCCCAGCCTGCGGCAAGAGGGGGACGGACCCGATGGAAAAACGCCCATGCGCCTGCTGCCCTTGCTGATCCCTGTCGCCCTTGCGGGCTGCACCGCCTTCCCCGACCTTGATCGGGCGCGCACGGCTGAAACACGTTGGGCCCCCTATCCCGATCTTTTGCCACTGGAGCAGCTGACCGACGGGCCGAGCCCAATGGTCGATGCGCAGATGCGCGTCGGGCTCGAAAGCCGCGCCGAGGCGCTACGTGCCCGCGCCGCCGGGCTTTCGGGCCCGGTTGTGCCCGCGCCGGTGCGCTCGCGCATGGCGCAAGGGGTGGCCTGGCCTTACCCTGAATAGCCCTTGCGGCGTTGCACCTTCCCGCTTGGGCGGCTAATCCCTGCGCCACTCAACACGTATTCGCGCGGCTTTGCCGCGCCCAAGGCATGAAGGAACGCCCGATGTCCGGCACCACCTCTGAACCGCTTCGCATCGGGATTGCCGGCCTTGGCACCGTTGGCTCGGGCGTCGTCAAGATCATTCGCCAGAAGGCGGCACTTCTGGCCGACCGCTCTGGCCGCCGGATCGAAATCGCCGGCATCTCGGCGCGCAACCGCGACAAGGATCGTGGTGTGTCGTTGACCTCGTACGACTGGGAAGACGATCCGGTCACGCTGGCGACCCGCCCTGATGTCGATGTCTTCGTCGAACTGGTCGGCGGCTCTGACGGCCCGGCCAAGGCCGCTGTCGAGGCGGCGCTGAAGGCGGGCAAGGATGTGGTGACCGCGAACAAGGCGCTGCTGGCCCATCACGGGCAGGCGCTGGCCGAGCTGGCCGAGGCCAATGGCTGCGTGCTGCGCTTCGAAGCGGCGGTGGCGGGTGGTATTCCCGTCATCAAGGCGCTGACCGAAAGCCTTGCGGGCAATGACATCACCCGCGTCATGGGGGTGATGAACGGCACCTGCAACTATATCCTGACGCGGATGGAATCGGGCGGGCTGACCTATGCTGCCGCCTTTGCCGAGGCCGACGCGCTGGGGTATCTCGAAGCCGATCCGCAGCTTGACGTCGGCGGCATCGACGCCGGGCACAAGCTGGCGCTGCTGGCGTCGATCGCGTTCGGCACGCAGGTGGCGTTCAGTTCTGTCGAACTCGAAGGCATCGGCCGCGTCAGTATCGACGACATCCGGCAGGCCTCGGATATGGGCTACAAGATCAAGCTGCTGGGCGTGTGTCGCCTGACCGGGCGCGGGCTCGAACAGTCGATGTCGCCCTGCCTCGTGCCCGCGACCTCGCCGCTGGGACAGCTGGATGGCGGCACCAACATGGTGGTGATCGATGGCGATCAGGTGGGCCAGATCGTCATGCGCGGCGCGGGCGCGGGCGAAGGCCCCACCGCCAGCGCGGTGATGGGCGATATCATGGACATCGCGCGCGGCACGCGGGTGACGACCTTTGGCGTGCCCGCCTCGACGCTGATCGCGGCGACGCCCGCGCAGGCGGCGACCCCGGCCCCGTATTATCTGCGCATGGATCTGGCCGACAAGCCGGGCGCTCTGGCCAAGGTGGCGGCGGCGCTCGGCGACGCCGGCGTGTCGATCCATCGGATGCGCCAGTATGACCATGTCGACAACGCCGCTCCGGTGCTGATCGTCACCCACAAGACCACCCGCGCCGCGCTCGATCAGGCGCTCGAGGCGATTCCGGCGACCGGTGTGGTGCGCGACGCCCCGGTGGCGCTGCGCATCGAGGCGGTCTGAACCGGCACCCTGCCGCCGTTTTTACCCCGATGCTTCTCAAGGCGCATGTCGCCGTTCCGGGGCCGGTCGTTAGCGCGACCGGCCTTGTGCTTTCGCGCGGCCACGCGCTACACCCCTTGCGACAGTGTTTCAGAGGAAGACCCCATGTCGATCCCCAAGGATTTCAATGACCGTATGCTTTCACTCGGCCTTGCGCGGGTGGCCGAACAGGCCGCCATCGCCTCGGCGAAACTGATCGGCCACGGCGACGAGAAGGCCGCCGATCAGGCGGCCGTGAACGCCATGCGCGAGCAGCTCAACAAGCTGGACATCAAGGGCGTGGTGGTGATCGGCGAGGGCGAGCGCGACGAAGCCCCGATGCTGTACATCGGCGAAGAGGTCGGCACCGGCACCGGCCCGGGCGTGGATATCGCGCTGGACCCGCTCGAAGGCACGACGCTGACCGCCAAGGACATGCCCAACGCGCTGACCGTGATCGCCATGGGGCCGCGCGGCTCGATGCTGCACGCGCCGGATGTGTATATGGACAAGCTCGCCGTCGGGCCGGGCCTGCCGACCGACGTCGTCACGCTGGACATGAGCCCGTCCGAGCGCGTCGCGGCGCTGGCCAAGGCCAAGGGCGTCAAGAACACCGACATCACCGTGTGCATCCTTGAGCGCGAGCGCCACGACGAGATGATCGCCGAAGTGCGCAGCACCGGCGCCGCGATCCGTCTGATCACCGATGGCGATGTTGCCGGTGTGATGCATTGCGCCGAGGCCGAGATCACCGGCATCGACATGTACATGGGATCGGGCGGCGCGCCCGAGGGTGTGCTTGCGGCCGCCGCCCTGAAATGCATGGGCGGGCAGATGTACGGCAAGCTGCTGTTCCGCAACGATGACGAGCGTGGCCGTGCCGCCAAGGCCGGGATCACCGATCTCGACAAGATCTATACCCGGGACGAGCTGGTCACCGCGGATGTGATCTTTGCCGCGACCGGCGTGACCGACGGCTCGATCCTGTCGGGGATCAAGCGCACGCCGGGCTGGATCACCACCGAAACCATCCTGATGCGGTCCAAGACCGGCTCGGTGCGCCGGGTGATCTACCGCAACCCGTTCGAATAAGCGGGCCGGGATCGCGACAAGATCAAAGGCGGGGGCGGCGTTCCGTTCCCCGCCTTTTTGCGTTATCGCGCAGGCTCTGACTGGTAGGAGACGGATATGGCGTATCTCGGGGTTGATTGCTCGCTGACCGGGCGGCGCTGGGTTGGGCCGGGCGTCGAACACGAACGCCTCGCCGAGGCGATGGTGCAGCAGACCGGCCAGCCGCGCGCGCTGTGCGGGGTGCTGGCGCGGCTGGGCGTGCCACTCGAAGAGGTGGCTGGCTACCTTGACCCCAAGCTACGCGACCTGCTGCCTGATCCGCGCACGCTGCGCGACATGGAGGCCGCCTCGAGCCGGCTGGTGGCGGCGGTGACGCGGCGCGAGCGTGTGGCGATCTTTGCCGATTACGATGTCGATGGCGGCACCTCGGCGGCGCTGCTGATCGACTGGTTCGGCCAGATGGGGCTGGAGCCGACGCTCTATGTCCCGGACCGCATCGACGAAGGTTACGGGCCGAACGAACCCGCCATGGCGCAGCTGGCAGCGGCGCATGATCTGATCGTTTGCGTCGATTGCGGTACGCTGTCACATGGGCCGATCGCAGCGGCGGCTGCGGCGGATGTCATCGTGCTGGATCACCACCTTGCGGGCGAAACCCTGCCCGAGTGCGTCGCCGTGGTGAACCCCAACCGGCAGGACGAAGACGGGGCGCTGGCGCATCTGTGCGCTGCTGCCGTGGTGTTTCTGGCACTGGTCGACGCAGGCCGTCAGATGCGTGCGGCGGGCAAGCGGGGGCCGGACCTGATGGCGATGCTCGACCTTGTGGCGCTGGCGACGGTGGCGGATGTTGCGCCGCTCAGGGGTGTGAACCGGGCGCTGGTGCGGCAGGGGCTGAATGTCATGGCCGGGCGTTCGCGCCCCGGCCTTGTGGCGCTGTCCGATGTGGCACGGGTCGATACTGCGCCGACCTCCTATCATCTTGGCTTTGTGCTGGGGCCGCGCATCAACGCGGGTGGGCGCATCGGGCGCGCCGATCTTGGCGCGCGGCTGCTGGCCTGCCGCGATCCGCACGAGGCGAAATCTCTGGCAGACAAGCTTGACCAGCTCAACGGCGAGCGGCGCGAGGTCGAAGAGGCGGTGCGCGCTGCCGCGCTGGCGCAGGCCGAAGAGCGCGGCTTTGACGCGCCGCTGGTCTGGGCGGCGGGCGAAGGCTGGCACCCCGGCGTGGTCGGCATCGTGGCATCGCGGCTCAAAGAGCGCACCAACCGGCCCGCCATCGTCATCGGCATGGATGGTGACGAGGGCAAGGGGTCGGGGCGCTCTGTGTCTGGCGTCGATCTTGGCGCCTCAATCCAGAAGCTGGCCGCCGAGGGGCTGCTGATCAAAGGGGGCGGCCACAAGATGGCGGCGGGCCTGACCGTGGCGCGGGACAAGCTGGAGGCGGCGATGGAGCGGCTGACAGAGCTGCTGGCAAAGCAGGGCGCGGGGCTTGGCGGCGCGGCGGATCTGTCGCTTGACGGTACGTTGATGCCCGGCGCGGCCAGCGTCGATCTGTGTGAGGGCATCGAAAAGGCCGGCCCCTTTGGTGCAGGCGCGCCCGCGCCGCGCTTTGCCTTTCCCGAAATGCGGGTCGGTTTTGCAAAGCAGGTCGGCGCGGGGCATCTCAAGGTCAGCTTCGATGACGGGCTTGGCGTGCGGATCGACGCCATCGCCTTTGGCGCCTTCGACGGCCCGCTGGGCGCGGCTCTGAGCGATCACAAGGGCAAGCGATTCCACGTTGCGGGCCGGATCGAGATCAATGAATGGAACGGTCGGCGCAGCGTGCAGTTGCGGCTTGAGGACGCCGCCGAGGCGTGAGTTCACAAAGCCCTGTTTTCCATGAAACAATCGCGCTCGCTTGCTGAGCTTTGGAAAAGGCAACAAGGCGCAAGCTTTGTTGATTTAGGGCTTGCAAGCAAGAGAGGCTTTGCTTAGAAGCCCTTTCACCAAGAAGGTACGGCCCGTTCGTCTATCGGTTAGGACGCCAGGTTTTCAACCTGGAAAGAGGGGTTCGATTCCCCTACGGGCTGCCATTCCTTCTTTGTACCGGGCCTTCGGGCCTATGTGATGGCCCGTTCGTCTATCGGTTAGGACGCCAGGTTTTCAACCTGGAAAGAGGGGTTCGATTCCCCTACGGGCTGCCACACGTTTCTCCTTTCTGATCAGATGCCATGCGCAGGCTGCGCCGCAGCGTGGACCAGCATGGCCATTTCACCGCATCAGATCCTGTAACCGCGCCTTGTTCGATTCGGGCGAAGCCCCGGTTCTTGCCGCGCCTCGGCATGAGGGGATGCTCGCGTGTGGGGGTACCCATCGCCGAGCTCAACGCCTTCTGTCGTGCCCGGCTGGGCGTGGGTCTGACCCGGCTGGCGGGCTGGATCGCCGGTCAGTTTCAGCCGCCCGCCTGCGGTGTGCTTTGCCGCCGGCTAGGGAATCGCCACTGCTTCCGGGAAATCGGCCTCGGCGTCGGTGATCCGCTCCCGCATCTGCCGTTCTGGCTGGCCGATGCGGACCTCAGGTTCTTCGCCGACGGCCAGCACGTCAAGCGCAAGCATCGGCATGTCGGCTGGCACGGCGCCCTTGACCCTGACTTTCGGGGTAGAAAAGTCCTGCCACCGCTGCGACTGAGGTGGACCCAATTTCCCAGACAGGTTTGCGGCGCTGCTAAGCTTGCCTGATGATCATGCTGCCGGTTTGAGGCCGGGGCCCTGATGGGCCTCGATCGGTGGTCTGCCTTCAAGTCCGAATGCGGGCGCTCGGTGTTGTAGAAGACCCTCCCCTTGCCGATGCCTGCCCGGGCCGCAGATCCGGTTTCGAAGGCGTGGAGGTAGAAGCACGCATATTCCAGCGACCGCCATAGCCGTTCGATCCTGACGTTGCTCCGCTGCTCGGCAGGGCCTTGCGAAGCAGGGTCCCGAGAGGGGAATGTAGGTGATGTCCGCGCACCGGTTGCCCGGAAGGGCCATGCGGAGCATAATCCCCAGAGGAGGACCTGGTTAGGGCGCTCGATCACCATATCCCTGATGAGATACGGATACTTGCGGTACTCCGGGTGGGGCGCGGTCGTGCGCGGCCGCTGGTGGACAGCGCGCAGGCCCATCCTCGCCATCAGCCGCCGGATGCGCTTGCGCCAGACGCAGTAGCCTTGGTTGCGCAGGTGCTTCGCCATTTGACGGCTACCGTAGAGCGGGATCTCCGTGAACGGCGCATCGATCAGCTTCATCAGCGCCAGGTTCAGCGGGCTCTTGGACTTGCCCGGGCCGCACCATGCCAACAGGCTGACCCCGACCTGCACGCATTGCCGGGTGATCGACAGCACCGGGTGTCTGGGCTCGATCATCTCTCGCCTCCGGGACGGGCTCACCATCCGGAGGCTTTGACTAAAATATCCCGCTCCAACACCAGTTGGCCGATCTTGGCGGGCAGCTTTTCGATTTCGCCTTCCCTTTCGGCTGCCTTCGCCTCGGCCTTGCCGGAGAAGTGTCCAGACATGCCCTCGAGCGCCGCCTTCGCCTTGAACTCGGCGCCCTAATTCTTTCGTGTACCAGTCACGCCGTTCTTCCTCGTCATTCTTGGTGGCAAGCTTCGCAGGAGGGTCGGTTTTCTGGGAAATCCTCAGCGGCGGTTCGGCCCGTTCTTCGGGCGCACCTGGGTTGCGGGGGCCTGTGGGCGTTCGGTGCTTCTCGGGGCAGTCGGGTGGCAGGATGAGGACAGATCCTTGCGCCGGTTGAGATGGCGTTTGCCGGACAAGGGAGCAAGCAGGGGCAGGAATTGTGCGTGAACTGCCTTATGCATGTGCTATGTGATGAAACTATAGGCGACATGCGGTGATCACAGGTCGGCTTTGCGCCACTATGTGTTGCTCCGGCCGAAAAGCCTGTCTAAATGGTTTTAACGACGCGGACATCGCGTCAGACAGTTTCCTGGGGTTCTCTCCTCCTCCCTGAACCCCGGAAATCAGCGGCGACCCTCTCTCCTCCTCCCTGAGGGTCGCCGCGACCCTTCCTCCTATTTGGATGAATGCCCGCCGGGTCTGATGTTCGTCAGAGTTTTGACATAGGCAAATCTGGCTGTCCGCCAGCCTGTCTGAAAGACATGGCCCGCGCCGGGCAGCCGATCTGTCGAATGGCTGGGTGAGCGATTTCAGGTTATTGCGGAAATGGACAACTGCCAGCATCACAAGCGATGCCCCGGTCGCCTCGCCTCCTCAAACGAGGCGACCGGATCGCGACAGAATGACCTCCTCCCCAGGTGTCATCCGTCTCAGGTCGACGCGTTGCGGGTAGCTATCGTACCCCGTGTGGCGGACCATTCGTGATCTTGTAAGCCAGAGATCACACCGGCTGCGTCAAAATGTCCAGAACATTTTTCGCTGCACTGCGGCGTTGATGTCACAGGTCAAGCAGGCTGGCTGCCAGATACGCTGGCATCAACAGGCTTCGACGGTATTTCCCAAGCGGAAACTTTCCGGGAATCAATGACATGGCAGACGGAAGCCGCGCCCGTGGGCGATGGCCCAGCACCATGTCGGCCAGCAAGAGCCCGGTATGGCTGCCCATCGCGACCCCGTTCCCGTGAAAGCCAATCCCGGCATACAGGCCGGGATGATCGGGAATCTCTCCGACAAAAGGGGTGAGATTCGCCATCAGGCAGACCAGCCCCGACCATTCATGGCTGATCGCGACATCGCGCCATTGCGGGAACATCGCGGCGAAATCGCTTCGGATACGTTGAGATATGCGCCCGGATGCGCGCGGCGTTGCGGTCAGCCCGCCCCGCATGCCGAACAGGAATCGCCCATCCGGCATCAGACGGAAGTAATGCAGCAACACACGGCTGTCATAGGCCATTTGCGCCGAGGTCCAGCCCTGCGCCGCTTGCAGCCTGTCGGAAATCGGTTCGGTGACGATGACGCTAGATTGCACCGGAAGGTAGCGGGCGCGCAGCCAGTCCGGCAGATCTTCGGAAGAATAGCCGTTGGTAGCAAGAATCACCCGGTCGGCGGTTAGCGTGCCCTGCGGTGTGGTCAGCTGCCATTTGCCGTTTCGGCGCAGCGCCGTAACCGGGCTATGCCCATGCAACGTCGCGCCGGCGGCCTGCGCGGCGCGGGCCAGCCCGGCGTGATATTTGCGCGGGTTCAGCGCAAAGCCCAGCGGCGTGTGCAGGGCACCAAAGAACGGCCCGCCCATGCCTTCGGCGGCCATGTCCTCCATCTCGATCAGGCGGGGGCGCACGCCGTAATCCTGCTCGATCTGGGGAGCTTCGGCGCGCAGCTTGGCAAAGGCGCGCGGGCTATGGGCGATCAGGGTTTCGCCTTGGGAATGGCGGTCTACGTCGATGTGGTTTTCCGCAATGAGCCGGGCGGCGGTGTCGATGGCGGCCTTTTCCGTGTGGCGCCAGTCGCGCAGCCCTTCGGCCCCGACCTGCCCGCGCAACTGCCGCGCCGACGCCTTGGCGCCGCCGAGGCAGCAAAAGCCGCCGTTGCGCCCCGACGCGCCATAGCCGGGGTGCTCGGCCTCGAGCAGGGTGACCTCCGCGCCGTCCTGCGCAAGGTGCAGCGCCGCCGACAGCCCGGTAAAGCCGCCGCCGATGATGGCGATGCCGGTCGTGGCGTCGCCTTGCAGCGCAGACCAGTCCATCGGCGGTACGGTGTCGGCCCACCAGCACGCGCCTTGCGGCCCATAGGCGGGGGCCTCGTAGATGCGTTTCATGCCGTGCGGGCGGCTTGCTGTTCGTCGCGGGCCTGCGCCACGGCGGCGCGCTTGGTGACGATCGACGCGGTGATGACGCCTATGGCGACGATGCCGATCAGCAGGGTCGACAGCGCATTGATCTGCGGGCTGACGCCAAGGCGCACCGCCGAGAAGATCTTGATCGGCAAGGTGGTGGCCGAGGGCCCCGTGGTAAAGCTGGCGATGACCAGATCGTCGAGCGACAGGGTGAAGGCCAGCAACCAGCCCGAGATCACCGCCGGCGCGATGATCGGCAGGGTGACAAGGCGGAACGCCGAAAACGCCGAGCAGCCAAGGTCGAGTGCCGCTTCTTCAAGCGCCCGGTCGAAAGTGGCGAGGCGCGACGACACCACCACGCTGACGTAGCACATGCTGAAGGTGGTGTGCGCCAGCACGATGGTGAACACGCCCCGGTCAAGCCCGATGCCGATGAACAGCAGCAGCAGCGACAGGCCGGTGATGACTTCGGGCATCACCAGCGGCGCATAGATCATGCCCGAAAACAACGTGCGCCCGTGAAAGCGCCCGGCGCGCACCAGCACATAGGCCGCCATGGTGCCCAGTATCGTTGCCAGCGTCGAGGAGAACACCCCGACCTTGAGCGTCACCCATGCCGCATCAAGGAATTCCTGATCGCGGAACAGTTCGGCATACCATTTGGTCGAGAACCCCGCCCAGACGGTCACGAGGCGGCTTTCGTTGAAACTGTAGATGACCAGCAGGATCATCGGCAGGTACAGAAACGCAAAGCCAAGGCTGAGCGATGTGGCGTTGAACCAGCTGAAGCGTCTCATCCTTCGGCCTCCCGTGCCTTTTGTTCGTTGCGCTGGAACAGCACGATGGGGATGATCAGGATCAGCAGCAGGATCACCGCCACCGCCGAGGCCACCGGCCAGTCGCGGTTGTTGAAGAATTCCTCCCACAGCACCTTGCCGATCATCAGCGTATCCGAGCCGCCAAGCAGCGACGGGATGACGAATTCGCCAAGCGCCGGGATGAAGACAAGGAAACAGCCCGCGATGATGCCGCTGCGCGACAGCGGCCATGTCACCAGCCAGAATGCCGAAAGCTGCGAGCAGCCAAGGTCTTCGGCGGCCTCGAGCAGCGAGTCATCCAGCTTTTCCAGCGCCGAATAGATCGGCAGCACCATGAAGGGCAGGTAGGTGTAGACGATGCCGATATAGACCGCCGTCGGCGTGTTCATGATCTGAAGCGGCGTGTCGATGACGCCAAGCCACAGCAGCACGGTGTTCAGCGTGCCTTCGTTCGACAGGATGCCCATCCACGAATAGACCCGGATCAGGAACGACGTCCAGAACGGCAGGATCACCAGCATCAGCAGCGTCGGGCGCCATGCCTGATCGGCGCGCGCCATGGCATAGGCGATCGGATAGCCGACGCCCAAGGTGATCAGCGTCGACAGCCCGGCGATCTGCAGCGAGCTAAGGTAGCTTTTCCAGTACAGATCATCGGTGGCAAGAAAGGCGAAATTCTCGAAATCGAGCTCCGAGAGGAAGGTCAGGAACCCCTGCCACCCCGCCGCCGGATCGAACTGCGGCATATACGGCGGGCGGGCCAGCGCGATATCCGACAGCGAGATCTTGAGCACGATCAGGAACGGCACAAGAAACAGCGCGGTGAGCCACAGGTAGGGAAGCGCGATCAGGACAGCCTTGCGCATCGCTCAGCCCTTCAGCACGACGCCGGCGGTCTCGGTGAACCCGATCCAGACCTCGTCGTTCCAGGTGATATGGCGGTTGGCAAGGCGGCGGGCGTTGACCATCTGGGCCTTGACCATGGTGCCGTTGGCCAGTTCGACATGGAAGGTCGAGATGTTGCCAAGATAGGCGATGTCGATGACCTTGCCCTTGTAGATATTGGGGCGGTCCGGTTTTTCGGCGTCGATGGTGACCTTTTCGGGCCGGATCGAAAAGGTGACGCCGGTGCCGGCCATGGCGGTGTCGCCATTGGCGGCAATGATCGGCGGCTGGCCTTCGGCCCAGTCGATCAGGATGCCGCCGGGCCTGATCGGCTCGGCCACGGGGGCGGGCGCCGGCGCAGGTGCGACAGGTGCGCGGGCGGCGGCGATTTCGGCGGGGCTGGGCGGGGGCAGGCGGCGCGGGGCGGTCTCACGGTAGCCCATAAAGCGGCGGAAGATTTTTTCGTACAGCCACTCGCCCTTGCGATCCGGCGCGGGCAGGCGGCGCTGCGTGGCGGTGTTGGCCTCGGCGGAATCATGCAGGGCAGCGTCGGCGATGGGCGCAGTTTCCTCGACCTCAGGCGCGACGGCGGGGGCGGGGGGCGGCGCCACGGGGCGCTCTGTCGCCGTGCCGGGAAACAGGTTCACGTCACCGATGAAATCCGCGACATAGACCGAATTGGGCGCTTCGTAGATCTGATCGGGGGTGTCGACCTGCACAAGGCGGCCCTCGTCCATCACGGCGATGCGCGAGGCGACGGTCATTGCCTCTTCCTGATCATGGGTCACGATCACGAAGGTGGTGCCGGTCTTTTCCTGAATATCCATCAATTCGAACTGCGTCTCTTCGCGCAGCTTGCGGTCAAGCGCGCCGAGCGGTTCGTCGAGCAGCAGCAGCTTGGGCGCCTTGGCGAGCGAGCGCGCCAGCGCCACCCGTTGGCGCTGTCCGCCGGAAATCTGGTGAGGTTTGCGCTTGGCAAAGCGTTCCAACCGGGTGAGGCGCAGCATCTCGTCGACCCGTGCGTCGATGAACGCCTTGTCGCGGCCCTCGCGTTTCAGGCCAAAGGCGATGTTCTCCCAGATCGACAGGTGGGGAAACAGCGCATAGCTCTGGAACATCATGTTCACGGGGCGCTTGTTGGGCGGCACGGCGCTGATGTCGTGCCCGCCCAGCAGGATGCTGCCCTCGGTCACCGAATCGAACCCGCCAAGCAT
Organism: Citreicella sp. C3M06; assembly: GCF_018860705.1. Classification (GTDB taxonomy): domain Bacteria; phylum Pseudomonadota; class Alphaproteobacteria; order Rhodobacterales; family Rhodobacteraceae; genus Salipiger. Next base: position 50,479 of record NZ_JAHKQA010000005.1, read on the forward strand.
CCGCATCATCGTGGTCTTGCCGCAGCCAGACGGCCCGAGAAGCGCAAAGAATTCCTTTTCGTAGATCTTCAGCGACAAATCATGGATCGCGGTGAAGTCTCCGAAGCGTTTGGTCACGTTGCAGAATTCGATCAGCGGCTTCTGCGCTGGATCCGCCCAAGGGGCGAAGACGGTCTCGGCCATGCGTGGGGTCTTCCTGTCAGTCAGGGAAAAGCCCGCGCCGGTCGGGCGCGGGCCATATGGGTCTCAGGTGCCGGACTTGATCTTGGTCCACAGCCGGGTGACGGTGCGCTGCACCTTGGGCTCGTAGGGCGTGGTGGTGTAGGTGTTGTCCATCGCCTCGGGCGTCGGGTAGATCGCCGGATCGCCGATCACATCCTCGGCCAGGAACTCCTGGCTCGCGAGGTTGCCGTTGGCGTAATAGACGTAGTTCGACGCCGCCGCCATATTTTGCGCATCCATGATGAAGTTCAGGAACACATGCGCCGCATCCGGGTTCGGCGCATCGACCGGAATCGCCATTTCATCGAACCACATCTGCGCACCCTCGTCGGGGGCGAAATAGGCGATCTCGACGCCGTTGTCGGCCTCGGCGGCACGGTCGCGGGCCTGAAGGATGTCGCCCGACCAGCCCACCGCGACGCAGATTTCGCCGTTCGCCAGCGCGTTGATGTATTCCGAGCTGTTGAATTTCTGGATGTAGGGGCGGATCGGCATGAACACGTCTTCGGCCTTGGCGATCACGTCGGGATCGTGGCTGTCGGGGTCTTCGCCGATATAGTTCAGCGCGGCCGGGATCATTTCCGACGGCGCATCAAGGAACATCACGCCGCAGGCGGCGAGCTTTTCCATGTTCTCGGGCTTGAACACCAGATCCCACGAGGTGACAGGCGCGTCATCGCCAAGGATCTCCTTGACCTTGGGGATATTCACGCCCAGCCCGGTGGTGCCCCACATGTAGTTGATGGCGTATTCGTTGCCGGGGTCGTATTTCGACGTCCGCTCGGAAATCACGTCCCACATGTTGTCGATGTTCGGCAGCTTGCTCTTGTCGAGCTTCTGGAACGATCCCGCCGTGATCTGGCGCTGAAGGAAGGTGCCGGTCGGGACCACCACGTCATAGCCGGACCCGCCTGCAAGCATCTTTGTCTCGAGCACCTCGTTGCTGTCGAACACGTCGTAGATCAGCTCGATGCCGGTTTCTTCGGTGAACTTGGCCAGCAGCGATTCGTCGATATAATCGGACCAGTTGTACACGCGTACCTCGTCGGCCTGCGCCATACCGGCGATCAGGGCGAGGCTTGCGGTGAAACTCAGAAGGGGGTTCGTCATGATGTGCTCCCGTTGGACGTAGCGTCCGTGTCAGACTTTGGGGTCTTGGCGCCCCGCGCCCTTTGGATTTGATCAAATGTTGCGCCCTGTGGCAACATGAGAGATGTTTCCACGGTGCGGAATGACGCGCAAGATGGCGCGATGGGCAATTGGTTAATCAGGAGGCAGGAGATGAATTTGCAGGCAGATACATCCGGGCTTCCAGCGCATGAACTGGTCTATCGGCGATTGCGCGACATGATCCTGTTCGGAGAGCTGGAGCCGGGGCAGCCGGTGACCATTCAGGGGCTGGTCGAACATATGCAGGTTGGCATGACCCCGGTGCGCGAGGCTTTGCGGCGGCTGACGGCGGCGGGCGCGCTGGAGTTTCAGGGCAACCGGCGGATCATCGTTCCGGTGCTTGATGCCAGCGCCATCGAAGAGCTGACCCTTGCAAGGATCGCGCTGGAACCGCAACTTGCCCGCCGCGCTGCGCAGCGTTGCGATGCCGACGGGGTGGCGCGGCTGGGCGCGACCGATGCCCGGCTTGATGCTGCGATCGCGCGCGGCGACGTGCGCGGCTATCTTGTCGAGAATCATCAGTTCCACGCCGAGATGAACGCCATCGCCAGCGCCCCGATCCTGACCGATCTTGTCGAAGGGCTGTGGCTGCGCTTTGGCCCGTCGCTGCGCGTGGTCTGCGGCCAGTTCGGCACGCGCAATCTGCCGGATCAGCACAAGGCCATCCTTGCGGCGCTTGCTGCGCGCGATCCCGAGGCGGCGGCGCGGGCGATGCGCGCGGATGTTCAGCAGGGTATGACCCAGATCACCGAAGGGCTGGCCTGATTCGACGCGCGCCGGATTGACAGTGCTAAATTTGATCATATTCTTGGTGCCAACTCCCCGACATCCACAGGAGACGCGGCCATGAGCCTGATTTCGACCAATACCCCCACCGCCGAGCTTCAGGCGCTGGACGCGGCCCACCACATGCACCCGTTCACCACTGGCGCCGACCTTGCGAAAAAGGGCGCGCGGGTGATCACCCGTGCCTCGGGCGCATGGCTGACCGACAGCGAGGGCGAGCGCGTTCTGGATGCCATGGCCGGGCTGTGGTGCGTGAACATCGGCTACGGGCGCAAGGAACTGGCCGACGCCGCCGCGCGCCAGATGCAGGAACTGCCCTATTACAACACCTTCTTCCAGACGACCCACGTGCCCGCCATCCAGCTGAGCGCGCGACTGGCCGAATTGGCGCCCGGTGATCTGAACCATGTGTTCTATGCCTCCTCCGGGTCCGAGGCCAATGATACCAATATCCGCCTCGTGCGCACCTACTGGGCCGAAAAGGGCCAGCCGGAACGCCAGACCATCATCTCGCGCTGGAACGGCTATCATGGGTCTTCGCTGGGCTCGATGTCGCTGGGCGGCATGAAGGGGATGCACGCGCAGGGCGGTGTCGTGCCCGGCATCCATCACATCGACCAGCCCAACTGGTGGGCCGAGGGCGGCGACATGTCCCCTGAAGAGTTTGGTCTGGAGCGCGCCCGCCAGCTTGAGAAAGCCATCGAGGACATCGGCCCCGACAAGGTTGCCGCCTTCATCGCCGAGCCGATTCAGGGCGCTGGCGGCGTGATCATCCCGCCCGAGACCTACTGGCCGGAAATCCAGCGCATCGTGAAGAAATACGGCATCCTGCTGATCGCCGATGAGGTCATCTGCGGCTTTGGCCGCACCGGCGCATGGTTCGGCTCGCAGACCATGGGCATCACGCCGGACATCATGACCATCGCCAAGGGCCTGTCGTCGGGCTACCAGCCCATTGGCGGCTCGCTGCTGTCGGACGAGGTGGCCGAGGTGATCTCGAACACCGAATTCAACCATGGCTACACCTATTCCGGTCACCCGGTGGCCTGCGCCGTGGCGCTGGAAAACCTGCGCATCCTCGACGAGGAAGGCATCGTCGAGCGGGTCGCCACCGAGACCGGCCCCTATCTCAAGCAGAAATGGGAGGCGCTGGCCGATCACCCGCTGGTGGGCGAGGCGAAGATCGAGGGCTTCATGGGCTCGATCGCGCTGACACCCGATGCCGCTGCTCGCGCCGCCTTTGCCTCTGAGGCCGGAACCGTCGGCTACATCTGCCGCGAACGCTGCTTTGCCAACAATCTGGTGATGCGCCACGTGGGCGATCGCATGATCATCTCGCCGCCGCTGATCCTGTCGAAAGACGAGATCGACACGCTGATCGAACGTGCATGGACATCGCTCGATGAATGCCACGCGCGGCTGAAGGCCGAAGGCCTGATGGTCGCCGCACCGGGCAACTGAAACAGCAGGGGGCGCCCGGTCGGGGCGCCCCGTGTCTGATGCGTCAAGGCCGGTCTGACAGGCGGCGCAAGCCGCGATCAGCTGACCGGTTGAGGCGCGCCGGTCGCCATATTGGTGCCGATATAGGGCTTCTTTGCGCCTTTCCATGCGCCGAAACCGCCCTCCATATGCGACACGCGGGCAATCCCCGCATCGATGCAGGCCCGCGCGACCTTTTCCGAGCGTGCGCCAGAGCCGCAGTGAAACACGATGCGCTTTTCCGACTGGCCCGGCAGTTTCTCCGCGTTGAAGAATGCCAGCGGCATCAGCAGCGCGCCCTCGATATGCTCGAACATGTATTCCTGCGGGGTGCGCACGTCGATCAGCACGATTTCATTCTTCGAGAATGCCTCGGCCACCTCATCCACGGTCCAGGTCTCAAGGATGCTCTGGCCAATCTCTTCGGTCTTCATCTCGCGTCTCCTCGCTGCAATGCTGTTGTCCGAGATGTGAGTTGTCTTCGCGCCCGGTCAAGACCTGACCTCCGGCTCATCGTTGCATTGGGTCGATGGTTATCCCGGCGGCGATTGCCCGGAAAATTGGCGTCTTCAGGCTACCCGGGCGCAGTTTGAGGATGCAGCCGCCGACAACTTCGGCTTTGGTATCCACAAGAGCCCGGAACGGGCCAGCAAAGCGGAGTCGGGACATTGATCAATTTCATCGCCATGGAAGCATGGGTCGAATTTGCGGTCAGGTGGGTGCATGTCATCACCGGGATCGCGTGGATCGGTTCGTCGTTCTATTTCATCGCGCTCGATCTGGGGCTGCACCGTGACCGCAACCTTGCCTCGGGGGCCGATGGCGAGGAATGGCAGGTCCATGGCGGCGGCTTCTATCACATCCAGAAATACCTGATCGCGCCGTCGCAAATGCCGGGCGATCTGGTCTGGTTCAAATGGGAAAGCTACGCCACATGGTTGTCGGGCTTCGCGATGCTGGTGCTGGTCTATTACCTCGGGGCCGAGTTCTATCTCGTTGATCCAGAGGTGCTGGATATCCCGATCTGGGGCGCGATCCTGATCTCCTTGCTGTCGCTCAGCATTGGCTGGCTCAGCTATGACTGGCTCTGCAAATCGAAGTTCGGCGACGACAACACCCGCCTGATGCTGTTCCTGTTCGGGGTGCTTGTGGTCATGGCATGGGGCTATACGCAGGTGTTCAGCGGACGGGCGGCGCTGCTGCATCTTGGCGCCTTCACCGCCAGCATCATGACCGCCAACGTGTTTTTCATCATCATGCCGAACCAGCGCATCGTGGTGGCCGATCTCAAGGCAGGGCGCATCCCGGATGCCAAATACGGCAAGATCGCCAAGCAGCGCAGCACCCATAACAACTACCTGACGCTGCCGGTGCTGTTCCTGATGCTGTCGAACCATTATCCGCTGGCCTTTGCCAGCGAGTATAATTGGATCATCGCCAGCCTCGTCTTCCTGATGGGGGTCAGCATTCGCCACTATTTCAACAGCGTTCACGCCCGCAAAGGCTCGCCGCACTGGACATGGCTGGTGACCGCGCTGCTGTTCCTTGCAATCATGTGGCTGTCGACCGCGAACCTGCCGGGCGAGGCCGACATGGACGCCGAGGCCACCGGCCCGAGCGCGAAATACGCTCAGGCCGAGGGGTTCGCCGAAGTTCAGGACATTGTGCTGGGCCGCTGTTCGATGTGTCACAGCGCCGAGCCGGGCTATGAGGGGCTCCACTGGGCCCCCAAGGGCGTGCATCTCGATTCTGCCAGAGGCATCGCGCAGAATGCCAAGGCAATCTATCTTCAGGCCGGGCTAAGCCGCGCCATGCCACCGGCCAATCTGTCGTTTATGGAAGACGGCGAGCGCGAAGCGATCCGCCGCTGGTTTGAAGCGGCGGGCAGTTGATCAGGCCTTGAACACAGCCGATACCGGGCGGAACCAGAGCTTGGCAAAAGCTTCGCCATAAAGCGAGACGATGGTTTCATAGGCGATACGGGTGACGGGCATTTGATGGTCCTCCATGCGCCACGATGCGGCGCGAAACGATGTTGCTGACGATATGTCTTAGCTTTGCGATTGTTTTCATAACGTCGCAATCTAGACTTTGGTTCCACGTGGAACAGTTCAACAAACCTTGTTCGCGCCCCGTTTCAGAATCGCCGATAGCCTGCTAGGTGTTGTGGGATGAACACTCATGCCCCCAATATCCGGCCAACCATCCGACAGCTTGACGAGGCCGCGATCAACCGAATCGCGGCTGGCGAGGTGGTTGAAAGGCCTGCGTCTGCGGTCAAGGAGTTGGTCGAAAACGCTGTCGACGCCGGGGCACGGCGCGTCGCGATTGAGATCGCCGATGGCGGCAAGACCCTGATTCGCGTCAGCGATGACGGCTGCGGCATGACCGCTGACGACCTGCCGCTGGCCTTGTCGCGCCATGCCACGTCGAAGATCGACGGCAGCGACCTGCTCGACATTCACAGCTTTGGTTTCCGGGGCGAGGCGCTGCCCTCGCTCGGCGCTGTCGGGCGGTTGACCATCCAGAGCCGCGCCCAAGGCTCCGAGGGGGCCGAGATTGCCATCGCCGGCGGTAAGCCGGGGGGCATCCGGCCCTGCGCGCTGAATGGCGGCACCGTGGTGACGCTGCGCGATCTGTTCTACGCCACCCCGGCGCGGCTGAAGTTCCTGCGCAGCGACCGGGCCGAGATGCAGGCAATTTCCGAAGTCATCCGCCGGCTTGCCATGGCTGAACCGTCGGTTGGCTTCACCCTGCGCGATGTGTCTGAAGGCAAGGACCGGGTGACGTTCCGCGCCGATCCCTGTTCGGGCGATCTGTTCGACGCGCTGCGCGCCCGGATGACGCAGGTCATGGGGGCCGAATTCACCGACAACGCGCTGAGCATCGACGCCGAGCGCGACGGCTTTCACCTGACCGGTCTTGCGGCGCTGCCGACCTATTCGCGCGGCTCTTCGGTGGCGCAGCATCTGTTCGTCAATGGTCGGCCCGTGCAGGACAAGCTGCTCTACGGTGCGTTGCGCGGGGCTTATGCGGATTTTCTCAGCCGTGAGCGGCATCCCGCGGTGGCGCTGTTTGTCGATTGCGACCCGCATCTGGTCGACGTCAACGTCCACCCCGCCAAATCCGAGGTGCGCTTTCGCGAGCCGGGCGTGGTGCGCGGGCTGATCGTTTCGGGCCTGCGCCATGCGCTGGCCGAGGCCGGGCACCGCGCCTCGACCACCGTCGCGGGCGCAACGCTGGGCGCGATGCGGCCCGAACCACAAGCGCCGCGCGTCTATCAGATGGACCGCCCTTCGCAGGGCGCGCTGAGCAGCGCCTACCGCGCGCAGGCGCCGATGCCCGATGCGGGCTTTGCCGAGTTCTCGCATGATTACTCGGGCCGCGTCGAAGAAGCCCAGCCGCAGCCGGATCAGACCCCCGAGGCGCTGCCGCTTGGCGCCGCCCGCGGGCAGGTGCATGAGAATTACATCATCGCACAGACCGAAGACGGTATCGTCATCGTCGATCAGCATGCCGCGCATGAACGTCTGGTCTACGAGAAACTGAAAACGCAGATGGCCGAACGCGGTGTTCCGGCACAGGCGCTGTTGATTCCCGATATCGTCGAATTTTCCGCCGATGATCTGGATCGCCTGATGGCGGTGGCCGAGGATCTGGCGCGTATGGGACTAAGCATCGAGCCCTTTGGCGGCACCGCGATCTGCGTGCGCGAAACCCCGGCGATCCTTGGCGAGGTCAATTCCAAGGCGTTGCTGGGCGATATCCTCGACGAGCTGTCCGATTATGGCACCTCGCAGCTGGTTCAGGAAAAGATCGAGGCGATCCTGTCGCGGGTGGCCTGCCATGGCTCGATCCGCTCGGGCCGCCGGATGCGCGGCGAGGAAATGAACGCCCTGCTGCGCGAGATGGAGGCAACGCCCCATTCCGGCCAGTGCAACCACGGGCGGCCGACTTATGTCGAACTCAAGCTTTCCGATATCGAGCGGTTGTTCGGGCGCACATGATGGGCGATGCGTCCACCTTGCTAAACGATCCGCGCCTGTTGGTGGGCGCGGTGCTGGCGGTGATCCTGCTGGCGATGGTGCTGTCGATCCGCGCCGCCAACCGCGCCGCGCGGCTGTCTGGCCCGCTGATGCAGCTGGCTCGCCGGGTCGAGGCGCTTGGCGAGGGGCAGGAACGCCTTGCCGGTGGGCTTCATCACGTCACCGAGGCGCAGTTGCAGTCGCAGGGCGCGATGATGGAACTGATGGAAAAGCGGCTGGCCGAGGTGCAGGGCCGCATGTCCGAAAGCCTGCATGGCAGTGCCCGGCGCACCGCGCATTCGCTGGGCGAATTGCAGGAACGGCTCAAGATCATCGACAAGGCGCAGGACAAGATCTCGCGGCTGTCGGGCGACGTTTTGTCCCTTCAGGACATCCTGTCGAACAAGCAGACGCGCGGCGCCTTCGGGGAAATCCAGCTTAACGATATCGTTGGCAAGGCGCTGCCGCCCGATGCCTTCACGCTTCAGGCGACGCTTTCGAACGGGCGCCGGGCCGATTGCCTGATCCATATGCCGCAGCCTCCGGGGCCGATCGTCATCGACGCGAAATTCCCGCTCGAGGCTTACGAGGCGCTGATGCGCGCCGATATGGGCGAGCAAAAGACCCGCGCCGCGCAGGCGTTCCGCCTGTCGGTGCGCAAGCATCTGCGCGACATCGCGTCCCGCTATATCGTCGAAGGCGAAACTGCCGATAGCGCCCTGATGTTCCTGCCCTCCGAAGCGGTCTACGCCGAGTTGCACGCCAACCACCCCGAGGTGGTGCGCGAAGGCTTTGCCCTGCGGGTCTGGATCGTTTCGCCGACGACCTGCATGGCGGTGCTCAACACCCTGCGCGGGGTGCTCAAGGATGCCCGGATGCGCGAACAGGCCGGTGCGATTCGCCGCGAACTGGCGCTGCTGGCCAGCGACGTCGACCGGCTTGGCACGCGGGTCGGCAACCTTGACCGGCATTTCGGGCAGGCGGCGCGGGATGTGGCGGAAATTCGAATATCTGCGGAAAAGGCGGGGAACCGGGCGCGGCGGCTCGATGCGTTCGATTTTTCCGAAGGCGAAGAGCCAACGCGCGTCTTGCACCGCTGATCGCGATCACAGGCTTGTTCCCGTCACGCGATCTTTCATACCCGGCGATCAAGTTGTTTTGCCAGATGCGCCGCCGTGTCGTAACCTTGCGCAGGATCAAGGACGCTGGGCGCAACATCGGCTCAACCTGCTTGACCGGACTAAGGAGACGGGCACCATGGAACAGATCAGCGTCAGGAAGGTCGCCCATGTGATCCTACTCGCCCGCGAGTTGGAGCGCGGCGAAGGAGAACTGCGCGGCGTCATCGAAAACATGACCGAAGAAGAGCAGGCCGCTCTGGTCGCCATCATGTGGATCGGGCGCGACGCCTTCGATGCCGCAGAATGGGACGAAGCCTACGAGACCGCCGTGTCCGAAGCCTCGACCCCGACAGCCAACTACCTGATCGGCACGCCGCACATGGCCGATCACCTAGAAGCAGGGCTAGAGGCGCTCGGCTACGATGCGCAGGACGAAGAAGACGAATTGCTGCGCAGAGGCGCCTGAGCCTGACGGTGACAGGCTGAAACCGTTCATGCCGGGCTATCTCAGCGCGCGGCCCTTGATGATGGCGTCCTCGCCAAAGCGGGCGCGAATGGCATCCGTTGCGCGCTCTGCTTCGGCGCGGCGCGCCGCGTTCGGGTCAAGCAGATCGCCGACCCGATCCGATTGATCCGCCGGAACCAGCTCGGAGATCCCGGCGCCGATCAGCCGGTAAGGGCCGCGTGGGCCGACCTGATCCAGCATGGCGCGCGCGGTGCGATAAATCCTGTCCGCCATCTGCGTGGCGTCGCCCAGCCCATGCCGCCGCGAGATCAGTTTGAAATCCGCCCGCTTCACCTTCAGCGTCACCACCCGGCCAGCCAGGCGCTTCGCCTTGGCGCGGTCAGAGACCTTTTCGCACATGCGCCACAGGTGGCCATCAAGGATATCCGCATCGGCGGTATCTTCGTGAAAGGTGGTTTCGTTCGAGATCGACTTGATCGCCGCGTCGCGGGTCACGCGCCGCCGGTCGTCGCCGCGCGCAAGGTGCCAGAGCCGGTCGCCCATGCTGCCGAAGCGCGCCGACAGATCCTGCCTGTCCCAGCGCAACAGGTCTTCGAAACTGCGGATGCCAGCGCGGTCGAGCGCCTCTTGCGTGGCCTGCCCGACACCCCAGATCATCCGCACCGGCCTTGGCCGCAAAAACGCCTGCGTTTCGGCCTTGCCGATCACCGAGAACCCGTGCGGCTTGTCGAGATCCGAAGCGATCTTGGCGAGGAACTTGTTATGCGACAGCCCGATGGAGCCGGTGATGCCCAGTTCGGCCTTCATCCGCCGCACCAGCCTTGCCAGCACCACCGCGGGCGGCGCGCCATGCAGACGGGCGGTGCCGCTCAGGTCAAGAAATGCCTCGTCCAGCGACAGCGGCTCGATGGCGGGGGTCAGCTCTTCCATGAAGGCGCGGATCTGGCGCGAGACCTCGGCGTATAGCTGCATCCGCGGCTTCACGATCACCGCGTCGGGGCAAAGTTGCAGCGCTTTGAACATCGGCATCGCCGAGCGCACGCCCCGGATCCGCGCCACGTAGCAGGCGGTCGAGACCACGCCGCGCCGCCCGCCGCCGATGATCACCGGCTTGTCGGCCAGATCCGGGTTGTCGCGTTTTTCGATGCTGGCATAAAAGGCGTCGCAATCCATATGCGCAATCGACAGATCCCACAGCTCGTCATGGCTCACGAGTCGCGGGCGCCCGCAGGCGGGGCAGCGGGTGCCATGATCGAAACAGGTCAGGCAGTCTCGGCAGAGCGTTGGCATGGGTGGAAATTCCGGATGGAATGCTTACCTTCCGAATATAGCGGATCAACGGAGGTTTCGCCACGACATGAGCTATGCCGGTGCCAAACTGATGCTGTTTCTTGGCGATGATCTGCTGGTTATCCGCCGCGACGACAAAGCGGGGATTCCCTGGCCGAACTGTCTCGATTTTCCCGGTGGTGGGCGCGAAGGGGCAGAACGCCCCGAGGAATGCGCGCTGCGCGAAACTTTCGAGGAAACCGGCCTGACCTTGCCGGAAAGCGCGCTGGCATGGCGCCAGCAGCACGGTCCAAGCTGGTTTTTTGCGGCGCATCTGCCCCGTGATGCCGCGAGCCGTGTCGTGTTCGGCAATGAGGGGCGCGGCTGGGAGCTTATGGCCCCCGCGACCTACCTGTCGCGACAAGACGCCATCCCGCATTTCCGCCAGATGCTGGAAAGCTATCTGGCGTCGCGTTAAGCGGCGTTCAGTCTGCGCAGCCACTCGATTGCGCCTGCCAGTGGAGTGCGGCCACGACTGTTGCGCAACGATGGTTCGGGCGCGCGTGGCATCATGCGCGAGCGCACCCGGTCCGGATCGGACCGCCCGATCAGCGCGTCAGATATGAGCTGCTTGCGCACATGCTCGGGCGATGCGTCGAGCGGGGCATCGCTGCTTGACGGAATGCGAATGCGGCCTTCGTCGGTGTGAAAGGTCACCAAGGCCTCGAACCGGGCCTCTGCCGCATTGTAAACCAGATTGCCGATGTGAGGATGACTGCTTGCCATCGTCCTGTCTCCTGCCTGTTACGTGACCAAAACACCGCGTCGGTGGAAAGGTTCCTGCGCGGCCTATCCGGGGCCTTGACATCCGGGCATACTGTGATCGGTCCGTGAAGGAAGGTGATCATGAACACGAACGATATTCTGCTGGAGCTTTTGTCAGGTGGCACCATCGTGACGCTGCTGCTGGCCGGGCTGCTGATCCTGTGCGTCTTCCTTGGGGTTCGCATCGTTTCCCAGTCGGAAAAACATGTGGTCGAACGGTTTGGACGGCTGCGCGCGGTGCTGGGGCCGGGCATCAATTTCATCGTGCCGTTTCTCGACCGGGTGGCGCACAAGGTGTCGATCCTTGAACGGCAACTGCCCACTGCAAGCCAGGATGCGATCACCGCGGATAACGTGCTTGTGCAGGTCGAGACCTCGGTCTTCTACCGCATTCTCGAGCCGGAAAAGACGGTTTACCGGATCCGCGATGTCGACGCGGCCATCGCCACAACGGTTGCGGGGATCGTGCGCGCCGAGATCGGCAAGATGGAGCTGGACGAGGTGCAATCGAACCGCGCCGCGCTGATTTCGACCATCAAGACCAGTGTCGAAGATCAGGTCGATGACTGGGGCATCGAAGTCACCCGGGCCGAGATTCTTGACGTAAACCTCGATCAGGCGACGCGGGACGCGATGTTGCAGCAGCTCAACGCCGAACGTGCCCGCCGGGCGCAGGTGACCGAGGCCGAAGGCCAGAAACGCGCCGTCGAACTGTCGGCCGATGCAGAGCTATACGCTGCCGAACAGGTCGCCAAGGCGCGGCGCATTTCGGCGGAGGCCGAAGCCTATGCAACGCAGGTCGTGGCCGAGGCGATCTCGCGCAACGGGCTGGAAGCGGCGCAATATCAGGTTGCGCTCAAACAGGTCGAGGCGCTGGCGACGCTGGCCAAGGGCGAGGGGCGGCAGACCATCCTTGTGCCTGCGGATGCGCTGGAGGCGTTTCGCAACGCCTTCACCATGCTGAAGGGCCGCCCATGACGCTGTGGTGGGTCTGGATGGCCGCCGGGGCGGTGTTGCTGCTGCTTGAAATGGTGGTGCCGGGGTTCATCTTTCTCGGCTTTGCCATCGGTGCGGCGGCGGTCGGGCTGTGGTTGCTGATCGGCTACGCGGTGGGCTGGCCTTGGCTGGTGCTGCTGTTCGCGGTGGTCTCGCTGCTCGCCTGGGTGGCCCTGCGCCAGCTGCTGGGCGTGCGCAAGGGCCAGGTCAAGCTGTGGGATCGCGACATCAACGAGGACTGATCAGCCCCGGTTCGGACGCTGTGCCTGCGGCGATTGCAGCTCTGCCTGAATCGCCAGCGCGGCGTCGCGCGGCGAGGACGCGCGCCAGACCGGGCGGCCGACGACGATATGATCCGCCCCGGCGGCAATCGCGCTGGCCGGGGTCGCGATCCGCTTCTGGTCATCGCCGGCGCTGCCTGCGGGGCGCACGCCGGGGGTGACGATCAGGCGACCTTCGGCTTGCGGCAAGGCCCGGATCAGCGCGGCTTCGTTCGGAGAGGCGATGACCCCGTCGGCCCCGGCCTCGAACGCCTTGGCGGCGCGTTCGACCACCAGATCCTTCACATCGCCCGCGCGGATCAGGCTGTCGTCAAGATCGGCGCGGTCGAGCGAGGTCAGGATGGTCACGGCGAGGATCTTCAGATCCTTGCCGGCGGCGCCTTCCTTGGCGGCGCGCACCACATGCGGATCGCCATGCACGGTCAGGAAATCGAGATCGAACTGGGCAAGCCCGCGCACAGCGTTTTCGACGGTCTGCGCGATGTCGAACAGCTTCATATCCAGAAAGATGCGCTTGCCGTGTTCCTGCTTGAGCTCATTCGCAACCGCCAAGCCGCCGCCGGTCAGCATCCCGAGACCGATCTTGTAAAACGACACGGCGTCGCCGATGCCGTCGGCCAGTTGCATCGCCTCAAGCGCGTTCGCGACGTCAAGCGCAACGATCAGGCGGTCTTCGGGGGCATTGGTCATCGGGCGCTCCTGTCTGGGATGGGATGCGCTTCCTTTGCGGCGATGACCCTTGGAGGTCAAGCGTTGTGCGGGGAATGCCGGAAGTTCGTGGCATGGAAAATCCGCCGTTGGCTCAAGGTTCGGACCGGATGGTCGACAAAAGCCCATCGTCGAAAGACAGCTCTTCGTCTCCGGCGCGGTATTCCGGCATGCGCATCACCTTTTCAATCGCCTGCGCGAGGATGCGGCGGCGCAGCGCGACCTTCCACGGCGAGATGCGGGGCGGGGCAAGCAGAGCAATCTCGATCCGGCCATTTGCAGAGATCAGCGAGACGGTGCCCGGCTTCATCCCTTCGGGCTCTGGCCCGTCAAAGCCGTCGAACGCGATTTCACGTATATGCATGGCGTCACTCTCCGCATCAGGCGCAGGCTCAGTCTGATCGTGAAATGGTAAATATCGCGCTACCATTCCCGTCAAATTTTGTGATCACGGATCTTGAACCGCGCAGGTGCTTCGCCCATCTTTCTTAGCGAGGCCCGATCCTGCCGTGTGCCGCCTTGCCGGGCGCGGCGACCTGAAACGGGCGCTTGAACGAAGGAGAGACACGATGAACTTGGACAAGTTCACGGAGCGGTCGCGTGGGTTCATACAGGCTGCACAAACCATCGCCATGCGGGAAGGCCATCAGCGTCTTGCCCCCGAACACATCCTCAAGGCCCTGCTGGACGACGATCAGGGGCTTGCTGCCAACCTGATCACCCGGTCGGGCGGTGACGCGGCGCGCGTTGCGCAGGTGCTGGAAACCAGGCTGGCGAAATTTCCCAAAGTGTCGGGCGACGCCGGGCAGACCTATCTTGATTCCGCTACCGCCAAGGTGCTTGGCGAGGCCGAGAAGATTGCCCAGAAGGCGGGCGACAGCTTCGTGCCGGTGGAGCGCATCCTGACCGCGCTCGCCATCGAGAAATCCGGTGCAAAGGACGCGCTGGAGGCCGGGAAGGTCACCCCTCAGAAACTGAACGAGGCGATCAACGACCTGCGCAAGGGCCGTACCGCCGACAGTGCCAACGCCGAAGATGGCTATGAAGCGCTGAAGAAATACGCCCGCGATCTGACCGAAGCCGCCGAGCAGGGCAAGATTGACCCGATTATCGGGCGCGACGACGAAATCCGCCGCTCGATGCAGGTGCTCAGCCGCCGGACCAAGAACAACCCGGTCCTGATCGGCGAGCCCGGCGTGGGTAAAACCGCCATCGCCGAGGGGCTGGCGCTGCGCATCGTCAACGGCGACGTGCCAGAATCGCTGCGCAACAAGCGGCTGCTGGCGCTTGATATGGGCGCTCTGATCGCCGGGGCGAAATATCGCGGCGAGTTCGAGGAGCGTCTGAAATCCATCCTCAAGGAAATCGAATCCGCCGCAGGCGAGGTCATTTTGTTCATCGACGAGATGCACACGCTGGTTGGCGCGGGCAAGGCAGACGGGGCGATGGATGCCTCGAACCTGCTGAAACCGGCGCTGGCACGGGGCGAATTGCATTGCGTCGGCGCGACCACGTTGGATGAATACCGCAAGCATGTCGAAAAAGACCCGGCGCTTGCCCGCCGCTTCCAGCCCATCGTGGTGCAGGAACCGACGGTCGAAGATACGGTTTCGATCCTGCGTGGCATCAAGGAAAAATACGAACTGCACCATGGTGTGCGGATCTCTGACAGCGCCCTCGTGGCGGCGGCGACCCTGTCGCACCGTTACATCACCGACCGCTTCCTGCCGGACAAGGCCATTGACCTGATGGACGAGGCCGCTTCCCGTCTGCGCATGGAGGTCGACAGCAAGCCCGAAGAGCTTGACCAGATCGACCGCCAGATCCTGCAGATGCAGATCGAGGTCGAGGCGCTGAAGCTCGAAGACGATCAGGCGTCGAAGGATCGTCTGGAAACGCTTGAACGCGAGCTGGCCGAGGTCGAGGAGCGCTCTGCCGAGATGACCGCGAAATGGCAGGCCGAGCGCGACAAGCTGGCCTCGTCCCGCGATCTGAAGGAACAGCTCGACAAGATGCGGGCCGAGCTTGAGATCGCCAAGCGCGAAGGCAACTTCGCGCGGGCGGGCGAGCTGCAATACAGTAAGATCCCCGAGACCGAGCGCAAGCTGGCCGAGGCGGAAACCGAAGGGGATGTTCTGGTCGAAGAGGCCGTGCGCCCCGAGCAGATCGCCGAGGTGGTCGAACGCTGGACCGGCATTCCGACCAGCAAGATGCTGGAAGGCGACCGCGAGAAGCTGTTGCGCATGGAAGCCGCGCTGCACAAGCGGGTGGTCGGCCAGTCGCAGGCGGTGCGGGCGGTGGCCAATGCCGTGCGCCGGGCGCGCGCGGGTCTGAACGACGAGAACCGCCCCTTGGGCAGCTTCCTGTTCCTCGGGCCGACCGGCGTCGGCAAGACCGAGCTGACCAAGGCGGTGGCCGAATTCCTGTTTGACGATGACAACGCCATGGTGCGCATCGACATGTCGGAGTTCATGGAAAAGCACGCCGTGTCGCGGCTGCTCGGCGCGCCTCCGGGCTATGTTGGTTATGACGAGGGCGGTGTACTGACCGAAGCCGTGCGGCGCAGACCCTATCAGGTGGTGCTGTTCGACGAGGTCGAAAAGGCCCATCCGGACGTGTTCAACGTCTTGCTTCAGGTGCTCGATGATGGCGTGCTGACCGATGGTCAGGGCCGCACCGTGGATTTCAAGCAGACGCTGATCATCCTGACGTCGAACCTTGGATCGCAGGCGCTGAGCCAGCTTCCAGAAGAGGCCGACAGTTCGGTTGCAAAGCACGATGTGATGGATGCGGTGCGGGCACATTTCCGCCCCGAATTCCTCAACCGGCTCGACGAGACGATCATCTTCGACCGTCTCAAGCGGCAGGATATGGGCGGTATCGTCGACATCCAGCTGGCCCGCCTGCTGAAACGTCTGGCGGCGCGCAAGGTCACGCTGTCCCTCGACGAGGGCGCCAAGGCATGGCTTGCCGGCGAGGGCTACGATCCGGTGTTCGGGGCGCGCCCGCTCAAGCGGGTGATCCAGCGGGCGCTTCAGGACCCGCTGGCCGAGATGCTGCTGGGCGGCGACATCCGCGATGGCGACACCATTCCGGTAACCGCCGGGACCGAGGGGCTGATCATCGGCGAAAAGCTCGGTGCCAGCAATCGGCCCAGACCGGATGACGCGGTCGTTCATTGATCGCCACTGCAAGACGCTGAGCGCCCGGCCCTCTCACAGGGGGCCGGGCGTTTCGCATGTTCTCCCGGCTTGCCTCGAGGCCACCAGCGCCGCCACTGCGCCAATCACAGGCACGGCAAATGGCCCGAAGGTCATTCTCTCTTCCTGCCCGCTTCTGCGAAGCTTGCCGTTCGCGGCAAGGGCGGTCACTGTCACACCCATCCCTTACGGCGGGCGACGTGCCCGGTCCGAAGGATGTGAATGAAAATGTGAGGAGGTGACCCATGGGCGCCGCGATGTATGCTTTGAATGTGCTGGCGCTGCTGTTCGTGGCATTGATCGGACTCGCGGTGCTTGTCGCCGTAGTGTTTTACATCGTCGACACGCTTCAGTCGGGGGATGCAATCCGGCGCAACTATCCGGTGATCGGGCGCTTTCGCGGTCTCTTCACCAAGATGGGCGAGTTCTTCCGGCAGTATTTCTTTGCGATGGACCGCGAAGAGATGCCGTTCAACCGGGCGCAGCGCGACTGGGTCTATCACGCCACCAAGGGCAAGGATAACACCGTTGCCTTCGGCTCGACCCGCAACCTGAACATCCCCGGCACACCGATCTTTGCCAACGCGGTGTTTCCGCCGATCGACGATCAGTTTGCCATGACCGAACCGATGATCATCGGCCCGCACGCGCCCGAGCCCTATCTGGCGAAGTCGATCTTCAACATCTCGGGGATGAGCTATGGTGCGATCTCGAAACCCGCGGTTCAGGCGTTGAGCCGGGGCGCGTATGAAGCGGGCATCTGGCTCAACACCGGCGAGGGCGGCCTTGCGCCCTACCATGAGACCGCAGCTTGCGATCTGGTGTTCCAGATCGGCACTGCGAAATTCGGCCTGCGCGATGAGCATGGCACCATATCCGACGACAAGCTGCGCGAGGTGTCGAAGAACCCCAACATCAAGATGTTCGAGCTGAAGCTGGCGCAGGGGGCCAAGCCCGGCAAGGGCGGCATCCTTCCGGGCGAGAAGGTCAATGAAGAGGTGGCGCAGATTCGGGGCCTCAAGGTCGGGCAGGCGGGGATTTCCCCCAACCGTCACCCCGAGATCGACGATTTCGACGATCTGCTCGACATGATTCACCACATCCGCGAGGTTTCTGGCAAGCCTGTGGGCTTCAAGACGGTGATCGGCTCGTCCGATGCGTGGGAAGAGCTGTTCCGCAAGATCGTCGAACGTGGCCCCGAAAGCGCCCCCGATTTCATTGCCATCGACGGCGGCGAAGGCGGCACCGGCGCGGCCCCCATGCCACTGATCGACCTTGTCGGCATGCCGATCCGGGAATCGCTGCCCCGCATCGTCGATCTGCGCGACCGCTACGGGCTCAAGGATCGCATCCGCATCATCGCCTCTGCCAAGCTGGTGAACCCGGCGGATGTGGCCTGGGCAATCTGCCTTGGTGCCGATTTCGTGACTTCGGCGCGGGGCTTCATGTTCTCGATGGGCTGCATTCAGGCGCTGAAATGCAATCGCAACACCTGCCCGACCGGCATCACCACCCATGACCCGCGCCTGCAAAAGGGGCTGGTGGTCGAAGACAAGTATCTCAAGGTCGCCAATTACGCGCGCGCGGTGATCAAGGAGGTCGAGACCATCGCCCATTCGGTCGGCGTGTCGGAACCGCGCCAGATGCGGCGCCGTCATGTGCGGATCGTTCAGGCCGACGGCAGCTCGATCCCGTTCAACAAGATCCGCCCAAGCTATCAGCCTGCCCCCGAGAACACCGCTTTGTGAGCGCCCTGTGCTTTGCTTGGTGAAACAAAATAACCCACGCTCCCGTATATGACAGGGAATGGATAACGGACGGAAGACATCATGGCGCATCGCTGGACCAACACTCTGACACGGAACGACGTCACCGAAGAGCGGCTCTGGCTGAACCGGCGCCAGATCATGGCCGGGCTTGGCGGCATGGCCGTTGCAGGGCTTGCGGGCCGCGCAGGCGCCGCCGAGGGGCTGGAGCCGAACAGCTACGAAGAGATCACCAGCTACAACAATTACTATGAATTCGGCACCGGCAAGGACGACCCCGCGCGTTACGCCGGGGATCTGACGATCTCGCCGTGGTCGGTGAAGATCGACGGCATGGTGGACAAGCCCGGCGAGTATGGTTTCGATGACATCCTGTCGAAGATGACCCTCGAAGAGCGCATCTACCGTTTCCGCTGTGTCGAGGCGTGGTCGATGGTGGTGCCGTGGACAGGGTTCGAACTGGCAGACCTGCTGACGATGGCCGGGGTGAAATCTGGTGCGAAATACGTCGCCTTCGAAACCGTGCTGCGCCCGGACGAGATGCCGGGGGTGCGTTACAACGTGCTCGACTGGCCCTATGTCGAAGGTCTGCGGCTCGACGAGGCGATGCACCCGCTGACCATCATGGCGACGGGCATCTATGGCCGTGACATTCCCCGCCAGAACGGCGCGCCGCTGCGGCTCGTGGTCCCGTGGAAATATGGCTACAAGTCGATCAAATCCATCGTACGGATCACACTGACCGACACGCAGCCGCCGACCTCGTGGAACAAGGCCAACCCCAACGAGTACGGTTTTTACTCCAACGTCAATCCGCAGGTCGATCATCCGCGCTGGTCACAGGCCACCGAACGCGGCATCGGCGGGGGCCTGTTTGCCAAGCGCAAGGACACGCTGATGTTCAACGGCTATGACGAGGTTGCCTCGTTGTACGAAGGTATGGACCTGACGGTGAATCACTGATGATTGCCGACCGGATCAACGCGGCCACGCGACGCATTCCGGCGTGGCCGTTGTATGCGATTTCGGTGCTGCCGCCGGCGTGGTTCCTGTATCAGGGGCTGACCGGCGGTCTTGGGGTCGAACCCATCAGTGCGCTGGAACACGAGCTGGGGCAATTGGCGCTGAAGATGCTGATCGCTGGGTTGTGCATCACGCCGTTGCGCCGCTTTGCCGGGGTGAACCTGATGCGCTATCGTCGCGCCATCGGGCTGATCGCCTTCTTTTACGTCGTGCTGCATCTTTTGGTCTGGCTGGTGCTGGATGTCGGGATCGTGTCGCAAATCTGGGCCGATATCCTGAAACGCCCCTATATCACTGTGGGCATGGGCGCGTTTGCGCTGCTGTTTCCGCTGGCGGTCACGTCGAACAACCTGTCGATCCGCAAGTTGGGGGCCAAGAGGTGGCGCAAGTTGCACCGCCTTGCCTATGCGGCGGCGCTTCTTGGCGCGCTGCACTTTGTCATGCTGGTGAAGGGCTTTCAGATCGAGCCTTTGATCTACATGGGGATCGTCGTGGTGCTTTTGGCGCTGCGACTGCCCCTTCAACGCGTGCCGTTTCTGCGCGCATCGGGATAGGAGACATCATGTTCAAGCAAGCTCTGGTCGCGCTGACCCTGCTTTCGACTGCCGCCACCGCCGAGGTCGTGTCGGTTCCGACCGAAAAGTCGGTGACCGAGGCTGCTGACGCCTTGGTCGCCGCAATCGAAAACGCCGGTGCTACGGTGTTTGCGCGTGTCGATCACGGGGCAGGTGCCCAGAAAGTGGGCGAAGATATCGGAGCGTCGCAGTTGGTGATCTTTGGCAACCCCAAGGTCGGAACGCCCGCGATGCTGGCGGATCGGGCCCTTGGTCTGGCGCTGCCACTGCATGTTCTGGTCTACGAGGACAGCGAGGGCGCGGTCCACCTGTCTTATGAGGCACCGGCCGCGCGGCTGGCGGATCTGTCGGGCACGGCTTTGCCCGAGGCCGTGACGAATCCCATGGCAGGCGCCCTGAACAAACTGACCAGCGTCGCCGCGGAATAGGGCTGCCCCGATCCGGACGACCAGAAAAGGGCGATTGCCGATGGTCTCACCCTTTT
>NZ_JAHKQA010000105.1 GCF_018860705.1 Citreicella sp. C3M06
GCAAACTTTTCCTTTGCCATGGTATTGGCTCCTCTGTCTTGTCGGATGATGCGCGGATGCGCACCCTACGGGAATGGGTAGGGCGGGGTTTCCCCCGCCACCCGTCTTATGCGTATTTCGCTTGGATCTCGTCAGAGATGTTCTGCGGAACCGGGTCGTAATGGTCGAACTGCATCGAGAACTGCGCGCGGCCCGAAGACATCGAGCGCAGGTTGTTGATGTAGCCGAACATATTGGCCAGCGGAACGAAGGCGCTGATCGCCACGGCATTGCCGCGCGTGTCCTGCCCCGACACCTGACCCCGACGCGAGGTCAGATCGCCGATGATCGAACCGGTGTATTCTTCCGGCGTGATCACTTCGACCTTCATCATCGGCTCGAGCAGTTTCGCACCAGCCTTGCGAAGACCTTCACGCATGCACATCCGCGAGGCGATTTCGAAGGCGAGGACCGAGGAGTCCACGTCGTGGAACTTACCGTCGATCAGCTGCACCTTGAAGTCGATCACCGGGAAGCCTGCGAGCGGACCGGAGTCCATCACCGACTTCACACCCTTTTCCACACCCGGAATGTATTCCTTGGGCACGGCGCCGCCGACGATCTTGCTTTCGAAGGAATAGCCTTCGCCAGCTTCTGTCGGCGAAATGACCATCTTCACTTCGGCGAACTGACCCGAACCACCCGACTGCTTCTTGTGGGTGTAGGTGTGCTCGATCTCGTGACCGATGGTCTCGCGATAAGCCACCTGCGGCGCACCGATGTTTGCGTCGACCTTGAACTCGCGCTTGAGGCGGTCGACCAGAATGTCGAGGTGAAGTTCGCCCATGCCCTTCATGATGGTCTGGCCCGACTCGAGGTCGGTCTCGACGCGGAAGGACGGATCTTCGGCGGCAAGCCGCTGCAGACCCTGAGACATCTTCTCCTGGTCGTTCTTGGTCTTGGGCTCGATCGCGATCTCGATCACCGGCTCGGGGAAGGTCATGGTCTCGAGGACCACCTGCTTCTGAGCGTCGCACAGGGTGTCACCGGTGGTGGTCTCTTTGAGACCGGCCAGCGCGATGATGTCGCCTGCGAAGGCTTCGTCGATCTCTTCGCGGTTGTTCGAGTGCATCATCATCATACGACCGATGCGCTCTTTGCGGCCCTTGGTCGAGTTCATGATGCCGTCGCCCTTCTTCAAGGTCCCGGAATAGATCCGGGTGAAGGTCAGCGTACCCACGAACGGGTCGTTCATGATCTTGAACGCGAGGCCCGAGAACGGCTCGCTATCATCGGCATGACGCTCGATGTTGCGGGTTTCCGTCTCATCGTCCGGCGAGAAGCCCGTGTAGGCAGGCACGTCGAGCGGACCGGGGAGGAAGTCGACAACGCCGTTCAGAAGCGGCTGAACGCCCTTGTTCTTGAACGCCGAGCCACCCAGAACCGGAACGAAGGACAGCGACAGCGTGCCCTTGCGGATCAGCTTCCGCAGGGTTGCGATATCGGGCTCTTCGCCCTCGAGATAGGCTTCCATGGCCGCATCGTCCTGCTCGACCGCGTGCTCGATCAGGTGCGAGCGCCACTCGTCGGCAAGATCCTTCAGCTCGTCGCGGATCGGGCCACGGGTCCAGGAGGCGCCAAGGTCTTCACCCTTCCACACCCACTCTTCCATGGTCACGAGGTCGACGATGCCCTCGAGCTGGTCTTCCGCACCGATCGGGAAGTTGACCGGAACCGGAATCGCACCGGTGCGATCCTTGATCATCTTCACGCAGTTGAAGAAGTCGGCGCCGATCTTGTCCATCTTGTTGACGAAGACGATCCGCGGAACCTTGTAGCGGTCAGCCTGACGCCACACGGTTTCGGTCTGCGGCTCGACGCCGGCGTTCCCGTCCAGAAGGCAGATGGCACCGTCAAGCACGGCCAGCGAACGCTCGACTTCGATGGTGAAGTCAACGTGGCCGGGAGTGTCGATGATGTTGTAGCGGAACTTCGTGTCCGAGGTACCTTCCTCGGTCGGATCTTCCTGCCACTGCCAGAAGGTGGTGGTGGCAGCCGAGGTGATCGTGATGCCCCGCTCCTGCTCCTGCTCCATCCAGTCCATGGTGGCGGCGCCGTCATGGACTTCGCCGATCTTGTGCGAGCGGCCGGTGTAGTAGAGGATACGCTCAGTCGTCGTGGTCTTGCCCGCGTCGATGTGGGCCATGATCCCGAAGTTGCGGTAACGTGTGAGCGGATATTCGCGTGCCATAATGGACTGCCTTTCCGGAGGGAAGTTCTGTTACCAGCGGTAGTGGCTGAACGCTTTGTTTGCGTCGGCCATCTTGTGCGTGTCTTCACGCTTCTTGACGGCTGCACCACGCGACTGGACCGCGTCGATCAGCTCGCCCGCGAGGCGCTCTTCCATGGTGTTCTCGTTACGGGCGCGCGATGCGTTGATCAGCCAGCGGATGGCCAGCGCTTCGCGACGCTCGATACGCACTTCGACGGGCACCTGATAGGTGGCACCACCGACGCGGCGCGAACGCACTTCGACGGACGGCTTGATGTTCTCAAGCGCCTCGTGGAACACTTCCACGGGTGCGCGCTTGATCTTGCCTTCGACGCGCTCAAGCGCGTTGTAGACGATCTTTTCCGCGACCGACTTTTTACCGTCGATCATCAGGTTATTCATGAATTTGGTCAGCACGACATCGCCAAACTTGGCGTCGGGCAGGACATCGCGCTTTTCAGCGGCGTGACGACGAGACATATCCGTAAATCCTCTTACTTGGGACGCTTCGCGCCGTACTTCGAGCGACGCTGCTTCCGATCCTTGACACCCTGGGTGTCGAGCACGCCACGCAGGATGTGGTAACGAACGCCCGGAAGGTCTTTCACACGGCCGCCACGGATCAGCACGACCGAGTGCTCCTGGAGGTTGTGGCTCTCGCCGGGGATGTAGCTGATGACCTCGAAGCCGTTGGTCAGGCGAACCTTGGCAACCTTCCGCATAGCGGAGTTCGGCTTCTTCGGGGTGGTGGTGTAGACGCGCGTACAGACGCCACGCTTCTGCGGGCATTCCTGCAGGTGCATGGACTTCGAACGCTTGACTTTCGGCTGCCGCGGCTTGCGGATCAGCTGCTGGATCGTGGGCATGGGTGTCTTCCCCGTTTCTCACATATGTGTGCACGGGAAGCCCGTGCTGGTTCCAAATTTCAAGGCGCCCTGCGCGTCCGCAGGTCACCGGCTTGCGCGCCCCCTGACGGTCATCAGAAAAGACGCAAAGCACCGCACCCGTCCCGATCGGGACGCCGCGGTGGATGTACAGAGGATCGGGGCATTTCGGCCCGGATCTTGACCGCTTCAGTAGTGTAAATTGCGCCGGACGGACTAAGGCCGCGACGAATTGAGGCGCGTATATGAGGAGTCGCGCCCCATGTCAACAACGCCCTGCCCTTGCAAGCGCAATGCTGCGGTGCCATGCACATCAAAGCGGTGTCGCAGAGGAGTTGCCCGAATGCAAGTCATCGGTTTCTGCCGGTTTTCATGGCCTGCCGAGGGAGGATTCCAGGTCGAACACGACGATCTGGCGACTCGCGAGGCCTATCTTTACGCCCCCGCGCGCATGCAAGAACGCTTCGCATATTTCGAGGCCATCTGCCTGCCCGGGCTCAAGGCGCAGACCGATTCAGACTTCCTGTTTCTGGTGCTGGTGGGCACGTCGCTGCCCACCCAATACCGCGCCCGGCTCGAGGCGCTGCTGGCGGATTTCCCGCAGGCGCGCATCGTAGCGCGCCCCGCCGGACCGCATCGGAGCGTCTGTCAGGAGGTCATCAACGAGGCGCGCGATCTGTCCGAACCTTGCCTGCAGTTCCGCCATGACGACGACGATGCGGTGAGCGTGGATTTCGTCGCCACCCTGCGCGAGGCGGCCTCTGACGTGCTGCCGCTGCTGGCCAAGCACCGGCTTGTGGGCTTTGACTGGAACCGGGGCCATGTCGCCCGCCCCGACGCGCAAGGCATCTGCGCCGAGGAAAGCGTGACCCCCTACTGGGGCGTGGCGCAGGCCATGGCGGTGCAGCCGCGGGTACGGCAGAGCATCATGAACTTCGGGCACAACAAGATCCTGCGCTTCATGCCGACGCTCACCTTCACCGATCGTCCGATGTATGTGCGCGGCCACAATGCGCATAATGATTCACGGCAGAAATCCCATGTAAAGCCGGTCTCCCTGCCCCGGCTCGACGCGCAGGGCGAGGCCGAGTTCCGCAGGCTGTACGCCATTGATGCCGATCAGATCAGGCGCATCTTTGCCTGACGCAGCGCACGGCGGCGCAGCTGCGCTTCGCGCACCAGCGTGAACACACCGGTCGCCACGATGATCGCGGCGCCGATCAGGGTCAGCGGGTGCGGCCAGTCTCCGAACACCAGCAGGCCCAGCACCAGCGCCCAGACCAGCCCGGTATAGCGGAACGGCGCGGTAAAGCTGACCTCGCCGTGGCGCATCACCATCACCGACAGGCTGTAGCCCATCGACACCAGCACCGCTGCCAAAGCCAACAGCCCGCCGCTGCGCCCGTCGAGCGGCACCCATGTCTCGCTTAGCGACAGCGCGCCGGCAAACAGGATCACCCCCACAGAGGCCACCCAGACCACCATCAGCGACGGCACATGGCGCGACATGCGCCGGATCAGCAAATCGCGGATGGTCACGAACACGACCGCGATCAGCGCGGACACCGAATACACCGTGAACCCCTCGGTGCCGGGGCGCACGATCAGCAGCATTCCGCAGAACCCTACCCCGATCGCCAGCCATCGCCGCCACCCTACCGGCTCGCGGAACACCACCGCCGAGCCAAGCGTCAGCGTCAACGGCAGCATCTGCAAAAGCGCCGTCACATTGGCCAGCGGCATGTTGCGCAGCGCCACGAAATAGAACCATGTAGAGCCGATCTCGGCCAGCGCGCGGGCCAGCACCAGCAGCCAGTCGCGGCGTCCCAGATCGAAGCGCAGGGCCGTCAGGCGCCACGCCAGCAGGGTCACCAGCCCGGTCGCCAGAAGACCGCGCAACAGCAGCACCTCGCCAAGAGGAAGCGCCGTGCCGATGGCCTTGACGCAGGTATCGCCCATCACGAACGCTGCCATCGAGCCCATCATCAGCAGCGCGCCGCGGGTGTTATCGGAAAGGGTGACCATAGGCCAAGCGGTACGCAAAGCCATCCTGCCGGAAAAGAGGATTTGTTGTACCACGTACAATTTTCCGCCCCTCGGCAGAACGAAAAAGGGCCCCCGCATTGCGGAGGCCCCCGGTTCGTTTCAGGCGGTCGCGATTACTCGCGGCTTTCCGGCGTATCCACCACGAGGTTGTCGAACTCATCGCCGCCGATGACGTCGCTGCTCGACATGTCGGGCTCGGGCGCGGCCAGACGGGCCGCGGCATCCGCCTCGGCGCGCTTGACATCGATGACCTTGCCGTCGCGATCGGTTGCGATCTTGCGCACCCGCTGGGTCGCGCCACCGGTGCCCGCCGGGATCAGGCGGCCGACGATGACGTTCTCCTTGAGGCCCACGAGCGTGTCGCGCTTGCCCTGCACCGAAGCTTCGGTCAGCACGCGCGTCGTCTCCTGGAAGGAGGCCGCCGAGATGAACGACCGGGTCTGAAGCGACGCCTTGGTGATCCCCAGAAGGATCGGCTCGCCCTGAGCAGGACGCCCGCCCTTTTTCTCGGCCTTCTCGTTTGCCGCGATGAATTCCGCCTTGTCGACGTGTTCACCCTTGAGCAGCGTGGTATCTCCCGAGTCCGAGATCTCCCACTTTTGCAGCATCTGGCGGACGATGACCTCGATGTGCTTGTCGTTGATCTTCACGCCCTGCAGTCGATACACGTCCTGCACTTCGTCGATCATGTAGTTCGCCAGAGCCTCGACACCCATGATGGCAAGGATGTCATGCGGCGCCGGGTTGCCGTCCATGATGTAGTCGCCCTTCTGGACGAAGTCGCCTTCGACCACCGGGATGTGCTTGCCCTTCGGGATCATGTATTCCTTGGACTCAAGCGTATCGTCGACCGGATCGATCGCGATGCGGCGCTTGTTCTTGTAGTCCTTGCCAAAGCGCACGTAGCCGTCGATTTCCGCGATGATCGCGTTGTCTTTCGGACGACGTGCTTCGAAGAGTTCGGCCACACGCGGCAGACCACCGGTGATGTCCTTGGTCTTCGCACCTTCACGCGGAATACGCGCCACGACGTCACCGGCCTTGATCTCCTGCCCGTCTTCGCAGCTGAGGATCGCGTCCACAGACATCGGGTAGGTGATCGGGTTGCCAGCGGCGTTGCGCAGCGGCTCGCCGTCGCCATCCATCAGGATGATCTCGGGCTTGAGCTCGTTGCCCTTCGGTGCCGCACGCCAGTCGATCACGATCTTCTGGGACATGCCGGTGGCATCGTCGGTCTCGTCACGCACCGCCATACCCTGAACAAGGTCGACGTGACGCGCGATACCATCCGCCTCGGCGATGATCGGCAGGGTGTAGGGATCCCATTCGAACAGCTTGTCGCCGCGTGCCACGGTGCCGCCATCGGTGACGAACAGCTTGGTGCCGTAACCCAGCTTGTGGCTGGCACGTTCCTTGCCATCCTCGCCCATGATGCGCAGCTTCATGTTGCGGCCCATCACGAGGGTCTCGCCAAGGACGTTCTCGAGCGTCGAGGCGTTCTCGAACTCGATCACGCCTTCTTGCGAGGCTTCGAGGAAGGACTGCTGGCCACCCTGCGCAACGCCGCCGATGTGGAAGGTCCGCATCGTCAGCTGGGTGCCCGGTTCGCCGATGGACTGCGCGGCGATGATGCCGACAGCCTCGCCGGTGTTGACCATGGTGCCGCGCGCGAGGTCACGCCCGTAGCACATGGCGCAAACGCCCTCTTCGGCTTCGCAGGTCAGCGGCGAACGGATGCGCGCCACCTGAACTGCCGCCTCTTCGACCGCATCCGCCATGCGCTCGTCGATGAGCTGGCCATGACGCACGATCACCTCATCGGTGCCCGGACGCAGGATATCCTCGGCCGCGACACGGCCCAGAAGACGCTCGCCAAGGCTCGCCACGACTTCACCGTCATTCACCGCCGCTTCGGCGGTGATGGCGTTGTCGGTGCCGCAATCGTGCTGACGAACGATGCAGTCCTGCGCCACGTCCACCAGACGACGGGTCAGGTAGCCCGAGTTCGCCGTCTTCAGAGCGGTGTCCGACAGACCCTTCCGCGCGCCGTGGGTCGAGTTGAAGTATTCAAGAACGGTCAGACCTTCCTTGAAGTTCGAGATGATCGGCGTTTCGATGATGTCGCCGTTCGGCTTCGCCATCAGGCCGCGCATCCCGCCCAGCTGCTTCATCTGCGTGACCGAGCCACGCGCACCGGAGTGCGCCATCATGTAAACCGAGTTCGGCTCCTTTTCGGCGCCATTGTCATCGGTCTTCTTGGCCGAGATGGTGTTCATCATGGCGTCGGTGACCTTGTCGTTACACTTCGACCAGGCATCGACCACCTTGTTGTACTTTTCGCCCTGAGTGATCAGGCCGTCCATGTACTGCTGTTCGAAGTCCTTGACCTGATCACGGGTGTCCTCGACCAGAGTCCACTTGTTGTCCGGGATCACCATGTCGGCCTTGCCGAAGGAGATGCCCGCCTTGAACGCCTCCTTGAAGCCCATCGACATAATCTGGTCGCAGAAAATGACCGACTCTTTCTGACCGCAGTAGCGGTAGACGGTGTCGATGACCTTCTGCACGTCCTTCTTGCGCAGCAGCCCGTTGACAAGGTCAAACGGCGCCTTGGCGTTCATCGGCAGCAGCGCACCAAGCCGCACACGGCCCGGCGTGGTCTCGTAGCGCTTGACGATCTCGTCGCCATGCTCGTCGATCTGCTTGACCCGGCACTGGATCTTGGCGTGCAGGTGCACTTCGCCAGCGGTCAGGGCGTGCTCGACCTCTTCGATGGACGAGAACAGCATGCCTTCGCCCTTCATGCCCTCGCGCATGATGGTGACGTAGTAGATGCCAAGGATCATGTCCTGCGAAGGAACGATGATCGGCGCGCCGTTGGCGGGCGACAGAACGTTGTTCGTCGACATCATCAGAACGCGCGCTTCAAGCTGGGCTTCCAGCGAGAGCGGCACGTGAACGGCCATCTGGTCACCGTCGAAGTCGGCGTTGAACGCCGAGCAGACCAGCGGGTGAAGCTGGATCGCCTTGCCTTCGATCAGTTGCGGTTCAAACGCCTGAATGCCCAGACGGTGCAGCGTGGGCGCGCGGTTCAGCAGAACCGGGTGCTCACGGATGACCTCGTCGAGGATGTCCCAGACTTCGGGGCGCTCTTTTTCGACCAGCTTCTTGGCCTGCTTGACCGTCGAAGACAGGCCCTTGGCCTCGAGCCTCGAGTAGATGAACGGCTTGAACAGTTCGAGCGCCATCTTCTTGGGCAGACCGCACTGGTGCAGCTTCAGTTCCGGGCCGGTCACGATGACCGAACGGCCCGAGAAGTCGACCCGCTTACCCAGAAGGTTCTGGCGGAAGCGGCCCTGCTTGCCCTTGAGCATGTCGGACAGCGACTTCAGCGGGCGCTTGTTGGCGCCGGTGATGACGCGGCCACGGCGACCGTTGTCGAACAGCGCGTCAACGGCTTCCTGCAGCATCCGCTTTTCGTTGCGCACGATGATATCGGGCGCGCGCAGTTCGATCAGCCGCTTGAGGCGGTTGTTCCGGTTGATCACCCGGCGATACAGATCGTTCAGGTCAGAGGTCGCAAAGCGGCCACCATCCAGCGGCACCAGCGGGCGCAGCTCGGGCGGGATGACCGGGATCACCGTCAGGACCATCCATTCCGGACGGTTGCCGGATTCAAGGAAGGATTCCACCACCTTGAGACGCTTGATGATCTTCTTGGGCTTAAGCTCGCCGGTGGCTTCCTTGAGATCGGCGCGCAGCTGCTCGGCCTCGGCTTCGAGATCGATGGCCGCCAGCATCTCGCGGATCGCTTCAGCGCCGATATTGGCGGTGAAGGCATCCATGCCGAACTGGTCCTGCGCGTCGAGGTATTCATCCTCGGTCATCATCTGGCCATAGGTCAGATCGGTCAGGCCAGGTTCGATCACCACGTAGTTTTCGAAATACAGCACGCGCTCGAGATCGCGCAGCGTCATGTCCAGCATCAGGCCGATGCGCGAGGGCAGCGACTTGAGGAACCAGATATGGGCGCAGGGCGCGGCCAGTTCGATGTGGCCCATGCGCTCGCGGCGCACTTTTTGCAGCGTAACTTCTACGCCGCATTTTTCGCAGACAACGCCGCGATACTTCATGCGCTTGTACTTGCCGCACAGGCATTCGTAGTCCTTGATCGGACCAAAGATGCGCGCGCAGAACAGGCCGTCACGCTCGGGCTTGAACGTGCGGTAGTTGATCGTCTCGGGCTTCTTGATCTCGCCGTAGGACCAGCTGAGAATCCGCTCCGGGGAGGCGAGCGAGACCTTGATCTCGTCGAAAACCTTGGGCGGGGTCAGCGGGTTGAACGGGTTGTTCGTCAGTTCCTGGTTCATGTCGAAACCTTTGTGTCATGGTTGCCGGTGAGGTGGGGCGCCCAAGATCTTTCAGAGGAAAGATCTTGGGACTTCAGGCTCGGAAGAATTTTCGTGGGAAAATCCTTCGTCACTCTTCCCCGCCTTCGGCGTCCAGGAGTTCCATGTTCAGGCCGAGGCCGCGGACTTCCTTGACGAGCACGTTGAAGCTCTCGGGAACGCCCGCCTCGTAATTGTCCTCGCCCTTGACGATGCTTTCGTAGACCTTGGTCCGCCCTGCGACGTCATCCGATTTCACGGTCAGCATTTCCTGCAGGGTGTAGGCGGCGCCGTAAGCTTCCAGAGCCCAGACCTCCATCTCCCCGAAACGCTGGCCACCGAACTGCGCCTTACCACCCAGCGGCTGCTGGGTCACAAGGCTGTACGGCCCGGTCGAACGCGCGTGGATCTTGTCATCCACAAGGTGGTGCAGCTTGAGCAGGTACTTCATGCCCACCGTCACCTTGCGGCTGAACTCGTCGCCGGTGCGCCCGTCGAACAGACGCGACTGCGCCGTCGAGTCGAAGCCTGCGCGCAGCAGCGCGTCATCGATGTCGGCTTCCTTGGCGCCGTCGAAGACCGGGGTCGCGATGGGAACGCCGCGGGTGACGTTGCCAGCGGCTTCCACCAGCTGCTCTTCGTCCATGCCTTCGATGCCTTCGTCGTAGACCTCGTCACCATAGGCGATGCGCATGGCTTCGCGAACCGGCGTCAGGTCGCCAGAGCGGCGATAATCCTGAAGCGCCTCGTCGATCTTGATGCCAAGACCGCGCGATGCCCAGCCCATGTGGGTTTCGAGGATCTGCCCGACGTTCATCCGCGAGGGCACGCCCAGCGGGTTGAGGCAGAAGTCGACCGGCGTGCCATCTTCGAGGAACGGCATGTCTTCCATCGGAACAACACGGGAAATGACACCCTTGTTGCCGTGACGACCGGCCATCTTGTCGCCCGGCTGCAGCTTGCGCTTCACCGCGACGAAGACCTTGACCATCTTCATCACACCCGGCGGCAGGTCGTCGCCACGACGGACCTTCTCGACCTTGTCTTCGAAGCGGGCATCAAGCGTGCGCTTTTGCACCTCGTATTGCTCGTGCAGCGCCTCGACGATCTGCGCGTCCTGCTCTTCTGCAAGAGCAAGCTGCCACCACTGGCCGCGGCTCAGCGTGCCAAGCAGCTCTTCGGTGATCTCGGCATTCGGGCGGACGCCCTTGGGCCCCTTCACCGCGATCTTGCCAAGGACCAGATCGTGCAGACGCGCGTAGATGTTGCGGTCAAGGATCGCCAGCTCGTCGTCCCGGTCACGGGCCAGACGTTCGACTTCCTCGCGCTCGATCTGCAGCGCACGTTCGTCTTTCTCGACGCCGTGACGGTTGAACACCCGCACTTCGACAACGGTGCCGTAATCACCCGGCTTCACCCGCAGCGAGGTGTCGCGCACATCCGATGCCTTTTCGCCGAAGATGGCGCGCAGCAGCTTTTCTTCCGGCGTCATCGGGCTTTCGCCCTTGGGGGTGATCTTGCCCACAAGGATGTCGCCCGGTTCGACGTCGGCGCCGATGTAGACGATACCGGCTTCGTCGAGGTTGCGCAGGGCTTCCTCGCCGACGTTCGGGATGTCGCGGGTGATCTCTTCCGGCCCGAGCTTGGTGTCGCGCGCCGCCACTTCGAATTCCTCGATGTGGACGGAGGTGAACACGTCATCGCGGGCGATGCGCTCGGAGATCAGGATCGAGTCTTCGTAGTTGTAGCCATTCCACGGCATGAAGGCGACCATGACGTTCTTGCCGAGCGCCAGTTCCCCCATATCCGTCGACGGGCCGTCGGCCACGATCTCGCCCTTGTCGACCGTCTGACCCACTTTCACCAGAGGCTTCTGGTTGATGCAGGTGTTCTGGTTCGAACGCTGGAACTTGCGCATCCGGTAGATATCCACCCCGGCGTCGCCCAGTTCCAGATCGGACGTCGCGCGGATCACGATCCGCTGAGCGTCGACCTGATCGACGATGCCCGCGCGCTTGGCCTGAATGGCCGCGCCGGAGTCGATGGCGACCTTGCCTTCGATGCCGGTGCCGACCAGCGGCGCCTCGGCGCGCAGGGTCGGAACCGCCTGACGCTGCATGTTCGCACCCATCAGGGCGCGGTTTGCGTCGTCGTTTTCAAGGAACGGGATCAGCGAGGCACCGACCGAGACCAGCTGCTTGGGCGAGACGTCGATCAGATCGACGGCCTCACGTGCGGCCAGCGTATAGTCGCCCGATTTCCGGGTGTTGACCATCTCGTTGGTGAACTTGCCAGCCTCGTCCAGCGACGCGTTGGCCTGCGCCACGGTGTGACGCATTTCCTCGGTCGCGGACATGTAGTGGACTTCGTCCGTGACCTGGCTGTCCTTGACCACGCGATACGGGGTTTCGATGAAACCGTACTTGTTGACGCGGGCGAATGTGGCGAGCGAGTTGATCAGACCGATGTTCGGGCCTTCCGGCGTTTCAATCGGGCACATCCGGCCATAGTGGGTCGGGTGCACGTCGCGCACTTCAAAGCCGGCACGTTCGCGGGTCAGACCGCCCGGCCCGAGAGCCGACAGGCGACGCTTGTGCGTCACTTCGGACAGCGGGTTGGTCTGATCCATGAACTGCGACAGCTGCGAAGAGCCGAAGAATTCGCGGACAGCCGCGGCCGCCGGTTTGGCGTTGATCAGATCCTGCGGCATGACAGTGTCGATCTCGACGCTGGACATACGCTCCTTGATGGCGCGCTCCATGCGCAGCAGGCCAACGCGGTACTGGTTTTCCATCAGCTCACCGACAGAGCGCACGCGGCGGTTGCCGAGGTGGTCAATGTCGTCGATGTCGCCGCGCCCGTCGCGCAGATCGACCAGCGCCTTGATGCACTTGACGATATCGTCGCGGTCCAGCGTGCGCTGCGTGTCAGGCTTTTCAAGCGCAAGGCGCATGTTCATCTTGACCCGGCCCACGGCCGACAGGTCATAGCGCTCGCTGTCAAAGAACAGCGTGTCGAACAGCGCCGAGGCGGCCTCGACGGTGGGCGGCTCGCCCGGACGCATGACGCGGTAGATGTCCATCAGCGCGCCGCTGCGGTCCATATTCTTGTCTGCCGCCATGGTGTTGCGCATGTACGGGCCGACGGTGATGTTGTCGATGTCCAGCACCGGGATGTCGGTGATGCCCGCATCCATCAGATCCTTGAGCGATCCGCCGGTGACTTCGCCATCCTTGTCGACGACCCAGGTCAGCTCATCGCCAGCCTCGACGTAGATCGCGCCGGTCTCTTCGTTGATGATGTCCTTGGCGACGAACTTGCCGATGATCTGCTCGAACGGCAGCAGCAGGTTCTGCACATTGCCTTCGTCGATCAGCTTCTTGACGGCGCGCGGGGTGATCTTCTTGGTGGCTTCGGCGATGATTTCGCCCGAATCCGCATCGACAAGATCATAGGTCGGGCGGGTGCCGCGCACACGCTCGGGGAAGAACTTGGTGACCCAACCCTCGCCACGGCGCAGCGTGTAATCGACCGTGTTGTAATACGCATCCATGATCTCTTCCTGGCCGAGGCCAAGAGCGTACAGAAGCGTGGTGACCGGCAGCTTGCGGCGACGGTCGATGCGCGCAAAGACGATGTCCTTGGCGTCGAATTCGAAGTCGAGCCACGAGCCGCGGTAGGGAATGATCCGGCAGGCGAACAGCAGCTTGCCCGAGCTGTGCGTCTTGCCCTTGTCATGGTCGAAGAACACGCCCGGCGAACGGTGCATCTGCGACACGATCACGCGTTCGGTGCCGTTCACGATGAACGTGCCGTTCGGGGTCATCAGGGGCATGTCGCCCATGAAGACATCCTGTTCCTTGATGTCCTTGACCGACTTCGCGCCGGTATCCTCATCGACATCGAACACGATGAGACGCAGCGTCACCTTGAGCGGCGCGCTGTAAGTCATGTCGCGCTGCATGCACTCTTCGGTGTCGTATTTCGGCTTTTCCAGATCGTAGGACACGAACTCGAGAACCGCGGTCTCGTTGAAATCCTTGATCGGGAAAACCGATTGGAAAACGCCCTTGATGCCTTCGCCGTCGGACGGCTGGGGCTGGTCGCCGGATTTCAGGAAAAGTTGGTAAGAGGATTTCTGAACCTCGATAAGGTTCGGCATTTCCAGCACTTCACGGATTTTGCCGTAGTACCTGCGAAGACGTTTCTGGCCAAGGAAACTTTGCGCCATGAGGTTGGTCACCTTTTCAGCTTCTCAACGAAGGTGCGGGCCGTCGGGCACCGGCCGCGCCTCCATCCGAGACGGCAATTCATCAGATCCATGCTCGACCTGCGTCCCACCGCGGGTCACTCGATCCGATCCCTGCCTTGGAAAGCTCCCCAGCGGGGGAGCTTGCCAAGTCGGGGAATAGGGTTGTCGACGATTACAGAATCAGGATGCAGGCAATGCCTTTGATCATCCCGAGTTTTCCGCCACTCCTTTCAAGGGTCTCATCCGGCGACCGGCGAAACGCCGAACGGCAGCTTCGAATCGCACGAAGCCGCAGGAAATTCCCAAATAAGGTGTGAACAGATCGAACGCAAGGGCCTCGCACGAAAATCGGCGGCCCGGAACCATATGACAGTCTCAGAATTGTGCCTGCACGTCAAGAGTTCACCAACGCTGCCGCCGCGCCGCCCCCTGCCGCCCATCCCGGACAGGTTTCAACCAAACAGTCCGGCTGATATCCCGCCGCCAGACATGGAAAAAGGCGCCCCGCAAGCGAGGCGCCTTTCGAAAGAACGGTACAGACCGAGATTACTTGATCTCGACTTCTGCGCCTGCTTCTTCCAGCTTCTTCTTGAGCTCTTCGGCTTCGGCCTTGGAGACGCCTTCCTTGACGGGCTTGCCGCCGGCTTCGACCAGTTCCTTGGCTTCTTTCAGGCCCAGGCCGGTGATGCCACGGACTTCCTTGATCACGTTGATCTTCTTGTCGCCAGCGGCTTTGAGGATCACGTCGAACTCGGTCTTTTCCTCTTCGGCTTCGCCTGCGGCTGCTGCCGGGCCTGCCATCATGACGGCGCCGCCAGCTGCGGGCTCGATGCCGTACTCGTCCTTGAGGATGGTTTTCAGTTCCTGAGCTTCCAGGAGGGTCAGACCCACGATTTGCTCAGCAAGTGCTTTAAGATCAGCCATTTTGCTACTTCCGTTTGTTTAGTTGTGTTCCAACGTGCGGGGCTTGACTCCCGCGAAGGTATTCGGGTGCGCTTACGCCGCCTTTTCCTCGATCGTCGAGAGGATGGAGGCGATGTTCGAAGCAGGTGCGCCAATGGCACCGGCGATGTTCGCGGCGGGTGCGCCGATACAGCCGACGATGGAAGCAATAAGCTCATCGCGCGACGGCATCTTCGACACGGCCTCAACACCGGCACGGTCCAGTGCCGTCCCGCCCATATTCCCGCCAAGGACTTCGAGTTTCTTGTTATCCTTGGCGAAATCCTCGATCACCTTGGCAGCTGCCACGGGATCTTCGGAATAGACGAGAACGGTCATGCCCCCGAGATACTCAGCAATGCTTTCGCACGGCGTCCCCTCGAGAGCGATCTTGGCGAGCCTGTTCTTGGCGACGCGGACCGCAGATTCACCAGCGCTGGCGCGCGAGCGAAGGTCCGTCATCTCGGCAACCGTGAGACCCTCGTAGCGGGCAACCACCACGACGCCAGAGCTTGCGAAGATCTGGCCGAGTTCATCGACCAATTTCTCTTTCTGGGCTCTATCCACAGTTTCTCTCCAGTTCATGGAGGGGGAAGACCCCTCCGGCTCGTTATGGTCAGGTTTCCCTGACCGCAAAGGTCCGAAGTCGGGTCGTCGCATCGCGCAGCCGGAACACAAGTATCCGGAACGTTATGTCTCTTCCCGTCTCGGGCAGGAATTACAGGATTGCTCCAACCCACCGTCTCGGACGAAATAGGGCCTTCGCGAATCGCGAACGCCCCAACACGGGTGGCAGTACAGCCTGCGAGTGCTTTTGCCAAGCCGTTTTCACAGCGCCCTGCCCGATCAGCTGGCCATCGACAGGCTGTCATCGCCCTGCCATGCCAGCCACAGGCTTGGCGACATTTCCTCGGGCGACAGGAAGGTGCGAACGCTGAAGGTGGGGATACGCCGGTCACGGTCGGTTTCATAGCGCAGCGGCCAGTGATCGCCGACCATGGAACGATCCATTTGCCCGGCCCAGACCCCATCGTAGCGCGCGGAGCGGTGGTAACATCTGTCCGCGCCAGTTTGCTCCACCAAACCGCGGCCCCCGAACAGCGCTATCGCCTCGTCATCGATAAACCTGAGCAATCCGACAAGGCCGCAGGTCGAGCGCTGCACCAGACGCTGCAGCGCATGAGGGGAAAACGACACCCGTACCATGCTGTAACGTCGACGATGCGGCGCAGGCGCGACGCGCACGCGCGTGTAGACAAGGACCTCTTCGCGAAACTGCTCTCCCTCCTCGTCCAGCAGGATCATCTCGCGCCGGGTGCGCAGCGCCACCGAGAGGCCATCGCCGCTGCGCGCAACCCGTACCACACCCGGCAGCTTGCGCAGCCGCGTTCCGACGCGCCTTTGGTTCGACGCATGGCGGGTAAGCCCAGCGGTGGCCTCGATGACGCGCGCCATGTCGCCATCATCGCGCGCCGCAAGCTCGAAAGCCTCGCGCGCGATGCCACGTGACAGTGACTTGCGCAGGTGAACCGGAACCAGAGGATGAATGTCGGGACAGTCAGTCATGAGAAACGCCTCCATCGCACAATGCATGAAGAAAACGTTAACCCAACAGGGTGACAAAATCCGCCGCACCGCAGCAACAGGCGCGTGCCGCCGCGACATCCACCGGCATTTCGCCTTAAAATGTCGCACGATCGGCAGACTCTAGATCGCCGGACGCCGCCATCACCTTGGCTGGATCAAAGGCTTGACGGGCTCACCTTCCACGATCTGCGTGGCACCGCCGTGACTCGGCTCGCACGGGCGGAATGCACGACAGCGGAAATCGCCACTATCACTGAGCACAGCCTTAAAGACGTCGAGTCGATCCTAGAAGCTCACTATCTGAATCGCGCTTCGGCGCTTGGCGTATCCACCATTCGGAAGCTGGAACTGCACGAAAGGAGAACGAATACTCCCAGCTGCTCAACCCTGCTCTTAGGGCGAGGAGGGGATACTGTTTGGGATTAATGGTAGCGGAGGAGGGACTTGAACCCCCGACACGCGGATTATGATTCCGCTGCTCTAACCAACTGAGCTACTCCGCCAAACCGTGAGGGGCGATCTAAGGGAGCCGCGCGGCTGGGTCAAGCGGAAAAATCGCCCATTTTATTCCATGCGGTGCGGCCTCCGTTGCACCATCCGGCGGCCAAGGGTTCCAGCCCAGCCCGCCGCGTGCCAGAACCGGCGCAACGCCCCAGAGGAGAGCCTGCCGATGACCGCTTTCGACCCCACGACCCTTGCCGCGAGCGACCTTGTGGCCCGGATGCGCGACGGGCTGTCCGCCCGCAGCGTGATGGAGGCATTCCTCGACCGAATCGAGACGGTGAACCCGCAGGTCAACGCCATCGTCTCGCTGCGCCCGCGCGAGGAGCTGATTGCAGAGGCCGAAGCCCATGAGTCCGCGCCCCACCCCGGACCGCTTGCCGGGATGCCGATCGCGGTCAAGGATCTGGTCGAAACCCAAGGCATCCGGACCACCTTTGGATCGCCGGTGTTCGCAGACCACGTGCCCGAGGCCGACGCTCTGGTCGCCGCCCGGCTCAAGGCCGCCGGGGCGATCCTGATCGGCAAGACCAATACGCCGGAATGGGGCCATGGTTCGCACAGTTTCAACCCGATCTTCGGCGCGACGCGCAATCCCTATGATCTGACGCGCAGCGCGGGCGGCTCTTCGGGCGGGGCCGGGGCAGCGCTGGCCACGCGGATGCTGCCGCTTGCAGACGGCTCCGACATGATGGGGTCGCTGCGCAATCCGGCGGCGTTCAACAACGTTTACGGCTTTCGCCCGAGCTGGGGACTCGTGCCGAAGGACGCCGGGGACGAGACATTTCTGTCGACCCTGTCGACCGAAGGGCCAATGGCGCGCAGCCCGCGCGACGTGGCGCTGCTGCTGTCGGTGCTGGCCGGGCCCAACCCCCAAGTGCCCTTTGGCCGACAGCCCGAGGATTTCACTGCCCGTTTTGGCGAAAGTCTTGCAGGCAAGCGCATCGGCTGGCTTGGCGACTGGGGCGGGGCCTACCCCACCGAGCCGGGAATTCTGGAAACCGTAGAACAGGCGCTGCAGGTGTTCGAAACGCTTGGAGCCACGGTCGAGCCGGTGGCGCCGCCCTTCGCCGCCGACGATCTCTGGACAGCCTGGACCACGCTGCGCGCCGGGCTCAACGCCAATACCAAGCGTGCGCTGCGCGACGATCCAGAGAAACGGGCCCTGACCAAGCCAGAATCGCTGTGGGAGATCGAACAGGGCAGCGGTCTGCCCATGGCCGCCTTCTTTGATGCCGCGCGCATCCGTTCGGACTGGTACAGCCGCGCCGCCACGCTGTTCACGCAATTCGATGCGCTGGTCCTGCCCTCGGCGCAGGTCTGGCCGTTTCCGTTCGATTGGCGCTGGCCCTCGACGATCGCGGGCAAGGCGATGGACAGCTATCATCGCTGGATGGAGATCGTCGTGCCGGTAAGCCTTGCCGGCCTGCCCTGCATGGGCCTGCCCGCCGGGTTCTCGGACAGCGGGTTGCCGATGGGCCTGCAGCTCTTTGGCCCCACTGGCAGCGACGCGGCGATCCTTGCCATGTCCGATGCCTATCACCGTGCGACCGACTGGCCCGGGCAACGGCCGCCAGCGCTCGCCCACCCCTGACTTTCCGGAGGTTCCATGCAGGATCTGCACACCCGTGACACGCCCTTCCTTGCGCTCGACAAGGCGCGCCTTATGTCCAATTGCGCTCGAATGCGCGCCCGAGCCGACGCGCTTGGCGTCACCCTGCGCCCGCATCTGAAGACGGTGAAATCGGTGCCTGCCGCCAAGGCGATCCTTGGCGCGATGAGCGCGCCCGCAACCGTCTCGACCCTGCAAGAAGCGGAGGCCTTTGCCGAAGCGGGCGCAACCGACCTGATCTATGCGGTTGGCATCGCGCCAGCCAAGCTGCCACGAGTCGCCGCGCTGCGGGCGACGGGGGTCGACATCGCGGTGATTCTCGACAGCGTGGCGCAGGCCGAAGCGGTTGCCAGCTGTCCCACGCCGATCCCGGCGCTGATCGAGATCGACACCGACGGCGCCCGCGCCGGGCTTGCCCCCGATGCGCCCGAGATCGTGCAGATCGGCCGCATCCTTGACGCGGGTGCCGCGCTGCGTGGGGTTCTCACCCACGGCGGCGCGTCTTACGGCTGTTTCGATCCGGCATCGATGCAGGCGCTGGCAGCGCAAGAACGCGATGGTGCGCTCGTGGCGGCCAAGGCGCTGACGGACGCGGGGCTGCCCTGCCCGGTGATCAGCGTCGGATCGACCCCCACGGCATGGTACGGCACGGACCTTACGGGGATCACCGAACTGCGCGCCGGGGTCTACACCCTGTCCGATCTGATGATGGCAGGGCTTGGCGTCGGCACGGTGGATGACATTGCCGCCAGCGTCGTCACCACGGTTATCGGCCACCAGCCGAGCCGCGGCTGGATCGTCACCGACGCGGGTTTCATGGCGCTGTCAAAGGATCACGGCACCGCGGCGATGCCTGTCGATCAGGGCTACGGCCTTGTGGCTGCGCTGGATGGAACGCCTTTTGGCGATCTTGTCGTCAGAGCTGTGAGCCAGGAACATGGCATCCTCGCCCTGCGGCCCGGCAGCAGTGGCACCCTGCCCGAACTGCCCATCGGCAGCCGCCTGCGCATCTACCCGAATCATGCCTGCGCCACGGTTGCCATGCATCCGGCCTTTGCCGTTTGCGACGGGATGCAGATCACCGAAGACTGGCCCATCCTGCGCGGCTGGTAAAGGCGCGTGACCACCGCCGAGCGTCCGGCACGCTCGGCGCAAACAGCGCTGAGCGACGGGCACGACCGGATGATCTGCGAGCGAGACTCCGCCAAGATTCATGAACCTGCACCGTAGCGAAGCGTTTCGCGCAAAAATCTTTACCCAAGGACTGAAGGACGTCAGCAGTGAGCGCCGATGGCGACACGCCCGGCTTGAGATACGTTCCGCCAGCATGCTTGCACTTGCTGGTCCTGTGGGCGGCGAACGCCCGGTTCAGATCGCAACCCGATCCGCGAGCCTGTCCTGCACCAGCCCGGCAATGCGGGCGATGTCCGACTTAGTCGGACGCCCGTCCGAGCGGGCGTCGGCAAGCCCATCGGCGGCATCGACCAGCGCATGATCCCCCGCGCTGAAAGCCACGCCGCGCAGGAACGCGGTCACGTAGTCCAGCATTCGCTCGTCGCCATCATCGCCCAGCACATCCGCCGCATGGGCCATGTCATCGCGATAGGCCAGCGGGTCGGGCCGCACCGTTTCATCGCAGACCATACGCACCCCGCGCGGGCGACGCTCGGCCGGAAGGTTCGAGATGATCATGTTCTGAAAGCCGATCACGCTGTCCACTGGCTTTGGCAGAAACCCGTCGGCCCCGGCAGCCATCGCCACATCTTCGGCGAAAGTATCGCCGCTGGTGCCAAGGATCACCGAAATCCGCGGCATGGTTGCCGCCAGTTCCGAGATCAGTTCCGCCCCAGAACCATCCGGCAGCCCCATATCGATCACCGCCACCGTCGGGCGATAGACCCGCAGGTGCCGCCGCGCCGATTGCAGGCAATCCGCGCGGCGGATTCGCGCACCGCTGCGCAGGCACAGCAGGCGGATCGCGTCGCAGGCATAACGACTGTCCTCGACCACGAGTACGGTCATGCCAAGCAAAGGACGGCTCGCCGTGGGGCGCGGGATCGAAGGCAGGGCATCCGAGTCGGTCATCACACTCTCCATCAAGGTTCCATCACAGTCTTCACGAATTGTTCCTAATGGCGGGTTAACGTCGCACCCATCTTGTGAGCCTCGCCCCCTTGCGCGATAACCTCAGCGTCAACGTCTGGAGGAGACACCCATGATCGGCCGCCTGAATCACATCGCCATCGCTGTTCCCGACCTTGAAGCCGCCGCGGCTCAGTATCGCGACACGCTTGGGGCCAATGTCGGCGCGCCGCAGGACGAGCCCGACCATGGCGTCACGGTTGTGTTCATCGAACTTCCCAACACCAAGATCGAACTGCTCTATCCGCTGGGCGAAAACTCTCCGATCAAGGCGTTTCTCGACAAGAACCCCTCGGGCGGGATGCACCATGTCTGCTACGAGGTCGAAGACATCATCGCCGCGCGTGATCATCTGAAATCGCAAGGTGCACGGGTGCTTGGCGATGGGGAGCCGAAGATCGGCGCGCATGGCAAACCGGTTCTGTTCCTGCATCCCAAGGATTTTCAGGGCACCCTGACCGAGCTCGAGCAGGTCTAATGGATCCGGTTTCAGGCCTTGTTCTGTTCGCGGTCATCTGGTTCATGACCTTTCTGTGCGTCATCCCGTTCCGGCTGGAAACCCAGGGCGATCGCGGCGAGGTGGTGCACGGCACCCATGCCAGCAGCCCCGAGGTTCACAACCTGCGCCGCAAGGCGCTGATCACCACCGGCATTGCGGCGGTGATCTGGGCACTTGCGGCCTGGGTGATCCTGTCGGGAGTGATCTCGGTGCGCGAACTCGATTCGTGGATGTTCCAGCGGATGAGCCCGCGCCCCGAGCTGTGATCCTAGCGTCTCGCGGCGCGCGCCTCGAGACGGTGGAACAGGTGGGTGAAGGTCGCCGCGCCAAGGATTGGCACCAGCAGATTCACCAGCGGGATGGTCAGCGGCACCGCCATCAGCACGCCCGCGATCCAGATCGTCGGCAGGTAGCGGCGGCGCAGCTGCGCCGCGCCCGTGCGCCCCACCCGGCGGATCGCCGCAAGGGTGAAATATTCCCGCCCGAGCAAAAAGCCGTTCAGCCCCCAGAAGATAAACGGCGCAAGCGGGGCGAGCAGCAGGTACAACACCAGCGCCACCACGTTCGCAAGCACCAGAACCCCAAGAAACCCAAGCGAATCCCGAATGTTGTCCAGCAGGCTCAGCTCGTTTGCCGGGGGCAGCCCCGGATAGTGACGGTCTTCGACCGCCTGCGCCACATCATCGAGAAACAGCCCCGTCACTGCCGAGGCGACCGGCACCATCAGCACCACCGACAGCAGCAGCATCAGCGGGACAGCGCCCCAGCTGACCGCATCATCGACCCAAGTCACCGTGCCGACCCACGGCAGGTTGACCCCATCGCCGATGAACCAGCCGACCACCTGCACGAACAGCACGTAAATCGCCACGAAAATGCCGATGGTGATGCCCACCCCCTTGAGCAGCACCATGCGAAAGCGCGGATCTCCAAGTTGGCCGACGGCGGCCAGAAACGCGCCGGGGATCATTCCGAGACCCAGCTTACGACAGCATCCAGATCCGGGCGCGGGCGATCCGGCGGCGCCGAGGTTTCGGTGCCGATATGCAGGAACCCGGCGATGCGCTCATGCGGGGCAAGGCCCAGTGTCTGCTCGACAAACTCCCGGTCTTCGGCGATCCAGCCGGTCAGCCAGTTCGCCCCCCAACCGCTGGCCAGCGCGGCATTGAGCAGCGCAAGGCAGACCGCGCCGGCGGAATAGGTCTGTTCGATGGCGGGCACCTTGGGGCTGTCCTTGGGCGATTCCACCACGGCGACGCAGAGCGGGCTGTCGGCAAATTGCTTGCGCCCCTTGCCCGCGACGTCCTCGGCCAGACCCAGCGCCGTGCCGCGTGCGCCCGCCGCCTCGGCCAGACGGGCCAGCGCGTCGCCCTGCAGCACGATAAACCGCCACGGTTCCAGCTTGCCGTGATCGGGCGTGCGCGCCGCCGCTTCGAGGATCGGCAGCAATGCCGTGCGGTCGGGGGCCGGGCCGGTCAGCGTCTTGGCCGGACGCGAGCGCCGGCTCAGCAGAAACTCCATCGCTGCGGGATTGGGAACGGGCATGCGCATCTCCTTGAAGGGTCAGCCCTTATGTCAGGCTTTCGGCGCGGGCTTTCAACCCGAAGCCGCCGTTGCCGGGCCTGCCCGCCCCTGCTACCGCTGCTTCAGCCCAACGGAGACCCTATGGCCAAGCCCACCCTGCCCCATCTTGCAACGCCCGGCGCGTTGATCGAGCTGCGCGTGACGCCCAAGGCCTCGCGCAACGAGATCCGCGACGAAGACGGCGCGCTGCGCGTCTATGTCACCACCGTGCCCGAAGACGGCAAGGCCAATGCCGCCGTGATCAAGCTGCTGGCAAAAGCGCTTGGCGTGCCGAAATCGCGGCTGACGCTGCTGCGCGGCGCCACCTCACGCGACAAGCTTTTCCGGGTCGAGCCCTAATCCGCCTTGCTGCGCACGTAGACCCCTTCGGGCAGCGAAAGCGCGGCGGCAAGGTCGCGCATCTGGGTCATCGACAGGGTGATCTTGTTCACGCTGTCGGTGCGCGGGTCGTATTGCTCGACCGTTACGCATTCCTCGAACCCGGAGACGATCACGTCTTCCTGAAGATGTGGGGCGCCCTCGTCGACAAGCGTGACGACCGTGGCGTCGAATT
This sequence comes from Citreicella sp. C3M06, assembly GCF_018860705.1. GTDB lineage: Bacteria > Pseudomonadota > Alphaproteobacteria > Rhodobacterales > Rhodobacteraceae > Salipiger. Next base: position 23,242 of record NZ_JAHKQA010000105.1, read on the forward strand.
CGTGCTCTATGCTGAACATACCGCCAGCCTAGCCCGTTGCATCAAGGCTGCCTATCCCTGAAATTCGCCGGGCGGCCGGTCGCATGTCTGGCGCCGCCCTTCCGGCGCGCCTATGCTTGGGGCATGATAGTCCCGAATAAGGCATTGTTCGCCATGCGCCGCTTCCTGCCGCTGCTCTTTCTCGCTCTTGCGGCCTGCGGGGCCGTTCCGATCGCGACCACGCCGACCGGCAGCGCCCCATCGACCTTGGCAGAGCAGCGCGCCGAACGGGCGACCCGCCAGTTCATCGACGTTGCCACCACCGTCGAGCCGGTGGTCGAAGACGAATGCCGGCGCAGCACCCGCGGGCTGAACTGCGACTTTCTCATCGTTGTCGACGACCGGCCCGCCGCCGAGGCCAATGCCTTTCAAACGCTCGACGATTACGGGCGCCCGATTCTTGCCTTCAATCTTGCGATGATCGCCTCGGTGCAGAACCCCGACGAGCTGGCATTTGTCATGAGTCATGAATCGGCGCATCACATCCTCGGGCATCTTGCCCGCGTCGAAGAGGATGCGGCGGTTGGCGCTATCATCTTTTCCGGCCTTGCCGCCATGTCCGGCGCCGACGATGCGGCGGTGCGCACTGCCGAGGAATTCGGGGCGTCCGTGGGCGCGCGGACCTTTTCCAAGGAATACGAGCTTCAGGCAGATCAACTGGGCACGATCCTTGCGATCAAGGCCGGGTATGATCCGCTGAAAGGCGCAGCGTTCTTCACCCGCATCCCCGATCCGGGCGATCGTTTCCTTGGCTCGCACCCGCCCAACGCGGCCCGGATCGAGATCGTCCGCCGCACCGCCGAAACCTACCGCGCCACCAACTGACCCCTGCCAGATGCCAGCCACGTCACGCCCCTTGCACGCAAAGGGCGAGCGTTGACCTGCATCAAAGGCACCGCCTCTCCACCTTGCTAGGATGTCGGAACGATCATCCGACATACCCAGCATGGGGGAATGAAGATATGCCCAGCCCCAATCCGCTTGAGCGTCACGCAAAGCTTGTCGACCACATGGCATCCGCCTTGGGGGTCGATCTCGAAGAACAGATCTTGCGCGGCAAACTCAACCTTGACGCGATCGAAGACGCGGTGCTCAGCTGCACCAACTGCACCCAGCCCGGCGCCTGTGAATCATGGCTGGCCGCGCGCACCGATGTTGCCCCCGAAGCCCCGCATTACTGCCGCAACCTGACCCTGTTCGAGGCTTTGCGCGACGCCTGACAGGGCGCACCGATGGGAGAGGAAACCAACATGTTCGACACCCCGCCAACCACGAAGGCGCAAGACACGCGCCGCCCTCGGCCACTGGGCGCACGGACCGATCATTACTGGCTGGTCCAGCGCATGGCACGCGCCAACGGCACCGATCTTGCCACCGCCAGCAATGACGGCCACCTGACGCAAGAGCAATGGGCAGCGATGATCGAACGCTGTCGCGGCTGCGCTTGGGTGCAGGGCTGCCAGCGTTGGCTCGCCCAGCCCGAACAGGCGCTGCGTGACACGCCAGCCAATTGCGGCAACCGCGCGCATTTCGCCGACCTGAGGACCAGACTGCAAGCAGAGTGAGACCGATGCCACGTCCCCTTGGAGATCCCGCGCGACATTTCTGGATGACCCGAAGCGTTGCGCGGGTCATGGGGCTCAGTCTCGCCGAAGAGATGCGCTGCGGCAGGCTCGAGGCCGAGGAATACGCCCGGATGGTCACCAGTTGCCGCGGCTGCCCCGTCGTGTCCTCGTGCGAAAGCTGGCTGGGCCGTCAGACCTGCATCGCGGCCTCTGCCCCGCAGGGCTGCTGCATCAGCGCAACGCTGGCGCGCCTTCGCCGACGTCACTGAGCGCGTTCAGCAGAACAGCGGCCCGCCGTCCTGTCCGATACTGCGCCGCAAGGCGATCTTTCGGTCAGCCCTGCCGCATGTGTTTGGCGGATTCCTTGATCAGGTCGTACTGGCCCGAGGGACGGAACCGCCACAGGTAGTCGGGCAGCACCGCTTCAAGCGAGGTCGGGGTGATCCCAAGCTCGGCAAAACCACGCGCCCCGGCAGACACCACATTGTCGGATTTCAGGCTGGCCACCTGATCGCGGGTGATCTGCGCCGGAATGATGCCGCCGCTCAGCCCGGCCAGCGTCTCGAAAACACTGCCCATCACCGAAGCAAGCCCGAACGGCAGGTTCACCACCGCCCTGCGACGCCGGATCACCGTCAGCATCTGCCCGATCAACGCCCGGAACGTCGCGACCTCTGGTCCGCCAAGTTCATAGACGTCGGGTGCGGCCTCGCCCGTCGCGCCCAGCACGGCGGCATGCGCCACGTCATCGACGTAGACCGGCTGGAATTTGGTCTCGGCGCCGACCAGCGGCAGCACCGGACCCATGCGCGACATGCCGGCGAACCGGTTGAAAAAACTGTCCTCGGGGCCAAAGATCACCGACGGACGCAGGATCACCGCGCCGGGCATGTGCTTGAGCACGGCCTCTTCGCCCTGCGCCTTGGACCGGGCGTAGGCGCTGGCGCTGTCCGTATCGGCACCGATCGCCGAAAGCTGCACCATATGGGCCACGCCCTGTTCGGCGGCGATGCGGGCGATGCGCTCCGCGCCCTGATGCTGGATCGCCTCGAAGCTGTTCTTGCCCTTGGCGTCAAAGGTCCCGACACAGTTCACCACCGCATCCGCGCCCAGCATGACAGAACGCACCGACGCGTCATCGCGGATATTGCAGACCACCGGCTCGACCTGGCCGACGGCGCCATATGCCTTGACGAACAGCGCCTCGTTCGGGCGCCGCACCGCAACGCGAACACGCCATCCAAGCTTGGCCATGCGCCGCGCCACATGGCGCCCGACGAAGCCCGAGCCACCGTAGATCGTGACGAGTTTGCTCATGCTGACTGCTCCTTGTGCGAGGCTGTTGCGCCCTGAATACCGGTCCGGGGTAGCCCCGACAAGGTGCCGTTGCGAAAGAGGGAAAACAATTTGAAAAACTCTGTTGACACTCCCCCCTACCAACTTTAAACGCCCCCTCACCACCTGTGCCCAGGTGGCGGAATGGTAGACGCGCTGGCTTCAGGTGCCAGTGGCCGCAAGGCCGTGGAGGTTCGAGTCCTCTCCTGGGCACCACTACTTCTATGGAATACATTGGTCTATCTACAGCCCTTCTGAGCTGTTAGGATCCGCAGACCATGTAGGAGCCCGTTTCCTCCTCGTTTAGCTACGTTAAATGTGGGATCGACTACTTTAGCCGTTGCATCTCGACCAAGCTGAAGAGCCATTACACCTCACCCCCATCGCATTTTCGCCTCGCACGTGATCCACCCGGATCGCCGAGACGAGAGGCAGACGAGCTGCCGATCAGCTCGACGAGTATTGGCTTCACCTTCTGTCCCAGTCGAAAGAGTTGCCGGGGAAGCACATGCTTCGTCTTCAGCGCGATCCTCGGGCGGCATCGACGGCAACACCTGCTCCTCGCGTCGAAGCGGTCTCCGAGACCATCACCCTGTCCAAACGCTTTACGATACCTAGGGCGCGCACTCTGGCGACGTTGGAGCGGCTGCCCACGCCGAAGCCGCGTCGAGACCAAACCTGTCGTGACATTGCTTTGCGATGCGCGTCCTGCGTTCTGGTCGGTCAGTGGAGGCTCTGCCGGAAACGGACGGGCCAATCTCTCATGGCACGGGACTTCAACAGGCAGGTCGCAGAAATCCAACTCCGTATCGCCGTGCTCAAGCGCTATTCTGCGCTTGGCATGGCTGTCGCTGTGCCTACTCTGAGGAAAGGGAAAAAACGTCCCTCACCCGATTTGTGCGACAAAGCCAGCGAGATCTGTAAACGGTGCAGGCGGACACGCTGCGCGCGCAGCATATCGAGGGGTGTTCAGGGCCTCGGCCAGAGAGCCGCCCCAAGGCCGCTACAGCAATAGACGCGGATCGCCCCCAAGCTCGACGCCGGGAAACACTTCGCGTTCCAGAACCCCGGCCTCGAGCCCGAAGAGGCCGCGCATCAGCCAGCCGACATGAGCGCGCAGATCGCGCGTCGGCATCAGGTCGCGCCGATCATTCAGTGCCGCCTCGTCCAGTCCGGGCCAATCCGTCACCACGCGCCCGCCGCGCAGCGCGCCGCCCGCCATCAGCATCGCGCCCCCGGTGCCGTGATCGGTGCCCCCGGTGCCGTTGAAGCGCACCGTGCGCCCGAATTCCGTCATCGCCACCACCGCCGTGCGCTGCCATGCCTGCGGGCCAAGCTCGTCGCGCAGCGTCAGGATCGCGCTCGACAATCGGCCGAGCGCCCGGCCCAGCGGCGCATCCTGCCGCGCGTGGGTATCCCAGCCGGTGATCGAGAATGCCGCGATCCGGGCATCGGCGCGCAGCTGTTGTGCGACGAAAGCGGCAAGGCGCGCCTCGCCGGGGCCTCTGGCGGCGGCCATGTCGGCGCCCATCATCTCGCCCATCTCCTGCGGGCTGAGCGCGCTCTCCAACGCATCACCGTCACCATCGGCGATGCGAAAGGCCTCGGACATGGCGGCTGCAAAGGCGGGGTCATCCTGCATCACTAGCTCTGCAAGGCGGATCGCCTGCGGGCTCAGCGCCAGATCCGCCTCGGGCGCCCAGCGGGCCACCGGCGCCGCGCCGCGCAGCACCGCCAGCGGATCAGAGCCAATCGCCCATGCGGTCTGCGTGCCGATGCCCGGATAATGTTGCAGCATCCGGTTGAGCCAGCCGTCGCGCCGCGCGCCGCTGGCCAGATCCGCCACCCCGGCTTCGAGCAGATCCTGCCCATCGAAATGGCTGCGCTTGTCGCGATAGGGAGTCGAGACAGCGTGCACCACGCTCAGCTCTTTCGCCTGCCATAGCGGCATCAGCCCGGCCATCGACGGGTGCAGCGCAAAGCGCCCGTCCAGATCAAGCGGCCCGCCGTCGGCATCGGGCAGCGCCGCGCCGCGCAGCGCCTTCCACGCCGGATCGCCCCAAGGCTGCGCCATGGCAAGCCCGTCCATCGCGCCGCGCAGAATGATCACCACCAACCGGTTGTCGCCCGGCGCCGCCGCAAAGGTGACCGGCGTCACCAGCGGGCTGGCGGCCAGGGAACAGCCGATCAGCGCCGAGCGGGTCAGGAAGGCGCGCCGTGATAGCGTCATGGACTCAGCTCCTCTGAAAGGCGGGAGAGGCAAGGATCAGCCCCACCCCATCGGCGCGGCTTTCCGCCGCCTGCGCGGCGAATTGCACCGCCGGCGTTGCCCGCCCAGCCAGAGCGGTGATGAGGAATTCGCGCGGATCGGGCAGCGTGCCGCCTAGAATCTGTGGCACCGAAAGCGCCCATTGCAGCCGCGCGGCAAGGCCCTGCGGCGTGATCCATGCGCTGTCGTCTTCGGACAGCCCGTCAGGGCCGACCGGCCTTTCCCAGCTGTGGCCCATCAGATGGAGCGGATACTGGATGTATTCGCGAAACCGTTTTTCCTTGAGCGGCACGAAGCTTTCGGGCGGCATCGCCAAGGCGCGCAGCGCCGAGGCCATGAATTCAAACGGTCGCTTGACGTTGCCGGGCGCGGCATTCCACGCCGCCGGATGCGCCAGCATCGCCGCATAGCCCGCCGACAGATCACTGCCACTGTCGCGCAAGGCGGTCTCAATCACCTGCACCAGCGCCGGGTCGGGCATATCGGCGACAAAATGCACCGCAAGCTTGCGGGCCAGATGGCGCGCCGTGGCCGGGTGGCGCGCCAGATCGCGTAGCGCCGATTCGATGTCGGTCAGCCGGGCGGGATCGCCGCCATAGTCCTTGCCAAGCACCGTTTCGGGCCCCGGCTCGGCGGAATCCTTGCGAAACACCCGCCCGACCTGCGGATTGAAGGTCAGCCCGGTCAGCAGCTCGGCCAGCGCGCGCACATCGCCCTGCGTGTAGGGGCCGCCAACGCCCAGCGTGTGCAACTCCATGATCTCGCGCGCGAGATTCTCGTTCAACCCGCCCCCGGACTTCTTGCCGCGCGGCGAGTTTGGCCCGACCGAGCCGCGCTGATCGAGATAGCTCACCATCACCGGATGGGTGACGGCGGCAATCAGCAGATCTTCGAAGCGGCCCGACAGATGTGGGCGGATCGCCTCTTCGACATAGGGCGACACGGCGCGGCGCATCAACGCCGCCTTGCCCTGCGCGGTGAAATGATCGGCCCAGAACGCCGACAGCCGTTCGCGAAACGGCGCCTGCGTGGTCACGCAACGGGCCAGCGACTGGCCAAGCCATGTCATCTGCGCCTGCCGCGCCTGCTTGTTCATTACGCGCATCGCCTTGAGCGCGGTCTTCTCAGCGGCGGTCCCGCGCGAATCTCTGCGCAACCTGCCCTGTTCGTTGTACCGCACGATGCGGGCACGGAACGTATCGAACGGCTCGATCGGATGGCGGGCGGCGGCAAGGTCCGGCCCTTGCAGCGTGGCCAGCATCGCCGCCACGCTTTGGGCGGGCGCGATGTTCGGCGACAGGCCGCAGCCAAAGCGTATTTCGGCAAGGGTGGGGTCGAACGCGGGCATAGCAACCTTCCGTCTGATGCACAGAGCCTAGCGCAAGCAGTGCATTCGCACATCCCCACCCCGCACTGAGCTGATCACATCAGCGCCAGACCGCCCAGCAGCAGGGCGGCCAGCAGCATCGCCCGCCGATACAGTGCAATGGCGCGCCGCATCGCCGCCGCATCCGGGTCAGGCGCGCCATCGTTGACCCATGGCTCGTCGGCGACGGTGCCGCCATAGACCCTTGGGCCGGACAGGCGCACGCTGACGGCGGCGGCCAGCGCCGCTTCCGGCCATCCGGCATTGGGAGATCGGTGCTTGCCCGCGTCACGCATCATGGCGCGCAGGCACAGGCGCAAGCGCCCCGATGCCAACGCCAGCAGCGCGCCGGTCAGCCGCGCCGGGATCAGGTTGACCAGATCGTCAAGCCGCGCGGCGGGCTTGCCGAAATCCTCATAGCGGGCGTTACGATGACCGATCATCGAATCCATCGTGTTGATCGCCTTGTAGGCGGCGATCCCCGGCAGGCCCGCGACGGCCCCCCACAGCAGCGGCGCAATCACCCCGTCCGAGGCGTTTTCTGCAAGGCTCTCCAGCGCCGCACGGGCGATCCCCGCCTGCCCGAGCGTCATCGGATCGCGCCCGACGATCCGCGACACGGCGGCACGCGCCTGCGCAAGGTCTCCGCTTGCCAGCGGGCGCGCCACAGCCACGACATGATCGTTCAGGGAGCGCGCGGCGACCAGCGGCCAACTGAACAGCGCCGTCAGCGCCCCGCCCCAGAGCCCGCCCGGCAGCGCCCATTGCACCAGCGCCGCCGGCAGGATCACCACCGCCAGCACCGCACCGACGCAGATCCCGCCAAAAACCCGTCGGCGGGCCGCCGAGCCATGGTTCCAGCGCAGATCAAGCGCCGAGATCAGCGCGCCGATCCACACCACCGGATGCGACAGGCGGCGAAACAGCCAGTCAGGCCAGCCCAGCAGCGCATCGACGATAAGCGCCAGCGCCATGGCTCCGGCGAACATCATGCCAGCAGCCCGTTGACGCTGAGGATTGCATAGCCCGCGTCCAGTCGTCGCAGCCGGGTCACCGACAGCGGTGCGATTTCAAAGGCCAGCCCCTGCGCCGGATCTCCCAGCGCAAGGCCAAGCGCGGCGCGCACCGTTCCCGCATGGGCGACGATCGCCAGCGGGCCGGGGCGCTGCGCGTGTCGCTCCAGCGCCGGAGCCACCCGCGCCACCAGATCGGCAAAGCTTTCGCCGCCGGGGCTGGCGTGACGGGCCAGATCGGAGCGGCTCATCGGGCCAAGGTCGGGCAGTTCTGCAAACGCCATCCCCTCTTGTGCGCCGAAATCCTGTTCCCACAGCGCCGGGTCACAATCCGGCAGCCGATCCGGAAACAGCGCCTGTGCCGTCTGGCGGCAGCGCAGCGCCGGGCTGCACACCAGCGCGCAGGGCGCAAGCCAGTCGCGCAAGGGCCTCGGAATCACGGGCAAGGGCAGGATCGCGGGCACATCGCTGCGTCCGCACAGCCGCCCCTTGTGGTCGGCAGCGGCGTGCCGGATCAGGATCATTTCGGATGGGTCGGGCGGGGTCATAGAGGCTTTCCAAATCACGCAGAACCTGATTTGTCACGGCGCCATGGCAAAGTCGATCCTGATCACCGGAGGCGCGCGTTCTGGCAAGAGCCGCCTCGCCGAAGACATGACGCTGGGGCTTGGCGCCTCGGCGATCTATATCGCCACGGCCGAGGCGCATGACGCCGAGATGGCCGACCGCATCGCCCGACACCAAGCCCGGCGCGGAGCGGAATGGCGCACCGTGGCCGAGCCTCTGGCGCTGGCGCAGGCGCTGCGCGACACCGATGGCGATGCGCCCCGGCTGGTGGATTGCCTGACGCTGTGGCTGAGCAACCTGATGCTGTCAGGTGCCGACTGGCAGGCCGCCACCGACGATCTGGCGGCGCTGATCCCTACGCAGCGCGCGCCGGTGATTTTTGTCACCAACGAGGTCGGCGACGGGATCGTGCCTGAAAATGCCCTCGCCCGCGCCTATCGCGACGCGGCGGGGCTGGTGAACCAATCCATCGCCCGCAGCTGCGACGAGCTCTGGCTCTGCGTCGCGGGCCACCCGATCAAGGTGAAATGACCATGCTGCCGATCCACCATATCGACGATGTCGCCACGCTGGCCCTGCCCGCGCCCGATGCTTCTGCCGCCGCCGCAGCGCGGGCCCGGCAGGCCGAGCTGACCAAGCCCCCGGGATCGCTGGGGCGGCTCGAAGAGCTGGCCGAATTCCTTGCGAGCTGGCAGGGCCGCGCCCTGCCCGCACTGGACGCGGCGCAGGCGCTGGTGTTTGCCGGCAACCATGGCATCTGTGCGCAAGGGGTGAACCCCTTCCCGCAAGCGGTGACCGCACAAATGGTCGCGAATTTCGAACGGGGCGGCGCGGCGATCAACCAGCTGTGTCGGCTCAACGGGGCCGAATTGTCGGTGGTGGCGCTCGATCTCGACCGCCCGACGCAGGATTTCACCGCAGGCCCTGCGATGAGCGAGGCCGAAACGCTGGATGCGATGCAGCGCGGCGCGGCCGCCGTAACGCCGGGCGATGTGCTGATCCTTGGCGAGATGGGCATCGGCAATTCCACCATCGCCGCCGCGCTGGCCCATGCCGCGCTTGGCGGCGATGCTCAAACCTGGGTCGGGCGCGGCACCGGATCGAATCCCGAAGCGGTGGCCCACAAGGCCGAGGTGATCTCGCGCGGTGTGTCGCTGCATGCCGCACGCACCTCGATGGGCAAGCTTGCGGCGCTTGGCGGGCGCGAACAGGCGGCGATCTGCGGCGCGGTCCTGGCCGCACGGCTGCACCGGGTGCCGGTGTTGCTGGATGGGTTCATCTGCACCGCCTCGGTCGCGCCGCTCTGGTCCGCCAACCCCGGGCTGCTCGATCATTGCCTGATCGGCCACGCCAGCGCCGAGCCGGGCCATCGCGGCCTGTGTGAGGCGATGGGCAAGCGCCCCATCCTCGACCTTGGCATGGCGCTCGGCGAAGGCTCGGGCGCTGCGCTGGCGCTTGGCGTGCTTCGCGGGGCGCTGGCCTGCCATTCCGGCATGGCGACCTTTGCCGAGGCCGGGGTCTCAGCCGGGTGAGCCGCCTCGACGAGGCGCGCCTTGCGCTGATGCTGCTCACCCGGCTGCCCGCTGGGCAGATCAAGGGCGACGTTCCCGACATCGCCGCCGCCCGCTGGGCGTTTGCGCTGACCGGCCTGCCGGTGGCGTTGATCGGCTGGGGCGCGCTGTCGGGCGGCGCGGCGCTGGGGCTGGCCCCGCTGCCCTGTGGCTTTGCCGCGCTGGCGGCGATGGCGCTGGCGACCGGCGGGCTGCATCACGACGGGCTCGCCGATATGGCCGACGCCGCCGGAGGCCGTGACCGCGCGCACCGGCTCGAGATCATGCGCGACAGCCGGGTCGGCAGCTTCGGCGTGCTGGCGCTGGTGATGGTCTGCGGGCTGGGCGCATCGGCGCTGTCCACCATGCCACGCGCAGGCGTTGCGCTGATGCTGGCGGCAGTGATCAGCCGCCTTGCCATGGTGCTGGTACTGGCGCTGCTGCCCCCCGCCCGCGCGGGCGGGCTGGGAGCGTCGGCGCAGGGCGGCGGGTCGGCATGGCTGCCCGGTGCGGCGCTGGCGCTATTGCTGGCACTCCCGCTCGGCTGGGCTGGCCTGATCGCCATCGCCGCCGCCACCGCTGCCGCCACTTTGGTAGCATGGCGCGCCAGAACCACCCTTGGCGGGCAGACCGGAGACGTGCTCGGCGCGGTACAGATATGCTCCGAAACCGCCGCCTGGCTGGCGCTGAACGCAGCATTCTGAGCGAATTCGCACAATTTCAAGGCAATTTCGTCTTTGCCCGCTGGCGCGACGCATGGGATGCGACTACCTATGTAAGGCGCAGCAGAAGGGATGCCCTCCGCATGAACGACGAACGCCATTCGATCTTCCGCGACGCTGGTCGCGACCGCAAGACCGCGGAACAGATCCCCGACACGCCGCAGACGCGTGCCCCATCCTACCGGCTGGCCTTTGCCGACGAGTCGTTCCTGTGCAAGGACGAACTGCGGCCGGTGCGTCTGCAACTCGAACTGCTCAAGCCGCAGCTGATCCTCGATGAGCATGACGTGCAATCGACCATCGTGCTGTTTGGCGGGGCCCGCATCCCCTCTCCGGCGGAAAAGGGCGGCGCCCGCACCAAGACCCTCGCCGATCTGTCGCATTTCTACGAAGAGGCCCGCCTTTTCGCGCAGAAGATGACCGAGAAATCCATCGCTTCGGGCAACCGTGAATTCATCGTCGCCACCGGCGGTGGCCCCGGCGTGATGGAGGCAGGCAATCTGGGCGCACAGCAGGCAGGCGGCATATCGATCGGCCTCAACATCGTGCTGCCGCACGAGCAGGCCCCGAACGAATATGTCACGCCCGACCTGTGCTTCAACTTCCATTACTTCGCGATCCGCAAGATGCACTTCCTGATGCGCGCCCGCGCGATCTGCGTGTTTCCGGGTGGCTTCGGCACCCTTGATGAGATGTTCGAGGCGCTCACCCTGATCCAGACCGGCCGGATGAGCCGCGTGCCCTTCCTGCTGTTCGGTCGGGCCTTCTGGGAAAAGATCATCAACTGGGACGCGCTCGAGGACGCAGGCACCATCAGCCCCGAAGATCTCGACCTGTTCCGCTTCGTCGAAACTGCCGACGAAGCCACGGCGATCATCGAGGAGTGGGATCCCTCCCCCGCCCGCGACGATATTCCGGGCCGGTAACGCCCGCCCCGCGCCCGTATCCCGACAACAGAACAGGGGCGCGCCCGGTCCGGACGCGCCCCCTCTTCATCTTGCCAGATAAACTCCCGCCGGAGGCATCCTGCCCCCTCAGCCGGCCCTGCCGTCAGACCCGTTGCGCCTCACTGGCGTCGACCTCGTCTTCGCCATGTTCGACCCAGCGCGCGATGATATCCCGCGCCTGCCCCTCGTCGAGACTGTGAATCGCGCTGCGCAGTTCCCTGAGCGCCGTGGCGATCTCGAATTCCGACAGATAGCCTTCTTGCGCCCGCATGATCTTGTGATGCGGCGTGGTCAGCATGTCGGGAGAGATCAGCAGCTCTTCGTGCAGCTTTTCGCCCTTGCGCAGGCCGGTCACCTCGATTTCGATATCGCCATCGGGGTTCTTGTCGTCGCGCACCGAATAGCCCGCGCCTTCGATCATCTGCCGAGCCAGCTTCTTGATCGGCACCGGCGCGCCCATGTCGAGCACGAAGACATCGCCGCCCCGCGCGAACGACCCGGCCAGAAGCACAAGCCGCGCCGCTTCCGAGATCGTCATGAAATAGCGCGTCACCTTCGGATCGGTCAGGGTGACGGGCCCCCCGCGCGAAATCTGCTCTTCGAACAGCGGAATCACCGATCCGGACGAGCCCAGAACATTGCCGAACCGCACCATCGAAAACCGGGTGCCGGTGCTGCGCGTCGCCAGATCCTGCACCACCAGTTCCGCCAGGCGCTTGGACGCACCCATCACGTTGGTCGGCCGCACGGCTTTGTCCGAAGACACCAGAATGAACCGCTCGACCCCGGCTTCGCGCGCCACCTCGGCCAGTGTCTTGGTGCCGATAACGTTGTTGTTCAGCCCCGACAGCACGTTGCATTCCACCAGTGGCAGATGCTTGTAGGCGGCAGCGTGAAGCACCGCCTCGATGCGGTACACCTCCATCGTCCGCGCCATCAGGTTCGCGTCAAGAACCGAGCCAAGGACCGGCACGATGGTCATGCCGGCGGTCAGGTCCTTCAGCTCTTTCTCGATGTTGTAGAGACCCAGCTCTGAATGATCGACCAGCACCACGCATTCGGGCTTGCAGGCGATCAGCTGGCGGCACAGTTCCGATCCGATGGACCCGCCCGCGCCGGTCACCAGAATACGCCGGCCAGAATAGGCATGGCTGACGCCCGGAAGCTCGGATTCCAGCCGGTTGCGGCCCAGCAGATCGTCCAGCGACACCGGGGTGACGCTTTTGCGCAGCTCGCGCTCGCCAACCAGCTCGGCAAAGGACGGCAGCGCGTGGACCTCGCAGCCGATGGTGCGCAACTTGTGGGCGATGCGCGCCAGCTGCGGCGGGCTGCTCGACGGCATCGCCAGCACCACGCGATCAATGGACCGGCGCTGGATGATCTCGGGGATGGCAGAGGGCGCGTGCACGCGGAGCCCCGCCACGACCTGACTTTGCAACGTCGGGTTGTCATCGACAAAGCAGACCGGGTCGATCTTGTTGTCGTGGCGCAGCGCGGCGGCCAGTTGCTGGCCGGTCTGCCCGGCGCCATAGATCAGCACCCGCATCCGGTTCAGCCCGCGCTTGTAGATTTCAAGCGTCAGGTACCGGGCAAGAATGCGCCAGCTTGCGCCGAGAACCACGAGAATCAGACCGAAGTTGAAGAAGAGCGGCAGCGACAGCTGCGGCGTCATCGTCTTGTTGATCAGCACCGCCACCACCGCGCTGATGGCGGCAAACCCTGCGGTGCGGGTAATGCCCCGCGTGTCATAGGCGTTGAGCGTGAACTTCGGCAGCCCGAAGTACCAGCTTGCGCCCGCCCCGGCCAAACCCGTCGCGGCAATCAGCGGTATCAGTTGCTCAAGGGGCGGATGATCAGGATTGACCGCGGCGTTCAGGAGAAGGGCCGAAACCATGGACAGCACGACCATTGCGATATCTGTCAGCAGAAAGAGGACCTGTTTCTGCGCTCGCGTAAGGGACGTGACGAGCCAATAAAGCATTCCGGTCTTCCTTCCACATACGTGGTACTGTCAAAGTCACTATCGTAAGGCCCCGCACCTGGATGAAAGATCCTGCGGCGGTCTGGCTGGCTTGAAGCAAGCGATGCCTAACCTGTGATCAAAACTACGGATTTCCTACGCGATTGCCCATTCCCTAGACAAGTCTGGAATTTCTGCACTTGCACAAATGGGCGAAAATTCACCGAGCGCGTTGCATTTGGGCAAGACGGGGGGATTTTGCCAGCGCCAATGCCGGCAGTTGCCCGGAAAACCGGCAAACCTTGTCCGAACGCGGGCCGGCTTTGCTGCACCGGGGATTCGCGCGTAGCGAGCCCGCCCCTACTCTCCTCTTTCGCAGACCCAGTCCTTGCGGTATGACGCGCGCCAACCCGCCCGGGTGCCAGGGGGCACCTGAGTGTGAAAGTCTGAAGGAGACTCCGATGGGCTACAAGATCGTCGTCGTCGGCGCCACCGGCAACGTGGGCCGTGAAATGCTGAACATTCTTGCCGAGCGCGAATTCCCGGTGGACGAGATTGCCGTGCTGGCCTCGCGCCGGTCGCTCGGCAGCGAAGTGAGCTTTGGCGAGCGGACTCTCAAGATCAAGGATCTGGCCACCTTCGATTTCACCGGCTGGGACATTGCGCTGTTCGCCGTCGGCTCCGAGGCCACGAAAGAATACGCCCCCAAGGCCGCCAAGACCGGCTGCGTGGTGATCGACAACTCTTCGCTGTATCGCTACGACCCCGATGTTCCGCTGGTGGTGCCGGAAGTGAACGCCGACGCCGTGATGGGCTACACCAAGAAGAACATCATCGCGAACCCCAACTGCTCGACCGCGCAGATGGTCGTGGCGCTCAAGCCGCTGCATGACCGCGCCAAGATCAAGCGCGTCGTGGTCTCGACCTACCAGTCGGTGTCGGGGTCCGGCAAGGAAGGCATGGACGAGCTCTGGGATCAGACCAAGTCGATCTACAACCCCGTGACCGAAGTGCCGCCCAAGAAATACCCCAAGCAGATCGCCTTCAACGTGATTCCGCACATCGACGTCTTCATGGAGGACGGCTCGACCAAGGAAGAATGGAAGATGGTCGTCGAAACCAAGAAGATCGTCGATCCGTCGATCAAGGTCACCGCGACCTGCGTGCGGGTCCCGGTCTTTGTTGGCCACGCGGAATCGATCAATATCGAATTCGAGGAGTTCCTTGACGAGGACGAGGCCCGCGACATCCTGCGCGAGGCCCCCGGCATCATGGTTGTCGACAAGCGCGAAGACGGTGGCTACATCACCCCGGTCGAATGCGTCGGCGATTTTGCCACCTTCATCAGCCGCATCCGTCAGGATTCGACCATCGACAACGGTCTGAACCTGTGGTGCGTGTCGGACAACCTGCGCAAGGGCGCGGCCCTGAACGCGGTTCAGATCGCCGAGGTCCTTGGCCAGAAAGCGCTGAAAAAGGGCTGAAACGACGCCCTTTTCCTGACTTTGACGGGCTGGCGGCGGCGCTCCTGCGGGACGCCGCCGCTTTCGTTAAAAAGAAAGATATTTCGAACATCGCGCACCGCCCCTTTGCCAAAGGCAGGTTTCACGGGGGCTGGCGTGGACCGGTTCACCGGCCTTCCCGGCGGTAAGAACGACGCTGCACACGGACCAGAAGCCGTGACAAAGCAAGCTCCTGTCGGAGCGCGCCTGCATCGAAACCGCTTGTTTCGCCCTCGCCCGCAGCCAGCGGTTCCGCGAGAGACAGCCCCGACCGGCGCGGGAAAGCCAGCTGGCGTGCAGGTTCGTGCTGCCTGGGATTGGCACGGGCAGATCACACAACGAGCGCCACGTCAGGCATTGATTAACCGACGCCCAGCAAGCTTGCACGGCCCCCACCCTGAAAGGTCCGGCCATGTCCAGTTCGCTTCATCGCCCGCTTGATACCGAAACCGCAACGATGCTGCGCATCGTGCTGCGCCCGCTGCTCGACACCGCCCGCGACTGGCAAAGCCTGTCAGCCGCGCTTGCTCTCAAAGGCTATGAGCTGCATTTCCGTGACGGACGCATGCTCTTCGTCGAGAGCTACACCGGGGAAGCGATCAGCACCGGTGCCGCCATCGGCGTTCCACTAAAGACGCTGTCTGACCGCCTTGGCCGCCCGTCGCTGACGATGTCAGCAGACGGACGCTCGGCGGTTCTTCATACCTGAGATCAGATCTCGACGAAGCCGTCCTCGCTGGGATCGAAGACTTCGATCTTGCCGGTGCCAATCTCGTGCCAAAGCCCGTGCAGGGTCATATCCTCGGACTCGACGGCCTCGCGCACGAAGGGAAACGTCAGCAGATTGCCGATCGACGTCAGCACCGCCTCATGTTCCAGCGCCTTCGGACGGGTTTCGGCCGGCAGATCCTTCACCTTCTCATAGCCCGGACGCAGAACATCCATCCAGCGACCGACAAAGCTCGACTGGTCCTCGAGCTCCGGCGCATTGCCCGAGCACATGTCGATGCACCCCTGCACGCCGCCGCAGCTGGAATGCCCCATGACGATGACATGCGCCACCTTGAGCACGCAGACAGCATATTCGATCGCCGCCGAGGTGCCGTGCTGCTTGCCATCGGGCTCGTAGGGCGGCACGAGATTGGCGATATTGCGATGGATAAAGAATTCGCCGGTATCCGCACCAAACAGCGACGTTACGTGAACGCGGCTGTCACAGCATGAGATAATCATCGCCCTTGGATGCTGCCCTTGCGAGGCAAGCCGACGAAACCATGCGTGGTTCTCCGCATAGCTTGTCGCTTTCCAGCCGTGATAGCGCTGGATAAGATACTGTGGGAGAGGTCGCGCTCGGTGCATCACATCCTCCTGGTCGCATGGTGATCCCCCGGGAATACGCTGAATTTTGCTGGAATTCGAGAGAAGAAATGATCCGGGTCTAACGTTTTGGGAACTATGGATCTGTATCCCCTGACAGCGTGGGGTCACGATAAAGGATAGGACGCGTGGTGGAACAGGTTGCAGTGCTTTCGCCGAGCGAGAAGGCTGGTTTGAATCCCGAACGACTGGAAGGACTTTACCAGCGGCTCGGTGCACAAGAGGGCGAAGATGTCCTGTGCCGGGCCATGGAAGAACTTGCCTATCGGCTCGGGCAGGCTGATCGCTTTTACGAAACGTCGGATTTCGCCGAGATGCGCAAATGCACGCATACGCTTGGCGCGATTGCCGACCAGATCGGGATGAGCGCGCTGACGCGGATCTCGGCCGATGTCGTGCAATGCATCGACGATGGCGATGCCGTGGCGCTTGCCGCCACGCTTGCGCGCATGGCGCGGGTGGGCGAACGCTCGCTCTACGCGGTGTGGGATCTTCAGGATATTCCGGTCTGATCCAACCCCTTGCGGGTGGCGATGGGGACGCTAGGCTTGGCGCACCAGACCCACCTGCAAGGAAACACCCAGATGCCATTCCGTTTTGCCGCGCCTGACGCTGACGCCGTGCCTGTACACGTTGTCGAACAGGGCCACCTGCCGGACTGGCTTGCCACTCAGGACGCAGCTGTTCAGACATGGATCGAGGCCGCCGGGTTTTCGGCGGGCATCGGCGAAACCCTCGTGCTGCCCGGCCCGGATGGAACGCCCGCGGGCGCGCTGATTGGCTATGGCACCGACAAAGCCCGCAAGCGGATGCGATTCGTGCTGGCGGCGGGAACGCTGCCCAAAGGCACCTACCGCATTGTTTCGGGCCTGCCCGCCGACAGGGCCGAGGAAGAGGCGCTTGGCTGGCTGCTGGCCTCCTATCGCTTTACCCGCTACGCGGGCAGCGCCCCAGAGATGGCCCAGCTTGTCGCCCCCGAAGCCATCGACGCCGCCCGCGTCGAGATCCTCGCCGAGGCCGAGGCGCTGACCCGCGATCTGGTGAACACGCCTGCCTCTGACATGGGGCCTGCCGAGCTTGCCGCCGCCGCCCGCGACATCGCGGCCCGGTTCGACGCCACCATCGAGATCATCGAAGGCGACGCGCTGCACGAGGGCTTCCCGATGATCCACGCCGTCGGCCGGGCCAGCCCGCGCGCGCCGCGCCTGATCGACATGCGCTGGGGTACGCAAGGCCCTCGGCTGACGCTGGTCGGCAAAGGCGTGTGCTTCGACACCGGCGGGCTGAACCTGAAGCCGGGCGCATCGATGGGGCTGATGAAAAAAGACATGGGCGGCGCGGCCAATGTGCTGGGTCTGGCGCAGATGATCATGGCGCTCGGGCTCGATCTGCAACTGCGCGTGCTGATCCCAGCGGTCGAGAATTCGGTCTCGGGCGATGCCTTCCGCCCGCAGGACATTCTGACCTCGCGCAAGGGTCTTACGGTCGAGATCAACAACACCGACGCCGAGGGGCGGCTGGTGCTCGCCGATGCGTTGGCGCTGGCGGATGAGGAAGCGCCGGATCTGATCATTTCGATGGCGACGCTGACCGGCGCGGCGCGCACCGCTGTCGGGCCCGACCTTGCGCCGTTCTACTGCGATGACGATGGTATCGCGGCGGCGCTGTCCTCGGCGGGCACTGCGGCGGCGGACCCGCTCTGGCGGATGCCGTTCTGGGAACCTTACGAGGCGAAGATCGAGCCGGGCATCGCCGATCTCGACAATGCGCCCGCCGGTGGCATGGCGGGCTCAATCACCGCCGCGCTGTTCCTGCGCCGCTTCGTCACCGACACACCCGCCTATGTGCATTTCGACATCTACGCCTGGAATCCGTCGGCCTTGCCCGCCCGATCCAAGGGCGGGACCGGCCAGGGGCCGCGCGCGATCCTCGGGGCGCTGCCAGCGGTGCTCGGGCTGTGATCGACGCCCGCCAGCGGCCCGCGAATGATCGAGTCGTCAGCCGGGGGTTTTCGGCGCAATACCCCGACCTGACGCCGGTCGACCCGCGCGCCTGTTTTGTCAGCGTCCCGGTGGTCGACCTTGCCGAAACGCCCGGTGGCAAGCGCGCACGGCAGTTGCGCTATGGCGATGCGGTCGATGTGCTCGAAGACCGCGGCGGCGCGCTGTTCGTCTATGCCCCGGGCGCCGACTACGCTGGCTGGCTGGCGGATGGAACCGTGCAACCGGCCACGGCGCGCCCCGCCCCAACGCTGCGTATCGGCGTCCGGCAGACGCATGTCTACCCGCTGCCCGACATGAAGACCCGCGAGCGATGCGCCCTGACGCATCTGTCCACCCTGTCCGCCACCGGGCGGCGCGAGGGAGGGTTTACCGAAACCGAACTCGGCTGGATTCCCACGCCCCACCTTGCCGAGGGGGTTGCGGCGGATCCTGTCGCCATCGCCGGGCTGTACCTAGGCACGCCGTATCTGTGGGGGGGCAACAGCGGCTTTGGCATTGATTGCTCCGGGCTGGTTCAGGCGGCGCTGATGGCCTGTGGCCGCGCCTGCCCCGGTGACAGCGACCTGCAACAGAACACCCTTGGCCAGACCCTGCCGCAAGGCACGACGCCGCAGCGCGGCGATCTGCTGTTCTGGAAGGGCCATGTCGCCCTTGTGAGCGGTCCGGACCAGATCCTGCACGCCAATGCCTTCCACATGGCGGTCGCGTTCGAAGGGCTGACGCAGGCGGTCAACCGCATCAACGCCCAAGGCGATGGCCCCGTCACGCGCCACGCCCGGCTGTGACGTCTAGCGGCGGCCCTCGCGCAGCCATGCACCAATGATGAACGCCGAGGCCAGCAGCAAAGTCAGCCACGCCGGAAGCAGCGGGATCTGGCGCACATCCATGGTCTGATAGGCCTCGCGCGGGGTAATCCCGATCCAGCCGCGCCCTGCCGCGGGCCGCCCCACGGCAACGGCGCGGATGCTCGGCAACCCATCTTCAAGGCGCAACACCCCGCCGCGCAGCGCATCCACCGCAGGTTCAAGCGCCTCGCCGCTGGCGATGGTCTGCTCGAACTCCTTCGGCGCGGCGGGTCCAAGCCCGATCACCGCCATCTCGTCGCCTTCGACCAGCCGGTAAAGCCCGATTTCCGGCCCTTCATATAGCGCCTCGAACCGCCCCGGAGACACCTCTGACAAGCTCACCTCTTCGGTCGTGCCATCGGGCTTGGTGATCGTCACTGTCCCCACGGAATCTTCAAGCGTGCGGCGGATGATCCGCATCGACTGGCCGGATGCCTCGGCCCAGAGCGCCTCTTCTTCCAGATCGGGCTCTTTCATCATCCAATGCGCAAGGCGGCGCAACAGGTCGAGCTGCGGCCCGCCGCCCTCGTATCCACGCGACCAGAGCCACGCCTGATCCGACGCAAGAAGCGCAACGCGCCCCTCGCCCACGCGGTCGAGGATCAGCAACGGCTTGTCGTCGACACCCGACATCAACACCTCGCCATCGCCTGGTTCGACCTCGACCTGCCGCAGCCAGCGGCCCCAGGTTTCGGCCCCGGCCAACCCGGCCGTGACAGGATGGCGCTGCCCAAGGTCGGTGACCTTGGGGCGGAAACCTTCGTCGATGATGCGCGCGGTCGGCTCGGCGGGCAGGATATCGGCCAGCGGCGAGCGATAGATCGAATCCGCACTAGCGAAATCCGGCCCCGCAGCCACCAGCACCGCACCGCCAGTTTCGACATAGTTGCGCACGTTGTCGAGATAGATCGACGGCAGGATGCCGCGCCGCTTGTAACGGTCAAAGATGATCAGGTCGAAATCGTCGATTTTTTCAAGGAACAGCTCGCGGGTCGGAAAGGCGATCAGGGACAGCTCGCTCACCGGCACGCCATCCTGTTTTTCCGGGGGCCGCAGGATGGTGAAATGCACCAGATCGACAGAGCTGTCCGATTTCAGCAGGTTGCGCCAGGTTCGGCCGCCTGCATGCGGCTCTCCGGATACCAGCAGAACCCGCAGCCGGTCGCGCACCCCGTTGATCTGCACCAGCGCCGCGTTGTTGCGATCGGTCAGCTCGCCCGCAGCTTCGGGCGTGGAAAAGCGGATCACGTTCAGCCCACCATGGGGCAGTTCGATCGGCAATTCGACATCCTCGCCGACCGGGATGGTGAAGCTTTGCGCCTCGCCGCCATCGATCTCGATCTCCAGCGGTGCCTGAACGGCGCGCGGCGCGGCGCCGTCGTCGTCGATACGCAGTGTCAGCGTCACCGGCTCGCCCAGGATGGCGAAGGCCGGAGCGTTGCTGACCACCAACCGGCGGTCCCAGTCCTGCTCGCGCCCGGTCAGCAGCAACTGCATCGGCGCAGGCAGGTTCGGCGCGCGGTCCAGATCGTGCAGCCGCCCGTCCGATAGTACGAACACCCCGGCAATCCGCCCGCGCGGCTCTTCGGCCATCGCCGCCGACAGGGCGGTCATCAACTGGGTGCCGGTGTCACCGTCGCCATCGCCAACCTCGATGCGACGCACCTCGGTATTCGGACGCGCCTCGAGGCGCGCGGCAAGGGTCGCGGCGGCGTCCTCGGTTGTCTGCAACCTGCCCGCAAGTCGCTGCGACGCGCTTTTGTCGACCAACATCAACACGATATCGGACAGCGGCGCGCGGTCCTCCTCCTGAAACGAGGGTTGCGCCAGCGCCGCCACCAACACCACGCCAGCAAAGAAGCGCAGCGGCCAGCCGCGCAATCCGCGCCACAGCGCAAGCATCACGCCCAGCGCCGAAAGCCCCCCCAGCACCGCAATTGCGGACCAAGGCAGAAGCGGGTCGAAAACGAGTTGTCCGGTCATTGGCCCAGCCTGTCGAGTAGCGCAGGCACGTGCACCTGATCCGATTTGTAGTTGCCGGTCAGCACATGCATCACGAGATTGACTCCGAAGCGATAGGCGATCTCGCGCTGCCGCTCTCCTGCGAAACCAGAGCCCATGCGGACCAGCGGCGCGCCGCGATCATCCGCCGCCCAAGCCGCGGCCCAGTCATTGCCACCAATCACCACCGGGGTCACATTGTCATTGAGATTGCGAAACGGCATCCCCTCGATCATCTCGGCGTCGGGCGGCGCGGACTCGACCCAGACATCGCGGCTGGCATAGCGACCGGGGAAATCCTGCAGCAGGTAGAAAGTGCGGGTGAGCACATGATCCTGCGGGATCGGCTCCAGCGGCGGAATGTCCAGCGGCGCGGCCAGCTCCTGCAATTTGCGCCCCTCGGGGCTGGATGCGCCGAAGCTGGCAACATCCGCATCGCGCGTGTCGAACAGGATCATCCCACCCGAGCGCAAATAATCGTTCAAACGCGCATAGGCCTCGGAGGACGGGGTCGGCTGGCTCGCCGTCACCGGCCAGTAGAGCATTGGAAAGAAAGCCAACTCATCGGTTTCAAGGTTCACACCCATTGGCTCGGCAGGCTCGACCGAGGTACGAAAGTACAGCACATCCGACAACCCGCGCAAGCCGGCCTGCGCCAGATCATCAAGCTGGCGATCCCCGGTCAGCACATGGGCCAGCGTCACCTCGGATGCGGCAAGGATGGCGGCGGCGTCCTCCTGTGCGCGGGCTTGCGGCGCTGCAAGCGCAAGGGCCAGCAGCACCGCCGCCGCCTTTGTGGCCCGCGCGCCGGACAGACGCCCCGACAAGGCAAGCGACGCGATCGCATCCGCGATCAGCAACAGCAGCGTCAGCGCCAGCAGCCAGCCCGCAAGCGGTGTTTCGTCGGGGCGCGACAGGCCTTCCACGGCGATCCGATCCGGCCAGACCGCAGGCTCGAACGCCATGTCAGGGGTCATCACGTTGCGCGCAAGGCTGCGATCTTCGCCCCGATACAGCCCGGGCTGAAGATCAGGGCCAAGCGAAGCCCCCATCAGGTTCTCTCCGGCGACGCCGGGCAGATTGCCCGCATCGACGACGCGGCCAAAGGCGTCGAGCACACGGATCGGCTGCCAGATTGTGCCCACAAGGTCTGCGGGGTCCGGTGAGGCTGGCATCGACGACACTGCGAGCCGCTCGAGCATCTGCACGAACAGCCCCGAAAGCGGCAGCGAGGACCATTCCGCATTGGCGGTGACATGGAACAGCACCACCTGCCCCTGCCCCATGCGCTTGCGGGTCACCAGCGGCGTGCCATCGGTCAGCTGCGCGATCACCCGTGCAGCGAGCGTCGGATCCGGCTGCGCCATGACTTGCGAGGAAATCGTCACGTCTGCCGGAATCCGAAGGCCGTAGAACGGGCTGTCCTCGGTGAAGGGCGCAAGGGTCTTCGGCTCGCCCCAGCTCATGGCGCCGCCAACGCTTCGGCCGCCGACACGCAGGCGAACAGGCATCAGAGGGTCTTCGCCGTCGCGGCTGACATCGCTGGCGGCAAGGCGCGGCCCGGCAAAACGCAGCAGCGTGCCGCCCTCTTCGACCCATTGCAGCACGCCCGCTTCCTCGCCGGGCGACAGCGTCGCCACATCGGCCAGCACGATCACATCGGGGTTGGCGGGCAGCACATCCCCAAGCGCGCCGTCAAGCAGATCGGCTGTCGGTTCCAGGGCCTTGTGCAGGAAATGCAGCGGCGACAGCAGTTCCAGCCCCTCGCGGTTCTCGTTCCCGGCCAAAAGCGCAACTTCGCGGCGGCGCAGGCTGTCGTCGGGCAGGCTCACGGCTCCGGCGCTACGCGCGCCTTCGATTTCAAAGCGAGTGATGCGGGAGCGCAATTCGGCGGGCATGGCAAGCGCCAGTGCGGCCTCGGTGGCAGATGGGTCAAAGACTGCCGTTGCCCGCATCAGAACCGCGGGGTTGCCCGCCGGATCAAGCCCATGGGCCGCAACGGAGATCTCGGCCTCTGGCCCCGGACGCAGGCGGCGCAGCGTCAGGGTGACGCTGCCATCCTCATAAGTCGCGGGGAGCAACGCGTAATGCGCACGCGGACCTTCGAAGACCGTCACCCTGCCGTGGGTTTCAAGCGCCGACAGCATCGCGGCGCGGCTATCGCGGGCAAGCCCGTCGGACATCCAGTAACTGTCGAACTCCTGATCCGGCAGCAGCGAAATCGCCCGGTCCATGCGCGCCGCGTCGGGTTGCCACGGTTCGGGCAAGATGCCCTGAAGCCGGGTCTTCAGCACGTCGGCGCCCTGAAACCTCACCTCGTCGGGCGCGGTCAGGCGCAACAGCGCGACCGGACGCCCGGCGCGTTCGGCGCGGGTCAACAGCGCCTCAAGCGCCTGCTGACGCTGGGTCCAGTCGATCGCAGAGGACCAACTGGCATCCATCACCACCAGCAGCGGGCCATTGCCCGCCTGCTCGCCCGCTTCGCCGCGCGGGTTCAGCACCGGCCCGGCAAGGCCAAGGATGACCGCCGCCACCGCCAGCATCCGCATCAACAACAGCCACCACGGAGTGCGGTCGGTAACAGTGTCGTCGTCGCTGAGCCCCAGCAGCAGCGCGACCCCCGGAAACCGCCGCCGGATCGGCGCAGGCGGCACCGCGCGCAGGATCAGCCACAGGATCGGCAAGGCAAGAAGCCCCAAAAGCAGCCACGGCGCGGTAAAGCCCAGCGGGCCAAGCATGATCATCCGTGGCCTCCATCCATCGCGCGCCACACCCACAGCAAGGCGTTCTGCGCGCTGTCGTCAGTATGGTGGCACAGATATTGCCAGCCCGTCAGCCGCGACAAATGGTCGAGACGCGCCTTTCTTTCGATCAGGCGTTCGAGATACCTCTCGCGCAGATCGCCCGCCTTGAGCGTTTCATGCGCAAGACTGCCGCCGACGCTTTCGAAAATGGTGCGCCCCTTGAACGGAAAGCTCTCCTCGGTTGGGTCGAGCACCTGAAGCAGCACGCCGCGCACGCCGCGATCCGCCGCCTTGGTCAGCGCCAGTTCCACGGTATCGAGATCGCCAAGGAAATCCGACACGAACATCGCCCGCGAATGCGGAATGATGCCGCGATGTTCGGGCAGCGCGTAATCCTCGGCGGTGTCTTCGGACAGGGCCTCGGCAAGGCGCAGCACTTGCACATCGCCATTGCGCGGCGGCAACGACCAGCCGGTGAAGCCGACCCGCTCACCGCCCCGGATCAGCAGGATCGAGGCCGCAAGCGCGATCAGCCGCGCCCGATCACCCTTTTGCGGCAAGTCTTTGGACGATGAAAACCGCATCGACGCCCCCGGATCGACCCAGAGCTGCACCGATTGCGCGATCTGCCATTCGCGTTCACGTACGAATTGTTCGTCACCGCGTGCGGACCGGCGCCAGTCGACGCTGCGCAGCGAATCGCCGCTGCGCAGCGGGCGGTATTGCCAGAAATCATCGCCCATCCCCGAACGCCGCCGCCCGTGTTCGCCCAGCAGAACAGTTCCGGCCAGTTGCTCGGCCCGCGCGAGCAGCGCCGGGAATCGCGAGGCCTCGATCTGCGCATCCCGGCGCAGATAGGTGACGGTGTCGCTCAAGCCGCCGCCTCGGTGCGGGCAAGCCCGCTTGCGACCTCGTCGATGATCGCGCCAAGATCCTCGCCGCGCGCCCGCGCCGAGAAGGTCAGCGCCATGCGATGCACCAGCACCGGGCGCGCCATGTTGATCACATCCGCCGGAGACGGCGCCAGCCGCCCTTCGAGCAGCGCCCGCGCCCGGACCGTCAGCATCAGCGCCTGCGCCGCGCGCGGCCCCGGCCCCCATGCCACGGTGTCGCGGACCCGTTGCGAAACCCCCGGCTCATCGGGGCGGAAGGCGCGCACCAGATCGAGGATCATCTCGACCACGGCATCCCCCACCGGCATCCGCCGCAGCAGCGTCTGCGCCGCCATCAGCGAGGCCGCATCGAACACCTGATGCGCCTGCGCCTCTTCGGTGCCAGTGGTGGCAAGCAGGATATCCTTTTCGGTCTTGCGGTCCGGGTAGGCCACGTCGATCTGCACGAGAAAC
The DNA here is from genome assembly GCF_018860705.1 of Citreicella sp. C3M06. Lineage (GTDB taxonomy): Bacteria > Pseudomonadota > Alphaproteobacteria > Rhodobacterales > Rhodobacteraceae > Salipiger. The sequence goes on from NZ_JAHKQA010000105.1 coordinate 48,393, forward strand.
CGGTCAAGCTGCGCCTCGGGCAGCGGATAGGTGCCCTCCTGTTCGATCGGGTTCTGGGTTGCCAGCACATGGAAGGGCGCTGCCAGATGCCGCGTCTCGCCCGCCACGGTCACCACCTTTTCCTGCATCGCCTGAAGCAGCGCCGATTGCGTGCGCGGCGAAGCTCGGTTGATCTCGTCGGCCATCAGCAGCTGGCAGAAGATCGGCCCTTGAATGAACTTGAACGCCCGGCTGCCATCCATGCCGGTTTCCAGCACCTCGGAGCCGAGAATATCGGCGGGCATCAGGTCGGGCGTGAACTGGATGCGGTTGCCATGCAGCCCCATCACCGTCGACAACGTGTCGACCAGCCGGGTCTTGCCCAGCCCCGGCAGACCGATCAGCAGCCCGTGCCCACCACACAGAAGCGCGGCAAGGGTCAGCTCGACCACCCGTTCCTGACCGATGAAGCGGGCGTTGATCGCACGCTTGGCCTCCGCCAGCTTGTCTTCGAGTGCCTCGATCTCGGCAACCAGGTCCTCGGCCATCATGCGACTCCTTGCTTTTCGGTGATCTTGGTTCAAACTGTATCGCGGGGTTGGGGAAGTGCCAAAGAAATGACATCACAAAATTCCGTTACAACGCCACTCGACACGCTCGCTGCCTCTGCAAGCGCCAAGAAAGGCCTGCCACCGGTCCACAAGTGGCACCCGCCCTTGTCGGGCACGATGGACATGGTGATCCGCCGCGACGGCAGCTGGTGGCACGAGGGCACACAGATCCAGCGCGAGGCGCTGGTGCGCCTGTTCTCCACGATTCTGCGAAAAGATGGTAAAGAATTCGTTCTGTTGTCTCCGGTCGAGAAATGGATCATCACCGTCGAAGATGCGCCTTTTGTCGCCGTCGATGTCGATGTGATCGGGGATGGCGACGCTCAGGTCCTGCGCTTTACCACCAATGTCGGCGACACCACCGATGCAGGGCCAGACGCCCCGATCCGCGTCAGTGAAGACCCCGCAACCGGCGCGCCCTCGCCCTATGTCATGGTGCGCGACGGGCTCGAGGCGCTGATCGACCGCAAGACGTTCTACCGGCTCGCAGAGCTTGGGGAAGAGCACGACGGGCGCATTGGCGTGCGCTCGAATGGGGTGGTCTTCGCGCTGGAAGGCTAGTCGCCAAGCTTGGCGTGCACCTCGTCGAGGTCGATCTCGCCCAGCGGCATCTTGTTGCCCGGATTGGCGAAATCGTAGCGGAACAGCTCGAAATCGCGTTTGTAGATCTCGTAGATCAGATGCATCGACAGATCGTCGAAATAGTCTTCGACCGGGTGCAGACGCTTGGGGCCATGGCCTTCGGATTCGTTGAACCGGGGGATCTGCGCCAGATCGACGTTGTGCGGCGTGCGGATGTTATCAAGCACCACCTGCATGCCGTCGTTGAATTTCTCCGTCCAGAAGATCTGATCGTAGCGCCCACCGTTGACGATAAAGGTCGACACATGCCCCGACACCGAAGACCAGTGAATATCCGGCTCCATCGGGCGGCGCCAGCGGATGGTGTCGCGCACGAACAGCAGAAAACGGCGAAAACTGCGGATCTGGTCGAAATCTTCCGAGCCATCCTCGCCGCCGACCTCGATGCCGTATTTCTGCATCAGCAGCGGCACGAGATTGCCGCGGTAGCGCTTGCCGTTGCGCTGAATGCCGCAGATCTTGTCGAAAAACGATGACAGCACCCGCGTATAGGGGTTGCGCACGCAGGTGAACGCATAGGCCCCGCGCGTCTTGACGTTGGCCTTGATCGCCGCCTGACTGTCCTCGCGCGCCCATTTGTGCAGGCCGTCGGTTGCGTCGTGGATATCCCCGTCGAAAAATCGGCCGTGATCGGAGTAATACATGATCTGCCCGATCGTAGAGCAGGCACATTTGGGCACCACGCGGTACACCGTGCTCTCGCTCTCGGTCATCCAGGTGCCCGGAAAACCCATTCGCTCTTCCCTCTTCTCAAGGCCTGTGTCTTGCTTGTAGCCCCTTGGGATGAAAGAAATCAGAACAACACGGTTTCTTCAACGCCCGTTCAGCTTTATCACCGAAACACTCACCCGGAACGATAGCAACCCACGGGGCCTATGGCCAAGATCGCCTTCATCCTGCTGTGTCACAAGGACCCTGACGCCGTCATCAAGCAGGCGCAGAGCCTGACCGCCGTGGGCGATTGCATGTCGATCCATTTCGACGCGCGCGCCCCGCAGGCCGATTTCGACAGGATCCATAAGGCGCTGGCAGACAACCCCAATGTCACCTTCGCGCCGCGGCGCGTCAAATGCGGCTGGGGTGAATGGTCGCTGGTGCAGGCAACGCTGCACGCCCTCGGCGCAGCCATCGATGCCTTCCCGCGCGCCACGCATTTCTACATGCTCTCGGGCGATTGCATGGCGATCAAATCGGCGCAATACGCGCATGATTTTCTGGATCGGCGCGAAATCGACTACATCGAAAGCTTCGATTATTTCAAATCCGACTGGATCAAGACCGGCTGGCGCGAAGAGCGCCTGATCTATCGCCACTGGTTCAACGAACGCACCCAGAAGAAACGCTTCTACGCCCTGTTCGAGCTTCAGAAAAAGCTCCGCCTTACGCGCGAGATCCCCAAGGACATCGAGGTGATGATCGGCTCGCAATGGTGGTGCCTGCGTCGGCGCACGGTGGAATGGATCCTCGATTTCTGCAAGCAGCGCCCTGACGTGATGCGCTTCTTCCGCAGCACATGGATTCCCGACGAGACGTTCTTTCAGACCCTCGTGCGCCATCTCGTGCCGGAACAGGAAATCGACAGCCGCACGCTGACCTTCCTGATGTTCACCGATTACGGCATGCCGGTGACCTTCTACAACGACCATTACGACCTGCTGCTCAGTCAGGATTTCCTGTTTGCCCGCAAGATCTCGGCCGAAGCGCGCGACCTGCGCCGCCGCCTCGGCGTGCTCTATTCCACCGAAGGCGCGCAGTTTCAGATCTCGAACGAGGGGCGCTCGCTCTTCACCTTCCTCACCGGCAAGGGCCGCACCGGCCGCCGTTTCGCCCCGCGCTTCTGGGAAACCGAATCAACCCTCGGGCGCGAACGCGAATTGCTGATCGTGATCTGCAAGAAATGGCACGTGGCGAAACGGCTGGTGAACCGCATGCGCCAGATGACCAATGTTCCCTGCATCGAATACCTGTTCAACGAAGACAGCTGCGCGCTGCCCGACCTCGGCGGCATTCAGGCCACCATGGACAAACGCCACCGCCACCGGCGCGCATTGCTGCGGATGCTCTACGATTATTATGACAGCGACCGGCTGCTGATCTGCCTCGATCCCTCCAACCTCGACCTGATTGAGGATTTCTGCCGCGACCGCTCGCTCACCCGGCTGCTGGAAATCGACTGCCAGTTCTCCGATCCCTACCTGATCGGTCACGCCATGCGCGTCGGGCTTGCAGGCGAGCGCACGCCGCGCGAAACCCTGTCACGCCTGCTGCCCACGATCCGCACCGACACCGTGCTGGAAAGCGACAATATCCGCGACAAGAGCTTCGCCAACCACCACCGTCTGCGCGAAATCGCCGACCCAGACCAGAACGCCCGCGCCATCGCCGCCTTTCTTCAGATCAGCGAAGACAAGGCCATGGCACTTGCCACCACCAACCATCTCTTTGCCGACTGAGGACAAAAATGGCCTACACCTACGACGATCAGAACATCTTCGCCAAAATCCTGCGCGGCGAGATCCCCAACGATACCGTGCTCGAAACCGATCACAGCCTCGCCTTCAACGACATCCGCCCGCAGGCGCCGATCCACGTTCTGGTGATCCCCAAGGGCGCCTACGTCAACTACGACGACTTCGCCCGCAACGCCTCCGACGCCGAAATCCTCGATTTCACCCGCGCCATCGGCGAGGTCTGCAAGATAAAAGGCGTCGAGACAGACGGATTCCGTGCAATCTCGAACGCCGGGCAGCACGGCGTGCAGGAAGTCCCCCATCTGCACATCCACATCCTCGGCGGCCGCCCGCTTGGACGAATGCTGCAGCAGGGCTGAGCCGCCCCTTCATCTTGCCAGACAAACTCCGGGGGTGAGCCCGCAAGGGCGAGGGGGCTGGCCCCCTCCCTCCCGGCACCGCACGCTGCTCAGGCGGCCCCGCGCGCCCGGGTGATCTCCAGAAACACATCTTCAAGGTCGGCTTGCTCGGTGCGCACATCGCGGATGCCGATGCCCGCGTCCTGTACCAGCGCCAACACCTGCCCGGCCGAAATCTGCGAGGCGCGATAGCTCAGCGCGATCAGTCCGCCGGGGCGGCGCTCGGCGGTGATGCCCGGCGCCTGCGGAAGCATTTCGGGCATGCTCACAGGCTCGATCACCAGCGTCTTGGCGTCAAGCTGTCCCAGCAAGTTGCGGGTGCTGTCACGGGCGACCACCGTGCCCTGGCTGATGATGGCGATCTCGTCGCACATCTCTTCAGCCTCCTCAAGGTAATGCGTCGTCAGGATGATCGTCATGCCGCGCTCTTCGTTGAGCCGGCGCACATTGCGCCAGAGCATCTGGCGCAGCTCAATATCCACCCCCGCGGTCGGCTCGTCGAGCACGAGGATATGCGGGTGATGCACCAGCGCCTTGCCCAGCAACAGCCGCCGCCGCATGCCGCCCGACAGGGTGCGGGCATAAGCATCGGCCTTGTCGGTCAGCCCGATCATCTCCAGAATCTCGTCCGAGCGCCGCTCGCGCTTGGGCACGCCATACAGCCCCGCCTGCACCTCGAGCGCTCCGCGCGGCGTGAAAAACGGGTCAAGGTTCAGCTCTTGCGGCATCACGCCGATGGCGCCGCGCGATTGGCGCGGATTGCGGTCCTGATCCCAACCCGCGATCGTCACCTTGCCCGCCGATTTAACCACCAGCCCGGCAAGAATGTTGATCAGCGTCGACTTGCCCGCCCCGTTCGGCCCCAGCAGCCCAAAGATCGCTCCTTGCGGGATCGTCAGGTCGATGCCCTTCAGCGCCTGTTTGCCGCCTGCATAGGTCTTGCTCAGACCCTCGATCCGGATCGCGTCGCCAGTCATCCCGAGCCTTGCTCCTGTGGTTTTTTCCGCCCATAACGCAGGTAGTGCAGGTGCGACGAAAAGGAAACCTCGGCCATGACGACGCAAGCCCCCGAAACCAAGGTTGTCGACAGCTGGCGCATCGCCTGCGACGGTGGCGAAGGCGCGCTTGGCCATCCGCGGGTGTGGCTGCTGATCCCGCAGACCGAAGGCTTTGTCGAATGCCCCTATTGCGATGCGAAATACGTCCACAAGGATTTCGAGGGCAAGGTCTGAGCCCGGCGCGGCCGCATCGGCCCGCCTGACATGCTTGCCATCTTTCTCGAAACCGTGCCGTTCTTTGCCCTGATCGGCCTTGGCTATGGCGCGGCGCGGCGCGGCTTCTTTTCGGAGACCGCCACCGCCGCGCTGACCAAATTCGTGTTCTTCTTTGCGCTCTCGGCGATGCTGTTTCGGTTTTCCGCCTCGCTGACCATCACGGAAATCTTCGACGCACGCCTTGCCTCGGCCTACCTGCTGGGGACCCTTGCGGTCTATGGTATCGCCACCGCCGTCGCCTTTGCCCGTCGGCAGGATCTGCAAACCGCCGCCATCGAGGCGCAAACCGCCGCCATCGGCAACGCCGGGTTTCTTGGCTTGCCGATGCTGTCGTTGCTTTATGGCGATGCGGCTGTGCCGTCGATCATCCTGATGCTGACCATCGACCTCGTGGTCTTTGCCACGCTGCTGGTCGTTCTTGTCGCCGGCGCGCGCGAAGGGCGGATCAGCGCGCAAATTTTCCGCTCGGTGGCGTTGGGGCTGCTGCGCAACCCGATGATCATGTCGATCAGCGCCGGGCTTGCGGTCTCGGCGCTTGGCCTGCCGGTGCCACATGTGATGAGCGAATTCGTCACCCTGCTCGGCAATGCCGCAACCCCCTGTGCCCTGTTCGCAATCGGTGCCTCGCTGGCGTCGAAATCGGCAGAGCGGCTGGCGGTGGCGGGCTGGCTCAGCTTTGCCAAGCTGGTGCTGCACCCGCTTTGCGTCGCCGCTGCGGTGTTCCTGATCTTCCCGGTAACACCGTTTCAGGCCGCCGTCGCCATCAGCGCCGCCGCGATGCCGGTGGCGGGCAATGTCTTTATGATGGCCCAGCATTACGGCATCGCGCCGCAGCGGGTGTCGGCGGCCATCCTTATATCAACCGCGCTCAGCATCGTCACGCTGAGCACCATCATAGGACTGGTGCGATGAGCCTTTACATCGACGCCGACGCCTGCCCCGTCAAGGACGAGGCCGAGCGCGTCGCAACCCGTCATCGCTGTGTCATGTATGTGGTGTCAAACGGGGGTCTGCGCCCGTCGCGCAACCCGCTGGTGGAAACGGTGATCGTTCCCGACGGGCCGGACGTGGCCGATATGTGGATCGCAGAGCGCTGCGGGCCAGGGGATGTGGTGGTGACCGGAGACATTCCGCTTGCCGCAAAATGTATCGAGGCGGGCGCGCAGGTTTTGCGTCACAACGGCGAGCGGTTCACCGCCGCCAACATCGGCCAGCAGCTTGCCATGCGCGATCTGATGGCCGACCTGCGCGCCGCCAATCCTCTGGGATCAGGGGGCAGCGGCAAGGGATTCACCAAAGCAGACCGCTCGCGGTTTCTGGGCGCGCTGGAACAGGCGCTACGACAGGCTAAGGGATAGACATATGGCCATTTCCGCCGTGATTTTCGATATCGGCAACGTGCTGATCCGCTGGCAGCCCGAGCTGTATTACGATGCGCTGATCGGCGAAGAGCGTCGCCGCGCCATGTTCGACGCCGTCGATCTGCACGCCATGAACGAAGGCCTCGATGCGGGCGAGCCGTTCCGCAAGCAGGTTTATGATTGCGCCGAGGCCCACCCCGAATTTGCCGCCGAAATCCGCCATTGGCATGACAACTGGACTTCGCTCGCCGCGCCGGCCATCGACGGATCGGTCAGCATCCTGATGGCGCTGCGCGACGCCGGGGTGCCGGTTTTCTTTCTGTCCAACATCGGCATGGGTCCGTTCGAGCAGGGGCTCGAGGTTTACCCCTTCCTGCGCGAATACGACCGCGCCTATATCTCGGGCGAGATGAAGGCGGTGAAACCCCATGAAGACATCTACCGCATGGTCGAGGAAGATTGTGGGCTTGCCCCTTCGACCCTGCTGTTTGCCGATGACCGCGAGGACAACATCGCCACGGCCGCCGCGCGCGGCTGGCAAACCCATGTGTTCAAACACCCCGAGGGCTGGCAGGACTGCCTGCTGAAGCATGGCGTCCTGCAAGCACCGGTGATCTGATCAGGCCGAGGCTTAGATCAGGCGGGGGCCAGCTTTGGCCCTCGCACTTCGCGGATCGGCAGGTGCACCACCGCGCTCAGCGCACCGACGCCAACGCCGATCCACCATACCAGCGTGTAATCGCCGTTCAGGTCATACATCCGCCCGCCCAGCCAGACGCCGAGGAAGCCGCCCAGCTGGTGCGACAGGAAGACGATACCATACAGCGTGCCCATGTAGCGCAGCCCGTAGATATGCGCGATCAGCCCCGAGGTCAGCGGCACCGTCGCCAGCCACAACGAGCCCATCGCCGCCGAGAACACCAGCACCGAGGTTGGCGTGATCGGCAGCATGATGAACAGCGCCGCCGCCAGCGTGCGGGCAACGTAAATGCCCGACAACAGGTACTTCTTCGAAAACCGCTTTCCCGCCCAACCGGCTGTCAGCGTGCCGACGATGTTGCACAGCCCGATGACCGCAATGCTGAGCGCACCAAGCGCCGATGTCGTGGTGATGCCCAGCCCGTGCAGGATGCCGCCCGGCGCGATCGGGCCGCACATCTCGGTCACGAAGGCCGGGAAATGCGCGGTGATGAAGGCCAGCTGGTAGCCGCAGCTGAAGAAGCCGAGGAAAATCAGCGCAAAGCTCGGGTCCCGTCCCGCGCGCAGCAGGATGGCACCCAGCGATTCCTCCAGCTCGGCGCGGCTGGCCGGGGGCGTCGGTGCGCGCATGAAGGGCAACAGCAGCAGCATGGCGATAACCACCGCGGCAAAGACCATGAACACCGTCTGCCAAGGGAACATGCCCAGAAGATATTCTGCAACGGGCGCGCCGAGCACCTGCCCCGCGCTGCCCGCCGCGGTGGTGATCGCCAGCGACATCGAGCGGTTTTCCTCCGACGACGCCCGGCCCACCACCGCAAGGATCACGCCAAACCCGGTGCCCGCGATGCCGAAGCCCACCAGCACCTCGGACCATTGCATCGCGCCCGGCGTCACCGCCTGCGACGACAGCAGCAGCCCCGCCGAATAGACAATCGCCCCAAGGACCACCGCCTTGCGATCGCCAATCTTTTCCGCCATCGCGCCAAACAGCGGCTGGCCGATGCCCCAGAACAGGTTCTGCAAGGCGATGGCCATGGAAAACTCCGCCCGCGCCCAGCCGAATTCCTCGGCAATCGGGATCTGGAACACTCCGAAGCTGGCGCGCACCGCGAAGGAAATCAGGATGATCGCGCAACCGGTGATCAGAACGGGGGTAAAAAGACGTTGGCTGGTCATGGGGGCTCCTTTGCGGCGCAAATTCTGCCGCAGCCTCGGGCAGGTCAACGCCAGAAATGTGCCGGGTACAATCCTCTTTGCCGCTGTGCGGCACGCCGGGTCTACACAAACGATGCGGCGCGCGCTAATTGCCCAGCATGACCACGTTGCACCAGCTCTATGACGCCCGCGTCACCGAAGGACGGCTCACGCGCGATGACGCGCAGCAGGCCGCCCTGCCCGCATTCGAACGCATCCGCGCCGAGTTGGCGCAGACCCCCGAGACGCCGCAAAGGCGCGGCTTCTTCCGCAAGAAACCCGAGTTGCCAAAGATCCGCGGGCTGTACCTGTGGGGCGGCGTCGGGCGCGGCAAGTCGATGCTGATGGATCTGTTCGTCGACAGCCTCGATGTGCCGGTGCGGCGGGTGCATTTTCACGCCTTCATGCAAGAGATGCAGTCGGAACTGCACCGCCTGCGCAGCAAAGGCATCGAAGACCCGGTCAAGCCGATGGCCAAGCAGGTCAGCGATGCCGTGCGGGTACTGGCCTTTGACGAGATGCAGATCACCGACATCGCCGATGCGATGCTGGTGGGGCGGCTGTTCGAACAGCTGTTCGAGGCGGGCACCGTGGTTGTCACCACCTCGAACCGGCTGCCGGACGATCTGTACAAGGACGGCCTGAACCGGCAGCTGTTCCTGCCCTTCATCGCGATGATCAAGGACCGGCTCGAGGTGCGCGAACTGGCCTCCGAGCGCGACCACCGGCAGGACCGCCTGCGCGGGGCGCGCACCTATTTCACCCCCGTCGACGCCGCCGCGCGCAGCGAGATCGACCGGCTTTGGGCCGAGCTGACCCATGGCGACGAAGAAGAGCTGACCTTGACCATCAGGGGCCGCAAGCTGACCCTGCCGCGCTACAAGAACGGCATGGCCCGTGTCAGCTTTTACGACCTGTGCGGGCAGATGCTGGGGCCGGGAGATTACCTCGCCATCGCCGATGCGCTGCGCCTGCTGGTGCTGGAAAACGTGCCTCGCCTCGGGCGCAGCAACTTCAACGAGGCCAAACGTTTCGTGACGCTGATCGACGCGCTTTACGAGGCGAAGGTCAAGTTGATCGTCAGCGCCAAAGACGTGCCCGAAAGCCTGTATATCGAAGGCACTGGCGCCTTTGAATTCGAACGCACCGCCAGCCGTCTGAACGAAATGCAGGCCGCCGAATGGGGCGAAGAGCTTTAGCCAAGAAAAATGGGGCCGGTCGTTGCCGGCCCCAGTTGCTCGATGGTCTTGCCTGCAGTTTTTTCGGTCAGCGCACTGGGAGTGTCAGTGTCTGACCGACCTTGAATTGGTCGGAAGTCGCGAGCGCGTTGCGCATCGCGTCGAAAATGGCGCGGGAAAGAACTGTCTGGCCAGCCACACAAGCCGCCCTCGACGAGACATCGTCGATGACGTCCGCGGCTTTCGCAGGGACGCGGCCAGAAAAACGGCACAGCCCAAGCATCAGCGCGCGGCAAATCTTGCGCAGCATGAATGTTCATCCCCTAGATACAGCAGAAACGCCGTGGCAGCGTGTCCCTATAGCGTGTCTGCCACAATATATAGTCAACCGGCAGCGAATCGGTCAAGCAAAAGTGATTCGCCCAAGGGAATTTGTCCGAATTTACAACAAAACGTTTTAGATCAGGCAGATTGCCGCCTCAGCCGCCCTGTTTGCGTAGAACGTCACCCGCCAGATAGAGCGAGCCACAGATCAGGATGCGCGCCTCGGGTGTATCGCTGGCGATGCGCTGCAGCGCGTCCTCGACGCTGTCGGCAACCTGCGACACCATGCCGACCGAGGCCGCGACCCGTGCGGTTTCGCCAGCGGGCAGCGTATTGGCTTCGCCTGGAATCGACAGGGCGATCAGCCGGTCGGCGTGGTCGGCGAGCGGGCGCAGATAGCCCGCGATATCCTTGGTGTTGAGCATTCCGCAGATCAGATGCGTCGGTCGCTTCGGCAGGCCGCCGAGATGGCGCGCCAGCGCCGCGCCCGCCGCCGGGTTGTGCCCACCGTCGAGCCAAAGCTCGGCTTGCGGCACCAGCGCGGGCAGTGGCCCCTCTGTCAGGCGCTGCATCCGGGCGGGCCAGTCGGCGCGGGTGACGGCGGCCTCGCAGGCCTCCGGGCCAAGCGCGAGATGACGCAGCGCCGCCAGCGCCGCGCCGGCGTTTTCGATCTGATGCGCGCCGGGCAGGTTCGGCAGCGGCAGGTCGAGCAGGCCGTTTTCGTCCTGAAACACCAGCCGCCCACGTTCTTCCCAGACCTGCCAATGCTGGCCATGCGCCAGCAACGGCGCGCCCAGACGGGCGGCGCGGGCCTCGATCACCTGCATCGCCTCGTCTGGCTGCGGGCCAACCACGCAGGGCACTCCGCGCTTGAGGATACCGGCCTTTTCGCCAGCGATCTCGGCCAGCGTTTCGCCCAGATATTGCTGATGATCCAGCGAGATCGGCGTGATCACTGTCAGCGCCGGGGTGTCGAACACATTGGTCGCATCCAGCCGCCCGCCAAGGCCGGTCTCGATCAGCGCCACATCGGCAGCGCTGCGCGAAAAGGCCAGATAGGCGGCGCAGGTGGTGATCTCGAAATAAGTGATGCTCTCGCCGCCATTGCGCTGCCAGCATTCATCGAGAACCGCGCTCAGCGCGTCTTCGTCGATAAGCTTGCCCGCGACGCGAATGCGCTCGTGAAAGCGCGCAAGATGCGGCGAGGTATAGGCATGCACCGTCTTGCCCGCGCCTTCGTATCCGGCGCGCAGCATGGCAAGGGTCGACCCTTTGCCATTGGTTCCGGCGGCGTGAATCACCGGCGGCATCTGCCGTTCGGGATGATCGAGCGCGGCCAGAAGACGCCAGACCCGGTCCAGCGTCAGGTCGATGATCTTGGGATGCAGGGACATCATCCGTGCAAGGATGGCGTCGGAGCCTTGCGTCATTCCTCGGGCATCTCCGGCGCCGACAGATCGCCCGGAGGCGGCAGCTCGCCATGCACCGCCGGGGGCATGTGCATCAGCATCCGCAGAATGGTCATCAGCTCTTCACGCATCTTGCGCCGGTCGGTGACGCGGTCGAGCATGCCGTGTTCCAGCAGATATTCGGCGCGCTGAAAGCCTTCAGGCAGCTTCTCGCGGATGGTCTGTTCGATGACGCGCGGCCCGGCAAAGCAGATCAGCGCGTTTGGCTCGGCGATCTGCACATCGCCCAGCATGGCGTAGGATGCCGTGACGCCGCCGGTGGTCGGATGGGTGAGCACCACGATATAGGGCAGCCCCGCCTCGCGCAGCATCTGGATGGCAACGGTGGTGCGCGGCATCTGCATCAGGCTCAGAATGCCTTCCTGCATCCGCGCCCCGCCCGCCGCCGAGAACAGCACCAGCGGGCGCTTGAGCCGCTTGGCCTCTTGCGCCGCCTTGATGATGGCATTGCCGACATACATCCCCATGGACCCGCCCATGAAGCTGAAATCCTGCGCGGCGCAAACCACCGGGGTGCGGCCGATCTCGCCAGCGGCGACCAGCATCGCCTCTTTTTCGCCGGTGGTTTTCTGCGCGGCGCGCATCCGGTCGGGGTATTTCTTCTGATCGCGGAAATGCAGCGGATCGGCGATCGGCACCGGCACGGCGATCTCGTTGAACACGCCGCCGTCGAACAGCGACTCAAAGCGCGCCCGCGGCGTGATGTGCATGTGGTGACCGCAGGTGGTGCAGACGCCCAGATTGTCGGTCACCTCGCGGTGAAACAGCATGGTGCCGCAGCCGTCGCATTTCATCCACAGGTTCTCGGGCATCTCGCGGCGCGAGAAGATCGAGTTGATGCGGGGACGGACGTAGTTGGTGATCCAGTTCATTTCTGGGCCCTTCGCGGCTGGCGTTTGCGGCCCATTTATGCAGACGGGGCGCGGAATGCAACGTCAGACCCGGAGCGCAAGCCGCACCGCCAGCCAGCCAACGCCGATCCCGAGCAGATCCACCGGCATAAACGCCCGCAACATCGCCTCGTCTTCCATGTCGATGGGCAGGATGTACAGCGCAAGGCCGGTCATCGGCCCGTTCGGCGCCGCAACGGCGATAGCGGCAAGGTTGTTCATCAGGTGCAGTGCCAGCGCCGGGCCAAGTGTGCCGGTGCGCGCCGTCAGATCCGCCGCCGCCAGCCCGAACAGCACCGCCCAAAGCGTCACCAGCCCCGCATTGCCACCATAGATCCCCGGTGCCCAATGCCCCAGCCCGAACAGCGCCGACGGCAGCAGCAGCCAGACCCAGGGGCGCGAAAAGCGCGCAGCAAGCTGTGATTGCAGGTAGCCGCGAAACAGCAGCTCTTCGCTACCGGTCTGCACCAGCAACGCCAGCAGCGTCAGAGGCAGCAGCAGCGCCCAGCGGCCGGGGGCCATCGCGGGCAGCATCTGCGCCGCCATCGGCCATGGCGGCCACAGCATCAACAGCCCCGTCAGCAGCGCCTGAACCAGCAGCAGCGCCAAGGCCGCGCGCCCGAACTGGCGCAGCGCCAGCGGCAACGGCCCCAGCAGCGAGCGCCCCCTGCGCCCATGCACCAGCCGCGCCGTGATCAGCGCCGCCACCCCCATCGCACCCGTACTGAACAGCAGCGCATACATGCCCAGCGCCGTGTCGCCGCGCCGCATCTGGCCGATCAGCGCGGCGTGGGTTTGCGCGCTCAGCACCTGTTCCGCCAGCGCCAGCAGCCCCTGCCCGATGCCAACGGTCAGCGCCACCGCAAGGCCCAGCCCCATGGCAAGGCGCGGCAATGATGTGCGGCGGGCGGGATCGGTCATCAGGCGAAACGGGTCATATTGCATACGGGCATTGCACGCATGGCGCGCGGCCCGGCGCAAGCCCCGGACTTGTCCGCAGGGCACTGCCCAGCTATTGCCACGTGTTACAAGACGTTACGGGGGCACACAGACGATGGGACAGCTGCGGAACTCTGCCTTTCTGGGCGCAGCTCTTGTGATGGCGGGCTGCGTGACAGCCTCGCGCGGGGACGGGATCGAGACCGCCAGCCTTGCCGATGGGGCCGTAGTGGTCGGGGGCCCGCCCGGTTATTGCATCGACCCCGAAACATATCCGCGCGGACCGGACCGGACCTTTGCCATGATCGCATCCTGCCGGAATCTGACGGGCGACGACACCGGCCCGATGGTCGAGCCGATGGTTGTCACCGTCACCGTCGCAGAGCAAACCCCACAAGCAACCCTGCCCGATGCTTCCGCCCTCGCGGAAGAGGTGGGGCAGCGCATGATCGGCGGCATCCGATCCGGCGGGCTTACCCTGACGCATCTTGCCAGCGGCGGCACCGAGGTGATCGCAGACGGCGATCCGCGCTATTGGCGTGGCACCTTCCTGCAAGGGCAGCGCATGGTCGGGCTTGCGCTTTATGCCGGCAAGGGCAGCCCGCTTGCCGGGGCCGAGGGCGCCGCCATGTTGCGCGCCGTTCGCGACCGGATCGGAGCGCTCAGCCCCAAGGGGTGATTGACCATTCACCGAATTCAAGGATCTTGGGGATAAGGGTACAAAAACAGACGCAGGGCGGGCCATGGCAGGGATGACAGACGGGTGGATCGGGCGCGCGCTCGCGGCGGCATCGCTCAGGCGGTGGTCGCGCGCCGCGCGCAACGCCGATACCGCCGACCTGCGGGTGCTGCGCCGTCAACGCGCAGCGGCGCGCAAACTGAAGGCGCGCATAGACCGGCTGCTGTTCATCGCAGATAGTCGGCTGGCGCTGCCGGTCATCGGCAATCAGGCGTTTGCGCGCCCCAAGGATGCCGACTGGGCCTGGCGCCCCGAGTTGTGGTGCGCACCGCTGCCGGTGCCCGGCCTCGCTTCGGTGCCCAACCAGTCGATGCTTGGGGCCGAGGCGACGCTGTTCCACGATTGCGCCCGCTCCGAAATCACCCTGCGCCAGCTGCGCAACCTGCGCGAGGCAGATCTTGCCGCCTATGGGCTACGGCTTGACGTGCTGAACTTCGACGGCTCGTACCTGTCGCTGGCCATCGACCTGCCGACCGAGGCGGCAACGGGTTTGCAGCGCAAGCACCTCATCCGCATCGACACCATCGTCGAGATGGAAAAACCACTGGAAATCTTTGCCCGGCTCAACATCCGCCATGGCCCCAACACCGAACAGATCGTGCGCGAGCTGCCCCTGCACGAAGAAGACATCTGCATCGAATTCGATCTGGCCTATACCCGGCTCAACGAGAAACGCGCCGATCGCATGTGGCTGGACCTGATCTTTGAAGGCCCGCAGATGAATCAGGTGATCCTGCGCGATCTGACCTTCAGCCGCCGCCCGCGCGCCGAACTCTGAGGACGAAACACATGCCCGCCTATTCGCTGACCAAGACCCGCTTTGTCGAAGGCATCTGGCAAGGGCTGCTGGTGGCGCGGACCGCCGATGCCCCGCCGCCCGAAGTCATGGTCACCCTTCAGGATGCGCCGGTGCGCGGTGTCACCGTATCGCAAAGCACCACCCCCGGTCGCTGGGCGCTCGAGGTACCGGTGCCGGTTCAGGCGGTGGGCGACGGGGTGCAGACCTTTCTGATCCTCGATGCAATGAGCGGTGAAAAGCTTGACAGTTTCACCCTGATCGCCGGAGAGGCGGCAGGCGATGATCTGCGCGCCGAGATGGCCTTGCTGCGCGCCGAGCTGGATATGCTCAAGCGGGCGTTCCGGCGGCATTGTCTCGAAACCAGCTGAAGCGCCGGGCCGCGATCCGCACGCCGACGATTGCGCCCGGCCGCTTGTCACGCCATGGTGTGCCAAATTGGTATACCATACGAGGCCCTCATGACCCCGCTCGGCGGCATTTCGCTGAAACTCGCCTCTGTCGTGCTGTTCGTCATCATGTCGGCGCTGATCAAGGCCTCGGATGTGCCCACCGGCGAGGCGGTGTTCTTCCGCTCTTTCTTTGCGCTGCCGGTGATCCTTGGCTGGCTGATCTGGCGCGGCGACCTGCGCACCGGGCTGCGCGTCAACAGCCTGTGGAAACACGTCTTGCGCGGGGTTGTGGGCGTTTCTTCCATGGGCTTCAGCTTTGCCGCGCTGGGGCTGCTGCCACTGCCCGAGGTCACCGCGCTAGGCTATGCCGCGCCGCTGCTGACGGTGATCTTCGCCGCGATCCTGCTGGGCGAGCAGGTGCGGCTGTTCCGATTGACGGCGGTGATGGTCGGATTGCTGGGGGTGGCATTGGTGATGTGGCCGCTGCTGACCCTGTCCGAGGTCAATCAGGCGGTGCTGCTGGGCATCGGCTTTGTCATGGTTTCGGCGGTGCTGCGGGCGCTGGTGCAGATCCACATCCGGCGCATGGCCGCGACCGAACAGACCTCGGCCATCGTGTTCTATTTCACCATGACCTCGACGGTATTGTCCTTGGTCACCCTGCCCTTTGGCTGGGTGCTGCCGCCGCTGGATCAGACGCTGATGCTGATCGCGGCGGGGCTGATCGGGGGCGTGGCGCAGATCTGTCTGACCGCCGCCTACAAGGGGGCCGAGGCGGCGCTGCTGGCGCCTTTTGACTATGCGTCGATTCTGTTTGCCATCGTCATCGGCTACGCGTTCTTTGCCGAGGTCCCCACCCCGTTGATGCTGGCAGGCTCGTCCATCGTCATCGCCTCTGGCGTGGCGATCATCCTGCGCGAACGCTATCTGGGGCTGAAGCGGTTCAAGGCGCGTCAGGGCATGACCCCGCAGGGTTAGGCGGGAACAACCGCCGCCGAGGCCAGTTCCAGCCCGTCACCGTAAAGGATATGAGGACCGTCAAGCATCAGTTCGACCAGATCGACCTCGCGCGTGCCGATGACGCGAATGAACTGCCCGTCGACCAGCCGTTGCGCCGGTGCCAGCGCCCGCGAAGCGCCGAACAGTGCCCCCGCGCGCCAGTCGCGCACCAGTACCTCCTGCCCGGCGGGCAACAGCGCGTCGCGGTCGGGGCGGCAGTTTCCAAGCGTTCCGGCCTTGATCGCCACCAGCCGCACCCTCGCCCGATAGCGGCGGATGCCAAGCAGCGTCGCCGCGCCAGCGTTGCGGGTGATCACCCGATCGCCGGGGGCGAGATATTCGACCGGCAAAGCGCCATCGAGCGTCAGCACATTGGTGCCCGCGACAAGCGCGTTGAGGGTTTCGGGCGACACCACATGACGGGCCGGGCGCGACCCGCCTGACACATCGGTGCTGTCGCGCCGGACCATATTCGGTTTCATCGGCGCAATCCTGCTATTCACTGCAGCTCACTCTGCATCAGGCGCGGAAAAGGTCGCGTTAAAGTCTCGAATTCGAAACACATATTTTCCACTCGCCTAAGCTCTGCGGCTTTGATAGGACAGCTCTCGAACTGGCGGGTGTGGCGGAATTGGTAGACGCACCAGATTTAGGTTCTGGCGCCTTTGGCGTGGGGGTTCGAGTCCCTTCACCCGCACCAAGTTCACGACCCGGCACGCAAAAGGGCCGCACCTTCGGCAGAAGGCACGGCCCTTTGAAATTCTTCGGGGGTCACCAGCTGTTATAGGCCAGATACTTGCCCGACATGGTGATCACCACGCGATCGCCCTTGCGGTTCGGCTCGCGTTCGACAGACATGTCGAAGTCGATCGCCGACATGATGCCATCGCCGAATTTCTCATGGATCAGCGCCTTGAGCGTCGGGCCATAGACGCCGACCACCTCGTAAAAGCGATAGATGCAGGGATCTGTCGGCACGGTCTGGGCGAACACCTTGGTCGGGCTTTCGGACAGAACCTCGGCGGCCTCCTCCGGCAGACCCAGCAGTTCGACCAGCGCGGCGGCCTTTTCGGGTGGAAAGGCGTTCATCCCCATGCAGGCGGAATGGGTGAACACCGGCGACATGCCGATGCCCGATGCGATGCCTTCCCATGTCAGCTTGCCGCGCTTTTTCGCGGCAATGATCAGCGCGGCGACGTCTTCCTTGTCGAGGAACTCCTCGGGCGTAAGATCTTTCATATCTGTCCTCCTGTGGGTCAGCCGGCAAGTTGCGCGGCGAGAATCACGCAGATCACTGCGAGAATGATGGTCAGCGCCTGCCAGAAGCGCAGCGGATCGCGCGCGGCCAGCGGAATGTGGTGGGCTGCGCGGGCGGCGCTGCCGGGGCGGTGCAGATCGGCGAGGAATTCCGACAGCGCATCGTAACGGCGCAGCGGGTCCGGATGCAGCGCGCGGCGCAGCGCCGCATCGACAAAGGCGGGCACGGCGTTGTCGTCACTGCGGGCCGGGGCGTATTGCAACCGCCGCTGATCGGCGCGGGTGGCGATGCGCGCCACCTGCGCGCCGTAGGGAAGCCGCCCGGTCAGCATTTCATACAGGATGACTGCCAGCGCGTATTGATCCGACCGCCAGCTCACCACATCACCCGACAGGTATTCGGGGGCGGTGTATTGCAACGTGCCGGGCAGCTCTCCAAGCAGACCGGGGGCGGCCTCCTCGACCCCGGCGACAGACACCGACCCAAGGTCGATGATCCGCACGCTGCCGTCCTCGTCGATCAGAATGTTTTCGGGGCGAATGTCCTGATGGATCATCTCGCGCCGGTGCAGCGCGCGCAGGCCGCTGATGATCTGCCCGGCGATGTCGCGCATCTTGTCCAGCGGCGCGCCGGGATGGTCGGTCATCCGTTGCCGAAGCGTCCGCCCCGGCAGATATGCCATCGCGACGTATAGCCCCGAGCGCGGCTGCGGCAGATCGGCGGCCTGCATCACATGCACCGAGCTGACCCGCCGCGCCACCCATTCCTCCAGTGTGAAACGGCGCAGGGCGGCGGGGTTTTCGAGCGTTTCCGACGCCGGGATCTTGAGCACGATTTTGCGCCCGTCCGGGTCGGCGGCAAGAAAGACATGGCTGCGCGGCGTCTGGCTGAGCGCACGCAGCACCCGCAGCCCATCGAGCGTATCTCCCGGTTTGGGCAGCGGCAGCACCAGCAGCGCGGTGGTTTCAGGCAGGCCAGCCTCTTGCGGCAGCCGGGTCACCTGCAAGATCTGCACCGTCAGGTTGTCGGCGCTGCCCCGGCTCAGCGCCGTATCGACCAATGCGCGGCAGGCATCGTTCAGCGTAGGCAGGGTCAGGGCATGGGCGACATCCGCACCGCTGATATGCTCGTGTAGCCCGTCGGTGCTCAGGACAAAGACATCGCCAGCGCGTAGCGGCACGCGGCGATAATCGAGCGCGACCGTCTCGGCCGCGCCAAGCGCGCGGGCCAGCATCTCGCCGGAGCGGTGATCGACGGTCAGCGGATCAAGCAGGCCATCGGCATAGCGCGCCACCCGGGCATCGCCCGCGTGCAGCACATGGCCAGCGCCCCCCTTGAGGATCAACGCCGCAAAGGCGCAGACCATGCCGCTGTCCAGATCCGCCAGCGTCCGGTTCTGCCCGTAAAGCCAGGCGTTGGCGGATTGAAGCACCCGGCTTGCGGCGGTCTTTACCGTCCAGCTATCGGGGGTGTCATAGTAATCGGACAGCAGCATCCTGACCGCGCTCTGGGCAGCGACGCCGCTGGTCTGGCTGCTGGAAATGCCGTCGGCCACGGCAAGGACGATGCCCTTGAGCATCAGCGCATCGCCCTCGGGAACCCGCGCGCCGTGGAAATCCTGCATCAGCGGTTTGCAGCCCGCAGAGGCGCATTGGCCGATCACGGCCTCCAGCCGGTCTGTCGTCATATCCCGTGGCATGGATGGCCTCGCTCGGCGAAAAGAGGGGCCCCCGAAGGGGACCCCAGTCAGGGAGGTCGGAGCTATTCCGCCGGCACGACAGCGGCGTCGTCATTGCGCGCGGCGCCGCGCTTGGGGCTTTCGCGGAAATGCGTGGCGTAGATCATGCCGCCCACAAAGGTCAGGCCGCCGACAAGGTTGCCCACCACGACCGGGATCTCGTTGTAGATGAAATAATCGGCCCAAGTGAATTCACCGCCCAGCATGATACCGCTGGGGAACAGGAACATGTTGACGATGGAATGTTCGAAGCCAAGGTAGAAGAACACGATGATCGGCATCCACATCGCCATGATCTTGCCAGAGGTCGAGGTCGACATCATCGCGGCAACCACGCCGGTCGACACCATCCAGTTGCACAGCACGGCGCGCACGAAGACGGTTAGCAGACCTGCGCCCCCGGCGGCGGCATAGCCCAGCGTGCGGGCCTCGCCGATCTGACCGATCTTCTGACCGACCTCGTTGGGTTCGGCGGAAAAGCCGGTGGTAAAGACGATCGCCATCAGCACGGCGGTGGTCATCGCCCCGGCGAAGTTGCCGCAGAACACCAGCCCCCAGTTGCGGAACACGCCCTTCCATGTGCAGCCCGGACGCTTGGCCAGCACCGCCAGCGGCGCAAGGGTGAACACCCCGGTCAGCAGGTCGAACCCCATAAGGTACAGCAGGCAGAAGCCCACCGGAAACAGCAGCGAGGCGACAAGGAAATTGCCGGTCTGCACCGCGATGGTGACGGCAAAGGCGGCGGCAAGCGCCAGAATGGCACCCGCCATGTAGGAGCGGATCAGGGTGTCCTTGGTGGCCATGAAGATCTTGGATTCGCCGGCATCGACCATCTTGGCCGCGAATTCCTTGGGCATGACATACGACATGTCTAAAGTCCTTTCGAGGGGTGGTGGCCTGACCAGTCAGGCGTCGAGGTTCGGTTCGAGAGAGATGTCCCGGCCACCGATGCGGACGGGACGGCGGTCATCGGCGCCCTGCGCGGCGCCGGTTTCGAGGAAAATCACCCAGTTGTGCAGCGGGCATGTCACGCAGCCCCCATGCACGTTGCCGCTGCTGAGAGGTCGCCCTTGTGGGGGCAGCAATCCTCCAGCGCAAAGATGCGGTCATCCAAAGTGCGGAAGACGGCGATGGTCAGCGCGCCGTGGCGCTCACAGCTCACGCCTGATCTCAGCAGGTCGCTGCACCACGCTCCAACACTGACATCGCCAACCAGCTTGTCGCGGCCAAGGATCGCCTTGTCATTCCCCCCGCAGCGGAGATCGATCCCGCACGATTCCAGCTCCTCTTGCAGAGGGTAGGCGGCAGAGGCATCGGGCTGGCGTTCCATCAGGTTCTCCACCGTCACCGGCCTGCCCTGTGCCTTCGGACCGGCGGTCGCTTCGAGCTGTAGCTGGCCACCCCCGATCACCACGTTGCGGCCGCCGCTGCGGACCTGTCGCAGCGTCGCATCGACGTCATTCAGATCGCGGTCGGCCAGCACACCGGGAAGATTGCGCCCCGGCACCGGGGTCATGAACGACGACGACCCGGTCGCAATCACCAGCTTGTCATAGCTGGCCGACCGGCCGCTTTGCGCGCGAACGCTGCGGGCCGCGCAGTAGATCTCGACGATCTTTTCGCCCTTGTGCAGGGTGATGCCCTGCGCCGCATACCAAGCATCGTCATGGATCACGCTGTCCGCAAATGTCTTCTCGCCCGACAGCACCGGCGAAAGCAGAATGCGATCGTAGTTCCCCCGGGGCTCGGCGTTGAAGATGGTGATGTCATAGGCCGCCGCGCCCGGCGCCAGCAGCTGCTCGAGCATCCGGACTGGGGCCATGCAGTTTCCGATGATCACAAGACGTGGTTTGGACATGACTGGTCCTCGGGCTCTGGCGAACCGGAAGATCCCGGTCGCAGCGGTTTCGGTCAGGATTTGAACGTGGACGCAGACAAGCACTCGCAGACTGACGGATCAGTGCGCGGGCAGCCTCATTGCTGCGGAGCCGCATTCGGGTATTTGACGGAAATCGCCGCGCCGTTGCGGCCTAATAAGAGGCGACACCGCCTCTCGTTAAACATTCTGATACGAAGAATGATTCAACCGCGCAACAAAAGATCGCAGCCGCCCGCTGGCGCGGGAAGAAAAACACCTTCTCGACCCGTCAGGCGCACAATTAGATGGCGATAATTGGAAATCAGCGCTGCTTTTGTGCAACCCAAGAATGATCCGCGCCCGACCTGCGCGTCGAATTGCGCTGCTTTGATCGGGATTCGAAGGTCAGGGCGCGTGGGCGGCCCCTGCACCCAGCAGAATATCCAGCGTGCGCGGATGCGCCCCGACAGCATCGCGCAGCGTGACCCTGTCGAGATTGGCGTAGAATGCGTCCTTTGCCTCGCGCAGGGCGCGCACCAGCCCGCAAGAGCCACGCAGGATGCAACTGTCGCAATCGACCAGCGCAGCATCGCCTTCCATCTTGCGCGCGACCTGACCGACAAGGATGTCCGACGCGCAATGCGCCAGCATTACCCCGCCAGACCGGCCCCGCGTGCTTTGCAGCACACCATGATCGACAAGCTGGTTCACCACCTTCATCAGATTGCTTTGCGACACCTCATGCGCCCGGGAGATTTCCGAGATCGAAACAAGCCTGCCCTCATGGGCCGCGAGATACAGACAGACGCGCAAGGCATAGTCGGTGAATTTCGAAAGGCGCATCTGTCAGGTCCGGATATACAATCTGCTGACGGTGTAGACGATCAACCGCACAGTCAAGCTGGGCGAGGCCTTGTCAAAGGCGCGGCCCGCAAGCCGCGCCCAAAACTTCAATTTTTGTGGCGAATTTCGTGCCAGAGCAGCATGCCGTAACCGCCGATCACCATCAGCGCGAGCGCGTACCAAGTGATGGCGTAGCTCAGGTGCGAATTGCGGAACGACACCACGGTCTGCCCGCCGCGCGGCCAGCTGTTGGCTGTCAGCTCTTCGTCGATGAAATACGGTGCGGCCCGCTCAAAGCCCTTGGCCTGCGTGATCGAGCCGATGTCGCGGCGATACCAGAGCTGTTCGTCCGGGTTGCTCTCGCGCGAGAACAGCCAGCCGTCGGCTTCCGAGATGCGCAGCAGGCCGGTGACGGTGGTCTCGCCATCGATGTGGTCGAAATCGGCGATATCGCCGTTGTGCTGGGGCACGATGCCCCGGTTGATCATCACGATGCTGCCGTCGGCGCGTTGCAGCGGGGTCAGCACCCAGTAGGCCGGGCCGAAATCGGACGGCGTATAGACCAGCACCTCGTCATCGTTGAGATAGCTGCCGGTCACGCTCACCCGGCGGTATTCGTCGGCATCGCGCGCCACGGGCGCATCGAAGGCCGGGGCGGGCACCGGATCGGCGTGGATGCGCGCGTCGACCCGCTCGATCAGATCAAGCTTCCACGCGAGGCGCTGAACCTGCCATGTCCCGAGCGCGGCGAAACAGGCCAGCAACACGGCGGCCAGAAGCGATACGATGATGAGGCGGAGGGTCATCTTGCTGAGGTCCTCGAAACAAAGCCGGGGCCGCGAACGGCCCCGGCGAATGACGTGCGGAAAAGAAGTCAGCCCTGCTGGGACTGAAGGCTCTTCATCTGTTCGATCTGCTGATCCATCTCGTGCATCGGCATCATGTTCTCGTTCATGTTGTGCATGACCCAGAGCGAGCCAGCCAGAACGATCACAAGGATCACCACCGAGAAGATCGTGGCGGACAGGGTCCAGCCTTCCTCGGCCGATTTGTTGACGTGCAGGAAGAACACCAGATGCACGATGATCTGCACCGCGCCAAGGCCCATGATCCAAGCGATCAGGGTGGTGCGTGGCAGGTCGACTTCGGCCATGATCAGGTAGAACGGGATGATGGTCAGGATCGCGGCGAGCGCGAAGCCGATCATCAGTTGGCCCATGGTGCCGTGCGAATGTGCGGTATGATCAGCCATCAGACGAGCCTCACGAGATAGACAAACGAGAACACCCCGATCCAGATCAGATCAAGGAAGTGCCAGAACATCGACAGCGTCCCCAGACGCTGCATGTTGGCCGGGATCAGGCCGTGCATCTTGATCTGCGCCATCAGCGTGAACAGCCACACCAGACCAAAGGTCACGTGCAGACCGTGCGTGCCCACCAGCGCAAAGAACGCCGACAGGAAGGCCGAGCGGTCAGGCCCCGCCCCGAGGTGGATGAGGTGGTTGAATTCATACACCTCCATCGCGATGAAGCCGATGCCGAACAGCGCGGTGACGCCAAGCCACATCAGCGCGCCGTCCACCTTCTGCTTGTCGGCCTGCAGCATGGCGAGACCGAAGGTGACCGACGAGAACAGCAGCAGCGCCGTTTCCATCGCCACGAACCCCGGCTCGAACAGGTCTATCGGCGCCGGTCCGCCGGCATAGCTGTAGCCCAGCACGGCATAGGTGGCGAACAGCGCGCCAAAGATGATGCAGTCGCTCATCAGGTAGATCCAGAACCCGATGGGAGTCGGGCTGTGGTGCTGATGGTCGGTCTCATGGCCGCTGGTGGGCCTTGCGTGGTGCATCGGCTCGTCGGCCAGAGGCTCGACGATCGACTTGCCCGCCGAAGAGGTCACGGTGCTCATGTGAGGGCTCCTTTCGCTTCGGTCTGACGCACTTCATCCACGGGGATGTAGTAGTCGCGGTGGTAGTTGAAGGTATGCGCGATGCCGACGGCGATCATCGCCACAAAGGTCAGGATCGCCAGCCACCAGATGTACCAGACCATGGCAAAGCCGAAGACAAACGCGATACCGGCGATGACGACGCCCGTGGCGGTGTCCTTGGGCATGTGGATCGGCGCATAGTCGGTCGACCATTTGAAGCCGGCCTTCTTCATGTGCCAGAACGCTTCGCGTCCGGTGACATTCAGCTCCTGCGGAAAGTTGTACTGCTGCGGCGGGGACTGGGTCGCCCATTCCAGCGTACGCGCATCCCAAGGATCGTTGCCGCAGGCAAGCTTCTTGCGGTTCATGATCGACACGGCAAAGCACATGAAGGTCGACAGGATGCCGAACAGGATGATCAGCGCACCGATGCCGGCGATGATGAAATACGGCTGCCAGCCCGCGTCAGGGTAGCTGTTCATCCGGCGGGTGACGCCCATCAGGCCAAGCGCGTAAAGCGGCATGAAGGCAACGTAGAAGCCGATGAACCAGCCCCAGAAGGCGCGCTTGCCCCATTTCTCGTCGAGCTGGAAGCCAAAGGCTTTCGGCCACCAGTAGGTCACGCCCGCATAGATCGCGAACACCACGCCGCCGATGATGACGTTGTGGAAGTGGGCGATGAGGAACAGCGTGTTGTGCAGCTGGAAGTCGACGGGCGGGATGGCCAGCATCACGCCGGTCATGCCGCCGATGGTGAAGGTCACGAGGAAGCCGATCACCCAGAGCATCGGCACTTCAAGCCGCACGCGGCCCTTGTACATGGTGAACAGCCAGTTGAAGATCTTCACCCCCGTCGGCACCGAGATGATCATCGTGGTTATGCCAAAGAAGGTGTTGACGCTTGCGCCCGACCCCATGGTGAAGAAGTGGTGCAGCCACACGATAAAGGACAGCACCATGATGCAGGCGGTCGCCCAGACCATCGTGCGGTAGCCAAAGATCGGCTTGCCCGAGAAGGTCGACACGATTTCCGAGATGATGCCAAAGCAGGGAATGATCAGGATGTAGACCTCGGGGTGCCCCCAGATCCAAATCAGGTTCACATACATCATGGCGTTGCCGCCAAAGTCGTTGGTGAAGAAGTGGAAGCCAAGGTAGCGGTCCAGCGTCAGCAGCGCCAGCGTGGCCGTCAGCACCGGGAAGGCGGCGACGATCAGCACGTTGGTGATCAGCGCCGTCCAGGTAAAGATCGGCATGTCGAACATCTTCATCCCCGGCGCGCGCATCTTGAGGATGGTCGCGATGAGGTTGATGCCCGACAGCGTGGTGCCCACGCCCGCGATCTGTAGCGCCCAGAGATAGTAATCCATCCCCGGCCCGGTCGAGTAATTCGCCCCCGACAGCGGCGGAAACGCCAGCCAGCCGACGCGCGCGAATTCACCGATGAACAGCGAGACGTTGATCAGCAGCGCGCCCGACACCGTCATCCAGAACGAGAAATTGTTCAGGAACGGGAAGGCCACGTCGCGGGCACCGATCTGAAGCGGCATGACATAGTTCATCACACCGGTCACGAAAGGCATCGCCACGAAGAAGATCATGATGACGCCATGCGCGGTGAACACCTGATCGTAGTGGTGCGGCGGCAGCCAGCCTTCGTTGCCACCGGCGGCCATGGCCTGCTGGCCGCGCATCATCAGCGCGTCGGCAAAGCCGCGCACCATCATGATGAAGCCAAGCACCATGTACATGATGCCGATCTTCTTGTGGTCGATGCTGACCACCCAGTTGTTCCAGAGCGGCGCCCACAGCTTGAAGTAGGTCATCAGCGCAAGGAAGATCAGCCCCCCCAGTGCAACGCCGGCGAAGGTGCCGATCAGGATCGGTTCGTGGATCGGGATCCAGTCAAGCGTCAGACGCCCGAAGATCGGCGAGAAGGTTTCTGCTGGTTGCTCAGATGCCATTCGTCTGTGCCTCCGTCTGGGCCCCGAGGGGGCTGCAAAGTGCGTTGGAATCAAGCGCCAGAACATAGTTCCGGGTTTCGGTTGTGTTCAGCGCCTCGTGGTCGCTGCCGTGCTCGGCATCGTGGCCATCATGGCCATCGTGACCGGCGCCGTGGGCACCGTGGCCTTCCAGCGGCGGCAGTTCGACAAGGTTGCCAAAGCCGTCGATGGTGCGGGCGCGGTCGTGGCTGTAGGCCGCCGCATCGGGAATGCCCGCAAGGCCGCCGCCGCCCATCTTGTCCTGCATCATCATGTGGCCCATGCAGACCTTGCCCTCTTCGACGCACAGCTCGACGATCCGGCCGAACAGACCGTCCTCAACCCTGCCGTAATATTGCACCGGCGCGTTCATGGTCGGCTTTTCCAGCTCGAGATAGCTGGCGCGGGTCAGCGCTTCGCCGCCGTCGCGGCGCTCGGCAACCCATGTGTCGAACTCGGCGTTGCTCATGGCCAGCGTGTCAAAGATCATGCCCGCAAAACCCGGCCCCGAGTAATGCGCAGACCGCCCCGCATAGGTGCCCTGCTGACCGGCGATAAGGTTCAGCTTGGTTTCCATGCCGGCCATCGAATAGACCATGCCGCCCAGCGCGGGGATCGACAGGGTGTTCATCACGGTCGAGGAGGTCAGCGAGAATTCCACCGGACGCCCGGCCGGGATCGCCAGTTCATTGACCGAAGCGACGCCGTAATCGGGGTAGATGAACAGCCATTTCCAATCGAGCGACACCGCCTGCACGCGCAGCGGCTCTTGCTCGGAAACCTCGGTGGGCAGAGCGGCATAGGGGTCAAGCCGGTGCGTATAGACCCAAGTGTACCAGCCCAGCGCGATGATGATCAGGATCGGAACGCCCCAGACCACCGCTTCAAGCTTGTTGGAATGTTCGAAATCGGGATCGTAATCCGAGATGTCCTCGCGGTCGGCGCGATACTTGAGCGGGAACCAGACCGCCATGATCAACACGGGAACGATCACGATCAGCATGAGGAGAGTGGAGATGATCAGCAGGTCGCGCTGCTGCTCACCAACCCAGCCGTGCGGAAAGAGCACGTCATACTGGCACCCGGACAGCGCCAAGGCGCCCAGTGCCGCCAGTAGCGGTTTTTTGATAGCAAACAATGTTTCGGCCTCTTGTTAGTCCGGGAACGCCGCCAGCAAGGGGGAGGAGCAGGCAGTCCGGAGCAAGGGTTGCAGGCGTCAATTAGCCCCGCCGCGCCAAGGTAGCGCTGCGACGGATCGCCACATCTGGCGCCAAAGGTGAAAAACTCACGCAGGCTTGAAAAAAGATGCCCTCAACGTGCACCTTCTGCGACAATTTGCGCTGTTCGCACGCGTTTAAAGGCCCGCCGCGATCACGCTGTTTTGCTCTGGTTTGGCGCTGGCGGTTGCTCACGGCCTTTGGAAAGGGCGACTCGGCCTGCCCCGCACTGCCCCGCTCTTGATCCCGATCATGGACAACCCCATGCAATTGCCCGCCCGCCGCGCAGCTTGGGCTTGATTTGTGTGCCAACCGGGCGCAGCTTCATAGGATGAACAGCCTCACCCCCTTTCCGGGTCGGGGCGCGGCCTCGCCAGAGGTCGTCGCCTTCCAGAGACCCGAGCTGAATATCATCCTGTCACTGTATGGCCGCATGGTCGCCGCCGGAGAATGGCGCGATTACGGGATTTCCTCGCTGAAGGATCGCGCGGTGTTCGCGGTGTTCCGGCGCACCGCCGAAAACCCGATGTACCGGATCGAGAAACACCCCAAGCTGCGCGGCAAGCAAGGCATGTACGCGGTGTTTGGCCCCGAGGGGCAGGTGCTCAAGCGCGGGCAGGATCTGCGGACCGTGCTGCGCGTGCTGGAACGCAAGCTGATCCGGGCGGTCGACAACGACTGACCGCCCGGCGCTGTCTTACTTGCCCGCCGAATTGCCCGCCATGACGCAGAGCAGCTCGAACATGATGGTCACGCCCAGAAAGGCGGTGCCGCCCGTCTGGTCAAAGGGCGGCGACACCTCGACCATATCCGCACCGACGATGTTCAGCCCGGCAAGTTCGCGCACGACCTGAATCGCCTGATAGCTGTTCGGCCCGCCGATCTCGGGGGTGCCGGTGCCGGGGGCAAAGGTCGGGTCGACGAAGTCGATGTCATAGCTGACATAGGTCGGCGCGGTGCCGACGATCTCGCGGGCCTCGACCATGACATCGGCGACGCCGCGGGCGTGGAATTCCTCGATCGGGATGATGCGGATACCGTTGGCGGCGGCGAAATCGCGATCTTCGGTGTCATACATGCTGCCGCGAATGCCGATCTGCACCACCCGCTTCGGGTCCAGCAGCCCTTCTTCGACGGCGCGGCGGAACGGCGTGCCGTGGGTGTAAAGCTGGCCGCCGAAATAGCTGTGCCACAGGTCGGTGTGGCTGTCGAAATGCACCATGCCCAGCGCATCGTCGCGCGCCACCGATCGCAGCACCGGCAGCGAGGTCAGATGGTCGCCCCCCGCCGTCAGCGGCCGGATGCCGGCCCGCTTCATCTTGTTGTAGAAGGCGGTGATGCGTTCCATGCTGTCGAGAATATCGACCGGGTTCGGCCCGACATCGCCCAGATCGGCGCAGGCGACGGTTTCGAACGGGCGCATCCCGGTCACCGCATGCTGGGCGCGGATCATCGTCGAGGCGTCGCGCAGCTGTCGCGGGCCATGGCGCGGGCCGGGACGGTTGGTGGTGCCGCTGTCCCATGGCACGCCCACAAGGCCGATATCGACCTCGGCAAAACGGTCGTGATCGGGCTGCACCAGCGGCAGGCGCATAAAGGTCGGGATGCCGGCAAAGCGCGGCAGATCCATGCCGGAAACGGGGTGGAAGAAGGGATCAGTGGTCATGGTGTCCTCGTGAGTGATTATGTGCACGCAAATGCTTCACCTGGGGATTTGCAAGCCTTTCAGAGCTTGGGCTCATCCTGCATCAGGATCTCGCGCGATTGCGAGGCGAATTCCCGGCGCAGGATCACCGGCAGGGTGACCCCGGTGGCCAGCACCAGCGCCTCGGCCCCCAGCAGCCACGCGGCGCTGGCGATGCCGAAATAGACCGAGCGCAGGCCCCGGTTGTAGCTGCGCGCGGCAAAGATGTTGATCTCGGCGGCCTTGGCAGCGCGCAGATAGGCCAAGTCCGACGCGTCGTTGGGCACCGAGCCCATCATCACCGAGCAATAGCCGAACAGCCGGTTCGACCAGACGAATTTCAAGAAGGCGTTGGCGGCGAACAGCAAGGTCAGGAACAGCTTGACCTCCCAGACGATCACCGGCGCGTCGGCATCGGCGAAATCCCCCGCCACGCCCCGCAAGCGGTCGGCATCGCCCAGAAGCGCGAACAGCCCCGATATGGCGATCATCGCCGCCGAGGCAAAGAACGCCGTGCTTTGCCGCAGCGAGCCGACGATCTGGCTGTCGAAGATGCGCGGCTGGCGAGTGACGAAATGCACCATCCATGCCCGCCGGTAGCGCGTCATCAGCTTGGACACCGACGGTCGCGATTTCGGCGGGTGCTCGATGATCCGCGACGAGCCGAGCCATGCCAGCACCAGCAGCGCCACGGCGATCCCGTCCAGCACCGAGAAATACGACAGGCGGATAACCCAGTCCATGCTCAGAACGGCTTGGCGACGACGACCCAGAGGATCGCGATCACGCCAAGGACGCTGACCTCGTTGAAGATCCGCAGGAACAGATCGGAGTCGGGAAAGACCCCCTTGCGCGCCTGCATCACCAGGCGACCTGTCCAGCCGTAATGCAGCGCCAGCAACAGCACGAGCCCGATCTTGAGATGCACCCAAGGTGCCCAAGACCAGAAATCGGCCAGCACCAGCCCGGTGATCACCGCGATCACCGCCAGCCCTGCCGAAAAGCGATACAGCCGCACCGTCAGATCGCCCAGCGGGCCAAACGCCTGTAGCCGGGTGTATTCGCGCTTCCAGTAGATCAGCGCGCGCGGCACCGCGAAGATGGAGGTCATCCACCCCATCACGCAAAGAAGATGTATGATCTTGACCCAATCCATGGGCCCTTGATGGCCGGGGTTATGCGCCTGCGCAAGGGGCGTCACGGCGCGGAGCGCGGAAAAGTTCTTTCCGAGCATGGCCAAATTGGTTACAAGACTTTACCAATACTGGCGCCACTCACGGCGAAGGAGGATCCACCCGATGCAGATGCCGGACCCGAGCAAGCGCATATTGTCGCTGAAGGCCGAGATCGTCTCGCGATTGCGGCAGGTGCTTCCGCCCGATGCGGTGATCGACGATCCCGTCGAGACCCGCGCCTATGAATGCGACGCGCTGGTGGCATATCGCTGCCCGCCGCTTTGTGCCGTGCTGCCATCGTCGACCGAAGAGGTCTCGGCGGTGCTGGCGCTATGCCACGAGATGGGCGTGCCGGTGGTGCCGCGCGGCTCGGGCACCTCGCTGGCTGGCGGCGCACTGCCGACGGCGGATTGCGTGATCCTTGGGGTGGCGCGAATGAACGAGGTGCTGGAAACCGATTACGACAACCGTTTTATCCGGGTGCAGACCGGGCGCACCAACCTGTCGGTCACCGGCGCGATGGAAGAGCATGATTTCTTTTACGCGCCCGACCCGTCCTCGCAGCTGGCCTGCGCCATCGCCGGCAATATAGCGATGAACTCTGGCGGGGCGCATTGCCTGAAATACGGCGTGACGACCAACAACCTGCTGGGCGTGACCATGGTGCTGATGGATGGCACGGTGATCGAGCTGGGCGGGGCGCATCTGGATGCGGGCGGGCTGGACCTGCTGGGGGTGGTCTGCGGTTCCGAAGGCCAGCTAGGCGTGGTGACCGAGGCGACCCTGCGCATCCTGCGCAAGCCCGAGGGCGCTCGGCCGGTGCTGATGGGCTTTGACTCGAACGAGGTCGCCGGGGAATGCGTGTCGGACATCATCAAGGCGGGCGTGCTGCCGGTGGCGATCGAATTCATGGACCGCCCCTGCATCGTCGCCTGCGAGGCCTTTGCCAAGGCAGGATACCCCGATTGCGAGGCGCTGCTGATCGTCGAGGTCGAAGGCTCGGATGCCGAGATCGACGAGCAGCTTGGCCTGATCCTGCAGATCGCGCGGCGGCACAACCCGGTCGAGCTGCGCGAGGCAAAGGACGCCGAAGAGGCCGGGCGCATCTGGCTGGGCCGCAAGAGCGCCTTTGGCGCGATGGGGCAGATCAACGATTACATGTGCCTTGACGGTACGATCCCCGTGTCCGAACTGCCGCGCGTGTTGCGCCGGATCGGCGAGCTGTCGGCGGAATACGGGCTGAAGGTCGCCAATGTGTTCCACGCCGGGGATGGCAACATGCACCCGCTGATCCTGTTCAACGCCAATCAGGACGGGCAGCTCGAGCTGTGCGAGCAGCTTGGCGCCGAGATCCTCAAACTGTGCGTCGAGGTGGGCGGCTGCCTGACCGGCGAGCACGGCGTGGGCATCGAAAAGCGCGACCTGATGGGCGTGCAATATCGCCCCGACGACCTTGAGGCGCAGATGGCGGTGAAGGATGTGTTCGATCCGAAGTGGTTGCTGAACCCGGCGAAGGTTTTTCCGCTGGCGGCCAGCAAAGCGCGCCGGATCGCGGCGGAGTGATTGCGGCGCGGCGGGAGGGGGGGGCGCTGCCCCCCGCCTACGGCTCCCCCCGGGATATTTGAGGCCAGAAGAAACATGAGACCATCGAGTGAAGACGAACTGGCCGGGATGATTGCCTCGGCGGGTGGGCCTGTGCGGATCTGCGGCGGCGGCACGCGCGGGTTGAGCGGCGCAGGCGAGGTTCTGCAGACCGGCGGGATGTCGGGCATCGTCTTGCACGAGCCGGGGGCGCTGACCCTGGTGGCGAAGGCGGGTACGCCGCTGGCAGAGGTGGAAGCGGTGCTTGAGGGCGCGGGTCAACGCCTGCCGTTCGAGCCGATGGATGCGCGCGGCCTGCTTGAGAGCGATGGCGTTCCCACCGTTGGCGGCATGGCAGCGGCCAATGTTTCGGGGCCGCGGCGCATTCAGGCGGGGGCCTGCCGGGATTACATGCTAGGCGTGCGGTTTGTCGATGGCGCGGGGCGCGTGGTGTCCAATGGCGGGCGGGTGATGAAGAATGTCACCGGCTATGATCTTGTGAAGCTGATGGCGGGCAGTTTCGGCACGCTCGGGGTGTTGACCGAGGTGGCATTCAAGGTGCTACCCAAGCCCGCCGCGCAGGCGATGCTGGTGCTTGAGGGGCTTTCGGTGGCCGAGGCGGTGGCGGCGATGTCGCGAGCGCTTGGCTCGGCGTTCGATGTGACCGGGGCGGCCCATGATCCGCTGGCCGGGCGGACCTTGCTGCGCATCGAGGGCTTCGAGCGCAGCGTTGGCTATCGCGCCGAGCGGCTGCAGGCATTGCTGGCGGGGTGGATCGAGCGTGACGTAGTGGCGGTTGAAGAGGCTTGGCGCAGCATTCGTGACGTTGCGCCGTTTCATGGCCGCGCCGGCGATGTCTGGCGGATTTCGTGCAAGCCGTCGGATGCGCCCGAGGTGGCGGCGCGGCTGGGCGGCGATCTGCTGCTGGATTGGGGTGGCGGGCTGGTCTGGGCGTTGCTGCCCACCGGAACCGATGCCCGTGCAGCGCTGGCCGGGATCGGCGGCCATGCCACGCTGGTGCGCGGCGCGTCGCAACCACGTTTTGCGCCGCAGCCGGAGGCCGTTGCGGCGATTGCCAAGGGGCTGCGGGCGCGGTTCGACCCGAGGGGCATTCTCAACCCCGGTCTCATGGCATGAGCGCTCCGGCCCTCGCGGTTTTTGTGACCTGTTTCGTGGCCGGGCCGCTGCTGTTTGCGCTGTTGCTGCAATACGGCAACTCGTTGCGCGTGCTTTTGTCATTGGCGCTGGCCACGGTGGCCAGCGTGGTGGCGGCGCTGCTGATGCAGGCTGGCGGCTGGATGCTGAGCGCGCTGGCCATGCTGTGGCTGGCCTGGGTTCTGGCGGTGGCGCTGCTGGCGGTGACCACGCGGCGCAGGCTGGGCACGGCGCGGCAGCGCTGGACCATGATCATTGGCCTGCTGGCCACCACCCTTCCCTGGTTCGGGCTCGCCACCGCCCGCAGCCTTGTTCCCTGACCAGAGGTTCGCGACATGCAGACCACCTTTACCGACGCGCAACTGGCCGACCCCGGCACCGCCCGCGCCAACGAGATCCTGCGCGCTTGTGTGCATTGCGGCTTTTGCACCGCCACCTGCCCGACCTATCAGGTGCTCGGAGACGAGCTGGATTCGCCGCGGGGCCGTATCTACCTGATCAAGGACATGCTCGAGAATGATCGCAAGCCAGATGCGCGCACCGTCAAGCACATCGACCGCTGCCTGAGCTGTCTTGCCTGCATGACCACCTGCCCGTCGGGGGTGCATTACATGCATCTTGTCGACCACGCCCGCGCCTATATCGAAAAGCGCTACAAGCGGCCGTTTTCCGACCGGGCGCTGCGCTGGCTGCTGGCGCGGATCATCCCCTACCCCGGGCGGTTCCGGCTGGCGCTGCTGGGCGCCAAGGTCGGGCGGCCCCTTGCCCGGTTCCTGCCTGATCCACGGCTGCGCGCCATGCTTGAAATGGCGCCCAAGCGCATCCCGCCGGTGTCGCGCAATGACGACCCGCAAAGCTTTGCACCCCAAACCGCGCCGAAGATGCGCGTTGCGCTGATGACCGGCTGTGCGCAAAAGGCGCTGAACACCGACATCAACGATGCAACCATCCGCCTGCTGCGCCGTCTGGGCTGCGAGGTGGTGGTGGCCAAGGGCGCGGGCTGTTGCGGCGCGCTGACCCATCACATGGGGCGCGAGGCCGAAAGCCACGCCTCTGCCGCCGCCAACATCCGCGCATGGATGGCCGAGAAGGCTGGCAAGGGGCTGGATGCCATCGTCATCAACACCTCGGGCTGCGGCACCACCGTCAAGGATTACGGCCATATGTTCCGCACCGAGGCCTTGGCGGAAGAGGCGGCGCAGGTCTCGGCGCTGGCCTGTGACATTTCGGAACTGCTGGCAAAGCTGATGCCAGAGGCCCCGGCGGCGCCCCGCAATCTGGCCCGCGACGAGATCGCCGGGATCAACATTGCGCCCGAGCGGCCGACAACGGGCGCCATCCGCGTCGCCTATCACGCCGCCTGTTCGCTTCAACACGGGCAGAAGATCAAGGATCACCCCAAGGCGCTGCTGCGCGCCGCCGGGTTCGAGGTGGTCGAGCCCGCCGACAGCCACCTGTGCTGCGGCAGCGCCGGAACCTACAACCTGCTGCAACCCGAGATTTCGGGACAGCTCAAGGCGCGCAAGCTGCGCACGCTGGAGGCCAAGGCCCCCGACATCATCGCCGCTGGAAACATCGGCTGCATGATGCAGATCGGGTCGGGCACAGCCGTGCCGGTGGTGCATACGGTCGAACTGCTCGACTGGGCGACGGGGGGGCCCAAGCCGCGCGCGCTTGTGAACGACTGACGCAGCCTTGCAACGCACCGCCGCAATTTCGCCATATCAGCCCACTATTCAAGCGCGCGATCGGGGGATTCCATGCGGCGACTTCTGTTCTTATTGCTGGCGGCGTGCCTGCCTGTGGCGGCATCCGCCGATGGCGGGCTGTTCTCGATGGGCAGCCGCGAGGACGGGCGCGCATGGGAGGCCGTTGGCCGACTAGAGCTGGCCAGCAAGGCATTCTGTACCGGCGCGCTGATCGCGCCGGATCTGGTGCTGACCGCCGCGCATTGCCTGTATGACGTGACAACCGGCGCGCCGGTTCCGGTGGACCAGATCCAGTTTCTGGCAGGCTGGCGCAGCGGGCGGGCCGCCGCCTATCGGCGGGTGCGCCGCGCCGTCGCCCATCCCGACTATGTGTATGACGCCAGCGAAAAGACCGAACGGGTGCGTCACGATCTTGCGCTGATCGAACTGCAGCTGCCGATCCGCAATACCACGATCACCCCGTTCGGGCTGGCCCCGGCCCCGTCGAAAGGTGCGGATCTCAGCGTTGTGTCCTATGCGCATGACCGCTCCGAAGCGCCGTCGCTGCAAGGTCTCTGTCAGGTGCTGGCAAAGGAGGCGCAGATGCTCGTGCTGTCCTGCCCTGTGGATTTCGGCAGTTCCGGCTCGCCGGTGTTCGCCTTCGTCGACGGCGAGCCGCGCATCGTGTCGGTGATCTCGGCCAAGGCGCGGGCGTTGGGGCGCGAGGTGTCGCTTGGCACCGAGCTGGCCGGCTCTCTGAACGTCTTGTACGAGGAGCTGAGCCTTGATTCGGTGCGATTGTCGCTGGATGCAGGGGTGCGCCGGGAAACGGGGGCAAAATTCATAACGCCCTGAGATCTCTGGCGCTGATGCTGGCGCTTTCTGCCTCTGGCGCGCAGGCGCAGCAGGGCGCGGTGTTCGATGTGCTCGACAGTCGCGGCGCGCTGCTGGGCTGGGAAGGCGTCGGGCGGTTGGATCTTGGCGGCGGGTTTTGCAGCGGGGCGCTGATTTCGCCCGATACGGTGCTGACCGCGGCGCATTGCGTCTATGAAACCGATACTGGCACACCGCGTGACAGCGGCCGCATGGTGTTTCGCGCCGGCTATCATCGGGGCCAGCAGATCGCCGCGCGGCGGGTGCTGCGCTGGGTGGTGCCAGACCGTTACGCTGCGCTTATGGCGGCAAGGGGCCGCGCGACCAGCGCCGAGGCCGTCGCGTCTGACGTGGCGCTGCTGCGACTAGACAGCCCGCTGTCGAGCGCCGAGGCTGACGCCTTTCGCATTCACGTTGCCGCAGATCCCGGAACATCGCTGTCGGTCGCCTCTTATGGCCGGGGCCGCGAAGAGGTGCTGTCGCGCCAGCGCGACTGCGCGCTGACGCGAGAGTATCAGGACGGCATTCTGGGATTTGACTGCGACGTGACCTTCGGCTCGTCCGGCGCGCCAGTGTTCGTGCGCGAAAACGGGCGGCTGCGCATCCTGTCGGTGGTCTCGTCGATCACCGGCAGCGGCGAGGCCTACGGGCCCAGCCTGCCCGCGCTGGTATCGGGCCTGTCGGCACGACTGAGCCGGGAGGGCAGCCGCCCTCCGGTCAGCGCCGGCGCCCGGCGGATCACCGTGGGCAGTGATCGGTCCGGCATGACAGCGCGTTTCGTGACGCCGTGACGCTAGCAGGGTCTTGAAACCCCGATTTCCCGTTCCCAGATTTGCCTGACCGGGGTGCCGATGATCGGGCCCCGGCTCACTCAGTCGCCTGTCCCTGAAGGGAAGGCGCATCACACCATGGTTTCGCTTTACGGAGGATACCCCATGCGTCATTTTGATTTCGCCCCGCTCTACCGCGCCACCGTCGGTTTCGATCAGATCGCCGATCTGATGGATCGCACCCTTGCCAGCGACGCGCCGCAGGCCAGCTACCCGCCCTACAACATCGAAAAGACCACCGAGGATGCGTGGCGGATCTCGATCGCCGTGGCGGGCTTTGCCGACAGCGACCTGTCGGTCGAGTTGAAGGAACAGCAGCTGGTGGTTTCGGCCCGCAAGGCCGAGGAAGATGAGGGCAAGACCTACCTGCATCGTGGCATCGCCACCCGCGCCTTCGAGCGCCGCTTCACCCTTGCCGACCATGTGCGTGTCACCGGTGCCGTGCATGAGCACGGCATGCTGCACATCGACCTCAAGCGCGAGATCCCCGAAGCGCTGAAACCGCGCCGGATCGAGATCGCCCAGGCCTCCAGCCATCCGGCGATTGCGCAGGATGTGGTGGACGGCCCGTCGGTGAACTGAGCCATGCAGGTCTGAGAATTGGAAAGCCCCGGCATTGGCCGGGGCTTTTTGCTATTTGTGAGGTTGGCCGGGGGCCAGCCCCGGACCCCCGGGATATTTTCAGCCAGAAGAAGCCCGGGCGCGGCGCCTCTGTCAGCCGGTGTAGTCGGTCCAGGCCATGTCTTGGCCCTTGAGGCCACCCTTGATGACACGGGTCGGCAGGCCAATGCGATCAAGCAGGGTGAAGAAGGGCTTGGGGTCGAGTTCCTCGACGTTCTTCATGGTCTTGGCGTCCCATTCGCCGGTCGCGACGAGCATGGCGGCGGCGACCGGGGGCACGCCGGCGGTGTAGGAGATGCCTTGGCTGCCGACTTCGGTGTAGGCATCCTTGTGGTCCGCAACGTTGTAGACGAAGAGTTCGATGTCCTTGCCGTCTTTGGTGCCTTTGACCAGATCGCCGATGCAGGTCTTGCCGGTGTAGTCGGGCGCGAGGCTGGCCGGGTCCGGCAGGCAGGCCTTGACCAGCTTGAGCGGCACGACCTCTTGCCCTTCGGCGGTGGTGACCGGCTTTTCGGACAGCAGACCGATATTCTTCAGCACGGTGAAGACGTTGATATAGTGATCGCCGAAGCCCATCCAGAAGCGCACATCCGCCTGAGGGTAGTTGGTGGCAAGGCTGTGCACCTCGTCATGGCCGGATTGGTAGGCCTTGGACGGGCCGACGACGGGCAGATCCCATTCATGGCCCGACGCGAACATCGAGGTTTCCTTCCACTGCTGGTCTTCCCAGTAGTAGACCGTACCGGTGAATTCACGGAAGTTGATCTCGGGGTCGAAATTGGTGGCAAAATACTTGCCGTGGCTGCCGGCGTTGATATCGACGATGTCGATGCTTTTGACCTCGTCCATCTGGTCGATGGCAAAGCGCGCATAGGCATTGACCACGCCCGGATCGAACCCGGCACCGAGGATCGCGGTCACGCCCTTTTCGGCGCAGCTCTCGCGGCGCTTCCATTCGTAATTGGCGTACCAGGGCGGGGTTTCGCAGATCTTTTCCGGCTCTTCATGGATGGCGGTGTCGATGTAGGCGGCACCGGTGTCGATGCAGGCATCCAGCACGTGCATGTTCACGAAGGCAGTGCCAACGTTGATGACGATCTGGGCACCGGTGTCGCGGATCAGCTGCGCGACCTCCGGGGTCTGCGTGGCATCGACCGCATAGGCGGTAAAGGCACAGTCATGACCCTTGGCGCGCACCGATGCGATGATCGCCTCGCATTTGGACTTGGTGCGACTGGCGATGTGCAACTCGCCCAGCACATCGGCGTTCTGGGCGCATTTATGCGCGACCACTTGGGCGACGCCGCCGGCGCCGATGATGAGAACGTTCTTCTTCAAGTCAGAACCCCCTTGGATGATGAGGCGCCGTTTGCGGGCGCAGGCAGATCACGACAGGGCAGCCGCGAAATCGTCGTAGGTGAAAGCTTTCACAAGCCGTTCGGTCCCGTCCAGCTCGCGGATGGCGATGGATGGCATCTGCACCCCGTTGAACCAGTTTTTCTTGACCATGGTATAGCCGGCGGCATCCTGGATGGAGAGCCGGTCGCCTGGCTGCAACGCCTTGGGAAAGCGGAATTCGCCGAAGATGTCGCCCGCAAGGCAGGATTTGCCGCAGATCATCCATTCCAGATCGCCATCCTCGAGCATCTTGGCGCTTTCGCGGTAGATGAGCAGGTCGAGCATATGCGCCTCGATCGAGCTGTCGACGATGGCGAGGTTCTTGCCGTTGTAAAGCGTGTCCAGAACGCTGACCTCGAGCGTGGTGGAGTTGGTGATCGCCGCCTCGCCGGGCTCGAGATAGACCTGCACCTCGTTTTCGCCTGCAAAGCGTTTCAGCCGCTCGGCCAGGGCGTCCAACGGATAATCCGCGCCGGTGAAATGGATGCCGCCGCCAAGGCTGATCCAGTCCATGCGACGGATCAGATGGCCAAAGCGCTGCTCGATCATGCCGAGCAGCGCGTCGAAACGGGTGAAATCGGCATTCTCGCAATTGTTGTGGAACATGAACCCGCTGATGAAATCGGCGACAGGCTCGATATCCTCAGGCGCGTGCTCGCCCAGCCGCGAGAACGGCCGTGCCGGGTCGGCAAGATCGAAGCCGGAGGTCGAAACACCGGGATTCACGCGCAGGCCGCGTGTGTGATCACGGCTGATCTCTTCGAAATTTGCCAATTGCTGAGCGGTGTTGAAGATGACCTTGTCGGAAGACGCCAGCACCTCATTGATCTCATGGGCCGCCCAAGCAACGGAATAGGCATGGGTTTCGCCGGGGAATTTCTCGCGCCCCAGCTTGACCTCGAACAGCGAAGATGAGGTGGTGCCGTCCATGTACTCGGCCATCATGTCGAAAACCGACCAGGTCGCAAAGCATTTCAACGCCAGCAGCGCCTTGGCACCGGACTGCTCGCGCAGCCGGGCGATCTTCTCCATGTTCGGAAGAAGTCGGGACTTGTCGATCAGGTAATAGGGCGTCTGCATGCGCGTCGGGCCTCGTTTGGGGTCGGGACGGGGATGCATCGTCCAGTCCGATGCAGGGACGCCATTTAGCGTGCCTGACCGCGTCCCGCAATGATCGACCGGAAAAAACGGACTTTGAAGTCTGAGGCGGGCCAGCCCCCCGCCTTCGGCTCCCCCCGGAGTTTATCCGGCAAGATGAAGGAGGGGCGCGGCGCTTTGCCTTCATCTTGCCAGAAAAACTCCCGCCGGAGGCAGGCCGGGCATTTTGGCCGGGTGGGGCATCCGGGCTGGGCGGGCACCTTTCGGCCCCCGCCCCTTTTTCTCTAAAGATCAATTGTTCAGCTTGAAGGACCAGAAGAAGGTCTCACCCGAGCTGTCATCGACGCCGTCATTGTCGGTTGCGACGTAGACGGTGCCGTCATCCGTAATCGCCATGCCTTCGACCTTGTCGACGACGTAGCCGCCCCACGCTTTCAGGTCAGGGATTAGATCGCGAACCTCTTGCTTGGTCACCACCGGCAGGACAGTTCCAAGCGCGGCGGGCTGGAGGTCGGCGACGGATACGCGGTAGATTTTCTTGGTCACTGCGGCCGCGCCAATCTGGTTGTCGCGCTCGACGATATAGACGTGGTCGCCATGGGCGGTGATTTCGGACAGGCCTGTCCAGCCCTTTTCCGGGGATGCCTTGGGATAGAGCACCGCGCCCCATTCTGCGGTGTCCGGGGAGTAGGACAGCAGTTTGACGTGATCCTTGGGATCGTCGCCCCATTCGCGCTGCATCGCCATCCACAGCGTACCGTCGATCATCGTAATGCCTTCGAAACCGAAGCGCACCTCGTTTGCGAGCAACTCGGCGGGCAGGCCGATCTCGTCCGTGATCACGCCCTGGGCGTCCACGTGATACAGCGCATGCGGCACCAGCCGGTCCGAGCGGCCTTCGGAGGCGATCCAGAAACCCCCTTGCCCGTCGGACGTGATGCCTTCCATATCGAGCTTTTGCGCCGTATAGCCGCCACGGGTGACACCCAGCGCCTTGATGATCCGTGCCGGGGTCTGCGACGGGTCGATGGTGAAGATCGTCGGCTGGAAGCCGTAGAAGCTGTCGTTGACCGCGTAGATCATGCCGTCATCGCCTGCGACCATACCCGAGATCGCGCCCCAGCCGATCAGTTCGTCCGCGCCCTGCGAGGTCAGCGTCGGGTATTGCGCCGCGCCGTCCGCGTAGTCGTAGACCATGACATGGGAGCGCACGCCGCCGTCTTCCACGAGGTCTTCCTCGTTGGCGGTTGCCAGCAGGTTGCGCTGCGGGATCGCCACGATGCCTTCGGGGGCAATGCCGGAGGGCAGCATCTGTGTCAGCATCGGGGCTGCAGGATCGCTTACGTCGTAGACGCCGACCACCGAGCCGCGCTCGGACATCACGAACAGATAGGGCGTGCCGTCGAAGGTTGCGAATTCCAGCCCTTCGGGTTCGGCGCCCTTGGCATCGGAACGCTTGTCCGGGTAATGGCCGACCTCGATCACCGCCTTTTCGAAATCCGCGCCCGATTCATAAGCCACGGTGCCGTCCTTGGCGAAGATCGTGAAACCGCGCGAGCCGCCATCCATGTCGCCTTCGTTGGCGGTGGCGAAATGGTCGTCATCGATCCACTGCACCGAATCCGGCTCGCGCAGGCGGCCCGGCTGGCTTTCGGTAAAGAGCAGCGCCGCGCGTTCATCGGTCGCGTCGATGCCTTGCAGATCCACTGCCCCGGCAGAGAAATGCGACAACACCTCGCCTGATTTCGACAGCACCACGATGTGGTTGTTTTCCTGCATGGTCACGACGATTTCGCCGAGCCCGTTGACGTCGACGAATTCGGGCTCGGGGTCTTCGGGGGCGATCTCGGCGAGGCCGGTGACGTCGGCCGTCACCATGCTGTCGCATTGCGCCATGCCATCGGCCACGTCGAGGATGGTGACATAGCCCGCTGGCATCTGCCCGACCCGGCCATCGCCGAGGTCTTCGTCACGCTCGTTTTCGATGGCGATCACGACAAAGCTGCCATCCTGCGAAAGCGCCACTGAATCCGGCTGCCCGCCAAGGTCGCATTCTCCGGCAAGCTCGCCTGACAACGCGTCCAGCACCACCAGCTTACCCGACGGATTGGTGAAGCTCTCCGAGGTGTTCACGCCGACAAATGCCGTGGTGCCGGCAATGGCGACCGAGGTCGGCTCGCCGCCCATGTCGATATTGCCCAGCGGCTTGGGCATGGCGGGATCGGTGATGTCGATGCGCCCGATCACCCCCAGCGGGCTGTCGGTATAGACCAGCGTGTTGCCGTCTTCGGTGGCGTAGATGATCTCGGCCGAGGTGACACGGCCCCTGTCTTCGCCATCGGCCATGTTGTCCGGCGTGGCAAACGACGCGATGCGATTGAAGTTCATCTCGGCGGCGGCAGCCGACGCCGTCAGCGCGAGCGCAGAAGTCAGGCAGATCGTGCGCAGTGTCATGGGTATCCCCTATCCAAGTGTCCGCTGCAGCCATTGGACCCGGCGCGTAACGATCTCGCGACGGTTCCGTGACGGTCCGGCGACAGGTGCATTTCCACACCGGATCGCCCCTGGATTGGCGCCGTGTCACACTGCCCCCCCCTTTTTGCGGCCCAAACCGCCGTTCCGAAGACCGGCGGCAACGATTTTAGCCTCACCATCGACAGCGACGCGCCTGTTTGGGGCGGCTAGGCGGCAATCTGGGTGTTGGACCTCGGGCTTTTCGGGTTTACGCTGATCCGCCGCCGGGCGTGACAGGCAGGCGGGCGCCCTGCCCGCCCAGAAGCCTCGCCCGAGGCCTAGCCGAGCAGCCGGTCGGTGATCGCGCTGTCCGGCGCCGCCAGCCCGTCAATGACGTTGAAGTGGTGGCGGCCTTCTTCGATCACCAGCCCGCAGCCCCAGGCCTGCGACAACCAGCGCGCCTGATCGATGAAGGCGGGGCGTTCGTCACCGCCAACCCAAGCGGTGACCGGCACCATGGGCTGCGGCATCAAAACCGGGCTCTCCGCTTCGGCCTCGGCGGCATCCAGCCCCAGGGTCGCGTTCAAGTCGGTCTGTAACAGCGGGCGCAGGTCGGACAGCGGCGAGATCGGCATCACATGCGCCAGCCGCCCGGCCACCGCGTCCGGCAACAGGCCACCTGCCAGCATCCGCGCCACAAGATGGCCTCCGGCGCTGTGCCCGGCGAGACGGATCGGGCCAGAGACCTCGACCGCCGCTGCGGTGATCGCGTCGGCGATCTGCCGGGTGATGTCGGAAATCCGGACCTGCGGGCAATGCTCGTAAGATGGCAGCGCCACCGCCCAGTCGCGCGCCACCGCGCCGCCGGCCAGATGGGTCCAGTCGGCCCGCCCGAATTTCATCCAGTAGCCGCCATGCACAAAGACCACCAGCCCCGCCGCAGAGCCCTTTGGCAGCACCAGATCGAACCGGTTGCGCCCAGCGGGGCCATAGGACAGCCCCTCGCGCAACCGCCCGCTCAGCGCCATTGCCTTGCGAAAGTGGGCCGCAGCCCCGGCCCAGCGCGGCGGGTAGTCCTCCGCCTGCGCAATGTAGGGCCCGTTGGCGTAGGAGTCGCTCAGATCCATGGTATTTCCCCGTGATGGCGCTAGACTTCTTCGAACACACCTGTTCTGCCCAGCGCAGAAATCAATTTCGAAGAGGATGCCATGCTCGACCAGACCGCAACCAATCTCCCTTCGCTGCTGGACGATCCCACTCTCTTGCAGACCAAAGCCTATGTGAACGGTGAATGGATCACTGGCGCGGACGGCGAATTCGACGTGACCAATCCGGCGCGCGGGGATGTCATCGCGCGAGTGGCGAATCTGTCGCGCGCGCAGATCGCCGGTGCCATCGACGGTGCCTATGCCGCGCAGAAACCCTGGGCCGCCCGCACCGCCAAAGAGCGCAGCCAGATCCTGCGCAAGTGGTTCGACCTGATCATGGCGAACCAGAAAGACCTTGCCACTATCCTGACCGCCGAGATGGGCAAGCCGCTGGCAGAGGCCGCCGGAGAGATCGCCTATGGCGCGTCCTTCATCGAATTCTACGCCGAAGAAGCCAAGCGCATCTACGGCGAAACCATCCCCGGCCACCAGCCCGACAAGCGGATCATGGTGATGAAACAGCCGATCGGGGTGGCGGCGTCGATCACGCCGTGGAACTTCCCCAACGCGATGATCACCCGCAAGGCCGCGCCCGCGCTGGCCGCCGGGTGCAGCTTTGTCGGGCGTCCTGCATCTGAGACACCGCTCTCGGCGCTGGCGCTGGCCGTGCTGGCCGACCGCGCGGGCATCCCGGCGGGCGTGCTCAACATGCTGCCCTCGGACAGCGCCTCCGAAGTGGGCAAGGAATTCTGCGAGAACCCCAAGGTGCGCAAGCTGACCTTCACCGGCTCGACCGGCGTCGGGCGCATCCTGCTGGCCCAGGCCGCCGAGCAAGTGAAAAAATGCTCGATGGAACTGGGCGGCAACGCGCCGTTCATCGTTTTCGACGATGCCGATCTGGATGCCGCGGTGCAGGGCGCGATCATGTGCAAGTTCCGCAACAACGGCCAGACCTGCGTCTGCGCCAACCGGATCTATGTGCAGGCCGGCGTCTATGACGCCTTCGCCGAAAAGCTCAAGGACGCCGTGTCGAAGATGAAGGTCGGGGACGGGCTGGAAGAGGGCACCGATCTTGGCCCGCTGATCACCCCCAAGGCCATCGACAAGGTGCAGCAACACATTGCAGACGCAAAGGAAAAAGGCGCGAGCGTGA
This sequence comes from Citreicella sp. C3M06, assembly GCF_018860705.1. GTDB lineage: Bacteria > Pseudomonadota > Alphaproteobacteria > Rhodobacterales > Rhodobacteraceae > Salipiger. Next base: position 92,437 of record NZ_JAHKQA010000105.1, read on the forward strand.
TTCTTGGCGGCGGCGATGTGCTTCAGGGGGCGGGCAATTTCATCGAACCGACCATCGTCACCGGGGCCACCCGCGAGATGCTGTTCTCGACCGATGAAACCTTCGGCCCGCTGGCACCGCTGTTCAAGTTCGAGACCGAAGAGGACGTGATCGAGCTGGCCAATGACACGATCTTCGGGCTTGCGTCGTATTTCTACGCCAAGGACCTGAGCCGCGTCTACAAGGTCGCGGAGGCGCTGGAATACGGCATCGTCGGCGTCAACACCGGCATCATCTCGACCGAAGGCGCGCCGTTCGGCGGCGTCAAGCAATCCGGCCTTGGCCGCGAAGGCTCCCACCACGGCATCGAGGATTACCTCGAGCTGAAATACGTCTGCCTGAGCGTGTGATGACAAGCCCCGCGCCGGCTCCTTCGCCGCGCCCCACGCTCGATGCGTGGCTGAGCGCCGGCCAAACCGGCGCGGGCACCCCCTGGCTTTCGGCCCTGCAGGCCGAAAGCCTCGCCCGCTACGCGCTAATGCGCGGCTACGGCGTTCGGCTGATGGAAGCGTCCGCCCTGACCCTTCACGAACCCCCCCGCGATACTGATTGGGAAATCCTCGGAGCCGACGCCCCGGGAAGCAACTGGGAGGATCACTACGACCCCGGCTGCGCCTTCCGGCTTCTCGTCGATAAGCTGACCCTCGCACGCCGCGCAGGTGCCCGGCTGCAATACAAGCTCTGGCTCGGCCGGGCCTGACAGCATCACCCGACTGCCCACTGCCGCGCCAGCTTCACTGCCGGATGCCTCCGGCGGGAGTTTATCTGGCACGATGAAGTCAAGGCGCTGCGCCTTGGTTTCTTCTGGCCCAAAGTATCCCGGGGGGCCCGAAGGGCGGGGGCAGAGCCCCCCTGCAACAGAAAGAGAAAGGCGCCACGACTCAAAAAAAGTTCTGCGGGTCGATATCGATCGCCATGCGCAGCTCGCCCTTCAACCGGAACTGTGCGGCCCATGCCGTGAGCGCGGGTTGCAGCGCCGCGCCCTTTGGTGCTTTCACCAGAAGCCGGACCCGGTGGCGGCCACGCACCCGTGCGATTGGCGCAGGCGCGGGCCCATAGACCTGCGCGCCGACCCGGCGGAGCGGCCCATCCTGCCGCGCCATGGCGTTGCCAAGGTCGAATGCCTCCTGTGCCTCGGTCGAAGACAGGATGATCCCGGCGAGCCTGCCGTATGGGGGCATTCCGGCGGCGCGGCGCTCTTCGGCTTCGGCTTTCCAGAAATCTTCCTCGTCGCCCGACAGGATCGCCCGGATCACCGGGTGCTCGGGCTGAAAGGTCTGCATCAGCGCCGTGCCGGGTTTTTCCGCCCGCCCGGCGCGCCCGGCCACCTGCCGCATCAGTTGGAACGTCCGCTCTGCCGCCCGCAGATCCGAGCCCTGTAGCCCGAGATCGCTGTCGATCACTCCGACAAGCGTCAGGTGGGGAAAGTTGTGCCCCTTGGCCACGAGCTGAGTGCCGATGATGATGTCAGCGCCGCCACTGGCGATCGTTTCGATCTCGTCCTTCAGCGCCCGCGCCGAGGCGAACAGATCCGACGACAGCACCGCCAGCCGCGCCTCGGGGAACAGCTCGGCGGCTTCTTCGGCCAGCCGTTCGACACCGGGGCCGACGGCGGCCAGCTTGTCTTCGGCATGGCATTCGGGGCATTCCGAGGGCTTGGGGATGGTCTCGCCGCATTGGTGGCAAACCAGCCGCTGAAGGAAACGATGTTCGACCATGCGCGCGTCGCAATGGGGGCAGCCGATCTGGTGGCCGCAGGCCCGGCAGATCGTCACCGGGGCATAGCCGCGCCGGTTGATGAACAGCATCGCCTGCTCGCCTTTTTCCAGCCGCGCCCGCACCTGCGCCGCCAGCGCCGGCGACACCCAGCGATTTGAGGGCAGTTCTTGCCCGCGCATGTCGATGGCGCCCATCTCGGGCATCACCGAGGCGCCGAAGCGCGACACCAGATCCAGCCGCCGGTACTTGCCCGCATCCGCGTTGGCCCAGCTTTCCAGCGACGGCGTCGCCGAGGCCAGCACCACCTGCCCCGCGCAGATCGAAGCGCGCAGCACCGCCATGTCGCGGGCGTTGTACAAAGCGCCTTCTTCCTGTTTGTACGAGGTGTCATGTTCCTCATCGACGATGGTCAGGCCAAGATCGCGGAACGGCAGGAACAGCGCCGAGCGGGCGCCGACCACCAGCTGCGCGCCCCCCTGAGACACCTGTTTCCACACCCGCCGCCGTTCGGTCATGGTGACCCCGGAATGCCATTCCGCCGGGCGCGCGCCAAAGCGTGCCTCGACCCGTGTCAGGAATTCCGCCGTCAGCGCGATTTCCGGCAGCAGGACCAGCGCCTGACGCCCCTTGCGCAGGCAGGCCGCCACCGCTTCGAGGTAGACCTCGGTCTTGCCAGAGCCGGTGACGCCTTTCAGCAAGGTGGTGCCATAACGCCCCGAGGCGATCGCCTCGCGCAGCACCTGCGCCGCCGCCTCCTGATCGGCGGTCAGCGTCTTGCCGCCGCGTTCAGGGTCGAGCCGGGCAAAGGCCACATCGCGCGGGGCCTCTTCCTCGCGCACCGCGCCCTGCTTCGCCAGCCCCTTGATCACCGATGACGTCACGCCCGCCGCCTCGGCCAGTTCGCCCAGCGTATAGGCCAGCCCGCCGATCTCGCGCAGCACCTCGAGCACCCGGCGGCGCGGATCCGTCATCCGGTCGGGTTCGACATCGCCAAGCCGGTAGATCTTGCGCAGCGAGGGCGCCTCGGACAGCCCCGGCGCGCGGGTGGCAAGCCGCAGCATCGCTGGCATCGGCGTCAACGTGTAATCGCCCGCGCGCTGAAGGAACTCGCGCAGCTCGGCCTGCATCGGGGTCACGTCAAGCACCCGGATCACCGATCGCACCTTCGCGATATCGAAATCGCCCCGCCCCGGCCCCCAGACCACGCCCATGATCTTGCGCGGGCCAAGCGGCACCTCGACATAGGCGCCCTCGAAACAGCCGCCCGCAGGCGCCTTGTAATCCAGCGTCCGATCCAGCGGCTGGGTTGTCAGAACCGCGACGAGGCTGCCTTCTTCGAAGAACGAATCCATGGGGCCCTTTCCATCTGCGCACGTAAGGCAGCCCTTTCGGCCTGCCCCTGCATGGGGTATGACAGCAACATCCGAATGCCAAGCTTGGCCGGGAGGGCCGCAGCGAATGAAATTCTTCGTAGACACCGCCAATGTCGATGACATCCGCGACCTGATCGCGCTGGGGCTGGTCGATGGTGTCACCACGAACCCCTCGCTGATCGCCAAATCCGGCCGCAACATCATCGAGGTCATCCGCGAGATCTGCGATCTGGTGCATGGCCCGGTGTCGGCCGAAGTCGTCGCCACCGATTACGAGACCATGCTCGAGGAAGGCCGCGTCCTTGCCGAGATCGCCCCGAACATCGCCATCAAGGTGCCGCTGACGCTGGACGGGCTGCGCGCCTGCAAGACCCTGACTTCCGAAGGGCGCATGGTCAACGTCACCCTGTGCTTTTCGGCCAATCAGGCGCTGCTGGCGGCCAAGGCGGGGGCGACGTTCATTTCGCCCTTTGTCGGGCGGCTGGACGATATCAACATCGACGGGCTGGAACTGATCGCCGACATCCGGCGCATCTATGACAATTACGGCTACGAGACGCAGATCCTTGCGGCCTCGATCCGCTCGGCCAACCACATGTCGGAATGCGCCAAGATCGGCGCCGATGTGGCCACCGCGCCGCCTGCTGTCATCAAGGCGATGGCCAGCCATGTTCTGACCGACAAGGGCCTTGCCGCCTTTCTGACGGATGCCGAGACCGCCGGCATCAAGATCGTCTGAGATGGGCTGGGGCAAGGGCACACCGCGATCCATCCGGCAGGTTGAATCGGGCCTCAGCCTGCTGGAAAAGCGCGCGCTGATCCTTGCCTATCAGACCTGTCAGCAGGAACTCTACCGCGCCTCGCCCGAAGATTTCGGCGAGGCATTCGACGACATGCTCGATGACGCCCTGTCCAGCGGCGACGAAGACGGGCTGCTGTCGCGCGGGGCGCGCGGCGTGATGATGGACCTGCGCGAAACCATCCGCGAGCTGCCAGAGGAATGGCCGCTTCTGCGCGACTGCCTCGCCGCCGCGCTGCCGGAACCGATGACCGGGCCGCTTTTCGCCTATCTCGAAGAAAGCTGCTGACGCCGCGCTTCCCGAACCGCTCACGAAATGTCATAGCTGTGTGATGACACCGCGGCTGACATCTGTGTTCGCCCTTGCCCTCGCCTTGCTGTTCAGCATGTCGAGCGTCGTGTCGTCGGCGATGATGGCCCCCGACCGCGCCACGCTTCAGCTCGAAGCGCAGGCCATGGCGCTTGGCCTTTCGGACATCGAGCTTTGCGGCGAGATGGCCCACGCCGAGCATCACTGCCCGCTCTGCCATGGTCTGCCAGAGGCGCCACGCCTTGCGCGGGCCGATGTCACCACGCTGCTGCGCGCGCATGACGGCTGGCGGCGCGGCGACGATCTGTGGCGCGCCGCGCAGGCCCGCAACCCGAACCATTCCCCAAGGGCGCCCCCCGCGTCGGCCTGACCGCAACGCATCTGGCTCTCTTGTATATTGCCCGCCTCGAACCGGCGGGCCAATCGGAATGGATTCATGACCGAAAACACCCCTCGTGCGGCCACTGCCGCGCTCTATAGTGCTGTCTGGCGCTGGCATTTCATCGCGGGGCTGATCGTCCTGCCCTTCATGCTGATCCTCGCGATCACCGGCGGCATCTATCTTTTCAAGGACGAGATCAACGACGCTGCCCATGCGCCGCTGCGTTTTGTCGAAACCACGGGCAGCCCCCTTGCGCCCTCGCAGCTTGTCGCCTCGGCGCTCGGGGAACATCCCGGCACGCTCAAGGCCTATACGCCGCCCAGCGCCCCGGATCGCAGCGCCGAGGTCGACATTCTGGGCGAAGACGGGCTGCGCGATACGGTTTATGTCGATCCCTATAGCGGCGCGGTTCTGGGCACGCTGTGGGATGCCGGAGCCTCTGGCAGCCCGGCGATGTACGTCGTGCGCAAACTGCATTCGCTGGAATATGTCGGCTGGGTCGGCAACTGGCTGATCGAGGCCGCCGCCGGTTGGATTGTGCTGCTGGTTGGCACCGGCATCTATCTGTGGTTGCCGCGCGGGCGCAATCTTGGCACCGTCACCGTCAAGGCAAAGCGGGGGCGGCCGCTGTGGCGCGACCTGCACGCGGTGACGGGGCTGTATGTCGGTGGCTTCATCGTGTTTCTCGCGATGACTGGGCTGCCGTGGTCCGCCGTCTGGGGGCCGAAATTCTACGACAGCGCCTATGCGCTGGGGCTGGGGATGCCCGATGGCTACTGGTCGAACAAGCCGGTCTCGACCGTGCCGGTCAAGGATGTGGTCGATCGCGCGCCGTGGATCATGGAAAACCAGCCGATGCCGCTGTCCGAAGCCACCGCTGGCGTGCCTCTGGCGCTGGACGGCGTGGTCGCGCGAGTCGAAGCCTTAGGGATCGTTCCGGGCTATTCGGTCAGCATGCCAAGCGGTGAGACCGGGGTGTTCACCGCCTCGGTCTATCCCGATGACATCACCTATGAACGGGTGATCCATCTGGATCAGTACAGCGGCGCGGTGCTGTACGATGCAGGGCTGGCCGATCTTGGCACGCTCGGGCGTTGGGCCGAATGGGGGATCAGCGTGCATATGGGGCAGGAATGGGGGCTGGTGAATCAGCTAGGGCTACTGCTGGTCTGCCTTGCCATGGTCGGGCTATGCGTGTCGGCGGCGACGATGTGGTGGAAACGCCGCCCGTCGGGCGCGCTTGGCGTGCCGCAGGTGCCCGCCGACTGGCGCATTCCGCGCGGCTTGCTGGTGATGGCGCTGGCGGCGGGGCTGTTCTTTCCGCTGGTCGGCCTGTCGATGCTGCTGCTCGCGGTTGTCGAGATCGCGCTGCTATTCACCACGCGGCGCCGACAACCGGCCTGACATCTCTGGCGTCCGGGGCCTTCCCGGACGCCGTTTTCAGACATTGGGTTCGCCCTGCAAGCCCAGCAGCTTGCGAAAGCCTGTCCAGTAGCCGGGCAGCTTCGGGGGCAAATGCATTCCGGCGATGGCCTCATCCGCCCAGCGCGGCATCTCGCGCGCGGCAAACTCACGGCCCCAGTCAAGATAGGCCTGCGCATGTTCCGGCCGTAGCCGACAGGCCGAGCCGACCAGCCCCACCAGCGTTTCGGGCGCGCTGTACCATTCATCCTGAATGCCGGTGACACGGGCGCGCATCAGCGGCCCGACCCAGCGCATCAGCCGCTTTTCCGAAAACAGCAGCAGCATCCGGCCCATCTCTTCGCGCGAATAGCCGATCAGCGGCGGAAAGGTGTCGTAAAAGATCGCCTCATCGTCCAGCACCGCGAAATTGCGAATTGAGGGGTGAAAGCCGATGCGAGGGGCAATCGCGTCGGCGGCATTCCAGAACCGGGCGATGACTTGCCCGGCGGCCTCCATCATCGCCAGCGTCGCCTCGCGGCTTTCGCGCTGCATCCGGGGGCGCATCAGGGCGCTTTCGGGCAAGGCCTTCTGCACGATGACAGGAAAGCGCCCCCCCGGCGCGTCGAGCAGGTGAAATTCCGTCTCGGGCAGCGGCACGCCGCATTGACGCAGCGCGGCGACATAATCGTCATGCGCCTGCGCCAGCCGGTCCAGCGCGGCGGCGTCGGGCAGGCCGCGATAGACCTTGATCACCTTGTCGGAAAACGGCCCCGAGGCGGGGCGGAACGGCGCGCAGAAATATCCAAGGCGCGAAATCGGCTGGCCCTGTGCCACCTCATGCAGGCGGATGGTTTCGGCAAGCTGGGTCAGATCGGTCATCACGGGCACTCCTTGTCGGCCCGGTCTAACCGTTTGCAAGGATCTGTGCCACCTCTGTAGACAGCGCTTCGACCTCGTCACGGGCGGGGGTCTTGCGGCCCTCGGCGGCGCTGAGCCCATGGCCGAACGCCTCGGCATAGCCGACGCGGTTGGCGAATTGCGCGGTGGCGATACGGGCATGCATCTTTTGCGCCGCCTCGGTGATCTCGGCCGACAGGCGCGTGCCGGGGCGGGTGCGGTTGAGCACCATCAGCGCCTCGCGGCTTTCGCGATGGGCCAGATCCAGCACGCTTTCCGTCGCCCACAGGTCGAGATGGCTCATCGACACCGGCACGATCACCAGATTGGCGATGCGCAGCGCCGGGCGCAGATCGCTGTCGGCCTTGGGCGGCGTGTCGATGATCACCAGATCATAGCGATCAGCCAGCTTGCGGCATTCATAGGTGATCCCCCATGCCGAGGAGGTGGCGAATTCCATGCCCTCGACCTCTTCGGGGGCCAGTTCGAGCCGGGTCATGAACCAGCGCCCAAGGCTGCCCTGCGGATCGGTGTCGATCAGCGCCACCGTCTTGCCCAGCCGGCGCATTCCGACGGCGAGGTTGGCAGACAGCGTGGTCTTGCCCGACCCGCCCTTTTGCTGCGCCACCGTGATTACCGAACCCGCCATACCTGCCCCCTGCCCTATTTTCATCCGCAGCATAAGCCTTCCGCTGCGCCCGTCCAGTGGGCTTGGCATAAGATTTAACGCCACGTTAACCAGGATGAACGCATGATGGCGGGGCGTGACAAGGGTCGGGCGATGCGACATCGGGCGACATGGATGCTGGCACTGCTGGTCGGCCTGTGTGCGGCCCCCGGCGGCAGCGCGCAGGCCGGGCCATGGCCGCTCGCAAGTCAGTCACCAAGACAGGCCGCCGCGGGGTGCCCCGCAACGGCCCGATGCCCATCCTTTATTCGTTGTCGCGGGCCCGCTGCTTGCCTTCCTCTATGGCGGCGCGCATCCGCCGGTCCAGCGTCTTTTGCTTGGACGGCGTGTAGAACTTCAGCCCGAACATGTCCTTGACGTAGAACGTGTCCACCACCTGCTCACCATAGGTCGCGATCACCGCCGAGGCGATGTAGACATTGCTTTCCGACAGGGTGCGCGTCAGGTCGTACAAAAGCCCCGGACGGTCGCGGGTGTCGACCTCGATGATGGTGTAAATTTCCGACCCCTCGTTGTCGAAAGTGATCGAGGTCGGCACCGAGAACGCCCGCTCGCGCTTCTTGAACTTCAGCTTGGCATGGATCGCCTCGCGCGGTTTGACCTCACCCTTCAGGGTTTTGCCGATCATGTCGCGCAGACGCGGCAGGCGGCTTTGCTCGAAGGGCGAGCCATCCATGTCCTGAATCCAGAACGCCGCCGTTGCGTAGCCGTCCTTGGAGGTAAAGGTGCGCGCATCGACCACATTCGCCCCGACCAGCGACAACGCCCCCGCAAGCCGCGAGAAAATGCCCGGATGGTCCGCAAGTGCAAAGCACACGCGCGTGGCGTCGCGATCATCGTCGGGGTGGATGTCGATGCGGATCTCGTCATTGCTGATGTTCTTCAGCAGCCCGGCAAAGACCACATGGGCGGTGACATGCAGCCCCTGCCAATAGGGGTCGTAATGGCGCGCGGTTTCGGCGCGCAGATCCTTCTGATCCCAGCCATCCAACGCCTCGCGCAGCGCCTTCTTGGCCTCGGCACCGCGATTTTCTCGGTTCAGCGCCTCGAGACCGTCTTCCAGAGCCCGCCGGGTCTGGCGGTAGAGCGCTCTGAGTAAAGTGGCTTTCCAGTTGTTCCACGTGCCCGGACCAACGCCGCGAATGTCGCAGACCGTCAGCACGGTCAGCAGGTCGAGCCGCTCGCGGGTCTGCACGGCCTTGGCGAAATCGCGCACCGTGCGGGGATCGGCGATGTCGCGTTTCTGCGCCATGTCCGACATCAGCAAATGATAGCGGATCAGCCATTCCACCGTGGCACATTCGGGCTTGGTCAGCCCCAGCCGCGGCGCCACCTTGCGCGAGATCAGCGCGCCAAGCGCCGAGTGATCCTCGTCGCGGCCCTTGCCGATGTCATGCAGCATCAGTGCGATGTACAGAACCTTGCGATTCACCCCTTCGCGCAGGATCGTCGAGGCGACGGGCAGTTCCTCGACCAGATCGCCATGTTCGATCGAGCTGAGCGTGGCAATGCACTGGATGGTGTGCTCGTCGACCGTATAGGCGTGATACATGTTGAACTGCATCATCGCCACGATGGGTTCGAATTCAGGGATGAAGGTGCCCAGCACGCCAAGCTCGTTCATCCGCCGCAGCGAGCGTTCGGGGTTGCCGTGCTTGAGCAGCAGGTCGATGAAGATGCGCCGCGCTTCCTTGTTGTTGCGCATGTCGTCGTCGATCAGGTGCAGGTTGGCCTTGATCAGACGCATGGCATCGGGGTGCAGCAACAGACCGGTGCGCAGCCCTTCCTCGAAGATCCGCAACATGTTCAGCTTGTCGGACATGAAGGCGGTGGGATCGGTCAGCGCAAGGCGGTTGTGCACGATCTGATAGCCCTCGCGCACCTTGGGCGGGCGCTTGAACATGCGCTGCAGCAGCGGGGCGTCTTTCTGGTGCTCGGCCTCGAGCGCCGTCAGGAAGATGCGGGTCAGATCGCCGACCGCCGTGGCATGGCGGAAATAATCCTGCATGAACCATTCCACCGCACGGCGCCCGCCCCGGTCGGAATAGCCCATGGCCTCGGCCACCTCGACCTGCATGTCAAAGGTCAGTTGCTCGACCGCCCGGCCCGAACACAGGTGCAGATGGCAGCGCGTTGCCCAGAGGAATTCCTCGGCGCGCATGAAGGTGGTGTATTCCTCGCGCCGAAACACCCCGAGATTGACCAGCGTCTGCACGTCATCGGTATGGTGGATGTACTTGGTGATCCAGTACAGCGATTGCAGATCGCGCAGGCCGCCCTTGCCCTCCTTGACGTTGGGCTCGACCACGTAGCGCAGGCCCTGCTTCTTGAGCCGCTGCGCGCGCTCTGCGAGCTTGGCGTTGACGAAGGCCCGCTCGGAGCCCTTGAACAACTCGTTCTGCAGCCGGGATTCCAGTTTGCGGGCCAGCGGCTCGTGGCCGGTCACGAAACGGGTTTCCAGCATGGCGGTGCGGATGGTGTAATCTTCAGCGCCAAGCCGCAGGCAATCCTTGATGGTGCGCGAGGCGTGACCGACCTTCAGCTTGAGATCCCAGAAGATGTAGAGCATCGACTCGATGACGCTCTCGGCCCAGGCGGTGATCTTGTTCGGAGTCAGGAACAGCAGATCGACATCGGAAAACGGCGCCATTTCACCGCGCCCGTAGCCGCCGACCGCCAGCACCGTCAGCTTTTCGCCCGCCGGCTTGCCGCCCTTGGGATGCAGGCGCGTCGTGGCCAGTTCGAACACCAGCCGCACGACGCAATCGGTCAGCCAGGCATAGGCTTCGGTGGTCGGAAAGGCGGCATGGGGGCGCTTGGCAAAACCGGCGGCGATGGCATCGCGCCCGTCCTTGCTGGCCTGAGACAGGATGCGCACGGCGGCGGCGCGCACGCTCGTCTCGGTTGCGTCGTCATCGGCGGCGGCAAGAAGCGCGGCGCGGATGGTCGGCAGATCGAAGATCTCCGATGCCGGAACGACGAGGTCTTCCGGCATCGGGTAAAGCATCTGGTCGTCAGAAGCCTGCGCCGGAGAAGCTTGCGGGGGCAGGGTCAAGGATCACCATCTGGTTGTTGCGCACGGTTGCGACGGCAAGGCCACGCTGGTTGGTGCCGTCGGGTCTCAGGCGGAATACACCGCCCGTGCCTTGGAAACCAGCGCTTTGCGTCAGTGCGCCCGCGGTCAGAGCATCGCTGCGCCCCTGTTCCAGCAGCGCACCGATGGCGGCAATGCCGTCAAAGGCTAGCCCGGACAGCGGGTGCGGAGCGCTGCCGTAGCGGGCGGCGTAGCGCTGGGTAAAGCTGGTCTGCATCGACTGGTTGGGCAGGGTGAACCACGCCCCCTGTGCGCCGGGCATGCTGAACAGCTCGGGCTTCACATCCCAGCGGGTCAGGCCGATATACTGCACCTCGGACGGCGAGACGCCGTTTTCCGGCATGATCTGAAGCAGCACCGGCATTGCGGCGTTGGTCGCATCGGTGGTGACAAAGACGGAATCGGCGCCGGTATCTGCGACGATGCTGCCCATCGACTGGGCGGTCCCGGTGACGCCCTCAAGGGTCAGCGGATAGGTCTGCGACGCGGCGACACGCACACCGTTGCGCGCGGCGGCCCGTTCGACGGCGATTTTGCCGAACTGCCCCGGCACGTCGTCCGAACTGACAATCGCGACGCTGCTGCGGCCCTGCCGCTTGGCATAAGCCATCAGGCGGTCGGCGGTGTTCTCGAATGTCGGCCCGAGGATGTACAGGTTGCCCCCGGCAATCGACGCGTTGTTCGAGAAGGACAGAACATTGACCCCCTCGTCGGCGACCATCTTGCTGGCCTCGACGGCGACCTCGCCGCGCAGCGGGCCAAGGATGATGCGGGCACCCTCGTCGACGGCGCGCTGCGCCTGTGCGCCCGCAGCGGCCGGAGACCCAGCGGTGTCATAGACCGCAAGCTCGATATTGCTGTCGCCAAGGTCCGCGATGGCAAGCCGCGCGGCGTTTTCAAGATCGCGGGCGATGCTCGCCGCGCCCGGATCGCTCTGCGGAACCAGCAATGCGACGCGCACCGGAGCACCCGGATCGACGCTTGGACCCGAGGCGCTGCCGCCGGTATTTGTCATGACCGGCATGTCGCAGGCGGCGAGCAATGTGGCTGTCGTTGCAAGCGCAGTGATTCGGAGCGCCTTGCGGGCGCGGGTCAAAACGGCGAACATGCTGGAAACTCCCTCGATGGCTGGCGCGGTTACATATCCGCGCGACGTTACCCGGGAAGATAACCCGCAAAGCAGAGGGGTCCAGATATGAATGTCGAAAAGGGCGAATTGACGCCGGGTCTCTATCTTGTCGCGGTGCCGATCGGCAACGCCCGCGACATCACGCTGCGCGCGCTCGATGTGCTGCGCAACGCCGACCTGCTGGCGGCCGAGGATACCCGAAGCCTGCGCAGACTTATGGAAATACACGGTATTCCACTTCGGGATCGGTCTTGCCTGCCCTATCACGATCACAATGGCGACCGGATGCGCCCGAAACTGCTCGCAGCGCTCGCGGCCGGGCAATCCGTCGCCTATGCCTCCGAAGCGGGCACGCCGATGATCTCGGATCCGGGATTTGATCTGGCACGGGCGGCGCGCGCCGAAGGCATAGCGGTGACCACCGCTCCGGGCGTATCGGCGGTGGTCACCGCGCTCACGCTTGCCGGACAGCCGACGGACCGGTTTTTCTTTGCAGGATTCCTGCCAAACAGCGGCGGCGCCCGGCGAAAAGGGCTGGAATCCCTGCGCGACATCGAGGCGACGCTGGTCTTCTACGAATCGCCCAAACGCCTCGGTGCGATGCTGGCGGACGCCGCTGCCAAACTGGGAGCAGAGCGCCCCGCAACGGTTTGCAGGGAGCTGACCAAACGTTTTGAAGAGGCCCGCGAAGGCAGCTTGGCGGAATTGGCGGCCTATTACGACGAACACCCGCCAAAAGGCGAGATCGTGGTCCTGATCGGCAAAGGGAGTTCGGAGAAAATTAGTGAAACTGATATAGACGAGTCCCTGAATGACGCGCTGAAAACGATGTCGGTGCGGGATGCCGCCGATGCCGTCTCCGGGATGCTCGGGCTGAAGCGCCGACCGGTCTATCAACGCGCGATGGCACTGGCAAAGGAACGCGGCGACGGCTGACGCACCCCGCCGATCAAAAGGACCGACGCATGACGACGCAACTGGCTTTCGACTTCACTGCGCCAGACCCCGCCGCTGGGCCGATTCTGCCGCATGAGGGCGGTCGCCGGACCCGGGTTCATCGCGGAACCACCGGATATCACGCAGGTGTGTCGGCGGAACTGCGGGTGGCACAGGATTACGAACGCAGGGGCTATACGGTTCTGCGCAGCCGCTGGCGTGGTCTTGGGGGCGAAATCGATCTGATCATTGCCGATGGGGATGCCGTCATCTTTGTCGAGGTTAAGAAAAGCCGTTCCTTCGACAGGGCGCTGGAGCGGCTGTCACGCCGCCAGATCCTGCGCCTGTTCTCGGCCGCCGAAGAATTTGTTGGCACATTGCCGGGCGGATCCCTCACCGAAATGCGCTTTGACGTTGCCTTGATGGACGAGCGCGGCATGATCCGCATCATGGAAGGCGCACTGATGCTGTAGCCTGCGCCGGGGACGGGCATTGCCTCGCGCCGGGCTCTGCGCCATGTATGGCCAGAGCCAGCTTGGGAGTCCTCATGAAGATCGCTTTCCAGATGGACCCGATTGGTCCCATCGACATCGACGCAGACAGCACGTTTCGACTCGCTGAAGAGGCGCAGGCCCGCGGCCATGCGCTGTTTTACTACACGCCGGATCACCTGTCGTTTCAGGACGGGCGCATCATGGCACGTGGCCAGTCATTGAGCGTTCAGCGTGTCAAGGGCGCGCATGCCACGCTCGGAGAAATGCAGGAGGTCGACCTGTCGGATTTCGACGTGGTCTGGCTGCGTCAGGATCCGCCCTTCGACATGCATTACATCACCACAACGCATCTGCTCGAGCGGCTCGCGCCCGGCACATTGGTGATGAACGACCCATTCTGGGTCCGCAATTCGCCCGAAAAACTGCTGGTTCTGAATTTTCCCGACCTGACGCCGCCGACGGCGATCGCGCGGGATCTCGCGACGATTCGCGCTTTCAAGGAAAAGCACGGCGATATCATTCTCAAGCCGCTTTACGGCAATGGCGGTGCTGGGGTGTTCCGCCTAGATCAGAACGATCGCAACCTCAGCTCGCTCTATGAGCTGTTCACCGGCTTCTCGCGTGAGCCGCTGATCGTGCAGAAATACCTGCCTGCCGTCACCAAAGGCGACAAACGGGTGATCCTTGTCGATGGCGAGCCGGTCGGTGCCATCAACCGTGTGCCCGCCGCTGGCGAGGTGCGCTCGAACATGCATGTCGGCGGGCGCCCTGAAAAGGTTGCGCTGACCGATCGAGACCTCGAAATCTGCGCCAAGATCGGCCCGGTCTTGCGTGAAAAAGGTCAGGTCTTTGTCGGCATCGACGTTATCGGCGACTGGCTGACCGAGATCAACGTGACCTCGCCCACCGGCATTCAGGAGCTCGAGCGGTTCGACGGTGTCAATGTCGCCGAGAAGATCTGGCAGGCGGTCGAAGCCCGGCGCGGATGAGCTTGCGGCTCGCCGCGCTGAACAGCGGACTTCGGCTATTTTCGAAGCCCGCGCTGCGGCGGACCGCCAGTGCCGAACAGGCGGCGCGTGATCTGGAGCGCATCGCGCCCCTGCTGCCTCGGCCTGCATTCCTGCGCCGGATCGAGCGGCCCGGAGGGCTGCACTGGGTTTCCGCCGGGCCCTGCGCAATGCACCGGGTCATCCTGCATTTTCATGGTGGCGGCTTCATCACCGGCAGCCCGGCCACCCACCAGGGCATGATCGCGCGCCTGTCGCAGCTGTCGAGGATCGAGGTCTGCGCCCCTGATTATCCGCTTGCCCAGCGCGCGCCGTTTCCAGCGGCGTTCGATGCGGCCTGCGCCGCCTGGCAGGCGCTTCTGGCGCTTGGGTATCTCCCCGGGCAGATCGTTCTATCGGGCGATTCGGCCGGCGGCGGGCTGGCGCTTGCGCTGTTGTCGCGCTGTTGCATGGACGGGCAGCCACCTGCTGGAGCGGTAGCCTTTTCTCCGTGGACCGATCTTGCGATGACGGGGGAGAGCCTGTCGCGCAACGCCCGCTACGACGCTTTTCTGCCGGTGAGCCGAATGTCTGATCTGGTGGCCTTGATCCTTGGCGGGGCCGATCCGCGTGATCCGCGGATCTCGCCGCTTTACGCCCGCTTCCCCGCCTGCCCGCCAGTGATGATCTTTCATTCGCAGACCGAGATACTGGCCGATGACGCGACGCGTATGGCGGACCGCCTGCACGAGATGGGCGCGCGGGTCGCCCTGCGCAACCATCCCTGCGCGCCGCACGCCTGGCCCGTCTTCGATGGCTGGATTCCCGAGGCGCGACAGACCCTGCGCGAGGCCGCGCAATTCGTTCAGGCTTGTCTCGACGAGATCAACCGGTAGCCCAGCGCCTCGGCAAGATGGGGGCGCTGGATAGCGCCCGAGCCGCCAAGATCGGCGATGGTGCGCGCCACCCGCAAGATGCGATGGTAGCCGCGCGCCGTCAGGCCAAAGCTATCGGCGGCCTTCAGCAACAAGGCGCGGCAGTCTGTGTCGAGCCGGGTGATCTCATCCAGCAGCGCGCCTTCAGCGTCGGCATTGGTGCGCACGCCGGGGTGCGCGGCGAAGCGTTCCGACTGGATGTCGCGCGCCCTAGCGACGCGGGCAGCAACATCGGCGGAGCTGTCGCCCGATGGCGGCAGGTCGAGATCCATAAACGCGACGGGCGGCACTTCGATGCGCAAATCGAAACGATCCATCAACGGGCCGGAGATCCGCGCCATGTAATCGTCGCCACAGCCCGGCGCGCGCGAACAGGCACGACCCGGATCGCTCAGATAGCCGCATTTGCAGGGGTTCGCGGCCGCCACCAGCATGAAGCGGCAGGGATAGGCCAGATGGGCATTGGCACGCGACACCATCACCTGCCCGGTTTCAAGCGGCTGGCGCAGGGTTTCCAGCACGGTGCGCTGGAATTCGGGCAGCTCGTCAAGAAACAGCACGCCATTGTGGGCAAGGCTCGCCTCGCCGGGCTTTGCCCCCCGCCCGCCGCCGATGATCGCCGCCATCGAGGCAGTGTGATGCGGATCGCGATAGGGCCGACTGCGCGAGATGCCGCCTTCGGTCAGCAGCCCGGCGACCGAGTGGATCATCGAAGTTTCAAGCGCTTCCTGCGGGCTGAGCGGCGGCAGAAGCCCCGGCAGCCGCGCCGCAAGCATCGACTTGCCCGATCCGGGCGTGCCGACAAACAGCAGGTGGTGACGCCCCGCCGCCGCGATTTCCAGCGCGCGCTTGGCGCGTTCCTGCCCTTTGACATCGCGCAGATCGCGGGACTGCGCCGCGCGCGACAGCTCGCCCGGCGAGGCGGGCCGGATCGGGGCCTGTCCCGAGAAATGCCGCACCAGATCGCCAAGGCTGCGCGCGCCGATCACGGTGCAGCTGCCGACCCACGCCGCTTCGGGGCCGGACCCGTGCGGGCAGACCAGCACGCGATCCGCCTCGGCCGCGGTCATCGCGGCGGGCAGCGCGCCGGGCACCGGCACCAGCGTGCCATCCAGCGACAGCTCGCCCAGCGCCATCACCCCGCCGACCACATCACGCGGCAGGATATCAAGCGCGGCAAGCAGGCTCAGCGCGATGGGCAGGTCGAAATGCGAGCCTTCCTTGGGCATGTCGGCGGGTGACAGGTTCACGGTGATGCGCTTGGACGGCAGCGCGATGCCCATGGCGGTCAACGCCGAGCGAACCCGCTCGCGCGCTTCGGATACCGCCTTGTCGGGCAGCCCGACGATGGCAAAGGCCGGCACGCCGATGGTCACGGCGCATTGCACCTCGACCGGCAGAGCCTCGACCCCTTCGAATGCCACCGTATAAGATTGTGCGACCATGCCCTTGCTCTCCGCCGTCCTTGGCACCGTGACCGGAGCGTGGTTAGCGAAAGGTTAATTGCCGCATAAAAAGTTAATGCGGAAACAAGGTGTCGCGTCAGAGCAGCGCGGCAAAGGCAGGCCAGGCTGCCGGGTCCGCGACGGTCTTGTCCCGGCAGAAGGCATTGCAGAAGCCAAAGACCCGGCCCCCGGTTTCAAGCAGATGCGTGACCGGCGCGCCCGAATAGGGGCAAAGGTCGTTTTCCGAAGTGCCGGTTTCGATGGCGCGCGCCGGCAGCGGGGCCGGGCCGCGCCAGACACCTTTGGCCCATGGCCGTTCATAGCGCGCCAGATGCTCGCCGCGCGCGATGCCCATTGCCCGCCATCGCCGAAACGCCGGGTCCGCAAGATGGGCGGCGACATAGGCGCGGGCGGTGTCGCCCACGGGCAGCCCATGGCCCGCGATGCGCGCGGCGACGGGGGCGTAGAACGCATCGACAGCGCCGTATCTGCCAAACAGCCAAGGGCCGTCGCCACCATGACGCTTGCGCGCCAACCCCCACAGGGTTTCAATCCGCGCAACATCAGCCAGCACCGCCTCGGAAGGGCGAACATCGCGATAGGCCGCCTGAAGGTTCATCGGGCATTCCGCCCGCAAGGCGCCAAAGCTTGCATGCATCTCGGCGCAGATCGAGCGCGCCATGGCCCTTGCAGCGGGATCCGATGGCCAATGGCCCGCCAAAGGGTGCCGCGTCGCCAGTTCTTCGGCGATGGCAAGGCTGTCCCAGATCACCGCCCCATCTTCGGTTTGCAGGCAGGGTACGGTGCGGCCCGGCGCGATCTGCGGCAACTGCTCTGCCACCGCGCCATCGTCAAAGCTGATGCGGGTGATGACAAACGGCAGATCGAAGCGCTCCATCAGCAGCCAGCCGCGCATGGACCAGCTGGAATAGGTGTAGTCTCCGAGAAACAGGCGATCGGGCATGGACAACTCCGCAAGGCGATTTACCTTATGATTGCTGACACATCGCAGGACCCTGACAAAGCGCATTTCCGTGCCGCCATGGATCACGGATGCTGATGGATCAGCCGGCAAAATCACGCCGGGCGCCGCCCCCGTCCCCGCGATTTTCCGCAAACGCGGAAAAAATTTAGCGCCGGGGCGAAACTTGTCGCAGGTTTGGTGCGTTCATGGTCGTACAACCACGCACGCGAGACGGGCAAACCCCGTCCGGCATCCGACGGGGGATATGCGCATGACACCTGTGACCTTCAACGATCAGACATTGTCGCGACGCGCCATGAAAGCCGAGCTTCTTGACGCCGAAACCGAGCTGAAACTTGCCTATGCCTGGCGCGACCAGCGCGACGAGGCCGCCCTGCACCGGCTGATAACTGCCTATATGCGTCTAGCTATTTCAATGGCTTCAAAGTTCAAGCGCTACGGCGCTCCGATGGGCGATCTCATTCAGGAAGCCGGTCTTGGCCTGATGAAGGCCGCCGACAAGTTCGACCCTGATCGCGGCGTCCGCTTTTCGACCTATGCGGTGTGGTGGATCAAGGCGAGCATTCAGGATTACGTGATGCGCAACTGGTCGATGGTGCGCACCGGCTCGACCTCGTCGCAAAAGTCGCTGTTCTTCAACATGCGCCGGGTGCAGGCGCGTCTGGAGCGCGAAGCGCAGGCCGAAGGTCGCACACTGGAGCGCCACATGCTGCACGCCGCCATCGCAACGGAAATCGGCGTGCCGCTGCATGATGTCGAAATGATGGACGGGCGGCTTTCCGGCTCTGATTTCTCGCTCAACGCCACCCAGTCCAGCGACGAGGACGGGCGCGAATGGATCGACACGTTGGAAGACGATGGCGAGCAAGGCTCGGAGCAGGTCGAATTCGATCTCGACAACGCCCAGCTGCGCGAATGGCTGGTCGTGGCGATGTCCTCGCTGAACGAACGCGAGCGCTTTATCGTGCGAGAGCGCAAGCTGCGCGACGAAAGCCGGACGCTGGAAAGCCTCGGGCAGGAACTTGGGCTGTCGAAAGAGCGGGTGCGCCAGCTTGAGGCCGCGGCCTTTGGCAAGATGCGCAAGTCGCTTGAAGCGCAGAGCCGTGAGGTGCAACACTTCCTCGCATGATGCGTATCCTTCTGACCCTCTGCGCGGGCCTTGCCGCTTCTACCGCGTTTGCGGATGATGGCGATCTCTATGCTGCCGAGGTGGTGTTCCTTGGCGAAGCACATGACAATCCCGGCCACCACGCCCGGCAAGCCGCGCTGGTGGCCGAGCTTGATCCAACGGCGCTGGTCTTCGAGATGCTGAGCCGCGAGCAGGCGACGCAGGTCCGCGCCGAGGATCGCACGGATCAGGCGCGGCTCGAGGCGCTGTTGGGCTGGGAAGCCAGCGGCTGGCCGGATTTCGCGATGTACTACCCGATCTTCGAGGCCGCCCCAGAGGCGGCGATCTATGGCGCGGCGCTGCCACGGGACGAGGCGCGCGAGGCACGTGACGCGCCTCTGGCAGGCGTTTTCGGCCCCTCCGCCGGCTTCTACGGTCTTGACGAGGATCTGCCGCCGCAGATGCAGGCCATGCGCGAAGACTTGCAGATGGCGGCGCATTGCAACAGCCTGCCGCCGGAGCTGCTGCCGATGATGGTGGATATCCAGCGCCTGCGCGATGCGCGGCTGGCGGAAACCGCGCTTGAGGCTTATGCGATTCACGGTGGCCCGGTGGTGGTCATCACCGGCAATGGCCACGCCCGCACCGATTGGGGCGCACCGATGCTGGCGCGCATGGCCGCGCCCGAGGTCAAGGTCGCCGCGCTGGGACAGGGTGAGGACGGCGCCGCCCCCGATGGCACCTTCGATCTGCTCGAAGACAGCCCTAGCGTGGCGCGCAAAGACCCCTGCGCGGATTTTGTCGCCCCCGAGCCCCCTGCCCCCGCCGCAGCAGCCGATTGAGTTTTCCCGCAGCGGCGCGTACCCCTTGGGCAACCAATGGGAGAACGTGATGCTGGGCGGAAAACGGATCCTTCTGATCATCGGCGGCGGCATCGCGGCCTACAAGACGCTTGAGCTGATCCGTCGCCTGCGCGAGCGCGGCGCGGCGGTGACGCCGGTGATGACGGCGGCGGCGTCGCAATTCGTCACGCCGATGTCGGTCAGCGCGCTGGCGGGCGAGGCGGTGCACCGCGAGCTGTTCGACCTGACCTCCGAGGCCGAGATGGGCCATATCCAGCTGTCCCGCGTGGCGGATCTTGTGCTGGTCTGCCCGGCAACGGCGGATCTCATGGCGAAGATGGCGCAGGGGCTGGCCGGAGACCTTGCCTCGACCCTGCTTCTGGCGACCGATACGCCGGTGATGGTCGTGCCCGCGATGAATGTGCGGATGTGGGACCACCCCGCCACCCAGCGCAATCTTGCGACCCTGCGCGGCGATGGCGTCACGGTTCTGGGGCCGGACTCGGGCGATATGGCCTGCGGCGAATACGGGCCGGGGCGGCTGGTCGAGGTGCCGCAGATCCTTGCGGCGCTCGAAACAGCACTTTCCGATGGCCCGCTGAAAGGGCGGCGCGTGCTGGTGACATCCGGCCCGACGCATGAGCCGATCGACCCGGTGCGCTATATCGCCAACCGCTCGTCTGGTGCGCAGGGCACGGCGATTGCCGCGGCGCTGCGCGATCTGGGCGCCGAGGTGGTGTTTATCACCGGCCCCGCCGAGGTCGCCCGGCCCAGCGGCGTCGAGGTGATCGAGGTGCAAAGCGCCATAGAGATGCGCGCCGCCGTGATGGGGGCGCTGCCGGTCGATGCCGGGGTCTTTGCCGCCGCCGTGGCGGATTGGCGGGTCGAGAATGCGGGCGGGTCCAAGATCAAGAAGATCGCCGGGCAGATGCCAACGCTTTGCTTTACCGAAAACCCCGACATCCTTGCCGAAGTGTCGAACCTGCCCGAGGGCCGCCCAGAACTGGTGGTCGGCTTTGCCGCCGAGACCGATGACGTGGTGGCCCATGCCACCGACAAGCGGCTGCGCAAGGGCTGTGACTGGATCGTCGCCAATGATGTCAGCCCGGCGACCGGCATCATGGGCGGACCCGAAAACGCCATCGTGCTGATCTCGGACAGCGGGGCCGAAACTTGGCCGCGCATGGGCAAGAGCGACGTCGCCCGCCAATTGGCAGAGCGCATCGCGGCAAGGCTGGGCGCGCAATGACGGCATCGCGTTTCTGGGCGGACTGTTGCGCATGTTGGGGGCGCGCCTGCTCCACGTGGAACATCCTGTACGTCCCGGCGGTTCTTACTGCACCAGATCACTGATGGCACAGGAGGACACGATGTCGATCAAACGTATCGCGAAACAGGCCCTGTCGGCCTACGCCCGCAGCAAGACCCAAGCCAGCCACACCGGCCCTAACGGCAGCCCGGTCCGCAACCGCCCGATCCGCACCAGCAAGGTCAAGCGTGGCCGGAGCATGGAGGGACAGCTTCTCTCGAAGGTCGCGCGGTCGCTGCGCAAGGCCTTCTGAGCACCGCCCAAGCGCCCTGATATGACAAAAGCCCCGACCGTTGGTCGGGGCTTCCTTTGTTCGTAGCTTCGGACAAGCGGCGCAGACCGCCTTGTCAGCACCAGCTCAGCGGGTGAACTTCTTGAACTTGACCCGCTTGGGCTCAACCGCATCGGGGCCGAGGCGACGCTTCTTGTCTTCCTCGTAATCCTCGAAGTTGCCCTCGAACCACTCCACATGCGCATCGCCTTCGAAGGCAAGGATATGCGTGCAGATCCGGTCAAGGAAGAAACGGTCGTGCGAGATCACCACGGCGCAGCCGGCGAAATCGACCAGCGCGTCTTCGAGCGCCCGCAGGGTTTCCACGTCAAGGTCGTTGGTCGGTTCGTCGAGCAGCAACACGTTGCCGCCTTCCTTGAGCAGCCGCGCCATATGGACCCGGTTACGCTCACCGCCCGAAAGCAGGCCGACCTTTTTCTGCTGGTCGGTGCCCTTGAAGTTGAAGGCACCGCAATAGGCGCGGCTGTTGATCTCGGCATCGCCGAGCTTGATCACTTCGGCGCCGCCGGAAATCGCTTCCCAGACGTTGGCGTCCGGTTCCAGATCGTCGCGCGACTGGTCGACATAGCTCAGCTGCACGGTGTTGCCGACCTCGATCGTGCCCTCGTCGGGCTGTTCATGGCCGGTGATCATCTTGAACAGCGTCGATTTACCGGCACCGTTCGGGCCGATCACACCAACGATGCCGCCGGGCGGCAGGCTGAAGGACAGGTTCTCGATCAGCAGCTTGTCGCCCATCGCCTTGCGGACGTTCTCGAGCTCGAGCACCTTGGAGCCAAGCCGCTCGCCATTCGGAATGACGATCTGCGCCTTGCCGACGCGTTCGCGCACCGATTGATCGGCCAGCTTTTCATAGGACTGGATCCGCGCCTTGGATTTGGCCTGACGCGCCTTGGCGCCCTGCCGCATCCATTCCAGTTCGCGTTCCAGCGTCTTTTGCTTGGCCTTGTCCTCGCGCGCTTCCTGCAGCAGGCGCTTGGCTTTCTGTTCGACCCAGCTGGAATAGTTGCCCTCGTAGGGGATGCCCCGACCACGGTCGAGTTCCAGAATCCAGCCGGTGATCGCATCAAGGAAGTAGCGGTCGTGGGTGACGATCAGGATCGTGCCCTTGTATTCGACAAGGTGATTCTGAAGCCAGGCGATGGTTTCAGCGTCAAGGTGGTTGGTCGGTTCGTCGAGCAGCAGCATATCGGGCGCTTCGAGCAGCAGCTTGCACAGCGCAACGCGGCGGCGTTCACCGCCCGACAGGGTGGTCACATCGGCATCGTCCGCCGGGCAGCGCAGGGCCTCCATCGCGATGTCGATCTGGTTGTCGAGCTCCCACAGGTTCTCGGCGTCGATCTGATCCTGCAGCGCCGCCATCTCGTCGGCGGTCTCTTCGCTGTAGTTCATCGCCAGCTCGTTGTACTTGTCGAGCTTGGCCTGCTTGGCGGCAACGCCCAGCATGACGTTCTGACGGACGTTGAGCTCGGGCTCAAGATGCGGCTCCTGCGGCAGATAGCCAACCTTGGCGCCCTCGGCCGCCCAGGCTTCGCCGCTGAAATCCTTGTCGGTGCCCGCCATGATTCGCATCAGCGTCGACTTGCCCGAGCCGTTGACGCCGACAACCCCGATCTTGACTCCGGGCAGGAAGCTGAGCTTGATGTTTTCAAAGCACTTCTTGCCGCCGGGATAGGTTTTGGACACTCCATCCATGTGGTAGACGTACTGATAGCTGGCCATGCGGTCCTCCGGTGACTGGTTGCGGCCTGTATCGCACCGCTGCGCACGGATGCAAAGGCCCGGCGCGGGCAGTTTATGCGTGTCTCACAAGCGAATTTCAGAGTTTTGAGGCTCATCCGCACCGGAAACGGCGACGGCGCGCCGGATGGCGCCCATGCCGGGGTGCAGAATGACCCTCTCCGCAGGTGTTTGGCCACGCGATGCGGTGCCCTCTTGCCACGCCAGCCGGGGAACCCGCTCATTTCATGTTGAAGTTGACCCGCGATCCAGTGTCTGTTCATCCGATCCTGTCACGACACGAGTCAAGATGACCTGGGACGCTTACGAAACCGGCTTCGCGCTCGCGCCCGGACAGAAAGTCGGAGTGTTCGGTGGATCGTTCGATCCGCCGCACGCCGGTCATGTCCACATCACGCTGGAGGCGCTGCGCCGTTTCCGGCTCGATCGCGTGTTGTGGCTGGTCAGCCCGGGCAACCCGCTCAAGCCGCATGGGCCGGCGCCGCTGGCACAGCGGCTGGCGGCATCGCGGGCGATCATGCAGCACCCCAAGGTCATCGTCAGCGATTTCGAGGCGATCGCGGGCACGCGCTATACCGCAAGCACCCTGCGGGCGCTGCAAAAGGCCTATCGCCGGGCGCATTTCGTCTGGCTGATGGGGGCCGACAATCTGGCGCAGTTTCACCGCTGGGAAGACTGGCGCGGCATCATGGACAGCACACCGGTCGGGGTGCTGGCGCGGCCCGGCAGCCGCCTTGCCGGGCGTGGCTCTGTCGCGGCGACGGTCTATGGCTCGGCCCGCCTGCCCGCTCGTTCTGCCCCGCTGCTTGCGATGCATCGCGCGCCCGCGTGGTGCTTTGTCGATGTGCCGATGATCGATCTCAGCTCGACCGAACTGCGCCGGGGCCGCGCAGATAACGGTGAAAGTGATCCCGATGCATTGGCCTGACGCTTGCCCGCGAGCGCGGCGCTTTGCTAGATCGACATCATGACGCATCAGCTTTCACGCCGCCATTTCCTTGCCGCGCTTGGCGCCTCTGGCCTCGGCGCCGCAACGCCCGCGCTGGCCGGGGCGCCAACCGCATCGCTGCGGCCCGTCGCACGGGGCGAAGATCTGCGCTTGCGCAGCATCGCCAGCGCCGAAGAGCTGATCGCGGCGGCAAAGCTGAGCGGCGCTGTCGGTTTCACTGTGCTCGACGCCGCCACCGGCACGGTGATCGACAGCCACGCCGCCACGCTTGGCCTGCCCCCCGCCAGCGTGGCGAAGGCGATCACCGCGTCCTACGCCTTGGCGACGCTGGGGCCGGACCACCGCTTCAACACCGACCTGCTCGCCACCGGCGACGTGGTCGAAGGCGTGCTCAAGGGCGATCTGATCCTGCTGGGCGGCGGCGATCCGACGCTGGACACCGACGGCATGGCCGAGCTTGTGCTGATACTCAAGGCCGCGGGCGTTGCGCGGGTCGAGGGGCGCTTCCTCGTCTGCGGTGGCACGCTGCCCTACACCCCGACCATTGATCCCGGCCAGCCCGAACATGTCGGCTACAGCCCCGCGGTGTCGGGTCTTGCGCTGAATTACAACCGCGTGCATTTCGAATGGCACAAGGGCGGCAACGGCTATCAAGTCAGCATGGATGCGCCCTCGCCGACGCTGCGCCCGGCGGTTCGGATGGCAAGCATGGGCGTGATCACCCGCGACGTGCCGCTCTATACCTATCATGACGGCGGCGCCCGCGACGAATGGACGGTGGCGCGCGGCGCGCTGGGGAACAGCGGCGCGCGCTGGCTGCCGGTGCGCAAGCCCGACCGCTATGCCGGCGAGGTCTTTCAGGTGCTGGCCGGCGGCAAGGGCGTCAGCGTGCCCGCCCCCGAAATGGTCGCGACCTGCCCGCCGGGCACGCTGCTGGCGCGCAAGCAAAGCGCGCCGCTGGCGGATGTGCTTCGCGACATGCTGAAATGGTCGACCAACCTGACCGCCGAGATGGTCGGCCTTGCCGCCACCCGTGCCAGGCTGGGCGAGGCGCAATCGATGCGCCATTCGGCCGCGGAAATGAGCGCTTGGGCCCGCAGCGAATTTGGCCTCGAGCAGGTGGCGCTGGTGGATCATTCCGGCCTTGGCGAAGACAGCCGCATCACCTCGCAAGACATGGCGAAACTGCTGCTGCGCCAGCAGGTCGGACTGAAGGCGCTGCTGAAGCCGGTCCCGCTGCGCGACAGCACAAGCAAGGTCTTCAAGGATGCATCGCAAGCGGTTCACGCCAAGACCGGGACGCTGAACTTTGTCAGCGGCCTTGCCGGCTACGTCGATCTGGACGGCGGAGAAGAGCTGGTGTTTGCCTTCTTCAGCGGCGATCTCGACCGCCGCGCCAAGCTGAGCAAGGCGCAGCGCGAGCGCCCCGAAGGTGGCAAGGCATGGAACACCCGCGCCAAGATGCTTCAGCAGGCGCTGATCGAACGCTGGGCGGTGCTGGCCGAGGCATAACCCCCGACCGGCATTCTTAGGCCGGCAGATGGCGTGCCCGCGCGCCGCGCTCAATGGCGGCGGCGTGCAGGCGATCAATGTCCAGCTCGTAGCGAATTTCCTCGAGCAGGCGCAGTTCCTCGTCTCCCAGCGCGCCATCGGCGGCGGCCACGTCGCAGGCCAGCGCATAGGCGGTTTCAAACAGCCGCTCGGGCAGGTTGTCGCGGATCAGGCCAAACAGCGCGTCCAGCCCTTCCTCTTGCTCGAACAGCGAAAACACCAGATCGGTCATCGCGCGAATGCGGTCGGTGTCGTAATCGGCAAAGATCGGCAGCATGTTGACCGAGGTCTCGATCTTGACCAGTTCGGCGGTGCGCACGTTCTGATCCGATGCCGAAATGGCGATCATCAACGCCACCAGACAATCTTGCGGAGTCAACGGATGGGTGACGGCGTCCTGCATATCTGCGCTTTCTTGCTGCTGTGTCATCAGGCAATTTATTGACCCGACCTCGCGTCTGCAATAGGACGCGGCTTTGTGCCCTCGCACTGCGCGGAGGCACGCCTTGTCTTGACCCACGTGAATGGAGAGTTTCGGATGCCCGATCTGCGCGATGCCGCCATGAGTTCGAAGGCCTGGCCCTTTGAAGAGGCCCGCCGCATCCTGAAACGCTACGAGAAAAAGCCGCCCGAAAAGGGATATGTGCTGTTCGAAACCGGCTACGGGCCGTCTGGCCTGCCGCATATCGGCACCTTTGGCGAGGTGGCGCGCACCACGATGATCCGCCGTGCTTTCGAGCTGATTTCCGACATTCCGACCCGGCTGATCTGCTTTTCCGATGACATGGACGGCATGCGCAAAGTGCCGGAAAACGTGCCGAACCAAGCGCTCTTGCAGGCCAACCTGCAACGCCCGCTGACCGTGGTGCCCGACCCGTTCGAGCAATATGAAAGCTTCGGTCATCATAACAACGCGATGCTGCGCCGGTTCCTGGACACCTTCGGGTTTCAGTACGATTTCTACTCGGCGAGCGAATTCTACGCCTCGGGCCAGTTCGACGAAATCCTGCTGCGCTGCGCGGAGAAATACGATGAGCTGATGGCGATCATGCTCAAATCGCTGCGCGACGAGCGGGCGGCGACTTATTCGATCTTTCTGCCGATCCACCCGGAAACCGGCCGGGTGCTGTATGTTCCGATCAAGCATGTTGATGCCGCCAACGGCACCATCACATTCGATGACGACGACGGCGTAGAATACACGCTCCCGGTTACGGGCGGCAAGGTCAAGCTGCAGTGGAAGCCCGATTTCGGCGCCCGCTGGGCTGCGCTTGGCGTCGATTTCGAGATGTACGGCAAGGACCACAGCACCAACACGCCGATCTATGACGGCATCTGCCGGGCCCTTGGCGTGCGCGCGCCCGAGCATTTCACCTATGAGCTGTTCCTTGATGACTCCGGCCAGAAGATCAGCAAATCCAAGGGCAACGGCCTGTCGATCGACGAATGGCTGACCTATGCCGCGTCGGAATCGCTGTCGTATTTCATGTATCAGAAGCCCAAGACCGCCAAGCGGCTGTGGTGGGATGTGATCCCCAAGGCGGTGGACGAATACCACCAGCAACTGCGCGCCTATCCCGACCAGACGCCCGAGCAGAAGCTGAACAACCCGGTCTGGCACATCCACGGCGGCAATGTGCCGGAATCGAAAATGCTGGTGCCGTTTTCCATGTTGCTCAACCTCGCCTCGGCCGCCGGGGCCGAAGACAAGGACGCGATGTGGGGCTTCATCAAGCGCTACGCCCCCGATGCATCGCCCAAGGACAACCCCGACATGGATGCCGCCGCCGGCTACGCGGTGCGCTACTACAATGATTTCGTGAAGCCGACCAAGAAGTTCCGCGCCCCCACCGAACAGGAAAAGGTGGCGATGCAGGATCTGGCGACGCGTCTGCGCGCCCATGACGGCGCGGCGGATGACGATGCGTTGCAGACCATCGTCTTTGCCGTCGGCAAGGACCATGGGTTCGAGAACCTGCGTGAGTGGTTCAAGGCGCTCTACGAGGTGTTGCTCGGGCAAAGCCAGGGGCCGCGGTTCGGCGGGTTCATCGCGCTCTACGGGGTCGACGAAACGGTGACGCTGATCGAAAACGGCATCAACGGCACGCTCTAGCCGTTGCCACGTGGCGGGCCATCTTGCTCTTGCAGGAGGGGAACCCGCATAAAACATCTGATCTACGCGACACAGGCCGCGCTGGCATTGGCCGGGGCGGCCGTTCCATTGGCGGCGCAGGACCGCAGCGCCATTCCCGGCCTAGTGCGCGAACAACTCCGCGCGTTTCGCGCGGGCGATCTGGCGGGCGCAAAGGGCATGACCTGCCCCCTGCTGGTCCCTTGTTCATAATGAGAGTCTGGAGGTTGGGTTTGGGTATTCTGGTTCCCTGTCTGGCGCAAGCGCGCCGGGCGCGGAGCTCTCAAATTTCTCAAGCGCTCGGCGCGCTTGCTGCGGCGTCTGGTTGGCCAGTGACGAGTGCGGCCTGACCGTATTGTAGTCGTAGCGCCATTGGCCCGATTGGCGCGAGATGGGGGCCAGGCTGTCGAATATCTCCTCGTTCAGCAACTCGTCCCGCAGGCTGCCGTTGAAGCTTTCGATGAAAGCGTTTTGCTGCGGCTTACCCGGATCAATGTAGTGCCACGGCACCTCGTTCTCGTCGGCCCATTTCAGGATGGCACGACTGGTGAACTCGCTCCCGTTATCGCTGACAATGCAGCCGGGCTTGCCGTAGACCCGGATCAAGGCGCAGAGCTCCCGGGCAACCCGTGTGCCGGAGAGGCTCGTCTCCGCGACAAGACCTAGGTGTTTGATCCCGCGGTTTGATGGTGTGATCCTTTCTCAGGCCTGGAAGGAAGCATTATGGGACAATGAACCGCTCCGGGTTTTCCGGAGGCTGCAAGTTGAGAAAGGATTGGAGCCATGGAAAAGGACAACAGAGCGAACCGCTACTCACCTGAGACACGCGCGAGGGCCGTGCGGATGGTGCTCGACAATCAAGGCCGCTACGAGAGCCCGTCGGCGGCGATCAAGGCGATTGCACCGAAAATCGGCTGTGGCCGTGACACGTTACGGCGTTGGGTTCAGCAGGAAGAGACCGACACGGGCCAGAGAG